>JBCBTK010000003.1:0-306650 GCA_039818725.1 Pseudomonadota bacterium
GTCGGTGCCAGCACCACCACGCGCACCTCGGGCCAGCTCAACAAGCTCAAGGAGTTCCTGGACGGCGAGGTCTCGGACCTCGTGCTCCTCGATCGGGCCCTCACCCCGGGGGAAGTCCTCTTCTTGGCCCAGGATGCGCTGGAGATCGAGACATCGAGCGAGGCCACGCTGGCCGCGGCGCCCACCAGTGCCCAGATCGTAAAGGAAACCATCTATGGCACGGGGCTATCGGAAACGCTGACCGGCTCGGAAGGAGACGACTGGTTCTACGGCGACGACGGCAATGATCTGATGACCGGACTCGAGGGTCGGGACATCTTTGTCTTCGCGCCCGAGCAGGGTAACGACACGATCACCGACTTCGATCCCGTCGAGGACTATCTGGCTCTGCGGGACAGCTTACAGGTGGATGGTCTTCGGGCCGTGGATGCGGACAGCGACGGCCAGATCGACGACACCATCATCCGCTTCAATCCCGGCGATTCGGTGACCCTGCTGGACGTGCTCGCGACAGAGGACGATCTGACGTTTATCTGACGACGGGGGAACGGCCTCTCGACCGACCGGGGTTGTTGCTTACCCCGGTCTTTTTTTTGTCCACGCCATCGGGGCAAACGCCAGCGCGGATACGCGCGCCGATTACGTCAGGCAGCCTCACCAAAATCGCGATCCAGGGCCTGGTCGAGGCGTGCCAGAAAGCCCTCGCGCAAGCGCAGCTTCGTACCGCGATGAGCCGTCATATCGAGAGTCGCAAAATGCTCCAGCATCGAGTCCAGGCGCGCCGCGAACGCGTCTTCGGCGACAGCCTCGTCCAGGAAGCCGGCTTCAACGGCGGACTCCGGGTCGTAGATATGCGCGAGTCCTACGGCATTGCTGAGGTGCGTTTCCTCCAGGCGAGACTGCGCCAGCTCGACGCCGAACCATGGCAGCGTCATCCCGATCGCCACCTCGTTCAGACCGAGTTTGTAGGCGCCGGCAAGGCCGACGCGGTAATCCGCCGACAGGCAGAGCAGTGCGCCCATGGCCAGGGCATGGCCCGAAACCCCAAGTAGGACCGGCGTATCGAAGGAAAGCATGCGTTTGGAAAGGTCTGCTCCCATCCGCATAAGGCGGAGCATGTCGTCGCCGCCCCCCATCATGACCGACAGATCGAAGCCGGCGGAGAATTTTCCGGCCCGGCCGCTGATCACAACGCTCTTGCCAGCCGCCGCAGCGGCGTCAAGGCCTGCGTTCATACCCTCAAACATGGCAAAGGACAGCGCATTGGCCTTGCCGTCGTCCATGCTGATCGCGACGTGGTTGCTGTGTTCCTGCACCTGAACGGGTCCCGTCATTGTGCATTCTTCCTTTTTGTCGTTTTGCGGGGTGCAGAGCCTAGCACGGAGAAGTTGCGGCGGTGGGCCCCAGATAGATAATGCACGCTCCGTAACAAAAGCATAACGAGAAGACCACGAGGGATCTGCATGGGCATGAAGCGGGACGCGTCCCAGGACAATCATCGGGCACTGATCCTGTTCAATCCTCAGGCGGGAAGCGGAGACGCACCTGCGGCCGCGGCGATCGCCGAACGGCACTTGTGCGAGGCGGGCTGGACCGTTGAATCGCTGGAGACCATCGGGCCCGAAGTTCGGGATTCCAAAAGCGAAGCAACAAGGCTGGAAGGAGCACGGCAGGCTTCTATGGTTCTCATCGCAGGTGGGGACGGCACCCTGCGGGAAGTCATCGCGGATCTCCTCAGCCTCGATTGCCGCCCTCCTATAGCGATCATCCCCACGGGCAATGCCAACGTGCTGGCCCGGGAGTACGCCATACCCCTGGATCCAAAAGCGGCCGCGCAGCTTGCCATTACAGGGGGCCGTATCGCCGTGGACTGCGGCGTTGCCAATGAACAGCTGTTCCTCGCCATGGCGGGAGTCGGCTATGACGCCATCGCGGTGTGCTGGCTGCACCGGCTGCGCGCAAGCGGCATTGGACGCTTCGTTTACCGTCTTCGCGGCGGCGCGGACTTTCTCTACACTCTGGTCGGCTTCGCAGCGCTCTTTCGCCTGGCTCCGGTGCGAGTGAGCGCGAGCACCAACGAGCGCGGAAAAGTGGGAGGCCTGGCGACCGTCGCGGTTTTGAATACCGCTCAGTACGCCAAGAACTGGTCCGTGGCGCCAGACGCCTGTGCCCACGACGGCATGCTCAACACGCGTTTTGAACGGGGTGCGCTTTTCCTCCGACCGCTTATCGCGCTTTGGATGACGGCGCGGCGGCGCCTTGCGCCGCCCTGCGTGGCGCGCTACGGCCGCGTGCGGGAACTCAGCATCGAAGGGCAGCGACCCTTCGCCTGGCAGCTTGACGGGGAGCCCATGCCGCCGGCAATAAGCCTGAGAATTTCCCTCGTCCCCGCTTTCTTCGATCTCGTCGTGCCAGCGACCATTCAACCGTCATCGGCCCATGTACTCTAAGGCGACAACACCATGCGCATCCTGATGCTCGGCTGCGGCAAGATGGGTGGCGCGCTCCTGCAGCGATGGAGCGCCGATACACCCTTTCAATTCACGGCCCTGTCGCCCTCGGGGCAGCGGGCTTTACCGGACGCAGTCCGCCTGGTCCGCGGCACCGACGAGCTTGCCGTCGAAACCTTCGACGCCGCCGTTCTCGCGGTGAAGCCGCAGATGGTGGATGAGGTCCTGCCCCGCTACGTTCGCTTTATGAGCGCCGGCGCACCACTCCTGTCGATCGTGGCCGGTACCTCCTGCGCCTCGCTCGCCGTTCACGCCCCCGAAGCACCGCTGATTCGCATCATGCCGAATCTGCCCGCGGCCATCGGTATGGGTGTCAGCGGTGTCTTTGCGCCGAAGGACACAGCCCCCGAGCACATCCAACTCACGGAAACGCTGCTGAAGCCCACCGGACGGATGCTGCGCTGCGAGAGCGAAGACGAACTCGACCGCATCACGGCTATCGCCGGAAGCGGACCGGGCTTTGCATTCGAGATCATAAGGGCCTGGAGCGAAGCGACGACCGGGCTTGGCTTTGACGCCGACGATAGTCGAGACTGGATACTGGAGATGCTCCGGGGCGCCGTGGAACTCGCGCGCGAGCGCGGTGAGCCGCTCGATGTGCTGCGCCGGGAAGTCACCAGCAAGAATGGAACGACGGCGGCCGGTCTTGCCGCACTCAATGAAGACGGCCTGATCGATGCGCGCTTGCAGGCAATGCTCCTGGCGGCTTATGAGCGCGCGGTGGAGCTTCGTTCCGCCTAGTACGACAGCCACAGGAGGTTCATGAGATGGCTTCGATCGAAGGTAACAGCGGGGAATTCGCAGCTCTGCGACGACTCCACGTTGCGGATGAGCGCGATGTGCTCGCCGATCTCATGGCGACCGCCGATATCAGCACGGCGCAGCGACAGCAGGCGCAGCAGCGTGCCGTGCAGCTCATCGAACGCATTCGCAGCGCTGGCGATCCTGGGTTGATGGAGCTGTTCCTGGCTGAGTACGGCCTTTCCACGAACGAGGGCATCGCCCTCATGTGCCTGGCCGAGGCGCTCTTACGGGTCCCGGATCCGGGCACCATCGACGCCCTGATTGAAGACAAAATCACTCCGCACGATTGGAAGGAACATAGGGGCCAATCGGGCTCGGCGCTGGTCAACGCGTCGACCCTCGGACTCATGATGACCGGGCGCATCCTCGACGATGACCACTCCGCCAGCGTGTCCGGGCTGCTCAATCGCACGGTGAAGCGGCTTGGGGAGCCGGTGGTGCGCGTTGCCGTGCGCCGGGCCATGCGCGAGATGGGGAATCAGTTCGTTCTCGGTCAGTCCATAGACGAAGCCCTCGCGCGAGGCGCCCAGGAAACCCGTCGCGGTTTTCGCTACTCCTATGACATGCTCGGCGAGGCGGCGCTTACAGCGGAAGATGCGGACGCCTTTTTTGAATCCTATGCCAGTGCGATCCGGGCCATCGGTGTGGACGCCCAGGGCAGCACGATCGCTGAACGCCCGGGCATTTCCGTAAAACTGTCGGCCCTGCATCCTCGCTTTGAGTTTGCCAAGCGAGATCGCCTGTCGCGGCAGCTTGTACCGCGGCTCAATGCCCTGGCGCGGCTCGCCCGGGAGCGCGGTCTCGGACTCAACGTGGATGCCGAGGAGTCGCAGCGGCTGGAGCCGTCGCTGGAGGTCATACGCGACGCTCTTGCAGATCCCGATCTCGCGGACTGGGACGGCTTTGGCGTCGTGGTACAGGCGTACCAGAAACGTGCCGCGCCGGTCCTCGACTGGCTCTACGCGCTGGCCGGAAAGCTGGACCGACGCATTATGGTCCGGCTCGTAAAGGGCGCCTACTGGGATACGGAACTGAAACAGGCGCAGGTCGATGGCGCCACGGACTATCCCGTGTTTACGCGCCGCGCGGCGACGGATGTCTCCTACCTCTGCTGTGCGGCGCGCCTGCTGCGCATGACCGACCGCATTTACCCGCAGTTCGCCACGCACAATGCCCAGACCGCGGCGACCATCCTCGAGCTTGCGGGCGCCCGTGAGGACTACGAGTTCCAGCGCCTGCACGGCATGGGTGAAACGCTGTTCAATCAACTCATTGCGGATGGCGCGCGTTGCCGCATTTACGCGCCGGTGGGTCCACACAAGGACCTCCTCGCCTACCTTGTGCGACGGCTGTTGGAGAACGGGGCTAACTCCTCCTTCGTGCACAAGGTGATGGACCCGAGCATCACCCCGCTGTCGCTCGCCGCGGACCCCTTCGAGCGCGTGGAAAGCCTGGACGACCGTCGCCCCGCATCCCTGGCCGATCCGGAGAATATCTTCGCTCCACAGCGGCGCGCGGCGCGCGGCTGGGATCTGAACAATGGCAGCGTGGTCAGCGAACTCGACGGACTGCGCGCCTCCTTTGCCAATCACTTCTGGGAGAGCGCCTCACTTACACCGGCCTCCTTGGCAGAGGGCGCCGAGCGCCTGATCACGAATCCCGCCGATCCGGACGACGAGGTGGGCCGGGTCAGGGAAGCCAGCAAAGCCGACTGCCAGACGGCGATAGAGGCAGCGCGAGCCTGGAGCGACAGCAGCGTCGCGGAGCGGGCCTCCGCGCTGCGACGAGCGGCCGACCTCTACGAGCGCACCGCGGGGGAGCTGTTCGCGCTGCTTGCCCGGGAAGCAGGCAAGTCTCAGGCCGACGCCGCTGCGGAGCTGCGCGAGGCCGTCGATTTTCTGCGCTTCTACGCGCTGAGCGCGGAAGCCCTGCCCCCGGACTCCAGGGCGCGCGGGATTGTTACCTGCATTTCGCCCTGGAACTTCCCCCTCGCCATCTTCACCGGACAGATCGCCGCTGCGCTGGTCACGGGAAACGCCGTACTGGCGAAGCCAGCGGAGAGCACACCGCTCATCGCCGCCGCGGCCGTGCGGTTGCTGCACGAGGCGGGCGTACCGCCGGCGACGCTGCAGCTTATCCTCGGCGACGGCGCTAGCGCAGGCGCGGCGCTCACCAGCGACCCGCGCGTCTCCGGCGTATGCTTCACCGGCAGCACGGCCACGGCACAACGCATCAACCGAAGCATGGCCGACCGCTTGTCCCCGGGTGCACCGCTGATCGCGGAAACTGGCGGTATCAACGTAGGGATTGTCGACTCCACGGCCCTTCCGGAGCAGGCCGTGCGCGATGCGGTTGCCTCGGCCTTTCAGTCCGCGGGGCAGCGCTGCTCGGCGCTGCGCGTGCTGTACCTGCAGGAAGATGTCGCCGACGTGCTCTTGAAAATGCTCTTCGGCGCCATGGATGAACTGGAGCTTGGGAATCCCTGGGATCTGAGCACGGACGTCGGCCCCGTGATCAGCGCCGATGCCCGAAGCGCCATTCAGGCCTATATTGACAGCGCCCGCGCCGAAGGCCGGCTTCTCAAGCAGCTCAAGGCCCCCGCCCGCGGGCATTTCGTAGGACCGGCGGTTATTGAAGTTGGCGGCATCGAAGACGTTGAACGCGAAGTGTTCGGACCCGTACTTCACGTGGCCCGCTTTCCCGCGGCGGATTTCGAAAAGGTCGTCGACGGCGTGAACGCGAGCGGCTATGGCCTCACCTTTGGTCTGCACACACGCATAGACGATCGGGTAAAAGAGATCACACAGCGCGTTCATGCGGGCAATCTCTATGTCAACCGGAATCAGATCGGAGCGGTAGTCGAGTCCCAACCCTTCGGTGGTGAAGGCCTTTCGGGCACAGGTCCCAAGGCCGGCGGCCCGAACTACCTCCATCGCTTCCTTGATCCCGGTCCCCTGACGACCCTTGCAAATGAAAGCCCGGCGTCGAGTGCTCCGGCCGCGCTGGGGACAGTACAGACTGCAATCGACCGCCTTGGCGACAACAGTGTCTCCATCCTGGAGTCACGCGAAATGCCAGGTCCGACCGGGGAGTCGAACACGCTGACGCTCTGGCCACGGGGCCCCGTACTGTGTCTCGGCCCCACGGCCCAGGAAGCATCCCTGCAGGCGGGTACGGCACGGCGCATGGGTTGCCCGGCGCTGATGGTCGCCCCGGGCGTGGACCCGGAGCTGGGGATCGATGCCGTTCTGGATCGCAACGCCCTGGGTGAACTCCGAGGAGTGGCCGTAGTGGCCCTGGGAGGGGATGAGACTGACCAGCGCAACGCGCGTCGCGCGCTCGCCCACCGCGACGGCGCGCTCATTCCCCTGGTTACGGGCAGTGATCTCGACAGCTACTGCATGCACGAGCGGCACAGCTGCATCGACACCACCGCGGCCGGCGGCAATGCGAGCCTGCTGGCCGCGAGCGACGATTAAGTGAGCGTCGAGCTACAGCAGCTAGGCGTCGCTGCACGAGCGATGCGATTACTGCGACTCGACGCCGGCCATTGCCGGGGGATGGCCACGGCCCTGCTCCTGGTGACCGCGAGCATGAGCGCTACGGCACAGGACCCCTACCGCTTCTACGGCGGCGATGTAGACACCGACGGGAAAACTCCGGCCATGGAGGCCTGTGAGTACGAGGAACTTGTAGAAAAGCAGCGCTGCAACCGCTCCCTCAACAAAACCAGCTGCATCGATGCGGTGCGAAAGGAGTGCCGCGAACGCGCGGAGCGCGTGGAGAACGAGAAAGACAGCGAAGCACGGCAACGCTAGCCGGGCGGGCACGGGCAACCTCGTTGTGACGGTTGCCCGTTTTCTTCACCCGTTTTTCAAACATTCATCCAGCCGCCCGGCACCTGTCGATAAGCCCAAGAGGTAATGAGCGAAGTCTCATCGACGACGCTCCGGCCAAGAAGGGCGCGACCCGGCAAGTCACCATAGTGGTCCATCAGTTCTCCCATGCGGGCAGCAGGGCCGCGAGGTCAATACTGTCGTTGCTCTGCGCGAACGCATAGCGACAAGGCACGCGGACGGCTTTGCGCATCCGGGGATCGGCCAGCTCGCACCACCTCGAGGCCAAAGACACTCGCGCCCATTGAGCGCGCCAAGCCCCATGGCTTGACTATTCGGCATATTGCGGATATTTTTTGTCCATAATAGAGGCGCCCTTGGAGACGGCCCCATGAAAATCGCACTCATCACCGTCGTTGTCCTGCTCGTCCTGGGCGTGGCGGGATTCTTCTTTCTAGGGCTGAAGTCTCAGGGCGGTGAGGCGCCCGGCATCGTGAGCGGCCAGCTCCAGCCCTGCCCGTCATCGCCCAATTGCGGATCCAGCGAGGAGGGCACGGCCGACGGAAAGAAAGTGGACCCTCTGCCGATCACGGCCTGGGCCCAACTGCCTGAGGTGGTCGCCGCTCTGGGCGGCACGGTGACGCAACAAAGCGACGCCTACCTGGCTGCCGAGTTCACATCGAGCACGTTCAGATTTGTAGATGACATCGAGTTCCGCCTGTCCGACGACGCCGTACACGTGCGCTCCGCATCGCGGGTCGGCTACTCGGACCGCGGTGTGAATCATGCTCGCATCGCCGCCGTTCGAGAACGACTGGAAAACTGAAGTGGGCCCTGGTTCCTTGAGGGAGGTGGAGCGTGCGCCCGCGATTGCATCGCCTGTGCATCCACGCATCTTGTGAAGATCGGTAAAGGCGTCGAATGGGCGGCACATACCTGCGCACTCCTCGCCCTGCTACCCGCGGGTTCCGCCCTACCGGGCGACGCGCTGGCCGACTTTCTCGGCGTGCCGCCGCCCTACCTGGCCAAGCAGTTACAGGCTTTGAGCAGGGCGGGGATTGTGTCTGCGAAACGGGGCGTCGCGGGGGGCTACCGCCTCTCGCGATTGCCGGAAACCGTCTCCCTCTGGGACATCACGGCCGCCATCGAGGGAACGAAACCAAGTTTCCGCTGCACGGAGGTAAGGCGAAGCGGCCCGTGCGGAGCATCACCAGACGAGTGCGCAAGGCCCTGCAGCATTGCCGCGGCGTTCCAGCGTGCCGAGATCGGATATCGCGAAACGCTCGCCGCCGCACACCTGACCGACGTTGTAAGCGAAATTGCCAGCGACGCGTCACCGGAGCGAAAGCGTCGGATCATCGAATGGATTGAGGCTCATGCCGCTCGTGCGGCCTGATCCCGCCTCCATGACCGTCGACACACTCGGCGCGGGTGCTCTTCACCCAGTTCGTCACCAGGTTCGTGAACAAGACCACAACCACCATCGTCACTATAAATACGGTACGCAGCCATGATTGCAGAAGACAAATTACCTCATAGCCTGGCGCTGAATGTTTTGGCGCGGTTTCTCTTTACGTCGCTGTTTTTTCTCTCCGGGATTACCCATTTCACGAATATCCCCTACTACGTTTCGCTGATGCCGCAACCGGTACCCGCTCCCCTGTTCTGGATTTTTTTGTCCGGGGTCGTTGAGCTCGCCGGCGCCGCGATGATTCTCTTCAACTGGCGCCCGCGCCTGGGCGGATGGCTACTGGTGATCTTCCTGTTGCCGGTGACGATCGTTGTGCATGGTTACGAGATGGTAAACGCGGCGGACGAAGTAATTCGCGCTCTCCAGCAGGCGCATTTCCTGAAGGGGTTCGCCCTGACCGGCGCTGCGCTGCTGATTACGCAGTTGGGGGTGACTCACTCGCCGGTAAACGAGGCATCATGATGGTCCGGCGGGACTCTCCGAGACACAGCCCCGCCGGATTGCATGGCATGCGGCTGCGTCGCCTTACTCTCGAGCGCTGCTACGCATCCCCAGAAGTACGGCTGCGGCGATGAGACTCGCGCCTGCGGCCCGCTCTATCCAGGACTTGAACTCCTCCTGAAACCTGCTCGATATCCAGCTGGCTCCGGCACCTAGGCCGCCAGAAAACACGCATCGATCACGATATAGCTGAGCCCGAGTATTGCGAGCTGGGGAGCGAGAGGTTGATCGGGGGTCAGAAACTGGGGAAACAGTGCGGCGAAAAACACCACGGCTTTAGGATTCGCGGCGGAGGTTATGAAACCGCGCAGCCAGAGCTGACGAGTTGATACTCCTGTCCCGCTCGCGGGCGTGCTCTTCCTGCGATATGGCGCGATGATCTGACGCGATCCCAGCCAGACGAGGTAGGCGACCCCAGCCCACTTAACGACCAGAAAGCCGTATCTCGATGCGGCCAGAACCGCCGCAAGTCCCAGGCCGGCCAGCAGGATTTGAATCGTATTTGCCGTGAGATCACCGGCCGCGGTGGCGAGGGACTTTCCGAAACCGTGGGTCATGCTCACGGAAAGCATGAGCAGATGGCTCGGGCCGGGTGTACACATGAAAAGCATTACTGTTCCCAAAAACAGCAACCAGGTATCAAAGGCCAACTTTTTTGCTCCTGAAAAACCGGCGTAGGTGCGGACCGTAGCATGACCCTATCCGCATGCGGTGTGGCCATATGTCCCTATGGCATTAGCATTAAACAAAGATTTCTTATGCTCGCAACGCATATCCCCGTAGACTTCGCCCCTCTCTACCGAAACAGCGAGACCTACGGTGCTCGACATTCTGGACAGCAAGGATCTTGAAGTGCGGGCGGATGCCATCGTCGAGCGCATTCACGGCTATCTCGATGCCGGGCAACGGGTGTTCACTACCAGTTCCTTTCAAACCCAGAGCCTGCCGCTGCTGCACATGATCAGCCGTGTGGATCGGGATATCCCGGTGTACTACACAAACACGGGCTTTCTCTTTCCGAAGACGCTGCGCTTTGCCGAAGAGGTTGGTGATCGCCTGGGTCTCAAAGTGATCCCGCTGCGCCCAGAGGTGCCCAAGATCAAGCAGATGGATCGTTCCGGCCGCTTTCTCTACGCCTCGGATCCGGATCACTGCTGCTATCTGAATAAGGTGCAACCGCTGGAGCCGGTACTTCGAGACCACGATTTGTGGATCAATGGCGTACGCGCGGACCAGAGCAGTACTCGTGCCGCGATGAAGGAAGAGGAGCCCGCGCAATTTGGCTGTCGTCGTTACCACCCCATGCTGGGCTGGGATTCGCGTATGGTTTTCTACTATCGCCGCATGCACGATCTGCCGGAGCACCCTATGGAGGCCGACGGTTACCTGAGTATCGGCTGCGAGCCCTGCACCATGCGCGCCATGGGTGAAGGCAATGCGCGCAACTCACGCTGGTTCGGCATGAACAAAACCGAGTGCGGACTCAACACCACGCTCGTCTCCGGGGGCAACTAACGCTCCCGGCACCTCATCGGCAACAGCGCAATGAAGATCATGATCACCGGCGGCGCCGGCTACATCGGTAATGAGCTGGTGTACCGCCTGTCCGCGGAACCCAGCGTCAGCGACATTCTTGTCTACGACAACCTCTGTAAGGGCAACTACAACCTGTTTACGGGATTGCGCAAGGTTCCGGGGAACAACGTACGCTTCATCCAGGCAGACATACTGGACTCCCGCAGCCTCAAGTCCTGCATGCAGGGCATGGACGTAGTCATCCATCTCGCGGCAAAGGTGGAGACGCCTTTCGCCGATCAGAATGCTCACGACTTTGAGCAGACTAACCACTGGGGCACGGCCGAAGTTGTATACACGGCGGAAGAGGTCGGCATTCAGCGACTGATTTACCTGAGCAGCCAGGGTGTCTACGGGCAGGGCGATGTGCTCAATGGCGAACATCCGACAGCTCCGTCGACGTTCTACGGCCTGTCGAAGATGCGCGGTGAGGAACACGTGCTGCGCCTGGCGGAGAAGATACCGACACAGATACTCCGCTGTGCCAATGTCTACGGCTATTCCAAGAACCTCCGCTTCGAGACCCTGGTCAACCAGATGGTCTTCGATGCGCATTTCACCAATCGCGTCGCAATCCACGGCGATCCCGGCCATACGATGACGCATATCAGTCTGTATCGTCTCGTCGAAGTTCTGGCGCGCCTGATCAAGCGCGATATGCCCTCGGGCACCTACAACCTATCGCATCGCCGTATGGCGACGGGCGAGTTGGTCGAGTCCCTGCGCGAACTCTATCCCTCGCTGGAAACGATCTTCGTCGATCAGCATATGCCTCTGAACGACCTCACGATCCAGTGCGACGACCGCCTTGAGGAGTTGCTCCCAGGCGACGGCACGATGGTGGAAGATCTTGTTAAGTTTCGGGAACTGTTCACCTTCTAACTGCTTGTCCCAGCGTCGGATATCACTGCCAACGTTGGCTTCCGTAGCGGGGTTAGCAACGAAGCGTCTGGCTTAACCCGGCCTCACCCCACCTTCCAACTCGGAACGTGCGCTAGACCGCCTGCCGCGACCAGGGCTGAACCAGTCTCATCGCGCCTAGACCGACCCCCGACACCGGGAGCATGGGTCGCGTTTTACGCTTCTGACTTCTCTGCTCGCCTGTTAAACGGGTAAACCGGGCGCCCACGTGGGAGGAATCGCCCATTGCATTCACCATTCCCGGTGCAGGACTTAGTTCAGCTTTGGGTCGAGCGACACACATCGGTACGTGAAAGTGCCTGCCTGATCCCAGAACGGGGCGAGCGGTACGGTGACAGCGGTCTCAAACACTTACACTCCATACTCCTCGTAATCGCCGCGTATCTGAAACAAGCGCAAACGCAATCAAGCTTCACGAAGCATAGTGGGAGAAACGATGTACGAACCGCAATCAGCGCCGCTTTCTATTGCCGGCGTTCTGGACCAGGGATTTAAACTGCTGAAAGCCAGTTTCGGTCGCGTAATTGGACTGTCCCTTTTCAGCGCCTTTGCCTCCTCCTTGCCCAGCGCTATGCTGCAATTCGCCGTCGATCCCCAAAACCCCTCCAACACCATGATTCAGATCGCTACCATCCTCGTGTTGGCGGGCGCGCTAATCTCCTTGCCGGTGTACGGCGCGATCATCTGTCAGCTCAGTGCGGTCACTAAGAACGAAACACTTTCCATCATGGGTTCACTAGGCATAGGCGTAAGGCGGCTGATCCCGTTTCTGTTGTGCGGCTTGATGTATGCTCTGGCATGTGCCGGAGGCTTCGTGCTGCTTATCGTGCCCGGGATCATCCTTTCGCTGTCCCTGATATTCAGTGTTTATCTCGTGTTTACCGATGGGCTCGGACCGATAGCGTCGTTGAAGGAAAGTCATCGACTGGTATGGGGCAACTGGTGGCGTACCGCTACGGTAGCCACCGTCGCCATTCTTATCACCTTCGCTGCCTACATGCTGCCTGTGCTCATCGCAGGTCTCGTGAGCATTCCCACTGGCGGTGAAGGAGCTTTCTGGGTGCTCCAGGCTTTCTTGCTCCCGATTGTTTCCGGTGTCGTGAGTCCGGTAGCGTACGCTTTGTTCATGGCACAGCTCCAGGATCTGAAGCTACGCAAGAGCGGAGATGATCTCAGCGATCGACTCGACGCCGTCGCGGTTTAGTAACCCGCGATGGAGGTTGACTGCGCGACGCACGCCTGGGCTTCGCTGCTCCCGGATGCTTCGACCCTTTGTGACCAGGAAACGGAAGCTTTTCTTCGCTCCCTGGAGTCGCAATACCTCTTCACGAAGTCCGACTCTCCGGCTTTTGCTTCATTGGATGAGGCTCTCGCCAAGTTGGAGCAGGTTCCGCAGAGCGTATGGGACCGACTCCGCGAGCGCCTGCTGGCATGGCTGAACTCGCTGACCAGTGACAACGAAACGCCTCTCAGTGACTGGATAGCGGGCTTGTCCGTCCCGGAGCATTTCGTTCAAGGGCTGTTTTACTCCGTTCTGGGATCGCTGTTCGTGTTGGCCATCATCGTTTTGTGGCGTGAGTATCTGGCACTCAGACATCGTCGACGGCGGTACAACGCCAGAGTATGGGATGCGCGATCGCCTGCTCGTTCCCGGCAACTGTTGCTGTCGGACCTCGAAGCGATGCCCGCGCAGGATGTTCCAGGCCACGCGATGACGCTTGTGCTTGAGCGCCTTCGCTTGCTGAAGCTGGTACCCGATCGGCGTAATCTCACGCACCGCCAGGTGTTGCGAGCCGTCGAACTGAAGGGTGCGCTTTCCCAACTTGAGGAACTGGCTGCTGCAGCGGAAAGAGCGAGCTACGCCGGGTGGCGGGCCGATAGCGCCGTTGCGAAGCGGATCTGCGACTACCTGCCCGGGCTGATGCGCGAGTTGGACAGCCGCGCCGTATGAGTGATCGTCAGACCACCATCCTTGGAGCGCTGGGATCGATTCTGCTGCTGGCCGCCATCTTTTACCAACCCGCGGTGGACCTGGAAGCTTCGCGCCCCACGAGTGAGGATGAGGGCAGGCATGGATATGCAGTGCTCTATCGATGGTTGGAGGCTGAGAACGTGCCGGTTAAGAGTCTGCGGCAGCGCCTGAGTGCGGAGTCCCTGACCAGCGGCGAATCGACTGGGGGCAATGTGCTGATGCTCACCTTGCCCGCGAAAGAGAGCTTCCGATCAGAAGAAATTGAGGCTGTCGGCAGATGGCTCTCGCAGGGCAATACGCTCCTGCTTGTCGCGGCCCTGAACGACTCACCGAACTGGCTTCTCGCCACATCCAGCGAGGACTTCTTCACGGTGCTGGAGCGTTTTGGCGGCCTGACTTTTGAGCAGGTGCGTGGCGACGAAGGGGAATTCCTTAGCCATGGCTCGTTCGGGGAGACGCCCTTCGCGAACACCCCGAACCCGAATCATCCGCTGATGTTCGGTGTCGATGAACTGAGCGGTATCACCGATTCCGTCAGTGCCTTATGGGAGCCCCGGGCTCAGGGGGATGAGGCCCGGCTACCGCCGCACCTTCAATTGGCTTCGGACGAAACCTACCAATCGCCGAGCATCTGGGCTCTGCGCCATGGCAAAGGTCATGTGATTGTGGTGGGTTGGGCGAGCCTTCTCGGCAACACAATGTTGAAGAACCGCGATAATGCGCAATTCCTGGCGAATCTACTCGCTTACCACCGCTCGGAAAGCGGCGCGCTACTCATTGATGACTTCCACCAGGGGCTGAGTGAGGTCTACGATCCGGAGGCATTCTTCTCCGACTCTCGACTTCACACCAGCATCGGATTCCTTGTGGCCTTCTGGTTCCTCTATCTGCTGGGCATCTCCGCCCGCCTGAGTCCCGTCGAACCCGCTGTGTCAGTTGCCCACCAGTCGGACCTCGTTCACGCGCTGAGCAATCTGATGACTCGCAAACTGACTCGGACGGCCACGGCAACCACACTGATCGAGAACTGGCTTCTTACCCAGGGGGTAGAGAAAGAAGCGATGGATATGAACCGCGTTCCGTGGGAAAAACTGGCGGCCAGCCCACGTATGGACCCACAGGCACTGCGCGAGGTAGAAGCTAGCTACGGGCGCCTCGGGCGAGGTGAGAAAGTGAACTTACGCGGCATCTATGCCGCGCTGGTGCAGTTGAACAAGGACACGGCATGAGCAACGCTGCGCAGGAATTAGGCACGCGCATCAGCAGCGAAATCGGCAAACAAATGTTTGGCGTGGAAGAATCCGTACACGCCATGACTATCGCGCTGATCGGGCAGGGCCATCTCCTACTGGAAGGCCCGCCGGGAGTTGGAAAAACGCGGCTGAGCAAGGCTTTTGCCAACTGTCTCGGCGGCCGTTTCAGGCGCATTCAGGGCACCGCGGATCTAATGCCCTCAGACATCCTCGGCGTGCACGTATACAACAGCCGGAGTCAGGAGTTTCAATTCAAGGAGGGCCCCATATTCGCGGATGTGCTGTTGGTGGATGAAGTCAATCGCGCCGGCCCCAAGACTCAGTCCGCACTGCTTGAGGCCATGGAAGAGCGGCAGGTCAGTAGCGACACCGCGACCCTTCCGCTTCCACCGGATTTTCTTGTCGTTGCCACGCAGAACCCCCGGGAATTCGAAGGCACCTTTCCGCTACCGGAGTCGCAGCTCGATCGGTTCATGCTTAGCGTGAGCGTGAGCTATCCGGCTCGCGACGACGAAGTCCGGATTCTGGAAAGCTACAGCATACCCGGGCATACACCTCTGGAGGATTCGGAACCTGAGCCTATCGAACATGGGCTGCTGACACGGGCAAGGGATCAGATCGCGGAGGTGCGCCTCGCTCCCGAACTCATGCGCTATGTGATGGACATCAGCCTGGCCACGCGGCAGAGCGCGCGTATCAGCCTTGGTCTATCAACCCGCGGTGCGCTTGCGCTGGCAACAGCTGCACGCATCGAAGCAAGCCTGCGCGGGGGCGACTATGCCATTCCCGATGACGTCCAGCGCGTCGCCCCCTGGGTCATTCCGCATCGTCTGCTGCTGACCAGCGATGCCGTTATCGATGGCGTGGACTCCGCGCAGGTGTCGAGCGAAATCCTCGAGAGCGTTTCCGTGCCCCTCTGATCATGATTCTGTCCCGTCTGAGCATAGCCTGCCTCGCCCTGATCGCTGTGCTCGGGATCGTGGAGCAGTGGCTCGCGCGGGAAGGATTTGCCCTCTGGCGTGTTGCCGCAATTCTGTTGTGCTTTGGCTTGATCTACGAACGCACCCGGATTCGTGGCGCGCAGATAAGTGCCGGCCTCAAGGACGATCCCGAGCTTCGTCTTGGTAGGGTCGAGACCTTACACCTGCGTTTTGAGAACCTGAGCTCACGGGAACTCGTCGCGGAAATGGCGCCCGGTCTGCCGGAGGGCATTCTGCTGAGACACGGGTCTATGCCGGTAGACCAGTCAGTACGGGGAACCTCGACCTGGCAGCTTGAGCTGGCGCCCAGGCAGGGCTGCGACCATTCGCTACGCGTCCAGGCGCGAGACATGGGCAACATTCCTTGGGGGCAGCTGCCAACCCGGTTGCGTGGCCCCCTCGGACTTGCTCATTGGCGAACACCGGTAACACTGGACGTCGATCTCGCAGTCGTCCCCGATACATCCGGGACGGTGGGAGTTGCCACGGGCGAGGCGAGAGTAGGCAACAGGGCGATACAGGTAGGCCACGGGCTGGAACTCCACCACCTGCGGGAATACGTGGACGGGGACCCGATTCAGCGCATCGATTGGAAGGCCACGGCGCGTTCCCAGCGGCTGATCAGCCGCGTGTACAGCGAGGATCAGCACCTGGAAATCATGCTTCTGGTTGATGTCGGCCGCTCCTCGCTCAGCAGGGTCGATGGCGTCAGCCAGTACGCGCACTACTGCAACCTGATCGTTCAGTTCGCTAAGCACGCGGTGGCCGCCGGGGACCACGTGGGGGTAGTAATCGCCGCTGGCAGACCACTACTCGTTCAGCCGCCAGTGTCAGGCCCGCGGGCTGTTTCTACCGTCAGAAATACACTCGTAAGCGTCAATCCCTCAGCAGAGGAAACGGATCTGGTCGCGGCCGCCATCGAACTGCAGAAGGCGACCCGCAAGCGTGCGCTCGTCGTCCTGTTTACAGATCTTTACGGGCAATCCGCGGACTCGAACCTCGCCCGCAGCATACGATTCCTGCGCGTGCACCATAAGCCGGTTGCGGTCGGTCTCCTTGGAGCTGACATCGTTTCGCTGATTGAGGCGCCGGCGGATTCAGAACGCGACGTGTTTCAATCGCTGGCCGCCCAGGAGTTCCGTACGGCCTTGCGCAGGAACGCCGAGGGATTGAGGCGGCTGGGCGCAAGTGCCGTGATTTCGCGTCCCTCAGCTCTGCATAGAGCCGTGCTGGACGAATACCGACGGTTAAAACAGCAACACCGCGTCTAACGCTTTCTATTCGCTCAGGCTCGCGGCGCTGTCCCCGGGGACTCAACGCGTATCACCCGCGCGGTCTCGGTGCGGGAGAACCGAGCGGCTTCGGTACATAGGCATTCGTAAGGACGCTCCAGTACCACCCGTTCAAAAAGACAAGAAAAATCAGGAAGTAGCCAATCCCGACCAGCACGCGCGTCCACAAACCAAATGCAGGATCTGGAGAGATGTACCCTTCGATAAATCCTGCTCCGATCAGGAACACGAGGCAAGGCAGCATCAGCTTCATGCCGCGTTGAACCGCCCGGCGAAAAGACTCCGATCGTCGCAACTCGCCAGGTCGGGCAAGTGACTCTCCGATGGAAAAGCCAATCGCGCTCGCGATAACAATGATGCTGAGCTCCACCACACCGTGGGCTATGACAAACTCGAACAGGTCGTCAGCCAGTCCGTGCTGGGCCGTGAACGCAAAGATGCCGCCCAGCATCAGCCCATTCAAAGCAAGAATGTAAAGCGTGCCCAGGCCATAAAGTACGCCGAGACACATGGCAAAAAGTGCCACCATTACATTATTGGTGAAAATCTCCACAGACAGCACGGACGACGGCATCACGTTCAGCAAGCCGCTGGTCCAGAGTTTGCCACCCTCGACAGTCTCAATCATCTCGTCAGACGCAAACAGGGAAGCCAGCTCCGGGAAGGCGCTCACCAACCACCAGCCCGCCAGAGCAAAAAATACGAATGCCAATCCAAGCGACAAAATCTGCAAACGCAGACCACGCGCAAGCGCCGGCAGTTCGTTTCGCAAGAAGCTCAGCGTGTCGTTCAGGCGAATCCTTGGTGTTCTAAACAGCGCGCGGTGCAAGCGCTGGTAGTACCCCTCGAGCTCCACGGTGAGACGACTGCTGGGCGCCGCTTGCCGGGCACTGGCCAGATCGCGCGCAAGCTCGGGGTAGAGCTGCATCGCCTGGCGCAGTTCGTCGGGCGTGACTGGCTTGCGATCCTCCAGGGCTTCAATGCTAGCGATCAGCTCGCGCCACCGGAAAACGCGCTGCTCCCAGCGGTAGGACGCTGCCTGGGGTAAGGAAGACGCCATTAGCTATCAATCTCGATTTGCATGCGCTCCGGCGAGAACGTCTCGTATGCGACCACGCACCGCTTCACTCTCGTCCGGGGCCGGAGTGTCGGGCGTAAGTCGCGCGAGAAGTTTCGCCCCCATCTCCTGTCGCTGGCTTACTTCGAGTTGATTCCAGCGATCGAGCAGGTCTTGTGCTATTTCAGTGAGTTCTACGCCGTAGCGATCGAGGGCCTCGGGCGATATCAGCTCGCCACTCTTGCGTTTTCCGTATTCGTCCCCGTCGTACACCAGCAGCGTGCCCGCCGCCACGTCGCCCAGGCGCACCGAGTCGCGTGTGAAGTACGTGGTGAGCAGGCCAACTAGGTACACAAACGGCAGCGAATCAACGATGCGCAGGACGTTGCGGATCAGAATTGGCAGGGCTCCCGACACCTGTGCATCCTGTGTCACGATCCTTACTCCAGCTATGCGTTTTCCTGGGGTTCTACCCTTCGCGAGCAGCTCGAAGACGGGGTGATAGAGGAAGTACACCGCCAGGGGCAGCGCAAAGACCAGGTACCAGAAGAGTTCCGACCCTTCGGAAGTGGAATCCGGAACCCGAACAGCCCCTGACCACAGAAAACTCAGTCCAAAGAACAGGGTCAGCGCGAAAAGCACGCGAATATGCAGGTCAATGCAATAGGCGTAACTGCGCGCACCGGGGCCCGCGACCCTGAAGTTCAGGTCAACACCCGTTGCCGTTTTGATCTTCATTTCGGAGTTCACGGCTTGTAGATGTATCGATTCATCAAGTTTCCAATCAAGGATCCATTCATGCTCACACGCACGCAGATGAAAAACGCTAAGCGCCGACACTCGTTATAAACGTTTTGGAGGTCGTCTTCACGATTGAGCGCTCACGCTGCGACGAAGACCGGCTTTTTGACTGTCTCCAGGAAACGCGGCAATCTCGGAACCGGCGTACAGCCGTAGAATATCAACGATAAGAGTAAGAGAAGCTCACCATGTCTGATCCGGTTTCCGGGGACGCTGTCCCCGCGCCTTCCCCTTCGGAATCAGTTTCCGGCGCAGCGCCGGGTACCGCAGTAAACCCCTACGCCAGCAATTCGACGGCCTGGTATGCGCTGATACTCCTGACCCTAGTTTACACCTTCAACTTTGTCGACCGGCAGCTCCTCGCCATCCTGCAAGAGTCGATCAAGGCGGAGCTGTCCCTTTCGGACAGCCAGCTCGGACTCCTTACTGGTTTCGCCTTCGCCATTTTTTACGTCACGGCGGGTATACCGATCGCACGCTGGGCGGACCGGGGAAACCGGCGCAACATCGTGGCCCTCGCTCTGTTTATCTGGAGTGGCATGACCGCACTCAGCGGCATGGTGCAGAACTACACCCAGTTGCTGCTGGCGCGGATCGGGGTCGGGATCGGCGAGGCCGGCGGTAGTCCGCCATCCCACTCAATTATTTCCGACATCTTCCCGCCGAAGCGGCGCGCCACGGCGCTCGGATTCTACTCCATGGGCGTCAACATCGGCATTCTGTTCGGCTTCCTCGCCGGGGGTTGGCTCAATCAGTTTTTCGGCTGGCGCACGGCCTTCCTGGTCGTCGGCGTTCCCGGTGTGCTTCTCGCTCTACTGCTTCGCACCACGCTGCGAGAACCGCTTCGCGGACTCCACGATGGAGGCGGAGCCGTTGGGGAACCGGTCTCCTTCGGCGAAGTCCTCGGCGTATTGCGCAGCCGGCGCACATTTATCCACATCGCCCTGGGCAGTGGACTGAACGCCTTCTGCGGCTACGGCGTCGCGAACTGGTCGGCGTCCTTTTTGATACGCAGCTACCAGATGCCCACGGGTGAACTCGGCACCTGGCTCGCGGTAATCATTGGTCTTTGTGGCGCGATCGGGGTGTTCTTCGGCGGCCTGCTCGCCGACCGACTCGCGCAGAAGGACCAGCGTTGGTATGCATGGGTGCCCTGCATCGCGGGGATCGTCATCGTCCCGTTTACCGCCGCGGTCTATCTTGTTGACAGCGCCTATGCATCGCTGGGACTGATGATCATTCCCGGACTGCTCTTCCAGACCTATCTGGGCAATACGATTGCCACCACGCACGCGATCGTTGGCCCGCGCATGCGCGCCACGGCATCCGCCATTCTCTTCCTGATCCTGAATATCATCGGGCTTGGAGCCGGCCCCTGGACCGTCGGATTTGTCAGCGATCTCCTGGCGCCGAGCCTGGGCGGTGAGTCACTCCGCTACGCCATGCTCTATGTGCTGCCGCCGGTAATGGCCTGGTCGACCCTGCACTACTGGTTGGCGGCGCGCAGCATCCGGGAAGACATCGCGGCGGCGCCGAACTGAGCATCGGCCATTGCTACTGGGCGCGCTTCGAGCACAAGAGAAATGTGCTCTGGCGTCTCGATACGCGAATCTATGCCCGGCCCATCGATCGCCCCCGGCGCGGTGACCGCCCCTTGGGGTGCATCATCGGGAAGAACCCCGGATCGGCGCTTCCCCATTCTGCACGGGGGGGCTCCGTCGCAGGCGCGGACGCAGTCCTTGAGTCGATAGAACTCGGCGGTGACCGCTTTCTGCCCACGGTGCGCGCCATTGTGCGCAAGAGTTATCGCAGCGCGGGACTCGAATGGCCCGAAGGACACTTCGTGCAGGTGCTCAATCTCTTCTATCTGTGCAACCGGGATCTCCGGGAAGCCAAGACGCAACTCACCGCAATCGGAGATCCCCTGTCCTGCGCCACGGAACGACGGCGTATGCCCTGGACCTGGTTTGCCTGGGGAGGCCCCGATCGCCAGCTCGATCCGCTCAAGCAACGCTTCGCGCGCCGGCGTTGGCGAAGCCCCTTTTTCTATGACACGGCCTGTGGCGTCACGAAGCGGCGCATTCCCGGGAACAAGGATCATGCGCGCCACACCCAGGGAATGCCGCATGGCGAAATCGTTGAGCTCCTCGCAGGCCTGGTGAAGGAAGAGGCGCGGGCGTGATCTCTGCCCGCCCGTAATGCGGGCTCAATAGGTCAGCAAATCGGCCCGGCCGAGGTAGATCGCGGTTATGGAAAACGTGTCGATAAGACCATGCGCGAGAAACAGCGGCAGCAGGTTACGGCTGCGCTGGTACACCAGGCCGAAAACCAGACCGATGACAAATACCATGATCACGCCAGACAGACCCTGGTAGAAGTGTGCCGCCGCAAAGATCAGGGCCTGCAGCGCGACACCGGTGCCACGACCCGTCATCCCCGTGAGACGGTGCTGCAAAAAACCCCGAACCAGAAGCTCTTCTCCGATGGCCGCACTACCCCAGCAGACCGGGATCAACATCCACAGGTACATACTCAGCTTTCCTTCGATGAGCACCACGAAGGCCGTGAGATCAGGACCGGGAAGGCCCAGGGGCTGGATTGCAAAAGAAACCAGCATGGTCATACCAACGGCCGTAAGCAGTGCAAGAGCGGCATAAGCGACGGTCGCAGCCGCGGAGGGTCGCGCCGGGAAAGCCAATTCAAGCCAACGAACACCCTCGCGGCGCAGGAACAGGGTTGCCGCGACGAGAGGCAAGGTGATTGAACCGATGGGCACGGCGGGGAGGAAGCCCGTCAGGCTGCCAACAACGCCGCCCGCTTCGATCAGCAAGACGATCGCGATCACCTCCAGCCAACCGCGCTGCAGCGATGGCGGGCGACACTCAGGTGCAGTCGGGTGCATGGCTAATTGAGTTCCGGGCGATGGCCGTAGAGGCGGTAGAACACTTTTATCCAGAAGGGCGAGAACAGCGTGGTGTAGGCGATGACTAGTACGATCGCCGCGTAGGTCGCTCCGTCAAAGATTCCCGCCGAACGACCAAGTTCCGCGAAGATCAGGCCCACCTCGCCCCGCGGCACCATCGCCATGCCAACCGCCGTCTTCATGAGCCAGTGCTCCCCGCGCAGCGCGTAGCCGCCGCCGATCTTCGCCACGATCGCCACAAAGGCGAGGCTGAGAGAGAAGATCCACACAAACGCCGAGCCCCAGTCCACCTCCCGCAGGTCCAGGGACAGCCCCACGGTGACGAAGAAGATCGGCGTGAACAGCGAGAACACAGGCCGCATGTCGCGCTCCACCTGTTCCGCGAAGTTAGGGTCGCGCCCCAGCGCGGCACCGAAGGGAAGAAAGAAACGGCGCGACAGCGCGAGACCGGCAGCGAAGCCCCCAAGCAGTTCCGGAGCACCGACCGCGTGCGCGAGCCAGGCGAAAAGCAGCACCAGCGATACGATCATCACGGGCAGCACCGCATCGCTTGTGAAGAGATGGGTATAGCGCCGGAGGACAAAGGACATCAGCTTGGCGAGCACGGGCGCCAGGAAAAAGAACAGACCGATAAACAGCGTCAGTCGACCCACGTTGCTGAGGCTCAGATCTCCGGTCTGGGAGAACTCGTAGAGTAAGGCGAGAAGCAGGACACCGAGGACGTCATCGATAACGGCGGCGCCCAGAACGATCTGGCCCTCGCGACTGTCCTGGCGACCGACGTCCCGCAGGATACGCACGGTAACCCCGATGCTCGTGGCCGTCAGCGTGCCGCCAATAAAGAGCGCCAGCAGCAGATCCTGTCCGAACAGGTAGCGGCTGGTCGCAAAGCCGAGCAGGAAGGGCAGAAGAAAACCGCCCAGAGCGACGGCCGCGGAGCGCCCCCCGGATTTCGCCAGGCGCCCGAGGTCCGTATCCAGTCCGACTTCAAAGAGGAGAAGGATGATCCCGATCTCGGCGAGTAGATGGATGGGCTCGGAAGCCTCAAGAATGCCGAAGAGGCTCGGTCCGAGGATCACACCGACGGTCAGTTCACCGATGACACCCGGTGCGCCATAGCGCACGGCCACAGCGGACCCGATGCGCGCCGCGATAAGAATGAGGGCGAGCTGCCAGAAGAACTGCGAGGGATCCATGGGCGCAGCTTAGCCCGGGCGCCGTCGGGGGAACCACCGCGCTGACGGACCTGGCGGTAAAAACGAACTCTTCAATCCCGAATCCCAGCGCCGGCAAGCTGCGGGCGGCTGCGAAAAGCAAATCAGCGCGCGGGGGTGCTTGCGAGCCTACCGGGGGTGTACAGCAAAGGATTCCACCGTGCTAACGTTGGCGCCACCAAAAATCCAGAAGGTGTTCTCCATGTTCCTTTGCTTGATCCGTGGCGCTGGACTTACGGTGGTCCTGCTCAGCGCCTCCGCTCTCCACGCCCAGGTACCCATCGTGCAGCCCGGCGCACCGGGGCAGGACGTCCGCGAGCTGAGCGCCGCAGAGGCGGCGAAGATCGCCCAGACCAGCTACTCACCGGACGACGTGCGTTTCATGCAGGACATGATCCCGCACCACAACCAGGCCGTGCAGATGGCCGTGCTCGTGGAAGAGCGTACCAACAGTCCCGAACTCAAGGACATCGCCGGCCGGATCAACGCTTCCCAGGCCGACGAGATCGAGTTCATGCAGGACTGGCTGGCGGAGCGCGGCGAGAAGGTGCCCGAGGCCAGTGCACACCACGCCATGCACATGTCCCACGACATGGCTGGCATGGCCTCACCCGAGGATATGGCCCTGCTCGCCGACAGCCGGGGCGTGGGCTTTGATCGCCAGTTCCTGACCTTGATGATCGCGCACCATGAGGGTGCTCTGACCATGGTGGAGGAATTGCTGGATCAGCCGGGCTCCGCCTACGATCCGGTGCTGCTGGACTTCACCTCGGACATCGTGAGCGATCAAACCTCGGAGATCGAGCGCATGAACGCCATGCTCGTCGGCCTGTCCTCCGATCCCCGCGCCGGCCTTGCGCCGGGCTTTGACGATGCCGAGGAGGCCATCAGTAATCTGCGGCTGGTCGCCGCCCTGTCCAAACCCGCGGGCTTCTTTGATCCGTCCAACCCCGCGGGCCTGCCCCCGTTAATCGAGGACGATGAAGAGGAGGAAGAAGAGGAATCGTTAGATCGCGAAGAGGACGAACAAAGTAACGAGGACACGGAGTGGGGTGAGCGATCCCCGCTCATGAGTTTTTCGAACACGGACATGGCCTTTGCCGACGACGTGCTCGTGGCCGGCAGCTACCACGGCTTCAATGTCTACAAACTGAAAGACGACGGCGTACCCGAGCTGTTCAGCTCCATCGTATGCCCCGGCGGCCAGGGCGACGTATCGATCGTCGGCGACCTGCTGATCATGTCCGTGGAGCAGACCCGGGGGCGCGTCGACTGTGGGCGCGAAGGCATCACGGAGGACATAAGCCCCGATCGCTTCCGCGGCCTGCGCATCTTCGACATCAGCGACCTGGCCCGCCCGCGCCAGGTCGGGCAGGTACAGACCTGCCGCGGCTCGCATACGCACTCCGTGGTAGATGCCGACGACGAGCGGATTGTCGTTTATAACTCCGGCACCTCCTCGGTCCGTGAAACCGACGAACTCGAGGGCTGCTACGACGAGTCCCCGGGTGACGATCGCACGGCGCTGTTCCGCATCGACGTCATCGAAATACCCGTAGAGAATCCCACCGGTTCCCGTATCGTGCGCAGCCCGACGGTCTTCGCCGACCTGGAAACCGGGCAGATCGCAGGACTCTGGCGCGGCGGTGATCACGGTGATGACACGCAGGAGACGCGTCGCACCGATCAGTGCCACGACATCACCGTGTTCCCCTCGGCAAAGATCGCGGCCGGCGCCTGCTCGGGCAACGGCATCATCTTCGATATCGCCGATCCCATGAACCCGGTGCGTATCGACGAGGTGAGCGACAAGGGATTCGCCTACTGGCATTCGGCCACGTTCAATAACGACGGCACCAAGGTCCTCTTCACCGATGAGTGGGGCGGCGGCAGCCGGCCTCGCTGCCGGACCTACGATCCCCTGGACTGGGGTGCCGACGCGATCTACGACATCGTTGATGGAAAGCTCGAGTTCCGCAGCTACTTCAAGATCGGCGCGCCGCAGGTCGAGCAGGAGAACTGCGTCGCGCACAACGGCTCCGTGGTACCCGTGCCCGGTCGCGACATCTTTGTGCAGGCCTGGTACCAGGGCGGCATGTCGATCATCGACTTCACCGACTCCTCCAACCCGGTAGAGATCGCCTTCTTCGACCGCGGGCCGATCCACGAGGATGCGCTGGTTCTCGGCGGCTACTGGTCCACCTACTGGTATGACGGCCTGATCTACGGCACCGAGATCGCCCGCGGTCTGGACGTCTTTGCGCTCACACCCAGCGAATTTCTGACCGAAAACGAGATCGAGGCGGCGCGCCTGGCCAGCCAGGGCGAGACCTTCAATCCGCAGCAGCAGTTCCCCGTGAGCTGGCCGGCGGAACCCGTAGTCGCGCGCGCCTACATCGATCAGCTCGCGAGGGAAGAGCAGATCCCCGAAGAGGACCGGTCGGCGCTGGACGAGCTCCTCACCGCGGCATCGGCTTTCCTCAGCGCGGAAGATCGCGACCGTAGTCTGGCGAGAAAGCTCGAACGCATGGCCGGCAGCCTCCGCAAAGCGAGCGGCACTGACACAGCCCAGCGCCGTCGCAACGCGCTGGCAGATACGCTCCGGGGCATAGCGAAGCGCCTGAGTTAGCAAAGCGCTTGAGCCAGCAAAACGCCTGAGCTGTCGAAGCACCCAGACTCGCCTAGCGAGCGAGCTAGCCGGGCGTTGCCTCCTTCGAAGAAATCGGGGCCGCAACGCCCCGATCTTGGCGCCGCGTTTGTTCCAGTGAAGGTGCATTGATTGGCTGGGCGCTCAGGCAGAGAAAAACCACTCCATCGCCAGTCCACCGCATCCGGGCGCGCAGAGCTCAGAAGGCAAGAGGGAAGGGGCGAAAGCTCAGGTCTCCCAGTGCCGAGCCCAGCGGACCACGGCCCGAGCCAGTACGTCGGCAGCGTCAACCACGGGACATTCAGCTACCAGGGCATTGCCAAGCGCGGAGATTTCCGTACACGCCACGAGGAGCACATCCGCCCCGGCTGTACCGAGGTCATCGACCGCCGCATGCAGGGCCTGCAAATCGCGGTCTTCCACGCACCCGGCCTTGACCGCCAGGATGAGGCCCATCAAGTCGTGCTGGCGGCCCGCTGACGGGTAGAGAAGCTGACGCTCAGCGGTGTTGACATAGGGCTCGTAGAGTTCGATGCGGCGCAGCGCCGACGACGCCAGCAGACCGATGCGACGCGGCGATCCGGGCAGGACGTCCAGCTCGCCCTGGACGAGTTCCATCAGGTTGAGGAACGGAATTGTGACGGCCGCGGCCACTTCACCGTGGTAGTGATGCGCCGTATTGCAGGGCATCACGAGGAAGTCTGCCCCCTGCCCCTCAAGCCCCTGCGCCATGGCAATCAGCGTCGGCGCGGGACTCTCCCCCGTGCCGTCGATGAGTGCCGTGATGCGTGAGGGGACCTTTGGGTTGTTGTCCACCAGTATGCGCAGGTGATCGGAATCACTCTTCGCCGGTGTGAGTGCGAGCACGCGCTGGAGGAGATCTAGGGTCGCCGCGGGCCCCATGCCGCCGAGGACGCCAGCGACGAGCTCCGCTCCGGCGCCGCTATCAGCTCCGCCCATAGTTGAAATCGTCGCCGTAGGCGAAGAGTGCCTGACTGCCACCAGTGTGCAGGAACACGATGTTCTCGTCGCCCGAGAACGCGCCGCTGCGAAGTTGATCGATGAGTCCTGCGGCGCCCTTTCCGGAGTACACGGGATCCAGCAGAATGCTTTCCCGCCGCGCGAAAAGCTCGATCGCCTCAATAGTCGCCGGTGTTGTAAAGCCGTAGCCGGGACCCACGTAGTCACAGTTCGCGACCACGCTCTCACGCGCCACGGCGTTCGGCGCCCCGAGCAGTTCCGCGGTTTGCTCCGCGAGACGGAAGACGTTTTCCTCCTGCTTCTCCTTCGCTGCGCGTACACCGAAGCCCAGCACCGGAATACCGCTGTTGAGCGCAGCCAGACCTGCAACCAGACCGGCCTGCGTACCGGCACTTCCGGTGGCGTGAATCAGGCGATCAATGCGCAGACCGCGATCGTTTGCCTGGCTTAGCAGTTCCAGTGCCGCATTGGCATAGCCCAGCGCGCCGATGGCGTTGGAGCCGCCACCGGGGATCACATACGGTTTTTTACCGACACCGCGCAGTTGCTCGGCAAGCGACTCCATGGCGGCGTTCATGTCGGTGCCGCCGTCCACGCGCTCGATGTTCGCACCGAAGAGCCGATCAAGCAGAACGTTGCCGTTATGCTGGTAGTCCTGGCGCGTGCTCCCCGTTCGATCCTCAAGAATGACGTGGCAGGCCATGTCCAGCTTCACCGCGATAGCGACCGTCTGCCGCACGTGATTGGACTGCGTTGCACCCTGGGTAATGATCGTATCGGCACCGCGCTCCAGCGCATCGGCCATCAGAAACTCGAGTTTGCGGGTCTTGTTGCCGCCCCCCGCAAGGCCCGTGCAATCGTCCCGCTTGACCCAAAGCTTCGGTCCGCCGAACTCACGACTAAGGTTTTCCATCGGCTCAAGAGGCGTGGGCAGGTGGGCAAAGTGCAGGCGCGGGAAGCGGGCAAGGTGCACGGCGGGTTCCTCCAATAGCAGCAAACGGCGCGCTACAAAGCAGCGCGGAAAAGCGCGCAAGCCTAACGGAACTGACGGCGAAAGTATCGCGCAAACGACGGTTCAACGGCCGAACCGAAGCTAAGCAGAATTTTTTACTTGGCTCCCGAAAACCCCTTCGAGTGCGACTTCCAGGGCGTTAGACTCTCTCCCCCGTCATACCGGAAGTAATGAGAATAACTCCATGCCCGCACCTCGCATTCCTCACCATCGTTCGACCCCCAGTCTGCTGCTTGCGGGCCTGGGCGCTCTGCTCCTCGGCGGCGTACTTGGCAGCTCCGCCAGCGCGGCCGACCATGCCGACCTCGTAAAGCTGTTCGAAGACTGGCGGGCCTTTGAGAGTCCGCCCCTGCTGGAGGGCGCGCCGGACTATACGGAGGAACGCTTTGCCGAGCGCTATGCGGTCTTCGAAGACTACCGCGCTCGCCTCAACGCGATGGACATCGACGATTGGCCGGTCTCGGCGAAAGTGGACTGGCACATCGTCCGCGCAGAAATGAACGGCTTTGAGTTCAATCACAAGATCCTCAAGCCCTGGGTCCGGGACCCGGCCTACTACCAAACCATTTGGGCGAACCGCAGCGACGTACCGGGCCACGAGGGACCGACGCACCACGCCATCCTTGAGCTGTGGACCTATGAGTTCCCCCTGAGCGCAGAGGAAGAAGAGCGCATGCTTGCTCAGCTCAGCGTCATTCCGCCGCTGATGAAGCAGGCCGAGCGCAACCTCACCGGCAATGCCCGCGATCTGTGGATCGCCGGCACGCGGAATATCCGTCGCCAGGCGGCCCTGGTGGACGACATACGCGGAAAGATCGGCGCAGCGGCCAGCGCTGAAATGACCGCGGCGTTGGATGCGGCGAAGGATGCATCGCTGGAACTTGTCGCCTGGCTCGAAGCCGAAGCGCCCATGAAGACCGGCCCTTCGGGTGTGGGGCGCGATGAGTACAGCTGGTACCAGATGCAGGTGCATTACCTGCCGATGGACCACGCCCGCGAATACTCGCTTCTGGAGCGC
This sequence comes from Pseudomonadota bacterium, assembly GCA_039818725.1. GTDB lineage: Bacteria > Pseudomonadota > Gammaproteobacteria > Pseudomonadales > Halieaceae > Congregibacter. The sequence continues at coordinate 28,769 of JBCBTK010000003.1, forward strand.
GAACTCGACCGCGCCTGGTCATCGCTGGCGCTGGAAGAACACCGCAACCGCGAGTTGCCCCCACAGGAAGCAGTCACCTCGGCCGAGGCTTACCAGGAACTCGTGGACAGAACCGCGGCGCAGATGCTCGCCTGGTTTGCCGACGACGATGTGTTGCCCATGCGCGACTACATGGCCAAGGAACTCGTCGCGCACCTGGGTCCCTACCAGCCGCCGGAGGAGCGCAACTTCTTTACCATCGTCACGCACTACGACCCGCGTCCGCTTTTTGCGCACTTCTATCACTGGTTCGATCTCGCCGAGATCGATTTCTATCCCAATGCCAGCCCCGTACGTCGGTTGCCGCTCCTCTACAACATCTTCGACACACGCAATGAGGGGACGGCGACGGGTGTGGAAGAGATGTTCATGCACGCCGGACTCTACGACGACTCACCGCGCTCGCGTGAGCTGACCTGGATCTACCTGGCCCAGCGCGCCGCGCGGGGACTCGGGTCTCTGCAGGCCCACGCCAACAAAAAGACCATGGCTGAGGCGGGAACCATCCACGTGGACTGGACACCGCGGCGCTGGATGAGCAACGAACCCGAATTGCTGGCCTTCGAACAGCATCTCTACCTTCGCCAGCCGGGTTACGGAACCAGCTACGTCACCGGCAAGTACCTCCTTGAGCGCCTCCTCGCCGCGCGCAGCCAGCAGATGGCGGCCGAGGGCAAGCCCTACGATCTGAAGACCTTCTTCACCGAGCTGCGCGACGCCGGCAGCGTTCCAATCTCGCTGGTCCACTGGGAGCTGACCGGGGACGACAGCGACGTCCAGAAAATCCTTTCCAAGGCCATACCGCTGGACGATGTCTAGGCGAACCTTCCCGGCTCGGTCCCACAGCGTCGCCTGGCCCGCTCCCGCGGGCGGGGCCGGCCTCGACCGATAAGCAGCGGGTGAGGAAAAAGGCCAACCCGCTTGATCGCTTCGCCCGGGATCTTCGCCCGGGGCAGTTGGAGTGGATCGGACTGCGGCCGGCCCGGCGGGACGCTATGCGCGTCGTCGATACGGTCCGGGCGATCGCTGAGCATGGGCTTGAAGGGGATCACCGCTGCGATAACACTCCGGGCTCGGGCCGTCAGGTGACGGTTATTTCCCGGGAGTTCATTGACCAGACCGCGCATTTCCTGGGACGGGATCACATCGACCCCGCGCTGCTGCGCCGCAATCTGGTGGTGAGCGGCATCAACTTGCATGCCCTCCGTTATCAGCGCTTCACCATCGGCGAAGCCATGTTTGAGGCGGGAGCCCTCTGCCATCCCTGCTCGCGTATGGAGCAGGCCCTCGGCAGCGGCGGCGTCGCGGCGATGCTCGGCCATGGCGGCCTGTGCTGCCGCATTCTTCGCGGGGGCTGGCTACGGGTTGGGGACGCGGTCCGGGTGTCCCCGGAGGGCGCGACCGGCGATCTGTTCGAGTCAGCCCAGGCGTCGCAATCGCCGCCACCGGGGATCTGACGAGCCAGCTTCGGGTGTTCATCGCAGCAGGCGCTCCGCTCATCGACTTCGGGCTGCGCCTTGCCCGCCCGGGAGCCAAACTCCGGACATCCCCACCGCGGAGCACCTGCCATGAAAGCCCTAGCCATCGGATTCACAACACTTCTCGCCTTTGCGACCTTTAGCACCGCCTTTGCGGAGGAACGCGCGGCAGCGCCCCTGGAAGAAAGTCCGGGCTACGTTGATTTCGGGGAACTCGCCGCGGAATACGGCGAGCCGCGGGTCATGATTGACGTTGGCAGCTCGCTGCTGCGCCTGATCGGAGCAATGGATCACGAGGACCCCGTTGCCGCCGCCACCCTGCGCAACATGGAGTCGGTACGGGTTCACGTATACGACACCCACGGCAAGCCCGACCCGGCCGCCGAGCGCATGGAAACCATGAGTTCCAGGCTTACCAGCGACGCCTGGGAACGCGTGGTTCGCGTTCGCGAGGACGGCGAGCGGGTGGATATTTTCGTCAAGCATGACAGCGATCGCATACACGGCGTGACGGTGATGGCGGTAGACGAAGAGGAAGCGGTATTCATCAATGTGCTTGGCGATATCGATCCGAGCGAGCTGAGCAGCGTGATGGAGCGAGTGGATATAGACGTCGACGTGGATGTCGACCTGTGAGGCGTGTCACCCGCGCTCTCGCCGTGCTCTCGCTTAGCTGCGGCCTGGGGGCCTGCGGCGTCACGGCGTCGTCCACCAACCCCGGCTTTGCAGACATCAGCGTTCCCCGCGACGCGGGATTGAAGCGAGACACCAGCATTTCCATCGGACCGGCGCTGCTGGGCTTCGCCGCACGACATGCCGATGAGGATCCGGAGACCATGGCCCTGCTGGAGGCTCTCGACGGGGTGAGGGTGCGGGTCTACTCCGTTGGAGAAGAGAGCGACTCGGCCAAGCTGTACTCAAGCCTGGAAAAGAACGCAAGAAATCTTCGCAGTGAAAAGTGGCGGGCCGTGATGCGCGTGTCGGAAGAGTATTCCCGCGTACACGTGCTGGTCCGTGAAGAGAGCGGACAGCTGCTGGGCCTGGCGCTGATGAGCGTGGACCAGGAGGAGCTCGTGCTAGTAAACGTTATGGGCCGCATCGCGCCGGAGATGCTGGATACGCTGACCCGGACGATCGATGAGGATGTCATGGCGCTGCGGGAATCGGCGCCTTAGCCACTCAGCCTTAGCTGTTCAACTGAAGGGCGTCCGTCGGGCGCGTGGATTTCCAGGCACCCGGTGGTTTGCGCGAATGTGGACGCTAGCGGCGCCGCATCAGCAGCGCGATACCAAAGCTGAGCAGAAGGGCCGGTGCCGGCACCGGAACCGCCGTTGAGGTGCTTGCGGTGGTGAGAGCGCCGCCGCTATTCCCGTCGCTACCTCCACCGCCACTACCCTCTTCATCCTCATCGGCACCACCGCCCTGCGTGGGGTCCGGATTCACTCCTCCGCTGATCAGGAGAGGGCGAAGGTCGGTACTTGCGTAGGGACTTCTTGTCTCGTCATCATCGGTGGACGTTTGACTCTCGTCGGCGCTGCTTTGAGTACCTTTGCCACTGCCTTCACCACCTTCGCCGGCAATCGCGGCGATCTGGAAGCCCTCATCACCGCCGCCATTTCCTCCAGTGCCGACGCGATCATCCGGGTCTTCACTACCGCCAACGTTTTCGCGACCTTCGCTATTCTCACCGCTTTGACGGCTGCCGCTGCTGCCGGAACCTTCGTCGGAATCGGTGGCGCCGCTGCGTCGGCCGTTCACCGACGCCACCGAGCGCTGAACGTCGCTCCCGGAATCACCGCTGGAACAGGAGGCGGCGCCCGAGCCATCAGACGGACAGGGATCAATGGCCGGTGAAACACAGGGGCTCACAACCAGACCGCCGTGCTGACAGGGATCGAAGTTGGCTGGCAGGGATGCGAAGTTCGGGGCACCGAGCGCTGCCACTTCCTGAGAAATACTGTCGTCATTCTCCGGTCCGGGGGGGTTCAAACCTGTAAACAGCGATCTTGGTATCGGCTGCTCGGACGAGGCGAGCCCAGGACCGGACTCTCCGCTTGCGGGACCGGCCCCGACGCCGCCACCGACGGCTCCAAAACCGCCGAAGCCCGTGCCACCTCCGCCGGACCCCTGACCGCGCCGACGCGAAGCGCGCTTGGAGCGCGCACCGACATTCATGCTGATGTTCTGGGTAGGGCCTGTGCCCAAAATCCCGTATCCATCGTCTGCATTCGGCCCGAGCCCGTCGATGTCATCGGGGTCGGTGACTGGGCTCTCATCGAGACCGGAATACAGCGGATCGTAGTTCGAGGTGATATAGTCAATCGAGCCGTAAAGGCCAGAGTCGAGAGCCTGCGGGTCTGAGGCAAGCGTGGGGATCGCGTCCACGGGGTGCGTTCCCCGGGCTTGCGCAACGTTGGGCGTACCTGTGCCGCCAGCGACTTCGCGCTCCACGAACAGCTCGCGCGGAGCTGAATGTCGACCGTCGTTTACCACGGTGGACACGAAGGCGAACAGCGCCGATCCCACTGCCACGCTGGCAATGATGATGCGCCTTCGTTGTCTCTTCGCCCGTCGTACTCTGCGCCTGCTCACGGCTCACTCCGCCTGTTAAAGGAACGCAGATTCTGGGTGGTTCAGGAGGGGCGATACAGCGAGGCTTGGAGTAAATGTGTTTTACATCACGGGTTTACGGCGCGGGGATCGAGATTTGTGAACCGGGTCGCTCACTCATGAAGCAGGCTTCTTGAAGATCAGTACGTGCTGCTGAGGCAGGTAATCCTGGGTCGCCTCCCACTCCAGGCCCAGGGCGAGCATCTCCCTGCGGGCCTGATCCTCGCTCATTTTGTGCAGGGGTTTGATGGGCACGGAACGGTCCTCAGCCCGGTACTCGATAAGGATCAGCCGGCCGCCAGGTTTCAACGACCTTACGAGCGCCTCGCCCATCTCCCGAGGATGAGAAAACTCGTGGTACGCGTCCACGATGAACGCCAGATCCAGCGCGCCTTCCGGGAGCCCGGGATCGCGGACATCGCCCAGGACCGACTGCACGTTGTTGATACCCGTTTCCTCGCGGCGCGCGTCGATAAAGGCGAGCATCTCCTTCTGGATGTCCACGGCATACACCCGCCCCTCGGGTACGCGACGCGCCACGGGAAAGCTGAAGTAGCCCGTCCCCGCACCGATATCGGCGACCACGGAATTCGCTTCGAGAGGAAGACGCGAGATGAGCATATCCGTGCGCTCCTGCCGCTCCCGGGCGGGGCGCTCGAGCCAGCCAGCACCGAGGTGTCCCATGACGTGGGAAATCTCCCGACCCATGTACCACTTCCCGATACCATCCCGGCTGCCCGGTCGATAGCTGTAGAGCTCGCCAGTCTCCGCCCCGGCTTCGTCGCCAGCCTCCGCTGCGAATCCCGGCGCGACGGCGGTCGTGCCGAGCATCAGCGCAAGCAGCAGATTTCCAGCCGAGCGCGCGGCTCGATAGCGCATCAGAACGATCTCGTCAGCGCCGTCAGGAAGAACAGCTGCGTTTCATCAACGATAATCGGACTGTCCGCGGCGTTGTCGATGAGCTGACTCGCGCGCAGGAGACCGGTCACACGCCACTTGCTCTGCCCCAGGGGAACACTCACCAGACCCTGCAGCCCAAGTCGCTCCACGCCGGCATCGGCGGTGTAGGCCGGGAGCCCGGTTTCGTCTGAATCCTGCGGCGTTACACCGAAAAGTGAATCCTTGTAGTGCTTGTCCCCCAGGCGGAGCACAGGACCGACGGCATAGAATCCGCGCGGGTCCTTGAAGCGGCCTCGCAGGGCGAGACCGAGGTCCAGGTACGCTCCCTCGTGGCCGGAACCCACGTCCTGAGCCAGCGTCGCCGTGGCGACCCAGTTTCTGCCGCCCGTCTCCAGGTAAAGGCGCGCCTCCGTCGCCACCCCGACCTCGTCGAGGCCGTCGATGGAATCGTCACGCACATTGAAACCTGGGGCGAGGGCGGCGCCCAGGCGCAGGAAACTGCCCTTGGCCGGATCCAAACTACGGTACAGATAGCCTCCAAGGCCCTGCGGTACGTTGGCGAAGTAGCGAGCGCCCTTGGCGTCGAAGTAGCGCAGGTCCAGGTAGGGAATGGGGCGGACGTTGTATTCGTCGCTACCGACAAATTTGGGGTTGGCGATCACCCCGATACCGAACTGATTTCGCCAGCCTGCCTGGGCACCGGCCGCGGCGCTGGGCACGCCCGCGATGGCGGCGACGGATGCCGAATCGGCGTCGTCCTGGGCCTGGACAGCGCTCGTGCCGCAGATCACAAGGGCGCCGATCAAGGCGCTGGAAATACTCCGAAACATCGCAACTCCTCAACATAGAGCGCAGGGTGAGCTGCTATTACGCAGAGCACGGCATTCCGGTGCTGTCGCAGCCGGGATTCGGCGCAGGCACGTCGATCCGTCAGTTACCCCCAGCGTCATTGGAAACGCCTGCCAGGCTCTCGACGCCCATGGCGTTCAGGGCAAAGGCGAATACGTCCGCGTACTGGTCGATAATCTTGCTCGTGGGTGTACCGGCACCGTGCCCCGCATCCGTCTCGATGCGAATTAGGACCGGGGCCGATCCGCTCTGCGCCTGCTGCAGTCTTGCCGCGAACTTGAAGGAATGGGCGGGCACGACACGATCGTCGTGGTCGGCGGTGGTCACCAGCGTGGCCGGATAGGCCGTACCGTCCTTGAGCTGATGAAGCGGCGAGTAGCCGTAGATGTAGCGGAACATCGCCTCGCTGTCATCGGCGGTGCCATAGTCATAGGCCCAGCCGGCGCCGGCGGTAAAGCGGTGATAGCGCAACATGTCCATCACGCCCACCGCCGGCAGCGCGACGCGAAACAGGTCTGGGCGCTGGGTCATGACGGCGCCGACCAGCAGCCCTCCGTTGGACCCACCGCGAAGGACCAGCTTTTCCCGGCTCGTGTAGCCCTCGGCAATCAGGTACTCGGCCGCGGCGATGAAGTCGTCAAAGACGTTCTGCTTTTTTTCTTTCGTGCCCGCGAGGTGCCATTCCTTGCCGTATTCCCCACCTCCGCGCAGGTTCGGCACGGCATAAATGCCGCCCAGTTTCAGCCAGGCGCCCACGCCGCTGGAGAAGCTTGGCCTGAGACTGATGTTGAAGCCGCCGTACCCGTAAAGCATGGTCGGTGCGGAACCGTCCCGAGGCGTTCCCCGGGCGTAGGTGATGGTCATGGGCACGCGGGTCCCATCGCGAGAGGTGTAGAACACCTGCTCTGTCTCGAAGGCATCGCTGTCGAAAACCGAGCGGGACGCCCGATAGAGGTCGACGTCACCGCTGGCTACGTCAACGCTGAAGATACTGGAAGGCAGGCGGTAGTTGGTGAAACTGAAGTAGACCGTGTCCTGCCGGCGCTTGCCGCCAAAACCATAGGCCGTACCAAGATCCGGAAGTTCGATGTCGCGAATTTTGCTCCCGTCGCGGTCGAACTGCGCCACCCGGCTCAGGGCGTCCACCATATAAGTCGCAAAGAAATAACCACCCGCGGTGCTCACAGATAGCACGGCGTCACGTTCTGGAATCACCTCTTCCCAATTCCCGGGCACCGGATCCTCCGCCTGCACCCGCACCACGCGGCCGTTGGGCGCATCCCGGTTGGTTTTCAGGTAGATCCAGTCGCCATCGCTGTCGATCACCGACACGTCGGAGGTCTCGTCGTCCACGACCGCGACGCGCCGCCTATCCTCGACGGCAAGGTCGACGACAAAGAGGCGCTCGCCGGAAGTCGAATCCGCCGCCGAGATGCTCAGAAATCGGTCGTCCTCCGTCACGCTCGCACCGACATAGCGGTACTTCTCGGACTCATCGGCTCCGAAGACCAGCTCGTCCTCAGCTTGCGTGCTGCCCAGGCGGTGAAAATAGAGCCTGTGCTGATCGGTCATGGCCGACAGCTCGCTGCCGTCCGGCTTGTCATAGCTCGAGTAATAGAATCCTTCGCTGCCACGCCAGGCGATTCCACTGAACTTGACGTCGACGAGCGCATCGTCCACGGGCTCAAGCGTCTCCGTATCCAGCGTAACGATGTTTCGCCAATCGCTTCCTCCCGTCGAAAGCTGATACGCCACGAAGCGGCCGTCGCGACTGAAGCTGACCGCGGACATGCTAACGGTGCCGTCTTCGCTGAAGGAATTGGGGTCGAGGAACACTTCGGCCTCATCGTCGCTGCCGACCCGACGTCGGTAGAGCACATCCTGGTTCTGCAGGCCGTCGTTGGCGTAGAAGTACTGGTAGCCGCCCTCGAAGAACGGAGCGCTCTCACGCTCGTAGTCGAGGAGCTTTTCGACGGTCGCCGCGATCGTGTCGCGGAACGGTATGGCGTCGAGATAGGACCGCGTCACCGCGTTTTGCGCCGCGACCCACAGCGCGGTTTCCTCGCTGCGGTCGTCTTCGAGCCAGCGATAGGGGTCAGGCACCTGCGCGCCGTAGTAGTTGTCCACCACATCGCCACGGCGCGTAGCCGGATAGGCGAGACGCCCGCTCTCGGATGCGGCCGCGGCCTCGCTCGCGTCGGCGGGGGTCGCGCCTTCGCGGGTGCAGGCCGACATCAGGGTGCTGCAGAGGATCACAGGGAAGAGGACCAGAACAGGGCGCGGCATGGTTGCGGAATCCGATGGAACGTACGCCTTGAAATACGCGCCACGGCCCTTTCGCAGATTGCCCTCGGGTAGAACACGCTGCCCTCGGGACCGACGCCCGGTGGTCAGCAATTCCCCAGGATACGGAGCTTGATCACTTCGTCGATGGCGCCCAGCGCCTGCAGCGACGCTTCATCGGGACAGCTTTCGAGATCGATGATGTTATAGGCGACTTCGTCGCGGCTCTTGTTCAGCATGTCGACAATGTTGATATCGTGCTCGGCGATGACACCGGTAATGCGGTTCAACACCTTGGGCACGTTGCGGTTGCTGATCGTAAGGCGGATCGGTGTGCTGCGCGGCAGGGCGATGCTCGGGAAGTTCACCGAATTGCGAATATTGCCGTGTTCGAGGTAGTCCATGAGTTGATCGGCGACCATGATGGCGCAGTTCTCTTCCGCCTCGCCGGTACTGGCGCCGATGTGCGGCGTGTGCAGCACGCCCTGATGGCCCAGGGTTTCATTGCTTGGGAAGTCCGTGACGTAGCGGTGCAGGAGACCGCCATCGAGGGCGCGCAGCACCGCCGGGGTATCCACGATCTCCCCGCGGGCGAAGTTCATCAAGACGGCTCCCGGTGGCGTCGCCGCGAGGAGGTTGTCCCCAATCAGGCTCCGCGTGGATTCGAGCACGGGGAGGTGGAGACTGATGTAGTCGGCACGAGCAAACAGGGCGCCGAGGTTGTCCATTTTTTCGACGTCACTCGACAGCCGCCAGGCGGCCTCCACACTGATCGCCGGGTCGTAGCCGACGACGCGCATGCCGAGGCCAAGGCCCATGTTGGCGACCAGCGAGCCAATGTTCCCGAGCCCCACCACACCCAGGGTCTTGCCCATGATTTCGGTGCCGGCAAAGCGTTTTTTCTCTTTCTCGAGGAATGGATCAAGTCCGTCCATGGGCTGGAGTTCGTCCACAAAGCGCATTCCGGGGAAAATCTCTCGCGATGCCAGCAGCATGCCGGCCACGACCAGCTCCTTAACCGCATTGGCATTCGCCCCGGGTGCGTTGAAAACAACGATGCCTTCGTTACTGCAGCGCTCGAGGGGTACGTTGTTGACGCCGGCACCAGCCCGGGCGATGGCCTGTAGAGAAACCGGCAGTTCCATATCGTGAAGCTTCTGACTGCGAATCAGGAAGGCGTCGGGATTGGGTAACTCGCCTGCAACTTCGTAGCTGTCGCGCGGGAAGCGCTCAAGACCCTTTACGGAGATGCTGTTGTAGGTGCGAACTTTGTACATGGGCTTTCGGGAGATGAAGTTGACGGCGCGCGATTGTAGGCTCCGGAGAATGAACCGCGCTATGAAAAAAAACCGTCCGGTGGCAACTGGTTGTGCATCCCATATCGTCGCGTGCTGCCTGCTTATGAGCAGCTGCGGTGGGCCGCCGGCGGTAAGCCTCGGCCCGGGCGTGAAGGCCGCAGCACCTCCCGAGCAGCGCAGCATCAGCGGAGAAACGCTGCATCGGGGCGCAACGCAGCTCACGCCCCGGGCCGAATTCACCGTGCAGGCCAAGCTGCTGTCCAAGCGACGCTATCGCTGGGACGAACTGGCGGTGGTGTCGTCCTGGGATTTCGCCGTCGGCTGGGGTGCCATATCGGACGAAACCGTTACGGCGGGTACCCGCGTCCTGCAGGGCGATCGGCTGATGTACTGGCACCTCTACGACGCACCCCTGCCCCTCAGCATCGTCGAGCGCTCATCGGCAAACATACATTTGATCGGGGAGACGGACGAGATCACCCGGCAGTTCGAGGAAGCTCCCCTCGGCTCCATAGTGACTCTCAAAGGGCGCCTTGTTGATGTGCGGCTGCCGGACAACCGCGTTGTTCCCACCAGCCTGACTCGCCTGGACCGGGGAGTGGGAGCCTGCGAAATACTCTTCGTGAGCGAAATAGACTGGTCCACGGACGCTTAAGGTCTGGGCCTGTCCTGATCCGCAACGAAAAAACCGGGGCCAAACCCCGGTTGTTGCGGCGCCAACCTGACTTCAGGCCGGCGAAATTCTTTGCGAATGAGTGCCTACTTGGCGACCCAGCCGTTGCACCAGCCCGAGGCGTGGACGCGCTTGCCGGCAAAGATAGGACAGAGGCCGTAGCTGTCGTCAACGGCCTGGTACAGGGCGCAGCTCGTGCACTGCTGGCTTGCGCCGTTGTCCGCGGCTTTCTTGGTCCAGACCGACGTATCGACCGTGGTGTGGTCGGCGGCATATCCCATAGCGACCGCCGTACCGTCATCTGCCGCTACGATTTCCTGCGCGTGGGAAAAGCGTGCGATGAGCAGTGAGCCAGCGGCGACGCTCGTGCTCGCGATGAAGTGGCGGCGCGTGAGCTTTGAGGACATGGCGGATTCCTTGTGATGGATGTGCGGTGTATACGGGGCTAACGCGGCAACGGCCTTTTTCTGTCTATATTTTGCCCGGCGGATCGCACCAAACTGGTGCAAATCGATCTTATTTAACATTGGTTATCGTCTTTATTTGACGATTTTGCGCACAAACAGCCGCCGCCATCGGATTATTCGATTTATTTTTCGAAAATAAATCGGTTTCTGCGTAGCAAAACCTCTACTACAGTGGTTTTGAGCCGGGGCCGAGCCACCGGCGTATGCGAAAGGACCGATCGCGAGCGCTGTAGCTGAAGACGATCAGCCCGAAAGCTATAAAAGACCGCAAACCCAACGCAAGGCAAACGAGGAAGCACTCACCATGCTCAAGAAAAAGTTACCGATCTGCGTGGCCCTGGCCGCAACGATGTCAGCGGCCGTCCCCGCAAGTGCCGGCTCCATGGGCCCAGAGCCTAAGTCCGTACAGGACTGGTGGCCCGAAGCGCTGAACCTTCAGCCGCTGCGTGAGAACGCGGACGCGGCCAATCCTCTTGGCCCGGACTTCAATTACGCCGCTGCCTTCGAGACGCTGGACTTAGGCGAGATTAAAGCTGAGATCGAAGCGATCATGACCACCTCGCAGGACTGGTGGCCGGCTGACTACGGCAACTATGGCCCACTCTTCATCCGTATGGCCTGGCACAGCGCCGGAACCTATCGCACGCTCGACGGACGCGGTGGCGCCGGTGGCGGACAGCAGCGCTTCGAGCCCCTGAACAGCTGGCCCGACAACACCAACCTCGACAAAGCCCGGCGGCTGCTCTGGCCCGTCAAGCAGAAATACGGCCACGCCCTGTCCTGGTCTGACCTCATGGTGCTCGCCGGTAATGTGGCGATGGAGAACATGGGCTTCAAGACCTTCGGCTTCGCCGGCGGACGCGAAGACGACTGGCAGCCCGACCTCGTTTACTGGGGCCCGGAGTCGGTGATGCTCGCCGACGAGCGCTACACCGGGGACCGCGAGCTGCAGCAGCCGCTGGCCGCCGTACAGATGGGACTCATCTACGTGAACCCCGAGGGCCCCAACGGCAAGCCGGATCCCAAGCTCGCTGCCCGTGACATCCGCGAAACCTTCGGCCGAATGGCGATGAACGACGCCGAAACCGTCGCCCTGATCGCCGGTGGCCACACCTTCGGCAAGGCCCACGGAGCGCGCAAGCCCGACGACTGCCTGGCCGCGGAACCGGCCGGTGAGGACGTTGCCGCCCAGGGTATGGGCTGGAACAACCGGTGCGGTAAAGGCAATGCTGAAGACACCATCACCAGCGGCTTTGAGGGCGCCTGGACGGCCTCGCCGACCCAGTGGTCGATGATGTATCTGGGCAACCTGTTTGCCTTCGACTGGGAAATGACGCGCAGCCCCGCCGGGGCGGTGCAGTGGGTGCCCAAGGACGGCGCCGCGGAAGGTACCGTTCCCGACGCCCACGTCGCGGGCCTTCGCCACCAGCCGATCATGTTCACTACGGACCTGTCCCTGAAGGAAGATCCGGCGTACCGCAAGATTTCGAAGCGCTTCCTGGACAACCCGGAAGAGTTCGAGGATGCCTTTGCCCGCGCCTGGTTCAAGCTTACGCACCGCGACATGGGACCGCGTGCCCGCTACGCCGGTAGCGACGTGCCGGCCGAGGCGTTGATCTGGCAGGACCCGGTGCCCGCCGTGGATCACGAGCTTGTGGACGCCGGCGACATCGCCGAACTCAAGCAGCGTGTGATCTCATCGGAATTCACCACCACGGAACTGGTACGCACCGCCTGGGCCGCGGCGTCGACCTATCGGGATACGGACATGCGTGGCGGCGCCAACGGCGCGCGCATCCGCCTCGCCCCGCAGAAGGATTGGGAAGTCAATGATCCGAAGGCAACGGCGCGCGTGATCAAGCGTCTTGAGCGTATCCAGAAGGACTTCAACAAGAAGGCGAGCGGGGACAAGCGCATCTCCCTGGCCGACATGATCGTGCTGGCCGGCGCTGCCGCCGTCGAACAGGCCGCGAAGAACGCAGGCTACACCGTGGAAGTACCCTTCACGCCCGGTCGCACGGACGCGACGCAGGCGCAGACGGACGAGAAATCCTTCGCCGTCCTCGAGCCGCGGGCCGATGGCTTCCGCAATTACTTCAACGCCGAGCGCTCCTGGCGCTCGCCCGCGAACGCCCTGGTCGACAAGGCCGAACTGCTCGACCTCACGGTGCCTGAAATGTCCGTGCTGGTTGCCGGCCTCCGCACGCTGGATGCGAACGCCGGTGGAGTGGCGCATGGGGTATTCACGGATCAGACCGACAGCCTGGACAACGACTTCTTCGTTAACCTGCTCGACATGAACACGAACTGGGCGCCGTCCCAGGACAACCCCTACGTCTTCGAAGGGCGCGACCGCACCTCCGGTGAGATGAAGTGGACGGCCACGGAAGTGGATCTCGTGTTTGGCAGCAACTCAGAGCTGCGTGCCATCGCCGAGATGTACGCCTATGAAGGCGCCGAGCAGGCCTTCGTACGTGACTTCGTGGAAGCCTGGACCAAGGTAATGGAAGCCGATCGCTTCGACCTCAAGCGTGCTCGCGGCAACATGCTAGCGTCGTTCTAAAGCAGACTCCCGGGCGCCGATCGGCGCCCGTGTTCCACGTTTTCAGGCGGCCTCGAGCCGCCTTTTTCATTCCAGACGTCGGAGAGGCTAGCGGTTGTCGTAGCGGTTGAGGTCAAAGAGACCGGCCTCTACCGGCTGTGTCGCGAAGTACTCCGCGTGCATGTCATCGCTCAGTTTCCAGAACCAGGTCGCCGTGCGACGCACGCCGAAGCGTTCAACCAGCTGTGTGTAGGCAGCGTCACTCGATAGCTCACGAAGCGCCGCTGCGAAACGCGGTAACTCTGCTTCGGTTACCTGGAAAAACTGGTTCGGGTAGGCCCCAATGAAACCCCGGGCAACGGTCAGCGTGTCCTCTGCTGGCAGTTGCCGGTTCTCTTCGTTAAACAGCTGCGCGTTGTTGCTGAATGCGCGATTGTGAATCAGTGAGTAGTAGCGCGCCGGCCCGCTTCGTGGCAGCACTTGCAGAAATGCGACTTCGGGAAGATAGCTGAAGTGCTTCCCCGGCGCCGTCATCAACGCTGCGAGGTCGGGATGGTCCACGGCGTAGCGCGTCTCCGCGCCCGTTGCGATATGCGCACGGAGCAGGCCCATGAACTCGCTGCGGGGATCGTCGGTGCTGTAGCGAATCGCCGTCGGCCGTTCGTACTTCTCGTTTTTCGGCGGCATCACGTAATTGCGCGTATGCTCCCGCGCGTCGCGATACCAGTGATTGCGCACAGCCAGCCGCTCGTCCTCGGGCAGGAACAAAAGAAATGCCTGCTCGCCTTCCATGCGCAGAAAGTCCATGTACAGACGGCTTTCCAGCTGGTGCGCCAGGGCACCGTAGACGTCGAAGCCGGCGACCAGGAGATAGTGAATGCGTTCGAGGAGCGAGTAATCAATGATCCACATGGTCTTCGGCTTCTGACCCACGAACCCTTTCACCACCGTGGCGCTGTCGAAATGGCGAAATACGGTCAGAGAAGCGTTGTCGTTTTCGCCCCCGTCTCCATCCCAGATGAGGTCCAAATCCAGCTGCAGCTGATCCTGTTCAATGACCTTTGCGATGGCGCGAGCCTGAGCCCGGAGAAAACTGCGCTGACTTCTCGCATAGCTGTTCCACTGCAGTAGAGACACGACCAGGCTGCCCTTTGCCTGAGGCAGGCGCATCTCGTTCGCTTCCGCAGCGAGAAAGCGCGCATGCTGCTCGGGATCTACCGGATTCGGACGCGCGAATGCCACCCAGAAATGATCGTCGATGACGTTCAGGGCTACCTGTCCCCGGCACACCGGGCCCTTGATGTACGCCATGATCGTGAACTGCGCCTCGTCCAGCATAAAGCGGTAGCGCGCCTCCACCGGCAGGGCTTCGAAGGTAATGAAGGGATTGGCCGCGCGGTCTCCTTCGTAGCCCGGCAGGTCGCTCACCTCGTAGTCGGGGTCGAGAAACAACGCGCGCCAGCGATTCATGCGCCGCGAGTTCAGTGCGTAGGGCATGTGACGCTTGGCCAGGCGACTCAGCTGCCGCTCCTGCAATCGGTAGTAGAAGCGCTCACTGCCGGGATTGTCGTAGGGCCGGCGTGTCGCAATGATCTCGATGGGCTCACCGGGCGGCGTTCGCGAACGTACAAGTGTGTACCAGGCGCTGTCTTCGGGCAGGTCGTCAAAGTAAAGACTGCCGATAAACAGGTGCTCAAAAACATAGCGCGCCATAAGCCGCTCACGCTTCTCATCGCCGTTCAGAAACGCTTCCCACTCCGCAACGGCACGCTCCTCAGGGTTGGGGCGGGGCGGCGCCAGCACACCCGGCGCGCCGTCTTCAATCCATTCCTGCAGAACCCGGCGGCGTTCGGCATCGAGGCCCGGCAAGCCGTAGGGCATGCCCTGCTGCGGGCGCTCGCCGCGATAGGCGGCCATTTCATCCTGCCGGGGGCAGGACTCATCGCGATCCAGATTGAAGTCAAAGTCATCGGGAAGAATACCGCCGCGCGCCGCGGGGTACGCGTCCTTCAGGGCCAGCATGCGATACAGCGTGCCCTGCTCTGCGTTGTCCGCATCGAGAACGCTGTAGAAACCGCGATCGCGCCAGGCGTCGAGGGAATGGGCGTCCTCGTAGAGACGGGTCAGGGCGGCACTACGTAAACGCGATCCATCGTAGACCCGGTCTTTGCTGGCGCCCCGCGCCAGACCTGCCCAGGCATCGAGCTTCAGCTGGCATGGCGCGTCGTAGCAGCCGTGGCAGACGACGCAGCGCTGCTCGATGACCTCTTTGACCCGCTGGGGATAGATTCGAGACAGGAACTCATCGGCGTGGGTGGAAAGGGGCGTCGCCAGCAGCACAAGCGCCGCGGCAAGGGTCCGATGAGCACTTCGCTTAAGCCGATCCAAAACTCGATACACAGCAGAAGTCACACTCCACAGCAGGATAAACTGACGTTAGCGAAGCCCTCGGCCAGCCACAAGACTTTAAAATTCATGTGCTCAACGCCCTACCGCTGCGATAATTCGTTCACCTAAACTGGCCGCACGAATTAGGCCGCCGAACCCGAGTTCCCAGCCCATGGCCCTCAATCGAGAGGCGAGTTTTGCCTCGGTACCTGCGCAAGACAGCCACGAGAACTCCCGGAATCGGAAACGGGTGTTCCTGCTGGTAGCCCTGCTCCTGCTATTTTCAGGGCTGGTGTATACGCTTTTCCAACCCGCGGTATTCGAGAGCTCAGCCACGGTGCTGATGAGCGCACCGACAGCCATTGACGAGCAGATGCTCAATGCCGATGTCCAGGGTGTTGCCATCCAGCGCCGCCAGCTGACCGGACCTGAAATACTGCGGTCGCTCGGCGACCACATGGTCGACAACTACGGGATTGTACTGAGGAACTCCGAACTCCGGGACATGCTGCGCGTAGAGGCCGTACCCGAAACCAATCTTCTCGTGCTTACGGCCGAGAGCCCGAAACAAGACATTCTGCCGTCCCTGGTCGAGAGCTGGATCGACGTATTCGCGGGCATCCGGGCGTCTGAAATCGAACTGAGGCACGACCGCACGCTCTCGGAACTCGAGAGTGAGATCGATGGCCTGGCGCTCCAACTTGAAGGCGCCCGCAGGGCTCTGGCGGACTACCGCGCGGAGCACGAGATCATTTCCGTGGATCGCCAGGAGAATGCGGTGCTGGCGCGTTTCGACGGCCTGAACGAAGCGCTGAACAACGCGCTGGAGGAAGAGGTACTGGCCGGCTCCCGGCTGCAGACTCTACAAGCAGCGATCGAAGCCGGTGAACCCGTTGTTCCGAGCACTGAACGGGGCGTGGTGACCGCGATGGAGAATCAGCTGACCACGTTGCGTACCCAGCTGTCAGGGCTCCGCGAACGGTATACGGACGACTACATCTTCAAGGACCCTCGCCTGCGCGGCATACCGCAGCAGATCGCTGATCTGGAAAGCGCGCTGTCGGAAGCCTACGGCGCGGGTGCTCAGGCCGAGCTGGCCAATGCGGCGCGCGAGTACGAGGCGGCGCGCAAGGCGGCACGAGACCTCGAGAACAGCCTTGAGGAACAGAAGCAGGAAGTCGCGGCCTTCAGCACGGTGTTCGCAAAGCACGAGGCGCTGGTTGACGACCTGGCACAGCTTGAAGAGGTAAACCGGGAGAAACAGGCAAGGCTGGCGCAGATACAGATTCGGCCCATGGATGGTTACCCACAGCTGGACGTGGTGACATGGCCTGATCCGGAGGCCGCGCGCATCGGACCGCCCTATGCCCTGTTGCTCGGAGGCACCGTCGGCGGAAGTCTGCTCGCCGCGCTATTCGCGGTGTGGTTGTACTCGTATCTGAATCCGGTCCGCAAGGAGCCCGCCTACGTCACGCTTTCCGGGGTACACCTCTATCCCGGCGACGAGGTCCAGGCTCTTGAGCAAGGTGCTGCGGCGGTCCGACTCCAGTCGGAGGCGGGCGCTGCGCGCCTGGAGGACGCGAGCCTCGAACCTCGGGAGATCGAGTCTTCCGGTAATGAAAGCGCCGATCAGGAATCGGAGCCGGACACGCCACCAAGAAACTCGCCGTAGGCCTCCGCGACGGCTTCCGGCGATTCCGTCTGGGGGTAATGGCCGGTGCGGGACAGCCGGCGGATAAAGTAATCCGAGCCCACAAGCTCCTCGAAACGCCGCACCATGTGGTCACCGGAGACGGGATCGAGGCTACCGTTTACCAGGCCGATGGGACAGACAGCTCCGGTCAACGCCCCGAGCCAGCGTTCACGATGCACGCGCCGGTCGCTCATGTAGTGAATCAGGCGGTGCAGGTTGCGGCGACCACCGTCGCGGTCGAAGAGTTCAAAGAAACCATCAATCTCCGCATCGCTGGCCTTGCGATCACCGAAGATCTCGTCGAAGGAGCGACGCAGGCTGCTTCGCGACAGTAGCCCGCTGAACAAAAATCCGATCGGGCTGCGCAGGAGCTTCTGAATCAAACGGGCCCGATGCGTTTCGGGGAAAAGACCGCCGTTGAGGAACAGGCAGGACTGCCATGTGCCGACACCGTGCCCCTCGTTCTGCCTTGCGAGGAGTTCCTGGGCAACGGTATCCCCATAGTCGTGGGCGAGCACATGAAAGCGGTCGATAGCGAGCTTCGAGACGAGCTGCTCACAGATATCGGCCTGCTCCATGATGCGGTACTCGTGGGGCGAGGGCTTCGCGCTGAAACCGAAGCCGAGGAGATCCAGGGCCACGAGGCGGTAGTGGCGCCGCAGCGCCGGCCAGATTTTGTACCAGTCCCAACTCGATGTGGGGAAACCGTGGATCAGCAGTACGGTGCCGAGAGGCTGTTCCGTTGCCGGCTCATCGAGATAAAAAACCCGGTGGCCGAGAAGCTCCGCATAGGCACCGCGTTCTTCCCAGCTCGCGGGGCTAAGCCAGCCTTCCTCCGAAGATGCCGCGGCGGTCTCGTTCACCGCTGCGCTCATCATGGGCGCAGCGAGTAGCCCTGCTGCTGAAGCAATGTGTGGGTTGTGGTGGCGGAGTGCGTCAGCTCTACCCCAGGCAACAGATCACCTGCGCTCACGTCGCGCGCGACCGCCGACTGCCCACAGTAGTAGACGTTTACCTTGTACTTCTGCAGGGCAGCGAGGAGCTCTGCATTGGGATTGTCGCCGCCGTAGGCCTCGTCGTTGAGGAGATCGCGGTGGGCCTTCCCGTGAACGACGAGGGCAATCTCAACGTTCTCGGCGGGTATGCCATTGGCGTGCTGCAAATTGAGGAAGCTGGCGGCGGTGACAAACTTGGAGTTGAGCTTGCCGGTCTCCCCGCCTTCGGTGATGTCTATGGAGAGCTTAAAGCGCGTCTCCGGCGGCAGCGGCTTGGCGTCCGGTACTTCCGCGATGCTTCCGTACTCGGGGATCAGCTTCCCCGGGTGAAAATCGTCGCGGTCCGCCTGCGCCGCGGGAGCGAAAAACAGGGGAACGGTGCACAGCAGGGAAAGCAGAGCGTTGGGCAGTCTGACCATGGAATGATCCTCAGGGGATTGATCGGAATAGGGCTTAGAAGTCGCCGCGGACCTCGAGTGTAATCGTGCGCGCTCGGCTTTGCTCGCGAATTTCGCGAAAAGCCAGGGGCTCCGAACTGCGATCGCCGGCAAACACGCGACGATCTCGATCCTCACCATCGCGCAGGATATCTTCGACAGTCAGGCGCACGCGCAGGCCCGGGATGGCGCGGCTTTCTACGAATACATCCATGTCCGCACGCTGTCCCTGGATATCAATTTCGTCGAGCCCGTAGATGGGAAAGATATCCCGCGAGAACATGAGCACGCCCCAGGCGAGGCGCTGCTGCTGCAGATCCTGGCGCAGCTCCACGCGAGCGGTCCACTGACGCTCATCGGACAGCGCGCGGATACTCCCCGTGAGCGGATCCGTCACGCGGGAGGTCTGCCAGCTTGCCGCGGCGTCCATACGCCCGTTCACGAGACCGATGCGATCCAGCGGCAGGGTCAGTTCGCCGCGGACACCGGCGCGCGTGGCGGAACCGATATTGCCCGGGACTTCAAGCTGCCCCGACAGCGGCAGCAGATCGTTTACATCATCGATCCAGTCGTGGAAGAGCGTGACCGAGCCGATGCCGAAACCACTGCCGCGGCGCTCGTAGCTCAGGTCCACGGTAACGGTCGTCTCCGGTGAAAGCTGCGGGTTTCCCAGCGCAAGCTCGACATCACCGAGGTCCGCGCCGCTGGCAAAGTCTTCAAGATCAAGCTGGCCCACGTTGCGCAAGGCGCGCAGGCGCCATTGGCTGCGCTCCGTGGGCGAGTAGCTCATGGCCAGACTGGGCTTGATAAAGAAGAAGGAACGGGCCTCGTTGAAGCCTCCGACCTGGGTGATCGTGGAATCTTCGGCTCCGATAGAGGCATCGATCGACACGGGGCCGATGCGAAAGGAGTCGGCCAGGAGCAGATCCAGGCGCTCTTCCTCGACCTCGGTTTCCGCACCGGGGACGGGCTGCGGAACCAATGCACCGTTCTCGAGGGAAGACAGGAAAAAGGCGGATTCAAGGGTGTTGTTGGTCGCCTCGAGATTTATCTCGATGGTGTGGCCGGAGAACCCGCTGTAGTCCAGTTCGAGACGGCCTATCAATTCCTCCGTAAGTCCCTTGCCGCGGGTGTCAACTTCGGTGATACCGACTTCACCGAGCGGGCCGCGGACCAGCGAGCCCTGGGAGGTACGGTCTTCGTCTCGATAAAGTCCGATGAGTTTGGCGCGCCAGTCGCGACCGAACGGCCGCTCGGCGTCGAAGCCAAACTCGCTGCGGATAAAGCGATCGCTGTCACCCTGGAAAAGCAGAAACGGGTCTTCCGGAAGATTGACCGGGAAGCGCCGGGAACTCTCCCCACCGGCGGAAATGAAGTAGCTTTTGGCGAGATTTGCCGAGACCAGAGTCTCGCCCAGCTGCGAGGACAGGTTGAGCGTCGCGCTGTACTCCTCACCGTCTTCGTCTGAAACTTCAAAGCGTCCCTCGCTGAAATTGCCGTCGGCATCCAGCAGGCGTTCGCGCCGGCCGACGATGCTCTTGAAATCCCGGCCCGCGAACGCCGTGGTGATAGATCCCCACTCCGGCGTGGCGCTGTAGCTGAGTTCTCCGAAGGGAAACAGGCCACCACCGGGATCGTAGCTGCGTAAGCCGGTCGCCCAGGCCCCGGAGGCGGATGATCCGCGTCGCACCACGTTGGCGACCACATTCTGCCCGCGCAGGTCGAGACCGCCGACCTGGCCACGAATCACCTCGATGTATTCGATGTCGGCGGCGGGAATACGTCCGAGAATATCCGAGGGCGCCTCGCTCTTGGCGGAAATACGGGCTCCGTTCACCACCACGTTCCCCGCGGCGCCCCCGAAACCCCGCGTATCGCTATCGCCGTCATCGAGGGCAAAGCCCGGGAGGTTGTTGACCATGTCGAGCGCCGTCACCGGGGCGTAGCGGCTGAAGAACGCCGCTTCATAGGTGATGGTGCAGGCCCCTTCCGCGCATACCTGCCGCGGTGCCGTGGGTGAGGCGGTGTCGGCTTCCTGTTGGCCGGTCAGCTCGCCGACCGCCTCGGGGGCCTCATCCTGCGGAGACCCGGCTGCGCTTGGGGCCAAAAGAAGCGTCAGCAGGCAGCACATTGTTAGTGTTTTGGTGTGATGCACGGGGCGAGCTCAAAGAAAAAACGCGACATTCTACTTCAGGCGGCTAGACCGGTGGCATGTCCGTAGCGCGATGCCAATCCATGCACTATATATGTAGGCGGCAGCGGGGGGGATGACGCCTGCTACCTGCGAGCCAACGCCGGAGAGACCTGAACACAGTCTCGACAAGATTGCGGTCCATTTAACCCACTGGCGCGTAGGTCTATCACATCCACAGACACACAGGAGTTGCGCGATGTTCATGATTGCCCGTTTGTACCCCAGCGAAGCGAAGGCCAAAGCTGCGGCCAAGGCCTTTGTTGCCGCCGGCTACAGCGCTGATGATGTAGTTGTTCTTCCGTCGTCTGCCGCCGCGGCGGGTGAGGACGGGAGCGGCGAAGGGGACGTCGATATGTCCACCGCGGTACGCGCTGGAAGCATGCTTGGCGCCCCGGCAGAGTTCTATCTGTCACGTTTGACTGACGGCCGGGCCCTGGTGGTCGTTACGCCTTCGTTCATGGAATCGCGTCTCGCCGAAAAGATTCTCGACGATCACGATCCACTGCCCGATACGCACGAGCCGCCCAAGAAGGAGTTTGAGCCCTGGAGCGAGCAGGATACGCCGTTCTCGAACTGGCTCGGCTGGCCTACCAAGTCGAAATCAGACACACCGTTCTCGGACTTCATGGGTTTTGGTTTCAAGCAGGAAGGTTTCAGCCACTTGTCGCGGAACCGGCCGTTACTGGCGCCGAACTATCTGTTCTCGGACAAGATCGGCATGGGCTTTAAAGCCAAGAAAGATACGTTCTTTGAAGCATCCACGAAGAGTGATCGCCTTGAGGGCAAGGATTCTTCCTTTGGCATGGGCTTTAAGAGCGAGCTGAATACGCCCCTGTCCTCGCTCATGGGCATGCCGTTGCTCACCAAGCGTAAGCACTTCCTTACCAGCGAAAGCTGATTAGAAAGAAGGCCTAGCTTCTAGAGCCCCGCGTCGCCAATCGCGACGCGGGGCTTTTTCGTTTCCTGTACGGGCGCGCTCTTCCCACGAGCACGACTGGCCGGCGCGGCCGCGCGAGCCTGCCCCGGCATTCGGCAGCGGAGCACTGCTCATCGAGCGCGCAGGTACATGTGCAGATTGCACGCTGTCTGACTGCAGAACCGGCGATTTAACGACTCTGTCTACGGGCCATTACCCTCCTGAACCCAGTATTGCCCTCTCTGATTCAGATGTGTAAACTAAATTTTACACATAAATTCGACAATTTTAATTGACACACTTTCGGACAACACCTAGTCTCAAGCCTACGGAGAACGCTATCTCAATGCTGGCGGCCTTCGGTATCTGGTTGTTAATAGCATGGGAGATTTACCGTGGCAGATGAAAAGGTATTCCCGACGGGCCTCACCATTCGGGAGTCAGAAGAAGTACACAAGTACATCGTTGATGGCGCACGCGTCTTCGGCGCAATTTCGCTCGTCGCACACGCCCTGGCGTATGCGCTGACGCCGTGGCTGGGCTGAGGAGGACCTAGGGTATGAATAACGGAAAAATGTGGTGCATCGTTAACCCAACAGTTGGTATCCCGGTGTTCCTAGGCGGCGTGGCCGTAGTGTCACTCACGGTGCATTTCGCGGTACTGAATAACACCAGCTGGTTCCCCGCTTTCTTCGGCGGCTAAGAGCCAACTGATGTAACGAGCTCTGCGGGGCGGCCTGGCGCCGCCCCGTTTTCGTTTCGGGGGAATCGAATTCAATGGGACAGCTCAATAAGCGCATGACCACATTTTGGTCACACGTAAGCACCCATTACATGCCTTTCGCCGACGTCGCGACGCCGGACCTGCCACTCAGCCGTCTCCTCCGCCTGTCCCTCTTCCAGATTTCCGTTGGTATGGTCCTCGTGCTGCTGGTCGGTACGCTTAATAGGGTCATGATCGTGGAGCTTTCCGTACCGGCTTCCCTGGTCGCCGTGATGCTCGCCATGCCGCTGATTTTTGCGCCGCTGCGCGCGCTGATTGGCTTTCGCTCAGATAACCATAAGTCAGCCCTCGGCTGGCGCCGGGTGCCTTTTATCTGGAAGGGATCGCTGGCCCAGTTCGGCGGCTTTGCGATCATGCCCTTTGCGCTGCTTGTGCTCGCCGGCGAAGGGATGTCTGGAAGCCTGTCGCCCTGGGTGGGGCGAATCTCCGCGGCAGCGGCATTTCTGCTCGTCGGAGCCGGTGCCCACACTGTGCAGACGGCGGGCCTTGCGCTGGCTACAGATCTGACGCCTCCGGAGTCACAGCCACGGGTTGTGGGCCTCATGTACGTGATGCTGCTCCTCGGCATGATCGGCAGCGCCCTTGTGTTTGGTATTGCTCTCGCCGACTACAGCCCCGGCCGTCTTGTGCGCGTCATCCAGAGCGTGGCCCTGATAACGATGGCGCTGAATGTGATTGCCGTGTGGAAACAGGAAGCCCGACGACCGCAGCGCGGCATCACCGCGGAACCCGAACCGGAGCCGAGTTTTCGCGACGCCTGGGCGAAATTCTGCGAGGGTGAGCACACGATGCTCAGGCTTTCAATCCTGGGGCTTGGAACCATGGCCTTCGGTATGGCGGATGTGCTCCTCGAACCGTTTGGCGGTCATGTGCTCAACCTGAGCGTATCCGCGACGACCCAGCTCACGGCGGTATTTGCCGGCGGAGGCCTGGTTGGCTTCTGGCTCGCCTCAAAGATCATCGGCGCTGGAGCCGAGCCCTATGTCACGGCCCGCCACGGGGCCCTGATCGGCGTGCCGGCCTTTGCCTGTGTAATCCTGGCGGCGCCGCTGCAAACGGCGCAGCTCTTTGTCCTCGGTAACTTCCTCATCGGTTTCGGCGGCGCCCTGTTCGCGCACGGCACGCTAACCGCGAGCATGCACCGTGCGCCAGCGGCCCAGGTGGGCCTTGCTTTGGGCGCCTGGGGCGCGGTGCAGGCCACGGCGGCTGGTCTCGGTGTGGCCCTGAGCGGCACGCTGCGTGACGTAGCCGGCGCTCTGAGCGCGGCGACCGCTGGAATAAACTCGGAAGCCAGCGGCTATCTCGCGGTATACGGGCTTGAGATTCTGCTGCTCCTGGTCACGGTCGCGGCAATCTGGCCGCTGCTGCGCGGAGATCGAAGAGCCGCGCTTGCGGCCACTGGTGAGGCCGTCTCTGCCGCGGGTTCGGCGCGGGCCTAGGCCGAAACCCGCTCGGATCGATCACAACAGCACGGTAAGGTACAGATCGGGGGCAACAGAAATGGCAGTTCGCGAGATTCTCACTGATCCCAATCCGATCCTGCACGAGCCGTGCAAGGCCATCGACGACTTTGGCCATGGGCTTGCGCAGCTTAGCCAGGATCTCTGCGATACGCTCGCAGACAGTGGCGCCATCGGCCTCTCAGCACCGCAGATCGGGAGGGCAGAGCGCCTGATTGCCGTTCACGTACCGGACGATGAACGAGAGCTCTGTATCTACGCTAATCCCGAGATTATCAAGCGACGCGGCTTTGCGATCATTGAAGAGAGCTGTCTCTCCGTTCCCGGCGTTGAAGCATCGGTCATGCGCGCGGCGCAGGTGCTCGTGCGCTACCAGGACCTCGCGGGCGAAACGAAGGAGGAGGAAGTGAGCGGTCTCCACGCTGTCTGCGTCCAACACGAAACCGATCATCTCGAAGGCAAACTGTTCGTTGATCGTCTGTCCTGGTGGCGCCGTCGTCGTTTGCGCAAGGCAGCCTGACCGAGGTGTGGGAGTACCGCGGCCAGCGGCGTCCCGCCTTCGCCGTTGAACCCGCGGAAGGCCAGGAGTCGGTCTGGGACTACCCCCGTCCGCCATCGCTCGTTCCGAGCGCTGAAAGAATTGAAGTCCGCCTGGACGAAGCGCTACTGGCTGACACCAACGAATCCTATCGCGTGCTGGAGACCGCGAGTCCACCGACCTACTACCTGCCGTCTACCTGCGTGGATTGGAACGCTCTGTGCGAGGTAAGCCAGGGGAGCTTTTGTGAGTGGAAGGGTCGCGCCACCTACTACGTTCTCGCCAGTAAGCCCGAAGGTCCGACCATTGCGTGGCGCTACCGCAATCCGTCGCCCAGCTTTGCTTCGCTCCACGACCACGTCTCCTTCTATCCGGGGCGTATCGCCTGTTTTGTCGACGGCGAACGGGTACGGCCTCAGGCCGGCGATTTCTACGGCGGCTGGATCACAAACCGCGTTGTCGGACCCTTCAAGGGCGAGGCGGGCACAGGTCACTGGTAGAAGCCCGCCCGCCCCCCCCATCGCTCGACGCCCAGCCTGCTTCCTTGCGGCTGATCTGCTTTTCCCTACACCACGTAGGGATTCTCTCATAAGAACTTCGTAAAGGAGCATCGCCAGTGAACATCAGGGCCAGCATCCGCGACAGCATTGACGACCGTTCCGACGTCAGCAAGATAGTCAGCGGCACCCTCCAGGATTACAACGTCGAAGACCCGGCATCGCTGGAGGCCAGGCTGGACACGCTCATCGCCGAGAACGCCGCCGTCTCCGGCGCCTTTGCCTGTATCAGCTTTCTTCCTGATGGCACGATCATCGAAGCGAACGACAACTTTCTCAAAGCCATGGGCTATACGGCCGACGAGGTGCGGGGCAAGCATCATCGGATTTTTGTCGATCCCGAGGAAGCACAAAGCAAGGAGTACCGCGAATTCTGGGCCGAACTGGCCGCCGGAAAGGCGCAATCCCGACGTTTCCGTCGCCTTTCCAAGCAGCATCGCAATGTCTTCATTCAGGCCAGCTACATGCCGGTCAGGGAAGCCACGGGGGCGGTGCGGAAGATCGTAAAGTACGCCTCGGACATCACCGATGCGATCAACAAGGAGAGCGCCAACCAGTCCAAGCTCAACGCCCTGACCCAGTCCCAGGCAGTCATCGAGTTTACGACCGAGGGGCACATCGTTGCTGCCAATGACAACTTTCTGCGTGCCATGGGTTACCAGCGCGATGAACTGCGCGGAAAGCATCACAGGATCTTCATGCCGGACGAAGAAGCCGAAACACAGGCCTACAAGTACTTCTGGGAACGTCTTGCTGCCGGTGAGAGTGAAACGGGAGAGGTGCAACGGGTTGCGAAGAATGGAGCGAGCGTCTGGCTGCAGGCCAGCTACAACCCGTTGCGCGATGCCCTGGGTCGCGTTACCGGTGTCATAAAATTCGCCACCGACATCACGCCCATGGTCCAGGTACGCGATCACTCGTATACCGTTGGCAAATCGGTAGCGGAGAGCGCCGCTCAGATGGGCGATACGATCTCGGAGATCTCCGAGAACCTGAACCGCACCGCGGCGCAGGCATCCTCGGCGGAGACGCTGTCACGCCAGACCAGCGAAGCCGTCGGCCGGCTGTCAGAGGGCAGTCAGGTCATCCAGGATGTGGTCGGCGTCATCCGCGACCTCTCCGAACAAACCAAACTGCTGGCCCTCAATGCCTCGATCGAATCGGCACGCGCCGGCGAGGCGGGACGGGGTTTCGCGGTCGTCGCCGGTGAGGTCAAGGAACTGGCGCGGCAAACCCGGGAGGCGACCTTGAACATTGCGCAGTCCGTCGAAGCTATCCGCTCCACGATCACCCAGGTGGTCGGCTCTGCCGAGCAGATCAGCGGCAGCATCGCCGAGGTCAATTCGAACATGACGAATATCGCGGCGGCGGTGGAAGAACAGTCGGTAACCATGCAGAACCTTAACCGCACCGCAAGCGAGCTGACCCGGTAAGCAAACTCCGCGGGATACGGCGGCGCCCCGGTGCTCGCGCGACGCGCGGACCTTTTGGGTCCTCGCGCGGGGCTATACAGGCATCCTCAGCTCAAGCCAGTTCGAGATAGTGCACGCCAAACAGCCGCTCGCAGTCATACCAGCTTTCTTTCAACGTCAGCCCCGCTTCCGACGCGAGTTTGCGAAACCCGTCTTCGCTGTACTTGTAGGAGCTTTCGGTGTGAATCGTCTCCCCATCGCCAAGCGCGATACGAACATTCCCGGCGCCGATGATCTGATCGCCTTTGCTGACGAGATGCATCTCGATACGCCGCAGGGACTCGTTGTAAAAGGCCCGGTGAGAAAAACGCTGCAGATCAAAATCCGCATCTAGCATTTCGTTGAGTCGCCGAAGCACGTTGAGGTTGAAGGCCGCCGTAGTGCCGGCGCTGTCGTTGTAGGCCGCATCCAGTGTGGCGCTGTCCTTGTGTGTATCCACGCCGATGAGGACGCCACCGTCGCTCCCGATAAGCTGCGTGAGGCGCTCCAAAAAACTGCGCGCCGCGACGGGCTCCAGGTTGCCGAGCGTTGAACCTGGATAGAACACAACTCGCCGGCCCTCGGGCACATCGTCGAGAAAGTCCCAGCCGGCGTTGAAATCGGCGCACACGGCGTGAATCGGCAGCCAGGGGTAGTCCACCCCCAGCGCGGCCGCCGCAAGACGGAGAAAATCAGCCGAGATATCAATGGGGACATAGGCCGCGGGCCGCATGGCTTCGAGCAGGAGGCGCACCTTTTCGCTTGAACCGCTACCGGGCTCCAGCAGCACGCAGTGCCGTCCGCAGCGCTCACTGATCGCAGCTGCATTCTCTCGCAGGATGGCGACTTCCGTGCGCGTCGGATAGTACTCCGGCAGCCGGGTTATCTCATCGAAGAGCTCCGAGCCCCGCTTGTCATAGAACCACATCGGGTTGATGCGTTTGGGCGTTGACTTAAGCCCCGCGAGTATCGATTCCCGGCCGTCACCAAGGTCCGGGTGCTCGTCGCGAAAGCTGACGTTGGGCGGCAGCCGCAATGCCTGAGTCATTGAGGAATATTCCTGGTTATGGATTAGCGAGCGAGACGGATTCCGCTGAACTGCCAGCGATCCTGCGGATAGAAGAAGTTTCGATAGCTGCTTCGCGCCTGGCTTGACCAGGTGACGCAGGAGCCACCGCGCAGTACCCATTGATTGCTCATGAACTTGCCGTTGTATTCACCGATCGCGCCGGCGGAAGGTCGATACCCTGGATAGGGGCCATAGGCGCTCTGCATCCATTGCCAGCAGGCACCGAAGTATTGCCGGTCTCCGTTTACCGGCGCCTCGGGCTGAAGCGTACTCAAGTGCTCTCGGCCCACGGACGGAGCGTTGAAGTGCTTTGCCGCATGTTCCCACTCGGCTTCGGTCGGCAGCCTCGCGCCGGCCCAGCGGGCATAGGCATCCGCCTCATAGCCGCTGACATGGCAGACGGGCTGATGCGCGTCCCGGGAGCGCAGCCCATGGAGCGTGAACTCGAGCGCCTCGTCGTCTCGCTCTACCCAGTGCAGCGGCGCGCGCCAACCTTCGCTGCACACCTGGGCCCAACCATCGGCCAGCCAAAGCTCGGCTCGGTCGTAGCCTCCGTCGTCGATGAACGCCTGGTATTCGGCGTTGCTTACCAAATGTCGCGCAATCTCAAAGTCTTCTAGATAAACGCGGTGACGCGGCAACTCGTTGTCGAACGCGAAGTCGTCTCCTTCGGCACCCATTTCCCAGAGTCCGCCCTCGAAGCTATCCCAGCTGCGTTCACGGCCCTCGGCAGGTTCCGGCGGCGCGTCGCCACTGGAGCGAAAAGCCGGATACAGCGGATTTGCCGCGAGAGAGTACTTGATATCCGTAAACATGAGCTCCTGGTGTTGTCGCTCATGTTCGATACCAAGCACGGTTCGTTCTCTCACCTCCTCTGCGCAACTGTCTGCGTGGAGCAGCGTGCACATCTCGTCGTCTATCCGCTCACGATAGGCGAGCACTTCCTTGAGCAAGGGCCGGGTCAACAGCCCGCGCTGGTCCCGGGGATGCTGCTCGCCGATGCCGTTGTAGTAGGAATTGAACAGAACTTCATATTGAGGGTGCGTCGTTTCATACCCAGCCGCGAAAGGCTTGAGGATGAACGTTTCGTAAAACCAGGTGGTATGCGCCAGATGCCACTTGGGAGGACTGGCGAAAACGGCCGCCTGCAGGGCATAGTCCTCCAGTTCCAGGCACGCGCAGTCGGCCAGGGAGCGTTTGCGTGTCGTACTGAAGTTTTCGAGCAGATGTTCAGGCGGCATGCGGAAGGCTGTCTCGCGTGCAGACGATCCTGCCGCCCACCCAGGTGCGGTCTCCCCGGATGCGGCTGCGCAGTTCCCCCCCAAAGGGAGAGCACTGGAATGCATGGAGGCCGTCGTTGAGTTCGCGGTTTACCCAATAGGTCGCAAGAGCACGCATGGCCGACCCTGTAGCCGTGTCCTCGGGCACACCGTGCTGCGGTGCGAAGTAGCGTAGCTGCACGTCGATTCCGGGGTCTTCGCGATCTACACAGGTAGCGATGATCGCGCGCTGCGTGCGGCGGCGCAGACCGTAGTCGGGCACGGGCAGTCTCCGCAGGTCAAAACCTGCTGGCCACTCGAGGATCAGGTAACCGTTTTCGTCCCCGGCGCGGGCGGCTCTCCAGGGCAGTTCGGGAAAAAACTCGCGGGCCCAGAGCGGCACAGCACAGGCATCGCAGCCGAGATGCGGAAGGCCGATCCACGCCCAGTCGTCTTCCACGGCGAAGGCGACGCGCAAGCCGTTCATCTCCAGTTCGGAAACGCCACCATCGTGACGCAGCCAGGCAACCCCAGTAGACAGCAGACCGTGTCCGCAGAGTGTTATGGGCTGTCCCCCGGCGGTCCAGCAGCACACCGTGGCCACATCGCTGCCGCTACGCCAGCTCGCACAATGCGCACTGACCGCTTCCGGGTCCGGCTCGGCCGAAGCGTCTGCGAGCAGCGTCACGGCGCAGGGGTTGCCCCGCGCACGGGCTTCAAGGCCTGTGCGGCTGTCGCCGGCAAAAGCAAAGAAATGCAGACGATGCGGAGGGTTGCTGATAGCGGCGCGCCCCTGGCGACAGCTCTGATTCCCAATGAGCGTAACAGCTTTTTTCCGCGGCATCGAACAAGCGCGGGAAATCCTCAGCGTACGCGCAGATGAACGGGTACGAGGCGCCGCTCAAGGGCTTCGAAAAGAAATTCCACGACCACGGCAAGCGCCGCCGCGGGAACCGCGCCCTCGAGAATCAGCCGGTTGTCGTTGAGTGATAGGCCGGTGATTATCGGTTGGCCGAGGCCGCCGGCTCCTACGAAAGCGGCGAGGGTCGCGGTGCCGATGCTGATCACCGCCGCGGTGCGAATTCCGGCAAGAATCATCGGCATGGCCAGCGGAAGCTCGATGCGCAACGTCTGTTGGGCCGCGGTAAGTCCCATACCGGTCGCCACTTCTTTCAGCAGGGGATCAACAGAGAACAGGCCGGTCAGCGTATTGCGCAGAACAGGCAACAGCGAATAGAGGAATAAGGCCAGTATCGCCGTCACCTCGCCAAGGCCGAGCAGGGGGATGAACAGCGCGAGAAGCGCAAGCGCCGGAATCGTTTGAATAAGTCCCGCCAGGTACTGAACGGTCCGCGCTGCCTGCGGAGCGCGGGATACCAGCAGCGCCAGCGGAATGGCGACGATGCAGGCCAGTCCCAGGGCCGTCGTCGTGAGCCTGAGGTGAACGAGCGTATTGCGCGCAATGCGGCCTGTCCTCGACGAGCCTTTGGCTACCGGCGCAATCAGGCCCCTGCCCTCGAGAAATTCCGCCGCGACGGCGGCGGGCTCTTCGCCTTCGCTGGAGATGCGCTGGTTGAGGCGCTGCATGGTCGGCTCATCAAGGATTCCCCGAAGCTCGTCGAGAATCTTCCGCGTATCGGCGGGCAGATCCGTGCGAGCCAGAATCCCCGCTTCGTAGGATGGGAAGAGCTCGAGATCGTCATCGAGAAATCCAAGCTCGTACAGAGCCAGGTCTCCATCCGTCGTGTAGGCGTCGGTGACGTCGAGCCGGCCGCGATCCAGGGCCCGGTAGGCGAGGGCATGCTCGAGGGCGATGGGCTGCTGCTCCAGTCCGTACTGTGCCTGCAGTGCGGGCCAGCCGTCTTCGCGGTTCATGAATTCGTAGGAAAAACCGAGGCGCAGGTCCCCGGCCGCGCGCAGGTCGCTGATCGTTTCGAGCCGTCGCTCTTCCTTTAAGGCACGAGGTACGACCAGGGCATAGTTATTTTCGAAGCCGAAGCGCGTGGCGAAGCTCAGGTCCTGATCGGCCAGGGCCGCATCCAGCTGTGCGCCGTCAAGGCCGGGACTGGCGAGAAGTACGCTGGTGATTGTGCCGCTGTACTCCGGGTAGAGGTCGATCTCGCCGGAATTGAGCGCGGCGAAGGTAATGGCGGAGCCACCCAGACCGTGGCGGCGCTCCACGGTGTAAGCACGATCTTCCAGAAGTACGGCAATCATCTCCGCCAGGAGATAGCTCTCCCCGTAGGGCTTGGATCCCACGGTAAGGGTCTCTGCGGTCGCACCCGGGAGCAGGCGCAGGAGGATGAACAAAGCGAGAACCCAGCGCATCGTCATGCGTCTGCGAGCAGATCCAGGAGCAGGCGTTCCGGCTCCCGGGACGGCCAGTCGCTCCGCAGCTGCGCAACACTTGCGTCGATCGCAACCTGGCCTTCCCTCAGCACAACAATGCGACTCGCGAGCCGCATGGCCTCGCGCATATCGTGTGTAACAAGCAGCACGGTCCGGGGCTCGGCGGCGAGCAGCTCCAGTAGCTGCTGGTGGATGTCTTCCCGGGTGATCGGGTCGATAGCCGCGAAGGGTTCATCGAGAAGCAGCACCTCCGGGCGCAGCATCATCGCCCGGCTCAGTCCCACGCGCTGCTGCTGGCCGCCACTGAGCTGATGCGGATAGCGCTCCAGAAGCGCCACATCCAGGTGCATCAGCTGCAATAGCTCGGCGACGCGCGTATCGATGGCTTCCGCACTCCAGCGAGCCAGCTGCGCAGCGAGGACGATGTTGTCCCGCGCTCGAAGATGTGGAAAAAGTCCCGTGCCCTGTACCGCGTAGCCCATGCGACGCCGCAGCTGCGGGAGTCGGTCGTAGTCCAGGCGTTCGGCGAAGGCCCGCACCTCTCCGGCGGCCGGCCTGAGCAGTCCGTTACAGAGCTTTAGGAGCGTTGATTTGCCACAACCGCTGGCACCGACCACCGCGGTCACCGCGCCGGCCGCGAAGCTGAGGTCGATGCCGCGAAGAACAGCGTGGTTCCCAAAGTTCACGGACACTTTGTCGAGGCTCAGAGGATGCGCGGAGCCGGTCGTCACCATTGTGCATTCGCAGGCGCGTTAGAGAGACTGCGCAAGCTTAATGGAGATCACGCCGCGAACAAGGGCCCGATGCGGACACTCCCGCTGCCGAGTCGCTATCGACTACACTGAATCGGCTGTTTCAGCGGTGTTCGGCATTCAAATAGAACAAACATAAGGGGGATGGATATGGAGCTTGCGGAACTGCATCGCCTGGCTCAGGGGATCATAGAAGGGGGCGCGCTGATCCTCGCCTTCCTCGTCGTCGTGGGCATTCTCACCATCGCGGTGATGTATCTCGTCGATACCACGCAGACCAAGCAGACCATCCGCCGCAACTATCCGGTGGTCGGTCGTTTCCGCTATTTCTTTGAGCACCTCGGTGAATTCTTTCGCCAGTACTTTTTCGCCCTGGATCGGGAGGAACTGCCCTTCAATCGTGCCGAGCGCAGCTGGGTGTACCGCGCCGCGAAGGAAACCGACTCGACCATCGCCTTCGGTTCCACCCGCCCCCTGAACCAGGAGGGCGACATCATTTTCCTGAGCAGTGCGTTTCCAACCCTCGAGGAAGACGCCGTGGAACCACGCCCCGTGACTATCGGCGCCGAGAGCTGCACTCAGCCTTACACCACGTCGTCCATACTGAACATCTCCGCCATGAGCTACGGAGCGATTTCCCGACCCGCGGTCGAGGCCCTTTCCAAGGGCGCCGCGGAGGCGGGCATCTGGTACAACACCGGCGAGGGTGGACTCTCGCCTTTTCACCTGGAAGGCGGCTGCGACATCGTGTTCCAGATCGGCACGGCAAAGTACGGCGTCCGCGACGTCGAGGGCAAACTCGACGACCACAAACTCCGGGACATAGCCGCGCATGAGCAGGTCCGGATGTTCGAGATCAAGATGAGCCAGGGAGCGAAACCCGGAAAAGGCGGCATCCTCCCCGGAGCCAAGGTCACCGCGGAAATCGCACGCATCCGTGGAATCCCGGAGCACTCGGACTCCATCAGCCCGAACGGCCATCCGGATGTCCGCTCCGTGGATGACCTCCTCGATATGGTGGACCACGTCCGCCGCGTCACCAACAAGCCCGTGGGCTTCAAGACCGTGGTTGGGCAAACGGAGTTCTTCCGCGATCTGTTTGAACTTGTACACCAGCGCGGCATCGCCTCGGCTCCGGATTTCATCACCATCGATAGCGCTGACGGCGGCACCGGTGCGGCGCCCCAGCCGCTTATTGACTACGTGGGCATGCCGCTCAGCGAAAGCCTGCCGATGGTCGTCGATATGCTCCACGAGTACGGCCTGCGCGAACGCGTCAAGGTCATCGCTTCGGGCAAGCTGATCAATCCGGCGAAAGTCGCCTGGGCGCTCGCCAGCGGCGCCGACTTCTGCGCGTCAGCCCGCGGCTTCATGTTCGCCCTGGGCTGCATTCAGGCCCTGCAATGCAACAAAAACACCTGTCCCACGGGCATCACCACGCACGATCGTGAGCTGCAGCGCGGTCTGGTTCCAGAGGAGAAGCGCAAGCGGGTAGCCGCCTACGCCCGCGCCGTTGCGCACGATGTCGGCATCATTGCCCACTCCTGCGGTGTGCCAGAGCCAAGGCTCCTGGAGCGTCGCCACGTGCGCATCATCGAAGCGGCGGGAAGCTCGCACAGCATGGCGGAGCGGCACCCCATCCCAGCGCAGCGCGCCGAGTTTCGAGCCGGTATCGCGGTGAATGACGGGTGATCATTCTGATCGTCGAGCAGGCGCTTGCGCTGGTCGGCGTGGCCCTGGTCGCCGCGCTCCTCAGTCGCTTTACACGCATGGACCTGTCTCTGGCCTGCGCCCTCTGCGGCTTCATTACGGGCCAGCTCATCGCCTACGTGGGTTTTGATACGGGGATCCGGGCCGAAAGCCTGCGCGACCTGGTGTTTTTCGTGATTCTTCCCGTACTCATTTTCGAGGCCGCCTGGAATCTCGATCTGGGACTGCTACGCCGCTGGCTGCTGCCCATCCTGCTGCTGTCGACGGCGGGCATGCTCATTTGCGCCTTTGTGGCCGCGGCGCTGATCTATATCGGCATCGGACACTCGTCCTTCCCCTGGGTGGCCGCTCTGCTCACCGGGGCGATCCTGGCGGCGACCGATCCCGCCGCCGTGATCGCCCAGCTCCGGGAAGCCAAGGCACCCGCGGAGCTGGCAACGCTCTTCGAAGGCGAAAGCCTGTTCAATGACGCGACGGCTGTGGTGCTCTTCTCACTCGTTCTGACGGTGGCCCTGAATCCGGAGGTAATGCGCGGCAACGCCTTTGGGCTCTTCGCCGCCGTATTCCTCGGCGGCTCCGCCCTAGGTCTGGTTGCCGGTCTGCTCGCCAGCATTCTCCTGCTGCTCGTCGGACGGCCGTCAAACACCACGATCGTGCTGCTTTTCACGGCCTTCGGCAGCTTTTTCGTCGCCGAACACGTATTCAACGCCTCGGGGATCATGGCCGTGGTGGTAGCGGCCATCGTGGTGCGCAGCTTCCTCAAGGAAGTCGAGAACACCGTCGCCGGCGGTCTGAGCCATACCTGGACCTGGTCCGGCGAACTGCTGAACAGCGTGCTGTTTGTGATCATGGGGCTGACGATTACCCTGGGCATGTTCACGAGCCACTGGCTCGCGATGCTGATCGCTGTCGTGGCCGCGCTCATCGGTCGCGTCGCGGGCATCACCAGCTGCGGAGCGCTGACGCAGCTCACCCGGCGCAAGATTCCCCCGCGCTGGCAGTTCGTCATCACCTGGGGCGGCTTGCGCGGCGTTATAGCACTCGCCCTGGCCCTGGCGCTGCCGACGGAACTGGGCTACTGGTACACGGTGCAATCCATGGTGTTCGGAGTGGTTTTGTTCAGCCTGCTGGTACAGGGCACTACCAGTCAGATGCTGATCCGCCGCTGGGCGCCGGAGCGCCGCCGCAGACCGCGGGAAGAACCGGCGCCGGCGACGAAAGATGCTCTCGAGCACTGAACCACACCTGATGCTAGAACGGCGTGGGTATCCAGCGGCGCTCACGCATTGTTGCTTCATCGTCGTAGGCATAGCTGAGATCGCGTTGGGGTACCTGCACCGGCGAGCGCGGCTCGGAGTGGTAGGGAAGGTTGGCGAGGAAGTGGCTGATCAGGTTGAGTCGGGCGCGGCGCTTGTCATCCGATGCCACGACGTGCCACGGAGTTTCGCGCCGATCCGTGGCCGCGAACATTTCGTCCCGGGCCCGGGAGTATTCGAACCAGCGCTCCCGCGACGGCAGATCGATCGGTGACAGCTTCCACTGCTTGCGCGGGTCTTCGATACGGTCCTGGAAGCGGCGTTCCTGCTCTTTTTCACCCACTTCGAGCCAGTATTTGAAGAGGTGAATGCCGTCCTCCACGATCATGCTGCGTTCAAACTCGGGACACTCACGCAAAAAGCGCTTGTGCTGGGCATCGGTGCAAAAACCCATGACACGCTCCACCCCGGCGCGGTTGTACCAGCTGCGATCGAAGACCACTATCTCCCCGGCCGCGGGGAAATGATTGATATAGCGCTGCAGGTACACCTGCGTTTTCTCGCGGTCCGATGGAGCGGGGAGGGCCACCACGCGAAAGATTCGGGAACTCACACGCTCGGTGAGGGCGCGGATACACCCGCCCTTCCCCGCCGCGTCGCGGCCCTCGAACACAACAATGATCCTCTGCCCTGTCGCCTTCACCCATTGCTGAACCTCGCAGAGTTCAGCATGCAGCTTGCGCAGCTCCGCCTCGTATTCCTTACGTTTCACCGGCTTCCTCGCAGTGTGTCGCGCTTGTCTTCTGTCTGCCTGTTCCGTCTGGCTCTTCCAACCGCAGAGGCGGCTTCGGAGCCAGGCCAAGCCTGAGCGCAAAGACTGCCACAGCTTGCATGCCGGCGCTTATACTGTACTCAGGCGGGTGTAGTTCAATGGTAGAACCTCAGCTTCCCAAGCTGATAACACGGGTTCGATTCCCGTCACCCGCTCCATCGCGACAGCAGCGCTTCCCTGTGCAGCTCCCGCTGCCCTGACGCTCAACTATGGCTTACCAGAAGATGCGCCGTAGATCATAATTGCGATCGCGCGAGTCCGCGGATGGCTCGCGCACGCCGCCGAGCAGGCGCTTGCAGACCAGCTGATCAGACCCCGGGCGCGATTCGTGGCCCGTCCCGTCACTCTTGCAGGAACGGACATTCCACCACAACGATGAACAATCCCGGGCTCTTAAGCACGCGCGCCGTGGTGCTGCTCGCCGTGGCGTCGGCGATCGTGACCGCCAACGCCTACTACATTCATCCGATCATCGGCCGCGTGGCGGACAGCTTTACCGTCAGCGACGCGCTGATTGGAGCCGTACCGGCTCTCAACCAGCTTGCCCTGGCGCTGGGCGTACTGCTGCTGCTTCCCCTGGGCGATCGCGTCAACAACCGCCGCCTCGTTGTGCTGTGCCTGAGCGTCCAGGTACTGGCGCTGCTGATCATGGCCACGGTGCAAAGCTATGTCGTGTTCGTCGGCGCATCGACAGTGCTCGGGTTTTTCACGATTACCCCCTATCTGTTACCGGCCTACGCGTCGAAGCGCGTTGAAGGGGCCCGTCTGGGTTTCGTGACCGCGGTGCTGACAACGGGCGTGCTGTTTGGCGTCCAGCTCTCGCGCCTGGGTTCGGGCGTCGTCGCCGAGTACCTGGGGTGGCGTGCCGTCTACTTCATCGCCGCGGGACTGATGGCGCTGGCGGTCTTCAGCCTTCCCGTCCTCATGGGGCACGAGGCGCCGGCGCGGCGGAACGAGCGCGAGCCCTACGGACGCCTGCTGCTGTCGACCCTAGGTTTGGCCCGGGAGCATCGAGAGGTGATGGTCTCCGGAACCATCCAGGGTCTGAATTTCTCGCACTTCCTCGCCATGTGGATGGGTATTGGACTGCATCTCACCGGACCGGCGCTTAACCTCGGTACCGACGTCGTCGGCTATCTGGCGGCCTGTTCCGCGGTCGCCCTCTTCACCACACCACGCCTGGGGCGCTGGGCGGACCGACGCGGAGCGGAACGGGCGCGACTCACCATGGCGCTGCTGCAATTCCTGGCCGTGGCGAGCCTGGCCCTCGCCTTCATCCGCTGGGAGCTGCTGATTGTGTCGGTGTTTGCGACCGCCGTGGCGGGTCCGCTGATCGATGTGACCGGGCGCATGATCAGTCTGCGCGAGGAACCTTCGGTCAGGACGAGGCTCATGAGCCTGTATATCACGCTCATGTTCATCGGCGGCGGCCTGGGCAGCTGGAGCGGCACCGTGGCCTACGACGCGCTGGGCTGGTGGGGAACGGTCGGGCTGTGCCTCGCTATGTCCTCCCTGGTGTGCTTCCTGTCCTATCGCCAGCGGCGCCACGGCCGCGAAGCCGCCGGGTGCGCCGCGTAATGCTCGGAGTGCTCCAGGCTACCCAGCGGACCGGCTGAAGGCGACCGAACGCTAGCGCGAGAAGGCGCGCGCGCTTACCATGGCGCCCGGGGCGCGGATCCGGGCTCCACGATTTGATCTGTTGCGACTTAGGAGCCGTGGTATGGACTCGGAACGCGACATCGGCCCGCATCACGAACCCGGGCACTCCCTTCACCTTGAGCACGAAGACCCGACCATCCGATTTCTGCACCGGATCATCCGCGTTGCGGTAAAGATCCTCGCGGTACTGATGGTGGTGGTCATCGTGTGGGGGATTGGCGACGTGATCTACGTGCTGTACCAGCGCCTCACCGAACCGCCCTTCATGCTGCTGCAGATCAACGACATTCTGGCCACCTTCGGCGCGTTCCTGGCCGTGCTGATCGCCATCGAAATCTTCATCAACATCAGCATGTACATCAGTGACAACGTCATTCCGGTACGACTGGTCATCGCCACGGCACTCATGGCCATCGCGCGCAAGGTCATCATCTTTGATTTTGAGAACATCACGCCGCCGTTTGTCTACGGAACAGCGGCCGTCGTTCTCGCGCTGGGAATTACCTACTGGCTTGTGACCAAGAAGACCTGATGCGCCCCTGAGCGCCGCTATCAATCCGCGATGCGAACCGGGGATTCAAACCCCTCGGGCTTGATGGCCAGGATGGAACAGCGCAGCTGCTGCAGGATGTCTTCCGCCGTATTGCCGATAATCAACCCGGGAATTCCCGAGCGGGCCACCGTTCCCATGACCACCACGGACGCGTCCAGTTGCTGCGCAACTTCCGGTATGCGGACCTCGGCACGCCCCTGCAGCAGGCGGCTCTGTGGCGCCAGAAATTCGTAGGTCTCGTCCGGGACAGAGCACCGTAAGCGGCTTACCGCCGCGTCCATCAGGTCCTTGCGCAGCGCATACTCACCATCGCTGTAGCGCTGCTCGGCCTCGTCCGGCATGTCGGTCCACAGCGCCGCAAAGCCGGCGACGGGTGATTCCCAGGCGTGCGCGATGTGCAGCTCCGCATCCTCGAAAGCCGCGGTGGCTGCGGCGAAGTCGAGGATGCGTTGGTTGATGGCGTCGCGTTTATCGGGCTCGTCGTCGGGATCCAAATCGATGGCCGCGAGAACCCGGGGTTGCTCCGGGGTATCCCGGTGCATCAGATATACGGGGCAGGGACACTTGCGCAGCAGGTGCATATCGTCGCTGGTGAAAAGGCGACCCAGCCATGCCGGTCGCTCGGCCAGCTTGATGACCAGGTCAAATCCCTGGGCAATCGCGACCTTGATGGCTTCAAGGTAACGACGACCGACGCGCTGGATGATGGCGATCTGCTCGCCGCCCTCGAACTCGACAATCAGCTCCCGCAGCTTCGCCGCGCGTGCGGCCTGCAGGCGACCCGCGAGTTCGTACTTGCCCCCCTCACCGAAGGCCGCCGTTTCGCTGTGGGAGGGCTCGGGTATGACGTCGATGATCGTGAGCTGGGCCTGATGCTGACGCACCAGCTCGAAGGCGCGGGCGAGCGCCTCACGTTCGAGCTGTTCATCGGCAACGTAGAGGGCATTCGAAAACAGGCGCATCAGTTCGCTCCCACCACCAGGGGGGCCGCCCGGGTATCGGCATTAAGCGCTTCCAGCAGTAGATGGGTCGCCGCGTCGGCCGCATCGGCGTAGGGGCGCAACACAAGATCGACGCCTGCTTCGGTCAGCGCCTGGGCGGCGGCCAAATCGGGCGCCGCCATGGCCAGCTTGCATTGGTGCCCAGCGGCGTCGAGCGAAGAAATCATCATCCTTATCATCGGCCCGTCGCGGACCGTGCACACAATCCAGCGCGCATCGGTCAGAGGCAGGGTTCCGAGAAACTCGGCATCGGAGGCATCGCCGTAGGCAACCTTGATCGGACCGTCCCGGTACGCCTCCACCTTGCTCGGATCGAGTTCAACGGCGAGCAGGCGATGCCCGTGCTCCTGCAGGCGCGCCGCAAGCTTTCGCCCGTAGCGGCCCAGGCCTACGACAATCACATCGGGCGCGGCGAGCGGATCGCCGCCGGCAATGAGTTCACGCTGCGGCACGCGCTTCTGGAAAAGGGAGAGAAGAGACGCCAGACGCGCATAGAGCGGCTGCGAGTACAGGATCATGTAGGTGGATGCACTGATGGTCACCAGGCCTACCAGGGCGATAAGGCCTACGGTTTCCTCATTGATGTGCCCAAGGCTCAGTCCCAGGGCGGCCAGCACAAGGGAGAATTCGCTGATCTGGGCAACGGTAAGGCCCGCAAGGAATCCGGTGCGCTTGCGGTAACCCATGGCGCCCATGATCACCATCACGATCAGCGGGTTGCCGACCAGGACAAATAGGGAAAGCAGCATCGCCGCCCCAAGCTGCGAGCCCAGGTTGTAAAGGTCGATGGCCGCTCCCAGCTCGATAAAGAAAAACAGCAGCAGGAAATCGCGCAGCGTTACGAGTCGGGCGGCGATTTGCTCACGGTAGGGCGTGGACGCAAGACTGACGCCGGCGAGGAAGGCGCCGACCTCCTTGCTGAAGCCCAGGCCGTCGGCAGCGGCGCCACCGAGAACCGCGAGCGCGATCGAAAAGAGCAGCAACAGCTCCGACGAATGGGCGAGCCGTGGCAGCAGCCAGGGTAAAACGAAGCGCATCATCAGATACACAACGAGCAGCATTCCCGCGCCTTCAATGAGGATCTCGAAGGCTTCTCCACCGAGGGTGGCGCCACTCTCGGTGCCGCTGAAGGCGTTCAGTCCGATCATCACCAGCACGACGACGATGTCCTGAACAATCAGAAAGCCGATGGCGATGCGTCCGTGGAGCATGTCCACTTCACGCTTATCCGAGAGCAGTTTGACGATGATGATCGTGCTGGAGAAGGTCAGCGCCACAGCGACGTAAAGCGCCACAAGCGCGCTCATGCCCAGGGCGAGGGCGAGGGCGAAGCCGATCACGGTGGTAAAGGTCACCTGGCCGAGACCCGTGGCAAGGGCCACGGGGCCGACGGAGCGAATGATGTGTAGATCGAGCTTCAGGCCCACGATGAAAAGCAGCAGGGCGATGCCCAGGCGGGCGAAGAGTTCGATCTCGCTGCTCGGCACCACTATCCCGAGCGCCGATGGTCCGAGGAGTATGCCGACAGCGATGAAAGAAACGATGAGAGGCTGGCGCAGCGAGCGGGCAAAGAAGCCGACCAGCGAGGCCATGCCGAGGATAAGACCCACCTGAAAAAAGACGTTGCCGGTCACCTGAAAACCGCGTTTAGCGCCGTAGGCGCGTCCTGACCAGAATTAGTCGTACGCTATCAAAAGATAAATATTAGAACAATAAATTCTATCGAAGCCTCAAAGAAAGTGCGGGTACAAGCGCTCCACGGCGCGGCCTGGGGCTTCGTGCGCAGCAGGGCTTCAGCCGGTAACGCCAAGCCCCGCCGCAATCGCGTTGATACTGAGCAGCAGCTCTGGCGTAAGCGCCTCGGCCTCCGCGGGATCTTTGCTACGCGCCGCGCGCCAGCGGGACAGTAGTTCGATCTGGTGATCGTGGAGGGGATCGAGGGCCTCAAGACGCGGCGCAAGCACCGCATTGATGCTTGGCCGCTGCAGATGCAGCGGTCCGTGATAGATCTGCTCCAGGAGTGCGCCCGTGCGCTGATACTCGTCGAGGATCATGCCCAGTACTGCCTCGCGGTGAGCTTCGTCAGGCACCAGATCGGCGTACGCCCGCATCTGCGTGAGGCTCGCCATCATGAAGGCCGTGGCGACGTTGCTGATCAGGTAGTGGAACGCGGGCCAGCGATCCGGCCCCTCATCCTTGGAACGGAGCAACTCGGCGTGCGCTTCGGGATCTTCTTCTGCCAGCGCAAGCATTCCGCTGCCCAGGCCATACCAGCCCGGCAGTACGAAACGTGCCTGGTTCCAGGCAAAACCCCAGGGTATGGCACGCAAGTCCGACAGGCTGCGCTGTCCCGTGCGGCGCGCGGGACGCGACCCGATGCGACTGTTTTCAATCGCGTCCACGGGCGTCGCGAAGGAAAAGAAGTCGATAAAGCCTTCGTGGTCAACAAGTTCGCGATAGGCGCTGTAACTGTACTCCGTAACGCGGTCCATGATCGGACGCAGGCGCGTGAACTCGCGGTCGTCTCCGTAACCGATCTGTGCCGTGAACACGCCCGCGGTGAGCAGTTCCAGGTGATGGGACGCCGTGCCGCGATTGGCATACTTCTGGGAAATCGTCTCACCCTGCTCCGTGAGGCGCAGATCGCCACCCACGCTATGCAGGGGCAGGGCGTCGATGAAGCGGTGGGTGGGTCCGGCGCCGCGACCGATAGCGCCACCGCGGCCATGAAAAAAGCGCAGCCGGACGCCGTGACGACGACCGATGGCGGTCAGCGCTTCCTGGGAACGATAGAGGTGCCAGAAGCTGGCAACGATGCCGCCATCCTTGCCGCTGTCGCTGTAGCCGACCATGACCTGCTGCACGGGCTCAGAGCCGTCGGCGCAGCGATAGTCGAGACTGCGCCGAACCAGCGGGTGGCCGAGGTAGTCATCGAGAATCTGCGGCGCGTGGCGCAGGTCTTCGATGGTCTCGAAAAGCGGCACCACTTCAAGCGGCAGGTAGCTGCCGTCGTCGCCCTGGTGCAGGAGATCCGTGTCCCGGGCGAGGAGGTACACGGCCAGAAGATCTTCAACGCTGCGCGTCATGCTGACGATCAGGGCGCCGAGACCGCCTTCACCATAGTGCGCGGCGTAGCGGGCCAGCGTTTCGTAGACATCCAGGACCGCGGCCGCGGCCTCCGGCGCGGCACCGGTGCGCGAGAGAGGTCGGGGCGTCGCCAGCTCCCGATCCAGCAACACGCGACGGCGCTGGGTGGACCATGACTCGTAGGACGCGCCGTCTTCGACCCCGGCCGCTTCGAGCAGCGCCGCAATGGCACGGTCGTGGAACTGACTGTTCTGGCGCACATCGAGTTCGGCGAGGTGAAAACCGAAAGTTCGCACCTGGTAGCGAAAGGGTAAAACTTCCGTGTCGGCAAGGCGGGAAGCGCCGACATCGCGCAGCGAGTGCTCGAGCACGTCGAGGTCGTCCAGCAGCGCCGCCGAATCCCGGTAACCACCCGCGTGCGGTGGCGCCGCGAGGCGGGCGCGCATCAGGTTGAGCCACTGGCGCCAGGGCTCGCCTTCGTTGCGGCGGGCAAATTCCACGCCGGCGGTCGCGAGCGCTGCCGCGCGCTCATCACACTGTTCGTGAAGCCGGGCGCTGTGCCGCGAGCCCCGGGCCGTGAGACTGAGCTTGCGAGCCAGGGTGGCGAGCGAAGCATCAAGCACGGCCAGGGCATTGCTGCGCAGCAATTCCAGGGTCTCGCGGGTGGTCTCGGCGGTGACCCCCGGATGTCCGTCGCGGTCACCGCCCACCCAGTTGCCGAAAACGATCCGCGGCGCGTACATGGCATCCAGGACGCGCTCTTCGGGCAGACCCACGCGCAGCCAGGCCGTCTGCAGACGGCGCACGGCGGTAAAGGTAGCCCGGGGAAACACCGTGGCCAGAAAATGCAGAGCGAGGCGACGTTCGTCGGTGAGCTCGGGCTTCTCCAGATAAATCTCCCCCGTGCGCCACAGGCTCTCGAGGCAGGCCTCGAGATCCGTGCGGATGTAGCTGCGCTCGGTCTGCGTCCACATGCTGTTCTCAAGCTCGACGATGTACTCA
Source organism: Pseudomonadota bacterium (assembly GCA_039818725.1). Classification (GTDB taxonomy): domain Bacteria; phylum Pseudomonadota; class Gammaproteobacteria; order Pseudomonadales; family Halieaceae; genus Congregibacter. The sequence continues at coordinate 71,850 of JBCBTK010000003.1, forward strand.
TAGAGACGCCGGTGCTGCTCGAGTACGGTCTGACGCTTGGCCTCCGTGGGATGGGCGGTCAGCACCGGTTCAACGCGGATGCTTCGCAAAGCGTCGATAATCTCGTCGACCTCCAGACCCATGGCGAGCGCGCGCTCGAAAGCGCGCCACCACGATCCCGATGGGCTATGGCCCTCGGGGTCTTCCTGCACGCGCCGCAGGCCCTGCACCGTGGTGTTTTCCTCGGCGTGAGCGAGGAGACGAAAAGCGATGGAATGCGCCTGCAGGCAGCGCTCGCTTCGTCCCGCGGGCCAGGGTCCCGCGCTGTCGGCGTCGTCTGACCACTGGGCACGCCAGGGCAGGGTTGCGGCGATGTCGTCCTCGCCCAGGGAGCGCAGCACCTTGTCAAACGACGACATGAGCAGCGCCAGCCCGGGCGCCAGCGATAGCGGCTCGGTCACGGTTTTTTTCCATCGGAGAGACCCGATGAGACTAGACCAGACGAGTAGTCAGCACCAGCGGGTCGGGGAGTTGGCGTATTGTCGGGCCGCAGCGGCGCGGCGGCTCAGTCGACCAGGTGGTAGCGCCGGCCCTGCAGCTCGCCCCCAACGCAGCGGCCGTCGCGAACGGCGGGGCGGGCGTGGGAATCGCGAAGCCAGCGCAGCAGTCGACCGCCGGAACCGGATTCCCGAACGCTGCCCCCATCCACACGGCTGATGATGCCGCGGGCGGAAACGCTGAAGCTCGCCTCGATGACGTCACGGACGGGGATGCCGCGACCGCGCAGGTAAATCCACAGCGCTTCGTCCTCGGGCAACTCCGCCGGCGATGCCATGCGCCCGCGGAGTGCCGCGCCCGCCTCACCTTCGGCAAGTGTCCAGGCGTCGGCATAGCTGCTGCAGGCGCTCTGCCATTTGCCGTTCCACTGCTGCCAGTTGCCGAGGCGCAGCTTCCACTCCGCCGCTTCCGCGCCGACCGAACCGGTCCTGGTGGCGAGGAGATCCTCGATGAGCTCCTTGCCCCGCGCATAGGTGAGCAGTTGGCTGCGCTGCATGAATTCGGCGCCGCGGCTTCCCGCATCGCCGTTGGCCATGCTGTATTGCGACAGGTCCGTTCCCAGGATCAGATACAGATTGTGAAGATGGCTCAGGGCGATGGTCTTCATGAACGCATAGGACGGCCCCTCGCCGGCCGCGAAGCGCTCCCACTGGGCTTCAAACATGCTGCGATTGTCCGCATAGGCCTCGTAGAACAGCCCCAGCTCCTGCGGCGAGCGCGGATCGATGAAAATCTCCCGCGCGCGGGCGAAGTAGGCCATGCTCTCGCGCAGAGCCTCGGCGGTCAGCGAGCCTCGACCCATCTCGAAGACTCGGAAGGAGTAGCGCAACGTGCGCTGAGACGACTCGTAGTCGCCGATGGCGGCGTAGCTCTTTGCCATACTGCGCAGATAAGGCAGTTGCGCGGCGCTGAGCAGACCCTCGTTGATGCGCAGCGCCTGCACCGCTCGTCGGCTCGCGTCCAGGGCCGCCGGGTGATTGCACAGGGATGCGTGCAGTTCAGCAAGTTCTCCGGCGGGATCCGCGAGCAGGGGACTGTAGGCCCCCTGATCGCGCTGCATGTCACCCAGCTCGTTCTCCAAATCCTCGGCAAGTCTTCGCTTCCTCTCCCGCTCCGCTGGATCGCCGCCGCAGTCCTCCGCCGGCGGTTCCTCCGGGGAGTCGCTCATGAGTACGAAGCGCCGGCCGAAGTACTCCGGCAGGTGCGCCTGGACCGAAGCGGCAAAGAACAGCGCGGTCAGGAGGACGAAGACTCTTCTCATGCAGCTGCCGGACGGAAGCCGCGCGCAAGCAACCAGCCTCCATTGAGCAGCTGCGCCAGACCGAGCGGCGCCAGCAGAGCGAAATCCACAACGCCGCCGAGAATGGGCTGAGCGATGGCGTACATCTGCAGACAGGCCGCGCCAAGCCCCAGGGCGGGCAGCACTCTCGGGAGCGCGGCACTGCGCCACAGCAGGCTGTAAAGACAGGCGAGCGTCATGCCGTGCATGATCAGACCGACATAGTGCATTCCGTTGCGCAACAGAGAACCGGCGGCACGAAGGTTTTCAAAGCTCGCCCGGGCAGCGGCCTCGGCTTCAAGGTAGGCACTGCTGAACTGGGTCATGGCCAGGATTCCACCCTGCTCCACCGCGGAAAGCGCTGCACCCACGGCGGTTAGCATCAACAGACCCAGAGCCAGCGCTGGTCCGTGGGAGCGCAGGCTTGTGAACATCAGAATCGCGATAGCGATGGCCACGACGGTCCCGGCGAGTGTGAGCAGTATCGAAAGGCCGAGACGGGATTGCAGCGTACCGGCCACGGCGAGATAGCCATCGCCAGTGAACAGAGGGGCCGTGAGCACGAGCATGGTCATCGCGCCGGCGACAAGCTGAAGAAGCATCAGCCCGCCAACCCAGCGCCCGGCGGCACGTTGATCAAACGCCATGCAATCGAAACTCTCCGGAAGTGAGCCCCATATTACTGAGCCAGCGAGTCTGTTGCGAAGACAAATCCCGCTGCTGCGCCAAGAGGCTGGACCCCGCGACCGTGGCCCGCTACACTGAAATACATGAGTACGCAACGAAAACCCTGCCTTTGCCTGGCTTTGCGCCGCGCAGATCGCGTCATCAGTCAGTTATACAACCGCCATATCAGCCCGACGGGCATTCGCGGCACGCAGTTTTCCGTGCTCAGCGTGGTGGCGGAGCACGACTGCATAACGGCCCGCGATCTCAGCGAAGCGCTGCAAATGGATCAGACCACCGCCTCCCGCGCGCTGAAGCCGCTGATCCGGGACGGCTACGTGGAAGCCAAGCCGGCGCCTCACGATCGTCGCGAGAAAATGCTGTGCCTGACGAAGGAAGGTCGCCGAGCCTACGATCGCGCATTTGAAGCCTGGCTTGGAGCACAGGATGAATTGCGGGAAAAGCTGGGCTCCAAGGACAGCGAAGCGCTCATCCGGCTCACCCGACGCATTTCCCAGCTTCCCGTCTGAGCTGTATTGACGCGATCAGAGAGCCCGCTTGATTCAGCGGGCTTTTTTTCGTCAGTAGCAGGAATTCTTCTGCTTGGAGTGACTCGAATCCTCACGTACTGGGGCGATCCATCATGGGCGACCGTGTCCTTCGCGGTGCTGGCGCAGCTTTACCGATGCTTGTCCTCGGAAGACGGGGAGGCAGGTGGCCGAGTCCTTCGAGCTGCTCGCGTAGCTCCAGCAGGACCAGAGCACTGTTTGAGGCACTCGACGGACGCTCGAAGGACACGGCCACCTACCTCCCCTGCTCCGTGCCACAGCGTGGCCGCAGGCAGTTTCGTCAGTGCCACATCCCGACGCTGGAGGGCAGTCCGGCGCCGTTCTGCTTGAGCGTCCGTCGAGCGCGTCCTTAAGAGCAGTAGCGCCGATGGAGCTACGCGAGCAGCTCAAGTAGAGCGGCGCCGGGCTGCCAGAGCCATCTACGGAGATCGTGAGTAGGCGTCGATCCATCTAAGGGATCGACTCGGTTAGCACTGCACGGGCCTGTCGACACACGCGACGAGTCCACGTAAGACCGGCAGCTGCCACACACTCCGGCAGACGAAAAAAAGCCCGGCACAAGGCCGGGCTCGTTGCTTCGATCGACAATCAGTTAGCTGAGTAAGCCGTGTAAATGCCGCGGATGTTCTCCAGCGCCACGTTGCCGTTGCTGGCCGGAGCGTCGACTTCGGCAGTGGCAACCGGAGCTTCTACCGAGCGCGACGGGTCGCGCCATTCGAGAACGATGCCGTCGAGCAGGCTCACAGCATCCGTGCTCTCGCCCATAGCTTCAACCTGGGCCGTGCGCAGCGTCGGCTGGAAGATTGCGGCGATGTTGCTTTCCGCCACGTTCTCGCCGGCGAACACGCTGCTGCCGAGCAGGGCGCCGAAGGTCAGTACCAGTCCATTTTTTACGATTGCGTTTGTCATCTTTTTGTCCTCTCGGGGGTTGCGTTGTCTCTCACTTTCAGTAGTTGCGTTGCCATAGCTGTATGCATATACATGTTTGCGGGCCGCATTAATAGATGCATACGCATATTTATAGCACGTCTTAGTTGCATGTGCATGTTATTTACGATGCCTGCCGTCGGGTAGATCAGTTAAGGCTTCAGCTCGTCGCGCCTAGCTTTGACGGTGTCCCGATGCGGTCGTTCACTCCTACGGGGCTTTGTGTGAATATCACCAGCCGGGGAACTCGCGTTGCTGGTCCTCGTCGCGAGGAGTCCACCGGCCAAGGCAATGGGGATCGTGAAGCGCATGGACCGACTTTTACCCGCACTGGTACTTTCCATTGGCGTGATCGCCGCAGCCGCAATTCTGGGCCAGGGCCTGCAGCAGTTCCGCATGAGCGATCGCAGCATCGTCATCAAGGGGCTTGCCGAGCAGACGGTGGACAGCGACTTCGCCACCTGGGACTTAAACGTGCGCCGAGCCGGCGACAGCTTCGCCACCGTGCAAAAGGCCCTGGCCGCGGATCGGGATCGGGTCGTCGCCTTTCTCCGCGAGCGGGGTTTCAGTGACGACGAACTGGAAGTTCGTCCGCTGGTCGTGATCGACGCCTACTCACGCGAGTACGCCTCGGCGAACAGTCCGACGCGCTACAGCGGCTCGGGCCTCGTTGTTGTTAAGAGCACTCGCGTTGATGCTGTTCGGGCCGCAGCGCTTGCGACGGATCCGCTCATCGCGACCGGCGTCCAGCTCGATGCCGGCACCGGCCCGCAATATGAGCTACGGGCTCTGAACACGGCCAAGGGGCCCCTGCTCCAGGCGGCCGTCGAAAGCGCGAAAGCTCAGGCAGCCAGCTTTGCGGAGCAGGCCGGTGCGGATCTCGGTGCGTTGAAGAGTGCCAATCAGGGCGTAATCCAGATCAGCGGCGTAGGCGGGAACCGCTATGACAGCGGAACAAGCCGCGAAAAGCGGCTGCGCGTCGTCAGTACCTTTACCTATTACCTCAAGTAGTCAGAGCGCCGCGAGCAAGCGTCGCCATGGTGTCGAGCCCGCATCCGCTCCAGCGCGCCCGCGCTAACCCCAGTCGCTAAAGTCCTGCTTCGCCAGGGGAAGTTCCCGCACGCGAATCCCCGTGGCATCGAAGACCGCATTCACCAGGGCAGGCGCAATCCCGGGCGTGCCCGGTTCCCCAGCGCCGCCCCAGGCTTCATAGCTATTGATGATGTGCGTCTCGATGTTCGGCGCCTTGTCCATGCGCAGCATCGGGTAGTCGTGGAAGTTACTCTGCACCACGGCGCCCCTCTCGATGCTGATCTCGCCGTAAAGCGCCGCTGTAAGGCCGAAGATCACACCCGATTCCATCTGCGCGGTCAGGCCATCGGGTGAGACGGCGAAACCTGGATCGATCGCCAGCACAACGCGATCGACGCTCAGGCCGCCATCTTCGATATGCACATCGACCACCTGCGCCACGATGGAACCGAAGGATTCCTGCAGGGAGATCCCGCGGCCATAGCCGCGCGGCCTGGCCTCGTCCCATCGAGCCATTTCAGCGGCCGTGCGCAACACCTGCTGATGCCGCTCCCGGCCTTTCAGGAGCGACATGCGCAGGGCGAAGGGATCACGCCCTGCCGCGACCGCCACTTCATCGAAGAACGCTTCGGTGAAAAAGCCATGCTGCGAATGATCGACGCTGCGCCAGGGCCCGAAGGGCACGTGGGTCGGCGCGTTCGTATGCCCGATGCGTCGTGCCGGTACGGCGTAGGGAATGAGCGGTGCTTCGGCGGGCTCGTGTTTATCGTGATACGCGTTTTCCCAGGCGACCACGTCTCCTTCGGCGTTGAGCCCTGCCCGGAACGACGAAGTAACCGAGGGCCGGTAATGATCGTGGCGCACATCCTCTTCCCGCGACCAGATCAGCTTGACCGGAACCCCGGCGTCCCGGGCAATCAGCGCAGCCTGGATCGCAACATCACCAATGGCGCGACGCCCGAAGCCGCCGCCCATGTAGTGCTGATGCAGCGTCACCGCATCCAGATCCAATTCCAGCGCGGCGGCAACCTCGTGACGAAAGCCAAGGGGATTCTGCGTACCCACCCAGACCTCGCAGCTGTGGTCGCCGAAACGCGCCGTGGCGTTCATCGGCTCCATGCAGGCGTGGGCCAGGTAGGGAACGTGGTAGCTGGCCTCGACCACCGCCGCTGCGTCCGCAAATGCGCCGTCGGCGTCGCCGCTTTTCTCGTCCTGCGCCGGACCGCCGCCTTCCCGGGCGTTGGCAAGACTGTCCTGGAAACGACGCTTCAGAGCATCGCTGTCCACGGCGTCGTTTTCGGTTTCCTCCCAACGGGGGTCGAGGCGTCCCAGAGCCTGGCTTGCCGTCCAGTAGGAGTCGGCGACCACGGCCACGGCATTGTTGAGGCGCACGACCTGCTTGACGCCGGGCATGACCTCGGCAGGCTCCGCATCCACGTCCACAAGCTTTGCACCAAACACCGGCGCCTGACGGATGGCGGCGTAGTGCATGCCGGGCACCTGCGCATCGATTCCGAACTGCGCGCTGCCATCCACCTTGGTGGGTACGTCCAGACGCGGGCGGCTGGTGCCCATGATTCGAAAGTCTTCCGGCGACTTCAGTCTCGGCGTTGCTGAGGGCGCCCGTGTCGCTGCTTCCGCCGCAAACTCCGCATAGGGCGCTCGTCGCCCGGATGCGGGATCTTCAACATGAGTATCGCGAGCCACGAGCACGGACGATGCGACACCCCAGCGCTCCGCGGCCGCCTCGAGAATGAGCTCCCGCGCCGCGGCACCGGCAACGCGCACGCCGTAGACTCCGGTTGCGCGTATCGAGGTGCTGCCACCCGTCACCTGCAGCTTCATCGCCTTGGCCACCTGGAGGAAGGCGCCGTTTACCGTGGGCACAAGAACTGCTGGGATATCGGCATCACCGAGAATAAAGCCCTTGCCCAGCGCCCAGTTGGCGTACGCATCGATGGCCGGAGCTTCCTGATAGGCGATGTCCTCCCAGCGCACGTCCATTTCGTCGGCAAGCATTTGCGTGAGTGCCGTATGCGCGCCCTGACCCATCTCGCTGTGAGGTGCTATGAGCGTGACGCGATTGTCCGCGCCGACCTTCACCCACATATTGATGAGGGACTCACCGTCCTCGGTAACTTCTCCGGCCACCCCTGGAGCACGGTGCCCCGGGCGCAGCGCCACGCCCACGGCGAGTGCACCACCCCCCAGGACGCCAGTGGTGATAAAGGCCCTTCGCGTCCACTTACCCATGATCGGCCTCCCCGGGAACATAGGTCTCCACAACCGACTGACTCGCTACCTGTTTTATCGCGCGACGAATGCGTCCGTACATGCCGCAGCGGCATACGTTCCCGGCCATCGCTGCATCGATGGCGGCGTCGTCAGGATTCGGATTGTTGTCCAGAAGGGCGGCGGCGCTCATCAACTGACCCGACTGGCAGTAGCCGCATTGCGGAACCTGTTCATCAATCCAGGCCTGCTGAAGGGGATGGAGGCCGGGTCCGGGAGCGGTCGCGGCAAGGCCTTCGATTGTCGTGATGTCGCCGCCGTCGGCTGCCGAGACGGGCATCACGCAACTGCGGATGGCGACGCCGTTCAGGTGCACCGTACAGGCTCCGCATTGCGCAATACCGCAGCCAAACTTGGTTCCGGTCAGACCGAGCTGCTCCCGGATCGCCCACAGCAGCGGCATCGCCGGGTCGACATCCAGCTCGCGCTCCTCTCCATTGATTGCCAGTCGAACCATCGAGAGATCTCCGTTTTTACCCGTACACCCTTGGTGGCGCATGTTTCGGGCAGGGCGCCGACCTCAACACCTAGCAGAAAGTTATGGGCCGCGCTTTTGTGAATCGAAGGGGCTCACACCCTCGTACAAGCGGAGAGCTTAGTCCTCCCCGCCCGGTACGTCGATTTTAACGAATTAGGCACGGGGAGCCTCGAGGGCGCCCGGGGCGTTGCAACGGCGCGAAGACTGCAGCCGCAACGCCATGCGGAGGCATGCGCCGGGCTCAGGAGCGGCGGTCGAGATCTGCTGCCGTATGACGCTCGTGGACCTGGTCCTCCTCCGGACCCCAGGCTCGATTAACCCGGCGGCCGCGGACTACACCGGGACGCTCGAAGATCTCTTCGGCCCAGCGCAGCACATTTTTATACGACGCTACATCCAGGAATTCGGCGGCTTCGTAGAGCTTCCCCATCGCGAGCGCGCCATACCAGGGGAAGGTGGCGATATCGGCAATGGTGTACTCGTCACCACCGAGGAAACGGCGCCCGGCGAGATTGCGATCGAGCACGTCCAGCTGGCGCTTCACTTCCATGGTGTAGCGGTTGATCGGGTATTCGTACTTTTCCGGCGCATAGGCATAGAAGTGCCCGAAGCCGCCGCCGAGGAACGGCGCGCTGCCCATCTGCCACATTAGCCAGGACAGGCACTCGGCCCGCGCGGCGGATTCCCGGGGTAGGAACGCGTCGAACTTCTCGGCGAGGTGTATCAGGATTGCACCGGATTCGAAGACGCGAACGGGCTCGTCGCCGCTGCGATCGAGCAGCGCTGGAATCTTTGAGTTGGGGTTGATGTCAACAAAGCCGCTGCCGAACTGATTGCCCTCCTCGATGTTGATCAGCCAGGCATCGTATTCCGCTTCGCTGTGACCGAGCTGCAGGAGCTCCTCGAACATCACCGTGACCTTGACGCCATTGGGCGTAGCCAGGGAGTAGAGCTGGTAAGGGTGCTCACCTACGGGCAGCTCGTGATCGTGGGTGGCTCCAGCAATGGGTCGATTGATGCTGGCGAACTTGCCTCCACTCTCGGCGTCCCAGGTCCAGACGCTCGGCGGGGTATAGGTATCTGTCATTAGGAAGGATCCATTTGGCGTAAATTGTTGTTGATGTTTGCAGTATGCCGCGAAGGGCGCGCAGCTGAGACCGGTCGAGAGTACTTCAGTTCCACGAGTCATACCGCTTGAGCACGAAGTCGCCAGTGGATGCTCGTCGACTTTTGCAGCGCCATGACACGGACGATACCGCTGCGGGTTCGCTCATCGGCAGGATTGTGCTTGTGCTATCTTTTTTCAATAGACCGCTGAGAGCGACGGGCGCGTTAGACACGCAAACGTTCGCCGAAAAATAAGAGCAGCCATTGATGAGCGCGACCGCAGAAAACCAGCCCGCCCCGGTACGGGCGGGCGACTATCTCAAACCCGATGAAATCCGCGCCTTTTCCCGGCGCAGCGATCTCGCGGGAGCCGGTCTGCTTGTCCTGAACTGGGTTTCTATCGCAGCGATCTTCGCGCTGGTTGCGCTGTGGACCAACCCGCTGACGATTCTGCTTGCCGTGCTCCTCCTCGGCGCAAGGCAGCTCGGCCTGGCGGTGCTCATGCACGAAGCCGGTCACCGGACGCTCTTCGCGAACAGCGCGCTCAACGACACTCTAGGCCAATGGCTTGCCGCTTACCCGGTCCTCGGTGACTGCCTGGCCTATGGTGCATCGCATCGCGAGCACCACCGCCTCGCGGGAACCGACCAGGACCCGGACCTGCCGAACTATCGCGCCTACCCCATCGAGAGGTCGAGTTTCCGGCGCAAGATCCTGCGGGACGTGACCGGCCGCACCGGTATGCGCCTGCTCCTCGGTCAGTTCACCGGCGCCGGGAACAGAATCATGATGCGCGATGGCGAGGCGAATCCGTCGCTGCACCGCGGACTCGTTGTGAACGCGATGCTCTTTCTCCTGCTCTGGGCGAGCGGCAATCCTGCGTTCTATCTCCTGTGGATCGCGGCCTACGTGACCAGCTACCCGCTCGTGGCACGCATTCGTCAGGTGGCGGAGCACGGCGCCGTACCGGGACTCTATGCCCTGGATCCCCGGGGCAACACGCGCACCACGCGAGCCGGCGTGTTCGAGCGCCTGCTGTTGTGCCCCAACCACGTCAACTTTCACATCGAGCATCACCTGATGCCCAGCGTCCCCTGCTGGCATCTGCCCCGGCTGCATCGTCTGCTCACCGAGCGCGGTTTTTATCGCGATCATCCCCAGGCCATTGCCAGCGGCTATATCGACGTTATTCAGCGCGCCGTACCGGAGTTCGGACGCGGCTCTGCCACGCCCGCCTGATCCCGGTCCGCGGCAATTTGCTCGGATGTCCTTTGCGCCCTAGCGCGGCTCGACTTGCCGCCCCTATACTCGGCCCCGTGTGCTGAGCCATCAATTTGAGCGATAACAAGGAAACTACTGATGTTCGTTGACTACTTCATGGTGCCTCCGGTTTTGGGGATCGGTGGCCTCGTCATAGCGTTTGTGATTTATCACATGCTGATCCGCCACAACCATGGCGACGGCGAGGTAAAACATATCGGAGACCAGATTCATCTTGGCGCCATGGTCTTCATGCAGCGGGAATACAAAATGCTGGCCATGTTTGCCGCTGTGCTGCTGCTGGGCATTTTTGTTTCCCCGCTAGGTACGAACACGGCAATCGCTTTCATTGCTGGCGCCCTGTCGTCGGCCATTGCCGGGTTCCTTGGCATGTTTGCCGCTACCAAGGCCAACGTGCGCACGGCCGTGGCGGCGCACAACCACGGTCAACCTTTTGCCCTGACCATTGCCTTTTACGGCGGCTCGATCATGGGCCTGTGCGTGGCATCCCTGGGCCTGATTGGCCTCGGCAGCCTTTACTACTACTTTGGCGGTGATCCGGAAACCGCGCACGCGATCCATGGCTTCGGCATGGGTGCTTCGGTGGTCGCGCTCTTCTCCCGCGTTGGTGGCGGCATCTTCACCAAGAGCGCGGACGTGGGCGCTGACCTTGTGGGCAAGGTCGAAGCGGGTATCCCCGAGGACGACCCTCGCAACCCGGGCGTTATCGCCGACAACGTCGGCGATAACGTCGGTGACATCGCGGGCATGGGTTCGGACATTTTCGAGTCCTACTGCGGTTCCATGATTGCCACCATCGCCATTGCCTCGACGATGGCCATCGAGAAGCAGGCAGAGATGATGTTCCTGCCCCTGGCTCTGGCGAGCATTGGCCTGCTGTCCTCAGTCCTCGGCATCGTCGTTGTACGCGCCCGCTCCAGCGCCGCTCCAGAAGCCGCACTGCGCACCGGCACACTCCTCGCGCCAGCGGTCTTTGTGGGACTGGCCTGGTATCTGGTCGGCGCCTTCGGTATCGACATGAAGATCTGGTGGTCCGTGGTCGCCGGGGCCGTCGGCGGCGTGCTGATCGGCCTGATCACCGAGTACTACACCGGCTCCAAGCCGGTTCAGAAAATCGCCAAGTCCGGTGAGACCGGGCCCGCCACGGTGATGATTACGGGCCTCGCGGTCGGCATGCAGTCCGTGGTGCTGCCCATACTGTTCCTCGCCGCGATCATCTGGGTTTCCACCTCCCTCGCCGGGCTCTACGGCGTGGGCATCGCCGCCGTGGGCATGCTGGCTACGGTAGGGATTACCATGGCCATCGACGCCTACGGCCCGGTGGCGGATAACGCCGGCGGCATCGCCGAAATGGCGGGGATGGGCGAGGATACGCGGCGCATCACCGACGGTCTGGACGAGGTCGGCAACACTACGGCGGCGATCGGTAAGGGCTTCGCAATCGGCGCGGCCGCCCTTGCAGCCCTGGCTATCATCGCGGCGTTTGTGGAAACCGTGCAGGTCAACGACCCGGGATTTTCCCTTGAGCTCTCAGACCCCCAGGTCCTCGTTGGATTGTTCATCGGGGGAACCATTCCGTTCCTTATCGCCTCGATCACCATGACCGCCGTCGGCGACGCGGCCTTTGAGATGATCAACGAGATACGCCGCCAGTTTAAGGAGATTCCGGGTCTCCTCGACGGCAAGGCCGAGCCCGATACGGCGCGCTGTGTGGACATCGCGACCACCGCCGCCCTGCGCCGCATGATTCTTCCCGGGGCCATCGCCGTGGGGGCACCCGTGGTCGTCGGCCTCGGCCTCGGCGCCTCATCCCTCGGCGGCATGCTCGGCGGCGCGCTGCTCGGCTGCGTGCTCATGGCGCTGATGATGGCGAATGCCGGCGGTGCCTGGGATAACGCCAAGAAGTACATCGAGAAGGGACATCTCGGCGGTAAGGGTTCGGAAACACACGCGGCAGCGGTTGTGGGCGATACGGTCGGCGACCCCTTCAAGGACACCTCCGGTCCGTCGATGAACATCCTCATTAACGTCATGGCGATCGTCAGCCTCGTGATCGCGCCGTTGCTCTGAGCCCCGGCGACTGACCGTGCTCCGCGCGGACCTCGCCATCCGCGGCGGGGAAATTCTGACCATGGCGGAGCGCGGTTCCCTGCCCTCGGGGACCGTACTCGTCCGCGGGCAGCGAATTCTCGCCGTCGGCCCCGAAGAAGAGCTCGGTCCCTACGAGGCCAGCAAAACCCTGGACGCCCGGGATCGCGTGATCCTCCCAGGCTTCAGCAACTGTCACACGCATATCGGCTCGAATATTCTCCTGCGCGGTCTCAACGAAGACGCGCAGCTCTTCGAGTGGCTTGCGAGCATGTGGCGCCTCAAGCGCAACTTCGACGAAGAGACGCTGCGCCTTGCCAGTCTGGCGGGGCTCGCGGAAATGGCGCTCGCCGGCATCACGAGTTTCAATGAACACTTCGATGCCTACTCGGTCACCCCGGAAATCAAGGCGCTGCGAACGGTGCCACTGCGCGCGACGCTGGGCTACGGCTTCGCCGACGAGGGTCTCTATGCCGACTTGATGGACTGGTCCTACGCGGCGCTGGAGAACTTTGGTGACATCGTGGCGGAGCACCATGGCAGCCAGGATGGACGGCTGAGCGTGGCGCTCTCACCTCATGCCACCTATTCCTGCACCGAGAGGCTGTGGCGGAAATGCGCGGAAATCGCCGAGGCCCAGGACCTCTGCATCCACACGCATCTCTCCGAGGGCGACCAGGAACACAGCTTCGTAGAGAAGAACTATGGCTGCACGCCCACGGCCTGGCTTCATTCGCTCGGGCTACTGTCACCACGGCTCACCGCTGCGCATTGCACAACGCTAACCGACGCGGATATCGGTCTCCTTGCGGAGCACGACGTGAAGGTTGCGCACTGCCCAATCAGCAACGCGAAGCTCTGCTCCGGCATCATGCCGATTCGCGCGCTGCGTGAGGCCGGCGTCACCGTCGGCCTGGCGACGGACGGTCCGGCGAGTCACAACACGCTGGATATGTTCCAGGAAATGAAGTTCGGCGCTATCACGCACAAGAACCGGCACCTTGATCCCGAGCTGCTCACCGTGCGTGAGATGCTTACCATGGCCACGCGCGATGCCGCTGAGGCGATGCATCTGCCGGAGGCGGGCACCTTGGAGGAAGGCAAGCTCGCCGACATCATCGTTGTTGATCTCAACAAGGCGCACTGCGCTCCGCGCTATGACAGCGAGGCCAGCCTCGTTTACGCCAGTCGCGCGGATGATGTCGTACACAGCGTCGTCGATGGCCAGGTCCTGGTCGAGGACGGACGGCTGCACAATCTCGACCTCTTTTCCCTATTTGGAGAATTGCGCGAACGCGCCGCTGCCCTGCGCGTTCGCAGCGGCGTCTAGTCCAGAAAGGGCCTAGGCAGCACGCGCTACAAAAACCGGAGGAATCTCCGAGTCCGAGGTATTGAGGAGCGGGATCTCGCCCTCCTTCAGGCGCTTGTAGTGATCACCCCAGAGTTCAGCCCAGGCCGGATCGGGAACGCGCTGCGGGTGATACCCGGGGACCAGCGCCCGGGCCATGGCCGGTGTCGCATTGGCAAAAAAGCTGGCTACCATGCGGTAGAGCCGCAAACGGCTGCGCCAGTTGCCCCACACACCGTCCGCCTTGAGCATGGCCGTGTAGGCACGCCGCGCCAGAAGCGCGACGTGCAAGGATCCCCAGAATAATCCCGCGACGCGGACAAGGTAATCGTCGAAGCAGGCCCGGTACACGTCGATGGCCACCGACTTGTGCTCCGTCTCTTCGACCATGTGCCACAGGACGAAAGAAGTCACCATCGGGTCGGCGTTCTGGAAGAGCTTCTGGCGCCCCCGGATCAACCACTCGGTCATCCCGATGGTCATCGTCTCGAATCCGGCGCTGTAGGCCAGTTTCCAGTGCAGGGAGCGCTTCGAAAGCGCGGCGTACTCCTCGCGGTAGCCTTCCTCGACCTGCGCCAGAACGTCGTAACCCTTCGACTTCAGCATGTCGTTGTAGCGACGGTGGTTCTGGTAGTGCTGGGCTTCCTGTTCGACAAATCCCTGGGCCTCAGCCCGGAGCCGATCGTCGTTGATGTGCGGCAGAGCTTCGCGCATGGTCTTGATCAGAAAGGGCTCAAGGTAAGGCATGGTCAGGGATGCACCATTGACCATGTGACTCCACTCTCGCTTTCCGGGATTCCAGACGGGGTCGATTCCCTCGTGGAGCACAAAAGGAATGCGACGAACGACGATGTCGAGTTGGTGCACCCCATGGCGCTTAACGGCGGAAATCGTCATTGCCGAACCTCCGGATTACGGTAGTGCTGCCAGATTCCCCAGACGAGGAGGGGGAGCGCGATGTGCACGCCGATCATGGCGGGCCAGCCCGTGAGGAAAATGATGTTGTTGATGGTGACGTCACCCGGGAACGGACCACCGCCGAATTCCAGGCCCCTTGTTCCAAACACTGCGTTGGCAAACGCGGGAAGGGTGAAGAGCCAGGCAAAGGCAACGCTGCCCCAGAACAGAAGCGTCTGGGCCGCTTCCTTGAGCTGGATGTAGGGCCCGGCCAGGCCGATCGCCATGAGGATAAGTCCGTTGGTGATCGCTTCGAGGTGCGCCATGTTCCACGCGCGCCGATCACCGCCGATCTCCACGGGCACATCCGTCACGATGGGCCACAGGTCGATGGCTCCAAGAGTGAAGAAGAAGTAGAACCAACCGACGACCACGGACGTCAGGAGCAATCCGGCTCCGTTGAGGACCAAAAGAACCCGTTTTTTTTCCTGCAGCATCCGAACTCCTTTTTTTATTCTATGGCTGTTCGCTGGCAACCGGGATTACTGACCAGCGAGCTGCATGAACGGGTCTTCAAGACTCACCAGATGTTCGTCTTTCAGGGCTTCCAGGGTCTCTTCACACCAGGCCGCCCATTCCCGTTCATAGCGGAGACCGATTTGCAGGCCGCGCAGGCGACCGAGTTCCGTGATGCTCCTGGGTTCGATTCCTGCCGCGATGGCGCTGAAACGTTCGCAGCGGTCCCGATGGCCCTCCATGCGCAGCTGAAGGTCCTCTCTCAGGGCGGGAATGTCGACGTGATCGAGCCCATAGAGACGGACCAGGAAATCATCCTTCACCGAGTCCGGAGTGCTGGGCTGTCGTGACCAGTCCAGGATCTCCTGTCGGCCCGCGTCGGTGAGGGAGTAAACCGTTCGATTGGGCCTACCCTGCTGCTGCACTTCCTCGGCACTCACCAACCCTTTCTCTCTCAGCTTGGCCAGCTCGCGATAGATCTGCGGATGCGTGGCTCGCCAAAAGAAGCCTATGGACTCGTCAAAGTGCTTTGCCAGGTCGTAGCCAGACATGGGTGTGTCGCCGAGACTGACGAGAATTGCGTGCTTTAGCGCCACAGCATCCTCCGGTTATCACGGCAAACTATATGTGCAAAAGCACATATGTGCAAGTTATAATACTAGCCAGTAGCGCGATCAGTCAGGTCCCCGCCGTTCAGCAATCAGCGTAAATGAGCCGCGATGATCTTGTGCAGCGCGGGGCGATGGCGGGCGACCTCTTCGGGGGACAGGCCTTCGAGGGAATGCGGGCACTTGAGCCAGTCTTCCGTCTCGTGCAAATAGTAGTCAGGCGTGCGACGGGTCAGATTGCGCGAGGGCTTGAAGTAGGGCACGGCGATGCGGATGTCGTGCGGAGTGTTCAGTCGGGCCTTTTCTTCGAGGTGACGCAGAACCGCATCGAGCGTGCTGCCGGTGTCGAAAACGTCGTCGACGATCAGCAGACGATCCTCGTGTCGAACCTTGTTGATCAGATAGTTGATGCCGTGGATGCGGATTTCGCTGGAGCGGCCATCGATGCCGCGATAGGACGAGGTGCGAATGGCGATATGGTCGGTATCAATCCCCGCGTAGGCGAGCAGTTCCTGCACCGCGATGCCAACGGGTGTACCGCCCCGCCATATGGCAATCATGATGCTGGGGCGAAATCCACTGGCGATAACCTGGGCGCCGAGGCGGAAGGAATCCTCAAGCAGCGCCTGGGCATCCAGGTAGATTTTCTGCGTCATCGCCGCTCTCCATGGAGACACGACGCCGGACTTTGTGGCCGGCACCGCTCTGTTATAAGCTCTGGCCATCCTCGCTCGGTCGCAAGGAAAATACACCGTATACAACACGGGGCCCGCAAGCCATCGACCGACGTAATCATGCTGCTTCGCGCCGGCGCGCGTCGCCGCACCGTCCGAACACGCGTCGCACAGCGGCGATAAAGGGGACACGATGAAGTACTTTGCGACAGCCGCGCTGAGCTGCCTTTCCCTGGCAGCGGCGGCGCAGAGCTATGACACCATTGTGGGCGAAACCCTGCGCATGGAGGCACCCGACGCGCACTGGTTTTCCGTGCGATCGGGCGACATCGCTTACCTCATTGATGGAGATGCCGGCGAGGTTCGCGGCTCGCTGACCCTGTCCAAGTTCTCCCCCGCCCTGGAACCGGATATCGGGCGCCAGCGCATCTATTCCTATGGGAGCTTCTATTCCCGAAACCACTACGGCGATCGCACGGACGTCGTGCTCGAATTCGACCTCGAATCAACCATCCCCGTCCGGGAGGTTGAGATCCCGCCGAAGTCCGCGGGCATCGGTCACGCGGGCATGATCGGTCTGATTGAAAGCCGTTTTATCGGGGTATGGAACATCACCCCAGCCATGTCCGTCAGCCTGGTGGATACCCAGAGCCAGAGTTTTGTGGGAGAGATCTCCACGCCCGGCTGCGCCGGCGTGTACCCGGTTGAGAACGGGTTTCTCATGGCCTGCGCCGACGGCCGGGTGCAGTACATCGGTCTCGACGAAGAAGGCCGTGAAACCGCCCGCCGGCGCAGCGAAGCCTTTTTTACCGTGGACGCCGACCCGGTGTTTGACTACGCCGTGCCCGGTGACAAGGGCTGGCTGTTCCTGTCTCTGGAAGGGCTCGTTTTTGAGGCCAGCGTCGAGGGCGGTGAGGTGGTTGTCAGCGAGCCCTGGTCAATCAATCCCCCGGACGTCGAGGGCGCGACCGATCTCAACAACGTTCCCATCGAACCCAACGACGACTGGCGCATCGGCGGCCGCCAGGCCTTCGCCTACAACGCGGCGAACCGGCTGTTGGTGACGTTGATGCATGAAGGCGGCGGCCAGGAGAGCTTCGAGGACGTCGGTACGCAAATCTGGGCCTTCAGCATGGATACCGGGCGTCGCGCCTACGTGCTTCAACTCGAAGACGACGTGTCCGCCGGATCGCTCGAACTGACGTCGGATGACTCCCCGCTCCTTCTTGTTTCGACAGATGCCGACGAGCTTCTCGTCTACGACGCGCTCAACAGCCGCCAGCTGCACGCGATCAGCGAACTGGGCGGCAGTCGCAGCACAATCCAGAGGCTGCAGTAGTGAATCCCGACCCTTTGCTGCAGCTTGTACTGAGCGCTGGACTGGCTTTGCTCATGGGCAGCGCCGCGCTGCACAAGCGGCGTGAGGGAGCCCGATTCCAGGCGCAGCTCGCAGCCTACCAGCTTGTGCCCGCCCCTCTGCTCCGTCCCCTCGCGGCTGGCCTGCCCTGGATAGAACTGACAGCCGGAGCGCTGATGTTGTTTACGGCAACGCGCGGTGCCGGCGGTCTTCTCACGGCGGCTTTGCTGCTTGGCTATGCCTTTGCGATGCTCGTGAATATTCTTCGCGGGCGCACCGACATCGACTGCGGCTGTGGCGGCCCAGGTCAGCCGCTTTCCCGCGCCCTCGTTTTTCGCAACCTTGTCCTGGCGGGTGCCGCTGCCCTGCTCACCCTGCCGCCGATCACTCGCGAACTCGGCCCGGGTGACGTCGTGGGCTTCGCCCTGCTCCTCGTCACAGTGATCGTGAGCTATGCGGCGCTGGGGCAGATCCTGCGCAATGCGGCGCTGTTCCGCGCGGAGGCTGCCCGTGGAAACTGAGACGCTGACGGTTCTTGTCCTGTTCCTCGGATTCATCGTCGCGGTGCTCGCCATCGTTGTGCTGGCCCTTGCCCGGCAGATCGGCATCCTGCACACGCGCCTTGCCCCGGCCGGCGCTCTGATGAACACCACGGGACCGGAGCCGGGCCAGCCCGCGCCACTGCTCGCCGTTCCGGCCATCGACGATACCCAGGTCACGCTTGGAGGAGCGGCGCTGCAGCCGCTGCTGCTCCTGTTTGTGTCGCCGAACTGCCCGGTCTGTAAAAAGCTCGTCCCCGTCGCCCGCTCCCTGGCGAAGCGCGAGAAGCTGCGCCTCGTTTTCGCCAGTGACGGCGGAGACGCCAAACGCCATCTCGAATACATCGAGCGCATGGATATCGACGCTTACCCGTACATTGTGTCCTCGGAAGTGGGCCTGCGCTTCGCGGCGGACAAGCTTCCCTACGCGGCCCTGGTAGACCGTGAGGGCATTCTCCGCTCCCGGGGCCTGGTTAACAGCCGCGAGCACCTGGAATCCCTTGTCGAAGCCATGCTCAGTGGATTCGAATCCATACAGGACTACCTGGTAAATGAGCAGCAACTGGAGCAAGCCTCATGAACAATCGTCAGGATCTGCTGGAGCAGCTCTACCGGGACCTCGACGCTGTCACCACCGGCGCGCTGCGTTTCTTTGCCGACCGTACTTCGCGGCGCTCCTTCCTCGGCCGCGCCGGCGCTGTGCTCACGGGTATGGGAGCCTTCCCACTGCTTCCCATGGCCCGGGAAGGTGGAGCCGCGGCCACGGTTCAGGGTGTTGGCGAAAGCCTCGCGCAGAACGCGATGCCGGACGACGAACCCGCTCTGCGCGAGATGGGCGATGATCAAAGCTGTGAGTACTGGCGTTACTGCGCGTTCAGCGGATCGCTCTGCAGCTGCTGCGGCGGAAGCCTCACTCAATGCCCGCCGGGAGCGGAGACGGCCAGCGTTGCCTGGGTAGGCACCTGCCACAATCCGATGGATGGCCAGGATTACCTCGTTTCCTACAACGACTGCTGCGGCAAGTCCGGCTGCGGCCGCTGCGGCTGCCATCGCTCCGAGGGCGACCGCCCGGTGTACTTCCCCTCCAAGTCCAACAGCATCCTGTGGTGCTTTGGCTCCAAGAGTCATGCCTATCACTGCACCCTGGCACGAGTGGTTGGTAAGGCGGACAGCGCGGCGACGGGCTAGGCAGGGCATGCGCCGCGCGATCGTCCTGTTCTCGCTGCTGACGCTTTCGGCCCTGGCCATTGCCAGTCCGCGGAGCGATTACCTGCTTCACTGTGGCGGCTGCCATCTTGAGGACGGGTCTGGAACACCGCCCGAAGTCCCCGACCTGCGCCAGGACATCGACTGGCTGGCAACGAGTCCAGAAGGCCGTTCCTACCTGACGCGCGTACCTGGCGCATCCCAGGTTCCGATCTCCGACGCGCGCCTCGCAGCGGTGTTCAACTGGATACTTGATACCTACTACCCCGGCCGTGAAGACGTACCGCGGTTCTCGGGGGCAGAGGTCGAAAAGACTCGACAGCTTCCCCTCTACGACCCGCTCAAACATCGCGAGGTGCTCACGGCACAGCGGCGCTCTCGATCCCCATGAGGGTTTGCCGGTCACCGATTGTCGACAAACACAGCTCCGGGCGTCGGGCCGGGCTCTTGTGAAGAAGATCTTTGTAGACGAACAGGATCTCCTCGACGACTCCTACCGTCTTGCGATACAGATCTTCGAGAGCGGCTTTCGTCCCGACTTCATCGTGGGCATCTGGCGGGGTGGATCTTCCGTGGGGATCTACGTGCAGGAGTGCCTGCAGTATCTCGGTGTGGAAACGGACCACATCTCTATCCGAACCTCCTACCGCGGTATGGAAAGTTACCTCCAGGGTCTGGACCGACCCGAAGAAATCCGCGTTCACGGCATGAAGTATCTCTACGAGACCATGAACCGGGAAGATTCCCTCCTCATTGTTGATGACGTGTTCAGCAGCGGGCAGAACATAGACGCCGTGATACGGCGGCTTGAAGACAAGATGCGACGGAACATGCCGAGGGATGTTCGCATTGCCGTGCCCTTCTACAAGCCGACGCTGAATCGGACAACCAGGCATCCGGAGTATTTTCTCCACGAAACCGAGGATTGGCTTGTGTTGCCCTACGAGCTGCAGGGATTGTCGGAGGAAGAGATAGCCGAACATAAACCCTGGCTCCTACCCATTCTTGAGAGCTGCAAGGATCACGGGACACGATAAGTCGGTTTCAGCGCCGGGGTGTCGGACTGGAACACGCCTGCTAAATCACCTTCTCGAATCGACGGCATTGGCGGGGCTCGCAGACAACCACAAAGAGTCGGCGTTCGTCCCCTTCGCCTCACATTTCTCTGACATTTGCCTGACACTCTATCGAGTGGACTGACTTAGCCTTTCCCCAGCTAAGCGGAGAGGGCATGGCCCTTTGGATTAGCTGACAGCCAGCACACAAAGTCGAGGTCAGGTCATGGATATCAAGCGGGTAGAGGACGTTACGGAGTGGAAGAATCTCGATGGAGTAGAGCACCTTCAATACTCCATTCTGCACATTGACGATGAGCAAACGCGCGCTGAAGTGTTGTTCAAGATGGAAGCGCACAAGCCCATCATCCTGCATCGTCATTGCGCCCTGAACAAAATCGTTGTGCTCAGCGGCGAGCATCGAATCTATGAGCCCGACGGCACGCTTAAAGAGGTCCGGGCGACGGGCAGCTACACCGTCTCACAGCCCGATGATGAACCGCATGCCGAATCCGGCGGCGACGGCGGTGCGGTCATGCTGTTCAGCATCTTTGAGAACGGCGGCGGTCCGCTGTACGAATTGATGGATCCGGAGCAGAACATCGTCGGTACGCTGTCGATGGAGGATCTCGTTGCGTTGAATCAGTGACTCTGTGATCCACACTAACGGGACGACGCACTGGGCGACGCGGCGGTCATATCTCAAACGGAGCGTATGCCGCCGAAAGGAGCAACCGGAAGCCCGTGGCAGCGAGCTGCGAGCCCTTTGAAGACCCGCGAGCGAGCGCTGGGGTCTCCCGTCGCTTAAAGAATGGACGGGGCCGTACCGCCGGGCTTACCGAGTGGGTGACTGTGCCAAAGCGTGGTGCGGGAGCTGGTGCCGGTTGTTGCGCGAGAGCGGCACAAGTGCGAACTAGGCCGGCGGTGAGGACCGCCGAAAGGCTGCTTTCTTGATAGCGAGGTTATGAAAACTTGAAGGCCCACAAAAAAGGGCCCACACGGGGCCCTCTCGACTGCAGCTTGTGTTGAATCAGCTGCTCGGGATGGGCTGACCTCGGCCCCAGGGCACGCCGGCCTCCAAAAGCTGCTTGCGATATTCCGGAAGCTTCCCTTCGATGATGCCGTTCAGCCGCGCCCTGATCGGCGCAAACGCCTCCCGAGCGTAATCGAGGCTCTTGCGATGCGCTGGCGTCGGTCCGTAACTGGAGCTGTTCACACCGTTGCGGGCGTGGCTCAGCCAGTCGGTCACGCGGTGAATATCGTAGTCGCCGACTTCACCCCGCGACTTGTGGCCGGACAGCGCCTCGTCAACCTCATAGAGATCGTCACGCAGGAGTCGCAGGCCCATATCTACACTGCCGAGATCGAGCGCTGAAGATTCGAGCATGGTCTGCATCGTTTCCACGTCTTCGACGGCATCCTCAAGGGCATAGCGCGCCGCGCTTACCTGGCCGTCCAGCGCGGCCAGCTCCTTCCAGAAGGCGTCGACGTCTTCCATATTGGCACCGGCCAACGCCGTCTCCGGATACATGCGTACGACTTCGAAGCTGACCGGATCCGTCAGGCGCCGCGCCACGTTGCCCTCGATCAACATGAGCTCCGCGCTGTAGGTCCCCGGGCGCACCATAAAGCCGCTCGGCGGCAGGCCCTGCCAGTTCGGCGGCGTCTCCACCGATCCGTAGTAGGGGTGGCGAAGGTCCCAGGCGACGCGGTGGAAGCCTTTCTCCCTGGGCGCGTCGATGCGGCGAATCACGTTGCCGTCGGCGTCGCGGATGATCAGCTTGAGGGCCGGAGTGATCTGCCTGCGCTCGGCTTCGACCGTATCCCAGCCCGGGAAGCGCACCTGCTCGCCGGCCGCCAGACTCGCCTTTTCGGCTTCCTGGCGCTTGGCTTCGAGCGTCGGAAAGCCCTCACCTAGATGGTACGTGAGTACAGCGCCAAAGGGCGGGTTCTCCGCCACGTAGTGCTGATCACCCTGGGTGCCGCGTTTGGTCGCACCGAGAATCTCGCGCGGGAAGTACCAGTGCGCGTCGCGGGTCTCGAACAGTACGGCTTCCTTTTCAAGGGTATCCGCTGCGAGTTCACGCAGCGGGCTGTAGTCGTCCAGTACGAAGAAACCGCGGCCGAAGCTTGCCGCTACGATGTCGTTCTCGCGACGCTGAATCTGGATGTCACGAATTGAGATGGTGGGAATGCCGGCGCTGAACTTCGTCCATTCCAGGCCACCGTTCAGTGTCATATACACGCCGAACTCCGTGGCTGCGAACATGAGGCCCGGCTTCTCGTGGTCCTGAACGATCCGCCACACCAGGTTTCGGTATGGAATACCCGAGGTAAGGTAGGACCAGCTCCGCCCGCGGTCGCGAGAAACCAGCAGGTAAGGGCTGAAGTCGCCGTACTTGTGGTTGTCGAGCGCCACGTAGACCGTATTGGGGTCGTGCAGGTCGGCGCGGATATCGTTGATAAAAGCGGTCTTTGGCACGTTGGGCAGTGATCCCACCTCGATGCGACGCCAGCTTCCCCCGCCGTTCTCCGATACCTGGATCAGCCCGTCATCGGTACCCACGTAGAGCAGCCCTTCCCTTATCGGCGACTCAGCGAGCGAGGTGATGGTGTTGTAATCGGACATCGCGCGCAGGTCCCAGGGCGCATCCCAGCTCCAGGTCTGCTCCATGAGTGGCATGAGCATGCGGTCCTCGTTGCGCGTGAGGTCACCGGAAATCGGCGTCCAGTCATCGCCGCGATTATCAGAGCGCCACACCCGCTGCGAGGCAAAGTAGAGACGCGTGGGCTCGTGAGGGGAGACCAGAATCGGCGAGTCCCAGTTGAAGCGTTCCGGCGGCTCGCCGGGGTACGGCTGCGGCTTGATATAAACGGACTCGCCGGTGATCAGGTCGATGCGCATCAGGTTGCCCTGCTGCCACTCCGCATAGAGGATGTCGGGATTGCCCGGCTCCGTGGCCGGCTGATGACCATCCCCACCGAGGACGACCTTCCAGTCCGCGTTGCGGATGCCGTTGACCGAGTCCGTGCGCGAGGGACCGCCCTGGGTATTGTTGTCCTGGGTGCCGCCGTAGATGTTGTAGAAGGGTTCGGCGTCGTCCAGGGCCAGTTTGTAGAACTGGGTGATGGGCAGGTTCTCGATGTAACGCCAGTTAGCCCCAAGATCGTGGCTCTCGTAGAGGCCGCCGTCGGTGCCCATCATGATGTAGTCGGGGTCCGTCGGGTGGAAGTAGATGGCATGCATGTCGCCGTGCTGCGATGGATGCTCCATCTGCACAAAGGTCTCGCCGCCGTCCTCGGACTTCTGTACCGAGGGTCCCACAAGGTACAGCCGATCGAATTGATGCGGGCTGGCGTAGAGCTCCTGATAGTAGTGGGGTCCCGTGCCGTAGCTCACCGCGTCCGAGCGCTTGGTCCAGCTCGCGCCACCGTTCTCGGAGCGCCACACACCTCCCTTGGTGCGGTTGAGTTCGATGGCGGCGTAGAGAACTTCCGGCTCCTGGGGTGAGATTGCGAGGCCAATCTTCCCGAGATTGCCCGTCGGCAGACCCGTCGCAAGTTTGTTCCAACTCCTCCCCCCATCCGTGGACTTGTGGATGCCGCTGTCCGGCCCGCCGCCCATGTAGGCCGCCACGGTGCGATGGCGCTGCCAGGTGGCGGCATAGAGCACGTCCGGATTGCGAGGATCGAAAACCAGATCGGTTACGCCGGTCCACTCGTTGCCACCCAGCGTTTTGTTCCAGCTAAGTCCGCCGTCCGTGGTCATGTACAGGCCGCGCTGCCCGCCCTTGGTCCACAGGGGTCCCTGCACCGCGGCCCACACCGTATCCGAGTCCTTTGGATGCACGATGATGCGCGAGATGTGCTGCGACTTCGTCAGCCCCATATTGGTCCAGGTCTCACCGCCGTTGTCCGAGCGATAGATGCCGTCGCCGAAGGCGATGTGACGGCCGCCATGGTCCTCCCCCGTACCCACCCAGACCGTGCTCGGATTGGACGGATCGACAGCGACATTGCCTATGGAATAGGAGCTTTCGTTGTCGAACACCGGCTCCCAGGTGGTGCCGGCGTTGACGGTTTTCCACACGCCCCCGGAGCCGACACCCACGTACCACACGCTGTCGTCGGTGGGATCCCAATCGATGTCACCGACACGGCCCGACATAAAAGCGGGCCCGATGTTGCGCCAGGCCAGACCGGCGTAGGGATCGGCATCGCTGGCGTGGCTGTCCGCGCGGGCATCCGGCGCGGCTGGGGACAACAGACTGGTAACGACAAGGAAAGGGACGGCAAGACTCGCGCTAGGCGCAAGACGAAGTAGCTTATTCATCGGCTTTTCCCGCACGAGGTGAGGGCCGGAAGCTTAGCATCGGCGACCACTTGTATGGCAATGATCCCGGAGCCAGAATCTGCGCGAACCCACTACCGCAAACTGGCTATGCGCTGTCTGGTAATCGAGGACGACAAACAACTTCGCGAATATATTGCTCAGGGACTCCGCGAAGCCGGTCACAGCGTCGACACGGCGGAAGATGGCAAGCGCGGCCTGTTCCTCGCCACCACCGAGGACTATGACGTTCTGGTGATCGACTGGATGCTCCCCGGGGCCGATGGCATCAGCATCCTTCACGCGCTACGCGCGAGCGACAACAGCGTGCCCGCACTCATGCTATCGGCACGCAGTGAGGTAGACGACCGCGTTCGCGGGTTGCGCTCCGGCGCCGACGATTACCTCGTGAAGCCTTTTGCTTTCGAGGAACTGCTGGCGCGCGTCGAGGTACTCACGGCCCGTCGGGGTGGCAGCGAGAGTGCCGAGACGACCAGCCTCGACTGTCACGATCTGCACATGGATCTGCTGCGCCGCCGCGTGACGCGGGCGGGCCAGAGTATCGAGCTCAATCCCCGCGAGTTCTCACTGCTCGAATACCTCATGCGTCACGCCGACCAGGTTGTCACGCGCACCATGCTCCTGGAGAAAGTCTGGGACTACCACTTCGACCCACAGACCAACGTTATCGACGTACATATCAGCCGTCTGCGGCAGAAGATCGACAAGGGACACGATCGCGCCCTGATTCACACCGTGCGGGGCGCCGGCTACCGCCTGAGCCCCGAGCAATGAGGTTGCTGCTGCAGCGCGTCCTCCGCAGCTCCAGCTACCAGGTAGGGATTCTCTTTGCGACGCTCATGCTCGTCGGCCTCGCGGTGGCGGCCTACGGCCTCCTGATCGCAGCCGACGATCGACTGCTGAGCGAGGCACCGGAAGCGATCCAGGCGGAGCTGCGCACTGTCGGCTGGGTAATGATCCTGCTGCTGGCGCTGATCTTCGCGCTGAGCTGGGGGGTCGCCTACTACGTAGCCACGCGCTTTGAGCGCATCGCCGCAACCACCGGGCGCATCATCGAAACGGGAAACCTCCGCGAGCGCCTGTCCGTGGACTCGAGCTGGGACGATCTCTCCAAACTGGCCGTGCTGCTCAATCGCATGCTCGCCGAACTCGAGGCACGGGTGGACGGCATCAAGAGCGTGTCGGACAACATCGCCCACGATCTGCGTACGCCCCTCATGCGCCTGCGCGCACGTATCGAGGCGGATACCGAGGGCGACACCCGGGACGAGCTGCTCGCCGAACTCGACCACACCCTGGATATCTTTCGCAGTCTGCTGCGTATTTCCAGCATCGAGGCGGGGAAGCAGCCCCTGGCCTTGACCCAGGTCGACGCCGGAGCGCTGCTGGCCGATGCGACGGCGTTCTACGAACCGCTGGCTGAAGAAGCGGCGGTGCGCCTGGTGACGGAAGTGCGGGAGCTGACGGTGGAGGCGGACCGCGACCTGCTGTTTCAGGCCCTCGCGAACCTCGTGGACAATGCACTCAAGTTCACGCCAGCGGGTGGTCAGGTCAGCTGCATCGCCCGCGGGGAGAAAGATGAAATTGTCCTGAGCGTCGAAGACAGCGGACCGGGCATTCCCGTCGACGAGCGCGATCTGGTGCTGCGCCGCTTTGTCCGTCTCGACGACAGCCGCAGTGCGCCGGGAAATGGACTCGGTCTTCCGCTGGTACTCGCGATTGCCCGGCGCCACGGAGGCGGCCTGGAGCTTGAGGAGGCCTCTCCGGGCAAGGCCCCACCCGGTCTTAGAGTGACGCTGCGCCTTCCCCGGGCCGCGGGGCATCGCGACGCTGCATGAAGATCGTTACCTCGGCAACGTCGATCCCAAACTTCTGGATGTAGGATCGATTGACGATGCGATTGTCGTCGAGCGCAAAGATCCAGTCCTCGAAACGCACCCGATAGGTCTTCTCGCCCACGGGCAGGTCCATGGCGTAGGCCCAGCGAAAGGCGTTGCCGAAGGCCTCCCCGTCCGCCGTGTCCAGGATGTCTGAGGCGCCCCCGTCGTAGGAGCCATCATCGCGGCGCTGAATTCGCCATACTCGTTTCGTCACGCCCTCGCCCAGGCTGTAGCTGAAGCGTTCGTCGAGGGTCAGCTCGTTGTCCTCCACGCTGCCGCGAATCTCCACCGCGAAGCGTTGCACGACCTCTCCGCTGCGATTCTGGACGATTCCCCAGGCGTCGACCGTGCCCTCAAAGAATTCGAAGAGGTCAAAGGGCGGCGTCTGCGCGCCGTATCGGCTGCCGTCGAGGCTGGTCGCGCAACCGCTGACCAGAGCCAGCAGCAGAGTGATGGGCAAGAGGCGTTTCATTATTGAACTCCCAGTAATTGGTTACGCAACTCCGGCTCGGAGGTCTGTTCTCCCAGCCAGATCGCGAAAAACGCGTCGGTAAATCCAGGCTCATCCACACTGCCGATAGGCTCACCATGCAGGAAGAAGCGCGTCGACCCGTCCTCGGCGGCGAGACCGACGATTTCATCCCTCGCGTTGACATCGGGAATGATGTTGGCGAGCAGGTCGTACCAGCGTCCCAGCCTTTCCTCGTCGTCCAGGCCCTGCTTGCGCATCTCTTCGATTGAGCGCGCCGCAATTTTCTCGCCATCGAGTTTGCGTAGATACGTCAGGGACAGGGCAAAGGGTTCTTCGCTCTGGAACTCCCCCTGGGGTGCCAGCAGCGTGGCATCGTAGACCTTCCAGAAGAGCACCTGCATCCGCGCCGTCCCCACCGCACGCATGCCTTCGAGTTCGTCGATGTCGGCGCTGCGTGCGGCGCTCAGGCTTGGCAGGGTGATAAGGCAAAGGATCGCTATACCACCCAGGAATCGAGTGCTGAACGTGTTCATGCTAAACCTCCGTTCGGTGTGTGTGGTTAGGGAATGGCTGCCGCGGCCACGTCTCCGGATGCCGGGTAAGGCTTTCCAAGCGCAATAGGAGCGGCGTGATCACCCACCAGCTCAGGCCGATAACAACCGCCGTGGCAATGCTCCCGTGAGGAAAGCTCACGGCGCCGAGGCGCTGCGCGGCCAGATAAGTAAGGGGCGCGAAGATGGTCGCTGCAAAAACCATGAGCTTTGGCCTCGCGATCATGAATGCCATGCTGTGCCGCAGCGTTCCGGCAAAGCCGACCCAGATCAGAGGCAGCCACGCCGGGAAGAGCGGACCCCCGTCGTCGAGCGCAAAGCTGTAGTACCCCGCTAACGTCAGGGATGCGTCGAAGCAGGTCCCCAGCATTGCGGCTCCCGCCATGAGCAAGAGCTCACTGAGGCGATTGCTCACGAGCAGCAAATGCAGAACAACCAGTAAGAGAAGCACGGGCAGCGCCTGCGAAGTGGCAAGCACCGCTGTGAACCAGAGCAACTGGTACCAGGCAAAGTTCAGCAGCCTGCTATAGGGTCGTGGCGTTTTCATGAGGCCACCTCCGCGCTGCGTGCAAGGCGCTGGCATAGCGCCACCTGCAGACGGCTCGGCAACAGGGCCAGGGCTCGTATGACTCCTGCGAACAGCCTTGGGAAGTAGCCGCTGCGCTCGCCGCGAACCACGCTGCGCAGGATGGCGCGCGCGGCGTCCTCCGGCTCCACTCGCATGGGCATGGCAAACTCGTTGCGATCGGTCAGCGGAGTCCGCACAAAGCCTGGCGACACGCTCTGCACGGCGATACCCCGGTCCTTCAGGTCGACTTCAAGACAGCGCGTGAGATAGTGCAGCGCCGCTTTGCTCGCACCGTAGGCTTCGCTGCGAGTGAACGGCAGGAGTCTGGCGAGACTGTCGACGATGACCAGCTGCGCACCGGGCTTGAGTTCGGGCAGCAGTACCTCGACGCAATTCACCACCGAAAAGAAATTGGCGTCGAACACACGATGGAACAGCGCCGGGTCCCAGGCGTCGATATCCACGTATTCACAGCTGCCCGCATTGAGCAGCACCACGTCCGGAGCGAGACCGGCGAGGGCCAGGGAACAGGCCTCGCGATCGCTGACGTCGAAGGTCAGGGTCTCGATGTTCGCAGCTTCCGCCGCAAGCGCGTCCAGACGCTCCCGATTCCGTCCACAGGCAATGACCCACCAACCATCCGCGGCTGCTCGCAGGGCGGTGGCGCGGCCGATGCCGGAACTCGCCCCGGTAATCAGCAGGGTCTTTGCCGGGCTTGCTGCTGGATTGCTCACGCTGCCATCCTCCCGCGGATATACCGCACAATCGGACCGAGAAGCGGGAGCTGCTCGTACACCATGGCGCCCATGTCGTAGTAGTCGCGCTGGAACTCGATGCGCTCACCGCGGATGCGCAGAACGCTGCTGCCGTCCACATCGACGTCGCGTCCACCATTGAGCCGGGGACTGGCGAAGGTCATGGTCCAGTTGACAAAGGCGCGCTCTTCGCCGAATTCCTGTTCGCGGATCTTGAATTCGCAGCGCGTGCAGCCCGAAAGGAGCTTGCGGAAGTAGCCGTCGAGGGCCAGCAGTCCCTGATGAACGGCGACGGGATCAGCGAAGGTAACCTGCTTGGCATAGATTCCCGGAAGATGATCCAGGGCATCCAGGTCCAGGCTGGTGTAGAAGCGGTTGAATCGTTCCTGCAGAGTCATGGTGGGCCTCCTGTGGATTAAAGAGGTTCCACTCTGCACCAGGCGCCCTTACGCTGGGGTGGCGGGAAGATTACGGTTTGTTCATGTTTGCACTTGGGGCGGCAGGCCTTCCAGGAGCCGCGACGCCCCCGGGAAGAAGTGCGTCGCGGCCGTTGGGATCGGCGTCAGTACGCCGACAGATGACGGTCAATGCTGGCATTGAAGGTCGCCAGCGCGCCCTCAAAGCGACCAAAGCGAAACGCGCTGTTGGCGCCGGAGTCGATGCCGCGCTGAATGGATTCACCCACTTCCCCATCCTCCGCGAGCGTGTCCTGCGCTATCGCGTCATTGCGCAGCCAGTGCTCCTCATCCTTATTGTCCCGGGCGGCGAGGGTGCAGAAACGCAGGCGCGTGCAGTCCGGGGCGAGAGGCTCGTTGTCGATCCACACAATGTGGTCCTGCATAACGAGGAGGTTTGTCAGCGGGAAGAAGGTGTACAGCACGTTGGCGCGATCGCGGATCTCGTCGGGGCCGAGGCTGGCCATGTCGATGTCGCCGACGCCGGCCCGGGGGAGGATGGAGCGGATGTTGTCGCCGAAGCTCTGGTACGAGGACAGATTGTTCGGGAAGTGCGGTCCGATGGTTTTACGATGCACGATGCGGAAATGGTAGGCCTCTATGCCGCCCTCGATGAGTATCTTCCAGTTGGCGCGGCGCTCGCGGACCGACTCTGCCTTTATCTCAAGGGAAGCACCGTCCAGCCAGCCCAGATCCTCGGCCAGCGGGCCCAGGTAGCTGTCGATATTCATGGCGACGCCGGCGCTCGGCATGACCCAGATGAACCCGTAGCGCTCAGCCACGGCGAGATGCACAAGGCCTGAGCTGCTCATGTCCAGGTCGGGGAATCCCTGTTCCGCAAAGGGCACTTTGATCAGCTCACCGCGGTTGCTGTAGCGCCAGGCGTGATAGGGACAGGAGAAGGCTTCGCGGCATCCACTGTCGTCATCCACAAGACGCGCTCCACGGTGACGGCACACGTTCAGAAACGCGTGTACCTCGCCCTCGCTGTCGCGGGTGATGAGCACGGACCGCCCCGCGATTTCGCGGCGCAGGAAACTGTTCGCCGAAGGCAGCTCGCTCACGTGAGCCGCGATTCGCGGCATCACCCGGAAGAGTGACTCCTGCTCCCGGGCAAAATGCGATGCATCCGTGTACTTCGCAACCGGATTCCGCGCTTCGACCTCATCGAGATAGCAGCGGCCCGCGCGGGCCAGGTCGCGTAACTCTCCGATCAGTGAGACCTGTGTTGCACTGTCCATTGTCTCGTCCTCCGTTTTCCTTACCGTGCACCAAACTTACCGATCGGTAAGTTAAACTTACCGTATGGTAAGTCGTCAAGACCCAGGGTAAATTGCGCAGGAGTAACAAGGACGGACAATGGCAAAGAATACTCGCGATCGGCTCCTCGCCGTGGCCCTGGAACAGTTCGCCGAACGCGGCTTTGACGGTGTTTCCATCGCCGGCATTGCTGACGTTCTGGGTCTCAGCAAGCAGGCGCTGCTGCATCACTTCGAAAGCAAGGAAAAGCTGTATGGGGAGGTACTGGACGGCATATCGCGGGCCTTTCAGGAGCGCATCGAAGCGACCGACGCCACGCCCAAGAACGACAGGGACGCGATTGCGGCGCTGCTAACGGCCCTCGTCGAGGACCATCGTCAGCATCCACAACAGACCCGACTCCTCATGCGTGAACTCCTGGACAACCCGAGACGCGCCGAACACGTCAGCCACTGGTACCTCCGCGGATTCCTCGACACGCTTGTAGACCGCGTGCACGCGCTCCCCCAATGGCGCAGCGTCGGCCGGCATCACGCCGCGACGGCCATTTACCAGTTTCTCGGAGCGATCAATTACTTCGCGGTGTCCTCGCCCACTCTCAAGGCCATGTTTTCTGAAGCCTTTTACGCGGACATGGACGCTTGCTTTGACGCCCAGCTGGAGCAGCTCATTCAGGCCGGTCTCGCAGCGGGGCCCGCCAGTGTCCGGCGCGAAGCAGAGGGCATGAACGCCTGACGCTGCCTCCGCGACTCAGCGCAGGCGCTCGCGCACCGATCGGGACGAAATGGGTCTCATGAGCTGCGCGTTTCCCGGCTTTAGAACCGACCTGCCCGGGGGTACGACAGCGGCGTCGGGTCGGTAGGGAATGGGGCGCTTAAGGGGCGGACGCGCCCGCCAGAACGGCGCGGGCCAGTAGGCGAACGTGGGTGCGACCAGATTAGGATCAGGCTGAACGGGCTCCGGTTCCTGCCGGGCCAGGGCCTTCAGTTCGGCGCGATGACGCTCCCTTTCTCGCCGGTCATCCGCCATGCGCCGGGTGGTCTCGCGCAGGGCCGTGATGCGTTCCTCAAGCGCGGGATCATTCGCGGGAGTAGGTACGTCTAACTCTATGACTTCGGCGGAAACCCCCTCGGGGGGGATGTCGCTGAAGTGCGTTACTCCGTCTTCAACGGAGCGGTAGACGGTCTGGGCGCTGCCCCCTGAACTGAGCAGCAGAGAGAAGAGCAGCATGTAAGCGTGTCGCGGCATGCTTACAGTATAGTTTCTCGATAGTTCGGCGACTCGAAGCTCAGGCAAAGCGCCCCGTGGACAAAAGCATACTCAGCATCGTAGCGATCGCCAGCCTGCTCTTTTTTGCGGTGCTGATCTGGAAGGGAATGTGGTTGCTGCGCAAGATGAAGGAGGAACCACCGGAGGCTGACACCGACGCGCAGGCGCCTAAAGATCCCCCGGACCTGCGTTCCGACTCAGACTGAAATCATGGCATTGGCGGCAATGGCCAGCGAAACCAGCAAGCCGCCAAACACCAGCACCAGCGCCACGCGCCAAAAAAGGCGGCGCAGGGCGATGCGGTCAATGCCATGAGAGTGGCGGATTTACAGCACCTTTTCGATCGCCGCCGCCATGGCGGCGCTATCGGGGCGATCGGTGCTCCCGAAGTGCTCGATGACCTTGCCCTCGGCATCGACCAGGTATTTGTTGAAGTTCCACTTCGGCGCACCCGCGGCGTCATTCAGCACTTGAAACACCGGATTGGCATCACTGCCCTTCACAGGAGTAGGAGCGAGCATGGTGAAGCTCACGCCATAGTTCACGAAGCACACGTCGGCGGCCTCGGCCTCCGAATCAGCCTCCTGCTTGAAGCTGTCGCTGGCGAAGCCCATGACGACGAGCCCCTGGTCCTTGTACTTCTGATGCAAGGCTTCCAGACCCTTGAACTGGGGCGTGTAGCCGCAGTGACTGGCCGTGTTCACGATCAGCACGGGCTTGTTCGCGGCCACCTCACAAAGGTTCAGATCCTCTTTCGAATGCAGTCGGCGCATGCTGTGGTCGAGGTATGCGGGGCAGGACGCTGCCGCGCCGGGAGCAGCCAGCGCGGCGGCCAAAGCGGAAGCGGCGACAGCCAGAGCCGCGCCGCGACGGGTGTTGATGGCGTGAGGCATGGAAAGTTCTCCGGATGCGTGACTGACTCTATACGCGATCGGTGAGGTGGAAGATCAGCGACGGCCGGCGCCGGGCACGTGACGCTCATCAGGATTAGGCCTGGCATCAGCGAGAGGCCGGAGCCTGGGCCCCGAGCAAGGCCGTGCAAGAAAAAGGGGCCAATCGGCCCCTTTGGATAAAGCAGCTGTTACGCCGGGCTACTGAGGCGGTATCAGCACCGCGTCGATGGCGTGGATGATCCCATTGGATGCGTCTACGTCGGTGATGATGACCATGCTGTCGTTGATGAGCAGACCGCCATTCGTCACCGTGATGCTTACGGTGTCTCCATTGGCCATCTCAACGTCGGAACCGTCGAGCGTCAGGGCAACCTCGGCGGGTACTTCCTGATCGGCGATTACGTGGTAGAGCAACACGTTGGCCAGCGCATCGGGATCGGCGAGCAGATCGTTGACCGTGTCTTCACCGAGAAGAGCAAATGCGTCATCCGTAGGTGCGAAGACCGTGAAGGTCGCCGTCGGATCCGACAGAGTATCCGACAGACCCGCGGCTTCAACCGCCGCAACCAGGGTCGTGAAGCTTCCGTTCGCTACCGCGACCTCCACAATGTTACCGGGCATGGGCGCGGGCGGAGGAGGCAGCAGCACAGCGTCGATGACGTGAATCACACCGTTGGTCGCTGGCACGTCCGCTATGACGACCTGGGAATCGTTGATGAACAACGCACCATCACGAATGTCGACGGTCACGCTGTCGCCGTTGGCCATCTCTACCATTTCGCCCAGCAGAGACGTGGCCGTGATGGAGTCGACAGCGGCTCCGGAGATGACGTGGTAGAGCAACACATCCGCCAGAGCGTCTATATCGGCAAGCAGTGCATTGATCGTGTCCTCGCCAACGGCGGCGAAGGCTTCGTCGGTCGGCGCGAACACGGTGAACGTGCCCTCGGGATCGGCGAGTGTTTCAACCAGACCGGCGGCTTCGACCGCGGCGACCAGCGTCGTGAAGCTACCATTGGCGACCGCGACCTCGATGATATTGCCGGTCGCCTCGGCGTCGGTCGGCGGGATCAGAACGGCGTCGATCACGTGGATGATGCCATTGGAGGCCTCAATGTCCGTGGCGACGACTTGCGAGCCATTGATGAACAGCTCGCCGTCGCGAATCGTCAGGGCGACAATATCGCCATTCGCCATTTCCACCGTGGTACCCACCAGCGACAGGGCGGTCTCGGCGTCTACCGCCTGGTCCGCGATTACGTGGTAGAGCAGGATGTCGCTAAGGGTCTCGGGGTCGGCGAGCAGCGCATCGATGGTGTCCTGGCCGAGAGCATCGAAGGCCTCGTCGGTCGGCGCGAACACGGTGAAGGTTGCGGTCTCGTCATCGAGAACGTCGTCGAGATCCGTTGCATCCAGAGCGGCGAGCAGGGTACCGAAGTCGCCGGCGGCCTCGGCCTCTTCAATGATAGTGCCCGGACCCATCGGCATGGGTGCAGGGTCTGCGGGGGGCGGAACGCTCAGCGAATTACTGTCGCTGCAGGCTGCCAGGGCAAGCAGCGTGATCATCAGGGCAGCTGCGCGCGCGAGAGCGCTGCGCGAAGCGACGATTGGCGACATCTAAGTCTCCTTTTATTTTGAGTATTAGGATCGTGCTTACGCTAGACCGCTTTTAAACGGCCCACTCGATCGTAACAAAACCTTCACCGGAATTGCGACAGGAGATGGACAATCCAGGCTCGGCCCCCGAGCGTCAACGTGCCGCCTTCGACCCCAGGGGCGCCGTTGACGAATGTGTCCAGGGCGACGGCATTGACGTTGGTAGGGAAAATCGACGCCTTGGCGCACGGGAGGGGAAACTAGATCAGTGAGCGCTGAAAATCTCCGCCGAAGGCATAAACTGGCCATCCGGGGTGATCCGGGGTGAATTACAAAGTGTGGCGAAAGCCCACGATCGCAACCGAGCGGTTGGCCCCAGGCATTCGCGACTACACGCACAGATCGTAGAACGATAGGAAATCGACAAATGAACACAGCCCCCACCAAGCGAAACCCGCCCGCCTTCGCGGTCGCGACTCTGCTGGCACTCGCCGTGCCACTCTGCGTCACGCTCGCCATGACGACGGCCTACGCCGACGAGAAGGACGATCGCGCACGGATCGGGGCTATGCTCGACGACTTCCACGCCGCCGCCGCCGAGGCAGACCGGGAGCGCTATCTGGGCCATTTCACGGAGCAGGGCGTATTCATGGGCACCGACGACTGGGAGCGTTGGCCCCTGCCCGAGTTCACGGAGTACGTGGCGGGGCGCTTCGAAAATGGCGGCGGCTGGGAGTACCACCCGGAGTCCCGACACATCGCCTTCGACGCTGATACCGATACGGCCTGGTTCGATGAGATAGCGGTTTCGCCGCGCTGGGGGCGCTTCCGCGGAACCGGTGTCGTCATACGAACAGATGCGGGATGGAAGCTCGCGCATTACTCCCTTACGGCCCTGGTTCCCAACGAGCTGTTCCGGGACGTGTCCGATTTGACCCGGCCTGGCTTCGAGGCTCGCAGCGAGAAGAGCAACTGACGCCGGCGATGCGGGCCCAGCGAGGGCCGCACCATAAAAAACAGTTCAGGAGAACACCCATGGAGGGACACCCGGTCAGCTATTCACAGTCGACGCTGACGGAGCTGATGATTCCTGCCTACGCAAACTTTGGCGGCAAGATTCACGGCGGAACGCTTCTGTCGCTGATGGACAAGGTCGCCTACGTTTGCGCGAGCAAGCATGCGGGCAATTACTGCGTTACCGTGTCCGTTGACAACGTGCACTTTCTCGAACCGGCGGAAGTCGGCCAGCTCGTGTCCATGATCGCCTCCGTAAACTACGTGGGACGTACATCGCTCGTGGTCGGCATTCGCGTGATCGCCGAAGACGTGCAGACTGGCACCGAGAAGCACACGAACACCTCCTACTTCACCATGGTTGCCAAAACGCAGGACGGCAGTAAGGCCGAGGTTCCACCGCTGATTCTGGAAAGCTCCGAGGAGATCCGGCGTTTCGCCAGCGCTCTGCGTCGCCGCAGACTGCGCCACTTCGCCACGGAGCGCATGGAGGAGTACAAGAGCAACTTCAGCGTGGACGACGAGGTCCGCGCCTTTCTCTCCAAGGAGCGCTGCGAGATTCGCATGCGCGATGAAGACGAGCAGTGAATCCTGGTCTTTCCGAAATTCCCGCAACCTGTCCGCACTGCTGGGAACCGCTGACGCTGCTTGTGGACAGCGGTGATTTCGGCGTTGACTACGTTGAAGACTGTCACGTGTGCTGCAGACCCATGATCGTCACGGCAACGATCGACAG
This sequence comes from Pseudomonadota bacterium, assembly GCA_039818725.1. Classification (GTDB taxonomy): domain Bacteria; phylum Pseudomonadota; class Gammaproteobacteria; order Pseudomonadales; family Halieaceae; genus Congregibacter. Next base: position 108,106 of record JBCBTK010000003.1, read on the forward strand.
CGATGGTGACGCCACGCTGAACCTGCGCCGGGAAGACGATTGAAGCGCCCCGAGGTCCTGATTATCGGTGGCGGCTTTGCCGGTCTTGCCTGCGCCAACAGCCTCGATTCCCGGCACTTCGAGGTCAGCCTCGTGGACGCCCGTCGCGCCTTCGAATTCCTGCCCAACATTCACGAACTGATTTCGGCCGTGAAACGCCCCGCGGATCTTCGCCTGCCGCTGCACGAGGCGATGCAGGCCCTGGGGCACAACTTCATCCAAGGACGGGTAAGCGCACTGGACCCGGAGTCGCGCTGTGTTCGCATTGGCAGGCGCTCCGTGCAGACCGACTATCTCGTGCTTGCGCCGGGCGCCGTGGATGCCGACTACGGCATCCAGGGTGTTCACGAACACGCCCTTGGATTTAAGTCCGTCGAGGAACTGCGAGCCATACGCAAGCGCCTACAAGCCATCGCCGGGCGCCCGACGTCGCGGGTCGTCATCATCGGCGGTGGGCTGGAAGGCGTCGAGGGACTCGGAGAAATCCTCCGGGCCTATGCGGGCAGGTTGCGAAGCGTGGCACTTGTCGAAGCGCAGCAACGACTGCTGCCGGGAAATCGCGGCAGCGTGCACAAACACCTCGCAAAGCTCTGCGCACAGCACGGCGTCGAACTTCACCTCGGCGATGCCGTACAGCGCATTACCGCGAAAACCGTGCTCCTGAGCAGCGGTGTGCGCCTGCGCAGCGACGCCACGATATGGACTGGAGGTCCGGCTCCGCCGCCCCTTCTTGCCGTCGCCGGCCTCGCCCGAGTCGGTGAGTGGGCTCCCGTGAAGACAACGCTGGAGGCGCGAGGCTTCCCGGGCGTATTCGTTGCCGGCGATGCGTCGGCGCTCCCCTCACCGCTGCGGAAACAGGCGTACCACGCGATCGACATGGGCCGCTGCGTGGCCGCGAACATCTCGCGTCACGCCCGGGGAGCGCGTATGCGGCGCTTTCGGCCCGTGGGAAAACCCACGCTGCGGAGCTTCGGGGACATCGACACGCTGCTCTTGACCGAACGGCTGGGCCTCGCCGGACCGGCTCTCGCCGCTGGCAAGGAAGCCGTGTTTGCCACGGTCATGGCGGGTCTCGATCGGCGCGATGCCCGGCGTCGCGGCAGCGCTGTTATTGAACGGGGCGTGCGAGCCTCGCAGCAGCTGCTGTGGCCATCGATTCGGGATCTGGGAAAACTGCGCCGGGGGACACGGCTCAAGACCCTATGAAAATCGTGCACATGGGCCCGGGAAAGCACCTCCGCAAGATCTGTCGCATAAGGTTCCTGCCATGAAACGCGTTGTTTTCGATACAGACATCGGCATCGACGATGCGATGGCCCTGCTGTTCCTGCACTACGCCCCGGATGTGCAACTCGAAGCCATCTGCACCGTCGCCGGCAACGCCAGCCTCGACAACGTGACGCGCAACGCGCTGCATGTGTGCGAACGTTTTGCCATCGACGCACCGGTTTTTCGCGGAGCGAGCGGCCCCATCGGTCCGGCGCTGGGCAAGGCACACCCGGACTTCGTCCACGGTCAAAACGGCCTTGGCGACATACAGTTTGACGACCCTGGTCGCGAGGCCGAGGACACCGCGGCTGCCGACGCCCTTATTGAGCTGGCGCGCGCCGCCCCGGGAGAACTCAGCGTGATCGCCGTGGGTCGGCTCAGCAATATCGCCCTGGCCCTGGAGCGCTGCCCCGAGCTTCCCGGTCTGCTCCGTGAACTCGTGGTCATGGGTGGGGTGTTCATGCGCCACAACCATAGGGGCAACGTGTCGCCGGTGGCCGAAGCCAACATCGCCGGTGATCCGAGCGCCGCGGATCGGGTCTTCGGCAGCGGCATCGCGACGACCATCGTGGGGCTGGACGTCACGCTGGAGACGATCATGGATGACGCCTTCATCGGCGAGCTGCGCGAGACCGCGGGTGACGCCGGCGCCTTCATCCATGACATCACCCGCTTCTACTTTGACTTCTACAGCAGTGTGCGTGGAGAGCGGTCCTGCCCGATCCACGACTCCAGCGCCGTCGCCTGCCTCCTGGCACCGGATCTCTACACCCGCGAAAGCGGTCCCGTGCGGGTCGTGCGCGAAGGTTTTGCAATGGGCCAGACCATCCTTGGCGCCCATCCCGAGCGCTACGAGAGCGATGCCTGGCGGGACTGGCCCGAGTGTCGCGTGTGTGTGGCCGTGGATGCGGACGCGGTGCGCTCGCTGTACCTGCGCACCCTTCAGCACGCCGCGGTAAATCGCTAGCGCGCCAGGGCGTCGAGGCGCTCGCGCAGATAGCTGCCCGCCGTGTGTCGTGGCGACAGCGCCCGGTCGAGCTGCGGCGCCAGGAAGTAGGGCATGGCGATGCGCGACAGATTGCTGGCCGCGTCGGGCGGGTTGATCACCCGGTGCGACGTTGAGGGCAGGCGGCGCTGACTCGCTTCCTGGAGCATGTCACCGGAGTTGATGATCACGTCTCCGGGCTCCCCCGGAACGTTGTGCCACTCGCCATCGCGACCGAGAATCTGCAGTCCCGGCTCCGCCGAGACCGGGAGCAGCGTGAGCAGATTGATATCTTCGTGCGCCGCGGCGCGAACCGCGCCCTCCGGCTCATCCCCGGACAGCGGCGGGTAGTGAAGGATGCGCAGCAGACTGTCCTCGGGCGACAGGCTTTGCGCCAGATCGCCGCGCAGGGACGGCGGCAACCAGGTACCGCAGTGCCGGTCCACCCAGTCCAGGAGCAGGCGACCGAGGGCGATCGCGTCGTGGAGATGCCCCAGGGCGTCCCCGCACAGGGACTCGGGCATACGCGTGTCCGGCACGATGTGGAAAAACTCCTTGAGGTCCTTGCGACCGTGGCCCACCGCGGTCTCCGAAACTTCGGGCGGGATATAGCCGCTGGTATTCCCGGAGGCGACTTCCTCGGCGAGGTACTCCCACTTCACTTCCGAGAGAAAAAACTCGCGCCAGGCAGCGGCCATGCGCGCCAGCCGCTCGGCATCCAGGGGCGGATGGCGCAACACGGCAAAGCCCGTATGGCGCAGGGTTTCCACGAAGGCCTCTTCGGCCTCGGCACTGCGCATGTCGACGATGGCTACGGTCATGAAGGGTCCGAATTCAACGGGGGCGCTGGCGAGCGCTGAGTTTCCAGGCCAAGATTACCAGCAGTGCGAGCATTGCGTAGCAGGCTGAACCGAACTGCAGAGCACTGCGCGGTCCAAAGCCGCCCGCCACGGCCGCGGTGACTACGGGACTGACCGCCGTACCGGAGGTGGCGCCGAAGAGGAGAGCCGCCACAAGCCTGGGCGTCGCCACGGGCGGTATGAGCGTTGCAAACGCGATGACGACCTTGAGCAGTCCGAGGTTCGCAAAGCCCCACAGCGTCGCCAGCCAGGGCAAAAGGTCCAGATTCTCTACCTGCCAGAGCGGCAGCGTACCGAGGAAAGCTCCGCTCACACTGAGCAACACCAACCTGCGGGCGCCGACGCGCAGCACCCACCAGGCAACGAAGAGCTGGGCAACGAGCATGCCGGTCCAGAAGCGCGCGACCACGCGTCCCGCGTCTTCGCGGGTGGCGCCCAGCCCCGTCTCCAGGTGACTCGGCAGCCACCAGAGCAGGGAGTACTGACCCAGGGTGTAGAGAAAAAGTGCAACGATGCAGAGCCACACGGACAGCGGCCAGCGCGAGTTTTCGACCGTACTGCCCTGCCTGGGCGGCGGCACCTCGGGAAAGCTGGCTGATAGCGCGATGACCGCCAGTGCAATGACCGCCACCGCGAGGTACACACTCGACCAGTACAGACCCGCCGCAACGAGATACACCGCGAGACTCGAGATACAGATACCCGCGATACTGAACGAGCTGTCGGTAATGACCAGCATGGAGGCACGCTGATCTTCCCGGTACAGCGCCGTGATGGTGCTGGCCGCCGCGGCGAGGCCAATGCCGCAGGCAATGCCCACCAACCCGAGCGAGCTTCGCAGCATCCACAGCGCGTCCACGGACCGCAGCGCGAGGAGCGACGCGGCGATCGCCGCATAGACAATCATCAGCCAGCTGCGCGGACTGCGCAGGTCGAACACCACGAGCGACAGGGCGGAACCCACCAGGATGCCAAGCGTGAGCCAGCTGAATAGCGGCGCCACGTCTTCGATCGCCAGGGAAAGGTGTTCGGCAAGGGGCGGCAGCAGGATGCCGATCGGGGCGAGCATGCCGGACATGACGAAGTAGGCCAGGAAGCAGGCGACGGTGGCGCGCAGGCGCTGTCCCCGGGAATAGCTGGGTTCAGCCAGGTGTTCGCTGCGCAACAGTCCTATCCTTGGGTTCGTGCTCGGGCAGCGAGCTTAGCAGCGCCGACCGGGGCGGGGCCATGGCGCCTGGCGTACACTGCGCGCGCCGCTGTGACAGGAGAAAACTCATGCGTAGTGTTGTTGTAACGGGCGTATCCACGGGTATCGGCCACGCCGCCACCGAGGTCCTGCTTGCGCGGGGCTTTCGCGTGTTTGGCTCCGTCCGAAATAGTGCCGACGCCGAACGCCTCCAGGCGAGCTTTGGAGATCACTTTGACCCCCTGATCTTCGACGTCACCGACGCCGATGCCATCGGCGAGGCGGCAGCCTGCGTACGCGGGGCCCTGCGGGGGGAGACGCTGGGGGGACTGGTTAATAACGCCGGCATCGCCGTATCGGGACCGCTTACGGAAGTCCCCGCGCAAGAATTCCGGCGCCAGCTCGAGGTAAACCTCGTTGGACCCTTCCTCGTTACCCAGGCCTTCGCACCGCTTCTGGGCGCGGACTCGAGTTTGCGTGGCGCGCCGGGTCGAATCATTAATGTCAGCTCGGTCGCGGGACTGCGCGCCATGCCCTTCCTCGGTCCCTACGCCGCGTCCAAGTTTGGCCTGGAGGGCTACTCCGAGGCGCTGCGCCGCGAAATGCTGCTTTTCGGGATCGATGTCGTGGTCATTGGACCCGGGCCGGTGAAAACGGCGATCTGGGATAAGGCCGAGGAAGTGGATGTGGAGACCTACGCCGAGTCGCCCTACGGGAAAATTCTCGAACGCTTCCAGCGCGTCTTCATCGCCCAGGGCCGCGAAGGCTACCCCGCGGAGCGTCTCGGGGAGCTCATCCACACGGCCCTGACCACGCCGAAGCCGAAGCTTCGCTACGCCGCCGTTAAGGGCCGCCCGCTGGAGAAGCTCCTGATGCGCGTTGCGAGCCCCAGGATGCTCGACGGTCTGATCGCCAAAACCCTGGGCATCAGGCGCCCCGCGTCCTGAGCCTCGCTTAGTCCATCGCCGCCTTGTACAGCGATACCTTGGGCGCGGCCATCACCCGGCGCAGCATGGGCTCAAAAAACTCCAGCGAGTAAGCCTCGGCCTCGGGATCGAAGGCCGGCGCGTCGTACTTTTCGATGAACTCGCGGGTATAGGCATAGTGCGGGTGATCCTCGAACTGCTTGTGCATGTCGCGATCGAGGCCCAGGTGATGGAAGAAGTAGTAGCCCTGGAAAATGGCGTGATGCTTGATCATCCAATGATTCTGCTCGCTGACGAAGGGCTGCAACAGGGTCGCGGCGACGTCCGCGTGATTGTAGGGTCCCAAGGTGTCGCCGATGTCGTGCAGGAGAGCGCACACCACGTATTCCTCGTCGCGGCCGTCCTTGTGGGCAAGCGTTGCGGTCTGCAGGCAATGAGTCAGGCGGTCGATGGGGAAACCACCGCAATCGCCCTCGAGCAGGCGCAAGTGCGTGAGCACGCGGTCGGGCAGGGACTGGGCAAAATCGAAAAACTCACGCTGAATTATTTTCCAGTCTTCGGCCGTGCCATCTTTCATGTGATGAAAACCGGCGCGTTCGGGGAGGGCGGAGTTCATGGCGGTACCTCTATTTATTAGTTGTCTGACGGGTGGGGAGACGCGGCGCGATTATAGCCTCTTCGCCACTTTCGCCCTGCGCAGGCTCACGCGAGCCGCTGACCCTTGCGCTAGACTGGGCGCCGCTTGATCAGGGACTTTCCGTTTTGAAAGACACCACAGCCCCGCCCGCAGGGCGCTCCATCGTTGGTATTCTCATCGCCGCTACGATCGCTGCAGCCGCTGCCTTGGCGGGCAGCGACGGAGGGCTGAGCATTGCCGCTACACCGGCCTTCGCCGTGCTCGCATTGGTTGCTTTCGCGATTCAGTGGCTGGCTTTCATCCCCGCCTTTATCTTCCAGACCGAGCGCTACTACGACCTTGTCGGCTCACTGACCTATCTCACGACGGCAGCGCTTGCCCTGTCCGTGAAGGGAGACGCTCGTTCCCAGCTGCTCGCCCTGCTCATTGCCCTATGGGCTATCCGTCTGGGCAGTTTCCTGTTTCTGCGCATCCGCGCCGATGGCCGGGATCAGCGTTTCGACCGCATCAAGCCATACGTCTTTCGCTTCCTCATGACCTGGACTCTGCAGGGGCTGTGGGTGCTGATGACCGCAGGCGCGGCCCTGGCCGCCATGACTTCCGGCCTTAGCCAGCCGCTAGGTGTCTGGGCCTATACCGGGGCGCTGCTGTGGATCACCGGTTTCGCCTTCGAAGCCGTAGCGGATGCACAGAAGCGGCGCTTTCGGAGAGAACCCGCGAACGCGGGCCGCTTCATCGACAGCGGCCTGTGGGCCTGGTGTCGCCACCCGAACTACTTCGGGGAGATCCTGCTGTGGTGCGGCATCGCCCTCATCGCTGCGCCAGCCCTGCAGGGCTGGCAGCACGTGACGCTGATATCACCGCTGTTCGTGTATCTGCTGCTGACGCGCATTAGCGGCATCCCCATGCTCGACCGCATCGCCCGCAAGCGCTGGGGAGAGGAAGCCGCCTACCAGGCTTACCGCAAGGCCACGCCGGCCCTGCTCCCGCGGCCACCACAGCGACGCAACGCCTGATGCGGGCTTTGCTGCGCCTCATTGCCGCTATTCCAGCGGGAGCCGGCTATGTGCTGGCCGGCTTCGCCTACATTCTGGTCTACCACCTGCTTCGTTATCGCCGCGCCACGGTGCGTGAAAATCTGGCCACCGCGTTCCCGGAGCGCTCTGCCGGCGAGCTGGCACGCATTGAACGCGCGTCCTACCGACACCTGTGCAACCTCTTCATCGAAGTGCTGCGCTCCACGCGCATGCCGCAGAAAGACTTCTTCGAGCGCGTCAGCTTCCGCAATCCTGAGCTGCTATTCGCGGCGACTGACAACCTCGCTTCCCAGGCGATCATTCTGCTGATTCACCAGGGTAACTGGGAATGGACGCTGCACAGCGCCATGCAGCATCTCGGCGTCACCGTCGATCCGGTCTACAAACCCCTGCACAGTAAGTTCTGGGACGAACTGATACTGAATGCGCGCTCGCGCTTCGGGGCGAAGCCCATGACCATCGCAACCGTGGGGCGCGAAGTGGTGCGGGGGAGGAAGCGTCGACGGCTCATCGTTCTTCTCGCCGACCAGGCCGGCCCCCGCCACGGCGGCTACTGGACTGATTTTCTCAACCGTCCCGCGAGCTTTTTCCGCGGCCCGGACAAGCTCGCGCGCAGCCTCAAGCTGCCGCTGTTTTTTGCCCAGTGCCGACGCCTTAGCCAGGGTTACTACGAAATCGAGTTTCATAAACTCAGTCTGCCGCCGCACGAGGCGCAGGGGGATGCCCTGCTCCAGGCCTATGTGGACATGGCCGAGCGCTGCATCGCGGAAGAGCCAGAGACCTACCTTTGGACCAACCGGCGCTGGAAGAAGAAGCCGCCGGATGACTGGCCCACGGGGCGCGACGACGACGCGCAGCCGGAATCGGCTTCCGCTTCCGCGCCCGTCGAGCCATTGCACTGAATTCGCGGTTTTCCAAGGACGCCCTACCGATGACGACAAGCCCTCGCCAGCTCGGAGCCCTGCTCTATCCGGGTTTCGAAATGCTCGATTACTTCGGCCCCCTCGAAATGTTCTCCATGGTGGGCAGCGATGCGATCAGGATTCACACCGTGGCCGAGAGCGCGGGTCCTGTCGCCGCCGCCTTTGGGGCCGAGGGCCCGGGCGGTCCGAGCGTGGTAGCCGACTACGGCTTTACCGATGCTCCATCCTTCGACATGCTGCTCGTTCCCGGGGGCGTTGGCACGCTGACCGAATTGGAAAACGAAGCCTTGCTCAACTTCCTGCGCCAACGCTGCGCCGGCGCCGAACTGGTGGCATCGGTATGCACAGGCTCCGCGCTGCTGGCAAAGGCCGGTGTTCTCAACGGCCATCGGGCAACGTCCAACAAGCAGGTTTTCGCCCTCGCCGTACAGCAGTCAGATGAGGTGCAGTGGGTGGAAGAGGCGCGCTGGGTAGAGGACGGAAAGTTCTTCACTTCCTCCGGCGTGTCCGCGGGTATGGACATGGCGCTGGCGATTATCGACAAGCTCTGGGGCGCCGACAGCGCCAGCAAAGCGGCCAGCGGCACCGAGTATCTGTGGAATCGCAACGCCGACGATGATCCCTTCGTCGCCGAGCTCAATACGCTCGCCCGACAGCTGGGTATGGCCTAGCCCCCACGCTCAGTCCGCCGCCCCGATCCCCACGTCCGCTCAGGCGCTGCGCCGGCCCGTGCGCATGCGCAGGCGGAAAACGGCGAGGGAGTCCTTGCCCGACACCTTTACCCGCGGCAGTTCGAGCGCGTCGCGTTCCAGGTCGCGGGAGATTCCCTCGACCGTGGTCACCGCGGAGCGAAAACCCGCCTCGCGGGCCGCGGCGACGTCGGCCTGGGCGTAGATGCCGAAGGGATAGGCGAAGCTGTCCATGGCCTGACCAAAGCGCTCTGCGAGGCTGTGACGCGTATCCCCGATCTCTTCCCGGCGCTGGACTTCGCTGGCCCTTGCCAGATTGATATGGGTTCGCGTGTGGCCTCCCAGTTCCCAGCGACCGCTAGCCAGCAGCTGGTCGACCTGCTCGTCGCTGAGCTTCTCTTCGTGCATCAGTTCGCCGCTGTCGTGGTGCGCCTTCTTGCTCGTGGACCAATCGCGGTCGAAGCGGTCTGCGACAAGATAGAGCGTGGCCCGGGCGCCGTGGCGCTGCATGATGGGATCGGCGGCGACGAGATTGTCGGCGTAGCCGTCGTCGAAGGTAAGAACGACCGTCTTTTCTGGCAGCGAGTCACCGGCAAAGAGTTCCGACATGAGCGCGAAGTGCCAGCCCTCATCGCGAAGCCAGCGCAGCTGTGCCTCGAAGCTGGCGGGGGGAACGCGAAGTTTGTTGAACTTGGCCCTGGAGCGCGGCTCGCTGACCATGTGGTACATGAGGATGCGTGGATAGCGGTAGGGCACCGTCGCGCGCCACCAGGCGTAGCGTCGACTGAACAACAGCGCGGCCGCCAGGGCGAAACACAGCAGGGAGATGCCTACAGCCATCCGCGTTCGAGCAGCGCGCTGGCAATGCGATCCGCTTCCGCCAGGGGTTCGTTTATCACCCGCGATGCACTCGAGGGAAGGTCGGCGTGACTGACCACGAGACCGCGACGGCGCAGATCAGTGACTGCCTTTGCCACGCGGCTCTCCTTGCGCGCCTCGAAATCGAAAACGCCGGCTACGCAGCCGGCGGTGAGCGCCTCGTAGATCATGGACGCGCTGTCGGGTGTGACGCAGCACAGGGTGGTCCGCGGCAGGTTTTCAGCGATCCAGCCGCCGGGAAGCTCGCTGCTGTCCCGGGCATCAAGGCCGGGAAGCGCCAGCGCCTTGAGAGACGGCAGGAAGTCCGGCGGCGTCCGCCGCGAGGTGCTGAGCTGCCAGCGCCGTCCCTTGTTACACAACCCACGGATTTGCTCAAGAAGCGCAGCCTGGTCCCAGGCGAAATGCGCTGAGGGACCGCCGATAAGCAGCAGACCAGTATCACTGCGGGTGGCGGCGGGCCGTATACGATTCAGAGGCCCGTCGCTGAGCCAGCGCCGGGATGACTCCTCGCCACCATCGTGGCGCGGTTCGATGCACAGGTCGAAGCAGGCGCGCGGCAGGGAGGGCTTCATGAGCACCAGCGCCGGACAGCGTTCCCGGCGACGCAGGGCGAGGAGTGAGAGGTGTGTACCGTGGCCGGCACCGATCAATAGTCGGGGACACAATCTCGGCGGGCCGGGCCACAGCAGGGTTCGCAGCGCATGCCCCCGGGACAGCGCCGGGAGCTCCCGGATCTGCAGCTCGGGGCACAGGCGTTGCAGCGCCTCGGCGAGCCCCAGGCTCTGGTTCAGATGCCCTGCTTTGCCGTCGCTGACCACCGCTATCTGGGGATCACGTAGCTCTTCGGATTGCGCTTGCGGTGCAGCCATGCTGCCTATATTAATGGCGCTCCACCGACCCGGGGAATTGGGATGAGCCAGGACAGGTCGCGCAGGGCGGAGCAGACATCCACGCTGATTCCCGTGCTTGCCGGCGGCGGCGCACGGCTGCCGGCCTACATCGGCATTCTCGAAGCTCTCGACAACCTGGGTATCGAGTGCCCGCACTACGTCGGCGTATCCGGGGGAAGTATTGTCGCCGCCCTCCGCGCTTCCGGCCACAGCCTCGATGAAATGCGGCAGATCGCCCTCGGCACCAACTTCGCCGAGTTTCTCGGCCAGAACGTTGTTTCCCTGCTGCGCAGCGGTGGCCTGTCGAGCGGTGACCGCTTCGAGGAGTGGATGGACGAGCGCGTCGGCGGGCGCTGCTTCGACGAGCTCGACGAGGAACTGACCGTCATCGCGACGGATGTGCGCACCGGTACGCCGGTGGTGTTCAGCCGCCGCGCGACACCCCGGGAGCGCGTGTCCCTCGCCATCCGCTTTTCGATGTCGGTGCCGCTGTTGTTCAGCTTCAAGAATCACGGCGAGCAGATCATGACCGACGGCAGCATACTCTCGGAGGAGGCGCTGCGCGCCGACTGGTCCGGTGAAGGGACGCCCGTGGTGATCTTCAAGCTGCGCGGCAGCGGCGGTTTGGAGGCGCCACGCCACAAACCCCTGGTGCCTTTGCGAAGCTACCTGGGCATGCTCATCCACACCTTCCTGACCACCATTGCCCATGAGTTCGTGAGCGAGGAATTCTGGCTGTCCACGATCATCATCGACGTCGGCGACATTTCACCGGTCGCCTTTTCGCTCGGGGCAGAGGACAAGGAACGCCTCTATGACATGGGCCTGAGCCAGACGCTCACGCATCTGCCTCGGAAGATGGAGCGGCTGCGGTCGTGAATCCGCAGCCGCATATCCCGCATCGTTCGCCGGCGCCGGGAGGCTTTTACTTGAAGAACGATTTGGCCGCGCCGAGGAGACCGCTCGCACCACCGGCCATCTCAAGCAGGCTGCCGCCGCTGCTCGCCTTGTCGACCATCTCGGGGAGCACATCCGCAAGGCCACTGGCGGCGGCCGAGCTGTCAATACCGAGCTTGCTGGCGAAACCGGCAATACCCTCGTCGCCGAACAGGGCCATGACGCCCTCCGGGGAAAACGCATCATTGGCGCCATCTCCCAGCCAGGAACTGACCAGGCTGCCAAGGTCGGCGTTGGCGCTCATCTTACCCACCAGGCCGGCGAGATCGATCTGCCCGTCTGCACCGCCAAGCAGACCGCTCAGGGCTTCGGCGATCCCCCCTGCGTCCAAATTCGTGCCCAGCTTGTCCGCCAGCAATGATGCGCCCATCTCCAGAATATCCATGCTCGTCTCCTGTGCGTTTCGCGATGAATTACCGAAACGAGAGTATAGCCACGCTCCATGACCCTGGCGCGACAAAAGATCGGCTCCCACCTTCCGTTTCTGGTCGCGTCCGGCTGTGCGCTGCTGCCTTTCGTGGCCGTGCACTGGGCTTATGTCCTGGCCGCCGACGCCGGTCATGTGCCCTGGTGCAATCCCTACATCGACAGCTGCACGTCGATCAGCGCGACCGGGCGCCGCCCGCCGGGGAGCTTCCCCTTTAAAGGGATAATGCTGCCCTCAGCCATGCTGATAGCGGTGTTCTGGTGGCTGCAGGCACATTGGCTCGCCACCGTCGGGGGGCAGCGAGGACAGCGCTCCTGGATGCTGGCCCTGGGCTGGGTGGCGAGTCTTGGTCTGGTGCTTTACGTAACCGTGCTTGGCGAGGTCGGGGACTGGTGGCGCCTGCAGCGCAAGATCGGAACCATCCTGTTCTTTTCCTTTACCTTCCTCGCCCAGCTCCTCTTCGCGGCGGCCCTGCGCCGCCTGCCGCGAGAAGTCGGACCGGCGAGTGCAGACTACGGCCGGCGCATGCTCCGCGTGTGCATGCTCATGCTATGCGTTGGGGTGCTCAGTGTTGTCATTGAAGCGCTGGACGGCGATCTGCACGATCGCGTGGAGGATGCCATCGAGTGGCTCCTGGCCCTGCTTTTGCAGGTCAACTTTCTGCTCTGCGCGATGCTCTGGTATCGGCTGCCCTGGCGCATCGCCTATCTGAAAAAGGACTGAGACCGAATACCGCCGGGCGCGTATAGACCGGCATGACGGACACCATCTCAGCCAGCCCGGGCCCGGCCCTGGCGACCACCACACCCGACGACCAGGCGCCAAAGCTGCGCACCTTGGCCGCCTATGGCTCCCTCGCCTTTCCCCTCGCCGCCGCGTTCATCGCCCTGCAGGTCATTGTCCCGACGTTCTACGCTCAGGCCCTGGGACTGAAGCTCGCTGCCGTTGGTGCCATCCTCCTGGCGGCGCGGCTCTGGGATCTGTTTACGGACCCCATTGTGGGCTATCTCTCGGATCGCACGCCCCCCGCCCTCGGCCGACGCAAGGCCTGGATCGTGGCCAGCGCACCGCTCATCGCCGCGTCGGTCTGGCTCCTGTTCAATCCCCCGGACGGCGTTGGGAACGGCTTTCTGCTCCTAGCCACGCTGGGCATCTACGTGGCGGGCACCATGTCGATCGTGCCCCTCAATGCCTGGGGAGCAGAGTTGAGTGAGTCCTATCACCAGCGCAGTCGGATCTCGGGAGCACGCGTGGTGTTCGGCCTTGCCGGTACTTTGTGCGCCCTGCTCCTCGTCGACAACAGCAGTAACGAAGCGCTGCAGGAGTCCCTGAGCGCCATCACGCTGCTTACCCTCGTCGGCCTCGCCGTATCCGTCCCGACAGCTGCGGTGGTGGTGCCGGACCGAGCACGCGTGATCGCCGGGGGAAACAACCTGCGTGAGGCGCTGGCACTGTTGACCCGACCGTCTCCATTTCGCCGCCTTCTCGCCGCTTTCATTCTCAACGGTCTGGGGAATGCCATACCGGCGTCCCTCTTCTTGCTTTACGTAACCCACGTCCTCGAAGCGCCGGCCGTCGCGGGCCCCATGCTGTTCGCGTACTTCCTGTGCAGCGCCGTGTCCGTGCCCTTCTGGGTGAGTGTTTCCCGCCGCCTGGGAAAACATCGCAGCTGGAGCGTAGCCGTGGTCGGTTCCTGCGTGTTTTTCTGTGGCGCACCGTTCCTTGGAAGCGGCGATACGGCGCTCTACGCGATTCTTGTGGTGGGCACGGGTTTAATGATCGGCGCCGATCTCGCCCTGCCCTCGGCGATAAACGGTGATCTCATCGAGTGGGACGCCCTGCACAACGGCCAGCGCCGCCCGGGCCTGTTTTTCGCCCTGTGGGGTACCGCATCGAAACTCGCTTACGCGCTTGCCGTCGGCCTCATTTTCCCGGCCCTCGATTTCGTTGGTTTCGATCCGACGATGACTAATCTTCCCGAGCATGTGCGCTTACTGGCATTGCTGTACGCCGCGCCCAGTCTCGTGTTCAAGATCTCGGCCATCGCCTTGATGTGGAACTTTCCGATCGACGCCGCGGAACACAGGCGGATCCGGGAAATGCTCCGCCAGCGTGAGGCCGGGGACCATCCCCAGTAGACTGGCGGCTTTTTGCAGGGAGACTGCAATGGCGGACTGGAACGCCGGCGCCTATGACCGCTTCGCCGATGCGCGGCAGCGCGCCGCCCGGGACCTGTTGCTCGCCGTTCCAGAGTTTGAAGCCAAGCTGATCACGGACCTTGGCTGCGGCTCGGGGCTTTCGACCCAGCTTCTAGACGAACGCTGGCCCGAGGCCGAGATTACGGCCGTGGATCGTTCACCGGCGATGCTTGAGCGAGCCCGCGAGCGTGTCCCGCGGGCCCGGGCAGTCGAGGGAGATATCGGCAATGCGGATCTCTGGTCGAACGGCTCGCCGCAGGACCTGCTCTTCGCCAACGCCAGTCTTCATTGGCTCCCGGCCCACGACAGGCTGTTCCCCACTCTCCTGGGGCAGCTGCGCTCCGGCGGTGTGCTCGCGTTGCAAATGCCCGTGAACCTGGAAGAGCCGAGCCATCGTCTTATGCGGGAAACCGCAGGGCTGCCCGCCTACCGCGAAAGCACCCGTGCGCTGACCGGCAAACGTCCGATGCTGCCTGCCCCCGATGCGTACTACGACATGCTGGCCGCGAGCTGCTCAACCCTGGAAATCTGGGTAACGCGCTATCTGCATCCCCTCTCCGATGTGCGCGAGATCTTCGAACTCTTCGCCACCACGGGCCTGAAGCCCTACCTCGACGCCCTTCCCGAAGGCAGGCGGGGCGCCTTCATCGACGACTACGTGGAGGCGCTCCGCGGAGCCTATGCGCAGCGCAGCGACGGGCGCGTGCTGCTTGCACTGCCGCGTCTGTTTATTATGGCGACCCGCCACTAGAGCCAGGACGCTTTGCATGAGCTACCGGGAAACGATCAAGGTCCGCTTTCGCGACACAGACTCGCAGGGACATATGTTCTTCGCCAACTATCTGGTTTTCGCGGACGAAGTCGCCGGTAACTATATGCGCAGCCTGGGCTTCGACTGGAGCGATCCCGACAGCCTGCCCACCTACGTATTCACCGCGAATGCGACCTGCGATTACCTGCACGAGTGCGTGGCCGGCGACGATGTCGAGGTCGAGGTCGCTTACACCCGCGTGGGCAACACCAGCGCAACCATGAGCTTCAGCCTGACGCGGAAAGTCGACGACACCCGGCTCGCAACCGGAGGCTTCACCCAGGTGTTCGTGGATCGCGACACGCGACGCCCCACGCCCGTCCCGGCGAACGTCCGGGAAAGAGTCGAAGAAGCCCTCGCAAGCTAAGCCCGAAAGCTGAGCGCAATCCATGGACGGCCAACTGCTACACACGCTTGAAGCAATCCTTGTCCTGGGCATAGGCGCTCAGTGGTTGGCCTGGCGTCTGCGCCTGCCCTCCATTCTGCCCCTCCTGGTGCTCGGAATTCTGGCGGGGCCGGTCAGCGGGCTGCTCGATCCCGATGCGCTCTTCGGGCCCATTCTCTTTCCCCTGGTGTCGATAGGTGTCGCGCTCGTACTCTTCGAGGGCGGCATGACGCTTCGATTCCGCAATCTCCGCGGTCACGGCTCCGCGGTGACGAACCTCGTCAGCTGGGGTGCGATTCTCAACTGGCTTCTGATCGCCGCGGGAAGTCACTACCTGGCGGGACTGCCCGGCGATATGGCAATGCTCTTCGCAGCCCTGGTGATCGTAACCGGGCCCACCGTGATCAATCCGCTGCTGCGCACCATGCGCGCCGACAACACGGTCAGCCGGGTACTGCGCTGGGAGGGCATCCTCATCGATCCCGTGGGCGCGCTTCTGGCCGTCCTGGTGTTCCAGTTCCTCCTCACCGGGCACGGCTCCTGGACCCTGTTTGTCACCAGCGTGCTCGCCGGCACGGCCACCGGTTTTGCCGGCGCCTGGAGTCTGGGTTTCGTGCTCCGCCGCCATTGGGTGCCGGAGTACCTGCTCAATGTTCTGACGCTCGCCTGGGTCGTCATGGTGTTTGCCCTGAGCGACCTGCTGGCCCACGAGTCCGGCCTCCTCGCTGTGACGATCATGGGCGTTTGGCTTGGGAACATGCGCGACATCGCCGTCAACGAAATTCTCAGTTTCAAAGAGAGCCTGTCGGTTCTCATCATCTCGATACTGTTTATTGTGCTTGGGGCACGCGTGGACCCGGGCGCCATCCTGGCCCTCGGCTGGCAGGCACCGCTCGTCCTCGCCGTTGTGCTCCTCGCTCGTCCCATTGTTGTCTGGCTCTCAACCGCAAGCAGCGGGTACAGCTGGCAGCAGAAGGCGCTGATTTCCTGGGTAGCACCACGAGGCATCGTAGCGGCGGCCGTCTCCTCACTGTTCGCGCTGCGCCTGGAAGAGTCGGGCCATGCGGGAGCGAGTGTTCTCGTTGCGCTGACCTTTCTGGTCATCATCTCCACGGTCTTGCTGCAGAGTTTCACAGCGCGACCAATCACCCGGGCTCTCGGTCTTGCCGAGGCGGAACCCAACGGCATGCTGTTCGTGGGCGCGAACAGCGTCGCTCGCGCTCTGGCAACAGCGCTCAAGGCGCACGGCTTCCGGGTCAAGCTGGCGGACACTTCCTATGAAGAGATTCGGGCGGCGCGGATGGCGGGGCTGGAGGTCTACTACGGAGATCCGATCTCCTCCCACGCCGACCAGTATCTTGAACTCAGCGGCATCGGACGCCTCTTTGCCGTGGGCCGTCGCTCCCGATGGAACACCCTGGCCTGCATGAAGTTTCGCAGCGAGTTTGGTCCGCAGCGCGTTTTCAGCCTGCGCAACAGCGAAGACCGGCGCGAGTCCGAGCGCGCCCGCCTGAATGACGACTACGCACCGCCACGACTGTTTGGCGAGGACGTTACCTATCAGAAGCTCGCCAGCCTGCTGGCATCCGGCGCCGTGATCAAAACCATCCGTCTTGGCGAGGACTTCGGCCTTGAAGCCTACCGCCGGGAAAACGATGCCAGGATCCTGCCGCTATTTAGCTTGTCGGCAAAAAACAAACTGCGCGTACTCCACGGTGATGAGGATGAGGCGGCGCTGGAAGCCTCCGATCGCGTCATCGCCCTGGTATGGCCGGCACATCCCGAAGGAAACCTATCCGAATAGCAAAGCGTCCACACCCGGCCGTTTACCGGAGCATTACGGAAAAATGAAATCTCACGGCGGTGCAACGACGGGGATTGTCTGCGATGATTGATTACAGTAGCTTTAGGCGGGCTCTAATGAGTAGGAGCAATGCAGGCGATCCTCAAGCTGGATCTCGCGGGCCAACCCCGCGGATGGCTTACACTGCACGAAGCGATTTCGGCGTATGCGCGAGGCGACGTGGTCTACGGCATCGGCGATACTCTACCGCCGGTCTTCGGAGGCTTTCAGCGCTACTCGGGACGACGCTCCCGCATTGATCTGCAGCCCATCATCGCCCTGCAAGGGCGTATTGTGCAGGGCTTCACCCCTCCGCTGTGCAACCGCACGCTGTTCCGCCGCGACGACCATCGCTGCCTGTACTGTGGCGGAAAATCCACCCGCTCCGAGCTAACCCGCGATCACGTTTTGCCCCTGTCCCGGGGAGGTTCGGATCGCTGGGAAAACGTCGTGGCCGCCTGCAAACGCTGCAACTGGATGAAGGATGCGATGACGCCGGAGGAAGCGGGCATGCCCTTGCTCGCCATTCCCTTCAGGCCCAATCCCTACGAGTGGCACTTTCTCGCGAAGGACCGCATTCTCGCCGATCAGATGGAATATCTGTCGCGGCAGTTTCGCGCCGAGCGCGACTGGGCCAACTGACATCCGGTAGAACGGCAAATCGGCGCGTCCGGGCGCCGCAGTTTCAGAGTCGCTGATAGCGCGCCGGAAGAAACGGCATCTTGGCGACGGCCACTGGCTGCGCCTTGCCGCGAATGTCGACCTGGAATTCCGGATCCACGCCGCTGGCCTTGTGTTCTGCAAGGGCTGAGCTGTCGACAAGCGCCATGGCGATGGGAGCGTTGATGCTCGCTCCGAACCCCCCGGAAGTCACAACGCCGACCGTGTTTCCCCGGGCATCAAGGACCGTGTGCCCCTCGCGGACCGGGCGGCGACCCAACACCCGCAGACCGACACGACGCCGCGGAGCGCCCTCGGCGAGTTCCGCCTCGATGCGCGCCGCCCCGGGATAGGCGCCGGGACGTTCTCCCCCCGGACGTCGGGCCCTGCTGACGGCCCAGGCGAGTCCCGCTTCGATGGGGGAAATCGTAGGGGAGAGCTCGTGGCCGTAGAGGCACAGGCCGGCTTCCAGACGCAGCGAATCGCGGGCGCCCAGACCCACGGCGCACACTTCGGGAAGGTCCAGCAGACGCTTGGCCAACCCTGGAGCGGCAGCGGGAGGACAGGAGAGCTCGAAGCCGTCTTCTCCGGTATAACCCGAAGAACTGATGTAGAGCGTCGTACCGTCGAATTCGAATTCGCCGCCGGCCAGGAACGGCAGGGTTTCTACCCCAGGCACCAGGCGCGCCAGGGTCGAGCGCGCGCCGGGTCCCTGCAGGGCAAGCAGTGCCTGGTTCTCGAGCACCTCCAGGCGCTGGCCGGGCGCGAGCTGCGACTCTATCCAGGCCTGGTCGTCGTCCTTGCAGGCCGCGTTGACTACCACGAAGAAGCGATCTTCCGCCCATCGGGTGACGATGAGGTCGTCGCGGACTCCACCATCATCATTGGTAAGCAGCGCATAGGTCTGGCGATTCACGCCCAGACCTTCCAGGTCCGAGGGCATAAGCGCCTCAAGACTCGCCTCGATACCCGGACCCGAAAGCACGAACTGACCCATGTGCGAAACATCGAAGAGACCCGCCACAGCGCGCGTGTGCCGATGCTCGGTGATGATCCCGCTCTCGTACTGCACCGGCATGTCATAGCCCGCGAAGGGGACCATACGGGCACCGATTTCACGGTGGAGTGTGTCTAGGGGCGTGTGCTTGAGGCTCATGAAAACTCTTCGGGCTGTATGAAGCGGCGGCGAAGCGTAGCACGCCCCGGCAGTCCGTCGGACTTGGGGTGCGCTACCGCGTGCATTGAAGAATCGGGCACTTGGTGGCGGCCGCGCGAAGGCGGGATAATGCGGGTTTCGGCGCCGTTTTCCTATGCCCCTGTCTCGTACTCCTTTTCAAACCGTATCCCTGATCGGTATGCCCGGTGTTGGCAAAAGCACCGTCGGCGTGATTCTCGCCAAGCGCCTCGGCCTGGAATTCAGAGACACGGACATTTCCATTCAGACTCGCGAAAGGCGAACACTGCAGGAGATCCTCGACAGCGAGGGGCACATCTACGTGCGCAATGTGGAAGAAGAAGTCCTGCTGGAGGTGCCCCTCGATGGCTGCGTTGCCGCCACGGGAGGCAGCGTCGTCTACAGCCCGAAGATCATGGAACGGCTGAGCGCTGCCGGTCCGGTGGTGTACCTCCAGGCCGACGTGCGAACGCTGGAGGAACGCGTGGCCGCCAACCCGGAACGCGGTATAGCAAGCGGTCCCGAACAAAGCTTCGAAGACATCTACAACGAACGCACACCGCTTTACGAGCGTTATGCAACCCACACCGTTAACGCGGTCAGCGGTAATGCCGACGCCGTGGCAACGCTGATCGTGCAGGCACTGCATCTTTAGCCCTCGGGGCGTTCCCCGCCGGCATTGCTTAAGCCGAGGTAGCGCGTTAGCGAGCGTTCGCTGACGCGGACCGGCAGCGTGCATCACCGTTACGCGCTCGACGGGAGCCTTTAAGCACGGGCATTTTCCGAATCGTGGCGGCTGGCACATTCACTGCATTAGCTATGGTCGCGCGATGTGTGAACACGCGCGAGGGCTCCCGGCCACGGCACCGTGAGGTGTAGCACAGGGACGTGCGTCGTGACGTCAGGGCGGACAGCCGGGACGGCCCTGCTCACAGCAAATGCGCAGGCGTGTACCAACCAACAAACGCTTTGCATTTCCTCTGTTTAACGAAACATTTTCCTGATCATTGGGGCTTTTTGATCGATTTATTTCATAAAAAATCGGCGCATAGTCGGATTGACTGTACGTAAATCGCAATTGATATTTGCAGCGTTGATAGCCCGTAATCATCAGGAGGTGGTTCATGGGAAATCGCAACCAGGAGTCCGCCACAGACGCGCTCGACGACGTGTTCGAGCCTGTGATCGGAGAATTCTCGGAAGAGGCCTACCCGGGCCTGAGTACGTCGTCTTCGGACAAGCAGCGACTGGCGGAGAAGCGCCGCCGCGCGGAAAAGCGCATCGAGGAGCTCAGGCTTCGCGAAGAGCTGGGGGACTACGACCTGGAGTTCGACGACTTCTGAACCGACACCGCGTGTCGGCACCGGAAGCTGTCCCCTGCCGTCGCGGCGTCAGCGCGCGATAACTTCCGGTATCGCCTCTGAAAAACCGCTGAGCGCCAGCGGCAAGGCCGTCGAGCGCTACACCTGCAGAAGCAGATGCTCGCGCTCCCAGGAACTGATAACGCGGTTGAATTCCTCAAACTCATCGAGCTTCACGGCCTGGTAGGCGCGCAGGAACAGGTCGCCGAAGAGCGCTCCCAGTTCCGCCGTATCCCCCAGGAGCCGCAGACCCTCTTCAAGCGAACGTGCCACCTCCACCACATCTTCGTTGCCCGTACCCTGAAACGGCTCCGTGGCCACGAGCTCCTGCTGCATACCGAGTAAGCCGCTCGCCAGCGTGGCTGCAAGCGCGAGGTAGGGATTGGCGTCGGCGCCGGGAAAGCGGTTTTCGACGCGCGTCGCGGCAGGCGCGCTGCTGGGCACGCGAAAAGCGACGGTGCGGTTCTCGATCCCCCAGTTGAGGTTGATCGGGGCTGAAATATCCGGCGCGAGACGTCGGTAGCTGTTGACGTTCGGCGCGTAGAGACTGATCAGCTCCGGTGTATAGCGCTGCAGCCCGGCGATGTAGTGCCGCAAGGCATCGGCCTGCGTGCCGTCGTCATTCGCGAAGATATTGCGCCCGCTGCCATCGAGCAGGCTCTGGTGAATGTGCAGCGCGCTTCCAGGCTCCGCCTGCATGGGCTTGGCCATGAACGTGGCGTACATATCGCGCCGATAGGCGGCCTCGCGCACCGTGCGCTTGAAAACGAATACCTGGTCGGCCAGGGACAGCGGATCGCCGTGGCGAAAGTTGATCTCCATCTGCGCCGCGCCGTTTTCGTGAATGAGCGTATCCACGTCGAGCTTTTGGGCATCGGCGAAGTCATACATGTCTTCGACGAAATCCTCGAACTCCGCCACGGCGTCGATGCTGTAAGAGAGCCGGGCCGTCTCGCGCCGGCCGTTGCGGCCGATGGGCGTAATCAGCTCGTTGTCCGCATCCTCGTTGCGGGCAACCAGATAAAACTCCACCTCCGGCGCTACCACGGGCCGGAGCCCAGCCTCGTCGTACGCGGCGAGCACCTTGCGCAGCACGCTGCGCGACGCCAGAGGATGCAGTTCACCATCCTGCGTATGGCAGTCGTGAATAATCTGCGCCGTCGGTTCGCGCGCCCAGGGCACGAGGCGCATGGTGGTCTCGTCCGGGATCAGCACCATGTCGGCGTCCGTGGGCTGCACGAAATCCCAGTGTTGGTCGCTGTACTCGCCGGTGACCGTCTGTACCAGGATGCCCTCGGGGAGTCGCGGCAGGCTCTGGGAAATGAACTGGTGCGCGGGTATGAACTTGCCCCGGGCGTTTCCGGTGAGATCCGGCACGAGGCACTCGACCTCGGAGATTTTGTTTTCCTTAAGCCATTCGACGATGCGGCTGCTGGGGGCGTTCATGCTGGCTACTCAGACAGTAAACCCGGGAGTATCTCAGCCGCGGATAAAAGTCGCCAACGGACTTCGGCATCGGTGGCTCCCCGTCCCTACGCTGCCGTCGGCCCAGGTAGCGCGGCGGCAGCGTTCTGTCTAACTGGCGGCGCGAGCAGTGGGGATCTGCACGCTGTACGCTACACTGCCGGCGAAATGGGCATGGATTGAAAAGTATTCTCATGGGTTCCACGTTGCCCGGACGTAGCCATCGTCGCTGCGCATCGCGGCTTAGTTCCTCGCGAGGGGCCTGCACGACGAAGCTGGAAAGCCCGGTCAATGCCCACCGTGAAGTCAGGTTTAGCCACGCTTTTACGCAAGCGGCACGCGAGTTCTACAACTGGGTTTACAGCGCACCTGGCCACCAGTGGTTCGATATCGACGTAGCCCGGCATCGTTCGGGGACTCGAAAGAGGGATGTCGCTGCCCTGACTTGTCCGATCCTAAGCCTGAACGACGGCCTCTGAGTGTCCGGTAAAACTTCGACGCTGACGGTCACTGAGGCGCTAAAAAAAGCGGGCAAGCTCGCCGCGCGAGGAGACATTGACGCCGCGCAGCAGCTCTACGATTCTGTCTTGCGGCGCGAGCCAGGGAATAAGAAGGCAAAGAAGGGCCTGAGCGCGCTGCAGAAGCAGGGCAAACTCAGCCTTACGGAGGCTGACTTCGCGCGCATCACCAACCTGCTGCGCCGCGGGCGCTCCGCCGCTGCCCTCGCGGAAGCGGAACGCCTATGCCGGCTTTTTCCTAAGCAGCCCGCCCTGCACAATATCCGCGGGGTCATCTTTACCCAGCAGGGATCGCTCCACGAGGCGGCAGCGGCGCTGCGGGAGGCTCTGGATCTCGAACCGGGGTTCAGCGATGCCACGTTCAACCTCGCCAGCGTGCTCACAGATCTTGGCCAGTTCGACGAGGCCCAGGCCGGCTTCGAGCAACTGATTGATCGGGGGCAGGGTTCGGCGGAGGTGTACAACGCTCTGGGCCGGGCTCTTCGAGCGGCGGGCAAGGCCGGGAAAGCCATCGATGCCTATCAGCAGGCCATCCAGCTGCGGCCGACCTATGCCGAGGCTTTCCTGAACCTTGGCAATGCCCAGATCGATGCGGGGCAGCATGACCAGGCGCTGCAGGCCCACTCACGTGCCCTGCAGCTAAAGCCCGAGTTGGACCTCGCCCGCGTAAATCTCGTCGAGAATCTGCTTTCCCTACGGCGGCCGGCCGAGGCCCTTGAGGTCCTGGCAAGCCGACGCCTTGCGGATACGGCCCGGGCCCTGCGCCTGCGAGGCCGTGCGCTGCTTGCGCTGGACCAGCGCCACGCCGCCCGGGAATGCTACGAAGAGCTGCTGAGCATGAACGCGCAGGACAGCGTCGCGCGGCACCTCATCGCCGCGCTCAGTGGAACTCACCGCGAATACGGCGACCCATCCTATGCCCGGACCATCTTCAACGACCTGGCACCGCGCTACGAAACGCAGATGCGACAGCTGGCGTACACACTGCCGGAGCGGCTGCCCGGCCTGCTCCAGGCCCTCGATGGCGAGAATGCATGGTTCGATTCCGTCCTGGACCTGGGTTGCGGCACGGGCCTGGCAGGCAGCCAGCTCCGGCCGTACTGCAGCGAGCTGCTAGGGGTAGATGTGGCCGGGGCGATGATCGACAGGGCAGCAGAGAAGGCGGTGTACGATGAGCTGGCGGTGGCGGATGCCGAGAGCTGGCTTGGGGGCACGGCGCGAAGCTTCGACCTTATTGTGTGCGCCGATGTTGCGGCCTATGTGGGCGCGTTAGACAGACTGATGCGGAGCATTGCCGCAAGGCTGAATGACGGTGCCCGTCTTATCCTGAGCACTGAGCGACGCGACGAAGACGGCTTCGAACTCCAGGTGAGTGGTCGCTTCACGCATGCCGCGGACTACATCGAGCGCTGCGCGGCGCTTTCCGGGCTCCGAGTGGCCAGCCGCGGAACGTTTCAGCTCCGCAACGAGGGCGAGGCACCGCTGGACGGAGAACTCTTTGTGATTGCGCGCGCTGCGAAAGACGCGCGCAGCGATGATTCAGTGACCGCAGGCAGTGCGCAGCCGCTCTGACGGCCGCGCACTTCCGGCGTTGCCAGACTAGGCCTGTGTCAGGCCGCCGCGGCTGCAGGTACGGCTTCCGGCATCGCCGAACTGTGGTGCTCGGCAATCTTCCACTCGCCGTTCACGCGCCGATAGAGATAGGTGTAGCGCGCGGTCACGCTATCGCCATTCCCAAAGGTGAACGTGTAAACACCTGAGTTGATGGCCAGATCGTCGGAGAGTTCACGCACGTTGGATTCATCGATGACACCCTGGGGACGCTTCTCCAGGAACGCCACGAAGTAATCGCGAATCTCGGCATGATTGTGGCGTACGCGATTGGAAACGGTAGGCAGCAGGATCGCGTCCTCGGCGTACAGCGCCGTCACCTCATCGGGGTTGCCCGTGGCCAGCGCCGTGTTCCAGCGCTCAAAGAGTTGCAGTACTTCTTGTTGGTTCATCGTTTCCCCCGGGGAATGACTGTCGTGCTTATGGATGTGGTGGTCGATCAGCCGGCCGCCATGGCCGGCGTCAGTGGCTTTGGGTTTTTGCGTGTGTCGCGTTCCAGGCGCTCTACGATGGCTTCCAGAGCGTCCACCCGTGTGGCGAAGTAGGCCTCGTCGGAGATGCTCGCGTCGGCGCCAAGGCTGGTGAGCGTGTCCCGCACCTCGTCGGACATGCCGGCGATATAGAGTCGCTTACCGACTTTCAGGGCGTCGCTGCTGATCGTCTCCACGGCGCGGGCGGCCGACACATCGAGGAAGGGAACGCGGCGGAAATCGAGAAGAATCGAGCGCGTGTCATCGCGGTACAGCATCCGGACGTGATGACCGACGTCGGCCGCGGCTCCGAAGCTCAGCGGTCCTCCGAACTCAAATACGGTGACCTTCTGGCCCAGGCGGTTGAGGAGGACGCGCTCTTCCGGCGTCGCCTCGGCGTAGGGACGGGCGGCCAGTTCTTCGAGCTGGATCTTCGCGACCTGGCGCACGTAGGCCAGGGCGGCGAGTACGACGCCGGTGGCCACGGCGGAAATCAGATCCACGAACACCGTCATGCTGAGGACCAGCGCCATGAGGAGAAGATCCCAGCGCGGCCCACGATGCGCGTGGCGCAGATAGCTGAAGTCGATGATGTCGAGGCCAACCTTGACCAGGACGCCGGCGAGAGCCGCATGCGGAATGTAGGAGGCCACGGATCCGACGCCGAGAACCACAGCGGCCAGGACAACGGAATGGATCATGCCGGAGAGGCGCGTGACGCCGCCGGAACGCACGTTGATCACCGTACGCATAGTGGCGCCGGCACCGGCGATACCGCCGAAGAGGCCGGCGACCGTGTTGCCGATACCCTGGCCCACGAGTTCCTTGTTCGAGTCGTGCCGTGTGCGGGTCATGTTGTCCGCGACCAGGGACGTCAGCAGGCTGTCGATGGAGCCCAGCACCGCGAGAATGAATGCGGCCTCGATGACCAACATCATCGCGGACTGGTCAAACACGGGCAGATGGAGGCTGGGCAGACCCGTGGGAATGTTTCCGAGGATCGGCAGTGCCGGCAGTCCAAGGCTGAGCAGCGTACCAACGGTGAGAGCCGCCAGCGGTGCGGGCAGGTAGCGGCCCCAGCGCGCGGGCCAGCTGTAGACGACGCCGAGCGTTACAAGGCCGACCACCAGGGCCGAGAAGTTGATGTCCGAGAGCGCCGTCGGCACGTAGGCGAGATGCGACAACGTGCCGGAGGGCGAGGAGTGTCCGAAGAACGCATCAATCTGGAGGATGATGATGATCACCCCGATGCCGCTCATGAACCCCGAGACCACGGGATAGGGCACCAGGCGGATGTACTGACCGACGCCAAACACACCAAAGGCGATCTGAATGAGCCCCGCGAGCATCACGGCCGTGAGAATGAGACTGACGTCGCCCGAGAGACTGGCAAACAGTCCGGCGAGGACGACCACCATGGGTCCGGTGGGCCCGGAGACATTGGTAGGCGTCCCGCCGAACATGGCGGCAAAGAAGCCGACGATGATGGCGCCGTACATCCCGGCCATGGGCCCAAGGCCGGAGGCCACGCCGAATGCCAGGGCCAGGGGAATGGCGACTACGCCGGCCGTCAGGCCCCCATAAATGTCTCCCCTCAGGTGACTGAGGTCGAAGTCCAAAATCCCTTTGAAGGCGTTCATCGTATAGGTGTCCCTCCCCGCGGCGGGGTTTCTTTGCGCACACTTCAACTATGGGAGGGGGACTGCGAAGGACAAATAAAAGGAATTCTTTTCTGTTATAGTTTTTACCTATATAGCTCGGCGACAGCGGGCAGCCCGGTGGCAACACTCAAGCAGATCCTCTATTTCCAGACCGTCGCGGAGACCCAGTCCATCCGCCGCGCCGCCGATCGCCTTGATATCGCCCAGCCAACGCTGTCGACCCAATTGGCCGCCCTGGAAAAAAGCCTGGGCGTCACCCTGTTCGAACGCACCCGGCGCCTCACCCAGCTGACGCCGGCCGGCCGCCAGCTGCTGCCCGCGGCCAAGCAGGTGATCGCTCAGTGGCATGAAATGCAGGAACTGGCGCACACGCTCTCGGATACGGCCGCCTCCACGCACCGTCTCGGAGTGCCGCCGACCCTCGGGCCCTACCTGCTGCCCAACATCGTGCCGGCCATTCACAGCCGCTTTGAACGACTCAAGCTCTATGTGCGCGAAGAACCGCCGAGTCAGCTGGAGATCGGCGTCGCCGAAGGGCGCCACGACCTCGCCCTCATGCCCCTGCCTCTGCGCAATGAAAGCCTCGCGGTTGATGTGCTCTTCCGCGAACCTCTGCTGCTGGTGGCGTCCCGGGAGGCCGGGCTGGCGGCCGGGGGCGTGCTCCAGGAATCCGATCTGGCGGGTATGAGCATTCTCAGCCTCGACGAACGGCACCTCCTGCACCAGGAAGTGCAGCGCATCTGCGAGCGCACCGGCGCCCTGCTCAATCGCGATTACGAGGGTACGAGCCTCGACACCCTGCGCCAGATGGTGGTGATGGGGATGGGCGTGGCTTTTCTGCCCGCGCTGTATATTCGCTCGGAGATTCACCGGCCGGAAGAATTGGACGTTATTCGCATCGAGGGCTCGCACCTGTTCCGTGAGCACGCCCTCGTGTATCGCGCCGGGAGCCCGGTCCGTCATCTCTATCAACAGCTTGCGGGGCTGATCCGGGAGCGTATGGCGAACGCGTTCAGCGAGGTCGTTACGCCGATCTTCGATCGGAGTAGCTGACGGACCGCTTTTTTTATCAGCTTCGGCTCTGGGGTCGACCCGTTCCTGTCGCCGGCGCGCTCGGAAAACGGGTCAATCGCGATGAGTGCCATCGCGAGTCGGTTCCTTCCATGCCCCTAATCCGGTTTGATCGGACAAATCGACTGCCGCCTGAACTGCGTAAACAAAGCACCCGAACGCCCTGATTGTTGTCGAAGCGAAACGACAGTGCCGGGCACTTTGTTTCACACGCCGAGCCGGTATCACGATGTTTACCCATCAGCGCCAATTTTCTGCCGCGCAGAAGCAGATGTACGCGGTCTTCCTGGCTTTCGCCCTGGCCGTCACGCTGGTCGCCTGCAACGAGACCGAGGTCGCCGGTCGCGATGGCGGACGTAAACCACGAGAGATTCCCGTGGTCGCCGAGACCGTGAGCATGGACGCCCGACGGACCCTTATCGAGGCCGTGGGCACAGCGCGGGCGCTGCGTTCCGTGGAGGTGTTTGCTGAGGCGGCGGGCGAAGTGACCGAGGTGAACTTCCAGCCCGGGGATGAGGTAAGCGCCGGGGATGTCCTTGTGGCACTGGATGCGCGCGATGAAAGCCTGGCGCTGCAGCTCGCGGAACTGCGCTACGGCGAGGCGCAACGGCAACTCAACCGCTACGTTACGGCAAACGCCAACGCCGAACTCACGGTACCCGAGACCACCGTTGATACGGCGGAAACGGCCCTGGAAAGCGCCCGCATCGAACGCGATCTCGCGAGCCTCGCTCTGGAACGTCGCACGGTGAAAGCCGCCTTCGACGGCTTCGTGGGTATTACGGACGTCGACGTGGGCGACCGTATCGATACGACCACGCAGATCACGACGCTGGATGATCGCAGCTCGCTTCTGGTGAGCTTTGAGGTGCCGGAAGCCTATGTGCGCCGCATTTCCATCGACGATCCTGTCGATCTCGACGTCTGGACCGCTGAAGGATCCAGCGCCCGCGGGCACGTCGTGGACATCGGCTCACGCATCGATCCGTTGTCGCGGGCTTTCGCCGCCCGAGCGCAGGTGTTGAACAGCGACGACCGTCTCCGCCCGGGCATGAGCTTTCGCGTGCATCTCGATCTGGAGGACGGCGTTTTTCCCGCCGTTCCTGAACTCGCCGTGCAGTGGGGCGCGGATGGGGCCTATGTCTGGACCGCCGCGGACGGTCGCGCGCGCCGCGTCCCGGTACGTCTGGTGCAGCGCGACGGCGGCCGCGTGCTCGTCGACGGTGAACTCGCCAGCGGCGACCAGGTAATTGCCGAGGGCGTTCAGTCCGTACGCGAAAACGCCGCGCTGCGCATCATGGACGCCAGCGCTCTGGCGCGCGATGCCGGAGAGGTTCTCGGCGGCCGGACCGATGACTAGCGCCCCGCGCGGCGCAGCCCTCGCGTGAAGCCGGACCTCGCAAAGACCGAACGCAGCGATCTTCCGGCCCTGGGCGTGCGCCGACCCTGGCTCGTCACGGTATTCAATCTGCTCATCGCCATCGCCGGCCTGGCGGCGATCCTCGCCGTGGAGGTGCGTGAGCTGCCGGACGTGGATCGGCCCCTGGTCAACGTCCGGGCCGTGCTCCCCGGCGCCTCTCCGGAAACCATGGACGCGGAGGTCACGGCGCTGCTGGAAGGTGCGGTGGCCCGGGTTTCGGGGGTGTTGGACATCAGCTCCTCCAGCGAGGAGAACAACGCGCGGGTGAATGTGGAGTTCCGCCCGGGAACAGATGTAGACAGGGCAGCCGCCGACGTCCGCGAGGCCGTGAGCCGCGTGACCCGGGACCTTCCCGAGGACCTTGAGCAGCTCGCCGTCTACAAAGCGGACGAAGACGCGGAAGAAGTGGTTCGCGTGGCCGTGGTATCCGGCGCTTACAGCGAGGAGGCCCTGGCCCGAATTGTCGAAAAGGACATCGTGCCGGAGTTCATCTCCCTGCCCGGTGTGGCGGACGTACCGCTCTTTGGTAATCGAGAGCGCGTGCTGCGCGTCATCCTCGACCCCCTGCGTCTCACCAGTTTCGGGCTGACGGTCAGCGACGTGGCCGAGGTGCTGCGCGGAGCGCCGCTGGACGTGCCCGCGGGGAGTTTTCGAACCGGCGATCAACAGCTTCTCGTGCGGGCCGATGCGTCGGTAGTTACCGAGGATCAGGTTGAGGCGACAATCCTCCGCGATCAGGTTCGTATCGGCGACGTCGCCGACGTGAGCTTCTCCCCGGCGGATGCAACGTCGTTCGTACGCCTCGACGGCCAGCGGGTCATCGGCATCGGTGTCGTGCGCCAGGCGGGTTCCAACACCATCGAGATCGCCGCGGGTGTGGATAAGGCGATCGGACGTCTCAACGAGCGCTTCACCGACCTGGAGCTGGTGAAGATCTCCGACGAAGCGACCTTCATCCGCGGTTCAGTCCGCGAAGTGCTTGTCAGCCTGCTCCTTTCCGTGCTGGTTGTGGTTGGGACGATTCGGGTTTTCTCCGGATCGCTGCGGCTGACTCTTGTTCCCGCCATCGCCATTCCCGTGTCCCTGCTCGGCGTGCTCGCCTTCGTATGGATCCTGGGATTCTCCGTAAACATCCTCACGCTTCTGGCCCTTGTGCTGGCCACGGGCCTCATCGTGGATGATGCGATCGTGGTTCTTGAGAACATTCAGCGCTTGCGCGGCGAGGGCGTCAGCGCCCGGGCCGCGGCGGTGCTCGGAACCCGACAGGTGTTCTTCGCCGTGATCGCGACCACGGCCGTCCTGGTCGCGGTGTTTGTGCCCATCGCCTTCCTCCCCGGCACCTCGGGTCGCCTGTTCCGCGAGTTCGGTTTCGTGCTCGCCACTTCCGTTGCCATCTCATCGTTTGTGGCTCTGTCCCTGGTTCCCGCGGCGATGGCGAGGCTGCGCAATGACGCGTCGGATGGCGGAAGCCTTCCGCGTTTTGGTCGCGCTTTACAGAACGGTTACGTCGCGTCGATCGACGGCGTTCTCAGGCACCCCTGGCTGACGCTGGCGCTATGCATCGCCGCCGCCGGCGGTGCGGGAGCCCTGTACCTGCAGCTCGACCGTGAACTGATACCCGCGGAGGACCGCGGCCAGATCAACATCTTTGCGCGCGGTCCGGAAGGCGTGGGCCTCGGGTTTACGGAACGGCAGGGCGATCGCATCGAAGACGTGCTCCTGCCCCTAGTCGGGAGCGGAGAGATCGCCTCCTTGTACACGGTGATCGGTCGCTACGACCCCAATATCGTGCTGGTCAATGCGCCGCTCGTGCCCTGGGAGCAGCGTGAACGCAGCCAGCAGGAGATCGCGGCAGACATCGCCGCACCTCTGGGCAACCTGCCCGGCACCGGTGCGCGGGTTTTCGGTGGGAACAGCCTCGGCATCCG
Source organism: Pseudomonadota bacterium (assembly GCA_039818725.1). Taxonomy (GTDB): domain Bacteria; phylum Pseudomonadota; class Gammaproteobacteria; order Pseudomonadales; family Halieaceae; genus Congregibacter. The sequence continues at coordinate 138,385 of JBCBTK010000003.1, forward strand.
TGGCGCTAACGGCGGTATGCGTGTCGCCTTGGTCGGCAGCGACTACGACGAAATCTTCGCCGCGGCGCGAGAATTCGCCAGCGGCGTCGAAGAGTACGGAACGATCATTAGCCGCCCGCGCATCTCCTATCAGCCCACGCAGCCGCAGCTGTCCGTACGCATCGACCGCCGTCGCGCTTCAGACCTGGGCATCTCTCTAGACGATCTCGCACAAACGCTCCGCGCCATGATCGACGGTCTGGACGTCATCGATCTGAACGTGGGCGACGAGGCCATTCCGATCATCCTCGAAGCCGGACCCAGCGACATCAACGATCCCTCGGATCTGGTGAATCTCTATCTGCGCTCGGCAGGCGGCGCCCTCATCCCCATGTCGAGCGTTGCGGAGCTTGTCGAGGAAGGCGTTGCCAGCCAGCTGGACCGCCAGGCCCAGCGGCGCGCGATCCGCGTCGATCTGGACGTGTCGCAGGGAACCGCGCTGCAACGCGCCGTCGACGAAGCGCGAGAGATCGCTGGCGCAACTCTCCCGCCGGAGATCGAACTCCTGACCATCGGCGAGGCCGCCGCGCTGGAGGACGCGAGTCGCGATACGCTCCTTACCTATTGCTTTGCCTTGCTCGTTGTCTTCCTCGTGCTTGTGGCACAGTTCGAAAGTCTAGCGAGCGCCGCGGTGATCATGTTCATCGTGCCCTTCGGCCTTGCGGCTGCGGTCTTTGCCCTGTTCCTCACCGGCACATCCCTGAACATCTATTCGCAGGTGGGGCTGGTGATGCTCATCGGTCTCATCGCGAAAAACGGCATCCTCCTCGTCGAGTTTGCCGACCAGCAGCGCGACCGCGGCCTCAGCGTGCGGGACGCCATCCGAGCGAGCGCCCGGGTGCGGCTGCGCCCCGTGGCCATGACCCTGGTCTCCACCATCCTCGGCGCCCTGCCGCTCATCCTGTCATCCGGACCCGGCGCCGAAGCGCGCAGCGCCGTGGGCTGGGTTGTTTTCGGGGGTCTCGGGCTTGCGGCGCTGTTCACGCTTTATCTCACTCCCGTGGCCTACCTGGGCATTGCGGGCCTCGCCCGACCGCGCAGCGCTGCCGCTGTTTCCCTCGACGAGGAGCTGCGGGAGCTTGAGTCCTACGCGGACCCGCAAACTCACCGGGCTTCCTAGGCCGAATCCGCGAGCGGACTGTCCGCTCAGGGTGAGACCAAAGCGGGATTACCAGCCAGGCGCCCTGTCAGTCTGTGCTCGTCACTCCCGCTGCAGCTCAGTCCCAGCGCCACGCGAGACCAATACCGAGGAACCACTGATCGTTCTCGACGTCGTAGGCGGAGTTGATATCCCACTGAAAATCGGTGCCCATGCTGACGGCGAATCCCGTCTCGACCCAGTACTCGTCCTGCTCGTCCGCAAAGTAAGCGGCAACGCCTGCGTAGCTGGACACGGCGTTTGTGAGCCGAAAAGAAAGCGTTGGGACCAGAATCGCCGTGGCATCGCTGTGTTCCCCCGCCGAAGCACCGAGGTTGACCGTGAATCCGGCTCGATCTCCAAGTGCGGTTTCGCCTACCAGGGTCAAGGTGCCCGTCACTTCATCGGCGGTTCCGGCGTCGCTGCCGGTAGGCAGCGTTGCGTCCCCTAACAGCCCCCAGCGCCAGGACCCATCGCCGAGCGGAACCTTGAATCCAACGCCAAGATCGGCAACGTCCGTGTCGCCGGAATCCGTCGAGACCTGAGGCGAGGGCAGCGTCATACGCAGCTCTGAATTCGAAAGTCCGACGCGTAGCAGGGCCGATCCGTTCACGGCGCGATTCGGACCGGAATCCGCCAGAGTCGCGCCGGTCTCGAGTTGCCAGATTCCGGGGCCAACAACCCACGCACCGTTCCCCAGACCCGGGCGGTCCGAGACGATGGTCGGGGAGGCGCTGCGCAGCGCCGGTTCCTGCGCAAGAACCGAGGCGCCCGGAATGACACTCAACAGGGGGAGGGACTGCGAGCCGGCCGCGGCCAGGAGAAAGCGGAGAGCACGTTTTATCACCGCAGTAGTCTATGACACCTCCCGGAAAATCGGGTCGCGCTCGGCGAGGCGTGACGCGGCTGAGTCTCACGTGAACGTCTGAGGGTAGCCCCACAGCTGGCGACACAGCCCGGATGTGCAGATTGCACTTTTCGCCGTCCTTCCAACCAGGCCATCTATACTTGGTAAAACGCATCATCAGGCGGCGCCCAGACCAGCGCCGCCGGGCTTAGCGGTGCAAGCTCCTTCGCCACGGTGCCCTGCCGACCCGGCGATTGAAGCTTCTATGGAACCGGAGACGACATGAGACTCGCGATAGGCGGCGTGTTGCTGTTCCTTGCACTCACTCCGGTTAGTGCCTCGAGCTTTCGTATGCTGATCGACCTTCCTTCGAGCCCAGCTCCGGGCTCCGATCTGTTCCGCCGCGCTGCGCAGTCTTACGACGTCGACTCCTATTTCGCGCTGCGCGGAAGCATTGCTTTGGACTCAGCGACGCCACTGCTCCGTGACCCGGTAGTCGACGCTGGCAGCCAATCCGCTGGTCCAGTCCCGGATGGAAAAGATCTTCCTCAGCTTGAACCCCGCGCCGACGAGCTCATCGTTTTGGGATTCAACGAGAACGGAGAGTGGGTCTTCCTCGACTACATCACCGATCCATGGCTCGTTCGGGGTGAGTTTCTCTCAGCCCCCGGCGACGACGGCCGCACGCCCATGCCCAATCGCTTCTACAAGGAAGAGGCGTCCCTGTTTCTGACGCTTCCGACAGGGCTGAACCTGCACACTGTGGAGTTGATCAGACCGACCCTGAGGAACGGATTGCTCGTCGTTACGCCGCTGGTTCGCATGCCCGTTCCGCGGGACTAATCCGTGAGCCCCTTGCTTAGTCGACGGGGACGGCAGCATGGGCATCGAGCGAGCCGCATTCGACGTGCCGGCGAACAGGGGGCGAACTTCGCGAAGCCAGCGGTGTTTGTTTTGGGGTGGCTCTGCTGCAGCCTTGTTGCCTCGGCGAGCGACACCCGTGACCACCTGATCAATGGCCCGTCGGATCAGCGAGTCGATATCGCCGTGCTCGGCGATGGCTTCACGGAACAGCAACGCGATGCTTTTTTCACAGCCGCGGAAAACATCGCCGAAGAGTTTCTGGGCGAGCCGCCGTTTCCCAGCTATCGCGCCCATTTCAACGTTCGCTTGCTGTTTACCGCGAGCAATGAAGCCGGAGCCGACGACCCCGGCCAGAACGTTTTTCGGGACACTCCCTTCGGCGCGCGCTTCGACTGTTTCAATATCGCGAGACTTCTGTGCATCGACTCGGGCGCCGTCTCCCGGGAGTTGGCCGAACGTCTGGATGCCGACCAGCACGATATCGTGCTGGTGATCGTCAACGACGAGCAGTACGGCGGATCGGGGGGAAGCTACGCCACCGCGTCACTGCACCCGCTTTCCAGTTCGATAGCGATCCACGAGCTCGGTCACTCCTTCGGACGCCTGGCCGATGAGTACGAAGCGGACCAGGCCACCTGCAACTTCTACAAGCTCGGAGCCCGAGCGCCCAATATCGAGGACAACACGGTCCGCGCTTTGATCAAGTGGAACACGAACGGAGGTCCGCCCTCGGGATGGATCGACTCGGCCCGAACGCTGCCGTCCACAGACCAGACGCCGTCTCTGCCGGGACTTTACGACGGTGCGGCGCTGTGTCCCAAGGGCTCCGGCCTGTATCGACCCACCTTGAACTCCAAGATGCGCACCCTGGATCAACCCTTCGACCCGATCAACAGCGAGCAGCTCGCGCTGCGCGTCTACCAGGAATCGGGAATTATTGTGAATTCCGGCGCTGCGTCGGAGTCCGTCTTTGCGTTTGGGGCTGGCATGACTGAGTTTTCCCAAACCGTTATCGGGAATCCGTCACTGCTCAACTACTCCTGGATGCGGGGCAACGAGGAACTCTCCAGCAGTGCATCTCTATCGGAAGAAGCTCTCACTACCGGGGTGACGGATCTTGAGTTCCGTGTCGAAGACGCGTCGGGGTTTATTCGACACGACAGCGCGGGCGATGCCCAGGCGGTGCGACGGTTTTTCATGGCTTACGCAGACAAAGTCGAGAACGAGCCGAATGATGAACCCGAGGCGGCGCAGTACCTCACGGACAGTGTCTCCATTTCCGGAACGCTGGGGGCGGATTCCTCGGATGTCGCCGACTACTTTCTTCTTGAGGCGCCGCCGATTGGTCGGGTGCAATTGCGTGCAGCGGCGCTGGGGCCGGACACTGTAGAGACATCACTTATCATCAGGTCGACTTTAGACGGCTGGTCGCAAACACACACAATCCGATCTTCCGAGTTCATCACCGTAATCGATGAGTCACTGCTCGCTGGCACCTACTCTGTCGAGCTAACGTCGCCGGCGCCCGCGGCCTTCAGCCTCGTCCTGGCTTACTTTGACGTGGAGACCGAGCCTGGCGTTCCAAGGGTCCAGGTTCACGATCTCAGCGTCGGCTCTATAACTCTAAGTGTCCGGCCCGCCGAGCTTGAGATCGTAGAAGTGGCGACGTATGAAGCTACCTGCAGATCTGCCGATGAGGAGGTTCAGGTTGAGGGCAGCGGGCCACTACTTGAGATCACGGGTCTCGATGAAAACAATGCGTATCAGTGTTCGGTGAAGGCCATCAACGCGTTTGGGGCCAGTGAGGCTTATGCGCTTCCCGAAAGGCTTGCACCAACGAGCACAGCGACGGGGTTGCCGCTTTGGCTGTTCCTGGAGTCGATGAAGGAAAGCGGGGGGTAGTCGGGTGTAGAAGGAGAAACTTTCTGAAATTGGTCGGTGTGGAGGGATTTGAACCCCCGACCCCTTCCTCCCGAAGGAAGTGCGCTACCAGGCTGCGCTACACACCGACTTTGACCCCGGGCGTGAGAATCCGGATGGGATCCCGCGGGGCGCGCGATCATAGCAAAAACCTTCTTGCGGTCCCATAGTCCGCTGGAAATCGCCCTAGTAAACCCCGGCGGTTCGAGCGATCCACTGGCTCAGGAGGCTGAGACCACCCACGACCGCCACCAGCATGAACATCAACAGCAGGGGGCGAAAGGGTTTGCGATCGACGCTGTTGACGCCACGCTTGAGGAAGCCGTCTACGCGAGCCTGATCTTCCGCACGCAGTTCCGGTTGAGGCTCCGGGGTTTGTGCCGCGCTGTCGACTCCTTTTTCCATGGCTCAGATATCCATGCGCAGGGACAGGCTCAGAGCCCGGGGGGCGATATAGCGGAAATCGCCCGTCGAGTTGGCGTCCCAGCCGAACTCGTCGAACACGTTGGTCAGACGCCCGCGAAGGACAACGTCATTGTCGGCCAGGGAAAACTGGCGGCGCAGGCCAAGATCGAGGAGTGTTCGCGGTTCGATGGTAACGAGCCCCTGTGCGTCGCCATTTTGTTCGCCGCGGCTGGTAAGACCGAGGTCAAAGGACCAGCCCGGTGCCCACGGCGGTCGGTAGTCGAGATTCAGGGTCGTGGATCGACTCAGGGCGCCGACCGGGCTGTCGGCAAGCAGATCCGCGTCGACCGCGTCACCGGTCAATGCGACGTCATAGAACACAGTCCCTAGAACAAGCTGCAGGGCGTCGGTAACCGGACCTGCGAGAGACAGCTCAACGCCTCGGCTTATCTGCATTCCCTGCTCGCCAAAGAAGCGGCCCTCGTCGAGGCCAAAAAATGGTTTCTCGATTTCGAACACGCCGGCCACTGCAGTCAGCTTGCCCATTGCCATGCGCACGCCCGCGTCGATCTGCTGGGTCTCCGCAGCGGGCGGCGCTTCATTCTGATTGGCGGCGCTGGAGGGAGCGACGGGGCTCTCTTCGAAGCCGCGTACGATACCGCCGTAAGCGACCAGGCCCCAGCCAATGGGCGCATTCGCCATCACGCTATATAGCAGCGGGTCGGTGGTGATTGACTGATCCGCACCGCTCGGAACGACCACGTCACGGCTGTAGCTCGACTGCTGGACACCAACATTGATCTGCCCGCCGGTTTCCCATTGGAGGTCGTAGCTGAGGCCCAAGGTGACCTGCTCCACGGACTCGCGGGAGAGTTCGCCTACGTCTACGTCCGGTCGCTCAAAGTATTCAGGTTCGTCGATGTGTGCCGCGCCGAGGTCGATACCCACGGTGCCGCCATACTCGCGGCTGCGCTGCAAAGCTCGCACGTTGGCGGTAATGCTGTGGCGGCGTCCGCCCTCGAGAAAGCGCCGCGTGGCACGTGCCTCCAGGGAATCGGAGAGCAGGGAAGGCTCTGGTCCCAGCACAGCGCGACGGCGGGCCGAGCCGTCGGGCTGCACGTCGACGAAAAACTGGCCGGACTGGAGATCGCGCTCGCGGCTGGAGCGGAAAACGCCAATCCGGTACTCCCAGTCCCCGGGTCGATAGTCGGCCAGCATACCCACGTTGTAGCGCGGACCGCTGAACTCAACCCAGGGCTGACCTACGCGCTTCAGGGGAGTTACTCGCGGCGGCTCATAGGGACCGGCGGTGAAATAGCGTTGCGAAAATTGGTTCTGTATCTCGTCTACATAATCGGCGAACACCGTGAGCTCGGCTTCGGGAGAGAGGACGAAGCGCATATTGCCGCCCGCACTGGCGGAGATGTCGATTGTGCCGTCACCGACTTCGCGCTCTTCGTAGCCCACGCCGAAAGCCGTCTCGATATCCTCGCGCAGGCGTGCCTGAAAATCCGCTGCCAGCAAAACGCCGCCGTAGGCGCCGCGCTGGGCAATCAGGCTCTGTGTCGGCGTCGCGGCTACGCGGCGCAGCGAGAAATCAGCGATGCCCGTTGGGGCCGGAAGCAGATATCCCTGAGCAGCCAGGCCCGCGCGGATCGTGGAACCCGACACGAGGCGATTGCTGAATTCCGAAGCTCGATCGATGAAGATGCCCTCGACGCGCACGTTGCCGGCCGCTGTCGGACTGAAGCCGCGAACATTCCGGGTGCTGTACAGACCGATCGTTTCATCGCCCACGCTGGCGCCAAAGGCATCGGACACGGAGCGCACCACGTTCTCGGCGGCGCGTTGGGCATTCGCCTCGAAAGACACGGATGCCAGATAAAGGGCCAGGCATAAGAAAGTCCACAGCGCGCGAAGGGCTTGGATGCCGCGCTGGTTAAGGTGGCACTTGTAGAGAAGATCGGCGGGCACGGGGGTTGCCTCGGCGGAAAATCGAACGAGCTACAAGGGCGCGAAGGATATAGGTGAGAGAGCCGGCCTGTCGAGCCTTGTTGGTCGCAAGGAAGTAAATTCGCTAGGGAGAAGCGCGATCTGTGCGGTATCGCTCACATGAGAGGCCAGGGCCTATGCGGGCCCGGCTTGTCTTGGCTCCCGATCCCTGCCCAAGGTGAGTGCGGTGCTTGTCGACCCTCTCAGGCCCTCGCACCTGGAGAAATTCGACGCCAATCGGTGCTAAACACAGGGCATCGAATCAAGGACGACAGACTAAATGCGCCATCTCCTGGACTCGAAGCCACGTAGGCCCCGAGTCCAGGATAGATGGTCTTTCCGGTTAGATTGCGAACATTGCCTCCGGCATGGCCATGAGGTTGTCGGCTCCAGAGAGCAGCGAATCCTTGTGCGCACCGGTGCGCGGCAGCAGGCGATCAAAGTAGAAGCGCGCTGTGTGCAGCTTGGCCTCGTAGAAGGACGCGTCACCCTCGCCGGCAGCAATGCGATCGATCGCAACCACCGCCATCTGCGCCCAGAAATAGGCCAGCACCACGTAACCTGAGTACATCAGATAATCGACCGCCGCGGCGCCCGCTTCATCGGGGTTCTCCATGGCCTTGCCGCCGATTTCCAGGGACATGGTCAGCCATTCATCTTTATAGCCCGCCAGGGGCTTGATGAACTCGGCGTAGGCGTCCCCTGAGTGCGAATCGATGTAGGCGCCCATCTGCTCGGTGAAGCCCATGAGCAGTTTGCCGCCGGAGCCCAGCACCTTGCGGCCGAGGAGATCCAGGGCCTGGATACCGGTAGTGCCTTCATAGAGCATGGCGATCCGCGCGTCGCGTACGATCTGCTCCATCCCCCACTCGCGGATAAATCCGTGACCGCCGTAAATCTGGACACCGTGGTTGGCCGCCTCGTAGCCGGCCTCCGTAACAAAGGCCTTGGCGATCGGAGTGAGCAGGGCCATGAGGTCGTCGGCTTCTTTCGCGCGATCCCCGTCGGCATGCTCCTCCACGTCTCCGAGCTGCGCGAGGTAATACAGCAACGCGCGACTGCCCTCGGCGATAGCCTTCTGCGTGAGCAGCATGCGACGCACATCCGGATGCACGATGATCGGATCCGCCGGGCCATCGGGATTCTTGGGGCCGGTCAGGGAGCGCATGGCGAGGCGCTCCTTCGCGTAGCTCAGCGCGTTCTGGTAGGACAGCTCGGCGTGAGCAAGTCCCTGGATCGCCGTTCCGATTCGCGCGGTGTTCATGAAGGTGAACATGAGGTTCAGACCGCGGCCGTGCTCGCCGATCAGGTAACCCTTGGCGCCGTCGAAATTCATCACGCAGGTCGCCGACGCTTTGATGCCCATCTTCTTCTCGATGGACGCGCAGTGCACGGCGTTGCGCTCGCCGACGCTGCCGTCGTCATTGACGTTGTACTTGGGCACAACAAATAGCGAGATGCCCTTGGTGCCCTCAGGGGCGTCCGGCAGGCGCGCAATCACGATGTGCACGATGTTGTCCGACATGTCGTGGTCGCCGGCGGAGATGAAGATCTTCGTGCCGGTGATGGCATAGCTGCCGTCGGCCTGAGGCTCGGCCTTGGTGCGCAGCAGACCGAGGTCCGAGCCGCAGTGCGACTCGGTGAGGCACATGGTGCCGGTCCACTCGCCGCTGATAAGGCTGGGCAGATACTTGGCCTTCTGCTCGGGGGAGCCGTGCGCTTCCAGGGTCTTGATGCAACCGTGGGAAAGGCCCGGGTACATCAGCCAGGACCAGTTGGCCGTCCCGACCATTTCGTTGATGACGATGCCGAGCATGTTCGGCATGGCCTGGCCGCCGAATTCGGCGTCGGCGGAGAGCGCGGGCCAGCCGTTCTCGACGTACTGGCGATAGGCTTCGGCGAAGCCCTCGGGTGTTTTAACTCCGTCTTCCGTGAGCGTGCAGCCTTCTTCATCACCGCTCTGATTGAGCGGGGCCAGCACGTTTTCGGCGAACTTCGCACCTTCCTCGATGATCGCGCTCATGAGGTCCGGTGTGGCTTCCTCGTATCCGGGCAGGGACTGGTAGAGCGCCTCGGTGTCGAGGACTTCGTTGATCACAAAATCGATATCGCGCAGCGGCGCCTTGTAACTAGGCATGGTGATTCCCCCAGTGTTGAGTACAGCGGTGACATACCGCGAGGCCGACGACAGCGGCCATGTGTTCACTGTTAACTTCGGGGCGATTATAGCCAAATTTTCGGAAAGTTCATGGATAGAATTGTGACTTCGTTGGCTTCCCGGGTGCCATGAAGCGTTGCGTGGATGGCCGCATCGGGCGGAACGGTCCTGCTCCCAGGCGTCGCAGCCTCGGAGATAATTGGCGCCGTGTGCAAGGGCCGCGACAAGACCTGTTCCCGCACGTTCCAGAAACAAATCAAAGGGCGGGGGGACGCCGAAGACACCGGAAATCCCGGCGGCGCCCGCGATTTTTCGCGAGCCGCCGCGCTCGCAACACGTGCTTTCAAGGCGCTGCGTTGCTCCGGATCTGCTTTGCTGGATATCTACGCCCCCCAGCTGTGCCTTTTCTGCGATCTAGCGAGCGATTGCGCCTATCCCTTGTGCAGAACCTGTCTCGACGAACTCCCGCGCAACTCGAGAGCCTGCCCCCGATGCGCGCTTCCGAACTGCGGCGGGTCTCTGTGCCCCGAATGCCTGAGCGGAGATGGATTGCCCTGCAGGGTGATCGCGCCCTTCGTCTACGATCAGGCCATCGCCTACCTCATGCGGCGCTGGAAATTCGACAAACAGCGCAGATTGGCATCTATTGCCGCCAAATTATCGCTATTCTCAGCATATTCCTGCGAAATTGATCAGCTAATCCTGCCCATGCCCCTGCACTGGCGTCGCCAGCTTGAGCGCGGCTTCAACCAAAGCGAGGATCTGCTGGACGCCATGGCAAAACACCATCCGTCACTGGCAAAGCAGCGGCTGCAAACGCGCGATGTACCGAGCTTGACTCGCTGTCGGGCAACACCGAAACAGTCACTGGCAACGCGCCGGGAACGTCAGCGCAATCTGGCCGGAGCCTTTCGTGTTCGCGGCGATCTGGCGGGCCGGCCCGTCCTGGTCATCGACGACGTGTGCACGACCGGCGCCACGGCCGCGGCGGTTACCCACGCCCTGCAAGCCGCAGGCGCGGGACCCGTCACGCTGTGGTGCGTCGCACGGACGCCGCGCTAACTCTTCTCAGCCGACCACGCAGGCGCCAGGCCCGCAGACAAACAGACAGGGAGAACGGAAACCCTGGGCCCCGCGTGTTTTACAATGCGCGGATGGCGAGCTGCTCCCTACTCCGTACAGGTCCGCTACACGGCCTGCCGTGGGCTGCGCCCAGAAAATTCTCCACTCTCGATCCTTCACGACCATCCGCTACAGCCGCACAAAAGACGCTCCTGCGCCCTGCGGCCATAGCTTTCCACGCGATCCTGCGAGCACCTGCTATTGTGCTGCGCATCGCGGTGCTGGGCGCGCTTTTCTGCCACCACGATGCGAGCGGAGCCGCAGCAGTGACGCTAGACGAAGCACCAAAGCCCCTGCGTATTGCCGTCGCGGCAAATTTCCGCAGCGCGGCCCAGGCTCTCCTTGCCGCGAGTGGGCTGGAGGAACAACTCGATGCCCGCGTGAGCAGCGCCGCGTCGGGTGTACTCGCGGCCCAGATCAGCAACGGTGCACCCTTTGACCTGTTTCTTTCGGCAGACAGGGAACGTCCCGCTGCGCTAAGCGCCGCCGGGATCGGCCAGAAAGAACCGGTCTGCTACGCGCGTGGCCGCCTTGCATTGATGGGTGCGGCGAATCTCCAGGGTGCCCTCGCCGATCCCGCCCTGTCTATTGCCATCGCCAATCCTCGCACCGCGCCTTACGGACAGGCTGCCGCCAGCGTTTTGGCGAGGCCGGGCTTTGCGAATGTGTCGCAGCGTCGCGTGCTTCGTGCCGCGAACGTGCAACAGGCGCTGCAGTTTTTCGACAGCGGCGCCAGTGACCTCGCTCTCGTCGCGCGCTCCGTGGCCGGGGACCGCGGGCTTGAGATTCCCCAGTCCATGCATCCACCGATCGATCAGTACGCGCTCATACTCAGCGCCGGTCGCCGGGGTAAGCATGCTGAGCGCTTCCTGAGGTTTCTGGGCACCACCGGGGGCAGGGAAACGCTGGAGACCCTGGGCTACGAGGCGTGCCCATGAGCGCTACGGAGGCGCAGGCTTTGTGGTTGACGCTGCGGCTCGCAGCCATCAGCTGCGTGCTGCTCATGCTCATCGGAACACCCCTGGCCTGGTGGCTGTCCCGCAGGCGGGGCAACCTCGCCGCGTTCATCGAAGCACTGGTTGCCTTGCCGCTGGTACTGCCACCGACAGTCCTCGGTTTTTACCTGCTCATCGCGCTCGCGCCGTCCTCCCCGCCGGGACGACTGTGGCAGGCGCTGACGGGCTCCCAGCTCGCCTTCAGCTTCTCGGCCCTTGTGATTGGCTCGGTTCTCTACTCGCTTCCCTTCGTTGTACAGCCGCTACAGCAGGCCTTTCGGGCTGTTCCGCCATCGCTTGTGCGGGTAGCCGCGACGCTGGGCGCGAACCCTCGCGACCAGTTTTTCTCCGTCGTGCTGCCGCTGACCCGGCGCAGCTTTGTGGTCGCCGCGGCCCTCGGCTTCGCGCACACCATTGGCGAGTTCGGCGTGGTTCTGATGATCGGCGGCAATATCCCCGGCGAAACGCAGGTGCTCTCCATCGCGCTCTACGACCATGTCGAGGCCATGGACTACGCCAGCGCGCATCGCCTGGCGCTGGGCCTGGTCGTGTTCTCCGTTCTGCTGCTCTTCGCGTTGTACCGCGGCGGTGGCTGGCGCATCAGTCGATGAACCCTGGCGCGGCACCCGGGGTGCTCAGAGTGCAACTGCAGCACGCCTACCCCGAGGGCCTGTGTCTCGACCTGGACCTGGAGCTGGCGCTGTCCGGCGTCACTGCACTCTTCGGTCCGAGCGGCAGCGGCAAGAGTACGGTCCTTGATTGTATTGCCGGGTTGCGGCGCGAACTCAGGGGCGGTCATGTGTTCATGGACGGCGAGTGCTGGCAGCAAGAGAGCAGCTGGCTGCCCCCCTGGCAGCGCGGCCTGGCCTACGTATCGCAGGACCCGAATCTCTTTCCGCACCTCAGCGTGGGCGGGAACCTCGACTTCGCAATCCGCCGGGCCCGAAGTGGCGGACCCACGCGTGGGCAGGTGTGTGAGCTCCTCGAGCTCGACGCCCTGCTGAGCCGCGAACCCACGACGCTTTCTGGCGGAGAGCAGCAGCGCGTCGCGATCGGTCGTGCACTACTTAGCTATCCGCGCCTGCTCCTGCTCGATGAGCCGCTCAGCGGCCTGGATCGGCGAGCCGCCAAAGCCTGCCTTGCCAGCCTGGTGACCATCCAGCGCGAGCTGGAGCTTCCCATGCTGTTCGTCAGCCATCAGCTGGAGGAGGTGCAGGCTATCGCCGATCACCTCGTGATCATGGAACAGGGGAAGATCATCAGCCAGGGCAGTCTCTTCGAACTCAGCGGACGTCTGGACAGCGGTCTTGCGGAAGACGAAGCCGCCGCCGCGATCATCGAAGTCAGTGACGCGCAGGACGACGCTCGCTACGGGCTCTGCTCGGTCACGGTCGACGGAGAGCGGCTGTGGATTCCCGGATCCGCGGCACGCCGGCCCCGGCGCCTGCGGATTCCCGCCCGGGACGTCAGCGTGTGCCGGGAAATGCCGCAAAACACCAGCATTCTAAATATCATCCCGGCGACCCTCGAGGGCACGCAGGACACGGGTCCGGCCCATTGCCTGCTCCGCCTGCGTCTCCACAAGCAGTATCTGCTGGCCCGCATCACGCGACGCTCCCGCGATGAACTGGGCCTCAGTGTCGGTGACTCGCTGTACGCCCAGATCAAAAGCAGCGCGTTGCTGCAGGAGAGCGAGACCCGGTGAACGCCCACCCTTTTGATGTACTCACGCCAGATACGATCATCGAGGCCGTGGAAGCCGCCGGCTTCCGCAGCGATGCGCGCCTGCTCGCACTGAACAGCTACGAGAATCGCGTGTATCAGGTGGGCATTGAGGACGCCGAACCCGTGATCGTAAAGTTCTACCGGCCCGAGCGCTGGAGCGAGGAACAGATCGCCGAAGAGCATAGCTTCAGCCAGGAGCTTGCCGATGCCGAACTGCCGGTGGTGGCGCCGCTACGCGGCGATGCCGAAGGCCGCGGCAGCGGGACCATTCATCACCATGCCGGGCTTCTCTATGCGCTCTTTCCCCGGCGCGGCGGTCGGGCTCCGGATTTCGACAACCCGGACAACCTGCTGGTGCTTGGCCGTACCCTCGGACGCATGCACGCCATCGGCGCCGCCCGGGCGTTCCGCTACCGACTCGCTCTGGACGGAGCCGCGATCATCGCGGACAGCCGTGAGCGTCTTCCCGGTGCCTTTGTCCCCGATGATTTGACCGACGCCTATCTCAGTCTGCTCGACGATCTCGGCCGTGCCCTGGCACCACTGCTCGAAGAGATCGATGGCGGGGAGCGCATCCGGGTCCACGGCGACTGTCATGGCGGCAATATCCTGTGGCGCGACGACACCGCCCATTTTGTGGACCTGGATGATTGCCTAACGGCGCCGGCGGTACAGGATCTCTGGATGTTTCTCTCCGGCGAGCGGCATGAGCAGGAGCTGCAGCTGTCCGAACTCATGGCCGGCTACGAAGAGTTTCACAGCTTCAGTGCCCGCGAGCTGCGCTGGATCGAGGCCCTTAGAACCCTGCGCATAATCCGCCACGCCGCGTGGCTGGCGCGGCGCTGGGACGATCCGGCGTTTCCCCGGGCCTTTCCCTGGTTCGCGGGACCGCGCTTCTGGTCCGACCATATCCTCGAGCTGCGCGAGCAGTTTGCGCGGCTGCAGGAACCGCCGCTGCGCCTGCTCTGAGGCAAAGAAGACTCGGCTGGCTGCTGCGGGGTGTCGCGAGCTCAGGAGCGCAGCCGCGGATAAATGAGGCTCAGGGCCCAGCGCCAGAAACTGTTCTGCGCGAGCACGTCGCGATCCACGGCGTCGAAGAAGGCGGCCTGTCCCGCCGGGTCGGCAAAGTAGTCAAGGCGGGTAATCATCTCCCGTTCGGCATCGAGTTCCCGGACCACCCGCGCCGGGTTTCCCGCGACGATCACGTTCGGCGGTACGTCGCGGGTTACCACGGAGCGCGCCGCGATAACGCTGTTCTCGCCGATGGTGACGCCTTTGAGCACCGTGGCGTGATCGCCGAGCCAGACGTTGTTGCCGATGTGCACCGGCGTTACGGCATCGGCGCGACGCGTGCGGTCGTAGACCGTGTGCCAGTCCGAGTCAGTGATATAGGTGCCGTTCGCCATCATCACGCCGTCACCGATGACGATTTCATCGGAGGCACTGATCCGGGAGCCGGGACTCATGAGCACGCAGCGACCAATGCGAATCGTGCCCGCGCCGGCTTCGCGACCCCAAACACCGATCTCAACGCGATGCATGGGTTCGGCTACCGCGGTGAAACAATCGCCAATATGGATTCCGGGGCCCGAGATAATGACGAAACGCGGTTTCATGAAGGTGCAGTAAGCGCCCAGAGACGCGCATTCAGGCCGCAGGAAATAGTCGACGTACCAACGCCGCCAGCGCAGATAGGCTTTCTTGACCCAGTAGGGCCGCAGATCGTCTCGCATGCTTGCCTTGTCGCTGTTCCTCGGACTCTCCCGGGCTTTGCGGCCCCGGCGCTGTGAACCGTACCATCGCCCGCAGGGCCATCCCGCCGTCGCGCCTCCGGGGGCAGACGCGCCCGGTCCCGTTGATAGCACCAGGGAAGCAAGCTTTGCACACGCCGTCACGACAAGTCAGCAGTTCGCAGCGCGGTCCGCACCCCGGGCTCGCCCGGCGCGTCAGGCGTCAGGCGCAGGCGGAGTGGCGCAAGCCGCCGCAAGACGTCGATCTGGCCGCGATGGCACGGATCGACGCCGCGCTCGCGGCGCATGAGGGTCCGGTGATTCTCGACTCCTTCTGTGGCACCGGGCTCAGCACAGCGATGCTGGCGCGGCGGCATCCCGGATCACTGGTGCTTGGCGTCGACCGGTCGGCGCACCGACTGAACAAAGCCGAGTCAACTCCAGACAACGCGTTGCTCCTTCGGGCGCACTGCGAAGCGGTCTGGCGCCACTTAGTTGAACGGCGCCAGACGCTTGCACAGCACTATCTGCTTTATCCGAACCCCTGGCCGAAGGCGGCCCAGCTGCGACACCGCGTACATGGGCATCCGGCTTTCGCCCTGATCCCAAAGCTCGGCGGCGAGCTGGAACTGCGCAGCAACTGGCAGGTCTATGTAGAAGAATTCGGCATAGCGCTGCACCTGCTCGGCATTCCCTCGCGCATCGCCGTAGTGGCCGCTGGCGCAGAGCCGAGCACGCGCTTCGAACACAAGTATGCCGCCAGCGGGCACATGCTCTGGCAACTCAGGGCGCGGCTGCGGGACGACTACGCCGAGGGCTCAGCGAGAAAAAACGATGCATGTGCATGAATTATCAGTGTCGATCCGCTACCCTGACGACACAGTTGAATGTGAAGGACCAATGCCATGATGCCCGAAGTTGACGACCCCATCTGGCAACGCATCTGCGAGGAAACGCGCGGCCATGCCGCCGACGAACCCATGCTCGCCAGCTATCTCCATGCCACGATTCTCAATCACGATCGCATGGAGCGCTCTCTCAGCTTTCACCTCGCCAACCAGCTCGACAGCCCGGCCGCGTCATCCCTGCTCCTGCGCGAGGTCATGCTGGAAGCTTTCGAAGCGGATGACTCGATTCTCGACGCCGTCCGCGCCGACCTCCTCGCGGTCCTTGACCGCGACTCGGCCACGCACGAGCTGTACATCCCGTTCCTCTACTACAAGGGTTTTCACGCCCTGCAGGCGCATCGCGTTGCGCACTGGCTGTGGAATGCCGGGCGCCAGTCCCTGGCGCTGTTCTTCCAGAATCGCGTGAGCACGAAGTTTGGCGTCGACATCCATCCGGCGGCACGCATCGGCAAGGGTCTCCTCCTCGACCACGCTACGGGTCTCGTGATTGGTGAGACGGCGCGGGTGGGCGACAACGTGTCGATCCTGCAGTCCGTGACGCTCGGCGGCACGGGCAAGGAAGACGGCGACCGCCATCCGAAGATTTGCGATGGCGTACTGATCAGTGCCGGTGCAAAAATTCTCGGCAACATCCTGGTGGGCCAGGGTGCCAAGGTCGGAGCGGGCAGTGTGGTGCTGGAACCGGTGCCGCCGCATACGACGGTGGCGGGGGTGCCGGCGAAGATTGTCGGGCGGCCGGCTACGGATACGCCGGCTTTGGATATGGATCATTGTTGGCCATGTGAGGACTGTTGAGACCGTCTTCTGACGTTTTCTAGCGTCTGTATCCTTTCCCCTCTGATGCAGTGGCATCCCGGCACCCGGGTGGAGTAGGGCCTGCACGGGACGCCAAAGAGCGGCCGTCCCTGGCCAGGCTCAACGAGCGCCATCCCTGGCGCTCGGTGCCCGTGCAGGCCCTACTCCACCCGGATGCCTGCTCAGTGCCTTCGGATCCCCTGTCGAGAACGAAACAAACTGACATTGACTTAGGCTTAGGTAGACGCGTCCCGCGCTCGGTGCCCCTGCAGGCCCAACCCCACCCGAACACCTGCGCAGTGCCTTCGGCTACTCTGTCAACAACGAAACAAACCCACTCTGGCTTGGGTCGACGGGTCTCGCCTTACCGCCTGCCCGGCGCCGGTTCTCCAAATTCGAGAAGAGATACAGAACCCGGCCAGCTCTTACCGGCGTTGATCTGCAAGACTCCCAAATCAGTGGCGATGAGGCGTTCTCCGGCGCCGTGTTGCGTTGCGGGCAGCAGGCTGAACTCGCGGAAGTGGGGGCCTAAGATTAGGAGGTCGGGGGCGTCGGCGAGGACTACTTCGTGGCGCCAGCCGTGGTGGCGGGAAACGAGGATGTCGGTGTGGCCGTCGCCGTCGGCGTCGTGAAGAAGTAATCGTCCGCAGTAGATCTCACGATCGTCATCAAAGTCGTTCTGACGACAGGGGATTCGTTGCCGGCTTTTGGCTTCGAGTGCTGAATTGAGCTGGGTGATTTCGATGAACATGTCGTCGCGCCGACCGACGGTGCTGACGAGAATTGACAGTTGATCCGGCGCACCCGGGAGGAACTGCGCGTCCCAGTACCAGTCTTTTGCTACCCCGAGCGCCACCGCCTCCAGCTCCGAGCCGTTCCGATTCAGCAGCGCCAGCAGTCCGGCCTGGGCGGCGCAGCCGATGATGTCATCGAGACCGTCGCGATTTACGTCGGCGATGCCGAGGCAGCGCGAGCCGAAAGACGGCGGCAGGGTGGCATCCGCGGGTTGGAAGCGGCCCTCGCGGTTGATCCACAGCTTGCTCCTATTGTCGGCGCCATCGCTGCGCGGACCCCAGGCGGTGCTCACCAGGTCAGGCCAGGCATCACCATTGAAATCCAGAAATGCCGCCAGTCGGCCGCGGCTGCTTTCTTCGCTGGCGCCGAGGGCATCGGGGCTTTTTTCAAAACGCAGCGGACTCACCTGGAGCCAGGCTTCGTTGGGACCCCGGCCCGCACCCCGCACAGCGCCGGCGGTGCAGTAAAAATCGATGTCGCCGTCCGCGTCTATATCGGCGGCGGCGCAGGCGTGCCGGTCCGCAGCGTGGTCCAGGAAGGGCTGCCATGGGCAGGGGGCCTGGCCGTCAAGGCGACAGTAGCCGGGCTTTTCGACACCGCGGTGTCCGGCGAGGACGAGTTCCTCCACGCCGTCGCCATCGAGATCGGCGGTGAGCGCAGACCAGGCCGGAACGCCGCTGAGCAGCAGGTCCTTCGCCGTGACCTGAACGGGGCGATGGACGAATTCGTCGCTCTGTTCGCAACTTGTCAGTGTCGCAGCGAAAACGGCGACGGCAGCACAGAAAGAAATGCGGCACATCACAGGCCCCGTTCCGACCGGTAGCGTTGCTGCCATTCGTCCTGCTCCACATCACGGGACTTCTGGATCAGGGCTCGTCGCAGCGCCCGTTCGACGCGCTGTCGCTGCCCACCCGGCCCCAGGTCACTGCGCAGGAATTCAGCAATGGGGAGCAGCACCTCGCGGGGCTCTGCCACGAGATCTTCGTACACGATCTCGTGCACGGTGAACCCGAGACTGGTGACAGTCGCATCAAGGTGAGCCTCGCCGCGGCGCAGAATGTCTTCATGGTGGGCGACAGCCGCCGCATCGTAGACCAGGCTCACCGGAGCCGTGGCCTCACCGGCCCCGAAATCCGGCGACGCGGACGACGGCGGCCCCGTGTGCCGTGAGCGATGATAGACGCCGGTGAGCGAAGACCTATAGCGCGAGACCGCCTGGGCCACAAGGTCCTTCCGGCGCAGGCGCACGCAGAGCGGCGCGAGTTCGAGCAGCGGCGCGAGCGCTGAGCGACAGGCGGAGATATCGCTTCCGGCGAAGAATTCCGGGAAATAGTCCCAGATCAGCTTTGAGCCACCGTGGCGCCCGCTGCGCACGAGCGCCGCGGCCTCGTGTATCCAGTTGCTCAATACCTCTCCGCCATCGGCGGCGCGAAGCGCGTATTCGAAGTGCTCCGGTCGCAGGTGCTCCGGCAGGGGCCCGCACTGATTTATGCCAAAGAGCAGCTCCGTGAGCCAGGTACTGCCACTGCGCGAGGTCGTGAAGATCAGTAGGGGCGTCGGCTTATGGCCTCTACCCAGGGCGACGCGTCCGAGCGCCAGGGCCTGGCGCCGGCGAAAGATCCACTCCTCCGCGGCCCATTCAAGGCGACTCCGCAGCGGCAGAAGCGCGGGCGGCGACACGTCTTGCGGCGCTACGACCGTCACGGGTGACGGCGATCCCGGGATCGTGCCGGGCGGCACGAAATCCAGGAAAAGATCGATGGATCAGACCGAGGCCAGCCATCGCCTTCAAACCGCATGTCCGCACTGTCGCTGCGTGTCATGCGGAAGGAAGGCGGATGATTACTAGTCCCGGTGATACTGCGGGGACAGCTCGATAACGGCATCGACAAAAGCGGTCACGTGGTCCGGATTGACGCCGGGCGTGATGCCGTGGCCCAGATTGAACACGTGCCCGCTGCCGTGGCCGAAGCCGGCGAGAATGGAAGCCACTTCTTCGCGGATTCGCTCCGGCGACGCGAACAGCATCATGGGATCCATATTGCCCTGAAGCGCGACACGATCGCCGGCCACCTGACGCGCCGTGGAGATATCCGTGGTCCAGTCGATACCGACGGCGTGGGCGCCGCAGTCGGCGATCGTGTTCAACCACTGTCCGCCACCCTTTGTAAACACGATCACCGGCAACGGCCGGCCTTCGCTTTCCCGCGGCAGTCGCGCCACGATGCGCTGCATGTACTTGAGGGAGAATTCCTTGTAGGCCGCCGCGCTCAGGCTGCCGCCCCAGGTGTCGAAGATCTGTACCGCCTGCGCGCCGGCTTCCACCTGCGCCGTGAGATAGTCGGCCACGGCATCCGCAAGCACCGTGAGCAGTTCGTGCATAACCTCGGGCTGGTCATAGGCCATGGTTTTGACGTTGGCAAAATCCTTTGAGGAGCCGCCCTCGACCATATAGGTCGCCAGAGTCCAGGGTGAGCCGGAGAAACCAATGAGCGGAACGCTGCCGCCAAGCGCGCTGCGTATCGTGCGCACGGCGTTCATCACGTAGGACAGATCGTCGTCGGCCTTGATCTTGTTGAGGCCCGCGATATCGGCCGCACTGCGCACGGTCTTGCGAAAGCGCGGGCCTTCGCCGGTTTCAAAATACAGTCCCAGGCCCAGGGCGTCCGGGACCGTAAGGATGTCGGAGAAGAGGATCGCGGCGTCCATGGGATAGCGGCGCAGGGGTTGGAGCGTCACCTCGCAGGCGAGTTCGGCGTTCTTGCACAGATCGAGAAAGGAGCCGGCTTCCTGGCGCGTGGCGCGGTATTCGGGAAGATAGCGGCCGGCCTGGCGCATCATCCACAGCGGCGTGCGATCCACAGGCTGGCGCAGCAGCGCACGCAGGAAGCGGTCGTTCTTGAGCTCGGTCATTTATTGTTCCTTAGTCCCCCGGGGCGAACGGCCCCATCCGGCGATTGCAGGCCGGAATACTGCGAGCGGGGCGCGACGGCCCCGGAATGCGCGCCGATTGTCGCCCAGCGACGCGGGCTTTGCCATGACGTTCGCTACTTCCTTCGTCGAGGGGAAGAGATCGTCCGCCCCCGCGCGGGAAATGTACCGGCACGCCGGAGGAGGGGGCATGTGCGCGCGACGACCTGAGCAGAGAGAGCAACGGGCTTGACCCATAGATACACCAACACGCCCAAGAGGTACGTGTCTTACTGCTATCGATCCGCGAAAACACTTCCGCCCGGTGGGTGCCAACGACGGCCGCATCCGGTGGCCCAAAATTTCCGGGCCAGAGGAAGCGAACGAGGTCGTGTCTGGACTGAGTCAGTGAATCGCGGGCAATCAGACTTCGAGATAGTCGAGAATGCCTTCCCCGGCCTGGCGCCCCTCCCAGATGGCCGTCACCACCAGGTCGGAACCGCGGACCATATCGCCGCCGGCGAACACCTTGGGATTGGTGGTCTGGAACTTGAATTCCTGGTGCTCTTCGGCGACCACGCCGCCCCAGCTGTTGACCTCGACCTGCGCCGTCTCGAACCAGGCCGCGGGACTTGGCTGAAAACCGAAGGCGATGATCACCGCATCGGCCTCGAGCACCTCATCGCTTCCCGGCACCGGCTCGGGGCGGCGGCGACCATCGGGGCCGGGTTCACCCAGGCGCGTTTCCACGGTTTTTACCCCACAGGCCTCGCCGAAGTACTCCACCACTTCGATGGGCTGGCGATTGAAGAGAAACTCGACGCCTTCCTCGCGCGCATTGGCCACCTCCCGACGCGAACCGGGCATGTTCAGCTCGTCGCGCCGGTAGGCGCAGGTGACGTGCTCGGCCTGCTGTCGCACCGCCGTGCGCACGCAGTCCATTGCCGTATCGCCACCGCCGAGCACAACCACGCGCTTGCCCTTCAGGTTGACGTAGGCCTCGGGCGGCTGCTCGAAGCCGAGGTTGTGATTGACGCTGCCGATAAGAAACTCGAGGGCCTTATGCACCCCGGGCAGATTCTCTCCGGGGAAGCCGCCTTCCATGGGGGTGTAGGTGCCCATCCCGAGAAACACCGCGTCGTACTCCTCAAGGAGCGCGTCCATGCTCACATCACGGCCGACTTCCGTGTTGAGGCGAAACTCCATGCCCATGTCGGTGAAGATTTCGCGGCGACGCATCATCACCTGCTTTTCGAGCTTGAACTCGGGTATGCCAAAGGTCAGCAGGCCGCCAATCTCCGGATAGCGGTCAAAGATCACGGGCTTCACGCCCGCCCGCACCAGCACATCGGCACAGCCGAGGCCCGCGGGCCCGGCCCCGATAATTGCGACGCGCTTCCCCGTGGGCACCACCTCGGACAGATCCGGTCGCCAGCCCATGGCCAGGGCCGTGTCGGTGATGTACTTCTCCGCCGAACCGATGGTGACCGCGCCGAAACCTTCGTTGAGGGTGCAGGCGCCTTCGCACAGACGGTCCTGAGGGCAGACGCGACCACAGACTTCAGGAAGGGTATTGGTCTTGTGGCTGAGTTCAGCCGCTTCGAAGAGATTGCCCTCGGCGACGAGCTTCAGCCAGTTCGGGATGAAGTTGTGGACCGGACACTTCCACTCGCAGTAGGGATTCCCGCATTCGAGGCAGCGCTCGCTCTGCTCCTCGACCTGCGCCTTGGTAAACGGGTCGTAGATCTCCACGTACTCCGTTTTCCGCGCCGTCATGCGTTTCTTGTCGGGATCGGCCCGATCGACTTCGATGAACTGGAAGTTGTTTTGTACGCGTCCGCTCATACTCGTTCTCCGCCCCCGCGGGGGTGTTGGCGCGCCGTGGGCGCAAGACGCTCGGCGTGCTGCTCCCGGTGCGCGCGAGGCACCTTCAGGGCCTCGGTCTCAATCCGTATCCCGCAGGCGGCTCAGAAGCTGCTGCAGGTCGGCGGCCTTGGGTTTGACCAACCAGAACTTGCCCACGTAGTCCTCGAAATTGTCGTGTATCTCCGCACCCCAGGCCGAGCCGGTCTCATCGACGTGCTGGGCAATGATGCTGCGCAGGTGTGTACGGTGAGCTTCCATATATTCAGAGCTTACGCGGTGAATCTCGACGAGCTCGCTGTTGTAGCGGTCGATAAAGCCGCGCTGCTGATCCAGAACATAGGCGAAACCACCGGTCATGCCAGCGCCGAAGTTCACGCCCGTATCGCCAAGGACGGTGACGCAGCCGCCGGTCATGTATTCACAGCAGTGGTCACCGGCACCCTCGACCACCGCGTGAGCGCCGGAGTTGCGTACCGCGAAGCGCTCGCCGGCGATACCCGCGGCGTAGAGCTGGCCACCGGTTGCACCGTATAGGCAGGTGTTGCCCATGATGACCGCTTCCTGGGATTCATAGCGGCTGTCCGCCGGCGGGTAGATCACCAGCTTGCCGCCTGCCATGCCCTTGCCCACGTAATCGTTGCTGTCGCCTTCGAGGTACATGTGCAGGCCGCCGGCATTCCACACGCCGAAGCTCTGCCCCGCGGTGCCTTTCAAGCGCAGCACGATGGGATCGGCCTCCATGCCCAGGTTGCCGTGGCGGCGGGCGATCTCGCCGGACAGGCGCGCGCCGATGGAGCGATCGCAGTTCGTGACCTCGAAGGCAAACTCGCCGCCGCTGCCCGCCTTGATCGTAGCCAGTGTGGCCGAGACCATGGCTTCCGCCTTTTCACCGCGATCGAAGGGATCGTTCGAGGCCACCTGGCAATACTCCGGCTGTCCCTCGGCTTGGGCGTCCTTGTGCAGGATAGGCGCGAGATCCAGCGAGCGCTGGCGGGCCGTGTCTCCGGGCAGGCGATGCAGGAGATCGGTACGGCCGATGAGTTCTTCAATCGAGCGCAGGCCAAGCTGGGCCAGCCATTCGCGCGTTTCCTCGGCGACGAAGCTGAAGAAGTTCACAACCTTCTCGACGGTGCCGTCAAAGTGGTTGTCGCGCAGGCGCTTGTTCTGCGTCGCAACGCCGGTCGCGCAGTTGTTCAGGTGGCAGATGCGCAGGTATTTGCAACCCAGCGCCACCATGGGCGCCGTCCCAAAGCCGAAGCTCTCGGCGCCGAGGATCGCGGCCTTGATGACATCCAGACCCGTCTTCATACCGCCGTCGGCCTGCAGCCGGATATTGCCGCGCAGGCCGTTGCCGCGCAGGGTCTGCTGCACCTCGGCAAGGCCCAGTTCCCAGGGCGATCCGGCGTAGCGGATCGAGGTGAGGGGACTCGCCGCCGTGCCACCGTCGTAGCCGCTGATGGTAATGAGGTCCGCATAGGCTTTCGCCACGCCGGCCGCGATCGTGCCTACCCCGGGCTCGGAGACGAGCTTCACGGAGACCAGCGCGTGCGGGTTCACCTGCTTGAGATCGAAGATGAGCTGCGCGAGATCCTCAATGGAATAGATATCGTGGTGCGGCGGTGGAGAAATCAGGGTCACGCCGGGCACGGAATGGCGCAGCCGAGCGATGAGTGCATTCACCTTGCCGCCGGGCAGCTGGCCCCCTTCACCGGGCTTGGCGCCCTGGGCCACCTTGATCTGCAGCACCTCAGCGTTCACGAGGTAGTGCGGCGTTACGCCGAAGCGGCCCGAGGCAATCTGCTTGATCTTGGAGACACGCTCGGTGCCAAAGCGCGCCGGGTCCTCACCGCCTTCCCCGGAATTTGACCGCGCACCCACGCGATTCATGGCCGCCGCGAGGGCCTCATGAGCCTCGGGGCTCAGGGCGCCCAGGGACATGCCCGCCGAGTCGAAGCGGCGCAGGATGGCCTCGGCCGGCTCGACTTCCTCGATGGGTATGGGACCCGTGCTGCTGACCGGCGTCAGCAGGTCCCGCAAGGAGGCGACGGGGCGTTCATTGACCAGGGTTGCGTAGCGCTGGTAGTCCGCGTACGCGCCGCTGCTTACCGCCTGCTGCAGGGTCATCACCACGTCTGGATTGAAGGCGTGGTATTCCTCGCCGTGGACGTACTTCAGGAGACCGCCCTGGCTGATGTTCTTGCGCGGCAGGCGGGCGATGCGCCCCAGTCGCTCCTGATCTTCCTGGAGGTCAACAAAGCGAGCGCCCTCGATGCGGCTCGCAACGCCGCAGAACGCCAGATCCACAACCTCCCGGGCGAGACCGACCGCCTCGAAGAGCTGCGCTCCGCGATAAGAACTGACCGCGGAGATGCCCATCTTCGACATGATCTTCAGCAGGCCCTTGTTCAGGCCGCGACGATAGTTTTTGAAGCAGGCAATCGGATCACCGAGGAGCTCGCCGCTGCGCAGCAGATCCTCCAGCACCGAATAGGACAGATAAGGGTAGACCGCCGTGGCGCCGAAGCCGATCAGGCAGGCCACCTGGTGCGAATCGCGGGCGCTCGCGGTCTCGATGATCAGGTTGGCGTCGCAGCGCAGGCCCTTGGCAATCAGGTGGTGGTGGACGGCGCCCGTGGCGAGCAGGCTGTGGATCGGCAAGCGCCCGTCCTCGATACGCCGGTCGGAAATCACCAGGATCGTGTTGCCCTCGCGCACGGACGCCTCGGCCTCGGAGGTCAGCGCTTCCAGCGCACTGCGCAGGTCGCCCGCCGCGGGGTCATAGCTCGCGTCGAGGTCCGCCACCTGGAAACCCGGTCGGTCAAGATTAAGCAGGGCGTTGAATTTGCCCTGCGACAGTACGGGCGAACTGAGGATCACGCGATCCGCGTGCTCCGGGCCGAGATAGAAGAGATTGCGCTCGACGCCGAGGTCGGTCTCCAGGGACATGACGATCGCCTCGCGCAGCGGGTCAATCGGCGGGTTGGTGACCTGGGCAAACTTCTGGCGGAAGAAATCGTAGAGCGAGCGCTGCTTCAGGGACAGCACCGCCATGGGCGTGTCGTCGCCCATGGAGCCCACGGCCTCGTTGCCCGATTCCGCCAGCGGCCGCAGGACCTGGTCGCGTTCCTCGAAGCTGACCTGGAACATTTTCATGTAAGCGGGCAGATCCGCAGCGTCGACCGTCGGCGATGTCACCTCGCCGTCGAAGCTCCCCACGATGCGCTGCGAGTTCTCCTTGAGCCAGCGCTTGTACGGATGCGCAGCCTTGAGCCGCTGATCGATTTCGTTCGACTGCAGCATCTCACCGGTATGTGTGTCGATGACCAGGAGTTGCCCGGGGCCAACGCGCCCCTTGGCCACAACGTCTTCGTTGCGATAGCCGTGCGTACCCACCTCCGATGCAAGGGTAATGAAGCCGTCAGCGGTCCGCACCCAGCGCGCCGGGCGCAGGCCGTTGCGATCAAGCAGACAGCAGGCATAGCGGCCGTCGGTGAGTACGATGCCCGCGGGGCCGTCCCAGGGTTCCATGTGCATGGAGTGGTATTCGTAGAAGGCCTTGAGATCCGGGTCAATGGACTCGATGTTCTGCCAGGCCGGCGGTATCAGCATGCGCAGGGCGCGCGGCATCTCGATGCCACCGGTCAGGAGCACATCGAGCATGTTGTCCAGACTGGACGAATCCGAGCCGCTGCGATTGACCAGCGGCGCGATGGAAGCGAGGTCCGGGAGGCGCTCGTTCTCGAACAGCGCCGTGCGCGCCTCGGCCCAGTTCCGATTGCCCTCAATTGTGTTGATCTCGCCATTGTGAGCGAGAAGACGAAACGGCTGGGCCAGGGGCCAGCGCGGCATGGTGTTGGTCGAGAAGCGCTGGTGAAAAACGCAGATGGCTGTCTTTAGACGCTCGTCGGACAGGTCCGCGTAGAAGCGCGGCAGGTCCACGGGCATGACCAGGCCTTTGTAGGAAATCACCCGCGCCGACAGACTGCAGATGTAAAAGTCCGGGTCGTCTTGCCGGTCGATCTCGGCCATGCGCCGCACCACGAACAGCGCAGAAGACAGTTCCTCCGGGGTCGACGCTCCGCCGTCGATGAAGAGCTGTTCGATACACGGCAGGGCATCGAGAGCGATGTCGCCGCAAACGTCGACGCTGACCGGGACCGTTCGCCAACCCAGAACCTTGAGGCCGCGCGCACGAGCGGCTTCTTCGAGGGCGCGCCGGCCGGCCGCGGCCCGTTCTTCATCCTGACTCAGGAAGATCTGTCCGATCGCAAGACGCCCGAGCTCCGTGGCGCCGAAGTGTTCTTCGGCAAGCCCGCGCATGAAGACCTCGGGCATTTGCATCAGCAGCCCGCAGCCGTCCCCGGTACGACCGTCAGCGGCGATACCGCCGCGATGCGTCATGCATGTGAGGGATTCAATCGCTACCTGCAGGAGACGATGGCTGGCATCCCCGGACATGTGCGCGATGAGGCCGAAGCCACAGTTGTCGCGGACGTCATCGGGTGTGTACAGGCCTGCGCTCATGCTCGGGTTTGTTTCCTCTGTTTTTCGGTGCCGGGCTGTGCCCTGCCAGACTCGCTCTCGCAATTGGCATTCGGCGAATTTCAGGTCAAATGAGCGCAGATTGGCGCTTTTCTCGACAGATCGCCTCAGATCGCGGCGGCTAATTGCGCGCCTTGGCTCGATCTTCGGACCGTATGCGACGACGTTGACGCACACCTGTGCCGCTTGCGCAGCGCTTTACCTTGTAGCGCCTGTTTCGAGCCCATGCGCCCGGGTACGGCGCAGCTGGGCATGAAACGGCTTTTATTGAGAAGGATCAGCTGCGTGTGTAAGCGGCTGCCTCGCTGCATCCACCTGACGTCAATCGGACGCCCTGGGATGATAGCCGGTGCGGTACGAGCCGCCTTTGGCAAATCCCCGGACCGCGCATTTTTGGGCTACGAGCTCGGCGTTAACAAGGACCGCCATCCAGAGCCACGCGATGAAGGGCCGGTGAGTGTACACGATGGTAATGGGCGAACAAACCGACCTGAGTACCCCCACCGGGGAGTGCTCCAGGGGATACGCTCAGGCGTTTTCCTCGGCGGATAGGAGCGTGGCCAGCTCGCTTTCCCTCGCGTCGTCGATGATGCAGGCCTCACCGATGGCACGCAGCATCACAAGGCGCAGGCGACCGTCCACTACCTTCTTGTCGCGGCCCATGTGGTCCAGCCACACGGCAAGCGCCATGCGCGGCGGCTCCACCGGAAGCCCCTGGAACGACAGCCAGGCGGCCAGCTCACTTACCTGCGTGTCGGTCAACCAGCCTCGCTGCCGGGAAAGGCGCGCGGCGAGGAGCATACCCGCAGCCACCGCTTCGCCGTGCAGCCAATTGCCATAGCCCTGGGCAGCTTCGATCGCGTGGCCAAAGGTATGGCCCAGGTTGAGTATCGCGCGCATACCGCCCTCGCGCTCATCCGCGGCCACTACGCCTGCTTTCGCCGCACAGCTTCGTTCAATCGCGATAGCCAGGGTGCCTGGATCCCGTCGGCGCAGCGCTTCGCGCTCGCTGAGCAGCCAGTCGTAAAACTCCCGGTCGCAGATCAAGCCGTACTTTATGACCTCGGCCAGACCCGCCGCATACTCGCGATCGGGCAAGGTTGCCAGAACGTCCGTGTCGATGATGACGGCCTGCGGCTGGTAGAACGCGCCGATCATGTTCTTCCCCAGGGGATGATTCACGGCCGTTTTCCCGCCGACGCTTGAGTCGACCTGCGCCAGCAGGGTAGTGGGAATCTGCACAAAAGCGACGCCGCGCTGATAGCAGGCCGCCGCGAAGCCGGCCATATCACCGACGACCCCGCCTCCCAGGGCAATTACCGTGGTGCGTCGGCTGTGTCGCTGCTCCAGAGCCTCATCGAAGATTGTCTCCAGTACGGCGAGCGTCTTGTGCTGCTCTCCGTCCGGGAGGATGACCTCGGCCATGCGAAGATCGTCGCCAAGGGCCGCTCGCAGGCGATCGAGATACAGAGGGGCCACGGTCTCATTACTCACGATGAGAACCTCGCGCCCAGCAAGGTGACGGCGCAGGCGATCTCCGTCATCGAGTAGTCCAGCGTCGATGTAGATGGGATAGCTGCGCTCGCCGAGATCGAGAGTCAGGGTCGGCATGTGTGCTCGGAAGGTTTTGGAGGCGCTACGGTAACTTCGACAACAGACGGCGTGCAATAACGCGGGGGCCGCTGCGATCTGTATCGACCACCAAATCGGCGATGGAGCGGTATAGCGGTTCGCGAACGGCGATAAGCTCGCGGAGCACCGTTTCTGGATCCCCCCGGGCAAGGAGCGGTCGATTCCTGTCACCGCGGGTTCGACGCAGCTGCTCATCAAGCGTGGCGTGCAGATATACGACAAAGCCGCGCTCCGCAAGCGCTCTGCGATTTGCCTCCCGTATCACCACGCCGCCGCCGGTCGCGAGCACGGTGTTGTCCCTGTGGGTCAGTTCCTCGATGACCTGCTCTTCCCGATCACGAAACCCCGCTTCGCCCTCCACATCGAAGATCCAGGGAATGTCGGCACCGGTACGCTGTTCGATTTCCCGGTCGCTGTCGGCGAAGCCGAGCCGCAGCGTTCGCGCGATGATTTTACCGATGGTGCTTTTGCCGGCCCCCATGGGGCCGACAAGGAATACGCGACTGTAGGGCACTGGGCCTTTCACCGAACGCGCCGCTGCCGCGGCGCCGCCATCAGTCGAGAAGCGTATCGGCGAGAATGCGTGGAGTGATGAAGATCAGTGTTTCCGTTTTCGCGCGCTGCACGGACTCGTTCCTGAACAGGTTGCCGACATACGGAATATCGCCGAAGAAGGGCACCTTGCTGATCGTCTCCAGGTTTTCCGTGCGGAATACACCGCCCAGTACCACCGTTTCGCCGTTGCCGACCAACACTTGTGTAGTCAGCTCAGTGGTATCGATCGCAGGTATAAAGCCGCCAGCCTGGCCGGAGGACACCAGATCACCGATCGAGTCCTGAGTGATCAACAGATCGAGGAGAATTCGGTCATCCGGCGTGATGTTGGGCGTCACGTTCAACATCAGCACGGCCTCCTTGAACTGCACCGCCGTGGCGCCACTGGCCGCCGCCTGCTGGAAAGGAATTTCTGTGCCCGACTTGATTACGGCCGTTTGCTTGTCGCCGGTAATGACCTTGGGCTGAGATACTACTTCGCCCTGTCCCGCCGACTCGAGGGCGCTCAATTCCGCAGTTAGGAACAGATCGTCGGACGTGAAGCCAACCGCAAAGCTACTGGTTGACGTGCCCACACCCAGATCCACTGCCAACGCACCGGGGAAGGTCAGAGTAGGCTGCGTGCCATCGATCACCGATTGATTGAGGCCGATCACATTTTCTGTGTCTCCAGCGATGGACAGAACGTTGCCGTTCGCATCGGGGTCCAGATAGGCCCCACCCCATGAAATGCCGAGCTCCTTGTCGAGATCAGACTGCGCGATAACAATGCGCGACTCAATCATGACCTGGCGAATGGGGATGTCGACGAGATCGATAAGCTCGCGGATTTCCGCGAGCTTCGCGGAAGTCTCGGTGACGATAAGGGAGTTGGTGCGCTGCTCGACGATTACCGAGCCGCGCGATGAGATCAGGCTGCCGCCAGATTCCGATCCTGCCTCAAAGAGTTGCACGATATCCGCTGCGTTGGCGTAGCGAATACGGATGAATTCGCTGCGCAAGGGCGCGAGTTCGGCGATTTGCTTGTTCGCCTCGATCTCCTGGCGCTCACGCTCCGCGATTTCGGCCGCCGGGCCCACCAGCAAGACATTGCCAACCTGACGCTTGTCGAGCCCTTTGGTTTTCAGCACCAGTTCCAGCGCCTGATCCCAGGGAACATTTTTGAGGCGCAGCGTGATACGACCGGATACGGTATCCGAGGCAACGAGGTTCAGCTCCGTGAAGTCGGCGATAAGCTGCAGGACGGCTCGGACTTCGATATCCTGGAAATTGAGCGAGATCCGTTCTCCGACGTAGGTGAACTCGTCCAGCCGCTCCTCAACCTCTCTCCGGGTGAGCGGCTTGATGCTGACCACGTACTCGTTGTCCGTCTGGTAGGCCAGATAGTCAAAATCCCCCGTGGTCTCCAGCGTTAGGGAAGTGCCACGTTCCGTCGTATTCACTTCCACGCTGTTTACGGGCGTTGCGAAGTCCGTTACGTCATAGCGTCGCAACAGACGCTCTGGGATGTCCGTATCCAGAAATTCAACCTTCACGTCGCCGCGCTCGCTGAAAACGTTGACATCGACGGACGGATCGGTGAGCTGCAGCACAAGGCGGCCTTCACCTTCCGGGGAACGCTGGAATTGCAGATCCTGAATTTCCGACTGAACCGCGACGACCGCTTCGATTTCAGACTTGAGGGTGTTCGGATCTGTACCCTGCTTCCAGTACTCCGCATCTGCATCCTGACCCACGGTGAGGAACAGGCTGTTGCCGTCTACACGAGTTTCGTAGGGCACGAGCCGTACGAGATTCAGGATCAGCCGAGTGCGATCGCCCGACTCTAGTACCAACACTCCCGTCGCGTTGCCATAGGGCAGGCTGTAGCGCTTGCGCTCCAGCTCAGAGGTGGTGTCCGGGAAATCGATCGAGATGCGGGCAGGCCGCTCGATGGTGTAAGCCTGCAGCTCTTCAGGGGGTGTCGAGTCAAAATCGAGGCGAACTTCGAACTTGCTGCCGGGGCGCGAGCTGAACTCAATGTCCGTAACCGCGACGGCAAAGGCCTGGGTTGAGAACTGGGTGCCGAAGACAAGCGCCACAACGCAGAGGAGCATTCGCCTCGGCAGCGCTCCGAGGCGCAACCCGGCGCCCGCGGCGCCAGCCGGGAGAGCCCCCGCGCCAAAGTGAGTATGCGTTCCGTTCATACCGTTCACCCGCAGCGACTTACAGGCCGCTCAATTCTATGGTTCGAGGCCGCTCAACCCAGCCGTCGTCGGTGCCATCACTGACGATCTCCACAACCGCCAGGTAAGTGTCTGAGAGCTCAACAATCTTGCCGTGATTGCGCCCCAAAAAGTTGCCCAATTGGACCCTGTGTATACCGCCGTCTGGATCCAGGATGAGGGCCCAGTCAGCGCCACTGCGCTCCAGGGTGCCGACCATCCGCAACGAATCAAAGGTGTATTGCTCCAGAAACTCTTTGGCACGCGTCTCATCGGGCCTGATCGATGAAATTGCCTGCAATTGCGTGATCTCGCGAACTTCGATGGGCCGATCAAAGGGGCTGCGCAGCCGCGTGGCGCTGTAGGCAAAAGCTTCGTAGGCCTTGAACGTGGGAATCGGAGCAATGATGCCGCCCGGCCGGGCACGCTTCTCGGCCATGTACTGGTCGAGGTCGGTGAAATCCCGATTGCTACAGCCCGCGAGGAACAGGGCGAGACCAGTGAGCATAAGCGTGCGGGAAACAGACATCTCAGCCTTCCCCGTCCTTATAGCGATAGGTCTTGGCCGTGATGCTCAAATCCAGCGCTGTGCTGTTGCTGGTGCGCGCCGCGCGTATCGTGAAATCGTGCAGGGTCACGATACGCGGAAGACCGGCCATGCCGCTGATGAAAGCCCCCAGATCGTGATAGGACCCCGACGCAACGATCGAGATTGGCAGTTCGACGTAGAACTCACGGCTGACTTCGGGCTGCAGATCGATGGAACTGATCTGCAAGCCATTTTGTAGACCCTTGCCCGTGATGTCTTCCAGGAGGCCGGGTACTTCCGTATCGGAAGGCAGTTGGCTGATCAGCGCACCGAAGGACTCTTCCATCTCCGCCATCTGTCGGCGGTACGCATCCAGGTTGGCGACCTGAAACGCCTTCTGCTCATACTCCTGCTTTAAGGTGCCTTCCTGGTTCTGCACCCGGACCAGCTGAAGCTGCAGATCCTTGATGTGGTAGTAGTAACCGCCAGCGAGTACGGCGGCGAACAGCAGCAGGGCGAGAATCACCTTGATCGGAACCGGCAGCGTTCCGATGTTGTCAAGGTTGATGTCATTGATATCAAACTCACGCAGCGAGCGGAGCGTGTCTTCAAGCGCCATGCTCAGCCCTCCGCATCGTCTGTTTTGGGCAGGTCGACCTGGACGCTCAGCTCGAAGGTGTTGGCCTGGTCACCGAAGTTTGGCGCGGCGCGCACCGCGTCCAGATTTGGATCTTTCAGCCAGTCCGAAGCGTCGAGGCGGCGCATCAGGCTGGATACGCGGTTATTGGATTCAGCAACCCCTTCCACGCCAAGCTGCGGGCCGGTGGCCGAAACGCTTGTGTAGAAAACACCATCGGGCACCGTGCGTACGAGCTGGTCCAACACACGGACGATAATCGGCCGGTTGCCCTGAAGCTCTTGAATCACGCGCATACGATCGATCAGCTGATTGCGCTTGCGCTGCAGGTCCTTGATCTCTTCAACCTGCTCGTCGAGTACGCGAATATTTCGCGTTAGGTAATCGTTGCGCGCCTGCTGGTTTACGATCTGTCCATTCACAAATCGATCCCCGAGTACAAGCAGCACCACCGCAAACACGGCCACGAGGCCGAGTATGGTGAGGAAGGCGCGTTTTAACTCTTCGCGGCGGGCCTCGCGCCAGGGCAGCAGGTTAATGCGAGCCATCAGTCAAAGCTCCGCAGCGCCAGGCCGCAGGCAATCATCATCGCCGGCGCATCGCTGGCGAGGGCGACCGCATTCACCCGGGACGAGATTGTCATCTCGGCGAAGGGATTGGCCACGACGGTGGGCGTATCGAGCTGCTCCTGCACGAGGTCCGACAGCCCTTCCATGTAGGACACTCCGCCGGCCATGATGATGTAGTCCACGTCGTTGTACTGACTCGAAGAAAAAAACAGCTGCAGCGACCGCGTAACCTGTTGAACCACCGCGTCCCGAAACGGGTTGAGCAGTTCCGGTTCGTAGTCATCGGGCAGGCCGCCCTGCTTCTTGGCCAGACCGGCCTCTTCCAACGGGAGACCATAGCGGCGCATGATTTCGTCCGTGAGCTGCTTGCCGCCGAACAGCTGCTCCCGCGTGTAGATCGTAGTGCCATCCTTGAGCACGGATAGGGTGGTCATCGTGGCGCCGATGTCCACGATCGCCACGATGCTGTCGTCCTTGAGTTCGAGATGGTCGCGGATGAGGCCATAGGATCGCTCCATGGCATAGGGCTCGACATCCATAACGCGGGCTTCGAGATCCGCGCCGCCAATGGACTCCACCCTGGAGTCTATGGTTTCCCGGCGGCAGGCAGCGAGTAGTACGTCCACCATGCTGTCACGATCAGGGAGGGGGCCCTGCACTTCAAAATCCAGGGCGACCTCCTCAAGCGGATAGGGAATGTACTGATCGGCCTCGAGCGTGAGCTGCGTTTCCAGCTCGTCGTCGTTGAGCCCGGCGGGCATATCGACCCGTTTGGTGATGACCGCTGAACCGGGCACGGCGGCGGCTACTGTTTTGAGTTTGCTGCGGGATTGGGCCACGACCGCGCGCACCGAATTGGCGACGGCGTCGATGTCGTTGATCGCCTTTTCGACAACAGCATCCTGGGGCAACGAAGACACCGCGTAGCTTTCCACGCGAAACTTGTCACCCGAACGACTGAGCTCAAGCAGCTTGACCGTAGTCGAGCTGATATCGAGGCCCAGCAGTGGTGTCTGCTTACGTTTCCCTAGCAACCCAAGCAAGTCGTTTTCCTATAAGTTTCACAGACTTAGCTTCACTTTATATTCTTATACCTCAGCATTAAGCTTCAAAATAGGCATCAATGCAATGAAAACACAAAAAAAGCCTATAATTACCAGCATACCGTCAAAACTTGCCCGTATTGATTGATCGCGCACAACTCCGCGACCTAATCTCTTTTCCCTGATCACACCGTCGTCTGAATCGCCTGCCGTGAGCTTAATTAAATGGTCCCTGCGCCTCGCCATTCTGGGCGCCATTGGTGCTGCCTGGCTCCTCGCCGGCATCTATCTCTACCTGGCCCCGGACCTGCCCGACGTTGAGACGCTGCGCGATGTGCGTTTGCAGACCCCCATGCGGGTCTACACGCGCGATGGCGACCTTATTGGGCAGTTCGGGGAGCAGAAGCGCAATCCGCTGAACTACGACGAAATCCCACAACCCTTCGTCC
Source organism: Pseudomonadota bacterium (assembly GCA_039818725.1). Lineage (GTDB taxonomy): Bacteria > Pseudomonadota > Gammaproteobacteria > Pseudomonadales > Halieaceae > Congregibacter. The sequence continues at coordinate 172,754 of JBCBTK010000003.1, forward strand.
AGGCGCTGCTGGCCGCCGAGGACGACGGCTTCTTCCGGCACCGGGGCATCGATATCGGCGGCCTGCTGCGCGCCGTCTCGGAGCTGGTACTGACCGGAGAAAAGGGCTCCGGGGGCAGCACGCTCACCATGCAGGTGGCGCGCAACTACTTTCTGTCGCTCGAGCGCACTTTTATGCGCAAGTTCAACGAGATTCTCCTCGCCATCGAGATCGAGCGGCGCCTGTCCAAAGAGGAAATCTTTGAGCTCTACGTCAATCGGGTGTTTCTTGGCCACCGGGCCTACGGGTTCGAGGCGGCGGCACAGACCTATTACGGCAAGAGCATGGCGGACCTGAGCCTGGCGCAGCACGCCATGCTCGCCGGCATCCCCAAGGCGCCCTCGCGCAACAATCCCCTCAGCGGCCCCGAGGCGGGAAAGCAGCGCCGCAACTGGATCCTGGGGCGTATGCACGGCCTGGGCTTCATTGATGCCCGCAGCCTCGCGACTGCCCGCGCGGCCCCCGTAACCGCCAGCGAGCACGGGGCGCGCATCACCCTCGATGCGGGCCATGCCGCGGAGATGGCGCGGCATCAGATGCTGCAGCGCTACGGTCTCTCGGCCTATAACGATGGTTACAGCGTGTACACGACGCTGAGTTCATCGCTGCAAAAGACCGCACAGGGTTCTGTCGTAACCGGCCTTATCACCTACGACAGCCGTCACGGCTACCGGGGCCCGGAAGGCGCCCTGCCCGGCGCGTCGGGTGACGACCTGGCGGCAACGACCGCGCTTCCGCTTGAAGAGTGGCAGGCCGCCCTCGCCGAAATGCCCGTGCTCACAGACATGCAGCCGGCCGCGGTCATCGCCGTCGACGACGAGGGCGCCGACATCCTGTTCGAAGACGGGCGCCGGGCGCGCCTGCCCTTCGAAGACGGCCTTAGCCGCACACGGCCCTACATAAGCGAAGATCGTCGCGACAGCGCCCCTGAGACCGCCGGCGAGCTGCTGGCCGTCGGCGACATCGTGCGGGTACGGCCCGACGCCTCCGCCGAATCCGACGATGTCTACGAACTCGTCCAGGTACCGGCAGCGCAGGCGGCGCTCGTGTCGCTGAACCCCAACGACGGCGCCATCATCAGCCTTGTCGGTGGCAGCGATTTCGCTCTGAGCAAATTCAACCGGGCCACCCAGGCGCAGCGGCAACCGGGCTCAAACATGAAGCCGTTTCTTTACAGCGCCGCTCTGGACGCCGGCTTCAGCGCCGCCAGCATCATCAACGATGCACCGATCGTGGTGGAAGACAGTTCGCTTGAAGGGATATGGCGACCGGAAAACGACAGCGGCCGCTTCCTGGGCCCCACGCGACTGCGTTCCGCGCTGGCCAGTTCGCGCAACCTCGTGTCGATTCGCCTTCTGCAGCAGCTCGGCGTGCGGCGCTTCCTGGGCTATGTGACGGACCTTGATATAGACACCTCGGACTTCGCACCGGATTTGTCCCTTGCGCTAGGGACGCAGACCATGGCGCCGATCGATGTGGCCGCTGCCTACGCCATCCTCGCCAACGGCGGCTACCGCGTGGAGCCCTATCTCATCGAACGCATCGAGGATCTGGCCGGCAACGTGGTCTTTGAAGCCAATCCGGCGACGGTGTGCCGCAGCTGCGACGCGGACAGTGAGGCGATACCGGGAGACAGCGAGGAAGAGCTGTCCATGGAAGAGATCCTCGACGCCGGCGAGCGGGTGATCGCACCGCGAGTCATGGACGAGCGGGTCCATTTTATTATCGACAATATGCTCATGGACGTTATCAAGCGCGGTACCGGGAAACGTGCCCTGGTGCTTGAACGCTCCGACATCGCCGGTAAAACGGGCACCACCAACGGCCCCGTCGACGCCTGGTTCTCCGGCTACAACCCGGATGTGGTAACAACGACCTGGGTTGGGTTTGACGACTACGGTCCCCTGGGCCGCCGTGAGTTCGGCGGCACCGCCGCCCTGCCGATCTGGATCGAGTTCATGCGCGAAGCGCTTGCTGGCTACGAGGACAGGCCTCGCCCGCTGCCGCCGGGAATCTGCCACGCGCGCATCGACCCGGAGACGGGCTTACTCGCTCCGGCCGACGGTTCGACGGCGATCTTTGAATATTTCCGCTGCGACAATATGCCCGAGGAAAGCGACGGTGAAGGCGCCGGTCTGCGTGGGACAGACGAACTTCTTCAGGAAATCTTCTGAGCGGTAATCCGCGCGGAGGCGCGGATCACTGGGGGTTCGGGAAAGCTTGAACCCGATAAGCCCGCAGGCAAGCCTGCGGGCCGAATCAATCGAGCGGTCTCGGGCTCTAGCTGGCGCTGCCGCGATTTCCGAAACGCTTCTTGAATCGATCTACCCGACCGCCGCTGTCGACGATTTTTTGCTTGCCGGTGAAGAACGGATGGCATTGGGAACAGACGTCGATGCTGAAGTCTTCTCCCAGGGTAGAACGGGTACTAATCTGGTTGCCGCAGCTGCAGGTCGCGGTGACCTCGGCGTAGCGCGGATGGATATCGGTTTGCATGTCAGTAGCTCCTGGTATGCGAAGCCGCCACCTGATCGTGCTGCACGCTCGGAATAGATCCGGCAGGCAGGGCGTCGGGCACGGTCTCTGGAGGTGCCAGCGGGTCAGCCGCCGGCGAACGGGGCGCGGATTCTAACAGAACACGAGGGGTGCGCAAGGCGCCCTCTGCTATGCTCGCCGCGTGTCCACCGAAGCCCAAGCGCCCGTCCTGCGCCTTGCCGTACCCGCGCCGCTGCGCCGGCTCTTCGACTACCTCCCGCCGCCGGACTGCCAGCCTGAAGACCTGGCTCCCGGCGACTGCCTTCGCGTCCCCTTCGGGACACGCGAGCTCACGGCCGTGCTGCTCGAGATCAGCGATCGACCGCAGGACCCGGCACAGGAATTGAAAGCTGCGCTGTCTACCGTGGATGAGCAAACGAGGCTCCCGGACACGCTGCTCGCCCTGTGCCAGTGGGCCGCGGCCTACTATCAGCATCCGGTAGGGGAAGTTTTTGCAGCGGCATTGCCCAAGCGCTTGCGCGACGGCCGGGAAATGCCGCTCCATGCCTGGCGGCTGTCGCTGCGCGGTCGCGGTCTCCCCGAGGGTGCCCTGGCGCGGGCCAGGTCCCAGGCGCGGACCCTTGCGCTGCTGCAGACCGGGCCCCAGAGTCACGAATCCCTGCGCAGTGTCGGCATTTCCACCGCCGTACTGCGCGAGCTGTCTTCCAAGGGACTCATCGAGCGCTGCGCGGGCGACGCCGCGGTACCGACCGCGGAGCTTCGAGAGACCCCGCCGATCCTCGCTGCGGAACAGCGCGATGCAGCTGAGGCCATCAAAGTAGGAAACGGCTTCGCCTGCCACCTGATCAACGGCATTACGGGAAGCGGTAAAACCGAGGTCTACCTCCAGCTCATCGAAAGATGCCTCGCAGCGGGTCGCCAGGCCCTCGTCCTGATTCCTGAAATCGGCCTCACTCCGCAAACCCTGGCGCGGTTCTCCGCGCGCTTCACCTGTCCGATCGCGGCGCTGCACTCGGGCCTTGCCGAAGGCGCACGCCTGGCAGCCTGGCAGGCGGCCGCAAGCGGCGCGGCGGGAATCGTGATCGGGACTCGCTCCGCGGTGCTCACAGCGCTGGCGAGACCCGGCCTGATCATAGTCGACGAGGAGCACGACACGTCCTACAAGCAGCAGGACGGCTTTCGCTACAGCGCTCGCGACGTGGCGATAAAGCGGGCTCAGCTGGAAGCCGTACCCGCAGTGCTCGGCAGTGCCACCCCGTCCGTCGAAACACTGCAGAACGCGCGCCTCGGGCGCTTTCACGAGCATCGGCTGTCCCGGCGACAGGCCGGCGGCGCGCTCCCGACGCTGACGACCATCGACCTCAAGGGGCTTCCCCTCGAGTCGGGCATCAGCGCGGAGCTTCTCCAGGCCATCCGCGACACCACGGAGCGTGACGGGCGTCAGGTCCTGCTGTTTCTCAACCGCCGTGGTTACGCCCCCACGCTGCAGTGCCACAGCTGCGGCTGGGTCGCGGAATGCAGCAACTGCAGCGCCCGGCTCACGGTGCACCTGCGCCAGCGCCGCCTTCAGTGCCATCACTGCGGGGCGCGGCAAGCGCTGCCGGACACCTGCCCAGCCTGTGGAAGTACGCGCCTCCTTACCCGCGGGCTTGGCACGGAGCAGACCGAGGGCTTTCTCTCGTCGATGCTGTCCTGTCCCGTGCACCGCGTGGACAGCGACGCCATGCGCGGCCGTGACGCTATGCAGGCACTGCTGGATATCGCCGAAAGCGAGGAACCCTGCGTCATCCTCGGCACCCAGATGCTTACGAAAGGCCACCACTTTCCCGGCGTGCAGCTTGTCGGCGTCATCGATGCCGATGCCCTCCTGTTCAGCGCTGATTTTCGTGGCGAAGAGCGCATGGCCCAGCTGCTCACCCAGGTGGCCGGCCGCGCCGGGCGTGAACGCGGCGGGGCGCGCGTCCTCGTTCAGACTCACTACCCCGAGAGCGAGCTGTTCGCCGCCGTCGCGGCGGGTACCTATACCCTTATCGCCGAGCGGCTGCTGGAGCTGCGGCGCGGTGCCGGGCTGCCCCCGGCCGGACAGCTCGCCATGCTGCGCGCCGACGCCCCCGACGAGCGCGACGGCGAACGGTTTCTCCGAGAGCTGCGTGCCGCACTTCCAGTGCTTCCACCGGACTGCCAGCTCATCGGACCGCTGCCGGCGGCACTGTCGCGACGGGCAGGTCGCTATCGCTGGCAGCTATGGTGTCTGGCGGCCACAAGGCCCGGCCTGCGCCGGGCGCTGGAGGAACTGCTGCGCTGTGCGGAGTCGATGAAGCGCCCGCGCCAGCTCAACTGGCACGTGGACGTCGATCCTATCGACGTGGTCTAGCAGGGTCTGCGTTTACGTCCGTCAGAGCGCGCATGGGGAGCGCTCCTTCTGGCCAAGGTGGAGGGGAAACGGGATAATGCGCGCCCCCGGCGACGCCGGCGGCAGCAATCCTGCAACGGAATCAGTCCATGAAGTACAGCCGATGAAAGAGACGGTAGCGGCGCTCCTTGGCGAGGCTTTGCAGCAGATCAGCGCCGACAAAGAAATAGCTGGCGAGATCGGGCCCGCGGCAATTCAGGTCGAGCGCACGCGCGATCCCTCGCACGGCGATTTTGCCTCGAACGTGGCCCTGGCCAACAGCAAGCGTTTCGCCATGCGTCCGCGGGACCTCGCGGAGGCCATCTGCGCTGCCCTGCCTTCAAGCTCCGTGATCGCTCGGACGGAAATTGCCGGGCCCGGGTTCATCAACTTCTTTCTGTCCAGCGATTCCCAGGGTGAGGCGCTCCGTGAAGTACTGCGCCGCGGCGAACGGTACGGACATAGCAATGAGGGCGCGGGAAGGAAGGTCCAGGTCGAGTTTGTTTCGGCAAATCCCACGGGGCCCCTGCACGTGGGTCATGGCCGCGGAGCGGCCGTAGGCGACAGCCTCGCACGAATCCTCGAGGCGACCGGTTGGGACGTAACGCGAGAGTTCTACTACAACGACGCGGGTGCGCAAATCCACAATCTGGCTCTGTCGGTGCAGGCCCGCGGCCGCGGTGTCGCCCCCGGCGAAGACGGTTGGCCGGAGGATGGCTACCGTGGTGACTACATCGGCGAAATCGCCGAGGCATTCCTGGCCTGCGCCTCGGTGGAGTCGAGCGATAAATCCGTCACCGCGTCTGGCGACATCGAGGATCTCGATGCGATTCGCGCGTTTGCGGTGGCCTGGCTGCGACGGGAGCAGGACCTCGATCTCAAGAGCTTCGGCGTTGGCTTCGACGTTTTTTTCCTCGAATCCTCGCTCTATGAATCAGGAGCTGTCGAAGAAACCGTCGCCAGACTCGTCGATCGCGGCGCAACCTATGAAAACGATGGCGCTCTGTGGTTGCGCACCACGGATTTCGGTGACGACAAAGACCGGGTAATGCGTAAACGCGACGGCGCCTATACCTACTTCCTGCCTGACGTTGCCTATCACCACAATAAGTGGAGTCGCGGCTTCGGTCGGGTCATCAACGAGCAGGGCGCGGATCACCACAGCACGGTGACCCGGGTGCGCGCGGGACTGCAGGCCCTGGGTGAAGACATCCCCGAAGGCTGGCCCGACTACGTACTGCACCAGATGGTGACGGTGATGCGCGAGGGCGAAGAGGTCAAGATCTCCAAGCGCGCCGGGAGCTACGTCACGCTGCGCGATCTGATCGAGGAAGCCGGGCGCGATGCCACGCGCTATTTCCTCGTGGCGCGCTCGCCGAATTCCCAGCTTACCTTCGACATCGACCTGGCCCTGTCGCAGAGCAACGACAATCCGGTCTACTACATCCAGTACGCCCACGCCCGGGTCTGCAGCGTGCAGCGCAAAGCCGCGGGCACGGACCTCGAGGAAATGAGGAACGTAGACGACCTCAACTATGCGCGCCTGGCAGAAGCGCAGGAAGGGGAATTGCTCAAACAGCTGGCGCGCTTCCCGGAGGTAGTGACTCGCGCCGCCGAGAGCGCCGAACCACAGCAGATCGCCACCTACCTGCGCGACCTCGCCGGCGAATTCCACGCCTACTACAACGCGCATAAGGTCATCGTCGATGATGCGGAACTGCGCGCCGCGCGCCTGGCCCTTTCCGAGGGCGTACGTCAGGTGATTGCCAACGGCCTGGCCCTGCTCGGCGTCAGTGCGCCGGAATCCATGTAGGCGTCGTGGCTCAGCGTCGCGCCAAAGGCCGGGGAGCGAGCCGGCAACAGGACACTGGAACACCCCAGCCGTTCCTGCGCGGCTATGCCGCGGGGCTGCTGAGCGGACTGTTCGTTGCCTTTCTTTTCTATCTGGCTACCTTGCCTGCTTCAGACCACTCCCCGTCGGAGCAGCCTTCCGTGGCAAGCCAGTCCGCGACGGCGCCAACTCCCGAGTACGAATTCTATGAAGTGCTGCCGCGGCAGAAGATCGACGTGGCGGTGGACCCGGCCGAGCTGCCGACACCGCGGTCCGCCGACTCGGCGCCGCGCTACCTACTCCAGGCCGGCTCCTTCCGCCAGGCCGAGGACGCGGATCGAAGGCGAGCGGAGCTGCTGCTTCTGGGGCTCGATCCCCGCGTGGAGGAAACACAGGGTCAGAACGGGCGCTGGTATCGCGTGATCATTGGTCCCTTCGAGAGCCGCTCGGCCATGGCCCGGGCGCGCAGTCTGACTGCCCAGCAGGACATCGATACGCTGCTCATGCAGCGCAAGGCAGGTTGATACACGCTTGAATCCCGCTCGAGAGCCCCCACCTCTGCTCTCGAACCAGGGGAGATAGAGCTTTGGAACAGTTTCACGGCACCACGATTCTGTGCGTGCGCCGCGGCAACAGCGTGGTTGTCGGCGGCGACGGCCAGGTATCCATGGGCAACACCATCATGAAGGGCAATGCGCGAAAGGTGCGCCGCCTGTACCGGGACCAGGTCCTGGCCGGATTTGCCGGGGGGACCGCGGACGCATTCACCCTTTTTGAGCTGTTCGAAGCTCAGCTTGAGAAATACTCCGGGCAGCTCGTGCGCGCCTCGGTGGAACTGGCCAAGGCCTGGCGATCCGAACGGGCGCTTCGCCGCCTCGAAGCCCTGCTGACCGTCGCTGACGCGGAAACGTCCTTGGTCATTTCCGGGACCGGCGACGTCATCGAACCCGAGCACAATCTCATCGCCATCGGATCCGGCGGCTCCTTTGCGCAGGCCGCGGCTCTCGCGCTTTACGACAATTCGGACCTCAGCGCTCGCGATATAGTGGAGAAGAGCCTCAGCATCGCCGCCGACATCTGCATTTATACCAACCAGCAGCGCACCATCGAGCAGCTGGACTACTGACAGGTTCCACCCATGTCCAACATGACCCCCCGGGAAATTGTCCACGAGCTGGACAAGCACATCGTCGGCCAGCAGGAAGCCAAGCGCGCCGTAGCCAATGCCCTGCGCAACCGCTGGCGCCGCATGCAGGTGGAAGAGGGACTGCGCGGCGAGATCACGCCCAAGAACATCCTCATGATAGGGCCTACGGGCGTGGGTAAGACGGAGATCGCGCGACGCCTCGCGCGTCTCGCCAATGCCCCCTTCGTTAAGGTCGAGGCCACCAAGTTCACCGAGGTCGGCTACGTCGGCCGCGATGTGGAGAGCATTGTGCGAGACCTCGTGGAAATGGCCATCAAGATGCTCCGCGAACAGGCCATGGAGCGCGTGCGCTTCCGCGCCGAAGAGGCGGCGGAGGAGCGTATCCTCGACCTGCTCCTGCCTGCAGCCCGGGGCAGCGAGGGCCAGCAGGGCGACGGCACCCGCCAGCTGCTGCGCAAAAAGCTGCGCGAAGGCGACCTCGACGAGAAAGAAGTCGATCTGGAGGTCAGCACCCAGAGCCGCGTCGAAATCAGCGCACCTCCCGGCATGGAAGAAATGACCAGCCAGCTGCAGAGCATGTTTTCCAATATGGCGCGCTCGCAGCCGAAGAAAAGTCGCATGCCGATCAAGGCCGCCTTTGCCGCGCTGTGCGACGAAGAGGCCGCGAAACTCGTCAACGAGGACGAACTCCGTCAGAACGCCCTGCAGGCCACGGAAGAGAACGGCATCGTGTTCATCGACGAGCTGGACAAAGTAGCCAAGCGCAGCGAAGGCGTCGGCGCGGACGTTTCGCGCGAGGGCGTGCAGCGCGACCTGCTTCCGCTCATCGAGGGGAGTACGGTGAGCACCAAGTACGGCATGATCAAGACCGACCACATCCTGTTTATCGCCTCCGGCGCTTTTCACCTGGCCAAGCCTTCGGATCTCATACCCGAACTGCAGGGTCGCCTGCCCATTCGGGTCGAACTCGCCGCCCTGAGCCCGGAAGACTTCCGCCGTATTCTCGTGGAACCCGACGCTGCCCTTACGCGGCAGTACGCGGCGCTGCTCGCCACCGAGGGGCTGGAAGTGGAGTTTGGCGAAGACGGCGTTGCGCGCATCGCCGAAATCGCCTGGCAGCTCAACGAGAACACCGAGAACATCGGCGCCCGCCGCCTGCACACGGTGATGGAGCGCCTCCTTGAGGAGGCTTCCTTCGGCGCCGCGGATGAAGGTCTGGGCGGCGGCAAGCTGCAGGTCGATGCCGCCTACGTGGACGGGCAGCTCGACGAACTGGCCAGCGATGAAGACCTGTCGCGCTTTATCCTGTGAGCGAGGACGAGGACCGCAAGCTGCGTCCGACGGGGCTTCGCCTGCGCCGCGGGTCCCGGCTCCTCGAAATCAGCTACGCAGACGGGCGTGTGGTGGAACTGGGCTGGGAGTTTCTGCGCGTGCATTCACCGTCGGCGGAAGTTCGCGGCCACCACGCATCCCAGGCCGTATTGCAGACCGGTAAGCGCAAGGTAGCGATCACCGATCTCAAGCCCGTGGGCCACTATGCCCTGCAGATCATCTTCGACGACGGCCACGACAGCGGCCTCTACAGCTGGGAATACCTCGATCACCTTGGGCGCAATCGGGATGAGCTGTGGGAGGCCTACCTCGACGAGCTGAGCCGCCAGGGCGGCAACCGGGATCCCGACACCCAGGTATTAAAGTTCCAGCCCTAGTTCCAATCCTAGTTTCACCCTTGGTTCCAACCCTAGCTCCGATCCCGTTTCCAGCGCTGGTTCCAACCGATAGTACTAACTTGTCCGCTCCCCCGGAGCCGGCCGGGCTTCGCCCTCTGACCCATCGTTGTTCACCGCCTGGCTGGCCCGCTACACGCTACAATGAGCGCACCAAGAGGGAATTCCAAAGATGGCGGACGACAACACAACCCACTTCGGCTACAAAGAGGTACGTACGGAGGAGAAGGCGCGCTTAGTAGGCGACGTCTTTGACTCCGTGGCCGCCCGCTACGACATCATGAACGATCTCATGTCCGCGGGAATCCACCGCATCTGGAAACGCTTCACCATCGAGCTCTCCGGTGTGCGCCGCGGCAATCGGATCCTCGACATCGCCGGCGGTACGGGAGACCTCGCCGCGCGCTTTGCCCCCCTGGTGGGCGACGAAGGCGAGGTTGTCCTCGCCGATATCAACGCCAGCATGCTGCGCGTCGGCCGCGATCGCCTGACCGATCGAGGCGTGCCGGGCAACCTGTTTTATGTACAGGCCGATGCGCAGTGCCTGCCCTTTCCCGACGATCACTTCGACTGCGTAACCATCGCCTTCGGGCTGCGCAACGTCACCGACAAGGACCGCGCCCTGCGCTCCATGCTGCGGGTGCTCAAGCCCGGCGGCCGCGTCCTCGTACTCGAGTTTTCCAAGCCGCGGAACCCGCTGCTGAGTCGCGCCTACGATGCCTATTCCTTCGCCGTACTTCCGTTCATGGGGCGCCTTGTCGCCCGCGATAGCGATAGCTATCAGTACCTCGCGGAGTCCATTCGCGTGCATCCGGACCAGGACACGCTACGCGGGATGATGGAAGACGCGGGCTTTACACGCTGCGACTATCACGATATGACCGGCGGCATCGTTGCCGTGCACCGCGGTGTGAAACCGGCGTGAGCGACATCCACCGACCGACGCTGCACACCGCGGGTCTCGCCGCCGCCGAGGCGGCGATCAATGCGGCGCTGCGCCTGTCGCCGCACAGCAAGGCCGGACTGCGCGAACTGGCGGGTCAGGTGGTGGCGCTGGAGTGCACTCGCCCGGCGCTCACCGTTTATCTGAACGGTGACGAAAACGGCGAGCTGTGCCTGCGCGGCGTTTACGACGGCGACGTGGTGACCCGCATTACCGGAAGCCTGGATGACTTCGCGGAACTGGCCCGCGCCGAGGATCCTGCGGCAGCCCTGATCAACGGGGGTCTGCGCCTCGACGGCAACAGCTCGACCCTGATCGCCCTGCAGCGCCTGTTCAACGCCGTGGATGTGGACTGGGAAGCGCCCCTGGTTTCAGGCCTGGGCGACGTCGCGGGCCACCAGCTCGCCAGCATGCTGCGCGCGGCCTTCAGCTGGTCGCAGCAGACCGGCAGCAATCTGCAGCGTCAGCTGCGCGAATTCGCCACCGAGGAAGGTCGCCTGGCGCCACCGCCCCTGGCTCTGGAGCGCTTCTATGACGATGTCCAGACGCTGAGCGAGCGCGGTGAGCGGCTTGCCGCACGCGTCGAACAGCTGCGTCAGCGGGTCGAGGCTCGCTTCGAAGCCATGGGTAAGGCGAGGGATGATGCTGGGCGTAGCACTATAGCCGAGACCTGGAAGGCGAGCTGAGTGTCCCGCCTGTCGCGAAGCCTGGAGATTGTCCGCGTCGTAGGCCGCTACCGCCTCGATGAGCTGCTTCCGGAACCTGCACGGCATCCGGCCCTGGGATTCCTGCTGCGGGCCAACCCCTGGCGCGCGATGGCATCCGGCGCCCCTCGCGGCGAACGCCTGCGCCGGGCCATGGAAGAGTTGGGGCCGGTGTTCATCAAATTTGGACAAATGCTGTCTACGCGCCGCGATCTGCTCCCCGAGGATATCGCCGACGAGCTCGCCAAGCTCCAGGACCGCGTACCGCCCTTTTCCAGTCTTGATGCCCAGCGCCAGATCGAGGAAGCGCTCGGCGGCAGCGTGGACACGCTCTTTGAGCGCTTCGATCGCGAACCCATGGCGTCGGCGTCCGTGGCGCAGGTTCACAGCGCGCGGACGCGCGAAGGCCGCGAAGTCGTGGTCAAGGTCATCCGCCCCGGCATCGAGACCACGATCGAGAAAGACATGGCGCTCCTGGCTTCGCTGGCGCGGCTAGTGGAGCGCTGGTTTCGCGACGGTCGGCGTCTGCGCCCGGTAGAGGTAGTCGCCGACTATCGCCAAACCATCCTCGATGAGCTGGACTTGGGCCGGGAAGCCGCCAACGCGTCGCAGCTGCGGCGCAACTTTGCCGATGGCAGCCTGGTTTACGTACCCGAGGTTTTCTGGGAATACACGCGGCGCAGCGTCATGGTCTCCGAGCGGATCCGCGGCATACCCGTTACCGATCTGGATGAGCTGCGCCGGCGCAACGTCGATCTGAAGGTGCTCGGTGAACGCGGCGTGGAGATCTTCTTCACTCAGGTGTTCCGCGACAGCTTTTTCCACGCCGACATGCATCCGGGAAACATCTTCATCGATGCCTCGGATCCCGCAGACCCCAGCTACATCGCTATCGACTGCGCCATTATCGGTTCCCTCACCGAGGACGACCAGTACTACCTGGCGCGCAATCTCCTGGCCATTTTCCGCCGCGACTATCACGAAGTCGCGCAGCTCCATGTGGAATGCGGCTGGGTGCCCCCAGATACGCGAATTCCGGATTTCGAAGCGGCCATGCGCGCGGTCTGCGAGCCCGTGTTCGAGCGGCCTATCGCCGAGATATCCTTCGGCCAACTGCTGGTTTACCTCTTCCGCACGGCGTCTCGCTTCGACATGGAAGTACAGCCATCACTGGTACTGCTGCAGAAAACCCTGCTCAACATCGAGGGGCTCGGACGTCAGCTGTACCCGCAGCTCAACCTCTGGGACACGGCGATGCCGTTCCTGGAGCGCTGGATCAGCGAGCGTTACTCGCCCCAGTCTCTCGTCCGCCGCCTTCAGCAACACGCGCCGAACTGGTTGGAGCAGCTGCCTCAGCTCCCCGAGGCCGTCATCGAAAACCTCCAGGGCACCCGCGATCGCCAGCGGCGCCAGAAGCTTGCCCGCGTGGCCGAGTATCGGGAACAGGAGCGCCGCGCCCGGAGCGCGCGGCGGCGCTACGTGGCCGCCATGCTCTGCGTGATTGCGGCCGGGGCGGCCCTGCCACCGGTGCGGGAATTGCTGGAGCAGGCGCCTCCGGTCAGTTGGCTGCTGGTAGCTATCGCCGCTGGTCTTGCCTGGCCCGGGCACACGGCCTGAACGCAGCGCGGCGATCCCCATGTGCGATAATTGGCGGTCTCCATGAATGCGGGCGACACAGCATTGGGTACGAACCAGACCAGCGCCGATAACTCTCCCGGTGTGGAAAAGGGATTCCTTGCGGCTGTTCGTTGGAACAGCGAAGGGCTCGTGCCGGTCGTGGCTCAGGATCACGAGAGCGGCAAGGTCCTCATGATGGCCTGGATGAACGCGGATGCCCTGAAGGCGACGGTCGACGAAGGCATAGCGGTGTACTGGTCCCGGTCTCGAGGAAAACTGTGGCGCAAGGGTGAGACCTCGGGGAACACGCAGCTCCTGCGGGATATCCGGCTGGATTGCGACGGCGACACGATTCTTCTAAGCGTCAAGCAATTGGGCGGTATTGCCTGTCACACTGGCCGTGCACACTGTTTCTACCGCCGCCTGGACAGCGGCGAATGGCAGGATGCGGAGCCCGTACTTCGGGACCCGAAAGACATCTATGGCTGACGGCGTGGATGTTCTAGCGGCCCTTGATGGCGTGCTGAAGCAGAGGCGCAAAGCAACGGCGGATGAGTCTTACGTTGCCAGCCTCTACGCTCGAGGTCTTAATAAGATTCTGGAGAAAGTCGGCGAGGAGGCCACGGAGGTCATTCTGGCCGCAAAGGACAATGCAGACGGCGACGATCCCGATGCGTTGGTCAATGAAGTAGCCGATCTGTGGTTTCACACTATGGTTCTGCTCGCTTCGCAGGATCTGTCATCCAGCGATGTGGTCGCGTGCCTGAACGGCAGGTTTGGCCTGTCTGGACACGAAGAAAAGGCCAGTCGGACTCAACACACGTAAAACCAGTCCACGCATCCGGCGTGGCAAGTAGGAGATAGATATGGGATTGGGCGGAATCAGCATCTGGCAGTTGCTCATTATTCTGGCCATCGTGGTGATGCTCTTTGGTACCAAGCGCCTGCGGACGCTCGGCTCCGACCTAGGCAGCGCCGTGAAGGGCTTCCGCAGCAGCATGCAGGAAGACGACGGTAAAGACGGTGACGCAACGGCCGACGACAAGGCTGAAAATGACAGCGTGGTGGAGCGCAGTGAAGCGCCGGAAGCCGCGCAGGACGTCAGAGAAAAGTAGAACGGTCTGAACGCAAATGTTCGACATCGGCTTTGCCGAACTTCTGATTATCGCCGTGGTTTCGCTCCTGGTTATCGGCCCGGAGCGGCTGCCCGGTGCCATACGCACGGGCACCGCCTGGCTTAACCGCTTTCGCCGCAGCTTCAACGAGATCAAGCAGGAAGTGCAGCAGGAGCTGCACAACGACCAGGTGATGCGCGAACTCCGCGAGAGCGGCGAGAAACTGCGTCGCGAAACGGATGCGTTACGTCAGGATCTCAGCGATATCAACCCAGCGGCCGAAATCATGTCGACGCCGGGGGAAGGGGCGCTGAAGTCACCGAAGGCACCCGCGGCAAAGGCTCCCGAGACCTTAACGTCCAATGCAGTGGACTCAGACGCCGCGGGTAACGCCAATCAGGAGGAGACGCCCTCCGGCGATCGAAATCCGTCGTGAATAGCGCCGAGCAGGACACACCGCTACCGCTGATAGCGCATCTCACGGAGCTGCGGGACCGATTGCTGCGCATGGTGCTCGCGGTGCTTATCGCGTTTATCTGCCTCTTTCCCTTCGCCAACGAGATCTATGCCTTCGTTGCCCAGCCGCTGCGGGACCGGCTTCCGGAAGGCACGACAATGATCGCCACGGAAGTTGCGTCGACTTTTCTGGTGCCCTTCAAGCTCACGCTGTTTGCGGGGCTTTTTGTCGTTATGCCCTACGTGCTGTACCAGGCCTGGGCTTTCGTGGCGCCGGGGATGTATCGCAATGAGAAGCGCTTTGCGATGCCCATACTGGCGTCCTCCGTCGTACTGTTTTACCTCGGCACTGCCTTCGCCTACTTCGTGGTTTTCCCGCTGATCTTTGCCTTCTTTATCGGCACCAGTCCGGAAGGCGTCGCCTACATGACAGACATCAATCGCTATCTGGATTTCATCCTGAAGCTGTTTTTTGCCTTCGGCCTCGCCTTCGAAATCCCCATCGCCGCGCTCATCACGATCTGGGCCGGCATCACCACGCCGGAAGACCTCTCCAAGAAACGCCCCTACATCATTGTCGGCTGCTTTGTCTTTGGCATGCTGCTCACGCCACCGGACGTCATTTCCCAATCGCTGCTGGCGCTGCCGATGTGGCTCCTGTTCGAGGCCGGTGTTTTTGCTGGTCGCCTGCTGCTCCGCCGTCGGGGCGAGGACGAAGCCACACGATGATCCACCCCCGCGCTGTCGGCTTCCGCACCAGTCCGATCCTGGTGCTGCTGATGTGCGCGGTGTTCGGCGTGCTTCTGGGCCCGCTCGCGGCGAGAGCGCAGGACGAGGCGGCGCAGGAGACCTCCCCGCCGCCCGATGACTCGGCTGAACAAGCTACGCCGGATGCGGCGGAAAACACCAATATCCGCACGCTGCTCGAGACCGAGAAAAAAGCCGAGGATCTGTACCGCGAGACCACCCTGGAGCTCGAAAGCAGCGGTGAAAAGGCGCGCACCCCCCTGCAGCTTCTCGTTCTTTTTGGCGAGGCGATACGGCTGAAGGACTTCGAAAGGGCGGCACAGTATCTGGATATGCGCTATCTGCCCGAAGAGGCGGAGCAGTTTTCCAGCACAAAACTCTTGCAGGCCCTGCGCATCGTGTGGAGCCAGCAAAACATCGTCGACATCACGGAAATCAGTGACAAGCCTGAAGGGAAGCTCAATGACGGCTTGCCGGTCTACCGTGATCTGCTGGGAATGGTGCGCAAGGATGACGGCGAGGAGGTACCCATCTATCTCCAGCGCATCCCCGACGGCGAAGGTGGGCAAGTGTGGCGCGTCTCCAATGCCACGGTTGCCCGGATACCAGAGCTTTGGCTGGATCTTGGCTATGGACCGGTCGGCGTCTGGCTGCAGACGCACCTGCCGAACAACCAGATCGCGGGGCTCGAGACCTGGCAGCTCATAGCCGCATTCGCGTTCCTGATCGCATCCTGGTACCTGTCCCTGGCCATCTCCTACGTGCTCATGCGCCTCGTGCTGCTGGTACCGAATCGATTTCCACTGGGGATAGAAAGCTTCTTCCGCGGTTCGCTGCGGCTGTTCCTGTTCCTTCTAATCTTCCGCGTACTGATGGATCAGCTCGCCCTGTCCCTGACGGCGCGCGTGTATCTGAATTCCTCGGGCGTGGACTACATCGCCGCTTCGATTCTGATTCTCGGCATCATCAGTCTTATCCGCGACTACAACATCCGCCGCCTGGAGCGTGCCGGCAACCGCCAGTACGTGGCGCTGCTCAAGCCTTTCACCACCATCGTCAAGTTTCTGGCCCTCACGATTATCGCCCTGGTATGGGCAGAGCGCGCCGGTTACAACATGTCGACGATCATCGCCGGTCTCGGTGTGGGCTCCCTGGCCGTGGCCCTGGCGGCGCAAAAGACACTGGAGAATGTGATCGGCGCGATTACGCTGTACTCGGCCCGTCCGGTGAACCCCGGCGACCTATGCCGTTTCGGGAATGTCGTGGGTACGGTCGAGGAAATCGGCTTGCGCTCGACGCTGATTCGGACCCTGGATCGCACCATGCTCGCCGTCCCCAACTCCGTGTTTTCCTCCGTCGAAGTGGAAAACTTCAGCCATCGCGACCGGATCCGTTTTTATCGCCACATCGAACTGCAGATGCCCACGGCGCCGCAGCTGCGCGTGATACTCGGACGGCTCCGCGAGCTCTTCCTGTCGCATGCCGACGTGCTGCAGGAGACGGTGAGTATCCGCCTGGAAAAAGTGGTCGCTGCCAATGCGATCATCCGCATCGATGCTGGGATCGCGACCACTGATTACCAGCGCTTTCTGGCGGTCGGGGAAGATCTGAACCTGCGCATGATCGAGCTGGTGCATGCCGCAGGCATCGTCTTCAGCGGTCCCGGACAGGTCCTGCAGGTGCGCGACTTCCACAGCGCCAGCGATGCCACGATCGCCGACGTGGACCAACAGCTCGAGCGCTGGCGCGAAGAAGATGCGGCACCTTTCCCCGATTACACCGAGGATGAAAAATCACAGCTCGCCGGCGCCATACGCCTGCCTTCCAGGGATAAGTCTTGAGCGCCACAGCTACGGGATCTTCGCCGCGCCCCCTCGCTGCCCTGGCCAGGCAGCTCGCGCCCTATCGCTGGCGTCTCCTCGCTGCGGCCATTGCTCTGGTATTCACGGCGGCGGCAACGCTTGCTCTCGGTCAGGGTCTGAAGCTGCTGATTGACCAGGGCTTCGCCCAGGGCGGCGACCCGGCGGCGCTCAGCAATGCCGTGCGAGTTGTCCTCTTCATCACCGCCGCCATAGCCATAGGTACTTTTTTCCGCTTCTACCTTGTGTCCTGGCTTGGCGAGCGCGTCAGCGCGGATCTACGCAGCGCCGTGTTCCGCAATATTGTGCGCCTGCATCCCGGATATTTTGAGGACAATCGTTCCGGCGAGATCATGTCGCGCCTTACCGCCGATACCACGGTATTGCAGACCATCATCGGCTCGTCCATGAGCATGGCACTACGCAGCGCACTCACGCTCACGGGCGCCGTGATCATGATGCTGATCACCAATCTCAAGCTGACGCTGATCATCGTAGCCACCGTGCCGGCGGTTCTCTTGCCCGTGCTGGTCTTTGGCCGTCGCGTCCGCAAGCTCTCCAGCAGCTCGCAGGACTCCGTCGCCAGCGTGGGCAGCTATGCCGGAGAAATCATCCAGAACATCCGCACGGTCCAGGGCTTCAATCGGGAGAGCTCCGAGGCCAGCGCCTTTGACCGGGAAGTCGAACGTGCCTTCACCATCGCTCGCTCTCGCATACGTCAGCGCGCCTTCCTCATCGCTATTGCGATCGTGATCCTAGCCGGGGGCCTGGTCACGATGATGTATACGGGCGGGCGTGACGTGCTAAGCGGTGCCATGAGCGGCGGCGAACTCGCAGCCTTTATGTTTTATGCGGTGATGGTGGGATCCGGTTTTGCCACGCTGTCTGAGGTGTGGGGTGACGTGCAGCGGGCCGCGGGCGCAACCGAACGGCTGCTGGACCTGGTGAGCGCGCAAAGCGACCTCTCTGACAGCGGTGAGCCGCGTCCCCTTGTGGCTAATCCGGCCATGGCTCTGCGTAAGCTGAGTTTCAGCTATCCCTCGAGGCCGAACGCGAAGGCCCTGGACAGTCTGGACTTGGACATAGCCGCCGGTCGCAGCCTGGCGCTGGTCGGTCCCTCGGGCGCGGGTAAGACCACGATCTTCGAACTTCTGCAGCGCTTTTATGATCCGCAGGAGGGACGTATCGAGCTAGACGGAGTGGATATCCGCAGCATGCCCCTGGCTCAGCTGCGCGCACAGCTCGCTATCGTGCCCCAGCAGCCCACGCTGTTCAGCGGCGACGTGCGCTACAACATCGCCTATGGCCGCCCCGATGCAAGCGATGCCGAAATAGAGGCGGCCGCGCGCCGCGCCCACGCCCACGAATTCATCAGCGCCCTGCCCGAAGGCTACGCCAGCGATCTCGGAGAGCGCGGTGTGCGCCTGTCCGGCGGGCAACGCCAGCGCATCGCTCTCGCCCGCGCCATGCTCACGGATCCCAAAGTGTTACTCCTCGATGAGGCCACCAGCGCCCTTGATGCCGAGAGCGAGTTTCAGGTGCAGCAGGCCATTGCCGAGCTGATGCACGAGCGCACCACGGTGATTATCGCTCACCGGCTGGCGACAATTCGCGACGCGGACTGCATTGCCGTCCTCGACAGCGGACGTGTTGTTGCCACGGGGACGCATGAAGAATTGCTGCGCAGCAGCGAACTCTATGCGCGGCTGGCGAGCCTGCAGTTTCGCGAGGCAGCCTGACTGCGGCGAGCCATGGCCTTTCTAGTTCATGGCCATCCCAATTTCGGAGATCAGTGCTGGCAGGCCTGTGATTGTCAGCGCAGGGATTTCAGGAAATCCAGGTGGTTCTCGTAGTGATTAAGGATGTCGTGGGTAATCTGGTCTCGACTCCAGCCCATGATGCAGTAGTCGCGACCACCCTGGCTGAGATGCACCTCGGCCCGGTAGTAGCGATCTTCGTCCGAAAGGGCGGCAAGCGCCGTTCCCGCGTGGCGCTCATCGGGAGTGGCGTGAGGACGGCAGCGAACTTCGTAGAGAAACTCGATTTCGCCGCCACTTAACACTTCGAGCCGCACGCCACTTTGTTCGTCGAAGCGCTGCGTAACGCGGGCCTCGATATCGTGGGTCTTCAGTTCTTCGGCAAACTCGCGCAGGGCGGGAACGACATCCTCGCGCAAAAAGCGCTGCACATTACGGTCACCCGGAAAGCTGAGCAGTCCGGCCAGGCGCTCGCGCCAGTCACGGCTTCCTGTGGGTGCAGGAAGCACAAGATCCGCATCGCGCTGGCCGATATCCATTGAAAGGGCGCGAGCAAAACCCCAGATGGCCCCAAGCAGTGCCAGGGAGAAGGGCAGAGCGCTGGCAATGGCAGCGGTTTGCAATGAGGCGAGCCCTCCGGATAGCAGCAGCACGGCGGAGATGGCGCCGATAAGACCCGCCCAGAACACACGCTGGAATACCGGTGTGTCATCGCGTCCATGCGCCGAGAGCATATTTAGTACGAGCGCACCGCTGTCCGCCGAGGTCACGAAGAACACGACCACCATGGTCAGGCTGACGGCCGCGAGAACGTTGCTAAAAGGCAGGTATTCCAGGAAGCGGAACAACGCCTCCGCCTGATTGGCGGAGATCGCGGTACCCATAGCTCCGGCGCCCTCATTTAGGATGAGATCGATGGCGCTATTGCCGAATACGCCCATCCACAGCAGCGTGAAACCACAGGGTACAAGCATGGCTCCAAGGGTGAACTCGCGAATGGTTCTGCCGCGGGAAATCCTTGCTATGAAGAGGCCGACAAAGGGCGCCCAGCTAAGCCACCAGCCCCAGTAGAAAATCGTCCAGCCACCAAGCCATTCGGTCGGCTCGTAGGCGTACAGTGTGAACGTCTTGCTGATCAACTCGCTCAGATAAACGCCCAGGTTCTCAAGCGTTGCGCCAAGCAGCAGGATCGTGGGCCCGGCTATGAGTACGCCAAGGAGCAGGATCACCGAGAACGCTATGTTGATTTCCGATAGGCGCTTGATACCGGAATTGAGTCCCAGCGCAACCGAAATTCCGGCCAAGGTCATGGTGCCGGCGATTAGAAAAACCTGGACCGAGTCACTCACTGGAATATCGAAGAGGTAGGCGAGACCGGAGTTGATCTGCAGTACGCCGAAGCCGAGGCTCGTAGCGATGCCGCAGGCCGTACAAAGGATCGCGAAAACATCGATCGACGCGCCCAGCGGTCCATAGATGCGTTCCCCGATCAGCGGGTAGAAGGCAGAGCGAACAGTCAGCGGCAGACCGTGGCGATAGGAAAAGTAGGCCAAAAGCAAAGCAGCGATGGCATAGATTGCCCAGGCGTGTAGGCCCCAGTGAAAGAACGTAAGGGTCATTGCCTGACTGGCGGCCTCTATGCTGCCACCGCTTCCCTGCGGCGGCTGCAAAAAATGCATCACAGGTTCAGCGACACCGAAAAACATCAGGCCGATGCCCATACCTGCGGCGAATAGCATGGAAAACCAGCTCAGGGATCCGTAGTCCGGAACGGAGTGATCGGGGCCCAGTTTGATATCCCCGAAGCGGGACAGACTAAACAGAAGCACGCTTACGAGAACAATCGCGACGACCAGCACGTAGTACCAGCTGGCGTAGCGCACGATCGCGGCCTGCACGCTCTGAAAGAGCGCCTCACTCGCTGCGGGCGCCAGGGCCGAGCCGATGACCAGGAGTGCAAGGAGGAGTACGGCGGGGACGAAGACGCTGCGGTCCACGCGGAACCCGAGCCAGCCCCGGGTGTTTGCCGGGGTCCTATCCTGCTCCGCATCTATCATTAATTTTTCTGGTGTGTCCATCAGGGTGTGGCAGCGTAGCGGTCATGACGCCGTATCGCAAAGCAAAACTGCTCCGGTATCTAAGTATTTTTTTGGCGGGGAAGTCACGCAACCGCCTGAAAAATAGATATTTCTGCGAATATTCACATCGCGACGCCCTTTAGATGCTTTATCTGTAAACTATTGCGATCGATTCAAAAGGTAACTCTTCGTTTATGTCCTCCAACAGCACGCTGCGACGCGCCCTTCGCTCCGCCATCCTCAGGACCACGGCCGGCGGCCTTGGCGCCGCCGCCAGCGGCCTGGTCAGCTCACACGCGTTCGCCCAGCTCGAAGAAGTTATCGTCACCGCCACCAAGCGGGCAGAGAGCACCCAGGATATTGCGGTCGCCGTCCAGGCCCTTGGAGAGAACACCCTAGACGATCTCGGTGTCACCAACTTCGAGGACTACCTGGTTCAACTGCCCGGGGTGACCGCCGGTGGCAGTGGCCCGGGTCAGAATACAATCTACATTCGCGGCGTAGCGTCCACCACGCCCAACCTCACGACGGCCGGGGTCGCGGGTCTCGCGCCCAACGTCGCGCTTTACCTAGATGAACAGCCCCTTGCGCAGCCGGGACGTAACCTCGACGTGTACGCCGTGGACATGAACCGCGTGGAAGTGCTCGCCGGCCCGCAGGGCACACTGTTCGGCGCAAGCTCTCAGGCGGGCACCGTGCGCCTGATCACCAACAAACCCGACTTCAGCGGCACCTACGGCAACGTCAAGCTTGGCTCAGCGTTCACGCGTGGCGGCGAGATGAGCAACAGCGCGAGCGGCGTTTTCAATGTGCCGGTCTCCGATAACCTGGCGCTGCGCGGCGTGGTCTATGTCGACAGCATGGGCGGCTACATCGACAATGTGGCCGGTACCCTGAGTGCCGCGGAGAGCGCCCGTTTTCGCCCCGCCGGCACGGTGCGGGCGAACGGCGTTCCTGTGTCTTCCACGCGCGCGGGCTTCCAGTCCACTGCCGATCTTACCGGCGTCACCTTCCGCGACTCGGACAATGGCAATCGCGCGGAAGAGGACTTCAATGACACGGTCTACAGCGGTTTCCGCCTCGCCGGGCTCTACACGATCAATGCCAACTGGAGTCTGCAGATATCGCACATGCAGCAAAAGCTCGACTCCGACGGCGTGTTTTTCTCAGACCCGGAGCTGGGCGACTACGATATCTCGCGATTCCAGGACGACGAACTGGACGACGAGTTCGACAACACGGCCTGGACCCTTGAGGGACGCCTGGGTGCGCTGGAACTCCTGTACACCGGTGCTTTCACGGATCGCAATACCGACCAGATCGTCGACTACGCCGACTACCTGTTTGTCGGTCAGTATCTGCCCTATTACATCTGCGACGCATCCGTGACCTACCCGGAGAACGGCACACCCGCGGGTACCTGCCAGGCGCCGGATCTGTTCGTAGGCTCGTCGACCGAAACCGAGGTTCAGACCCACGAATTTCGCATCACCACACCCCAGGAAAACCGCATTCGCGCCACCTTCGGCGTTTTCTACAGCGACCTCGAGCTGCGGGAGCTGAACAACTTCACGTACCTCGGCTCACAGTTTGTACAGGGCCCGGGCCCGTTCATAACTCCTGGGACGGAAGCGGACCCACCCATTGGCTTCGGGCCCAACTTCTCGGCCCCGGGCGCGTCGGTGAGTGATGCGGGGCAGTGGCCGGCGGGCGTGGTGTTTCGCAATGATGTGCTGCGCACGGATGAGCAGACAGCCATCTTCGGCGAGCTGACGGTAGATATCGTCGACGACCTCGCCCTCACGGTGGGCGCGCGTCGCTACGACGTTGAGGTCAAGCTGGTCGGCAGTGCCGCCGGCTCCTTCGGTAACCTCGGGGCCGCCGTCGACAACAACGGCGGCAACAATCTCGACGAGCTGTTCTCAGCTCCCAATCCGAGCAGCGCCTCGACCGACGGCTATATCGGCAAGCTGAGTCTGGCCTGGACACCCACGGACAATCAGCTCTGGTTTGTAACGGTGTCGGAAGGCTTCCGTCCAGGGCTGCTGAACCGGCCGGGGGGAGCACAGAATCCCGACGGCAGTTTCACCGTGCCCTTCGCGCTCGACACCGACGACGTGGTGAACTATGAGCTCGGCTGGAAGCTTGATCTTCTCGACAACTCCCTGCGCTTCAACGGCAGCCTGTTCCGCGTAGAGGTAGAGCGGCTGCAGACGACGATTTTCGATCCGAGCATCACCAACCTCTTCTTCTCGGACAACGCCGCGGACGCCGAGGTTACCGGTGTCGAAGGCAGCATCGACTGGGCGCCCGCTACCATTCCCGGCCTGACCGTAAGCGGAGCGTTCTCGATCCTCGATACGGAAATCACCGACGTCATTACACCGACCAATGACGTTATCGAGGGCGACAGCCTCGCCTTTGCCCCTGAGTTTCAGGGCAATTTGCGCGCGCGTTACGTGTGGGATCTTGCCAACGGCATGCAGGCCCACGTCATGCCTCATCTGGTCTACTCCGATGAGTCCTTCAGCGACATCGTTACCATCAATCGCCAGGTCATCGATTCCTGGCTGATGTTGGGTGTCACCGCCGGTGTGAGCAACAACCAGTGGAGCGCCGAGCTTTTCGTGGACAATCTGACCAATGAAGCCGCGGAGCTGTCCATGAACTTCATCAACGACCGCAATCGCGTCACCCTGGCACGGCCGACTACGGGCGGGATCCGCTTCACCTACAACTTTGACTGACGCGCGGCGCAACCCGGTCTCCACGCCGACGACGTCGCGGGCCAAGGAGGCGCAGGCACTTCTCGAAGGCGGTCACCTGGACGAAGCCCGGGAGCTGCTTTCCCGACATCTGCGAGAGTCGCCCGAAGACGGTGACGCGCTATACACGCTCGCGGTATCCCATCGTCTGCAAGCCGCCCACGAAAGAGCCGAACAAACGCTGCACCAACTGCTGCTCCTGGAACCCGACAACGGCCGCGCTCTGCAGGAACTCGGCCACCTGGCGCGGGATCAGGGTGAGTACGACGACGCTATCAATCGCTACGCCCAGGCGCTGCGCTCCAACCCGGCGCTCTTGGCCGCATACCGCAATCGCATCGCGCTGCTGCAGAAATCGGGACGGTTGACGGAGGCACGGCAAACGCAGGCGCAGCTCGACATCACGGCAGGTCTGCCTAAAGCACTTCTGGCTGCAACGGATCTGCTGGCCCAGGGACGCGTCCTGAAGGCGGAACGCCTGTGTCGGTCGTTCCTGCGCGAGCACCCGCATCACACCGAAGCCATGAGGCTCCTGGCCGAAGTCGGTGTTCGCCTTGGCGCGCTCGAGGAAGCTCAATTTTTGCTGGAGAGCGCCTGCGAGCTTGATCCCGAAAACAAGCGCCTGCGCATAGAACTGATCCGAGTCCTTGGGAAGCGTCAACGCTTCGCTGATTCTCTGGCGCAGGCGGAGCTACTCCTAGCCGGGGACCCGGACAACCTCCAGTACCAGTCGCTGCGAGCCATCGAGCAGCTCCAGCTCGGCGACTTCGCCGCGGCACTCGCGAGCTTCGACGCGATTATCGAACGCGTGCCCGATGATCCAGTGACGCTGACGTCGCGCGGCCACGCGCTGAAAACCTGTGGACGCAGCCGTGAGGCCATCGACGCCTATCGCCGCGCCGCGGAAGTGCGTCACCACGGAGAAGCCTGGTACGCGCTGGCGAACCTGAAAACCTACACGTTTTCGGATGCGCAGCTTGAACAGATGCTGGCCGATGCCGAGAAGCCGTCATATAGCCCTATGGATCGGGTGTACCTCGCGTTCGCGCTCGGTAAAGCTTTCGAAGATCGCGGAGACTACTCAAGCGCCTTCGATCATTTTGCCCGCGGCAACGCGCTCCGTGCACGACAGCTCAGCTATAGCGCGGAGCAACTCCAGGGCGAGATGAAGAGCCAGCTTTCTATTCTGGATGCGGAACTCTTCGAAGCGGCGGTCCACGGCGGGAGCGAGGCTCCCGATCCAATCTTTATTCTGGGTATGCCTCGGGCCGGCAGCACGCTTCTTGAGCAGATTCTCGCCTCGCACAGCCTGATCGAAGGCACGCGCGAACTTCCCAATATTCTCAGCCTTGCACAAAAGCTACGCCGACGGCGCGGCGTCAGCGGAGAGCGCCCCGGTTATCCGAAGATCCTCCGGTCGTTGAGCTCCGGGGACCGCCGCTCGTTAGGTGAGTCTTATCTCGAACAGGCGGCGGTGCACCGTCACGGCGCGCCCCGATTTATCGACAAGATGCCGAACAATTTTCGCCACATCGGTCTGATTCATCTGATCCTTCCCCATGCGCGCATCATCGACGCCCGTCGAGAGCCCATGGCCTGCTGCTTCAGCAACTTTCAGCAGCTGTTCGCGGAAGGGCAGGAATTCAGCTACGACCTCACCGACTTGGGCCACTACTACCGTTGCTACGAGGGCGTCATGGCACACTGGGATACGGTGTTACCGGAGCGCGTTTTTCGCGTGCAGCACGAGCGTCTTCTCGACGACCTGGAGGGCGAATTACATCGGCTTTTCGAATATCTTGATTTGCCCTTCGAAGATATCTGCCTGCGCTATTGGGAAAGTGATCGCGCGGTACGCACCCCATCATCGGAACAGGTTCGTCGACCCCTGTTCCATGACGCGCAGTATCGCTGGCAGAATTATGCCGACTGGCTGGGCCCCCTGAGAGAAGCCCTTGGCAAAGACCCGCTCCGAAGCGTTTGAAGCAACGAGAAGCGGAATTGGACGTGAGATTAAATGATGACCGAGCTGATTGACGATGTGCTCGTATCCCTCCGCCGCATCCTGCGCGCAACAAGTATCCACTCGCGCAAGTTAGGTCGCTCCGTGGGGCTTACTTCTCCACAGCTGCTAGTGCTGCGTGAAGCCTTTGAACGGGAGGCACCCACGGCATCAGAACTGGCCAGGGCGGTCAGCCTGAGTCAGGCAACCATCACCACGATTCTGACCAATCTTGAGAAACGCGATCTGCTCACTCGCCAGCGCAGCGACGTAGACCGGCGGCGCATTCACGTGTTAATCACGGACGCGGGAAGAGAAGTGCTTCAGGCAGCGCCGAAGCCGTTGCAGGAGAGTTTTTCCGCCCGCTTCGAAGCTCTGCCACGCTGGGAGCAGTATCAGTTGGTCTCCGTGCTTGAACGGGTGGCTTCGATGATGGACGCGGAAAATCTCGACGCAGCGCCGCTTCTGAGCGAGGACGCTGACCTGCTTTGATTGAGTACTGGCGGCGTCGCGTCAGGGCCGGGAAGCGCGACGCAGCAACCGCATACGGTCCTTGCGTTCACGGTTGATGCGCACCAGATCCACGGCCGTATCGCGATAGACACCCTGCATCTCTTCCACCCACTCCAGGCTCAGGCGCAAATTGTTGGCGGCGCAAAGCAGCGGCGCGCGCAGCGGCGCATCGAGAGTAATGTACGTGCCCTCGCGAAGCCCGGTGGCGATGTGATCTCGAGTGATGCTGCGCCCGCTCTGAGCCGCCATGCTCATCACTTCAACGGCCTCCAGCAGGGACTCGAGACCCACCCATTCGGCGACGGCGGTGCGTTCCACGCCGCGCCGCAGGTTGCGGCGCAGCTTACGCGCGAGGTTTCTGAATTCACGTTGTACACGGCGACCAAACACAGGGTCGCCCACGGGACGCAGCTGATCATCGGCCGCCAGCTCGCGCCAGTCATTGCGGTTGAGAACCACATCGATCGCCGGGAACACATCTCTCTCTTCGAAGCTCATGTGCCGGTAGTGGGACTGCACGTACTCACGCCCGAGGCTGACAACCTTGCTGCCGTCAGCGGCGCCGCGACGCCAGCGCTCGATGGTGTGCAAGAGCTCTTTGCCTGCCCGGGCGAGGGCGTCATGCTCCTTCTCGAGGCGACGCCGGTCCCGGGCGAGGCGTGCATCGACGTCCGCCGCATAGGCAAAGATCACGTCTTCGCGGGGATGATGAAACCGGTCTGGCCAGGTGACCATGTAGTCGAGGATCTCGTACACCACGTGCGTGTTGACGAGTTCGCTGCGCTCGATGGCATTCAGATGATCGGAAAGCAGGGCGAGCACACTGGCAATGTGCCGGTGCTCGCCGCGCAGGGAGGCGAGCATGGGCGCCTCCGGGAGATCGGACTCGTGCTGGGCGGCGAAGGCCTGCAGGTCAATGGCCTCGGGTGTTGCCGTCGCCCCTGCGTTTGTCGCTGCCATAGCGCCTGCTCCTGCGGACCCTCGAGCCCTTATTCGTTACTCCGGCTGTATCAGCTGAACTCGCGTATCAGCCCGCCGATGGATTCCTTCGCGTCGCCAAACAGCATACGCGTGTTGTCCTTATAGAACAGCGGATTCTCGATGCCTGCAAAACCGGAGGCCATGGAGCGCTTGAGGACAAACACCGTGCGAGCCATATCAACGTTGATGACCGGCATACCGTAGATGGGGCTGCCCTCGCTTTCCCGAGCAGCGGGGTTCACCACATCGTTGGCCCCGATCACGATGGCCACATCAACCGTTTCCATACGCGGGTTGATGTCGTCCATCTCGAGCAACTGGTCATAGGGCACATCGGCCTCGGCGAGAAGCACGTTCATGTGGCCGGGCATGCGGCCGGCTACCGGGTGAATACCGAAATTTACTTCAGCGCCGTTTTGCTCGAGGAGCTCGGTAAGCTCTTTCACCACGTGCTGGGCCTGCGCCACGGCCATACCGTAACCGGGAATAATGGCTACGCTGCTGGCCGCCTCGAGTACGTAGTAGGCGTCATCCACCGAAATCGGCTTGATCTCGCCCTCGACCGTGGTCTCCTCGTCGCTGACGCTGGCAAAGCCGCTGAACAGTACATTGCTCAGGGAACGGTTCATGGCCTTGCACATGATCTGCGTGAGGATGATGCCCGAGGCCCCCACCAGTGAACCGGCAACGATCAGTATGTTGTTGTTGATCGCGAAACCCGCGGCACAGGCCGCGAGACCCGAATAGGAGTTCAGCAGCGAGATCACCACGGGCATGTCTGCGCCGCCGATGGGTATGACCGCGAGTATGCCGAAGGCCAGCGACAGGGCAATCATCAGAATCAGCCAGAACGGCGTCTCCGGATGGAGCACGAACAGCCAACCGCACACGAAGATCGCGAACACAATAATGCTGTTCACCATCTGCTGACTGCCAAAGCGTACGGCACCGCTGTTGATGGTTTCCGAGAGCTTGCCCCAGGCAACCAGGGAGCCCGTAAACGTGACGCCGCCGATCAGTATCGACAGCACAATCGTGATAAGCGTGAAGGTGTTGGCGTCACCGCTGATGGCGGCTGCGCCGACCAGCAGGCTGGCCATGCCGCCGAAGCCGTTGAAGAGCGCCACCATCTCCGGCATGGAGGTCATCTGCACAAGGCGCGCCGCGGCGGCACCGATGAGACCACCCACGATGAAGCCGGCGAAGATGAATTGGTAATCGACGATTCCCTGATCGAGAAGAGCGGCCACGATAGCTATAAGCATGCCGCCCGCCGACCACAGGTTGCCCTTCCGGGCCGTGGCTGCAGATCCAAGGAACTTGAGGCCGAAGATGAATAGCGCGGCAGCGACTACATAGGCGAGCTGGATCAAAAGGCTGGTACCTCCCACGATCAGCCCTCCTTCTTCTTGAACATGGCGAGCATGCGATCGGTCACCATGTAGCCGCCAACGACGTTGATGGACGCGAGGCCCACGGCAAAGGCGCCGAGCCAGTTGGCGAGATCCTTCTCACCCGTGCCCGCGAGGGCCACGGCGCCGACCACGGTTATGCCGGAAATCGCGTTGGCACCCGACATAAGCGGTGTATGCAGAGTTGCCGGTACCTTGTTGATGAGCTCAAAGCCGAGAAAGATCGACAGCATGAGAATGAAGGTCAGAAATACGGCTTCCATGATCAGGCGGCCCCCTCGAGGATGTTCTTGATGGTCTCGTTGACGACTGCGCCGTCGTGGGTGATCACGCAGCCCGGCAGGATGTCGTTCTCCAGGTCAAGGACAAAGCTTCCGGTTTCCTTGTCCCAGGTGTCCTCAACGAGATTGAACAGATTATTGGCGTACATGACCGAGGCGTCCCGGGACACGTAGTTCGGCAGATTACCGAGACCGATGACTTTCACGCCGTTGATGTCGACGACCTCGTCAGCGACGGAGCCCTCGACGTTGCCACCGGTCTCGGCGGCCATGTCTACAACGACCGATCCGGGCTGCATGCGCTCGACCACCTCGCGGGGCACCAGCACCGGAGGCTTGCGGCCGAAGAGCTGGGCAGTGGTGATCACCACGTCGGACTCGGCAATTACGTCAGCCTGCGCATCCTTCTGCTTCTGGATTTGCTCAGGAGTGAGCTCCTTGGCGTAGCCGTCCTTCGTCTGGCCCGTCTCGCCCAGGTCGATCTCAAGGAAGCTCGCACCCAGAGACTGCACCTGCTCGGCGACGACCGCCCTGGTGTCGAAAGCCATGACCTTGGCACCGAGGCGCTTGGCCGTGGCGATGGCCTGCAGGCCCGCCACACCCGCACCGATAATGAAGATCTTCGACGGCTTCAGGGTGCCCGCCGGAGTCATCATCATGGGAAAAATCCGCGGCAGGTGCGTGGCGGCAAGCATCACCATTACATAGCCGGCGAGATTCGCCTGAGAACTGAGGGCATCCATCTTCTGACTGCGCGTGGAGCGCGGAATCATCTCCATGCTGATAGACGTAACGCCAGCGTCCGTGAAAGCGCGCACGAGATCGTGTTCGTTGAAAGGATCGAGATAACTGACGTGGATACAACCGCGCTTCATCTGCGCGATTTCTTCCACCGCGGGCTTACGCAAGCGCAGGAGCATATCCGAGGACGAAATCAGAGCTGCGCGATCGGTGACGATTTCAGCGCCGACCTCGGTGTAGGCGTCGTCATCGTAGCCGCTTCCCGTGCCCATGCCCGCTTCGATGTGGATGGTCGCGCCAAGTCGAACGAGCTTCTTGGCCGTTTCGGGTGTCATCGGCACGCGATTCTCACCGGGGTGCGATTCCTTGGGGACACCTAACTGCATACGTCGTTTCCCTAGTCAGTTATCGGTTTTTCTTTAATCGTGGCGGGTTAAGCTCTCGGCCGAAGCAGCGCGATCCACACTCTGCGCCGCCCGCAGCTGCCACCGACATCAGACAGCTAAACAAGTGTCGTGGGCCGCACAAAAAGGGCCCAGACTGTAGCACAGGGCACGAAGGGTTTCGCTTGGGCTTTTGTCGCAGAGATTCCTTGCGGCTGAGGGGTCAGGGCTCTCGCAGCGTGCGCTGCGAGAGCAGGGGCTGAGTCAGTTCTTCAGCCCGCCTGCAGGCGCAGGAAGGGGTTCATCCAGCGGTATTTCCAGCCGGTAAACCGTAAAGGAGCGTCGAGCACTGCGAGGCAGATGCAGTCCTCGTCGGCAAAGGCTCGCGGCGCGTGTTGATAAGATCCGCTGCGGAAAAGGAAATCGCCCTGGCGGTAGCTGCCGTGCTGGTCTTCAAAGCCGCCCTGCAGCACGAGCGTCATCTCGGAACCGTGATGCTCGTGAGGTGGTATCTCGCCACCGGCCTTGATGTGCAGGAGCGTGAACTCAAAGGCTTTGTCGCCGGTGCGAATCTGGGTCGTGCGCAGCGTATCGGTGATCTTCTTCCAGGCGAGATCGGAGAAATCCCCGGCCATCAGGCGCCGCAGAAGAGCGGGCGTTGCGTCCTGAGTCTTCGTTTCTGCCGCCTCATAGCGCAGCGGGGCTTCCTCGTCGAGACGTGCCAGGACGCGCTCGAGGAGCGCATCGCCTACCGGCTCCGGCTGCAGCGTTTCGAAGAGCGCCGAACCTACGTTTTGCAGCTGACTGACCGTGCGGGCACAGGCATCGCAGTAGTTTAAATGAGCAGATACGCAGGCCGACTGGGCGAGAGACAGGGATCCTGCCGCATGCTCGGTAAGCAAATCGAGATCGGGATGGTGTCGGGGAACATACCCCGTCGAGGTTTCCGACCCGGTCATTGCGTCGGGCGCGTGGTATTCAGTTTGGGCGCTTGTCGTTGTCGTCTTCATCTGTCTTGGCACTCTTGATCGGCACTCGGATCGATACTCTGATCGGTACTCGGATCGATACTCTGGTCGGTAATTTTTCAATCGGTACTTTTTCGACGTCTTCCTCTTCGACGTCGTCGTTTCTTTCTATCGCGTCCTATCGCGTCCTATCGCGTCCTATCGCGTCGCTGCCTGCCCTAGGCGCCACATTTGAATCGCGGCGATGGCTGCAGCTTAATTAGCACCGATTTCCGTCTTTTCTCTACGCTCAACTCGCGTCTGGAGTTCAGTCGTGGAGATCGACATCCCGATTGCGCTCAAACTGCACCTGCAGCTTCTGGATCGCCAGCCTCACCCGAGACTTGACGGTCCCCAGCGGGAGATCCAACTCGGCCGCCGCTTCAGCATGCGACTTTCCTTCCATATAAACCTTGGCAAGGATCTGGGTTTGATCTGCGGGCAGATCACCCATCATGTCGCGTATCCGATCCGCACTGCGGCGATTTTGCAGCTGCAGGAACGGCTCTTCCTCCGCCTGCTCCGGCCCGAAATCCTCGGCCGCGAGGGGCGTGTCAAACTTCTGGAGACGACGAAACATGTCCGTGCGGCAGTTACGGGCAATGGTGTAGACCCATGTGCTTGCCGCGGCCTTTTCCGGGTTGAAAGCGCCGGCTTTCTGCCACACCTTCAACATCACTTCCTGAACCAGCTCGTCGGCGTGTGTCGCCGATAGCGCCGATCCGGACAGGGCAAAGGCCTTGATCAGCGGCGCGAAGTGCCGAAAGAGTCGCGTGTATGCCGCTCGATCTTCCTTATCGGCGATCAGAACAAGGCATTCACTCCACTCGTCCGTGCGTCGACCCGCGGGCGGCTTCCAGGCGTTGGTCGATGATTCCTCCGGCGCGGAAGCGTCTCGCACCGGCATCGCACTGGTTACCACACGGTCAATACCGCTGACGCCTTCCGTCGGCGTGTCGCTCGGTACCTTCTCCATGTCTCTCCCCCCGCTTTACGCTGTTGGGCTTGTGTCTAGATGAGTGAAACCGTGAAATTACTACTAAGGTAGCACTTTTCGCTCATGCTCGTAGTACGAAGGTCGCATATTAGCTCTGATCCGGCGACCCCCCCGGCACGTAATTCCACGACAACAGTAAGACAGCTGTCTTCCGCGTTAAACGGATTAAACGGGTATTAACCGCAATTTTTCTGTGGATCATACGCGTGTAGGCGGCCTTTCCCTGTGCGACGCCGCGCACCCTGGTTAGGCTCCGAAGGCAGCCGGGCAGTTCAATTGGAGGCACCTTCGGTGCAGATAGCGGTAATAGGTTCAGGGATTTCCGGGTTAGCTTGCGCTCACTATCTAAGTGCCCGGCATACTGTCTCGCTGTTTGAGGCCAACCGCCGCCTCGGCGGCCACACGGCTACGGTCAATGTTGCCCTGGGTACTCGACGCTTCGCGATCGACACGGGCTTCATCGTTTTTAACGATTGGACTTATCCGAATTTTATATCGCTCCTCGACGAACTGGGCATCAGCAGTAAGCCGACTTCCATGGGCTTCAGCGTCCGCGACGAGGACACGGGGCTCGAGTACGCGGGGACCAACCTCGACGCACTCTTCGCCCAACGTCGCAACCTGATGTCGCCGCGCTTCCTGCGCATGGTTCGCGACATCCTTCGATTTAACAAGGAAAGCG
The DNA here is from genome assembly GCA_039818725.1 of Pseudomonadota bacterium. Classification (GTDB taxonomy): domain Bacteria; phylum Pseudomonadota; class Gammaproteobacteria; order Pseudomonadales; family Halieaceae; genus Congregibacter. The sequence goes on from JBCBTK010000003.1 coordinate 205,426, forward strand.
TGGCCGATCTTGAGGCCGGGCGTCTCGCCGACGACGACACGCTCGGGGCCTATCTCGACCGCAACGGCTACAGTGACGGCTTCAAACGCGATTATCTGATCGCTATGGGTTCGGCGATCTGGTCATCCGACTGCGTCAGCATGTTGGATTTTCCGGTCCAGTTTTTTGTGCGGTTCTTCAAGAACCACGGCCTTCTCTCCGTGAAGAACCGACCGCAGTGGCGGGTGATCGAGGGCGGATCGCGCGAGTACATCGCACCCCTGTGCCGTCGCTTCGAACAGCGCGTGCACACCAACAAGGCCGTCAGCTCCCTTCGCCGCGATGCGGCGGGAGTGACCATCGAGTTTGCCGACGGTGATCAGCAGCGCTTCGACCAGGTTGTAATTGCCACTCACTCGGATCAGGCGCTAGCCATGCTGGATTCACCGTCAGAGCGGGAGCGCGAAGTGCTCGGCGCGTTGCCGTATCAGGCCAATGATGTGGTGCTGCATACCGACACGAAGCTCCTGCCGAAGAACCGCAAGACCTGGTCGAGCTGGAACTACCGCCTCGGTGTGGATGCGTCCCGTGCCGTGCTCACCTACAACATGAATATCCTGCAGGGCCTGGACGCTCCGGAGACGTTCTGCGTCACCCTCAACGACACGGCGTCGATCAATCCGCACAAAATTCTCGGGCGCTTCCGCTACGACCATCCGGTGTTCAGCCTTGAGGGTATGGCCGCCCAGGCGCGTTGGGACGAAATAAACGGCGTGCAGAACACCTGGTATTGCGGCGCCTACTGGCACAATGGATTCCACGAGGACGGAGTGGTCAGCGCGCTGCGCGTAGCCGAAGCCCTCGGGGAGCAGGCCCGGGCTGCAGCCTGAGGGGCGCGCCGGGATGAAGTCCAGGCTCTACAGCGGCACGCTTCGCCATCGGCGCCATCTGCCCCGCGCCCACGACTTTCGTTACAGCGTGTTCATGCCCTATCTGCACCTCGATGAACTGGACGAGGTCTTTTCCCAGACCCGCTTCTGGTCCCGGGCGAGGTTTGCGCCGGCGCGCTTCCGCCGGGAAGACTTCCTCGGCGATCCGCAGAAGCCGCTTAAGGAAGAGGTGCGTCGGCGGATTCGCGAGGAAACGGGAGACGAGCATCGCGGCCCGATCTATCTGCTCGCCAACATGCGTTACTTCGGACTGCAGATGAATCCCCTGGCCTGTTACTACTGCTTCAGCGAGGATGAAACTCGCCTCGAGTATCTCGTCGCCGAGGTAACGAACACGCCCTGGAACGAGCGCCACAGCTATGTGCTGGTGTCTGGCGAAGAGCGCGTTCTGCGCTGTGAGTTCGACAAGAGCTTCCACGTATCGCCCTTCAACCCCATGCACATGCGCTACGCCTGGCGCAGCAATCAGCCCGGCGCTCGCCTGGCAATACACCTCGAAAATCACAGCGAGCGAGGGCGCGAGTTCGACGCCACGCTGGCCCTGGCGGCCGAGGAGATCTGCCCGGCCGCGCTGCGGCGCGTCCTTTGGCGGTTCCCGCTGATGACCGCCAAAGTGGCCGGCGGCATCTACTGGGAAGCACTCAAACTGTTTATCAAGCGTATACCGTTGCACCCCCACCCGGGGCGGACCATGGAATCGGGAGCACCCTCATGAACGAAGTCAGTGTCAGCAGGATTCCCCTGCTGCCCAGCCTGAGCGGTATCGGAAAACGCGGCGACCTGGCCCGCCGCTTCATGCTGCGCGTTCTGTCGCACATCAAAGTCGGCAGCCTCACCATCCACGATGGCGAAGACACGCATCACTTCGGCAAGCCCGGAGTAGCGGGCGAACCGCAGGCCGAGATTGTCGTGCACAATCGCGCCGCCTTCGGCAAGGTCCTCACCGGCGGCACCATTGCCTCCGGCGAAGCGTTTATAGACGGAGACTGGTCGACACCGGATCTGACCCAGGTCACGCGCCTGTTCAGCGCCAACATGGACAGCATGGAATCCATGCAGTCGAGCCAGCACTGGTACACGCGGCTGGCCCTGAAGCTTGCCCACGCCATGAACCGCAACACGCACGAGGGATCGAAGCGCAACATCTCGGCGCACTACGATCTTGGGAACGACTTCTTCCGCCTGTTCCTCGATCCGACCATGATGTATTCGGCGGCGGTCTTCGAACGGCCGGGCACTACGCTTGAAAAAGCCGCCGTCGATAAGCTCGACGAAATCTGCCAGCAGCTCGAGCTGAAGCCCTCGGATCACCTGGTAGAGATCGGCACGGGCTGGGGCGGCATGGCGATTCATGCGGCCACCCACTACGGCTGTCGCGTCACCACCACGACGATTTCCCAGGAACAGTACGACTACGCGAGTCAGCGCGTGGAGGCCCTGGGCCTGTCCGACCGCATCACCCTGCTCCTCAAGGATTACCGCGCCCTCGAGGGCAAGTTCGACAAGCTGGTAAGCATCGAGATGATCGAGGCTGTGGGTCACGACTTCTACGACAGCTATTTTCAGTGCTGCAACCGGCTCCTCAAGGATGACGGCAAGATGGTCATCCAGGCGATCACCATCCCCGATCGCCGCTACGAACGCGCGCGCCGCTCCGTCGACTACATCAAGCGCTACATCTTCCCCGGCGGCTGCCTGCCCTCTCTGGAAGTCATCGCCCAGCACATCGCCCGGGACACGGACCTGCAGATGGTCCACCTGCGAGACATCACCCTCGACTACGCCGTCACGTTGGCGGAGTGGCGGCGGCGTTTCATGGACCGTCTCGAGGAGGTTCGTGCCATGGGGTTTGATGAGCGGTTTATTCGCATGTGGGAGTTTTATCTGTGCTACTGCGAGGGTGGGTTCCGGGAGCGCATCATCGGGACTGCGCAGATTGCCTTTGCCAAGCCGGGATATCGGCCCTGACTAACACTGTCTGGGTGCTGTTTGTCTAAACCCGGCGAGGCAGGCGGTCGTAATTTGAGCTGCTCGCGTAGCTCCATCGGCACCCGAGCACTGCCAGCCGCGCTCGACGGACGCTCAAAGCACAACCGCCTACCTCACCTCTTCAGTGCAATTCCCATCCGCCTTGGTGGGCCGGCGCCATCCGAAGGCGGTGCGGCAGACGGCCATCATTCGAGCTGCTCGCGTAGCTCCATCGGCGTTCGAGCACTGCCAAACGCGCTCGACGGACGCTCGAACGACAGCCGCCCGCCACACCTCGTCCGAGTACCAGCCGGACCGCCTGTCGGCAGTGCCACTGCGAAGCGCAGCGCAGCCTACCGGCGGCGCTCAACTTGAACGGTTCACATCGATCCGTCAGTGCCTCCGCGCCGCCATTTGCCCTCGACCAACGCTCGAAGCTCAGCCACCCACCACGCCTCTCCCGTGCCCGAGACAGACATTGTGTCGTCAGCGCCACGTCCCGAAGCCTGGTGGCAGCCCGGTGCCGTTCTGCTTGAGCGTCCGTCGAGCGCGCTGTTCAGAACAGGAGCGCCGATGGAGCTACGCGAGCAGCTCAAGTAGAGCGGCACCGGGCTGCCGAGCCCTGCTACGAAGCTCGTGGAAGTGGAAGATGCCTGTACCGAGCACGCCAATTCCGGCATTCTCGGCGTTGGAATCCCGCCGAGTCAGTTCATTTTGAGTAGCACACGCCACGTCAACGAACACCTGACGCCGTTTCTCGCGGCTGCACCTATCGTTTTTCTCGTCACACTCCTTGCCGCATCCGTTTATCTCTTTGGCGCCGACGCGTCCTATGGGGCCAACCAGATTGCGCTGGTTCTTGCCACGGCCGTGGCCGCTCTGGTGGGCGCCCGGACCGGCATCGACTGGCGTCGCTGTCAGGAGGGCATCATCGACGGCATCGGTGTCGGGCTTGGGCCGACGCTGATCCTGCTGTCGGTCGGCATGCTGATCGGTACCTGGATTCTCTCGGGAACGGTGCCAACGATGATCTACTACGGCGTTCAGATTCTTAATCCAGGCATTTTTTACGCGGCCAGCGCGGTGATTTGTGCCATCGTAGCCATCAGCGTCGGCAGTTCCTGGACCGTTGCCGGCACCTTGGGCATCGGCCTTATGGGGATTGCCGGGAGCTTTGAACTCAACCCCGCCATTGCCGCCGGTGCCATCATTTCCGGCGCCTACTTCGGAGACAAGCTGTCCCCGATGTCGGACACCACCAATCTCGCCGCGGCATCGACGGGCGTCGATCTTTTCGAGCACATCCGCCACATGCTCTGGACGACGGTGCCCTCCTTCGCGCTGGCGCTGAGTGTGTTCGCCCTACTCGGCGGGGGCGCCGCGACCACTCCCGAGGAAATCGCCCAGCTCCAGGCCAGTCTGGGCGTAGAGTTCGATATCGGCGTACACCTGCTCCTGCCGCTTGCCGTGATGCTCTTCCTCGTATATCGACGCTTCCCCGCTTATCCGGCGATCATCGTCAGCGCGCTCACTGGCGCCGTCTTCGCCCTTGTCTTTCAACCCGAAGCGGTGATGCGCCTCGCGGGCGAGGGCGATTTTGCGCCTGCCGTGGCGCTGCTGCGCGGCGTGTGGATTGCGCTGTTCGCGGGCTATGAGGCGAACAGTGGCAACGAGTTCCTCGATGCGCTCCTGTCCAAGGGCGGTATGGAGAGCATGCTCAACACGGTCTGGCTGATCATCTGTGCCCTGGGCTTCGGCGGCATCCTCGAGCGCACGGGGATTCTGGAGTTCTGGCTGCGTGTGGCCCTGCGCGCGGTACGCAGCGCGGGTTCGCTGATCCTCACTACCGTAGCGACCTGCATTTCAACCAATATCCTCGCTGCCGATCAATTTATGGCCCTGGCGCTCCCCGGCCGCATGTACCGCGACGCCTACGAACAGTTTGGCCTGTCGCGGCTCAATCTGTCGCGAACCCTGGAAGATTCCGCCACCCTCACCTCGGCCCTGATTCCCTGGAACACCTGCGGCGCCTACATGTCCGCAACGCTCGGCATTCTCACTTTTGAGTACGCCCCCTTCGCGGTGTTCAACTACGCATGTCCCCTGATTGCCGTGGCTTACGGCTTCCTGGGTATCGCGCAGAAACCAGCCGATGATCACGCCGACGCGGCCGGGGCTCCGGCCTGAAGCATGGAACTGGACGCCGCGAGCTGGGATCTCCCCGATCCCTTTCTGCGCGACAGCATTGTCGAAGCGGCTGACGTAGACGGGCTGCAGCACACCAACAACACGGTTTACGTGCGCTGGTGCGAAGCTGCGGCCTGGGAACACTCGGTATCGCTAGGCCTTGATCTCGACAGCTACCACCGCCTGGACCGGGCCATGGCCGTGGTGGAGGGCCGCTACCGCTATCTTCAGGCTTCCTATCTCAACGAAAACATCGCGACGGCGACCTGGATCGTCGACTGGGACCAGCGGCTGACCATGACCCGCCACTTTCAGGTTCGGCGCCGCAGCGACGGCGCCACTCTCCTGCGGGCCGAAGTGCGCTTCGCCTGCATCGAGATCAGCTCGGGAAAACCGCGGCGACTGCCGCCGGAATTTGTCGCGGGTTACGGCGCTGCCGTGGTCGACGGTGGCGACAAGCGCATCTTCTGAAACCCTGGAATCGATCCGGTGGAAAGAGCTAGCTGCGCTCCCAACTGAAGGCCAGGACCTCATCGAGCGTTCGAGCGCCGAGGATGCGCATGAGCAGTCGGTCCACACCCAGCGCTACACCGCTGCAGTCCGGAAGACCGGAGGCCAGGGCATCGAGCAGCCGCGGATCGAGTTCGCGCTCCTCGATCCCCAAAGACTGCCGCACCCGGTTGTCGCGCTCCGCCCGTACGACGTGCTCATCGGCATCAAGCAGTTCGCGATAGCCGTTGGCGAGCTCCATGCCGTCCAGGTAGGCCTCGAAACGGTCGGCAACGCGCGTTCCCTTGCGATCGTGGCAGCGCGCCAGCGCCGCCTGGCTTGCCGGGTAGTCGTAGACGAAAACCAGGCCCCGCGGCTGCAGCGCCGGCTCGACCACGTGTGTCATCAGCAGATCGAGCCACCCGTCGCGATCAAGCTCCAGCTCCGCCGTCTCCGTCACCTCTCTCGCAGCGAGTTCCAACTCCGCATCGTCGGCGGCGTGTGGATCCAGACCCACGCTAGCGATAAATGCCTGCGCGTAGCTGAGGCGTTCTACGGCGGGACGTTCCCTGCCCGCGGTGAGCAGGCACTCCAGCAGAAGGTCTTCGACTTCGCTCATCAGCGCCGGCAGGTCGAGACCGGGCCGGTACCATTCCAGAAGCGTAAACTCCGGATTGTGCCGTGAGCCGCTCTCGCCGGCTCGAAACGCCCGGCCGAGCTGATAGATGGGCCCGCTGCCCGCGGCAAGCAGGCGCTTCATGAAAAACTCGGGGGAAGTCTGCAGAAACTCAGGCGCCGCCGCGGTAGCCGCATGGCGCACGCGCAGTGGTTCAATCGCCGGATCGGTGACCCCATAGCTGCCCAGCATCGGCGTCTCTACCTCGAGCACCTCCCGCGCCGAGAAAAACGAGCGAATCTGTTGCAGGAGCCTTGCCCGCGCCAGGAGCGCGTCCTTGGGAGCGCCGGGGCGCCATCCTTTGATCGTCATCGCGAAAGCGGAGTCCAGGTCCGGGGGTTGAATCCTTGCTTGGATCTTCGAGATTCCAGGATCAGCACCCGGCATCTCGATCGGGTCAGCGCAGTTTCAGCGCCTGCAGTCGAAGCAGGACAGAATCCTGAGATCCGGGTACGGGCGTTTACAGCCGTCAGCTTTTTCCAGCGCGAGCGACGTATTCTCCAGAACGGGTATCGACGCGGATGACCTCACCCTGGGTGATGAACAGCGGAACACGCACCACGGCGCCGGTGCTCAGAGTCGCCGGTTTGCTGCCTCCCTGCGCCGTATCACCCTTCAGACCGGGGTCCGTTTCGATTATCTCAAGCTCAACAAAATTCGCGGGGGTAACGGAGAGCGGGCTGCCGTTATAGAGCGTGACCTCGCAGGAGTCCTGCTCCTTCAGCCACTTGGCCGAGTCTCCCACAGCCGCGGCGTCTGCCTGGTGCTGTTCGTAGGTGTTGGGCTCCATGAAGTGCCAGAACTCGCCGTCGCTGTAGAGGTACTCCATGGATACATCCATCACGTCCGCACCCTCCAGGCTTTCGCCTGATTTGAAGGTACGTTCCCATACGCGACCGCTTTTAAGGTTGCGCAGCCGCACGCGGTTGAAGGCCTGACCCTTACCGGGCTTCACGAACTCATTTTCGAGGATGCTGCAGGGATCACCGTCGAGCATCACTTTAAGCCCCGAGCGGAATTCATTGGTGGAGTAGCTGGCCATTGTGGGGAGTCCCCGCGGAGCGTCCGAAAGGGGCGCGATGATACCGTACCGGGTTCGCAAAATCAGGATGTTACGTTAGGTTCGTGGCTCCCAGTTGAGCTATGCTCGCCCGATCATAAGTACCGTTTGTTAACGTGGGGGATTGCTGGCATGAAGCCCCTTCAGCAGTCAGCGCTGCGCCTGCCACAGCAGGACCTCGAAACGTGCAGCCTGTTTGCCTGCGAACCCGATGCCGTCCAGGCGTGGGTCGACGAGCTGCCGCTGGGTGACCCGGGTCGAGCGGGAAGTCTGCTGCGCACCGCCGTGTCGGAAATGAACCGCGTCGCCCTTGCGTCGCCGCTGCGCTTTGCCCTCATGGAGCTGATCCGGCCGCCCATGCGCACCGTGATCAAAGCGCTCGAACAGGTGTGCCTGAACCAGCCCATCGTCCTCGATGAAGAAGCACAGCTGCGGGCTGACATTATTGCGGACCTCTGCTCCCTGAGCAGCGCCGGCTACACGCTGGTCGCGGTTCACACCATTCGCGACAGCCATAGTCTGGTAGACGTCAATCCGGCAAAGCTTGCGGCGGAGTCTCTGCATCGCGCGACAGCCTCTTCCGCGACCCGCATACGCCTCTCGTATCTGCTCTACCAACCGATCGAACTGAACACCTGGGCCAATCTGCATCAGCTCTTCGCCCTTGCCGAACGCCAGCAGCTTGCGCGACTCCCCATCGAAGACGAACTCCGGGACACGCGCACCAGCATCGCCCAGGAATACGTGCCCCCGCTACTTCTGGCCTGCTCCAAGCCAAATCAGCTGCGGCAGCACGACATCATGGGAGCCTTCCGCGCCTTCCGCGAATGGTGCGGATTCGTGGAACTGCAGGACCCGGAACTAGGAGAAGGGCTCTTTGCTGTGGATATGCAAAGTGACCAGCCACCGATTTTCTCCGAACTTCTTGTTCGCCGCGGAACCTCGCAATACCGTTTTCTGAACACCAAGGCACTCATCGCACATCTGGAAAGCCTCAGGCATTCGCGCGGGACCCAGGGTCTACGAGTGATTGAATTCGATCGGCAGACCCGCCTTGACACCAATCTGCTTGAGCACCTGATCAAGTCGCTGGGTGAAATCAGCCAACGCAATTTTGCTCGCCAGCCGTCGCGGACGACGCTGGACATCGCCGCGGGTCTCAGCAATGTGCACTATTACGTTGCCGGGGAGCGCACCCTCGACGATGTCTTCCACGGCGTCGAATACGATGCACCGGCCAGCGAACGGCTCAGCGCGAACCCATTCCTGGTCCAGGACCAGCGCGCGGATCAATGGCGGCAGGTCAATCCGGAAGCTGATCTGGACGTGGATGTCGCGCGGCGTTCCGACGAGTCGCACGTACCGGTGGATATCGAGCGCCTCACACATGCGGCGACGCAGCAGGACCGCGACAGCCGCGAGCCCACACGTTACGTCGTGCATTCCGTGAAGACGATGAACGCCAGCGCTGGCGGCTACTGCGTTGAGTGGGACGAACCGCCGGACAGTATTCACATCGGCGATATCGTCTGCGTGCGTGAGGCCGACAACCAGCGCGCGAACTGGACCATCGCCGTGATTCGCTGGGTCAGTCAGATCAAGCATGCCCCCACGCTTCTCGGTCTGGAACTGATCAGTCCGCGCGGTACCGCCTACGCTGCGCGGATCAAGATGCACACAGGTGAGTACTCCCGGCCCATTCGTGTCATTCTTCTTCCCGAGATTGCCCTGGTCGGCCAGTCGCATACGCTGATTCTGCCGCGCCTCGTGTTCAAGGAAGGCCAACGCATCACGCTCTCGCGCGAGGAGGATGCGTTCCTCGTGAAGCTCAAGCGCCAGGTGGCCTCCACGGGCTATTTCAGCCAGATGGACTTCGACTACCTGCGTCAGTTGGATGAAGATATCGCCGCATCCCGGGGCGATTCCCTGCCTACGGCCGTCTTCGATTCGATATGGAGCGAGCTTTAGCGCGCGGCGGGACAGTCTCCTGACAGTCGTCTCCAGCCCCATACCACTGTCACTCCCACTGCCACTGTCACTGCCACTAGTCCGAAGAGGCTTCTGGCAACTTCGGTCCGGTCCCTCGCTAGCTGCCCCGGGGAACGCCGAGCAGGTATAGGAGTCCCGTGAGATCGGCAAAGTTCACCGCGCAGGCGGTTTGCTCACGGACCAGCGGCTTGGCGTGATAGGCCACGCCTATACCGGCGCGGTTCAGCATCGGAATATCGTTGGCGCCATCCCCGACGGCGACGGTATCCGCGAGTTCGACGCCGTACTCCAGGGCCAGCGTCTCCAGCAGGGCAACCTTTCGCTCGCCATCGACGATGGGCTCGACCACTTCTCCGGTTAACTCAGCGTCCTCCACGAGCAGGCGATTTGCATGGACCTCGTGCATGTCGAGTTCACGGCGCACGCGCTCGGCAAAGTAGTCGAAGCCACCGGACAGAATCACCATATGGTGCCCCTGGGCTCGGAGCGTCTTCATCAGCTCCGGTGCCCCCGGCATTATCGGTAGCTCGGCGACGATGTCATCGAGCACCGCCGCGGAGAGACCACGAAGCTTCGCCATACGCTCGCGGAAACTGCTCTTGAAATCCAGCTCTCCGCGCATTGCCCGGGCCGTAATCGCAGCCACCTCGTCACCCACCCCGGCCCGCGCTGCGAGCTCGTCGATGACCTCACAGGAAATGAGCGTGGAATCCATATCAAAAACGAACAGGCGCGGGCGCGGGCGCTTGCTGTCCGCCGTGGTCAGATTCATGTCGACGCGCCATCGCTCGGATAGCATGGGCAGGCGTTCGCGGTAGTCGACGAAGTGATCGGGGCCGGAGAAGTACACCTCGAAGGCGAGGTCCTCTTTGGACAGAGGACTCAGACGACGCAGGGCCCGTATTTCGAGATCCCATTCGGGGAGCAGCGCGGCGACCGGAGGGAAGTCCGCATCCACTGCGAGTTGCACGGTCAGCACATAATCGGCACGCTCGTACAGCGCCCCCAGCGATTCCGTGGCATCGTGGCTGTCCCAGGCCGCTCCGACGCCGCGAAGACCTTTGGCCAGCGCGGTTTCGAACTCGTCCATGGCGATGGGATCGACCTGGCAATGCAGTACGTCGCCGCGCGGGTCAAACAGTACGGCCTCGGCGGTGAGGAGCGATTCGAGAAGCGTGGCGATCTCCGCCTGCAACAGATCGCGGGAAAGGGTGACGCTCACATCCATGCGAGGTGCAGGCTCTCGTCGGTCGGAGTTGGACCTAAATTGTACCAGCGGTGTCGGTGAACAGAGACGGCAATCGACGACGACCGTATACTCCCCCGCTCTTTGGAAACTCGAGACCCCGATGAAGCGCCTCGGCCGTTACAGCCTGTCGCTACAGCTGCCCCTGGTAGCGAGCGGCGCCGCGCTCATCCTGGGCCTATGTCTCCTCTGGCTGGCCGCGACAGCCAGCAGCCACCTCCAGCGCGAGCAGGAGCAGCGCTACGGCAGTGCTCTCGCGCAGCAGCTCGCCGTAAACCTGCGCGAGCCACTGCGCAGCGGCGATCTCCTCGCCGCCCGCGCCAACCTTGAGCGCTTCATCGACAGCTCCATGGCGATTGGCATCGTCATCCGCGACGTGGAAGGCGCCGCTATCGGCTCGGCGGGCGTGAGCCTGCTGGACCAGGAAGCCAGCTACGCCGCGCCGATAACCGTGAGCGGTGACATCGCCGGCGAGGTGCAGCTGAGCGTCGATCGCGCCGCGGTCAAAGAAATCCGCTGGCGCTTTCTGTTCAGCCTCCTGGCGCTGACCATTGCTCTGAGCCTCGCGGTATTTATCGGTACCCGCTACCTCGCCCTGCGACTAAGCACGCGCATCGCCGCGCTGCACTCGGAGCTGCTCTTACCTTCGTCCGAAGAGTCCCCGGGGTCCGAGAACGAAGTCGACAAGCTTGAACACTCCGTTGGCCTCCTTCCCCTGGACATGCTTCGCGGTCACGCTCCCGTACCCCGGGCCGCGACGGAGTTTCATGACAGCGTTTTGCTTTACGTCCACCTTGCGAGCCTGGCCCGCTACGTAGACACGCTGAGCGAAAGCAACCTGCATCGCTACACGCGCCGGCTGCAGCAGCTTGTACAGGCCGCCGCGCACTGCTACCGCGGCGAGCTCGCGGTGGCGCGACCCTTCGGTCTCCTCCTAAGCTTCGGACCGCAGCCCAATGCCGGCAGCGAGGCACTGCGTGCAAGCTGCTGCGCGCGCCTGATCGCGGAGCTGTCCCTGGGGCTGCGGGAACGTACGAACCTGTCGATCGACCTGGCCATGGCCCTTGGACAGTGTGAGGAGGAATCCGGGGAAGTGGACGATATCTACCCCGCGTTGCACCAGCAGGGCGTTATCGACGAGCTCTACACGGCCTGTCTTGGCGGCGAAAGCTACCCGCGCATCCTGGTGGAAGAGGCCATCGGTGGTGACGAACAGCAGCGCGAGGGGATGCAGTTCGCGGCCAAGCCGCGGGCAGAGGCCGACGCCGGACCGTTCAAGGAACTGCTGCGCCTGGGTGACGAACAGGAATCCCTGCTCTCACACCAGGCCGGATTGATCGTGGAAAGAATCGCGCCGCGGCGCGACGCTAGCGCCTGACAAGGCCCCAGTCCCTGATACCTGATCCGGCATCGGGCCCGGTCAGGGCAGAAGCTCCATACGTTCGACGCGCTGGAATCCGCGCGGAAGCTTGTTTCCACGACGCCCACGTTCACCCCGGTAGTGGTCGAGTTCGGCGCGCTTCAGCGTGAGATGCCGCTTCCCGGCCCAGAGCGTGAGCCCATCCCCTTCGGCAAGAACAGCGACGGCAACCACGAACTCCTCGCGAGCCTTAGCCCGGGCGGGCGGTATGGAAATCATCTTGTTGCCCTTGCCGCGACTCAGGCTCGGCAGGTCCGCGAGAGGAAAGAGAAGCAGGCGCCCTTCATTGCTGACGGCGGCGACCCACTCGGCCTCATCGGCAACAGCGACCGGGCTCACCACCCGGGCCCCGGCGGGAAGCGTCAGCGCCGCCTTTCCGGAACGATTCTTCGTGTGCAGCTCGCCGAGGCTGGTGACAAATCCAAAGCCCGCATCGGAAGCGAGGAGGCAGCGCTGCGCCGTGTCGCCCAGGAGGAGTCCGTTGAAACTCGCTCCGGACGGAGGATTGATGCGTCCGGTAAGCGGTTCGCCCTGGCCCCGGGCCGAAGGCAGATTGTGTGTGGGAAGCGTATAGGCGCGCCCGGTGGAGTCGATAAGCACCGCTGCCTGGTTGCTGCGACCCCGGGCGGCCAGCTTGAAGGCGTCGCCGGACTTGTAGTTCAGAGAGGCGGGATCCACCTCATGCCCCTTGGCGGCGCGAATCCAGCCTTTTTCCGACAGCACGACGGTGATCGGGTCCGCGGTCATAAGTTCCAGCTCGCTGAACGCACGAGCCTCCTCGCGCTGAGCCAGGGGGGAGCGACGCTCGTCGCCAAACTTCTCAGCTATGGCGGCAAGCTCCTTGCGCATAAGCGTTTTCATGCGCGCGTCGGAGCCCAGGGTCTTGTTGAGCCAGTCGCGCTCCTTGGCAAGCTCATCCTGCTCGCCGCGGATTTTCATCTCCTCGAGCTTGGCGAGGTTGCGCAGCTTCAGATCAAGAATCGCGTCCGCCTGAATCTCAGTGATCCCGAAACGCGCCACGAGGGCGGCCCTGGGCTCGTCCTCGGTGCGGATGATGTGAATCACTTCATCGATATTGAGGAAGGCGACGAGGTAGCCCTCGAGGATGTGCAGCCTTCGCTCCACACGATCGAGGCGGTGTTCGAGGCGACTCTTTACGGTGCTGCGCCGGAACAGCAGCCATTCGCGGAGGATCGCGTCGAGGCTGCGCACGCCCGGACGTCCGTCGATACCGATCATGTTGAGATTGACCCGGTAGCTGCGCTCGAGATCCGTGGTCGCGAAGAGGTGGCTCATCAGCGCCTCGCGATCGATACGGTTGGAGCGCGGCACGATCACCAGGCGCGTCGGGTTCTCATGGTCCGACTCGTCACGAAGATCCGCCACCATGGGCAGCTTCTTCGCCTGCATCTGCTGCGCTATCTGCTCAAGGACCCGCGAGCCGGAAGTCTGGAAGGGCAACGCCGTGACGACTAGGTCGCCGTCTTCCACCTGCCATACAGCGCGCAGACGCAGTCCACCGCGGCCCGTCGCATAGAGCGCTGCAATCTCCTCCGCCGGCGTGATGATCTCCGCGCGGGTCGGAAAATCGGGGCCCTTTATAATTTCACAGAGTTCCGCAAGGCTGGTTCGCGGCGCCTCCAGCAAGCGAATCGCCGCCTGCACCACCTCGCGAAGGTTGTGCGGGGGAATATCCGTGGCCATGCCCACGGCGATGCCCGTGGTGCCGTTAAGCAGCACATTGGGCACCTGCGCCGGGAGCAGCGCGGGCTCATCAAGCGTGCCGTCGAAGTTGGGCACCCAATCGACCGTTCCCTGGCCGAGCTCACCCAGCAGTACGTCGGCGTAGGCCGTGAGCCGGGACTCCGTGTAGCGCATGGCCGCGAAGGATTTGGGGTCGTCCGGGGAACCCCAGTTTCCCTGACCATCGATAAGGGGATAGCGGTAGCTGAAGCTCTGCGCCATGAGGACCATGGCTTCGTAGGCGGCGCTGTCGCCGTGCGGGTGAAACTTGCCGATCACGTCACCGACGGTACGCGCGGACTTCTTGAACTTAGCGCTGGACTTTAGGCCCAGCTCGCTCATGGCATAGACGATGCGACGCTGCACGGGCTTGAGCCCGTCGCCTATATGCGGCAGCGCGCGATCGAGAATGACGTACATGGAGTAGTCCAGGTACGCCTTCTCGGCATATTGCTTCAGGGAAACGCCCTCTACGCCGTCGTCATCGATCGTCGAGCTTTCTGTCATGCTGTTTTGTCTCGGAATTTACCGGATCACCGATCTGGGATTCGGATCGGCAGATTTAGGGGCCAAGCAAGAGCTTAGAGAGTCCGGCTTGCGCCTGGAGCTTCAGACATCGCCGGTGTGGTTTTCACTTACATCGGGGGCATCGGAGGCACCGGGGGTATCCGGCGGCTTAGCCCCCTCGACTTCCTCGATCTCCGTGTCGCCGTGACCGGCACCGTCCATGGTCTGGGCGTACTTGATGCGCTCGCGGAACGATACGCCCCGGTGCACGGCGCCTTCGTCCGCACCCGCGGCGCCGTCGCGGCGCGCTTGCACAAGCTGCTCGTTGAGGCTGACGATGGAATTGGCCATGTCAGTAAGCAGCGCGTGGATCGTTGCCGGATTGCTCTTAATCAGATCCGTGAACTGGCTCGTGGGCACCTTGACGACGGAGCAGCGACTGCGCGCCCGCACGGTAGCGCTGCGATCAGCGTGGGTGAGCGCAGCCATGGCGCCGAAGATTTCTCCGGGGCTGATGATCCCGACCGGCACGTCATCCACGAGGACGTCCGCAAGTCCCGCCGTGAGATTGAACACGTACTGCGCCCGCTCGCCCTGGTTGATGATGATCTCGCCGGGTTCGTAGATGCCGAAGCCGGGAGTGGTGACCACGTCCACTTTCGTATGCATGGCCGTGATTCGCAGCATCAGGCCGGTGTAGGTGATGAGCAATCGCGTCCACAGCTTTGTCGTGCCCGGTCGCGACAGCACCAGCTGCATGAACTCCAGGGCCGAAAATCCTCCGAGGCTGGCACCGGCCTCGCTGCCATAGTAGGCCGCGGCTTCAACGTCCCGGATACCGGCGATATCCGGAAGCAGAATATCGCCCTCCTCGAGAAGGTAGGCCGTTCGTTCAGCATAGCGAACGCTGATCGTTCCGCTTTCCACGAGATAGAATTTGGCCGCATCAAACCCGCGGAAGTTACCGGTGGGCGTGGGAGCAACCTCTACGCGAACGGGGATGAGGTCGACGTCGTCTAGGAGCGCCTGGACAAGGCCCCGGAACTGCTCATTCAGGCGCCTGAAGTCCTCTGGCAAATCAACGCTGGCGAGCATAGCGGCCCTGGTGGCTCAGTATGGCGCACCGCATACGTGAGCCAGGCTCACCGCGGCGCTTGAGAGGGATAGTAGCAAGTTCTTCGAGGGGCAATAAATACTTCGACTGGCCCCGAATGGCGTGCATCGCTAGCATGCGCGGCTTCAACGACGATGGAGAATTTTCGAGTGACGGCATCGGGTGCCTGGACCTGGCAGGGCTTTTCAGAGCTGACGACGCGAGACCTCTACGAGATCCTTTCGCTGCGCGCGGCGATCTTCATCTTGGAGCAGGACTGTGTGTACCTTGATCCTGACGGCATGGACCCGGATGCGGTGCACTGCTCTTACCGCGAAGGGGGGCGGCTGCTGGCTTACCAGCGCTGCCTGGGACCCGGAGTCGCGTTTGCCGAGAGCTCCATAGGACGCATCGTTGTCTCCAAACATGCCCGCGGCCGCGACCTGGGTCGAGAACTCGTGCGGCGCGGCGTCGAGTACAACCTGAAAACCTGGCCCCAGCACGCCATCCGTATCGGCGCGCAGGCGTACCTCTCCTCGTTCTACGAATCCATGGGATTTGTTTCCGAGCAAGATCACTACATGGAGGATGGGATTGAGCACGTTCATATGAGGCTCGAGGGCTGACCCGGCTCTCATCTATCCTCGAGCGCATTGACGATTAGGGCTTGCGGCATCGTGCCTTCGGATCGCACGGTGCGCGAAGATCAAGAGCCCATCGGTCGCCTCGCGAAGCGCAATAGCGACAGTGCGCTTGCTCGACAGAGGGTTAACCGGGACAGCTCGTCTGTACGCCACTCACCGCCTGGCGATCGTGGCACGGCCGAGGGCAGGGGCGGGCCGGTCGTGGAGGGAGCGTCCCCCCTTCAGCGACCGCAACGACTGGCCCGTCCCTGCCCGCTGCTCGGCACGGCTCATCTGACCGGAGAGTGATCGAACGATCCAGCTGATCCGAACAACCTATCGCGGTGAGAAGCCGTCACATCGACTGCGCTTCGTACAGCCGCAGCAACGCATCACGCGCAACAGCGATTGGCTCTGTGCTCCTCAGCACACGTGATTGCAGAAAAGCACCCTCCACCGCACTCACGGCAATCGAACCGAACGTATCATCGTCGCAACCCATAGCCTCGTCGATAAGCATCGCCCAGGTGATCAGAGCATCGGCCCCGGCCTCTCGGATCGCTGCTGAATCGCCCGCCACTTCCAGGAGGATGGTGGCGATGGGACAGCCGGCGCGGAAGTCCGATTGCTCGACCCATAGGGCGAGCAGGTCGAAGTAGGCGTTGAGGAAATCCGGGCCACCACCCGATTGCTCCACAAGGGCGCGCAGGGTGTCAGTGACAACCTGGCCGGCGCTGCGTACGGCTTCGGCGCCCAGCTGCTCCTTCCCGCCCGGAAAGTGATGGTAGAGCGAACCCTTCGGCGCACCGCTGCGCTGGAGGATGTCGGCGATTCCGGTATGGGCATAGCCTCGATCGCGGAACAGTTCCACCGCGGCGCTGACGATGGCGTCTTTGTGTTTTCCCGGTCTTCCCACTTTGCTCGCTTGTAATATTAGACTTAACGGTCTAATTTGGTCACATTTACTAGACCGATTGGACCATAACATGCGACAACTGACCCTGACCGGCGTGCAGACGCTCGAATGGTGGGACGTGCCCGCACCCCGGATCACCAGCGATCGCGAGGCCGTTGTGCGGCCCATGGCCGTTGCCCGCTGCGACCTCGATGTCTATCAGTACCTTGGCGCCTACACGCGTCCACCGCCCTATGCCTTCGGCCACGAGGCGGCAGGGGAGGTCGTCGAAGTGGGCGACGCCGTGACCGCTTTCGAGCCCGGCGACCGGGTAGTCATCCCCTTCCAGATCAGCTGCGGTGAGTGCCCGTCCTGCCGGCGAGGATGGACCAACGCCTGTACCGCAGTGCCACCGCTCGCGTCTTACGGTCTCGGTACGCATCCGGACGGAGATTGGGGCGGCGCGCTGTCCGATCTCATGCTGATTCCTTTCGCCGACGCCATGTTACTGCCCCTGCCCGCGGGCGTGTCCCTGGCCCAGGCCTGCGGCGCCGGCGACAACGTGGCCGACGGCTACCGCACCGTCGCCAGCTACCTGCAACGCTTTCCCAAGGAACCCATCCTCATCGCCGGGGGACTGGCGCAGAGTCTCGGTCTCTACGCCGCCATGGCCGCGGTTGCGCTCGGGTCGTCGCGAGTGGTGTACACCGACAGCGATCCTCGGCGGCTTGCCGCCGCGGCAGCGATCGGCGCCGAAGCCCACAGCATCGACTACGGGACAGTGGAGAAGCATGAAGACGGTTTTCTGATCACCGTCGACGCCAGTGGTACCGCCGAGGGGCTGGCCTTTGCGCTGCGTTCCACGGCGCCCTGCGGCTTCTGTACCGGGGTATCGGCCGGCCTGGGTCGCGAGACCAGCCTTCCCACCGGTTCGATGTACCTGAAAGGCGTGACCTACGACCTGTCCCGGGTGCACAGCCGGACCGTCCTAGGCGGCGTACTGGATTGCCTCTGCGAGCACCGAATTGATCCCCTGGCGATCGGCGCGCGCGAGCTCCCCTTCAGCGCGGCCGCGGACGCCATGGCTGAACCCGATCTGAAGCTGATCTTCGTTTCCGATGAGGAAGCGGCTTAGCGGTCCTTGAGGAGCAGGGTCACGGGGCCATCGTTGATCAGGCTGACCTGCATGTCGGCGCCGAAGCGACCACCGGCAACGTCTGCATGGATGCGGGTAACGAAGGCGTAGAGCGCTTCGAACAGTGGCTCGGCTTCCGCGGGAGCCATCGCCGTGGAGAATCCCGGGCGCAGGCCGCGGCTTGTATCCGCAGCCAGGGTGAACTGCGAGACCAGGAGGAGCCCGCCGCCGCTATCGCGCAGACTTCGGTTCATGCGCCCCTCGTCGTCGGCGAAGACCCGGTATTTCGTGACGCGTTCAAGCAGTCTTTCACCGACGGCCTGCGTATCGCCAGGCTCAAGACCCAGGAAAACGAGGAGACCGGGGCCGATGGCGCCACTGACCTCGCCGTCGATGCGTACGCTGGCCTCGCGTACCCGTTGCAGGAGCGCCTGCACCCCGTAGTCCCGATCAGCCAGCGGCAGCAGCGCGGGAAGCCCGCTTGCGCTCGTGCTCAAGAAGCAATTTCTTGCGCAGCCGAATGCTCCCCGGGGTGACCTCGACGAGCTCGTCGTCTTCGATGAATTCCAGCGCCTGCTCGAGGCTGTGCTTCACCGGCGGAGTCAGGATCAGCGCCTCATCGGTGCCTGCAGCGCGTATGTTGGTCAGCTGCTTGGCCTTCGTGGGGTTGACCACCAGGTCATTACCCCGGCTGTGCAAGCCCATGATCTGACCTTCGTAGACTTCGATGTTGGGATCGATGAACAGGCGCCCTCGGTCCTGCAGGTTGTAGAGCGCGTAGGCGAGGGTCTTCCCCTTCACCATGGATACCAGCACGCCGTTGTTGCGGTGGGCCACGGTCGCATCTTTGACCGGGCCGTAGTGATCAAAGACGTGCGTCATCGTGCCGCTGCCCGAGGTGAGGGTCAGGAACAGAGAGCGGAAACCGATGAGGCCCCGGGCCGGCACGATGAACTCGAGGCGCACCCAGCCCTTGCCATCCGGGCTCATGTTCTTGAGTTCGGCGCGGCGATTGCCAAGCTCTTCCATGAGCGCGCCCTGATGCTGATCCTCGCAGTCGATCACCAATTCCTCAAAGGGCTCCTGCATCACGCCATCGATTTCGCGGCGGATTACTTCCGGGCGCGACACTCCGAGCTCGAAGCCCTCGCGACGCATGGTTTCGATGAGCACGGAGAGGTGGAGTTCGCCGCGACCCGACACCTTGAAGCGGTCCGGGCTGTCCCCGGGCTCGACGCGCAGGGCCACGTTGTGAATAAGCTCGCGCTCCAGGCGCTCGGCAATGTTCCGGGAAGTGACAAACTTGCCCTCTTTACCCGCGAAGGGTGAGTCGTTCACCTGGAAGGTCATGCTGACTGTGGGCTCGTCCACCGACAGCGCGGGCAGGGCTTCCGGCGTCGCCGGATCGCACAGCGTGTCAGAGATATGCAGACCGTCGATTCCCGTTACGCAGACAATATCCCCGGCGGTCGCCCGCGGCGTTTCAACTCTCTCGAGGCCCAGGTAGCCCATCACCTGCAGCACGCGACCGTTGCGCTGCTCGCCTTCGCGGTCGATAACCGCAACGTTGGTGTTCGGTGTCAGCTCGCCCCGAGTGATGCGGCCAACGCCGATCACACCCACGTAGCTTGAGTAATCCAGAGCACTGATCTGCAGCTGCAGAGGACCGTCGATATCCACGTCCGGTGCGGGCACCCGTTCGAGAATGGTCTCAAACAGCGGCGTCATATCTGCCGCCATGTCGCCGTGATCCAGGCCCGCAATGCCTTCGAGAGCCGAGGCATAGATCACCGGGAAGTCGAGCTGCTCTTCCGTGGCACCCAACGCGTCGAAGAGATCGAACACCTGATCCACGACCCAGTCGGGACGAGCACCGGGACGGTCGACTTTGTTCACCACGACAATTGGCTTGAGGCCCTGCGCAAAGGCCTTGGAGGTGACAAAGCGCGTCTGCGGCATGGGGCCGTCCACCGCGTCCACAAGCAGGAGCACTGAATCCACCATGGACAGAACGCGCTCCACTTCGCCGCCGAAGTCAGCGTGGCCGGGCGTGTCCACGATATTGATGCGGTAGTCGCCATAATTGATCGCCGTGTTCTTGGCGAGAATGGTGATTCCGCGCTCTTTTTCCTGATCGTTGGAATCCATGATCCGCTCGGCGTCGGCGTTGCGCCGGTCCAGAGTCCCGGACTGACGCAGCAGACAGTCCACGAGCGTGGTCTTGCCATGATCGACGTGCGCGATGATGGCTATGTTGCGAAGGCGTTGGATCACGACGGCTCTCTCAGCTGGCAAAGTCCACCCGACCGGATCCAGGCCGGTGGTGGTCAAATTTTGATCGGGGGTGTTTGGGGCGCGCGATTATAGACGCCAGGTTGTGTAGTTCACAGCCTCAGTATTCGCATTTTTCCGGGTTTTGGATCGAGCGTGGTTGTCGGTCGGACCGGGGCCAGTCGCTGCGCACGGACATAGGCGTGGGGTGGGTGCAGCGTCCGAGGTGAGTGGCATGAGTCTCATTCAGCGGCGAATGCGACGCGGCAAGAACTGGCACTGGGCAAGGCGCGGCGGCGGGGGCTTCCGTAGTGAGCGTTTCCCCACCAGCGAACGCAGGAAGCCCCCGTCGTCGTGCCGATCGCAGGCACATCACCGTCTGTAGATATGTATCGCGCCAAAATGGTGCATATGCCCGGTATCGCCTCAAAATGAGGCGGCACTGTGCGCTATGGCGTCGCAAAACTACCTGCATATCCGGAACTTACCTCAGCAAACCGAGTGGCATAGCTATTGCTGTTGAAGCTGGCTTGTTTACTGATATGGTGCGCGTCGACGTTGCGTGGGTGAGGCGCAACGCGCTTTTACAGCACCAGACATCCAATCGGAGGATAAAAGATGTCAGAGAAGACTCTGAGCCTGATCAAGGAAAGCGAAGCCGGATGGGTTGATCTGCGCTTCACCGACAGCCGCGGCAAGGAGCAGCATGTCTCCATCCCGGCGGGTGAGGTAGACGAGGACTTCTTCGACGGCGGCAAGATGTTCGACGGTTCCTCGATCGCGGGCTGGAAGGGCATCAACGAGTCCGACATGATCCTCATGCCGGATGACTCAACGGCCGTCCTCGATCCGTTCACGGACGACACCACCGTAATCCTCCGCTGCGACATTGTTGAGCCCTCTACCATGCAGGGCTACGAGCGCGATCCGCGCTCCGTCGCCAAGCGTGCCGAGGCCTATCTGCAGGCCACGGGCCTGGGAGACACCGCGTACTTCGGCCCGGAGCCCGAGTTTTTCGTGTTCGACGACGTGAAGTGGCACGCCGACATGTCCGGCGCCGGCTACTCGGTCAATTCCGAGGAAGCCGCCTGGGCTTCGAGCCACAGCTTCGATGACGGCAACATCGGTCACCGCCCGGGCGTAAAAGGCGGCTACTTCCCCGTACCTCCGGTTGATTCTCTGCACGACATCCGCGCCGCCATGTGCGCCGCGATGACGCAGATGGGCCTTCCCGTGGAAGTGCACCACCACGAGGTGGGCACGGCGGGTCAGTGCGAGATCGGCGTGAAATTCAATACGCTTGTCCAGAAAGCGGACGAAGTGCAGATCCTCAAGTACTGCGTACACAACGTGGCCCACGCCTACGGCAAGACGGCGACCTTCATGCCTAAGCCCCTGGTCGGCGACAACGGTTCTGGCATGCACGTTCACCAGTCTATAAGCAGCGGCGGGGACAACGCCTTCGCCGGCGACGGCTACGCCGGCCTCTCCGAGACGGCGCTGTACTACATTGGCGGGATCATCAAGCACGCCCGTGCGCTGAACGCCTTCACGAACGCCTCGACGAACAGCTACAAGCGCCTGGTACCCGGCTTCGAAGCGCCGGTAATGCTGGCCTACTCCGCGCGCAACCGCTCCGCCTCGATTCGGATTCCCTACGAGCCGAGCCCGAAGGGCAAGCGCGTCGAAGTACGCTTCCCCGACCCGACGGCCAACCCCTATCTCGCCTTCGCGGCGATGCTTATGGCGGGTATCGACGGCATCCAGAACAAGATCCACCCCGGCGACGCCGCGGACAAGGATCTCTACGACCTGCCCCCGGAAGAAGGCAAAGCCATCCCGACGGTCGCGTCCAGCCTCAAGATGGCCCTCGACGCTCTAGACGCGGATCGCGGCTTCCTGACCGCGGGCGACGTGTTCACCGACGACATGATCGATGGCTATATTGAGCTGAAGTCCGAGGAAATCGAAACGCTGGATATGACCACGCATCCGGTTGAATTCGATATGTATTACTCCGTGTAAACGAACCCCGAGCAGTACCCGGGAGCCCGCTGATCTCAGCGGGCTTTTTTGTGCGCGTTGAACGACTGAGCAACATCCGTCCCAAAGACAGCAGACGAGCGGCGCTGGGCTTTCACGCCCTTCGCCGCGAGTGCGCGTCCCGCCAGCATCTGCTACGGTCTTTTCATGGCATCTGATAGGTTCGAGCTATGAGCGTCATTGCTACGAGTCCGGCGCGGCAGACCCGCTCGCGGTCGACGTCCATGGGCCTTGCGGCACTGCTTGTGCTGCTGTCCACGTCGGGCCTCGCTCAGGTCTACAAGGTCACGGACGACGAAGAGGGCGTGCTGTTCACGGACCGTCCGGATGCGATCCCCGGCGGCAAGGTCGAGGAGATCGAGATTCGCGAAACGAATCAGTCGGCTCCACCGCCGGCCCTGCCTGCTGCATCGCGACCCAGCAGCTCGCAAGTTCAGGACGCTACCCCCACCGAACCCACGGTGGTCATTACATCACCGGCGAACGAATCCACCATCGCCATGGGACCGGGCAATTTTGCGGTCAGCGCCCGGGTCGATCCGCCCCTGCGCGGCAGCGAGACGCTGGTACTGCTTATTGACGGACAGGCCTATGGTCCGGCGCAGTCGGGAACCAGCTGGTTTGTCCAGGGCGCCCTGCGCGGCCCCCACGATCTGGTGGTACAGCGCAACGCCCGGGGTAATGCGGCGGCCACGTCCGAGCCCGTGCGCGTCTACGTTTTGCGTCCGTCGATAGCCCGCTAGGCCACTCGCGGGGGCAAATACGCCCGTGATACATTTTGCACCGGAATGGTGCGCGTGGGATTATCGCCACGCGTCAGGAACGCGAAGCAAAGCCGGTGATTCCACATCATATAAGCTGGAATAGGTTTGTGGGCGCTTACTCTCGATAGAGCTCTCTAAGTATCTGGCTGCTTCATCGTCTTTGAAGCTATCGCTTTCTGGCACCGTTCCTGCTTCATTTGCAGGCACAGTGAACCAAATCGGTGGCAACACCTCTCCCATGCACCAACGGGACATAATAGACAACATCAGTAGCGGGGTGCTCGGTCTCGACGCCGAGTACCGCGTGCGCCTGATCAATCCCGCCGCCGAGGCGTTGCTGCAGCTCTCGGAAGCGCGTCTGCTTGGGCAGCGAATTTTCGACGTCTGCGGCCTCGATCTTCCCTGGCGCAGCAGCATGGATCAGGCCGCGCGAGAAGGCCGGGCCATCGTCCGACGCAGCGTTCGGCTCGACACCCGAGACGGGCCCGCGGCGTCCACCGACATCGTCGTCACGCCGCTGGACGGCGTTTCCGGTCTCTCCTTTCTCGTCGAACTCCAGCCCATCGATCGAATGCTGCGCATCAAGAGCGAGGAGAACCTGGTCAGCGCCGAGCAGACCACGCGTACTGTCGTCCGTGGCCTGGCCCATGAAATTAAGAACCCGCTGGGCGGACTGCGCGGGGCGGCGCAACTCCTGGAGCGAGAGCTGCCTCAGGGCAACCTTCGCGAATACACCGGGATCATTATTCAGGAGGCCGACCGGCTGCGATCGCTGGTCGACCGCCTGCTAGGACCCAGCAAGCAGCTCACGCTGGCCGCCACAAATATCCATGAGATTCTCGAACACTGTCTGCAGCTCATCAGCGTCGAAGCCGGGGAGCGTCTCGTGCTGCTGCGAGACTACGACCCCAGCTTTCCCGAGCTGCCGGCGGACCGGGGACAGCTCATCCAGGCGCTGCTCAACGTGATGCGCAATGCCATGGAAGCAACGGCGTCGCAGCCCCGCTGTGAACTCACGGTGCGTACGCGCCCCCAGCGTCAGTTCACCATCGCCGGCAAACGCCATCGCCTCGTGATTCGCTCGGACATCATCGACAACGGTCCGGGTATCCCTCCGGACATAAGGGAGAACCTGTTCATGCCGATGGTCAGCGGCCGGGCGGACGGAACGGGCCTCGGGCTATCAATCGCCCAGGACATCGTGCATCGCCACGGTGGGCTGCTGTCCTGTGAAAGCAGTCCCGGCAACACCTGCTTCTCCGTGTTCTTACCAATGGAAAACTGACATGCAAAGCAACAACGCCGTTTGGGTCGTCGACGACGACCAATCGATACGCTGGGTGCTGGAACGCGCCCTGTCGCAGGCCGGCATTGAGCGCGAGTGCTTTGCCGATGCGGAGGCCCTGCTGTCGCGCCTTGAGTACGAGCAGCCAGACGTGGTGATTTCCGATATCCGCATGCCGGGTATAGACGGGCTGGAGCTCCTCACCCGCATTCGCGAGAACCACCCGGCGATGCCGGTCATTATTACGACGGCCCACTCCGACCTCGACAGCGCCGTCGCGTCCTATCAGCAGGGCGCTTTCGAATACCTGCCCAAGCCTTTCGATATCGACGAGGTTATCGCCGTCGCCGAACGGGCGCTGGCACTGTCCCGGGAGCAGCGTCGCAGCGGCGTACGGAGCAACGTGAGGGCTACCGAGCCCACCCCCGAGATCATCGGCGAGGCGCCGGCCATGCAGGAGGTGTTCCGGGCCATCGGTCGCCTCGCCAACAGCAATATCACGGTGTTGATCAACGGCGAATCCGGAACGGGCAAGGAGCTGGTGGCGCGAGCCCTCCATCGCCACAGTCCCCGCGCGGCGGCACCGTTTATAGCGCTGAACATGGCGGCAATTCCCCGGGACCTCATGGAGTCAGAGCTGTTCGGCCACGAGAAGGGCGCTTTTACCGGCGCCAACAGCCGCCGCGAGGGCCGTTTCGAGCAGGCCAACGGCGGAACGCTTTTTCTCGATGAAATTGGCGACATGCCCGCGGAAACGCAAACGCGGCTGCTCCGTGTTCTTGCCGATGGCGAGTTCTACAGGGTCGGCGGACACACGGCGCTGCATACGGACGTGCGCATCATTGCAGCCACGCACCAGAACCTCGAGGAACTCGTGCGACGCGGCGATTTCCGCGAGGATCTGTTCCACCGGCTAAACGTGATCCGTATCCACATCCCCCGCCTGAGCGAGCGTCGCGAAGACATACCGCGACTCATGCGCTTCTTTTTCACCAAGGCCGCCGGCGAACTTGGAGGCGAACCGAAAGTGCTTCTGCCCGAGACGGAGCAGTTCCTCATGACCCTGGAATGGCCGGGCAAC
Organism: Pseudomonadota bacterium; assembly: GCA_039818725.1. Lineage (GTDB taxonomy): Bacteria > Pseudomonadota > Gammaproteobacteria > Pseudomonadales > Halieaceae > Congregibacter. The sequence goes on from JBCBTK010000003.1 coordinate 230,830, forward strand.
GTGCGGCAATTGGAGAACACCTGCCGCTGGCTGACCGTTATGGCATCGGGACGTGAAATCCACCTTTCGGATCTTCCGCCGGAGCTGGGTCGCGGCGACACGGCGGATGCGGATGAACGGGAGGCCAACTGGAGCGAGCTCCTGTGTCACTGGGCGCGCAATGAGCTGGTAAGTGGAAAGCAGCATATCCTCCGTGAGGCGGTACCGGCCTTCGAGCGCGCGCTCATCGAGGTTGCGCTGGCGCATACCCGCGGCCGCAAGCGCGACGCGGCGGAGCTCCTGGGCTGGGGGCGCAACACGCTGACGCGGAAGATGAAAGAACTGGAGATGGACGGCTGAGGCGGAGCGGTGCTGCACGTTGCGCTGTTCGAACCCGAGATACCGCCGAACACCGGCAATATCATGCGCCTCTGCGCCAACACGGGCTGCCCGCTGCACCTCGTGGAACCGCTTGGATTCTCCATCGATGATCGTTCGCTGCGCCGCGCGGGTCTCGACTATCGCGACTTCGCGGAAGTGCAGACCTACGCCAACATCGATGCCCTGTTCAGCGCGCTCCCGAACGCAAGCGTCTGGACCCTGAGCACCCGCGGTACGCGTTGCTATGCGGAAGCCCGCTTCTCCGAGGGCGACCTGCTTCTGTTCGGCCCCGAAACCCGCGGTCTGCCCCAGGAACTGATTGATCGCATCGGCGTTCAGCGCTGCCTGCGCATTCCCATGCGCGAGGACAGCCGCAGCCTGAACCTGAGTAACGCAGCAGCCCTCGTGCTCTACGAGGGCCTTCGCCAGCAGGGCTTTCCAGGCATCGCCTGAGAGTAATTTCCCGGCGATGCCATCGTTGGATCACACCGCTATTGCATGATCCTCGGGAACGCGATCCCAGGGGGTTTGCGTTTTGGCTGGCGCCTAGTGAGTAGCGCTGCTTTCGCCCTGTTGTGCCTGCTGAGCCTGTTGCTGCTGGAGCGCCTGTTCGAAGAGCGCATCGAAGTTAACCGGTGCGAGCATGATCGGCGGGAAGCCGCCTTTCACAACGAGGGAGTCGATGTTCTCGCGGGCATAGGGGAACAGGATGTTGGGCGCGGCGGTGCCGAGCACACGGCGCAGCTGATCATCGGGAAAGCCCTTGATGAAAAAGATGCCGGCCTGCTGCACTTCGACCAGGAAGGCGGTGTCGTCATCGATCTTCGCCGTCAGAGTGATACTGAGGATGACTTCGAAGTTGCCGTCTTCGTCGACGGGGTTGCTGCGCGTGTTCAGGTCGACGTTGATCTTCGGCTGCCACTGCTTCTTAAAGACGTCCGGTGATGACGGGGACTCGAAGGAAATGTCCTTGTTATAGATGCGCTGCATCGCAAACTGCTGTTGCGGCTGATCCTGCGCGGCTGCCTGTTCTTCGGCCATGCTGTTGACTCCTACTGAGCTAAAAATCGCGGCATCCGCTCGCGGCGCGCACCAGCTTGTGCGCTACCGGAGAAGTGCCATTGGGTGAAAAATGATCAGTCGCTGGCGAGTATCCGATCCAGCTCGCCCTGCTCTTCGAGGGCGGCGAGCTCGGTAAAGCCACCGATGTGGCGCTCCCCGATCCAGATCTGCGGTACGGTTCGCTGACCGGCACGTTCGGTCATCTGGCGCCGAAGATCCGGGTCGCCATCGACGCCTATATCCTCGTAGTCGACGCCCTTCGCCGCGAGGAGGCGCCGCGCCGCCATGCAATAGGGGCAGAAACGCGTGCTGTACATCATCACTGCCGCGCTCATCGGGACACCGTCGGTAACTGCAGATTGGACCATTCCATCATGCCGCCTGCCATCTTGTAGACCTTCCCGTGGCCGGCCGCGCGGAGCTGCTTGGCGGCGGCGCCAGCATGCTGACCCATGTTGCAGACCAGCACTACGGGCCGATCCTGGTACTTGCTGAGCTCTTCCCGACGCTCGACAACCTTGCTGGCCGGTATGTTCAGGGCATCGACAATGTGGCCCTTCTTGTAGGCCGCGGCATCGCGTAGATCCACAAACACACCCTCTTCGGCATTCACGAGGTTTATCGCCTGCTGCGGCGACAGCGCCGGTCCGGCTTTGCGCGCTTCATGCGCAATCAGCATCCCGACCGCCGCCATGAGCGCGGCGATAAGAATCCACTGCTGAGCGGCGAACTCGAGAAAAAGCTCCATGAAATCTGACAGTCCGTGAGTGCGTTTGGCTGTTTATGGCGATGCCCGGCGTTATCTAAAGCGTTCCTTCGTGCCCAGGGGCTCGACCGGGCGCGACAGCGACGGCGGCGGATTATACCCGCTGGTGCCGCCTGCCTCTATACGCTGAGCAGGGCATCTGAGACCAGATCCGGACCCAGTTCTCATCCCCAGGACCAGCGCATGCAGCCGGCGGGAACAAACGATAAAATCCGCCAGCAGCGCCGGCGCGGTTACTGTGCATCAGGTCCGGCTGCCGCCGCTTCGTTTACGACATTTCAGTCCGACCACTCAGCCATTACAGGTTCCCATGCAAGCAGCCGCGCAGAAAGCCGCCAAGAAACCCGTCGTGCTCATCATCCTGGACGGCTGGGGACACCGGGAAGACCCGCGGGACAATGCTATCGCAGCGGCCGCGACACCCACCTGGGACCGACTGTGGCGCGATGCTCCGCACACGCTTATCTCCGGATCCGGTCTGGACGTGGGACTCCCGGAGGGACAGTTCGGCAACTCGGAAGTCGGCCATATGAGCCTGGGCTCGGGCAGAGTCGTGTACCAGAGTATTTCGCGCATCGATCAGGCCATCTCCGACGGCAGCTTTGACAGCAACGAAGCCTACATCGCGGCCATAGATTCGGCCGTGGCCTCGGGGAACGCGGTTCACGTGATGGGCCTGCTCTCGCCCGGCGGCGTGCACAGCCACGAGCGCCAGCTGTTTGCTGCCCTCCGCCTGGCCGCCGCGCGCGGCGCTAAACAGATTTACCTGCATGCGTTTCTCGATGGCCGTGATACGCCACCGCGCAGCGCGGCGCCGTCCCTCGCCGCCGCCGAGGCCTGCTTTGAGAGTCTGGGCGTTGGGCGGATAGCGACGGTTGCGGGGCGCTACTACGCCATGGACCGGGATCAGCGCTGGGACCGGGTGCAGCCGGTGTACGACCTGCTCACCGGCGGCGCGGCGCCGCAGACCTCGTCCAGCGCCGAGGAGGCTCTGGCAGCCGCCTACGTCCGCGACGAGAGCGACGAGTTTGTGGCACCCACGCGCATTGGCGATGTCGCTGCAATCAGCGACGGCGATGCGGTGCTGTTCATGAACTTCCGCGCCGACCGGGCGCGGCAGCTTACGCGCGCTTTCGTCGACGATGACTTTGCCGGCTTTCCCCGCGCGCAGAGACCGGCTCTTGCCAGTTTCGTTACGACCACGGAATACGCCGCCGACATCGCGACGCCCTGCGCCTTTCCGCCCGCAAGCCTAGACAACGTACTCGGCGCCTGGATCGCCGACCGCGGGCTGACGCAGTTGCGTATCGCCGAGACGGAAAAGTACGCGCACGTCACCTTCTTTTTCAGCGGTGGCGTTGAAGCCGAATATGACGGCGAGACGCGGATTCTCGTCCCATCACCCGACGTTGCCACCTACGACCTGCAGCCGGAAATGAGCGCCCCGGAAGTCACCGATCGTCTCGTTGATGCCATCACCTCGGGCGCCTTCGACCTCATCGTGTGCAACTTCGCCAACGGCGATATGGTCGGCCATACGGGCTCCTTCGACGCCGCGGTCAAGGCTGTGGAAGCCATCGACGCCTGCCTGGCACGCGTCGAAAAAGCCCTCGCCGAGGTAGGAGGGCAGGCGCTGATCACCGCGGACCACGGCAACTGCGAGCAGATGCTTGACTACGACTCGGGGCAGAACCACACGCAGCACACCACGCAGCTGGTTCCCCTGATTTACCTGGGTGATCAGGCCCAGGGCCTCGATGCCGCCGGGGGTAAGCTGGCGGACGTTGCGCCCACGCTGCTGGAACTTATGGATCTGCCCCAGCCGACCGAAATGACCGGCCGCAGCCTTCTGGCGGACGGCGCCTGAAGCTTGGAGCAGGGGCCCGCGCGCCGCGACGCGAGCGCCCGCCGCCATGGCGCTGTTCTAAGCGCCGTTATTCTCACTGCACTTCAGGCTCTCTCCCCAGGACCGGTTCGCGCGCAGGAAGATGATGCATCGCTGACCCGCGAACGCCTGAAGGAGCTCGAAAGCAGTATCTCTGCCCTCACCCGGTCGCAGCGCCGCGATGAGCGACAGCGGGGAACAGAGCTGGGCAGGCTACGCGCCACGGAGCAAGCGATCTCCACCCTCAATCGGGACCTCAGAACGACCCGGGCGCGGATTGAGTCAAACCGGGAAGCGATCGCCGGCCTGCAAGTACAGCGGGAACAGCTTCAGGAGGACGTCGAAGCACAGCGCGAAGCTGTACGCCTGGAAGTCCGCCGGGCCTATGAAGCCGGCAATCGCGATGAACTGCGCATGCTTCTCAGCGAAGAGGACCCCCAGCAACTGTCTCGCATGCTCGCCTACTACCGTCGCGTGGTCGGCGCCCGCCGTGAACTGCTGAACGGCTTTCGCAGCACGCTCGCCGAACTTGAATCCGTTGACGCCCGGCTGAGTGACGCGCGCGTTTCCCTAGACGCCGAACTGGCGCGCCAGGAGACCAAACTTGCAGAACTGGACAAAGCTCGCGGCGAGCGAAAGGAGCTGCTCGCAGCCCTCGACCAACGCATCGCCACCCAGGCTGCGGAACTCGCAAGCCAGGAGGAGGAGCGCAGTCGCCTCGAGGATCTCCTCGCGGAAATTGAAGCGGTAACCGCGCAACTCCTGCCCGACTTCAATGTCGAAGCTTTCAGCGCCGCCAGGGGAAAGATGCCCTGGCCCGTGGAAGGGACGATCAGCAACGCCTACGGCAGGCCGCGAGCGCAGGGAAAGCTGCGCTGGCAGGGCGTGCGTATGCGGGCTGAAGAGGGGGCCACGGTCTCTGCTATTCACCATGGTCGCGTTGTCTACGCCGACTGGCTGCGCGGTTCCGGGTTGCTCCTGGTGATCGACCACGGCGAAGGATTCATGAGCCTGTATGCACACAACGAGAGCCTGCTGCGGGAGGTGGGCGACTGGGTGAATACCGGCGCCGCTGTATCGACCGTGGGCAGCACCGGAGGACAGAGCGAGGCCGGGCTTTACTTCGAGATTCGCAAGGATGGCAAACCCACGAATCCGGCACGCTGGTGTCGGGGCTAGGGCCGGAAGGCGGGGCTCGGGGTTCCAATCTCCACAGCCGTGCGGCGCGTAGCAAGTTCTCTGGTGCGCGGCGCTGGCGAAACAGCGCGAACCGGGACTGCGCTACACTCAGAAACCGTCAAAAAGGATGTACCGAACAGATGAGACCGATTGAGCGTTTCGGCACCGATGGATCCGCGGCTCGCCCGCGACACCTGCGCAGGGCGGCCGCCATTCTGGCCGCTGCACTGTCGGCAACGGCCATCGTGCCGGGCATGGCGCAGGAAGCACCCGGCACGAAAGGCGAGCTGCCCCTCGATGAGCTGCGCACCTTCGCGGATGTCTTCAATCAGATACGCGTGGGCTACGTGGAGGAAGTGGACGACAGCACGCTGCTTGAATACGCCATCCGCGGCATGCTCATGGGCCTCGACCCCCACTCCGTGTACCTCACCCGGGACGCCTTTGCGGATCTGCAGACGTCCACTTCCGGTGAGTTCTCCGGCCTGGGCCTCGAGGTGAACATGGACAGCGGCTATCTCCGGGTCATCGCGCCGATCGACGGGTCCCCGGCAGCGGACGCGGGTATCCAGCCCGGCGACGTAATCCTCAAGCTGGACAACGTGCCGGTGAAGGGACAAAGCCTGAACGAGGCGGTGGAAAAAATGCGCGGTCCGAAAGGCAGCGAGATCATTCTGACCATCGGCCGCAACGGCGAACCCCAGCCTTTTGACCTGACCCTTACCCGGGACACGATCCGCGTGGCGAGCGTTCGCCAGCGCTGGCTTGAGCCGGGCTACGGCTACGTGCGCGTATCGCAGTTCCAGAAGGATACGGGTGCGGACGTGCGGCGCTCCGTGGAAAAGCTGCAGGAAGAAGGGGAAGTCAACGGTCTCGTCCTCGACCTGCGCAATAACCCCGGCGGTGTGCTCGGTGCCAGCGTCGACGTGGCCGGCCTGTTCATGGAAGGCGGCACCGTCGTCTACACGGAAGGGCGTCTGGATAACTCCGAACGCAACTACGACGCCTCCAGCGACGACATCATCGACGGCGCTCCGGTCATCGTGCTGGTCAACGGCGGCTCGGCCAGTGCCTCGGAAATCGTTGCCGGAGCACTGCAGGATCACGGTCGGGCGGTGATCATGGGAACGCAGAGTTTCGGCAAGGGCTCGGTGCAGACCGTACTCCCAATTTCCGAGTCTCGGGCGGTCAAGCTCACCACCGCGCTGTACTTCACGCCCAATGGGCGCTCGATCCAGGCCGAGGGCATAAAGCCGGATGTCATCGTAGAGCGCGCCAAGGTCGAGACCTTCGATGAGTCGGGGCGCATAAAGGAAAGAGATCTCGCCGGGCATCTCGACAATGTGGACGCCGAGGGCAACCTCGAAATCGAAGCCAGCAGCGGCTTGATCAGTCGCGATAACCAGCTTTACGAAGCGCTGACCCTCCTCAAGGGCATCAATATTCTGGCCCCTCGCCGCGCTCCGGCACCGGTTCAGCAGACGGTTGCGGCGGAGACAGCGTCCGCGGACGAAGCGGTACGCCAGGACTGATCACCCCGCCATGGGCAGAGCGATGCTCTGGCTTGCTGGCATCGGGCTGCTTCTCATCGCTGTAGTGGTTGGTGGTCTGCTTACGCGACCACCCCGGCTCCTGCCTCCCATGGATACCCTGGCCCTGGATGCTGCCGGGATCGACAGCCACCTCGCCAATTCGGAAGAGCGCTCGGCGTCCCGCTACGGCATCATCGAAGGCGCCGCCAAGCAGCTTCGCTGGTACGGCGAACCCGGAACGCGCAGTGAGTTTGCCGTGGTTTACCTCCACGGGTTCTCCGCCACGCGACAGGAAATGCACCCCGTGCCGGAGCGAGTGGCCGATGAGCTCGGCGCGAACCTGTTTTCCACGCGCTGGCGCGGCCACGGTCGCGAACGCGAGCCGATGCGCGACACATCCGCCGAGGATTGGCTTCAAGACGGTATCGAAGCGCTCACGATCGGCGCAGCCATCGGCGACAAGGTGATCGTTATTGGCACCTCCACCGGCGCCACCATGGCCGTCGCCCTGGCGAGGCATCCGCTCTTTGCACGGATTGAGGGGCTCGTACTGACGTCGCCCAATTGGGGACTTCCCTTTGCCAACGGTGGAACTCAGCTCGCCACCGGTCTTTATGGTCCGCTGATTATCCGCTCGGTCATGGGCGAGGAGCACGAATGGGAGCCGGCGAACGAGCTGCAGGGCCGCTATTGGACCACGCGCTATCCGAGCGACGCGGTGGTGGAGATGTTTCGCCTGCTGAAGCTTGCAGACGAACTCACGGAAGAGGCACGGGTCCCGAGCGCCATGCTTGTGTACTCGCCGAAGGACGACACCGTGTCCGTTCCGCATCTGCTCGCCGGCTTCGACCGCCTACCGGCGGACCGGAAGCAGGTTGTCAGCATCGAGGAGCCTCGAAGTCTGAGCACCCACGTGCTCGCCGGCGACATCCTGGGTCCGGAGGAAACCGAACCGATGGTGCGGCGCATCGTGGACTTTTTCAGCGCAGCCGAGAGCTAGATCCTCGCGGCACTGAAGGGGCCGCCACGCTACCCCTGGCGTACCTCGATGCCCGCCGCGGCCATCACGTCTTTGGCCTCGCCGACGGTGTGCTCGCCGAAGTGGAAGATAGTCGCCGCGAGTACGGCGTCAGCGCCCCCCTGCAGTACGCCGTCGACGAGGTGCTCGAGATTACCCACCCCTCCTGAAGCGATTACGGGGATATCCACCGCATCGCTGATCGCCCGCGTGATCTGAAGCTCGAAGCCGTCCCGGGTTCCATCGCGGTCCATGCTCGTGAGCAGCAGCTCGCCGGCGCCGAGCTCGGCCATGCGCTCGGCCCAGGCCACCGCGTCGATGCCCGTGGGTTTGCGGCCTCCGTGGGTAAAAATCTCGTAGCGGGCTTCCCCGTCCACATCGGCGACTCGTTTGGCGTCGATGGCCACCACGATGCACTGCGCGCCAAAGCGCTCGGAAGCGCGGCGCACCAGCTCCGGCTCGTGAATCGCCGCCGTGTTGATGCTTACCTTGTCGGCCCCCGCGTTGAGCATCGTGCGAATATCCTCGACGCTGCGGATGCCGCCTCCGACCGTAAGGGGGATGAACACCTCGCGGGCGATGGCTTCCACGGTATGTACTGTCGTTTCGCGGTCTTCGTGACTCGCGGTGATATCGAGGAAGGTGATCTCATCGGCCCCTTGCTCGTTGTAGCGGGCCGCGATTTCTACCGGATCGCCCGCGTCGCGTATATCGACAAAATTTACGCCTTTGACCACGCGACCCTTATCAACGTCCAGGCAGGGAATGATGCGTCGCGCGAGTCCCATCAGGTCTTCATCCCGTCGCAGTACGCCTGGGCTTCAGCGAAGTCGAGGCTGCCCTCGTAGATGGCGCGCCCGGTAATGGCGCCGACGATCCCGGCTTCAGCCAGGCCCGCAATACGTCGCACATCCGTCATGTCGGTGATGCCACCGGAGGCGATGACGGGAATGCCGCCGGCTGCGGCCACGTCCATGGTGGCCTCGATATTCACTCCCTGCATCATGCCGTCGCGGGCGATGTCGGTATAAACGATGGCGGAGACGCCTTCGCCGGCGAAGCGCCGCGCGAGGTCCGTGGCGAGGAGAGCCGACACCTCCGCCCAGCCGTCCGTGGCCACGCGGCCGCACTTGGCGTCCAGGCCGACGATGATCCGACCCGGGAACTCGCGGCAGGCTTCGGTTACAAGTTTCGGGTCGCGAACGGCGGCCGTGCCGATGATCGCAAAGCTCACCCCGGCCTCAAGGTAGTGCGCGACCGTTCCCAGGGAGCGAATGCCCCCGCCGATCTGGATCGGGAGATCGGGGAAGGCGGCCGCAATCGCTTTCACCGCATCACCGTTCACCGGTTCCCCGGCAAAGGCGCCGTTGAGGTCAACAAGGTGCAGGCGACGGCAGCCCGCCTCCACCCATCGCCGGGCCGTGGCCACGGGATCGTCAGAGAATACCGTGCTGTCGGCCATATCGCCCTGGCGCAGGCGAACGCACTGACCGTCCTTGAGGTCGATGGCGGGAATGATCAGCATGTTCCGTCCCACTCAATGAAGTTGCGCAGGAGCTGCAGCCCGGCGCGGTGGCTTTTTTCCGGGTGAAACTGCACAGCGAAGAGATTGTCTCGGGCAAGCACCGCATCCGCCGCCACGCCGTAATCCACCCGCCCTGCAAGAAGTCTGCGATCTGCCACATGTACGTAGTAGCTGTGCACGAAGTAGAAGCGGGCTCCGTCCTCGATGTTGTGCCAAAGGGGGTGCGCCCGGGTCTGCCATACCTCATTCCAACCCATGTGCGGCACCTTGAGGCGCTCGCCGTCGGGAGAAATGAGGGGCGAGCCAAAGAAGCGTACGCCGCCGTCGATGAGACCAAGACAGTCCACACCCTCATTCTCTTCAGAACGTTTCATCAGCGCCTGCATTCCCACGCAAATCGCGAGCACGGGTTTGTGCTGTTCGCGCAGGGCGGTGTCCAGGAGCTGATCGCAGTGCAGGCGACGTATTTCCGCCATGCAGTCGCGGATGGCGCCCACGCCGGGGAAAACCACGCGATCGGCCTCGCGCAGGATCTCGGGATCGTGACTGACTACAACCCGCGCCGCCCCGACCTTGAGCAGGGCGCTCTCCACGGAGTGGAGGTTGCCCATGCCGTAATCGATGACGGCGACGGTGCCGCTCACGGGGCGCCGCCTCGCCGCCAGCGATCAACCGCGGATGCCAGCGTGATCTGTGCCTGGGTATGCGCGTTCGAGATCATGTCGAAGCCGCCTTAGAGTACGCCCTTGGTCGACGGGGTGATGCCGGCCATGGCCGGATCGGGGCTCAGGGCCATGCGCAGCGCGCGGCCGAAGGCCTTGAATACCGTCTCTATCTGGTGGTGGCTGTTCTCGCCACGCAGATTGTCGACGTGCAGCGTCACGTGCGCATGATTCACGAAGCCCTGAAAAAACTCGTAGAACAGGTCCACGTCGAAGTTGCCGACCATCGCACGAGTGAAGGGCACGTGGAATTCGAGGCCCGGTCTGCCGGAAAAATCCACGACTACGCGTGAGAGCGCCTCGTCCAGGGGCACGTAGGCGTGGCCGTAGCGCTGTATGCCTTTCTTGTCGCCTACGGCTTTCGTCATGGCCTGGCCCAGCGTAATGCCCAGGTCTTCGACGGTGTGGTGTGCATCAATGTGCAGATCGCCGACAGCATGAATGCGAAGGTCCATCATGCCGTGGCGGGCAATCTGATCCAGCATGTGCTCAAGGAAGGGCAGGCCCGTCTCGAAGTCTGCCTTGCCGCTGCCGTCGAGATTGATCGCGACGCTGATCTGCGTTTCCAGCGTATCGCGGCGAACCTCTGCGCTGCGCTCTGCCATCATGTTCTCCTTCTCACGAGGCCCGGACGTGCTCCGCTCGACGTTGATCTGGACGAGACCCAGCTTTCCGGGGCGCCGCATTATACGGGCAGGACGCGTCGCAAGCATTGGCAATTCTGCGGGCCTGCGGCTAGGCTCGCCGCCCATGAATGAAGGATTCGCAAAGGCCCTTCTCGCCTGGTTCGACGAACATGGCCGCCACGACCTGCCCTGGCAGCGCGACGCGACGCCGTACCACGTGTGGCTGTCCGAGATCATGCTGCAGCAGACTCAGGTCGCGACGGTGATTCCCTACTATGAGCGCTTCACGGAAAGCTTCCCGAGCGTGGATGCGCTTGCAAATGCGGACATCGACGAGGTGCTGCACCTGTGGAGCGGTCTTGGCTACTACGCCCGGGCGCGAAATCTGCATCGAGCCGCGGTGATGCTGCGCGATGAACACGACGGCGTTTTCCCGCCGGATCTTGAATCCCTTGAAGCGCTACCCGGAATCGGACGCTCCACCGCCGGCGCTATCCTGTCCTCGGCCCTGGGCGGGCGAGCGCCCATCCTCGATGGCAATGTGAAGCGCGTGCTGACCCGCTATCACGCCGTGGAGGGCTGGCCGGGTAAAACGTCCGTCAACCGGCGTCTGTGGAATCTTGCCGAGGAGTTCACGCCACACGAACGGGTCGCCGACTACACCCAGGCAATCATGGATCTCGGCGCTACTCTGTGTACGCGACGCAAGCCGGCGTGTGAGCGCTGTCCGGTCAGGTCGGGCTGTATCGCGCATCGGGAAGGGCGCGAGGAAGAGTTTCCGCAGCGCCGCGAAAAACGGGCGAAGCCCACGCGGGAAACGGTGTTTGCCATCGTGTGCTCGCCCTCGGCGGAGCTGTTCCTCGAGCGACGACCGTCGTCCGGAATCTGGGGCGGACTGTGGTGCTTTCCGGAGGTTAGCGACGCCGCGGAGGCCTTGAGCCTCTGCGAGCAGCGCCTTGGCCGCACACCCGATTCACAACGCGCCCTGCCGGGCCTGCGGCACAGCTTCAGTCATTACCATCTGGAAATTCAGCCGCTACTGCTGTCACTGGACTCGCAGCCGACCGCTGTTGCCGAGTGCGACTCGCTCCAGTCCTGGCCCGCCGCAAGCGTTCCCCCCGTTGGGCTAGCCGCGCCCGTGGCCAAAATCTGGAGACAGGTGGCCGCGCAACTCGGCGAGGCGGCCGATGAACCCACGCAAGGAGAAATTGCCCTATGAGCCGAACGGTTATGTGCCGAAAGTACGGTGAGGAACTGCCCGGTCTCGACGCCGCGCCCTATCCAGGCCCCAAGGGACAGGACATATTTGAGAACATCTCCCAGCGCGCCTGGGATGAGTGGCAGGCCCAGCAGACCATGCTCATCAACGAAAAGCACCTGAGCCTCGCCGACGCGCAGACGCGCAAGTATCTGCAGGCGGAGATGGAGAAGTTCTTCGCCGGCGAGGACTACGACCGCGCCGAGGGCTATGTGCCGCCGGAAGCCTGAGCTGGATGCGCGATATGCGTAACGGCAGGCTGCGCCGGGAGGAAGTCAGGGTTTAGCTATAGGCGTTCATTGTCTTTGTGGGCAGTGAGTCCGCAATTTCGTCGGGGACAAAAAAGTCCCGGAAGAGATCATGTCCCGGCTCCACCGCGTACTGGTCGAAGTCCGTCACACCGAGCTCACGCAGCAGCACCTCGTCGATGAAGAAGTTCCCCGTGCACTCCGTCGCGGGGCGAGTAAGGATTGCGTAGGCCGCGTCGGACATAATGTCCACGGTCCGGCTGCTCTTGGACATGGCATCGCCACCCAACACATTGCGCACCGCGGCTGTATCAATAGCCGTGAGCGGCCAGAGCGAGTTCACGGCAATACCGTCACCGGCGAGTTCACGACTCATGCCCAGAGTGCACAGGCTCATGCCCATCTTGGCGATGGTGTAGGCGACGTGGGGAGCAAACCACTTCGGATGCATATCCAGAGGCGGGGCCAGGTTCAGGATATGAGGATTGCTTCCTTTCTTCAGGAAGGGAATGCAGACCTTGCTCGTCAAAAAGGTGCCGCGCGTGTTGATGTCGTTCATCAGGTCGTAGCGCTTCATCTCCGTGTCTAGCGTCGGCGTGGGACTGATAGCGCTCGCGTTGTTGATGCAGATATCGACACCGCCGAACGTTTCAGCGGTCTTGTCCACCGCGTCCTGAACCTGTTCCTCAAAGCGGATATCGCAGACAAGGGGCAGGGCCTTGCCTCCGGCGGCTTCGATTTCCTCCGCGGCGGTGAAAATCGTGCCCGGCAGCTTGGGGTGCGGCTCGGTCGTTTTAGCAGCGATGGCGATATTGGCGCCATCGGCGGCGGCGCGCTTGGCGATGGCGAGACCAATGCCGCGGCTGGCCCCGGTGATGAAGATGGTTTTCTGGCTCAGATCCATTTTTTGATTCCCGTATAGTTGTCGGCTTTTCAGGGACAGGCATTATCAGGCCATGAGCGAGCTACGGGAATACGCTGGCAGCTGTCATTGCGGGGCCGTGACCTTCAGCGTTCGCGTGCCCGATGCGGTAGAACTGGAGCGTTGCAACTGCTCGATCTGCCGGAAGAGTGGCTACCTTCATATGATTGTCCCGAAGTCCCGCTTCAGAGTGCTGAGCGGAGAAGACCGGCTCGCCTGCTATCAGTTCAACACAGGCGTGGCCAAGCACTACTTCTGTAACACCTGCGGCGTAAAACCCTTCTACGTTCCCCGCTCGAACCCCGACGGTATCGACGTCAACTTCAACTGCCTCGATAGCAGACCGGAAGACGTCACCGTCGTTGAGTTCGACGGGCAGAACTGGGAAGCGAACGCGCACACGCTGGCGCACAAGTCGAAGGAGTCTTCAGAGTGAAGTTCAAAGTACTGCCCGGGTTACGCCCCTACGTGACCCCTCGTCTTCAGTGTTCCATTTCAGTATTTCTTTTTTCAGCTATTTGCGTAACGCGTGCAACCGCGCACGAAACCTGGCTGCTTCCCAGCAGCGCCGAAATCGAGCCCGGTAAAGCGGTGGAGTTCGTGATGACCAGCGGAATGGGTTTTCCATCGCTCGGTTCCGGGATCGACCGCAGCCGCGTCGTGGATGCGGTGCTGATGCAGGGAGCGGAGCGCCAGAGTCTCGTACCATCCAATGCCTTTGAAGATGCCCTCGAGCTAAGTGCCGTGCCGGGCCTCGGCCTAGCATGTAGCTGGGTACAGCTACGTCCGCGTGTTCTTGAGATTCCCGACAAGGACAGCGTCGAGCACTATCTCGGAGAGATCGGCGCCGACGAAAAGCTCTACAAAACGTGGCGGTCGCAGGGGGCAGACAGCATCTGGCGTGAGTCTTATGGAAAGCTCGCACGTAATTTTCTTTCTGTGGGGAAAGAGGCTGACGCGACGAGGAAAAGCTGCATCAGGGAGGCCAGCGCGGCACGCTTCGATATCCTCCCCTTACGCGACCCGACGGGACTCTCGTTGGGAGATATGCTGGAGATCCAGGTATTGTTTGACGGGAAGCCCCTCTCGGGGCAGGCGATTGGTTTTGTGAGCGAAGGTGCGTCACCGGCGGAACTCGTACGCTCGGATCCCCAAGGACGTGTTCAGCTGACCATTCGTGGTTCAGGCTTACACATGGTCTACGCTACCAATCTCCGTCCGGCTCCGGCTGAGGAAGACTTCAACTGGGAGAGCGACTTCGTGACGCTGAGCTTCAAAGTCGAAGAGTCCTAACCACAGGCACAAGAAGGCGCAACCAAAGTACAGTGATCGGTCCGTCCCACAACGCTTATGCACTAGTTCCAAACTTGAGCGGCTGGTACGCCACCACCTTTAACGCTGCTCTAATAATCGCCCTGTTCCTGACGACGGCCGGCTGCGCAAACGTCGGGCTGGGGGAGTTCGATGATCCCGAAATCGAGCTCCTGGCGATCGAACCCATGGCAGCCCGCGGCATGGAGGCGAGATTTCTTGTCCGTTTGCGGATTGTGAATCCCAACCCGATTTCACTGGACATTGACGGCCTCGCCTACGACGTCTTCCTCCGTGACAGCAAAGTGCTGTCCGGGGCCAGCAACGAAGCTGTGTCTATCGACGCCTACAGCGAAGGCGAAGCCAGCCTCGAAGTCGCAGCTGGCATGCTCGGGTCCCTGGCGCTGATCCGGGATCTCATAAGCAATCCGCCGGACGCGGGGATTCCCTACCGGCTCAACGCGAAGATCTCCCGCAAGGGACTGGGGGGTTCGCTACGCGTTAAACGCGAAGGCGTCCTCGATCCGGGGCAGGGCCTGCGCGGAACGTCGACTGCCCTGCGTAAACCGCCTACTTCCCTTGACTGAGCCCTGGGCTGTGGGTTTAATACGCGGCCCTTGCGGAGCCCTCCGCAAGTCCCGTGCCCAGATAGCTCAGTTGGTAGAGCAGGGGATTGAAAATCCCCGTGTCGGCAGTTCGATTCTGTCTCTGGGCACCATTCCCCTGTCACCCCTCGTGACTCAGTCGCCATGTTGAATCCACGGCGATACGGTAGCCCATGGCTCGATACCCCGCCTGGCGCTTGCCCCACATGCGGAGCAATGTCGGGTGCCCGATATCGACGAAGTCGATGATCCGAACACCGGATTTTGCAGTGTGCTCCCGATGCAGGCGCCCGGCATATTGCTGCAGGGTTCCCTTCCACGAAACCGGCATAGCCAGCACCAGCGTATCGAGCGGCGGATGGTCGAAGCCCTCTCCAACCAGTTTGCCGGTCGCAAGCAGGACACGCGGCGCATCCGGCGGCAGGCTGTCGAGCTGATCAACCAGTGCCGCTCGCTGCTTTTTCGACATCCGCCCGTGGAGCACAAAGGGAGCAGGCTCGTGTCCCTCCAGAGCGACGCGAATGGCATCAAGATGTGCAGCGCGCTCAGTCAGTACGAGCACCTTGCGACCCTCGTCACAAGCGCGCCGGATTTCGGTAGCGATCGCGAAGGTTCGCCTTTCGTCGTCGGCAAGGCGCCGAAAGACATCCTGTATCCCGGCCTGCGGTCCCAGATCAATCCGCTCGTCGCGCGTACAAGGCACGACCTCAAGGTCAATGGGCGCGCTCGCTGGAATCGCCGCCGTGTGACGGATCGGGCCACATTGCATGAAGATGATCGGCTGCTGGCCGTCGCGGCGGATCGGCGTCGCAGTCAGGCCAAGCACATATTTCGCCCTTACTCGCTTCATGATCGCCTCGAATGAGGCGGCGCCGACGTGATGACATTCGTCAACAATGACCTGACTGTAGTCTTCGACCAGTGGCTTGACCTCGCCCTGACGCGACAGGGATTGCATCACCGCGATATCGATATTTCCCGTGGGATTGGTCCGGCCACCGCCGATGGTGCCGACATAGCCCTTTTCGATTACCAGAAAGGCCTTGAGCCGCTCCTGCCACTGCTTAAGCAGCTCCGTGCGATGGACCAATACCAGGGTACTCACACCCCGACGGGCGATCACCGCGGCGGCGGTGACGGTCTTTCCAAACGCTGTTGGCGCACACAGTACGCCGGTTTCGTGCTGCAAAATCGCCGAGACGGCATCCTCCTGATCGGCTCGCAACTTACCCAGGAAGCCGACGTCCAGGGGCGATCCGCCACTGCGCTCATCATTCAACTCACAGGCGATATTGTGATCGCGCAGCAGCTCGAGGGCGGCGTCCAGACAGCCCCGTGGGAGAGCAATGTATTGCGGGTAGTTCTCGGCGCAGCCGATGACGCGCGGCTTATCCCAGACTGACAGACGCATTGCTTGCGCCCTGTAGAATTCCGGATTCTGGAACGCCGCGAGGCGTATGAGACGGTTGGCGAGTGCCTGTGGAAGCTGCCCTTTCTCGAAGTAAACGAGATTGGCGAGCGTCACCGTGAGGGAACTCGGGATCGGGCCAGTCAACTCCCGAGCTTCGGTGTTCATGCGCTTCCAGGGCGTGGCAAGGTCTTCGTCATCGATGAACGTGACGTCCAGCGGGTGGACGCTACCGGTAGCGTGCAGGACCGTCGGTTCGATATCCGCGACCGCCATGGGCTCGACCGAGGCGAGGAACGCCCATTGGTCGAGATGGGGGCGGAGTTCGGCATCAACGAATTCGGTGCATCCCGACTCCCGCGGCGCCTTTTGCAACGGCAAGGCGACCAGGTTTCCGAATCCACCCTTGGGCATGGTGTCCTGGTTTGGAAACAGTCGATCATAGGAAGAGAGCTGCAACTGACGCGTGGTCGCACAGGTATGACTGATAAGGGCTGCGCCAAGTCGGCGCACGTCGCGGGCAGGAACTCGGCTTTCGAAGAAGATCCAGGCGTGAGCGCCGTTTC
The DNA here is from genome assembly GCA_039818725.1 of Pseudomonadota bacterium. Classification (GTDB taxonomy): domain Bacteria; phylum Pseudomonadota; class Gammaproteobacteria; order Pseudomonadales; family Halieaceae; genus Congregibacter. The sequence continues at coordinate 247,823 of JBCBTK010000003.1, forward strand.
CCGAGCGTGAGATTTCCAGTGCGGCCGACACTCCGAGCTCTGTACAGGAGCACATAAAGGCCTTCGCATCGCCACGCCAGTCGGCCTCATCGAAGTCGACCGCCAGAAAGTAGCAGCTGTTGTCTTCCAGCAGGGGATAGACCCCAATCGTGTGTTCACCGGCCAGGTGCTTGAAGATCACTTTTTCCGACAGAGGAATGAACTGTCGATTGACACAGTCTGCGCATTTGATCCGTGGCTTTTCACAAACCCCCGGCCGCCACTCATCGGCGCAAGCAGGCGCGTAGCCAGACCGGCCGGTCCTATTGCTCTCCCATCGAACGGCATAGACGTCACTGCGGCCGCGGAACAGTCGGCGGAATACCGCGACTTTTTCTTCGGGAGATAGTCGGATTACCTGTGCTCGCGGTGCCGCGAGAAGATCGGTCTGACGCCACTCGATACCATGGGAGTCGAGCAACGCGGTAAGATGGGCGCTCTCCGCACGCAGTGTTGCCAGTTTGTCGCGATCAGACATCAAGCCTTAACTCTTCACGAACCGGGTACGACCTATCCCAGGGTGGGAAGGGTGTTTAACTTGGTCGTACCCAGCTGTAAAGCAGTACCGGCAGTAAATCCACTGATCCCTGCAAGTTAGGATTATCGCTCCAGAATTCCAAGGATGCTTTACCGCCGATTCCTTTCCCAAGTTACGGGAACTCTAAGTTAATCGACAACTCTTGGAATACGTGATCGTGCACGAGCTGCTGCACTTTGCTGTACCGAACCACGGCAAGCTCTGGAACAGCCTGATGCGGACGCATGTGGGGGATTGGGAGGCGTGTGGGGAGCGGCTGCGGGCTCACGCGCGGCAGCAAGTGAGACTGCAACACTTCTGAGCAGTTGGTAGGCCATCAGTTTCGACTGACGCCAGCCTTTCATATGGCCCCGAAATCACGCCATAGTGAAGGCAGCCGTTAATAACGAATATGTGCCTAGACAAACTTCTCGAACTCCCTGAGCTTGGCAACCGTTTGTGGCAACTGCTGCTTCTGTAAGGAAGCGAAGAAGTCGTCGGTGGAGAACGGCGGATTCTTCAGAGCGAGGCGCTGCCTGCGCAGCGCCTCGCAACATACAGCGGGTGCCATATCAATCTGGTAGTTAATGAAGTCGTCGGGGTGCAGAACATCGATCCCGTAAGGGGCAAGCGTATCCGCCGGGAAATCCTTCAAATTGAAGGTCACGACCGCGTCGGCGTTGCAGCGAATAGCGGCGGCAAGGACGTGGCGATCATCAGGATCAGGCAGTTCGAGCATAGCGATCAGCGGCTCGTACCCCGTCACGAGCGCATCTCGCACATTTTCATCCATTAGCACCCGCACGCGCTCTATACTTTCCCGAGGGTGCTTGCCTTGTCGGACTACTGCATCAACCCACTCTTGGTGAATCTGCTCTGTCCAATGCGCCTTGAATAGGTCTGTGACTGCCAGTCTGAGCAATGCGTCTCGCAGTGGCGCCGGATATAGTACGCAGGCGTCGTAGACGACCGTGAATTTCGCCACGGTCTCTCAGTAACCCATACCTTCGTCCTGCGAGACGGCAGTCAACCGATCCAACGTATCAAGCCGTTGTTCGTCGACACGTTCCTTGTACGCCAGCACATCTTCTAGGCGCACACGTCGGTGAGAGCCTACTTTGTGGTATGGAATGTCTCCCTGTTCGAGCAACCCCACAAGGAACGGCCGGCTTACATTGAGGATGGATGCAGCCTCCTGCGTGCTGAGCTCCTGATGTCGCGGGATCAGGCTGATGGCATTGCCTTGCGACATCTCAGACAGCACTGTCAGGAGCAGTTGGATTACGTGCCCCGGGACCACCAACTCGTCCGCTTCACCGTTGCTGCCGCGTAGAGTCATGTGGACGCGGTCTACATCCGCGTACTTGGCGAGAGTTCGACTGGACGCCTTCGCATCCTCCATTTCTTCGGGAGTGGGTAGGTGAACTACGTTATTGGCTGTCATCAGAAATCCCCTTCAGGCTGGCATCGGCGATTGTTGTTCGCCTTCAGCCGCATCAGGATAATCGAAATAAACGAAACGACAAGCTGTTTGGTTGGTGCATCGAATTGATGCGCCCTAGGGCCCGCTGACGATGGCCGCGCGCAGTGATTCCCCGATGCACTCACGGAATACTACCGAGTTCGTGACGAATTACCGAAACCAGCCTAACCTGTTGTTTTAAATCAATTTAGTCTAACTGTAGCGAAGCCTGACTAAACACGAAAAATCAATGCCTTATCGATCTCGAAGGAATTGAAAATCCCCGTGTCGGCAGTTCGATTGTTTCTGGGCACCACTCTCTCCGAGCCTCTTCCTTTTAAAAAATGCGTGCGGCGATTTACGCCCCACTCTGACGCACGCTCATCACCGTGGCCTCCACAGCTTATCCACCCCCAAGCCCGTAACAGCGTAATGCTGGAATTACGTTCCACATTTGCACGGAAGGCCCAGGCGCCTCAAAGGGCGTTTAATGGAAGACCACCGAGCAAATAAGGCAAATGCGGCGTAAACAAAACGCGCCGTTGCGCATGGCGTTGCAGATGCAGCGGTGTTGTTGGCTTCATCCGTCGACGGACTGTTGCCAGACTGAATCAGCTGCCGACCGCCTAACGGTCCTCAAGCTCATACCAGACCCGTACAACAATCACCTGTTCCTCGAACAGCCGATGTCGAACAACATAATCGCGTGCACCAAAGCGAACTGACAGAGAACGATAGCTTGGTTCAGCGTCCCACGGGCGACGCTTCTCAGGAAACTTCCTGAGCGATTTCACCGCGTCCAGGAGTGTCGATGCTGCCCGGGCGGCGGCCCTGGCATTGTGTTCCGCAATAAATTCATAAAGCCGTTGCAAGTCAGTAAGTGACTCGGACAACCAGACAATGGTCGTCAATCAGCCTGGTGGTCGCCGGGCTGACCAAGTGATTCCGCCCAGGCACGTACATCGGCATGCGCGACTGTCTCGCCGGAACGCTCGTACCTGGCCCATCGCTCCCGCACGAAAAAGCGTTCCGCCTCCAGGGCTTCCTCGCGGTCAAGGAACTGTTCGATGGCAACCTCCATGAGGTAGTGCGGGGACCGGTCTCGCGCCTGACCAAGCCGTTCCAATCTTTGCTGGGTGTCGTCACTGAGCCGCACGCCGACCGTCGAATTTGGCATCTTTGGTCTCCGTCTTAACAGTGTTGCACAAAGCGTAACAACATCGCCTTTTTCACTAGCCAGCCGGCCAGCCCGCCGGCGGCAGGTCAACCTCGAGGACTAGCGAGCGGGTCCCCTGACTGCGACCGGGAGCGTCACACCCCGTTCTGACGGCGTCCCGGAAAATTGGATTGATTTGGCAGTCGGGTACGCAGTAAGTTGGGCCGAGGATCCCTCGACTACCGTCAGATATTCGTTCCCTTGCCTACCCGCCGCCCGGCTGCAGAAGTCGACGGCGCCGCCGAGCCCCGACCTGCCGGATCGGGAAAAGGAGCCCGCATGGAGTCCTGCGCTCAGGATCTCAAGAACGGCCCGCGTACCGTGAAGGAGTCGGGGAAAGTCGTTTTTCCGCGCTCAATCGGTAATGCCGTGACATTCCGGTCCGGAGACCGATTGGAGGTGTCATTCCCCATCAAAGGATGGGGCCATCGATCCCAGGCACGCCCGCACAGAACAGCCCGATCTGGACCATGGCCCGATACCCGGCCAGGGTTGGTGGCATGACACGCCAAGATCGATGCCGGACGGGTGACCATGAGCTCAGCGGAGTTATCGTGCGCTCCAGCGAACGTGCTCGCCAGCGTGGCGTCGGTTCATCGAAGCCGCAAATAGCCACTCGCTGGTAGCGCAGCTCAGCTATGTGGGGAGAAACGAAAACTGACCCCGGTCCCGGCGACTCGAGGATCAACCGCGCGTCTCCAAACCCGGGTCGCATCCGCACGGGCGTCATCGGCGCCGGGTTTGTCAGCCGCTTCCATCTGCAGACGCTCGCCACGCTGCCGAACGTGGAGGTCATCGGCGTGGCCGATATCAGGCCGGAGCGCGCCACAGCGGCGGCGCGGGATCACGGCATAGCGGCAAGCTTTGATTCGCACGAAAAGCTGCTGGCGCTGCGTCCGGACGTCGTTCACGTACTGACTCCGGCCCGCTCGCACTTCGAACTGGCGCTGGCGGCATTAGAGGCGGGGTGCCATGTGTTCTGCGAGAAGCCCCTGGCCTGCTCCGCAGAACACAGCCGACAGCTCGAAGAGGCTGCTGCCCGGGCGGACCGACGCATACTGGTCAACCATTCCCTCCTCGGCGATAGAACGGTTGAGCGCGGTATGCGCGCCCTCGCCGAAGGCAGGATCGGTGAAGTCCATTCCCTCACGATTTACCGCTCAAGCGTGCCGCCGGCGCGGAGTTACCGCCTGCCCTACCCCGAGGCGGGTGATCCCTTTCGTGAGGTGGGCGTGCATGCGCTGTACTGTGCCCGGGCGATTCTTGGCCGGATCGACGACGTGCAGGCCCAGGTCCGAACTTCCGGGAAGCACGAGCTCGTCGGTTACGACGAATGGAGCGCGCAGCTTCGCTGCGAGCGCGGCTTTGGACAGATTCTGCTGTCCTGGAACGCTCCGGAACAACACGTTATCAGCGTTCAGGGCACACAGGGGCGCCTGAGCATGGAGCTCTGGCCCGGCGTGATGACGCTGCGACCTCACGGCCGACGCGACCGTCGGGCGATTGCCGCCATGCGGCCCGCCTTGGACGCCACGTCCACCATTGCTCAGGTGGGCGTCGCCGCCCTGGGCTATCTGCGGGGCACAACGCGGTGGTACAGCGGCATCGATCGTATGATCAGGAAGTTCTACGTCGCCCTCGAAAGCGGGGAGCCGATGCCCTTTGACTTCGACTCCGTACACGACGTGGTGAACTGGAACGAGCGCGTGGCGCGATCCGTCGAGCGAAGCTAGTCGAAGCGCGCCGGGCTAGGCAAACAGACGCAGGGCGGCCCAGGCGCCGGCACCGATGCCCAGCTTGATGCGTTTGCGCGCAGGCCCCAGAGAAAAACGCAGGCGCTGATGCGGAAAACGAGGGTCCAGGCGGACTAGCTGTGGACTGCCCCAGCACAGGGCCAGGGTCATACCCAGTCCCGCGCTGTTATCGGAACACTCTACGGCGTGCCACCAGTGCGGCGGAATATAGAGTGAATCACCCGGATTGACCGTCAGGCGAAGGGGTTCAAGCGCCTGCAACCCGGGAAAGCTGTCCGGCCTGCCGAGGCCGATATAGGGTTTCTTGCGCGCGACCTCCATGAGAACGTCCCACACCGCTTGTTCCGGCGGAAGCAGGTACACAGTCTTGGGGCGGCCGAACTGACACATGAGCGTTTCGTCGTTGGGGTGATAGTGCCAGTCCGTGTAGCTGCGGGCGTGCAGAAAGGCCCGCAGCGGTCGATAGTGCCGGGGCGGTCGCTGCGTCACGAACGGAGTGCTCCCGACGGCGGAACGCAATGGTGAGAGGCTGGATGCTTCGTCAAAGTCTGTCGCGTAGCAGAACGCGAATTTGTTTCCGGCAGCCCGAGCCAGCAGCGCCTCGAAGCTGATCTCTTCATCCACCTGGGTGGGCTGCTGCGGCGGCAGGGCCTCGGGCCAGAGCTGCTCACGCCACTTCAACTCCATGACCGGAACCCCCCGAACGCGGAAGTTCCTGCCCGTGAGCTTTTCAGTGAGCGCTGCCGAATCGCCGACCAGCTCACGAAGGGGCCAGTGGGCGACGCCCCGTCTGATCAGCAGCGGTCTGGATGGACAGACCCACTCCTTCTCAAAGGACTCGCTCCGGATTTCATCCCGGTCCTGGGCCTCACCGTCCCGAACCCGACAGCCCCAGTCGACGACACCCGCGTTGAACTCGGCTCCCTGTGCTGGAACACCCATGTACAGCTCCCCCGCGACACAGTGTTAAACGGCTCACACCCGGGAAAAAGTGTCCGCCATCGCGCAATGTTCGGCAAGTCGCCTGTGCTAATCTCAGGCGCATCCCCCCAACAAGCACCCCGAGAGCTGCGTTGGTCGAGCGCCGGACAGAACTCTTCTCAGCACGCGATGTGCCGGACTCGCACTGGCGAGCCTGGATGAGACTGGTCTCATCGCAATGTGAATTTGACAGCCCGTTTTTTCGGCCGGAGCTGGCGCGAGCCGTGGCCGCCGTGCGCGACGACGTAGAGCTGGCCGTGGTGCTGAACGACGATGAACCCGTCGCGTTTTTCCCCTTCCAGCGCCGGGGACAAAGCGCCTGTCAACCCGTGACCGGAAGGCTTTCCGAGTTCCACGGCGTGGTGGCGAAACCCGGCGCGATCTGGTCCCCCCATGAGGTAATGCGCGGCGCTCAGCTTCGCGGCTGGCATTTCGATCATCTGCCGGCGACGCAGACACAGTTCCAACCCTATGTCTGGGGGCACAGCGAATCGCCCTACATCGATCTGGGCGAAGGCTACGATCGGTACCGCGATGCGTTGAAGCGTTCGGGATCATCGCTCTCCCAGGTAGAGCGCAAGCGACGCAAGCTCGCCCGGGAGGTGGGAGAACTGCGTTTCGAGGTGCATAGCGACGACGATGCGGCGTTTCAGCTGCTCCGGCAGTGGAAAACCGAGCAGCATGCGCGGACCGGGGTACTTCAGATATTCTCCGTCGACTGGGTAAACCGGCTCCTCGGCGACCTTCGCCATTGCAACAGCCCGGACTGGGCTGGTGTGTTTTCCGTGCTCTATGCGGGCGATGAGCCGGTCGCTGTCCACCTCGGGATCCGAAGCCGGAATGTGCTGCATATCTGGTTCCCGGCCTACAACGTTGCCTTCGAGAAATACTCGCCGGGGCTGATCCTGCTGCTGGATCTCGCCCGCGAATCCGCGGAATTGGACATTGAACGTATTGATCTGGGTCGCGGCGAGGAGCGCTACAAGACCAACTTCAAATCCGCCGACATCATGATCGCGGAGGGGATGATCGACGAATTGCGGGCCAACGCCCTGGCCAGAAAGGCCTGGTACGACGTCAAGCGCCGCATTCGCGGCTCTGGCTGGCGCCGCCAGCTTGAGCTGCCCCTACTCGCGACGCGCCGGTTCCGACAGTGGATTCAATTCAGTTGACTGAGAACGGGAACGGTACGGGCAAAGAAGCGGCAGCGGCCCACGCCGGTGCACCAGCGCTGCACCCTGGTCGTAAGGTGCTGATCCTCGGTGAAAACCGCTGGGGGCTGTCGGTGGCACGCAGCCTTCACCGGGCGGGTCACACTGTGACGCTCGCCCACGACAGCAATCTGCCCAGCACGCGACACTCCCGGGCGATAAAGGAATCCTGGCGTCATCCGCCCTATGAATCGGACGATTTCGCGCCGGCATTCACGGACTTTGTGCGGCAGCGACCCGATATCGATCTGATCATCCCCCTCGGCGACAACGATCTCATGGCGCTGGCGATGAATCAGATTCCGCTCCCGGCATCAGCCGAGTATTTCGGGCCGTCCGACGACACGCTGCGTCTTTGCCTCGACAAAGCCACCATGTGTGCCGTCGCGGATGAACTCGCGATACCCCAGGCGACCTTCGTCATCGCCCATGACCTGGCGTCTCTGCATGAGGCCTTCGGGACCGTCGGCTTTCCCTGCCTGGTCAAACCTACCGACCAGCTTGCCCGGATCAATGGGGAAAAAGCCGTCATTCTGGACCGCGAGGAAGACGTCGCGCGCTTCCTGCCGGAGTGGCCTGAGGGCAATGACAACGTTTTTGTGCAGCGCTACGTCACGGGACCCCGGCACAACGTGCATCTCATCGCCCGAAACGGACAGCTAATCACCTGCGCCGAAACCCGGGCGCTGCGCACGACGAGGGTGAACTACACGGGGTATACGGTCGAAGCGATCACCGTGGCGCCGGATCCGGATCTGCAGGATTACACCGAGAGACTCGTGCGCCATCTGGGTTATCACGGCTTCGGCTGCGCCCAGTTCCTGGTCGACCCCGACGCGGAATCGCCCGTGTCCTTTCTCGAGCTGAACCCGCGCCTTGGCGCCGCATTCGCCGTGACCCTGGCATCCGGTATCGATCTTCCCGCGGCGGCCCTGCGCCTGACGGAAGAAGGGGGAAAGGCCGTGGAACCGTATGCGGCGGGTCGGCGCATGGCCTGGATATATGGTGATCTTCTGGGACTCGTGCGCGCGCTGCAGTGCCGCGAGATCGGCGCCCGGGAAACGGCCCTGTGGCTCGGTCGCTGCGCCCGGTCCTGGTGGCGCGCGGACATCCATGCGACCTGGAACTGGACGGATCCGCTGCCAAGCCTGGCCCTTGCCACGCAGTGGATACCGCGCAGATTGAAGCGCTGGTCCGGGACGGAGCAGCAGTCTCAGGTCTGAATTCGCCGCCGCAGCTGGGAGAGCCGCTCGCCGACGGCCGATTGACGAAGCGCCCCGCGGCCCTGATCCATCGATCGCCAGAGCGCCCGGCGCAGCGGGTTCGCATCGACCGCGCCCCGATGCAGCGCGTAGGAACCCGTCTTCACGCTCAGTTTGTAGCGCTCGCTCCCGGGCCCAAGGTCGATCCGCGTGTAACCGCGCTCCGCCGCAGATCGCGCCAGGCCGAGGAGCATGACCAGTCCCGGAGAGTACTGGCCGAACTCCCCGGTATACGCGGGTATCCACCAGTGCAGGGTTCGCTGATCGACCAGCCCCAGGTGTGCCGCGAGCAGCTGGTCGCCCGCATAGAGAGCTGAAAGGACCGCCTTGCAGGAAGTCTGCTCGCTGCGCCAAAGGCGATCGAGCAGCCGCCGCGCCCAGTCGTGCTGGAGCACGTCAGGGGAGCGCGTACGCACGCGTTGGGCCGACTTCCAGGCACAGAGCTGGTCGAACACCTGGCTGCTGTCAGACGCGAATTCGAGCCGCAGCGGGCCCAGCTCCCGGGCCAGCTTCCGCTCCTTGCGCAGCGCCTGCTCGACGCTTCGCGAGCCCGCCCGCTTCCGTGCCCGGCAATAGGCGTCGAAACCCTCCGGGAAGTCCATGATCGCGCAGTCCCGGGCGGTCGAGAAATACGGTGCAAACGGTGCCTGGGTCGCGGGCACGCGATCGAAACGCCAGACGGCGATCCCGCTGGCGGACAGAAACTGCCTCGGATCGATGTCAGCCCCTTCAGCCAGCAGCGCGCCCTGTACGTCGGCAAGCCTGCCTGCCAGGGGCTCCGCGGAACGGCGGGAGCGGCGCCGGAACGGCAGGAAACCCAGAGGGCGTTGTTCGGCCTCGAAAAGCGCTACTTCGACATCACCCTGAGCGTGGTCTGCCGCGAGAGCGAACTCTGGATGAAGAAAGGGACTGGCTTGAGGGACCTCGGCGTGCAGCTCAGACCAGGCGCTTAGAACGCTTGCATCGAGCTGGTTGATCGGTTTGACGAGCACCTGCATGGTGATGTCTGCGAGGCCTATCGCAAGGACGGCGCGGGATGATGCCAGAACCCGCGGGCTTGCTCTAGCGTTGCCCCGGTGCGATGCGTAATCTGGATCACAGCGGGGTGGATTCGGAGGAACGATCAAGTTGCAGCAAGCATCGGGAAGCAGCATCGGCCGCCAGGTCCGCGGCTCGGGAATGCTGTTTGCGGGACGTATCCTCGCCAAGTTCGTGAACCTGGGAGTTCAGGTCGCCGTTGTCCGGCTGCTCACCCTCGAGGATTTCGGAGCCTTCGCCTATGGTCTCGCGCTGGTGCTGGCGGGTGAACTGCTCGTAAAGCTGGGCCTGGGACGGGGTGCCGGTCGCTTCATTCCCCACTACTACGAACACGGTGAGTATGATCGGCTGCTGGGCACGCTCCTCCTGGTCTGCGGCACCATTGTCGTGCTCGGGAGTTTCGGTCTCGGTGTCACCTGGCTGGCCTATCGCGAGGCCTGGGCCGGCTTTCCCTCCGGCGACGGCGGTCTCGTGGTATTGACCCTTGCGGTACTTGCCCCGGTACAGGCCCTGGACGGCGTGTTCATCCAGATCCTCGCCACCGTCGCCGGCCCGAGACAGATCCTCTTCCGTCGCTATTTCCTCGGGCCGCTGCTGAAGCTGACCGCGGTCCTGGTCGTCTTCATCGTCGGAGGCGACGTGAAGATGCTTGCCCTGGCCTACCTGAGCGCCGGTCTGATCGGCCTTCTGATCTGCCTACACGTGACGCTCGACGCGCTGAGGAAGAGCGGCGTGCTTCCGCGGCAGGGCGACACGCTGCTCCCGCAGATTCCGTTCAGGCCGCTGCTCGGCTTCTCCCTGCCGATGATTTCATCGGACCTGGTGTTCGTGACGCAGACGGCCATCACTTCCGCGGTGCTCATGCGCATCGCCGGCGAAACCGAAGTTGCGATCATTCGCGCGGTAGTGCCCATGGCGCTGCTGAACACGATGGTCCTGCAGAGTTTCCAAATGCTCTTCATGCCCTATGCCACCCGCGCTTACGCCCGGGGCGACCTCGATGATCTGCGGACCCATCACTGGCAGTGCGTCGCCTGGGTGACCGTCGCCAGCTTCCCTCTCTTCGTGGCCTGCTGCGCCCTGGCACCGATCGTTGTCCCGCTGATACTCGGCAGTGACTATGTTGAATCGGCGTTGCTGCTGGCGATCCTGTCTCTGGGCCACTACGCGATCGTGTGCCTGGGCTTTAACGCGGATACGCTCCAGCTACTCGGCCGGACGAAGGCCATCGTGGTCACCGACGCCACAATAATCGTCGTTGCCACGGCAGCGGCGATCTGGCTATGCCCCGCCTACGGGGCGCTGGGAGCAGCCTGCGCCGTGACCACGGGCAGGATAGTCGGCGCGATGTTCCGCCAGCAGCTGCTAACGCGCCGGCAGATACTCGGTCCGCCTCCGGTGAAACTCTGGCGAATCTGGGCCTGCACCGGCCTTGCGGTGGTGGTCAGTGTCTGGATCGGCTGGGTGTGGGCACCGAACACGGCACTGCAGTTCGCGCTTATCGGTGCCGTGTCTCTTCTGCTCCTTCGCGCCACGGGTTCCGCCCTTGCGCTTACCAGCACGTTTCCAGCACTGGCCCGCTTTCCGCTGCTCACTCGCATTGTGGGGTCCTGATCGTGCACCGGGCTGATTGAGCGATGAGCTACGACCTGATCGTCCTCGGCACTGGAGGTATCGGCAGCGCCGCGCTTTTCAGTGCCGCCCGTCGCGGCCTGAAGTGCCTTGGCGTCGACCGCTTTGCGCCGGGCCATGATCGCGGCAGCTCGCACGGTGAATCCCGGCTGATCCGCCTCGCCTATTTCGAGCACCCACAGTATGTGCCGCTGCTGCGGCGAAGCTACGAACTCTGGGACGCGCTCGATCCCTCGCTGCTGCGGCGCAGCGGCGTTTTCTACTTTGGCCGGGAACAAGGCCCGATCCTCGGCGGCGTACGGGCTTCCGCCGAACTGCACTCGCTGGACGTGCGCCTTGTCGACACCGCCGCGACGCATCCGCAGTACCGCCTGCCAGACGCATCGCAGGCGCTCTTCGAAGCGGACGCCGGCTGGCTTCCGGTCGAGGACTGCGTGCTGCGACACATCGAAGGCGCTATCGCGGCGGGCGCGGAGCACCGCTGGGGTGCGGCGGTTTCCTCCTTCGATACCGACGGTCAGCGGGTCAGTGTCGCCATCGGATCTGACGTAGTCCGCGCCCGTAGCCTAGTGATCGCCGGTGGGCCCTGGGCAGGCCAGCTTCTACCGGACTTAGGGCTCCCGCTCACGGTGATGCGCAAACATCTTCACTGGTTTCGCTGTGAGGACGAGCGCTATCGTCACGGTTTCTTCTATGAGCTGCCGCACGGATACTTCTACGGGTTCCCGGCGAGCAACGGGCGCATCAAGGTCGCCGAGCATTCGGGAGGGGAAGCGACGGCCGACCCTCTGGGCGCGTCCCGGGCACCCTGCCCGGTCGATGACGAGCGGATCGATAAATTCGTGGCCGAGTACCTTCCCGGCGTGCGAAGCGAGCGGCTGCAGCACAGCACGTGTTTCTACACCATGACGCCGGACGAGCATTTCATCGTCGACCGGCACCCCCATGCGGAAAACGTGGCCTTCGCCGCAGGGCTTTCTGGCCACGGATTCAAATTCGCTCCCGCTATCGGTGAGGCTCTGGTGGACCTGGTGACGGATCGCGCTACGGCTACCGATCTCTCATTTATGTCGGCGGATCGCTTCGGCGCGACGGCTTCGCAGGCGCGGGCTTAGGGGTCAGCGGCGTTGTTCCCAACGGATGCAGATCTCTTGAAGGTACCTCCCAAAGCTCCTCGGTGCTTCAGCGGCTACCCAATCGAGGCGCACATATGACCGCTCCTCAAACTCCGGTAACACCTCGATGCGCCTGTCAATTTCTTCCTGCTCGTCAGCATTCATCCTCAGGTAGTAGCGATGCCAATGCTCCTCCTCTTCCCGCGTCAAGGTATCGATGGAGGAACGGAATTGCTCACCCTTGGTGATGAGTTCTGCTTCGTTCGCGGTGACGGGGGATGGATCTGCGCATATGCTCTCGCGGATGCGATCAGCCTTTGGGTGTTGGATTGGCTCCTCGGGGGCCCATGCGAAGCCAAGCCACTTCATCTGGCTATCCGTCGCGGCGTCGCTGCTGGCGGCCGCGTCCTGCTGTTTCTCTAGATGTTCCCGAAGCGCCCTGTCAGCCAGATAGTCGACTACTGCCGCGGTGTATGGCTGCACCGGTACCCGTGCCTTGTACCGGTGTCGCGTCATTGACGCAGCGATATCCTCGTCCTGGGCCGCGGCGGGGCCGTGGCAGAGAAGGCCCACCAGGGAGAAGACAGCGGCGAGGACAGTTTGATTCATAAGGTGAACGGATGCTTGTCTATTCAGACTGGCGCTCAGCCAGATAGACACGGTCGATAAGGATTCCGAAGTAGCTCTGTCGCCCGTTGATGAGATACATGGCAACCGCGGGAAGATCTTCATATTCCCTCGACGCGATACAGTAGTGGGATGGAAACGCCGGTTTGAGAACCTCACCCGTCAGTCGATGATCGCAGAGTCGGCGATTCCTGCTGACTTCCTTCGTTAATTCGCGCTGCAGTGTAGTTTCCTGTCCCAGGGCGAGGGAAAGCAGCGAAGCGGTCCCATGTGTCAGGGCGCCCCAGAAAAACAAAACGCTCAGCAGGGGTAGAACGATCAGGGCCAGGACTATCCGCCACCCGGAAGTAGCTGGTCTGAACTTAGCGGCGCCAGTCCAGTAAGACCTCCATACAAACACCGTGATCGCTGCACCAACAGACAACGCTATCCGCCATGAGAGCTCAGACCACTTGCTGGAAGGGATAAAGTCGACGTACAGGCCGACAAAATAGAGGCCCATAAGCACGAAGAAAGCGTTGATCAAACACCGTCTCATGACGGAGGGATCGGCGTTCCCGTAAACAACGCTGTAGAAGTTCTTCGCCCTGGTCTGGAGCTGGGCCCTGCTGGACATCTTCCGGCTACCTCATTATTCGGTCTCTAGGGCGGACCAAACTGCGATGGCCCAAGCTGCGGCATACTCAGTCCGCACTCTTGGCGAGATTTCCCGGCATGCTCACTTTGGACATATCGCGATGAAATGGAAGTCGGTGTCATCGAGACTGCCGCTTGAATCCCGAGTCCTCACGCTGAAGGCTGTCCCGCTGGAAGGCACACCGGCTGTGATGTTCCCGAAGACATTCGCGGATCCAGCACCTTGGGAACCTTTCGTGACCGTGATGGCGCAACCGCTCACGTTAGCGCCCGTCTCGAGCGAGTAGATGCCTTCACTGGATCGGATTGCCAAATCGATGTTGCCTGTTTCCAACGAGCCTATCCCCTGCACGGAGCCATAGTAGACACGCACTGGAGGACCTTCGCCCGGCACTGGGATAAACATCAGTCTGGTTTCGGCATTAGCCATTGATGACGCCAGATACGTGACGGCTAGCAATCCACCCAGCAGCCCAAAAATTCCGCTTAACCTGGCTAAGCTCAATGATCGCTTGTTCATCTTCGCGCCCTCGCTATTTTTGATTGTGATGGAAGGTCCTTACGATGAACACATCGAGTATAGGCGTACTGCCAGTTCACAAAGAAGCTACCTACCGCATCGGTAAACACACGGAGTACCTATCACCACCGTGAAGCCTGCTCTGACCCTCTTCCTAGCACTGTTCACCGGATGCGCTGCTGTCGACTACCAGCAGGAAAAACTGGCGAGCACCTTCATACCCGCCGGGAACTCAGCGGCGTTGGATATTGCCTTTGGCGAAGCGGCTTCCCAGCACGAAGGAAACGCCAGCGGCTTCCTGGTCCTCAGTGACGGCATCGATGCGATCGCCGCCCGTCTCCGCCTCGCCGCGGAGGCCGAGAGAAGTATTGATGTTCAGTACTACCTGATAAAACGGGACCGGGTCGGGCTGGCGTTTCTTTCCACTCTTCTCAGCGCTGCCGATCGAGGGGTGCGTGTCCGAATCCTCATCGACGATATGTTCAACCAGGGGTTCGATCGCGACATGGCGGCCTTGGATTCGCATCCGAACGTCGAGATTCGGGTCTTCAACCCTTTCAATCGCGGAATCCTGGGCAAACCTCTGGGTACCCTGGCGAACTTTCCGCGCATCAATCGGAGGATGCACAACAAGTCTTTTACCGTGGACAGTCGGGTGACCGTGGTCGGGGGCAGAAACATTGCCGACGAATATTTCGGCGCGCGGCGCGATTCGGCCTTCGGTGACCTGGACGTGATGGCTTTGGGGCCCGTGGTGCAGGACGTGAACGTCATGTTCGATCGGTACTGGGCGCATCCGACGGCTCTGCCTCTAACCGGTTTTTTGCCGCCGCTGGATGATGCCGACACCGCCCTGGTCGACTTTCGTTCCGTGCTGGCTGCAAACAATGCCGGGCTCTCCGGCAGTCGCTATGCCAACGCAGTGATCGAAAGAGCCTATCGGAAGCTGGAGGCGCGTCAGAGCAAGATGGTCTGGGCAGATTACGAGCTGATATATGACACGCCGGACAAGGGCTTCCGGAATCATGCCGAAACGTCTGACTTGATAGTCACTCCTCTGGCTAACTCGCTCACCACCGTGGAAAGAGAGCTGGTGGTCATCTCGCCATACTTCATTCCAACCTCTGAATTGCGCGATGGTCTTATCCGGGCATCACAGAATGGCATCGCGGTGACCGTGATCACCAACTCGCTGGCGGCGAACAATCAGAAAACGGTGCATGGCGGCTATGCCCCCGCCCGGAAACCCCTCTTGCGCGCCGGAGTGCGATTGCTGGAAGTGCGACCCGATGCCGTGGTGTCCGGTAGCGAGTTTGTGGATGCCAAAGAGGCGCGCTCGACCCTGCATACGAAGGCCTACGTTGTGGATCGCCGAGAGGTATTCATCGGTTCCTTCAACTTCGATCCCCGTTCGATGTATATCAATTCCGAGATGGGTGTCATTATCAAAGACCCCAATCTCGGTGCTGATCTAATCTCGGGACTCGAAGAAGCACTTCCCGACGCGGCTTGGGAGGTCCGACTAACGCAGCAGAACCGGCTTAGGTGGACCGGCCTGGACGATGGCCGGGTTGAGACGATCTCCAGGGAGCCGATGACCAGCTGGTGGGAACGCTTGAAGGCGGGCTTCTATCGCATGCTCCCGATTCGCAGTCAGCTGTAAGCACAAAGGTGAGAACACCAAAACGCCCCCGGGACCGGAACTGCATAGGCCGCCGCTGACCAGGCCAATGCGCCCATAAGCGGTCCTAACCCCGGCTGCGACGCACCTGGTTTTTCCCGTTTCTCTTCGCACCGTAGAGCGCGCGGTCCGCACTCGCAATCAGGAGTTCTGGCGTCGCGTAATGCTCGTCGCCCGTATCCGCGATCCCGATGGAGACGGTGACCCGCGCATGATTTGTTGAGCGCTCATGAGGCAGGTTGAGGTCCCAGATGCGCTGCCGGAACGTCTCGGCGATTTCCATCGCCTTCGCGGCGTCCATGCCCGGTAGCAGTACGGCAAACTCCTCTCCCCCGTAGCGTGCGACCAGATCTTCCTTTCTGGCAAAAACCGCCTGTGCCGTTTCCGCGACCGTCTTCAAACACTCATCACCGGCGAGATGTCCTTTGCTGTCGTTGTAGGTCTTGAAATCGTCCGCATCGATTAGCAGCAATGAGAACTCCAGTCCATGCCGCGAGTGGAGGCCCATCATCGTCTCAAGGCTAGTATCGAGAAACCTTCGATTGGCGATGCCGGTCAGTCCGTCGGTATTCGAATAGTGGTAGAGCTGATCCGCCAGCGTCCGGTTTTTGTGGGCCAGTTCAATACTGTTGTGGATCGTCTTGTAGATGCGATTTGACGCGGCGACTACGAGCAGCAGGTAGAGCACAATGACCGATGCGACGATGGCTCCGCCCGATCCGCCATACACAAACTGATGCACCGAGAGCGGTGCAAGGGCCGCGACGACGAAGAGCGCCAGTCCCAGTCGGGACGCCGACGAAGTCGATACGACGCCTGCGCATATACCCGCCTGAACGACCACCATCGCGAGCAGGTCTTCCGCCGGTAGCAGCGTGGAGGCGTACCAGGCCCAACTGCCCCAAACAACGCCGTTGGCGAAAGACAGAAGCTGAATGATCAGCGAGTGCTGGGCCAGAGACCATCGCGAGACTGAGCTGCGCCGGTAATTGCGGAAAAGAAGCAGCCGCAAGCCGATGACAAAAAAAACGCTGCATGCATAAGTGGCGAGCCCCCCGAAGGGCAGCTTCGAAAAGTAAGCCACAAGGTTCGCCGCTGCGAGGACAGCGTTTCCCAGGGCGATGATGGGGAAGTGTTCGTAGAGGGCTTCGAGCAGCGTAAACCCGGGATCTTCCTGATCGGCCGGGGCCTGTGGCTCGGGGCTCAGCGACTTCGAGCCCATGCCCGCATCATTCATCAGTCGCGAGCAGCATTCTCCAGATCAGCGCACCGAGCGCGGCACCCACCAGGGGCGCGACCCAGAACAACCAGAGTTGCGCCACCGCAGCTGTCTCCGCATAGAAGGCAACGCCCGTCGATCGCGCCGGATTGACGGAGGTGTTGCTTACGGGAATCGAAATCAGATGAATCAGGGTCAGTCCCAGGCCAATTGCGATAGGCGCAAAGCCAGCCGGTGCCGCGGGTGAGGTAGCGCCAAGTATGATCAGCAGGAACAGCGCAGTGAGCACGATTTCAGCGATCAATACCGCGGTCATGGAGTAGCCGCCGGGAGACAGGTCGCCAAAGCCGTTGGAGGCGAAACCGCCTGGCTGCCAATCTGGTGCTCCGTTCGCTATCACAAACAACATTCCCGCGGCGGTAAACGCGCCGATGACCTGTGCGACCCAGTACGGAATCAGCTCACTCCACGAAAACCGGCCCGCCACGGCGAGCCCAAGGGAAACCGCCGGATTGAAATGGCCGCCCGATATGCCGCCGACCGCGTAAGCCATGGTCAGGACCGTGAGTCCAAACGCCAGCGAAACGCCCACGAAGCCAATGCCCAGCTCGGGAAAAGCCGCGGCCAGTACGGCCGAGCCGCAGCCGCCAAACACGAGCCAGAACGTGCCGATCAGCTCGGCCGAAAGCTTTCTCATCATGATCTTCTCCCTCACCCGGTTCAGGTAAGAAGCTACCCTGAACCCGGCGCTCGCACAATCTGTGAGAACTCGTGCGGACCAACCATCTAGCGCGGTGCACTACCCATGCGCCCTGGCGTCCATGCAGAGGAGTATCGCGCGAAGGGGAGTTTGGGGAACTGAATACACCGTTCAGAATTGCTTGATCACCCGCCGGAAGACAGCGGTCCAGCCATCTGGAACCAGAACCCGACCGCGCCGCGACCAGCCGAGGCCCCGCGCATCGCAAAGTCTCCGTGGAAAACACCCGGAACATTCACCTTGAACATTGACCTGGTTGTACTAAACAGAACTAATTCCGCCTTGGAAAAACCAAGACTCGAAAATCGAGCTTGAGTCCGCAGGAGGGCCGTCTTGTGAGCGACAAGACGGGTGCGGGCGGCGGGACAGATAAAAATAACGTAGAGGAGAACTTTCCATGGCCAGGAAATCTTCGTCGATTTCGCACGCCGGTACTTCCCCGGGAACATCGCCAAAAACCCTGTCACTTGCCGTTGCCAGCGCGCTTGGTTTTGGCATGGGCGGCCTTGGCATGGGCGCATACGCCCAGAACGCGGAAGAGAACGCCCGACAGGTGCTCGAAGAGGTCGTAGTCGTCGGATCTCAGATCCGGGGCGCCAGCATCAATAGCGCTCTCGCGGTAAGCGTCGTGGATGCCACCGACATCGAGGTCATGGGCGTGGAATCCGGCGACGAACTGTTTCAGCTGATTCCTGAAAACGGGCAAAACTTTTTCAGCGAAGCCGAAAACATCAGCGGTGGCGTCAACTCCGGTCGCGGCGATATCGGCGCTTTCAACCTGCGCAATCTGGGCACCGGGAATACGCTGGTGTTGCTCAATGGTAGGCGGCTGGTGAATGCGGCGACCTTCCAGACCGAAGAGGTCGGCGGCAGCTTCGTTCCGGTCAACACGGTGAATTCCCAGACCATTCCGGTCTGGGGTGTGGAGCGAGTAGAGGTCTTGCGCGACGGCGCCTCGGCGATCTACGGCGCGGATGCCGTGGCGGGCGTGGTCAACACCGTACTCAAGGACGACTTCGAAGGCTTTAACCTGCGGATCCGGCATACGGAGTTCGACAACCTTCCCGCCGACCGCCAGACGCTCACCGCCGAATGGGGACAGGCGTTCAACGACGGTCGCACCAACGTGGCGGTGTTCGCCAACTACTATCGCCGGGACCGCATCCAGTCCATTGACGACGATCGCTGGGCCAACTCGGATTTTCGCGGCCGTATCCCCGAGGGCTCACCCTGGGAAGGAGATACCCGCCTCCGCAACGACTCCGTCAACTCGGAGTTTCCCCAGCTCGATGTGATCGCAAGCCTGCCCGGCGACCACAGCCTGCGCACCAGTGGTCTGGTCGATAGCTCCGGAGAGCTCGAGTCCTATCCCGCCGGCGACGAACGCTGCCAATACCAGGTCAACGACACGACCTGCGCCGCCGCCGACGGGCAGGGCACCTTCCGGCACAACTTCAACTCAGCCTTTGGCACGGGCCGGGACCTTTCCTCCGAGCTCGACCGCATCAACCTGTTCACGATGATCAACCACGAGTTCGACAGCGGTCTGGAGAGCTTCACGGAACTGATGTACTACAAGTCCGAAACCAATCTCACCCGTCACGCCTCGGCGCCGTTCTCGAGTTCGCGCCTGGTACTCGGGCGAGACAATCCCTACAACCCCTTCGGAAGTGGAGCCGGACGCCTTTCCGGGCCCGAGTTCGAGGAAGCCATGGCCGACGTGCCCGCCGAGGGCTACGACCTGCTCCTCGACAACTACCGCTTCGCCGTAGTCCCGCGCATCGTCGACAACGATGGCGAGACCTACCGCTTCCTCCAGGGTTTCCGGGGCAGCCTGGGCGCCTGGGACTGGGAGTCCGCCGTCTCCTATTCAAAGGCGGAGAAGGAAGACATCACGCGCAATCGCCAATCCAATACGCTGGCGCAGGAAGCACTCAACGACTCCTCGCCGGAGGCGTACAACCCCCTTAATCCTACCCGGGAAGGCTCGAACGTGGATCGCGTGCTGGTCGATGTCTTCCGGAAGTCGGAGACCGAACTCACTACCTTCGACATCAAGGTATCTAACGCCGAGCTGTTCGAGCTCCCCGCGGGTCAGGTCGCCGGCCTCGTGGGGTTCGAATGGCGTGAGGAAAGCTTCGTTGACGATCGCGATCCGCGCCTGGACGGCACCATCGTCTTTACCGACAACGATGGAGATACCTTCCCCTTTGTCTCCGATGTGGTGAACTCAAGCCCCACGCCGGACAACGAAGGCGAGCGCCGGGTCACCTCCATGTTCGCCGAGCTGCAGATCCCGGTGTTCGAGAATTTCGACGTCCAGCTCGCCCTGCGTCACGAACGTTTCTCGGATATCTCAAAGGACGCGACCGTTGGTAAGTTTGCCTTCGGATATCGGCCCTTTGAGCCGCTGCTGCTTCGCGGCTCCTGGTCCGAAGCCTTTCGTGTGCCGAACCTCGTGACGGTCAATGAAGGTGTCGTTGCGCGGAGCAACAATCGCACGGACTGGGCCTGCGTGTACGCCAATGAAACCACCGATGAGGTTTTTGACCTCGACTGCACCAATTCTATTCAGCGCACGGCCAGCGGTAGCGACGAGCTGGTACCGGAAGAGTCCACGAACTTCTCCGTTGGTTTTGTCCTCGATCTGTTTGATGGATTCACATTCACCTTCGACTTCTGGGAGATAGAGAAAGAAGACACAATCGGCCTGTTCGGCGAGGAGAACCACACGATCCTTGATCTTGTGAACCGTATCGAGGCGGGTCTCGCCGACTGCAGCCTGAACTTCAACCCAGCGGTGGAACGCATCGCCGCCGATGACGACCAGACCGCCGCCTACACTCAGGCGGGCATCTGCCCCGGCGGCGACGTCAATCGGATCAACGACCGCTATGCCAACCTGGACACGCGCACAACCCGCGGCTTCGACGTCGGCATCTACTACGATATCGACACACAGTTCGGCGCCTTCCGCTTCAGCTACAACGGCGCCTTCCTGGATAAGTTTGAGCAGACGGCCTCCGGCGATGCACAGCTCCTCGTTGACGCCCAGGAGAGTGGCCTGCTCCCCGCCAGCATCCCCGTGGAGGGGTTTGCGGATCTGGTAAATCGCGATGGCAACCAGGACGAGCGCCACTCGGCGCGGCTGAACTGGCGCATGGGAGACTGGGGAGCGGGACTCGGCGCCTTCAGGATTGGAGGCTTCTACCAGAGCTCGCTGACTCTGGACGACGGAACGCGCTACAACATCCCGTCCTTTACCACCTACGATCTGAACGCGGATTACAGCTTCAGGCTTGCAAGCACCGACACGCGGTTACGCCTCGGCGTCAAGAACTTCACCGATGAGCGCGCGCCGTTGGCGGATCGTTTCTTCGGTTACTTCGCGGATGCCCACACCGACTACGGACGCTACTTCTACGCCGACGTACGTTTCGAGTTCTAGGGGCTTCCGGGGACAGCCTGCGATTCCTCCAGACGCGAGCTGCACGCCCGCCCCGCGCGGCGTCGCTATCAGGTGCTCGCCTCCGCGGCGGGCTCGGCGGCCCGCGTCAGGCTGTCGTGAAGTTCGCTGCGCAGCTTTGGAATCTTCACATCGATCACCTCGTCCAGTCGACTCAGTTCGCGGGCGCGCAGTTTCGGAATACTGGAGAGACCGAGCTCCGTCGCCGTGCGACGCGTGCGCTCGGCGATTACGTTCCACAGCTCCTGGATATCGTCGCTGCGTTCGCGCTGCAGCATCTCCCGCGCGTAGAGCTGGCGGGACGTGTCTTCCAGGCCGGCTATAAGCTGCTGCTCCCGCGAACGCGTAAGTGCAGAGCCCAGGTAGTAGCCACCAACGCCGAACAAGAGAGCAGCGCCGATCAGGCCCAGCGACTGCTCCGAGAAGCCGCTGGATGAAAACAAAAAGGCGCCCGCGGCGCCCGAGCTCACGGTCAGCAGCAGCACAATGAGGCGGATACGGTCCCGGTACGAACGCAGCTCCCGGGCGGCGGCATCCAGAACCCGGGCGTGCAGGCGCAGGCGCTCGGAAAAGTTCTGCACCTGGGTGAGCATATTGTCGACGCGCCGTGCCGGCGCGCGGCGGACCTCCTCAGCCAGTTCCTCCCGTGCCTCCTCGAAATCTTCCGTCGGCAGCGCGGCCGGGGGCTGCTTCGGCACCGGGACGAAGGTGTTGAAGATCATGGGCAGATCTTTTCGCGGGATCACTTTTCCGAGGTTCCAGCACAGCGCACCGTAGGCCCGGGCGAAATCGTGGAGGCTGCGGAACTGGTCCATCTTGTTCATGACTATGAGCAGCTTGTGGTCGATGCCGCGCAGGCTCTGATTGAACACCTGCAGCGTCTCTCCCGTCGTGCCGGGCTTGTCTGGATCGAAGAACATCAGCACGACATCTGCCCGTTCGGCGAACCACTGCACAACGCCAGGGAAATCGAAGCCCCGACCGCTTTCGTGCTTGGCCTCGTCGATCATTCCCGGGCTATCGACCAGGGTGACGTCCCGCAGCAGCTCGTTGGGCCGGCGCTTGAGGCGAAGATGCTTGACCAGGTCGTCGCCGAAATGACGCAGGCCCGTATAGGCCAGCTCTGGATTGTTCACCAGACCCGGGCCGTCGCGATCGTCGCTTGTTTCACCGTAGGCAATGATGGTGAAACCGTCGTCGGTGGGCGCCAGGCCCGTCTTCTGAACCTCGTCACCGAGCAGATAGTTGATGAACGACGATTTTCCGGAAGAGTGGTTACCCAGCATGAGAACAATCGGAGGACCGCTGATCTCGCCGGCATTCTGCCCGCGGGCGTAGGCGAAGCGCTCGCCCATGGGATCGATTGCATCGCTGTAGAAACCGGCGACGGCCTTGGAGATCTGATCCAGAGACTGCTTGACGTCGGCGCTATCACTCAGCGTCACAGCGCTGTTTCTCTTTGCCATGATCTTCCTCTCTTGGCCCAGTGGCGTGGTGTCCGTGCGCGACGCTAGCTGACGCGACGCTTGCAGGCAAGTGAAGGATACTTCGGCCTGCGATTGCTGTGTCGATGGCCCTCTGTAGCGCAGACTGCACAAGGTCTGACCGCGTATGCGGGCACCACTTCCCCTATCCCCAGGTCTGGGAAGGTTAAGCTAGTCTCCGATCCGGGTATCACGCCGTCCGCGCCGCAAAGGCAAGACGGGGAAGATGCGAACGGGCAGCTTCGCCCGGAAATCGGAGGTATATCGCTTGGACTACAACTACGACCCCATTCCTCTCCCCAGTCGCGAGATATTGGGCGCGGAAGAGAGTCTACGCCGCGCTGAGGCCTTCTACGCGTCCATCCGGACGCGACATACGGTGCGCCACTTCAGCGACCGACCCGTTGAACGGTCCGTGATCGAGACCTGCCTGCGAGCCGCGGGCACCGCGCCCTCGGGCGCAAACCACCAGCCCTGGCACTTTGCTTGTGTGAGCGATGCAGAAAAGAAGCGCAAGATCCGTCTCGCGGCGGAGAAAGAAGAGCAGGAGTTCTACGGTGGCAAGGCTGGGGACACCTGGCTTGCAGACCTGAACAAGCTGGGCACGGACGCGCACAAGCCGTTTCTTGAAACCGCACCCTGGCTCATCGCGATCTTCGCCGAACGCTACGGTCTCGACGCGGGGGGCGAAAAAACCAAGAACTACTATGTGCCAGAATCAGTGGGCATTGCTACCGGGTTTCTGATCGCGGCGCTGCATGAGGCCGGACTCGCGACGCTGACGCATACGCCCAATCCCATGAAGTTCCTCAGCGAGATTCTCGGCAGGTCGGTCAACGAGCGCCCTTACATCCTGCTGGTCGTGGGCTATCCTGCGGAGGACGCAGCGATTCCCAGGGCTGCAACGCTCAAGAAGCCTCTGGAGCAGATCGCGTCCTTCTTCTGACGCCACGCCGTTAAGTGGTGGGAGAGACCCAAGAGTCATCGGACTCGTAGTACGGGGGAAAATAACCATGCGGAGCTTCAGGCGGTTCTTCGCCGTCACCATTTTTGGCTTTTGCCTTGCGACCACGACTCCCGCTGCCGGTGGTGATCCCCTATGGGTGACCTTTGACATCCTGGAAGCTCACTGCGGGCCCGAGGGGCTACCGCTGGAGCGCTGTGAAGAACTCGACCTGCTCCTGCGCGATCCGCTTACACTGACCGTCGAGGACATGCTGCGGGAAGTAAACAAGCGGTACGTCATGCCCATGCCTTCAAGAATCGGGCAGCGACTAACGATAGACAACGATTTACACGGCGCAAACATCACGCTCACCTATGAAACTTCTAAGATCGATGACGCGCGAATTCATATCGACGTGAGCTACAAGATCGACATGCCCTTCGGGCAATCTCGAGCCGGCGAGTCCCAGGCCGTTCTCACGCTGGGCGAAGAAGGAGTGCCCGCCATCGGCGGCAGCACTCACATCAATACGGGCGACGACGCGCCGCCGAAGCAGGTCGTGCGCTTGATATTCTTGAGTGCCAAGGCGCGCTGAAAGGAGACAGCACCATGGACACGGTTACCAGCGAAGCACATGGAGAGATTCTGCTCGTCACTCTGAATCGCCCGGAAGTTCGCAATGCCGTTAATCCGGACACGGCGCAACGCCTCGCCGAGATTTTCGTCGATTTCGATAAGGACCCCCAGTTCTCCGTCGCGGTTTTCGCAGGCGCCCATGGCACATTTTGCGCCGGTGCCGACCTGAAGGCCGTGAGCGAGGGCAACTTCGAAATCCTTCAAGCTCCAGAACCGCCGATCGATCATCACCACACCGGCGCTCCCATGGGACCGTCCTACCTTCGCCTCGAGAAACCCGTGATTGCAGCGGTAAGCGGCTACGCCGTGGCTGGGGGACTCGAGCTGGCGCTGTGGTGCGATATGCGAGTTGTAGAGGAAGACGCGATGATGGGCGTGTTCTGCCGTCGCTGGGGTGTGCCCCTGGTCGATGGCGGCACCGTGAGGCTCCCACGGCTGATTGGACACTCCCATGCAATGGATATGATCCTCACGGGACGGGGGGTGGAAGCACCGGAGGCAAAGGCCATGGGCCTTGCAAACCGCGTGGTCCCAAGCGGGGAAGCGGTCCCGCAGGCCCTGGAGCTCGCCCGGGACATCGCCCGCTTTCCACAGAATTGCCTGCGCGGCGACCGCCGGTCGGCGATTGAGCAATGGGACCTAAGCTTCGATGAGGCCATGGCGAACGAGGCTCGCCTGGGACTGGCCACGTTGGTGTCGGGCGAGACCGTAACCGGGGCCACGCGCTTTGCGAGCGGCCACGGCCGCGGCGGAAACTTCGAAGACATCTGAATCAGGGGCGGCGCTGGCCCCGGCGGCGTAGGGCGTGTTCAATACACCGCTGATTGCGACGCAGCACCACGGCCACCGTCGAGGGCACCAGCGGTAGCACAATCACAGCCACGATCATCAGGAGACCATACCCAGTGGAAGTCATCGACATACAACAGGCCCTGTCGCAGCATCCCAGCGGTAGCTTCCTCAAGCTGTTGGACTTCAATGAGAACCACTTCGGCATGTGTGACATCACCGGTACCTCACCGGTATGGGAGATGCACCCTGACACGGATGAGTTCTTCTTCATCGTCGACGGCCGGTTCGAGATCACGCTGCTGGATGCCGACGAACCCTCGCTTCACGTGGCGGAGGCAGGAAGCTCCTTTGTCGTACCCAGAGGCATCTGGCACCTGCCTGCGGCGCCGGATGGCTGCAAATTCATCCACTTCACGCCCGGCGAATCGCTGCACTCGGATGCCGAGGACCCACGCGCGGCCTGACACGGCATCAGAGCGCTGATGTACTCCGACCCGCTGAAGGGCCCGGTGCGCTGCGCGCGCTGGTTCCTTCCGATGCTGTGCCTGCTTTTTGGCGG
Source organism: Pseudomonadota bacterium (assembly GCA_039818725.1). Lineage (GTDB taxonomy): Bacteria > Pseudomonadota > Gammaproteobacteria > Pseudomonadales > Halieaceae > Congregibacter. The sequence goes on from JBCBTK010000003.1 coordinate 273,376, forward strand.
CGACGCCGGCGCTCACGGCGTCGACGACAGCACACGCAGTTTCCTCACCGGTGTCGAAGGACTGCAGATCGGGCCCTTTCTGTACATCGGCGCCAAACACATGGTCACGGGCTACGACCATCTGCTGTTCCTCTTCGGCGTTGTGTTTCTCCTCGATCGCGCTCGCGACGTGCTTGTGTACGTCACGCTGTTTACCCTTGGCCACAGTACGACGCTGCTTCTGGGCGTTCTCGCAGGCGTTGAAGTCAACGCGTATCTGATCGATGCCGTGATCGGCCTGTCCGTGGTCTACAAGGGTTTCGACAATCTCTACGGTTTTCGCGCTTTGTTTACTTTCAGACCGAATCCGCGCTGGATGGTGCTCGGCTTTGGCCTCATCCACGGTCTCGGGCTCGCGACGAAACTCCAGGACTTTGCTCTTCCCCGGGAAAATCTGCTGGGCAACCTGCTGGCGTTCAATGGCGGTGTGGAACTCGGGCAACTCCTGGCTCTGAGTCTGATGCTTGTCCTAACCGGCCTGTGGCGTGGACATGCGTCCTTTGCCCGAGCCTCGTGGCTTACCAACACGCTGCTTATGACCGCCGGTGTGATCCTTATCATCTACCAACTTACGGGCTTTGCCCTGGAGACCTGACATGGACGCTGCCACCGGAAAGAGCCAGGTTTTACGCGCCTCGACGATCGCTCTCGTGCTGGGCAGCGCTGTCGCCGTAGCGGCCGTCCTACCCGCCGAGTACGGCGTGGACCCCACCGGCATCGGCGGCGCGCTTGGACTGCTGCAGCTGTCTCAGGTGACGGAAACGCCGGCGGCGGAGAGCGAAGTTCCCGCCACCGGGTCCGGAAGCACCCGAGCGAACTCCACCATCACGCTCGAGAGCGGCGAAGGTACCGAATTCAAGCTGCGCATGGTCGAGGGTGCACGCACTTCGTTCCGCTGGATCGCATCGGACATCGTGCACTTCGACATGCACGGCGAACCCGCGGGAGACACGAGCGGCTACTTCGAGAGCTACGCCCTGGGAAACTCCGATGCCGTTGAGGGAAAGTTCACGGCGCTGTTCGATGGCACGCACGGTTGGTACTGGCGCAATGACACGACCGCTGCGGTCCAGATAGACGTGATCGTTGCCGGGGCCTTCGAACTCGCGGACGCGCCGTAATCGATTTGCCTAGCTGCCTCCCGTTGCCGTAGTGCTTGCACCGCGTCGCTCTCGGAATTCAAAGCGCAGTACGCTTTCACCCCGGTAGCGATAGTGCGCACCGCGCTCTCCCAGGCGGTAGTCCTGATATCGCCGCGAGCGCCGATACACCGATTTCACTTCGCATTCCTCTCCCGAAGTCAGCACGGCCACGAGTGTGTAGGGCGCGTCGTCCATGCGCGCATTGAGGCTCTCGCAGCTCGAACGACCCGCGGCGCGGGGTATGGCGCCAAGGGCGCGCGCGACCTTGCGCCAGCGAGGCCCGTGGCGGGCGTCGATTCCCACGATAAGGTGGGCAATTTCGTGTCGCACCGTATCCTCGAGGTCATCGAGCGCCGCCGTTCCAAAGAACACGGTAGAGATCACGATACGACCGTCGCGGTGCGCCTGGCCGTAGCTGCGCCGGGCGCGGTTAAAGGAAAGGCCGGCGAAGGGATGGGTCCACTCGGGATAGCGGGCGAGGGCGCGGTCGACCTCCCGCAGGACAATCACACTGACTATCGTGCTATCGAGCAAGGGAGCTTCAGCGGCGGCAGTGTCCAGCGGCGCCTCGCGGTACTCCGTCACCGCGTTCGGATTCGCCGGCCGGGTCTCTGGACATTCATCGGCGAGGGCATCGAAGGGAAGGCTTAGCTGAGGTTCAGGCATGGGCCGCCAGCCAATCGAGCAGCGCCGCGTTCACGACATCCGGTCGTTCGCGGTGCAGGAAGTGTCCAGCGCCGTCCACCCGCTTCACTTCCAATCCTGCGGGAAAGTCCTTTGGCTGGCTCATGGCTTCGAAAACGTCGCTGGAAATACATCCGTCTCGCGATCCGGTCATAGCCAGCGTGGGCACGGGAACATCGAGTATGGCCGGAGCACGACCCATACCGAACAGCGCAGGCAGGTCCACCGCGGCGCGGTAGTAGGCCAGGGCGCATTCCACGACCTGCGGCTGCGCGAAGCATTCAGCCACCGGTGCGAAGTCTTCGCATGAAAAATCCCAGCTGGGACTCCACTGCCTCCACAGCCAGCGCAGGAACGCAAAGTCGTTGCGGCGCAGGATACGCTCGGGCACAGCTGGGAGCTGGAAGAATCCCATGTACCAGGAAAGACGGAGCTGCCGGGGATGGCGGCGCATGTCGACCAGGAAACGGCCGGAGTGAGGCACGGCCATGGTCGTCAGGCTCTTGAACTTTTGGGGCGCCATCGCCGCGGCTGTGTAGCTGACGGCCGCACCCCAGTCGTGTCCCACGAGATGCACAGGCTCGCTGGCTAGCGCCTCGGCGACGGCGACCGCATCGGCAGCCAGTTCCCGCTGTGAGTAGTCCCGGTCCGCTGGCTGATTGCCCGGGTCGTAGCCACGCATAGCCACCGAGACAGCGCGGTAACCGGCCCCAGCGAGGATCGGGAGCTGTTGATCGAAGCTTCGATAGGTATCGGGGAAACCGTGCAGCAGCAGAACGACTGGGCCATCGCCGCAGGTTACGGCGGGGTAGTGCAACCCGCGCGCATCAATCGTCAGCTCTCGCGCTATTCCGTTGCTCACGTCGCGGTCCAAACTCCCGTCACCCGGGCGCTATGGTAGCAAGCGCAGCCGCTCGGGCGCGCCGGTGATCATTCAATCGGGTCGATCAATTCCCGCCAGCCGGCTTCCCGGCGCCCCTGCGTAAAGCGGCTCCGATGCTTGGTGCCGCGCCCGCTCACGCGTGCGCGCCAGCGACGAAAGCTGCCCGGTTTTAGACTGCGGCGCATCAGCCGAATCACCTGTGGTTCGGAAACACCGGTGCGAGCCTCGATCTCGTCAAAGCTGACACGATCGGCCCAGGCCGCCCAGATAATCCAGTCCTCCGTGCCCTCGGGAGGTTCGGGCTTACGCGTGCGGGTATAGGGACGAAGACCGCTGCGACTCACGATGTCCGGCCCTCGCGACGGCAGACCATATAGCTGAGTCAGCCCAGAAAGCGCAGCAGTACGTAACCGACCGCGGCGATATGGCAAAGGGTAATAACAACCGATAGGCCGTGAAGGCGATTGAAACGCTTCCTGTCACCGGCATCCGTGGCGGCGTTGATGGCGGGCATGAGGACCTGGCGCGTTGGCAGCGTGGTGAACGCCACGGCCGCGAGCAATGCGAGGCTGGTGGAATCCATCCCGAACTGCAGCAAAGCGGCGAGGAGCGCTGTACCGATGACCCAGGAATAGAAGTGGGGGAATGCACGGCGCAGAAGCGCGCCGGCGTCGTCAGCGGGCAGACTGGTAAACAGAAAGGCTGCAAAGCCGAAGGAGTACAGCACCATACCGCCAAAAAGTATGGCCGCTACGATCATGGCAGCACCAATTTGCAGAGTCATCGCGGACAACCTGTAAGAGTTCGCTGATCTTACGCTTACCGATCAGCGAGGATCAGCGGTGCGCTAAAGTCTGTTTGGACAATACCTGTAGCGGTATTAACACAGACCTAATCCGCCCGGTTGCACGCGGCAAAAGCCTAGTCGCGATCACTCTCGTAAACGCGTAACTGTTCGCGCCGCTCCCCAAGCTCGATGAGAAGCTGGCTCTGCTCCGCTTCCAGACGGCCGATCCTTGTGGCCAGTTCGCGATTCTTTTTCTCGATCTTGCTGCGCTGGTTCGCGGTGAGGGAATCGTCATCGAGCCGGCGTTCACCCTTGTCGAGCTCCTGGCGTGCCGCGCGCAGGCTGTATTCGCCACTGGTGACCGCGCTCTCCGCCTCGGATACGGCCTGCTCGAGCTCGTAGTACTCGCGGCCCTCGTTGTAAGCGGCGAGAAACTCACTCTCGGTTTCTGAAGGACAGACTCCAGCGTAGCTACCGCCCTTGCGGCCGAACTCATAGCCCCTTGCCGGTCGACAGAACTGGACCAGGCCAGCGTTGCGCCCCTTCTCATAGGCCGCGAGATCAGGAGTTACACCAGCTTTCGCACAGGCTTCCCGGTACCGGCCAATACCGTCCGAGCCACGACCCCGCGTGCCGTCTTCGAGGCCGACTGCTTCCCAATCGGCGACCAGGCACTCCTCGACACTCATGGACGCACAGCCACTGAGCGCGGCGCTTGCAGCCAGTAGAACCGGCAGCGTGGAGCGACGGCGAGTCACAGCCGATGCGCCAGGAAAAGGAAACGTTTTGAGAACGAAAATGGCGACTCCTGGGAGTCTCCGTAGTCTTGCCACCAACATCAAACGGTCGCCCTGGGTTGCTTCAATCTGGGTTCGACACCGAGCTGGCTGTATCCTCGCCTTCGCCGGCGTAGGCCAGGAAACTCATGGCACGACTGCGGTCATCGGTGCTGAAGGCACGCATATCGATGCTGCGGAACAGGCGGTCTTCCCAACCAATGACCTTCTGCATCCAGCGCTTGTCCGTGACCACGGCAATCTTGCGGAAATGACGCAGACCGAACTCGCGAAGAAACTCCATCTTTTCCTCGATAGCGTCCCACTCGATGCCGGAGAAATCGGTAATTTCCTGGTACACACTGACGTGGTCGGACGTCTCGATGGCGCCCCGAAGAGCGGCGAGAACCGTTTCCATGTCGTCTTCGGTCACCTTGCCGTCGATGCGCCAGCCGACCGTGTCCGGAGACTCGAAATCCATCATCTCGATCATGTTCGTCCGCTCCTCCGTGTGCGCCGATGCCATAGTCTCACGGACAGGCTTCACGCCTGGCCGCTGTCCTTCGCGCCGCCCCTGGATATCAACACAGCCGTGGCAGCGGAGCAACCGGCCTGCGCCGGCGTGTCGCGTATCAGCATCAATCCGTAGAATGGCGGTGTAATCGCGGAATCCTTAGCCCATGCTCGCCATTTCTCTGGTAAACGCTGTGATCATCGCCCTGGTCGTGATCATCCACTATGAGTTTCTATTCCAGTTCACGATGCTGATGCCAAAGCTGCGTATCCGGCACCGCTTTCGCATCGTCTTTGGCGTCCTCGCTGCCCTCATGGCGCACGTGATCGAAGTGTTTATCTTCGGCTTTGCCTACTTCCTGATGGATCGCGGCGAGAGCTGGGGCAGCCTGCGGGGCAACTACGAAAGCGACCTCGGCGGGAGCATTTACTTCTCCTTTACCGCGTACACAACGCTCGGCCTGGGTGATATAGAGCCCATTGGCCCGCTACGGTTTCTCGTGGGCCTCGAATCCCTGGTCGGATTCGTACTGATAACCTGGACCGCATCATTCCTGTACCTCGAAATGACCCGCAACTGGGACTCACAATAAGGACCTCACACCGTGGAGAGTTTTCAGATTCGCCCCGCCTCCGCCAGGGATGTGGCCACCATCCGCCGCTTCATAGTGGAGCTCGCCGTCTACGAGCGTGAGCCCGACGCGGTGCTGGCAACCGAGAGTGACCTGGCATCTGCTCTGTTTTGCGAAAATCCTCGTGCATTTGCTCTCATTTGCGAGCGCCCGGCAGGCGGGGAAGCGCCCGCCGTACCCCTGGGCTTTGCGGTCTACTTCTACAACTTCTCGACCTGGCTGGGGAAACACGGCATCTACCTGGAGGACCTCTACGTCACTCCCGACGCCCGCGGCGAGGGCGCCGGGAAGGCGTTACTCAAAGCCGTGGCGCGCATCGCCTGGGACGAAGACTGCGGGCGCTACGAGTGGAACGTGCTCAAGTGGAACACACCTTCCATCGAGTTCTACGAGGCGAAGGGCGCCGAGCGCATGGAAGAGTGGGTGGGCTACCGCATGGACCGCAACGCCATCGAGGCCTTCCTCAACGACGACTGACGACGACAGCCCAGGTGCGCGCGCCGAAACGCCGGGTATTTGCGTTGAACGCCCGCGCCACGGCGGCCTTCTTCGCTATTCTCTATTTATAATGCGTCGATGGACATCGAGCGCGTTATCGATGACAAGCGCCGCCTTTTCTGGCTCCTGCAGCTCGGGGGGTGGAGCAGCTGGGCCGCGACCTTCTCGCTCGGCATCCTCGTATGGGGAGAGCCGCCGGAACGCTATTACATCTATCTCCCCATCGTTGCCTTCATTGGCATGCTCATCACCCTTGCCCTGCGCTGGGTGTACCAGGTCACCTGGGAACGCTCCATCGGCATGCGCGCCTTTACCATTCTTGGCGCATCCTACTGCGCCGGCGTAGCCTGGATCCTTTGCAGGTCCGTAGTCTTCTTCAACCTTTTTCCGGAAGAGCTCGAGAAATACAGCAGCGCCGGCGGCCCAAGGCTGACGAACTACTTCGAGAACTCCATCTCCGCCGTATCGATCATGCTCGTCTGGAGCACGCTGTATTTCGGCATCAAGTACTACATCGTCAGCCAGGAAGAGAAGCAGCGATACCTGAAGGCCAGCTCCATGGCTCATGAGGCGCAGCTAAAAATGCTGCGCTATCAGCTCAATCCGCATTTTCTTTTCAACACGCTGAACGCCATATCGACGCTGATCCTCGACAAGGACACGCAGCTTGCCAACAGCATGGTGATGAAACTGTCCCGATTCCTACGCTATTCGCTGGATAACGACCCCATGCAGCAGGTCACCGTCGAAGAGGAGATCGAATCCCTGAAGCTCTATCTCGACATCGAGAAGGTTCGCTTCGCCGAACGGCTCACGCTGCACTTCTCCATCGCCCCGGACGCGCGCCAGGCCCTCATGCCTTCACTGCTGCTCCAGCCCCTCGTTGAGAACTCCATCAAGTACGCCGTATCCCAATCCATCCACGGGGGCTCCATCGCGGTGACGGCGAACATTGAGCGGGAGCGCCTCGAACTCATCGTGGCCGACGATGGGCCGGGTCTCGATCTACGCCAGGGTCGGCTGCCCAAGGGCAGCGGTGTGGGTCTTGCCAACACCCGGGAGCGCCTCGCGGAAATCTACGGCGAGGAGCAGAGCTTCCGCCTCACCACCACCGAACCTCACGGGCTGACGATCACGATCCGCGTGCCTGTCGCCTACGCGACCAAGGAGGCCGCATGAGCACCCTGAACACAATCATTGTCGACGACGAGCAGCTCGCCCGCCGCGGTCTGTCCCTGCGCCTCGCCGAGCTTCCCGAGGTGGAAGTGGTCGCCGAGTGCGGCAACGGCGAGGAAGCCCTGCTCGCCGTATCCCAGCACCAGCCGGACCTGCTCTTTCTCGATATCCAGATGCCGGGTATGGACGGCTTCGAAGTTGTGGAAAGGCTGCAGGGCGACGACATGCCCATGGTGGTCTTCGTGACCGCTTACAATGAGTACGCGGTGGACGCCTTCAAGGTGCACGCCGTTGACTATGTCCTCAAGCCCATCGACGAGGAACGCCTGCAGGAGGCGGTGCAGCGCGCCGTCCAGCAGCGGGAGCAGAACTCGAGCAGTGCCGGCAAGGAAAAGCTGGTGAAGCTGATCATGAGTATGACCGGCGAGAGCGCTGCCGGTGTGGAAGCCCTCGCCGAGCGCGGCGGTTCCGACGCATCCTGGCCCGAGCGGATCACGGTGAAGGACGGCAGCGACATCCAGTTTATCCGCGTCGCGGACATCACCTGGGTAGACGCGGCCGGAGACTACATGTGCATCCACGCCGCGGGGGAAACGCACATCATGCGCATCACCATGAAGCAGCTCGAAGAGATGCTCAATCCGGCGGTGTTTCTGCGTGTGCACCGCTCCACCATCGTGAACGGCCGGGTGATCACCGGTGCCCAGACCCTCAACAACGGAGAGTATCTGCTCAATCTCGAAGGCGGCGCACAGCTTAAGGTCAGTCGCAGCTACCGCGATCGTATCCGCCAGTTCCTCTCCGGCTGAGCGCGCCTCAGCAATCTCGCAGCAGCCGGATCGCGGGCGCGCCCGACTCCCGGTTGCGCAGAGTGCCGATCCGTGCCGCACCAGAACCTTCGCCGCCGAGGAGCGCGAGCGCTTCCTCCGCCCGCGCCTCAGGGAGGGTCATGAGCAGTCCGCCGCTGGTCTGCGGATCGTAGAGCAGGGCTTCCTCGGCTGCCGAAATTCCCTGCGCTTCGACCCGCGATGCCATGGCTTCGCGGTTGGCCTCATGCAGCGTACTGCGCAATCCCGCGTCGAGAAGCTCCCGTGTCCCGGGCAGCAGCGGGAGTTGCTCCAGCGCGAGATCCGCCTGAAGCTCTTCGCCGAGGATGCCGGCGAGATGACCGGCAAGCCCGAAGCCGGTTACGTCCGTCAGCGCCGTGGCCGCGCAGTTCCGGGCCACCCGTGCGCCCATGGCATTGCCCTGCCGCATCAGGTCCAGGGCATACTCGACGTTTCGACCATCCGCGAGCGTTTGCATGTGCGCGGCGAAGAGCACACCGCTCCCGAGGGGACGGGTCAACAGCAGGACATCACCCGCCCGGGCACCGTGCCGCGAGAGCGGTGTTCCTCCCTCGGGGCTTCCGTTCACCGCGAAGGCGATCTGCAGTTCCGGCCCCTGCATGCTGTGTCCACCGACGAGACGACACCCCGCCGGAGCGAGCACCGAGAGTGCGCCACCCAGAACGGCACGGAGGTCCCGGCGCAACAGGGATGGCGTCGCGAAGGGCAGGGTAAGCAGGGCCTGCGCGCTGCTTGGGGTAGCGCCGCAGGCATAGAGATCGGAAAGTGCATGCTGGGCCGCGATAGCCCCCATGAGCCAGGGATCGTCCACGAGCGGGCGCAGCGCATCCACGGACTGAAGAACAGTGCCAGACAAGTTCAGCTCAGCGGCGTCGTCCAGCTCTGCGGCGCTGGCAACAGCGTCCGGAAATTCACCGCGCAAGTCCGCGAGCACCTGGTGCAACTCCGTCGCGCCGACCTTGGCACCGCAGCCCCCGCAGGGAGCCTGGGAGTGGGCCGGTCCGTGGCCAGGATCGTCGCGAGGGCCTTCGGCGACGGCCTCGCTGACTGCCCGTCCGGGACGTATTCCTTCCATCGACGGGTCGGGGAGATCGGAGAAACGCTGCATGAACGCGCGATCGATACGATCTTTCCAGCGCCATACCCAGTCTCCTGCCAGGCTGAGCCCATGGCGTTCCGCCACCGCGCGGCGTTCCCCGAGAGACAGGAGGGACAGGAAACGCGTCTGCGGCCTATGCTCCCGAAGCGGCTGCCCTACGGCGAAGGCGGCTAGGTTCCTGGCCAGCACCGGACCCTGGCGTACCGCATATACGCCGGCCTTGGGCCGCGGATGGCGTCGCTGCGTTGCGATATCCCCGGCGGCAAAGATCTCGGGTTTCGTCACGCTCTGCAGCGTGTCTTCCAAAAGAAGGAAGCCGCGATCTTCTACGTCGAGGCCGCTGGCGGCAATCCACGGTGCCGCGGCGGCTCCGGTGCACCAGATCAGCGTTTCGAAGGCGGCACTGCCTCCATCGGCGAAGTGCAGACAGCCTTCGGTAACGCTCTCTACCCGATGCGCGCAGTGCACCGCGATGCCGTGCCGCGCCAGCGCCTCCGTAACGCGGCGACGGGCGCCGGCGCTATAGCCCGGAAGCAGCTCGCCGGCGCCGCTGTAGAGCGCCATTTCCCGTACCTGTGCCCCGAGGCGATGCGCCATGGCGAGGGCGACTTCCACGCTGCCGGCACCTCCCCCCACGACGGCGATTTGCTGCGCATCGAGCCTGTCGTCGGTCAGTCGGGTCCAGCGTTCCCAGAGTCCGGACACCGGTTTGACGGGGATGGCGTGTTCCCGCGCTCCCGGCACGCTGGCGAGCTCGGGTTGGGAGCCGATGTCCAGGGAAAGGATGTCGTAGCCCAGCTCGCCCCGCTCGCGACAGCGGAGTCGGCGCAGCTCGGGGTCCAGCCCGACGACCGTGTCGCGCAAAAAGCGCACGCGGGCCCACTGGCACAGGCGCGCAAGATCGATATGCGTTTCCTCGAAGCTGTAGTGCCCCGCCATGAGGCCGGGCAGCATGCCCGAGTAGGGGGTAAAGGCCGACGGCGAAACCAGGGTTATGCGCAGTCCGCGAACCGGTCTCATCGCCAGCGCGCGGAGCGCCAGGGCATGGGCGTGGCCACCGCCGACGAACACAAGATCCCGCAGCGCTTTATCGACCTCACGCATCGATGCGGCGTTCCATCGCATAGCGCTCGGCCGCAGATCGGCTGCCGCGGAACAGCCGCAGTCCAGCCCGCTGCCTGAGCTGGTAGTCGTACATGGGGTCGTAGTACTCCGTTAGCAGGCGCTGCACCCAGAGGCGATGACCCAGAGTGCTTCCGGAGCGGGCCTGCTCCTCGAAAGCTTCGATCATCTGCGCCTCAATGTCCCGGTGCCGCTCGCCTCCCAGCCTTTTTCGCGTGCGCGCAAGGCCGTCCAGAAGCTGCTGCCGGTGTCGCTTGGGACCTTCCTCGGCAAAACGCTCGCGAAAACGCCGACCGAGATCCACGATGTAGTCCTCGACCACAACATCGACGCGCTCCTCGACGGGGTGCTCGAGTAGCAGCAGAGGTGCCGTGGCCATACGCTTGCGGAGTGTTTCCGGCAGGGCGAGGCGCCCGATGAGACGTCCCTCGTCCTCGATGTAGATGGGTGCATCGCTCTCGGCGAGAAGGCGGAGCAGGCTGATCGCCAGCGAGTTTTCGAAATCGATCTGGCTGGGCTGTTCCTCGACGAGATGGCCGAAGGCGGAACCGCGATGGCGGGCCAGCCCCTCCAGATCCAGAGCACGGGGCAGTCGGTGGATGAGTCGGGTCTTGCCCGTTCCGGTAGCTCCAGAGACCAGAATCAGTTCGACGCGCTCGACGCAGCTATCGAGCTGCTCGAGGAGAAAGCCGCGCATGGCCTTGTAGCCACCCAGGATCCGCGGATAGACAACGCCGCGTTCCGCGAGCCAGAGCTGGACCATCTGCGAACGCAGGCCTCCGCGGAAGCAGTAGAGATAGCCATCCGGGTGCGCCTCGGCGAAGCGCTGCCAGCCATCGATACGACCCTCGCGCAGCGATCCCGAGACCAGCTCGTTTCCCAGCGCCATCGCCGCCGCCTGCCCGCGCTCCTTGTAGCAGGTACCGACGGCCGCTCGCTCATCGTCCGTTAGCAGTGGAAAATTCTTGGCGCCGGGGAATGCCCCATGGGCAAACTCGATCGGGGCGCGAGTGTCGAGGAGCGGTGTGTCCTCGCGGAACAGACTCGCATAGTCGTTCGTGTCCTTGCGAAGCACGGGCGACCTCAGGACAGGTCTTCGCCGCCAAAGAGCGTGATCAGGCGGTCCTGCAGGGCGGTGAGCGCCGGAGCCATAAGAGCAAAGTCGGCGTCCAGCCGGGCGAGCCGGTCCTCGCCGTCGATCTCTTCGTTCTCCTTTACCAGCGCATCGGCAAAGCGCATCCGGCGCAGCACCAGATCGTCACCGAGGACGAAATCGAGCTGCTCCTTCCAGTTCAGCGCGATGCGAACCACCTGCATGCCGCCGTCCAGGTGGCGACGCAGCTCGTCGCTGTACACGTGCACACCGCGAGAACGCAGTACCGCCGGCTCTTCGCCAAGGTCCCGCATCTCCACTTCGTCACGCGCGGTGAAGTCATCGGGCAGGCTGGAGTTGTTGATCCATCCGCTCATGGCAAAGGCCGGCGCCTGGGAAGTCTGCGGTGGAATGACGGGGAAAGTACCAACGCACTCGCGCAGAAGGTTGAGGGCTTCTTCCGCGCGGTTGGCGCTCGCCGTATCGGCGAATACCCATCGCGCCTCGGTATCGAGCAGCAGGCGAAGCTCACTGTGACGGCTGAAGGCCCGCGGCAGGCAATCCTGGGTAATTTCATCCTTTAGACTCAGGCGCTCCTTGCGATACACCTTGCGCCCCTGCTGGGCTTCGATAGCCTCGATGCGCTCGGCGAGGAGATCGCGGACGACCGAAGGCGGCAGGAGTTTTTCCTCGCGTCGCAGGCACAGCAGCATGCGTCCGCCGGCGCTGTGCACATAGTTGGAACTGCCCTCGCCCAGCGCCGGCACCCAGCCCAGAGACAGGGGCTGCGCCGGGGTGCAGGGCTTGAAGGGGCGATCGGCCAGTCGGGCTTCGAGTTCGTCGGCGGGTAAATCTAGGCCACGGGTCATGCGGAACGCCCGCAGATTCCTGAACCACATCGAGGGTTATTCCAAGGCAAAAAGGGCGGCCATTCTACACAAGGTGGCGGTCGAATCAGGGCCGGCGCCTCGAGCGGATCGGCTTGCCGACGCAGGGGTGCGCACCTAGACTAGCGCCCCGCCGCGCGGCTGCACCTGGCGCAGCGGATTCCTGCGATTGATCGATCAGGCTGGAGAGTTTTCATGCGCTACCTTCATACCATGGTAAGAGCCCGGGACCTCGACGAGACGCTGGCGTTTTACTGCGACAGGCTTGGCCTCGAAGAAATGAATCGCTACGAGAGCGAGAAGGGCCGCTTCACCCTTGTATTCCTCGCCGCTCCGGAAGACCTTGAGCTCGCCCGCGAGCGCTCGGCACCGCTGCTGGAAATCACCTGGAACTGGGATCCGGAAGATTACGACGGCGGACGCAACTTCGGTCATCTCGCTTTCCGGGTAGACGACATCTACGCGACCTGCCAGCGGCTGCTCGACGGAGGCGTGACGATCAACCGCCCACCGCGTGACGGGCACATGGCCTTCGTCCGCTCGCCGGACGGCATTTCCATCGAACTCCTCCAGGCCGGCGAGGCGCTTGAGCCCGCCGAGCCCTGGGCCTCCATGCCGAATACGGGGAGCTGGTAGAGGAACGCGCCGTGCACAGCGGGCGCTCGTTCACGACGCGCCTGCTGCTTCCCGTTATCGGCGCGGCGGCGCTGGTGATTGCTGCGGGACTCTACGTCGATTACCGCCTGAGTCGTGACCGGCTACTTACCGACCTCACCGCCAGCGCCACCTTTTCCGTCGACAGCACCCTGCAGCGCCTGGACGAGCTGCGCAGCGGCGTTGAGAGCGTGGTTCGCCTGGTCAGCGACGCCGTGCAGGAAAGGCCTGACGCCACGCAGGCGGATGCACTCCTGCGCGGCCTTGTGCAGAGTAACGAGCACATCGTCGCGGCTTCTCTCGCTTTCGCCTCATCGGACGATGCGTCGCCTGCCGGTCGTTACGTCTATCGCGATGGGCGCCAGGACCGGCTGCGCTATCAGGACCTCGCTTCAGCGCCGAAATACCCGGGGGAGTGGAGTTGGTTCGAACGCGCTCGGGATGAAGGCACCGCGCAATGGATTGGACCCTACCCGGCCCCGTGGAGTGGCGTCGAGCCGCTGAGCCGATTCAGCGCAGCTCTGCGCGATGGCGATGGAATTTTTTTTGCCGCCATAGCGGCCGATGTCAGCCTGGGCAGTCTCACCCCCTATCTCGATGACCTGGCGATCGATACCCGGGGTTTCGGCTTCCTTCTGACCGCGGATCGCCTCGTGATCGGCGCGCCGCTGGGCGATGTCATTGTGCTCCCTCTCGCCGAGCTGTATCCGGCCCTTGAGGCCAGCATCGACCAGGAAGCGGGCCTGCAGGCCCGTGTGCCCTGTCCGCGCGATGCCGGAACCTGCGAGCTGCGAATCCGCAATGCGGGGCCGGGTCCGTGGTCCGTCGGAGTCGTCTACGCCGCGGATGAGGTTCTCAAACCGCTGCATGACTACGCCCGGCGCGTGGCTATCATCGGTTTGTTCATGCTCTGCCTGCTCGCGTTCCTAGTCACAATACTGACGCGACGGCTCACGCGACCCCTGCGTGAACTCGCCGAAAGCAGCCGCGCCGTCGCCCGGGGTGAGCTCGATGGCGAGCTTCCCCGGGTCAGCGGTGGCGACGAAGTCGGCGACCTGGTTCGCGCCTTCGATAGCATGCGCAGGGATCTCGGAAACTACATCGCCGCACTGAAGCGCAGCACCGCGAGGCGCGCCCGCCTGGACGGTGAGTTCGCCGCCGCGGCAGAGATTCAGCGCTCCATGCTTCCGGGCGGCGGACAGGTAGAGGTGACAGACAGGCGCTACGCGCTATGGGCGCGTCTTCGCCCGGCGCGGGCCGTGGGCGGTGATCTCTACACCTATGTTCAAAAAGGAGAGGAACTGCGTTTCGCCATCGGTGACGTCTCGGACAAGGGGGTCGCCGCGGCGCTGTTCATGGCGCGGGCCATGGGTCTTGTGGACGAATGGCTCCTGCAGACCTCCAGCGTTCCGCCTGAGATCGCCCTGGCCCAGCTTAACGACAGCCTCAGCCAGGACAACGAGCGCTGCATGTTCCTCACCTTGCTCCTTGGCCGCCTTGATACCTCGAGCGGTGAACTGAGCTTTGCCAGCGCCGGCCACACACCTCCCCTAATGGCGCGGGGCGGGGAAGTACAGACCATGAAGCAGCTTCGCGGTCCGGCGCTGGCACTGCAGCCGGGCATCGACTTCCCGCCGAACAACATCGCGCTGCGAGCGGACGATCGCCTCCTGTTCTATACCGATGGCTTTGACGAAGCTCGCAACCCGAGCGGCGATGCGTTGGGAGAGTCAGCGCTCGCGAAAGCCATGCTGGACCACGACGATCAGGCCCTTGGCACCCTTGGGGACGCGCTCTTCCTACTGGTGGATGGATTCGCGGGGACGCAACCACAGCACGACGATATGACTCTCCTGCTGATCGAGCGACCGGGAAAGCGCCTCGCACCGCAGCAGGTGGACGAGCGCAGCTTCGGCGTCGGTGACGCACTTGTCACGGAAGCGCGGCAATGGCTGCGCGAACGCGGTCGCGGCCAGGGAGTTGGGGATCCAACCCTCGGGGAACTCGAGCTGGTACTTGAGGAGATACTGTGCAACATCCGCGCTTACAGCGGTCTGGGACCTGGCGACAGCGTGGGTGTTCGTCTGGCTCGCTACGCGGGTCGGGTTGAATTGCGAACCACGGACGGCGGTACTCCCTTCGATCCGCTGACGGATACGCGGGGCGCTGAGCTGGGCCTGGAAACGCAGGACGCAGAGATCGGTGGTCTGGGCGTGCACCTGGTCCGGGGGTTTTCCGATCGTCTGTCCTATCAGCGCCACGACGAGCGCAATATACTTCGCGTCGAGTTTCGGCTCGGGGAAGACGCGAAGCCGACGCCCTGTTTTTCGGAGGACCAGTCATGACGCTGAACACCAGTGTGGCGGAAAACGCCGAGAAGTCGTTGCTGCGCGTCGGTCTTGCCGGATCGCTGGACTCGGATACGGCGCCCGAGTTGGAGCCCGTGCTTGATGAAGCGGTGGCGGGCACCGCGGAGCTGGTGGTTCTGGATATGGCTGAGCTCGACTACATCAGCTCAGCGGGTCTGCGCGTGATATTCAAGGCGTCGAAGGCGCTAAAGGCCGCGGGGCGACGCCTCGCCGTGGCCAAGCGCCAGCCCCAGATCGAAAAAGTCTTCGAGATTCTCCAGGCGCTTCCCGATATGGCGGTGTTCGCCGATGACGACGAACTCGATGAATACCTCGACGCCATGCAGGCCAAAACGCGCGGAACATAAAGCGGCACCCAGATCCGCGGCGTTCGGCTTCAACGCCGGGAGGGAACTAGGTCCGAAGGAAGTTCAGGATCCAGCCCGCCATGCGGTCCGTCTCGGGTTGGCCTTCCAGACTCGCGATACCCTCTTCGGCTTTCTCATCACCGATGAGATCCCAGCGATACTCGATGATCGCGCGGGAATAGTCGTTTACAAACTCGGGATGCCCCTGAAAGGTCAGGACGTGATCACCCAGTTGAAACACGGCGTTCGGACAAAAGCTGCTGCCGGCAAGCACCTCGGCATCCTCGGGCAACTCCACGACCTGGTCCTGGTGGCTCACGAGCACCGCGAACTCGTCGTCGGCATTGTCGAGCCAGTCGGGTCGGATCGCGAAGCGATGACGATGCAGGCCGACTCCCCAGCCCTCATCGGCCTTTCGTGTCTCGCCGCCAAGCGCCTGAGCGACGGCCTGGTGACCGAAGCAGATACCCACGATCTTCTTGCGCCGGGCGTGGAGCTCGCGCAGGAAATCCAGCAAGCGACGAATCCAGTCCAGGTCTTCGTAGACGCTGAACTTGCTGCCGGTGATGAGATAGGCGTCGACGTCATCGACCTGCTCCGGATACTCGCCCAGCATGACGTCGTAGACGGCAAATTCGAGCTCCGGATCCCGGGACCCGAGCAGGCGTATGAACATGTCCGGGTACTCACCAAACTCCGGTACCCATTCTTCGCGCACGGCGTCTGTTTTCAGGATTCCAAGTTTCACGAACTCTGCTCGATACTTTCGAGACGCGGAGTCTAGCCCGGAAAATGCAGCAGCACACTCCGAAAAGTGAGCTTTGTACTGCTATCCGTGCGTGATCGCAGTTCCGCACTTCGGTGAACACCTTTAGCGTGGCCGTTGGCCAGCTTTTCGCCTGATCTGGATCAGATTTGAGACAGGACGTCCCAGACGAGCAGGAGCACACCAACAGCGACTACGGCCGCAACTACCAATCCGCGTGGGGGAAATTTCCTGGGGACATCGCGGCGGCGGTCCGGCGTACCCCGGTTGTGCCTGCGACGGTCCCTCGGCCCCTGGCGGCGCGAACGACGATCAGATTCCACGGCGTTCCTTCTTCGCCTTGACTTGATCCCCTAGTCTAGCGTGAAGCGAGCGCTGCCCGGCAGCATCGATCCGAGCGAGGGAATCCGCGCCGCGTCACCCCCCGGCGACGGACTCCGTTACCATCGGCGAATGCCGAAAACGTTTTCCAAGCGCGCCGCGTGGCCCGAGCCTGGGGCCGTCCTCGCGGTCGTCGCCCTGGCCTTCCTGCTTTGCACCCGGGTTGAGAGTCAGGAAGATGGTAGGGGTCCAGAACTCGTGCCTCGGGCGGGCTATATCGGCAGTGATGCCTGCGCCGCCTGCCACGCCGACGCGGCCCGCGCCTGGCGGGGATCGCACCACGACCTGGCCATGCAGAGGCCTCGCCCGGATACGGTTCTGGGCGACTTCGAGAACGCGCGTTTCGAGCATTTCGATAGCGTTACGGAGTTTCGCCGCCGAGATGACCGTTACGTCGTGCGCACGGAAGGGCCCGACGGACAGCGCCGGGACTATAACGTCGCCTACGTATTCGGCGTGTATCCGCTGCAGCAGTACCTGCTGCCGCTCGAAGGCGGCCGCCTGCAGGCGTTAAGCGTGGCCTGGGACAGCCGCCCTGAGTCCGAGGGTGGCCAGCGCTGGTTTCATCTCTACGCCGATGAGCCGATCAGTCACGACGATCCCCTGCACTGGACGGGGCCGTACCAGAACTGGAACACGCGCTGCGCCGAATGTCACAGCACGGACCTGCACAAGGCCTATGACGCCGGAACGAACAGTTTTGCGACGACCTACGCCGAGGAGGACGTGGGGTGCGAGGCCTGCCACGGTCCCGGCGCACGCCACCGCGAGCTGGTGGAGGCCGGTCGCGGCAGCGAGACAGCGCTTGCGGGGCTCAAGCTTGATCTCGCGGCGCGCGGCGAGTGGCTGTTCGACGACGACTCCCCCATTGCCCGGCGAGCCGCAATGCCCCCGGCGCAGACTCAGATCGACACCTGCGGGCGCTGTCACGCCCGACGCTCGACCCTCGGGGCGTATGAACACAACCGCCCGCTGGCTGACACCCACCGCCTGGCGCTATTGGGATCTCCGCTGTACCACCACGACGGCCAGATTCTCGACGAGGTCTACGTATACGGCTCCTTCGTGCAGAGCGCGATGTATCAGGCCGGGGTCGTGTGCAGCAACTGCCACGAACCCCATTCCAACGAACTGCGCGCGCCGGGCAACGGTGTCTGCGCGCAGTGCCACCGCCCCGATGTGTTCGATAGGGTGGAGCACCATCACCACAAAGCCGGAAGTACTGCCACCCAGTGTGTGAATTGCCACATGCCCTCGCGAACCTACATGGGTGTCGACGATCGCCGCGACCATTCCATGCGCGTGCCGCGTCCGGACATCAGTGCCATGACGGGAACGCCGAACGCCTGCAACGACTGCCACAGCGAAGAGACCGCAACCTGGGCGGTGCGGACGCTGCGCGGCTGGGGCGTGAGCTTTCGCGACAGCGGCTCCCATCCCGCCGTGGCGATGTCCCAGGCCGACCGCGGTGACGCCCGAGCCCGCGAGCCGCTCCTGGAGCTTGCTCAGGACGCGGGGGTCGCACCTATCTGGCGGGCAACGGCCCTGGAACGCGCGGCCGGACTCGGGAGCAGCGACGCCCTGGATCTGGCGGCAAATCTGCTGCGATCCCCGGACCCCCTCCTGCGCACTAGCGCCGTGCGCGCCCTCGCGGACATGCCCCTGCCACGGCGCTATGCGAGCCTGGCGCCGCTTATGAAGGACCCGGTGGGCAGCGTTCGTCTCGAAGTGGCGGCGCAGCTGGCTGGAGTTCCGCTGGATCGTGTGGACGGACGAGCCCGGAAGGCTCTCCTGGAGGTATTTGACGAGTACCGGCTTGTACACCGCGAGCATGCCGACATGCCCTCGATGAATCTCGAACTCGGCTTGTTCCATCTCGCCCGGAATGACCTGCCGGCAGCTGAGGGGGCTTACCGCCGCGCACTCGACCTGAACCCGCAGCTGCTGCCCGCGCGCCTCAATCTCGCCGACCTGCTTCGCGCCGGCGGGCGGGACCTGGAAGCACGCCGCGAACTGGAAAACGCCCTGGGCATTAATCCGGACAGCGGTGACGCGATGCATGCGCTGGGGCTGCTGGAGATCCGCAGCGGCAACCGCGATGAAGCTCTGCGCTGGCTGAGCGCGGCCGCCGCCCGCGACGATGCTTCTCCCAGGCACCGCTACGTGTTCGCCGTCGCTCAACACGATAGCGGCGATCTCGACGGCGCGTTGAAGACGCTCCGCGGTATACACCGGGATCTGCCGGCCCATGAGGAGAGCCTGCTGGCGCTGGTGAACTACAGCCTCGAGGCCAAAGACCGGCCTGCGGCGCTAAAGTTTCTGGAGAAACTGGGCCAGCTGGCGCCCAACAGCCCCGCCTATCGGCAGTGGGCGCGGACCCTCGGCGAAACCGGCAAACCCTGATGCATGCGCCGGAGCTGTAGACTTTCCCCTGGTGTTGAAGTCGAGCCAATGTCGGATCCTTGGATTGGCAGAGACTGATCGCTGAGGTGCTGCGCTTCGTTCAGAGGTCGCAGCCTGTTCGCGGCTATCCTGCTTTGAACTACTGCTCCGGGCCGCCGGGGCCGTGCGTCCAGTCCGTGAAGCCCATACCCTTTCCCGGCCGCGAGGGCAGAGGCGCGGGAAAATCGGTCATGTAGGCTCGATTCACAAGGTGCGGCTGCCAACTGTCATCTCCCTCAACCGGGTAGTCGGCCTGCTCGTGAAGCCAGCGATACGCGCGCAGCAGAGCCCGGTCTCCCCACTCCCATGCCGCGTAACCCTGTCTCTCGAGAAGCAGCGCCTGCGTCAAAGCACCCTGTAGCGCTTCATAAACATAGTTTTCCTGGGGGGGTGGCCAGCGGAACTCGCCACCGCGCCGCTGATCATCGGGCAAAACGCCGTCGATCGAGTGTCCGTCTCGTTCCGCCCC
The DNA here is from genome assembly GCA_039818725.1 of Pseudomonadota bacterium. Taxonomy (GTDB): domain Bacteria; phylum Pseudomonadota; class Gammaproteobacteria; order Pseudomonadales; family Halieaceae; genus Congregibacter. The sequence goes on from JBCBTK010000003.1 coordinate 292,983, forward strand.
CGGCGGGTTTACCCCAAAGTCGCGCTGCCCGGGCGGTTGCCACCACCGCTCGCCGAAACGGAAAGCCCGCCACCCGACCTCGTCTCCAAGCCAGCCGCGGAACACGTACGCGGCGCGGTCGAGTTCATCTTCGTCGCCCAGATAGGCCGCGACGGCTATCCGACTCGCGCCCGCATGCGTGCCCCAGTTATTCGGTCGATCCTCGTGCGTACTGCGCAGCGTTCGCCCGCTGAAGTCGCTCCGCTGAAGCTGTCTGAGCCAGGCTTCGAAGGCGACCCGGTCATCGCCCTGCAACTCGATAAGATCCGCTGCTATCACGTAGGCCACCAGCTCGCGCCCCACAGCGAGAGCCGTCGCGCCGGCTTCGCTGCCGCGCACGGCAAGAAGCGCCTCGCGGACCTCGGCCCGGAGCGATTCTGATCCAGTGCGTACGTAAACGAGCGCCTTGGCGAGGACATTGACGTTGGCCGCGCTGTCCTGGTCCGATAGATCCACAGGGCCGATGGGATTCGACGCACGCTCGTAGAGCGCCTCCCAGGCCGGCCCCGAGTCGGGGATAGCGAGCAATTCCGACTGGGATATCCAGATTCCGTCGGGCGGGACTCGTGCGTCGCTGGGGCCCCAGATCAGCATGAGCACCGCCAGGCAGGCATGCAGACGACCCGCTTCGCACATTCCGGCGAGCGTCATGGAAGCGCGCTGCGCCGCATGACCGGCCGCCGTGCAAGTCTTGCTTTGAATGGCTCGCGCCGGCGCTCAGCGGCGGGTAAGAAGAGCGCAGAGAAGCTGTGTTGCACTCGCAGGATCAGCATAGCCGCGGTGAATAGGGCGCGCATGGCGACGACCTCAGTCTCTCCGCCGGTAAGCACTAGCATAGTCGAACTCTCAGCAGTCGCAGCCACGAACACGAGATCGTTGATGACGAGGGGCTAAGCCCTCAAAGTGCTTACGGATGAGAATCGCGCGCGGACTTGAGCCCCGGGCGGAGTCCGACTGCGCAGTGAGTCGAGTGCCCGGACAACAGACTGCCCGAGAACAGCCGTGTTGAACGGCAAGCAGACTTTCCAGATTCGAATCCGCCGCGCCGTCGATCCGGGGGCTGTGTCCTCAGCTTGTAGTCATCGCCGCGCCTGATCGAGGCGCAGCACCGTGTCCTGTAGTAAATCGTTCAACAACGTCCCGAGTATCGGCCGTTGCTGAACCGAGACCAGGCAGCCCGCGAGCGCCAGAAGCAGCCACAGATAGCGCACGTACGCCGCGTGGAGGAACATGCTGGTTGTTATCAGGATGACCAGAGACAGTTCCAGACCCGCCGCCAGCACCGCTACGGCCGGATCATCGAGCGCTCGTCGCCGCAGGCGATCAAGGGGCACGAACGCGGCAAACAGTACGGCCATAAACGCCGCAAGCCCGAGGAGGCCCGTTTCGGCGGCCAGCTGGAGGAAAAGATTGTGCGATCGGCGTTCGCCCGGCCGCACTTTGCCGCCAACGACCAGCGCGTATTCCGCGTAGTGCACCGGAGCCATCCCCAGCCCCACGCCGACTATCGGCCGGTCGAGGAACATGAGGCCCGCGGCCTGCATTTCGGTCAGCCTCCCGCGAGTGGCGCCGTCGGCGCCCATGACGCCCGCGGGCGTCAGTCCCAGCACGCTCCGGGCGGCCTGCCCGATACTCTCGATGCGATCCAGATACTGCGGCAGGGCGCTGAGCAGTACGGCGCCCAGCGCGACGAAAACGAGCACCTGCCTCGCGCGCAGCATGCCTAGGTAGACGGCGAACGGCAGCGCCAGGAACAGGGCCAGGAGGGCGCCGCGAGAAAACGTCAGGGCCACACCCCCGAGGATTAGCAGCGTCGCGAGCCAGAACAATCCGCGGAAGAGATGCCGCTGTGCGGTCATGGCGAGGGCCGCAGCGAGGGGCAGGAGCACGGCGAGAATCTGCGCGAAGCGATTGGTATCGCCAATGGGTCCCGCAAGCCGGCGCTGCACACGGCCCTCGCTGTCCCCGAGTTCCGCGTCGAGCTGGCCGAAACCCCAGAGATTGCTATCCGTGGCTCCAGCGAGCTGCTGAGCAATCACGATGAGCCCCATCACTGCTCCGGCGGCGACGATGGCGCCGACGGCGAGCTGAACATCCGCCCGTGAGCGCACCGCATTGAGCACGAGAAACACCAGCACCAGACCCTCGAAAAGCCAGTCCCGGACCGTGGAGAACGATGCCGCCGGATTGTCGGCCAGCGCGGCGCTCAACGCCTGTACCGCGAGCAGAAGCGCTGTGGGGATGAGCAGGGAAGGGAATCGCAGACTCTCGCCCCGCAGCAGAACCCGGTAGGCAATCGGAATCGCCAGAAGCAGCGGCACGGCGGCGGCGAAGAGCAGCGGCATGCCGTGTTCACGAACGAGCACCGAGGGTACGTTCAGGTAGATGAGAAACAGGGTCGCAGCTACGAACGCGCTCATGAACCAGCACGGACCTGTACTTCGCGCTCCGTCGTCCAGGTGTCAACGCGTTTTCCGCGCAACAGACGCAACGTCGCTAGCGCGCAAGCTGCATTGACCATGAGCACGTAGGCGGCAATGGACAGGGGCGCGATGCGCTGTAGCCGGGGTAGCGCCAGGGAGACACCCCCCAAAAAAAGGAAAACGAGAAGGACGACGCCAAGGACAAACTCCGCGGGTCCCTTGCCGAGGTACAGGGGAGCCATGACGACCAGGACGGTGAGCGGTATCCACGCCAGGCGTCGCAGGAGCTTGTGCAAAAAAAGCTGCACAGCGTAGCTGCCGTAGCGCAGCGGATTGAGCAATGAGCGGCGGCGCTGCACGGCGCGCAATCCGCGCGTGATCACTCGCAGCTTGCGGCGAAACTCGCGCCCGCCGCTCGCCGGCAGCTCCCAGGCTCGGGCCGAGTCCACGAACACCAGTCTGTAGCCCCGGGCAATTACGGCGGTCGAGATCATGAAGTCATCCGTCGCGTCGGCAGGCGCGGGCTCGAACAGACTGCGTCGGATCGCGTAGATCGCACCGGTCGCGGAAGTGACATTTCCCGCCTGAGATTGCCATTTCTTCACCAGGCGATCGAGGCTCCAATAACTCCGCTCGCCGGACGAATCCGCGCCGGTATTGCGATAGCGCTGGTCTCCGGCAGCGCCGCCGACCCCGGGATCGCCTAGGGCCCAGAGAAGCTCGCTCAGGGCCTGTGGTTGCCATTCGCTGTTGGCGTCGGAGAAAGCGAGGATCTCGCCCTCGCCAGCTTCTACGGCCGCATTGAGCGCCGCCGCTTTGCCAACCCGGGGTAGATCTAAAAGCTCAACGCCGCGCGATGCAAAGGATTCCACGATCCGCCCGGTCGCATCGTCCGAGCCGTCCGAGGCAACTCGAATGCGCAGGCGATCGCGGGGATAGTCGAGGGCGAGCGCGTTCTCCAGACGTGCACCGATCGATGCCTCTTCATTGTAGGCACAGATGATCAGGTCGACGCTGGGGGTCCAGGCACGACCGTCTACAGCCTGCGGCGCTACGACCGCGCGACACCAGAGCAAAAGCGGATAGGCAACGAACGGCAGGGCTAAGGCGCCTAGCGCGAAAAGCACTATGGCGGTGGTCATGCGCGGTCCGGAGCGAACATCATCGAGCGCAAGGACGCGACGTTGCGCTGCAGGTCGAAGGACGTCGCCAGGAGCTCGCGGGCGGCATCTCCAAGGCGCTGTCGTTCCTGCGGTTGATCAAGGAGCCGTGCCAAAGCCTCGGCGAGCGCGCCATCGTCGAACGCGTCGACCAGCAGGCCCGTCTCCTCATTGCGGACCAACTCCGGAATTCCGCTGATCCGACTGGCAACCAGAGGCAGTCCACAGGCGGCGGCTTCCATGAGGGCCACGGGAATCCCCTCGCGCCGACCATCGGCGGTGGGTACGCTGGGTGCCGCAGCAATCTGCATGGATGACAAGACTTCTCGAACACGTTCACGCTCGATGGCCCCGTGGAAGACCACATCATCAGCGATTCCGAGCTCCACCGCGAGCGATTCCAGCGCCTGGCGGTCTTCGCCGTCTCCGATCAAATGACAGCGAAAGCGATGCCCGAGGGACCGAAGCCTGCCGCAGGCCAGGAGGAGAAACCTTTGCCCCTTCACCGCGTGAAGGGTTCCAATGCACACGATCCCCGGAGCTTCGTTGGTACTCAGCCGCGACGCCCCGGTCTCGGCGTGGGTAAAGCGGTTACGCTCCACGCCGCAGTGCAACTTGCGAACCTTGTGTTCGAAACCGGTACCGACCCGCTCGACAATGAAACGTCGGTTGTACTCGGAGATGGCGACCACAAAGTTCGAGGCCTCAACCTTTTCGCTGAGCATGGCTTGCTCCCGGTGAAGATCGGAACCGTGCGCCGTAAAACTCCAGGGCAGCTCCGCCAGCTTTCCTATTACATACGCGGCCGCAGCGGGATGGCTCGCAAAATGCGCGTGAACGTGGTCGACCTCAAGCGCCTGCATTTTCCGGGCAAAGCAACAGGCCTTTGGAAACACGGCGAGAGCGCCGAGAAGAAAGCGCAGACTGCGCCGGTTTGCTCTGACGAGCACGAACAGCGTCGATAAATAGATGCGCGGACGACTGCGGAGCCAGAAGAGGTTGGCCGCGAGAATCGTCGAATTCAATGTCGGTAGGAAGTGAGCCCTTGAGACAAGCGCCGAGGCGTCGGCATGCATCAATCGAGCCGATTCCCGCCACAGGGGAAACACCTCAACGGTCACGCCCTGGCTCTGCATGGCGAGCATTTCGTCGAGGACAAAGGTTTCGGTAAGTTTCGGGAAGCGCGACATGATGTATGCCACGCGCGGCGCTTTCGCCGTCATGCCGCACCTTGGACCTCGACGGGAAGCTCCGCTTCGTCGACTTCGCCGAAACGAGCGGACTGGCGACGCGTCTCCGCCACCATCAACAGGTCGTCGGAACACAGGGCATCATCCGGGTAGATCGCCACACCGATGCGCGGAAGGCAGCCCGCCGCTGCACACGCGCGCAGCAGTCGGCTGATCAAGGCCCCGGTGGTATTGGCATCTGCCTCTGACACCAGCGCCCATACCCGCCCGTCTACGGTGTGGACATCGACACCGAGGCGCATTACGCCTCGAACCACGCTGGCCAGTCGCAGGGTATCGGCCAAAGTCGGTAGGGGCGTGTCGCCGGCAGCCTGGGCATCCATGGACAAAAGGGCGAGTGGCCTTTCATAGCGCCGGGCCCGGGCCAGCTCCCTGTTCAGGCTTGCGGTGAGCAGCTCCGCCGAGTCACTCGCGGTCGACGGCGGCGCTTTCAGAGGCCCGATCGCCTGGTGGGTGTAGACGATGGCGACGACAAACACGGTGAGGATCGGCATCAGCGAGTTCCAGCTCCAGGAAGAGGCCTCGAACGCGTGAGTGGCGACAATCAAACTCACCCCGCCGATGAGCACCAGGGGCAGGGAAGTTCGGCGAAACGTGATGAAGACCAGGGGCAACACACACGCCACCCAGAGCGCTCCCGTTGGTTGAAAGCCCTGGGACACGGCAGCCAGGGGAACAAGCAGCAGGAGTAACAGCCACAGCCTGAGTCGACCTATCGAATCCTCATTCACACCAGACCCCTTAGCCGTCTGCTCTCAATGCGGCAGAGCCGCGCCAATACAACACCTGACCGACTTTCAGTTTGCGCTCTTCGTGCTCGCCGCTGGTCGCTCGCCCGCTCTCTTTGACTCTCCCCCGGCCGATCGCCGTGTTAGTGCGCCCCGCGCTGGAGCAGCACGCTAGGTAGAGTTTTTGCGAGAATCGAGAAGTCCAGCCAGAGCGACCGTCCGCGAACGTAGGCAACGTCCAAACGGACACGCTCGTCGAAATCCGTATCACCACGCGCCTTGATCTGCCAAAGGCCCGTAAGCCCCGGCGTCACCTCCAGCCGCTCCTGGTGCCATGGGGTATACACATCCACACCGAAGGACGTGGGTCGTGGGCCCACCAGAGTCATATCTCCCACGAGAATGTTCCACACCTGCGGCAGCTCATCCAGGCTCGTGCGTCGCAGAAAACGTCCTATCGGTGTTATGCGCGGGTCCCGCACCAATTTGAAGTCGGGTCCCTCAAAGCCATTTTCGGCCCGCAGGGCCGCCTTCACGGCTTCGGCTTCCACTACCATCGTGCGAAACTTGATCATTTTGAAGGGCTTGCCCCCACGTCCCGCGCGGTGTTGCCGGAATAGCACGGGGCCGGGACTGCTTGCCTTGATCGCGGTGGCACAAAGCAGCGCGAGCGGAGCAAGCAGCGGGATCGCCACAAGGCAGACGAGAATATCGACCGCTCGCTTTGTGACGTCGTAGCGGGTCCGGCGACGGTGCATGAGCTTTGCGCCGGTACGGACAAAAGCGGAGTTCGCAGGTACGCCAAAAGGCAACGGCGACCGACGTGACTGACGCAATACGCTGGCTCGGGAAAAGGGGTTGGGGCGCGGCTCGTGCCCGAAGGAGCCAGTTTCCTGACTGCTGGGCGCAGTTGCCGCTACGGATGCTCGTGGCAAAGCGGCTTGCGCCGCTGTGGGTGCAGCGGCGCAAGCAGAAGCAGTAGGCGTTCCGTGTGACGGATTTGTGTCACACGGCGCCGATTTCGTGATCTCTTCCATTGATGAGATCTATGTCCTCGCCCGTACTTTCTTTCTGTGCCATTTCCCATGCGGGACGGCTTTTTTTTTGAGACGCTAATTCTCGAGGTGCCATTTCTTGAGGCGCTAGGCGCGTCTCAGCAATCCTAGTGCTGATTAAGAAATAAAGTAGCAGCGTGATCGACGATTTGAGAACTGGGTCGCGCCCAGACTCCGTACCGGCAGACCCTAAACCACGCGCAAGCCATCTCCGCACAGACCGGCGAGCAAAATGCCGTATGCCTTAACGGCGCCCTTTGAACACCGTACACGCTCAAACCACCGGAAAATCGGAACATAGTCGGCGCGTATCGATCGACAGGTGTCGAACGACGAGGGGAGAGTAGACGCCCTGCCGTGAGCTGGTCTCGCACGAGAGCGACACAGCACGCGGAGAGTCCCCCGCCGTTGGCGCGGTCTGTATCACAAAGATTACACTAGCTGTCGTAACCACGCACCAATCCAAGCTATGCTTCCGAAAGCTGCCCCTGCCTGACCTCCAGCGGCAACCACCGGTCTGGCCACTCAGCTCGGCCAACCCCGGGCCCGGGCAAGGCTAGCGGATTAATATGAACAAACAGTTGAGTGACGACAGTTCGTCGGCCAGCCCGGAAGTGCGGCTGGAGCTGACGCGAGAGGGCATTGATCAGGTCCTTTCGGTTTATGCCCAAAGACAGCAGGGCAACACCTACGAGCTGTCCCTCGATGATGTTACGCGCGCGATCCGGCGCCGCTACCGCTGGATATGCGGGGGCGCGCTGCTGGGCGTACTGGCCGCGCTCGCGGTGGTGCAGCTGGCTACACCGCTTTACCCCGTCGCGGCGCGGGCGCTGGTGGAGAGAATGGAAACCATTGGTGAGTCGCGCCCTGCTGGCTCGGCCTTCGTCGCCACGCAGGCGCAGCTGATGCAGAGCACCGACGTGGTCCTGCGCGCGCTCCGGGCGCTTCCCCTGCCGAACGGAGCGCCATCGGCAGAATCACTTCTCGATGAGGCGCTCGACTGGGTGCATACAAGCCCCATCAGCGGAACGGACGTGATTGCCATGGGCTACCTTGGCCCCGACGCCGAGTACGGCGCCGCGCTGCTACGTCAACTCGTAGCGGCCTATGGCGACGCTCTTCGCGAGACCCGACAGAGCGAGCTGAAAGCAGCGATTGACTCAACGGCGAGTGAGATCGACGTATTGCTCGAGGAGAGTGCCGCTATCGACTCCCGCGTTGCCGAGCTGCGCGCCGGGAATGGAGTCGTTGGCCTCGCCGCGGACGCGGCTTCAGCACAGGCCGAGCTTTTGGCCACCTACGTGGAGCAGCTGACCGAGATTCGCAACCAGCGCATCATGCTGGAAAATCGCCTCGCCGCGGGTGGCAACGAGCTGCCGATTCTCGACCCCGCGACGCGGAAGCTCCAGGAGGAGCTGCAACGCGCGGAAAGCGAGCTGGGCCGACTGCGCCTGAACCTCACCGCCGAGCATCCATCGGTGGTTGCCGCCGCCCGTAGCGTTCAGGGTCTCAAAGAACAGCTCTCGGGCACGGGAGCCGCCACACCGCAGACGCTGCGCCTCGACATCGCGGCGGCGACGGGGCTTGAGGCAGAGCTTTCGACTATCGAAGCACAAAGCCGCCGGCGTCTTCAGGAACTGGAACGCTATCGCGGTGAAGAGGCTGTGCTGCTCGCGGAACAGAGCCGCCTGGAAGATCTGGTGACGGCACGACGTCGCGAGCTGCTCGATCAGCGCTTGCAGTCACGCCTCAACGGGGGCGTTAGCGTCAGTATTCGCATGATTTCTGAGCCGGCCATACCCAGCTCACCGACTTGGCCGAAGCCGGCCCTCACCATAGCCCTCGGAGCTGCGCTGGGCTTCGCTATCTCTCTCGTGCTAGCCACCCTGTCCCTGCCGCGACAGCGTTCGAACTGGGAGTTCGCGGGGCGTTGAGAACCTCTGCGACCCTGGCGGCAAGAGCGCTGGCGAGCACCAGGCTCCTGCAGCTGCTCGAAGCGTTCGACGGGGGTCCCGGCCGGCTGCGCGTGCTCACCTACCATCGTGTCGATGACCTCCAGCGAAACAAGGAGCTCGACCCAGGTCTGTTGAGTGCAACGCCGGATGAGTTTCGCGAGCAGCTCCTGTTGCTGCAAAAGCACTTTGTGCCCGTAAACCTCGCGCAGGTCATGGCAGCGCTTCGGGGCGTCGAAGCACTGCCCAAGCGCGCGGTGCTACTGACCTTTGACGATGCCTACGAAGACTTCGAACGCGTCGCCTTACCGCTGCTCCAAGCCTTTGACACGCCGGCCGTACTCTTTGTGCCAACGGCGTTCCCGGACGATGATCGGGGTGGGTTCTGGTGGGATCGGCTCTATGCGCTGCTGCACCGCGCTCGGAGCGAGGTCGCGGCGTTCCCCACCCTCGGAGAATTCAATCTCGGCGACGAGGGCGAGAGGCGAGTAGCACACAGGGCTATTCGCACCCACCTGAAGAGTCTTCCCCACAGAGAGGCGATGCAATGGTTCGAACGCAACATTGAGTCACTTGCGCATCTGCCCTCGCTGCACCGGGTTCTTGGGTGGTCGGCTCTGCGTTCGATCTCCGAGCGTGGCGTTGACGTGTGCCCGCACGGCCATCGGCACGCACTCTGCACGCGGCTGCCGGCGGACGCGCTGCTGGAAGACCTGCGAACCGCGAAGGACGTGATGGCACGAGAGGTCCCCAAGGCTTGCTGCGATGTCATGGCCTATCCTGCGAATGACTGGGACGAGGCAACATTGCCCGTTGTGGCCACGGCGGGGTATGAGTTCGCCTTCGCCGGGGGACGCGGTGTCGCCTCCATAAGCAGCGATAGACGGCTGGCGATTCAGCGCATTCCCGTCCTGCGTCACCACAGCGCGCTGTTTCGTGCTCAGTTGCACCCCGTGATCGCCCAGGTCGCGAGCAGCTTCGAGGCCCGCGGCAGACATACGCGCCGGAGTACCGGAAAAACGCCGGTGGAATCACCGCCTTCCTGAGGGAGTCGTCCATGTCGTTTCGTGTTCTATTGATTGGCCTGTCAGCGCTATCGGTGCTGCTGATCGCGGCCTGCGCGCCATCAGCGCGAGTGGCCAATGTCAGCACGTCGCCGCCCCCGGAACCCACGCAGGGGGACTATCGCATTGGTGTTCCCGATCTTTTGTACCTCCGCGTTTGGGAACAAGACGACCTCAGCGGCGAAATCCTCGTGCGCCGCGATGGAAAGGTCTCCATTCCCCTGATAGGCGATGTAGTAGCCGAAGGTCTCACACCGGAAGCGCTCGCCGAGGTCGTCGAAAGCGAGCTGGCGCGTTTCGTCAATGAACCGCGGGTGGATGTGGCCGTGGTGGAAATGCGCAGCCAGGTAGTGAGCGTAATCGGCGGCGGCGTGCAAAGATCGGGGGTGGTGGAACTGCGCCACAACATGCGGGTGATCGATGCGATTGCGGAAATGGGGGGCCTGACGCCCTTCGCCAGGAAGCGGGAAATTCGCGTATTGCGCAACACCGCTGACGGAGAGCAGAGCTACCTCTTCGACTATGTCGCCTTCATGCGCGGCGAAACTCCCGCTGCGAATTTCCCGCTGGCTGCCGGGGACACGATCGTGGTCCCAGAGTGAGCGGAAAACCTGCGTTTCGGGAGCAGCTTTCCATGCGCCGCCCCGCGAGCAGGATCCTACCCCTGCTGTGTCACGCAGCCGCTCTTGCAACGTGCTGTGCGGCCATGAAGGCGAGCGCGGCGGAGCTCAATCTGGCTATCGACAGCCGCTACGTCTACAACTCGAACTTTTTCCTGGCCGAAAGCGATCCGGACGACGCCAATTCACTGGACCTTGGGGCCCGCCTCAACGCCGCGGACCAGGTCGACCAGTTTCGCTACGAGCTGGATTATGAAGTCAACTATCAGGAGTATCTGGACCAGCAGGGCGTCGATGCCTGGGAGCACCGGCTGCGCGCCTTCGCCGTCTACGACATCAATCGTCTTTCCTCCCTGCGCGTGGAGAATCACTACCGGGACCTGACAAATCTTCGCTTCACCCGATCGGATATCGCACTGGGCGACACGGGCCTTGAACCCGACCAGGACCGTTTCCAGCGCAACGATCTTGAAATCGAGTACCGACGGGACCTGAACCGAAACACCGAAGTCCGGCTGCAGTTTGAACACCAGTTTATTGACTTCGAGCGCAACCGGAACCGCTCCGATAGTGATGCCCTGAAGCTGGGAAGCGAACTGTGGCTGCGACTGACACCCACGCAGCGATTCGGCCTAGGACTCAGCTATGTGGAACAGACCTTCGACGCCGAAGGAGATCGACTTGCTTCCGAGGGAAGCTATGTAACCGCAAGCCTGCGCTGGCAGGCACAGCTCACTCCGCAGGTTGATATCGAGGTGTTTGGCGGCCCGTCCTGGCTAGAGTCAGAGCAGCAACTGCCATCGCAGGTGACTGCGGAGACTTTCGTCGGTGGCAGCATCAACGGTGATCTGTTTCGAGCAAACGCCGACAGCTGCAATCTCGACATCGATCTGCAGCTGAGGCGTGCCAGCGCGTGCAACCTCAGCAGTGTCGCTCATCCGCCCATCCCCGCCGATGACCTGGGTCCCATCGAAGGCTTCGATCTGCTCCAGGACGGAGTATCGCTGGACGATGAGACCACCACCTTTTTCGGCTCGGCGCGAATCAGCGCCCAGCTTACCGACTGGCGCCTCAGCGCGCGCTACGCGCGAACGCAAAACACCACGTCGGGAGATGCGCTGGTCTCCAGCCTCGACCGCTTCACCCTCACCAGTGAGTACGAAATTCCCGGGCAGCAGTGGAGCGTCTACTTCTCCGGTAGCTGGGAGCGACGCGAAAGCCTCACCAATGCCCGTTTTGTCGATTACTCGGTCGCCTCCGGACCGGAGAATGCGGCACGTCGGGACCGCGCCTTCACGGCGCGGCGCGATCCGAACGAGCGCCGCGACGCGACCACGTTCCTCCTGGGGACGCGGCACCAGCTAAGCCGCAAGCTGAGCACTTCCTTCGAACTCCGGTACCGGGAGATAGATCGCGACATCGTCGGTGACAGCGCCGAGACGGACGCGACGCTTTTTGTGATCGAGCTGTCCTACGCCCTGGATCCGCGGCGCTTCTAGTCGCCATACCTCAGCGCTTCGGCGACCAGACGCCCTCAGGTGCAGACCGCGACTGCATCCGTTGGCCTGCCTGTCGCCTGATGGGGACCTTATTCGGGCGTGAACACCAGGGTCGCGTCTACCGGTACGGCGGTGGCGATGTTCTGCAGGCCGGCGACTTCACGCAGCATTTCAATGCCCCCAGCAAGGCCAAAGTCCGCCGCCCGCACCAGGATCGGTTCCATCAGGGCAACCTGCAGGCTGCCGTCAGCGAGACGGGTGACGCTGGTTTTCGCGATATAGGGTGCGATGCTGCCGTGAAGATTGATAGACACCTCGAGATCCACGGCACGGGTTTCACCGGCCTTCATCTCAGCGAGATCGGCGGGTACCCGCGCATTCAGCGTGGCGGACGGAAAGCGCACCGTTTCAAAGAGCATTTCGCGCATGCGCTGGTTGCGGATGGGTATGAGCGTCTCAACGCTATCCAGGTCGATGGTGACCTGGGCGGCGCCCTCATCAGAAACGCTGCCGGCGACGACCTTGAAGTGGTGAAGCTCGGCCACGCTCGCGTTCTTCACGGTCATGAACTGTACGGAGGAACGCGCGCCGTCCAGGGTCCAGGCTGCGAGGGCACCCGGTGCGAACAGAACAGCAGTGAGGGTCAGCGCCACGGCGGCGCGGATATTGGAGGTCATGCGTGGTCTCCCTGAAATAAGTACGTGATGAGGGACGAGCAGCAGAACGCTGCGCTGTCCGGGTAATACGCGGGGCGAGGGCCAGCGGCTCAGGCCCTGCTCCGCGGTCGCCGCGACGCCAGGCGACGTGCTGCGGCCTCCTCAAGCCTTGAAGGCGGCAAACTCCTCAGACGTGGCGTAGGAGGTCTGCGTGCCCTTTCCTGTGACGCTGTGGGAGGCGTACTGGATTGCCTCGCCAATTGCCGCCTCCACGGCGGCACCGGCAGCGATCTGCGCCGCGAAGCAGCCAATGAACGCATCCCCCGCGCCGGTCGTATCGACGGCCGCCACTTTGGGCGCGCCGATGTGCTGGCGCTCGTCGCCGTGCATCCACAGGGCGCCCTTATCACCCAGAGTGACGATCAGGTTCTTCAGGCCCCGGGATAACAGCGAGGACGCCGCTGTGGCAATTTCATCGTCGTTCCCGATGGGCATGCCGGTGAGAATTTCGAGCTCCGTCTCGTTCGGTACGAAGTAGTCGCAGCGGCAGGCGTAATCGATGTCCAGCTCCGTACTCGCCGGAGCGGGATTGAGGAGCACCGGTATGCCATGTTCGTTCCCGAACTCGATCGCGGCGTAAACCGTCTCCAGCGGGATCTCCAGCTGAAGAATGATCATCGCGCACTTCGCCAGGCGCTCGCCGGCCGCCGCGATATCCGCCGGCATCAGGTGCATGTTGGCGCCAGGGATGATCAGAATGCGGTTTTGCGAGTCTGCATCGACCCAGATCGGCGCGACGCCGCTGGAAACGCCGGGCACCTTGGTCACGAATTCGGTGCTCACACCGTATTGTTCGAAGTTGGCCAAGGTGTTGTCGGCGAAGGCATCGTCACCGACGCGGCCCATCATCAGCACCGGCGCGCCGAGTCGCGACGCCGCCACGGCCTGGTTGGCGCCCTTACCGCCGCAGCCCATGGCGAACTCGTTGGCTACCAGCGTTTCTCCGGCCTTGGGAATAGTGTCGGTGTATGCGATGAGATCGACCATACAGGAGCCGATAACTGCGATTTCCATAGCGGGGCGTCCGTTCTTATTGGAGGCGCGACAGTGTAGCCTACCCGCCTTCTTTCGTTACCACCCCAGCTACGCGCGTTGCCAAGCGCGTCGGGAGACAGGATGAGCCCAGATACAAGCGTCGACGACCAGCGCTGGAGTGCGGCCA
>JBCBTK010000004.1:0-301628 GCA_039818725.1 Pseudomonadota bacterium
CCTGAGAACCTTTCGTCCCTGCGCAAGGCGGGTGCCTATCCAACCTTTTACTGGGCTGGCGCCGTGTATTGGGAACGCGCGGAGGCGCGATTGATGGATCTGGGGTTATCCCTGCAAACAGTGTTGAGGGCGTTTCTCAGCTGCTGCCGCAACGAAGGCTACACACTGAGTGAGCTGGCCACGCGTCTTGATGTCGTGGTGGATCGACTTGTTCGTGATGCTGGCGCTGCGCGACGAAAAACGTCCATGCGGGCGATACCCCTTTTTGAAAGCGCGCGCGAACTTAAAGAGACGACCGAAGCTCCACCGCAGATCTTTCGCGAGGAGCTTCAGCGCATGATTGTCGAGCCGGGGTGTCCGCCGCGCCCCGAGCCGTCTTCACGGCCCGGGCTCCGGGGTCAGGCGACCTCGGAGATTTCGACCGCCGCTATGCGCTTGCCGTCTTCCGCTTTGCGCTGAAAATCGATGATCTGATCAAAGTTCATGTAGCGGTAGATATCGCCAGCCATGGAGTCGATGTTGCGGGCGTACTCCATGTATTCCTCAACCGAAGGAAGCTTGCCGAGCACCGCGCCCACCGAGGCCAGCTCCGCGGACGTCAGGTAGACGTTGGCGCCGTCACCCAGGCGGTTAGGGAAGTTGCGCGTGCTGGTCGACAGCACTGTCGAGTTGGACGCGACCCGTGCCTGGTTGCCCATGCACAGCGAGCATCCCGGCATTTCGGTACGCGCACCGGACTTCCCGTAGATACTGTAATAGCCTTCCTCCATTAGCTGATGCTCATCCATACGAGTCGGCGGCACGATCCACATGCGCGTGCTGATGGTGCCCTCGTGCTGATCGAGTAGTTTCCCGGCCGCGCGGAAGTGACCGATGTTGGTCATGCAGCTGCCGATAAAGACCTCGTCGACCTTGTCGCCGGCAACCTCCGAGAGCAGACGCGCATCGTCCGGGTCATTCGGAGCGCAGACGATCGGCTCGGAAACGTCGGCCAGATCGATCTCGATAACCGCCGCATACTCGGCGTCGGCATCGGCGCGCATGAGGGTGGGATTGGCCAGCCACTCTTCCATCTTCTGTGCACGCCGCTCCAGCGTTCGCGCGTCACCGTAGCCCTCAGCAATCATCGAGCGCAGCAGCACAATGTTGGAACGCAGATATTCGGATACCGTGTTCTCGGACAGGTCGATCGTGCAACCGGCCGCTGAGCGCTCGGCGGAGGCATCGGACAGCTCGAAGGCCTGCTCGACGGTCAGGTCCGGTAGACCCTCGATCTCGAGGATTCGCCCGGAGAAAATGTTCTTCTTGCCCTTCTTCTCGACCGTGAGTAGTCCCTGCTGGATTGCGTAGTAGGGGATCGCGTGAACAAGGTCGCGCAGGGTGATACCCGGCTGCATCTCGCCCTTGAAGCGTACGAGGACCGACTCCGGCATATCCAGGGGCATCACGCCCGTGGCAGCGGCAAAGGCGACCAGTCCCGAGCCCGCGGGGAAGGAAATGCCCATGGGGAATCGGGTGTGCGAGTCGCCGCCGGTGCCGACGGTATCCGGCAGCAGCATGCGGTTCAGCCAGCTGTGAATAATACCGTCGCCGGGACGCAGGCTGACGCCGCCGCGGGTCATGATGAAATCCGGGAGCGTGTGCTGTGTGTCGATGTCCACGGGCTTGGGATAGGCCGCGGTATGGCAGAAGCTCTGCATGACAAGGTCAGAGGAGAATCCGAGGCAGGCGAGATCCTTGAGCTCGTCGCGGGTCATGGGACCGGTCGTGTCCTGCGAGCCGACGGTGGTCATGAGGGGTTCGCAGTAGGTGCCAGGGCGAACGCCTTCCATGCCGCAGGCCTTGCCAACCATTTTCTGGCCGAGGGTGTAACCCTTGCCCGAGTCCGCGGGCTGCTCCGGTGTGCGGAAGACGTCCGAGGCGGGCAGGCCCATGGCATCGCGGGTCCGCATGGTCAGGCCGCGCCCGATGATCAGATTGATGCGTCCGCCGGCGCGTACCTCGTCGAGGAGCACCTCTGATTTCAGTTCGAATTCGGAGATCGTCTCACCGTTTTCATTGAGAATCTTGCCATCGTAAGGGCGAATTTCGACGACATCGCCCATGCCCAGATCGTCCACCGGCGCTTCGAAAACCAGCGCGCCGGCGTCTTCCATGGTGTTGTAAAAAATCGGCGCGACTTTGCCACCGATGCAGATGCCGCCGCCTCGCTTGTTGGGCACGCCGGGGATGTCGTCACCGAAGAACCACAGCACGGAGTTGGTCGCCGACTTGCGCGAGGAGCCGGTGCCGACCACGTCGCCCACGAAGGCTACGGGTATGCCTTTGGCCTTGATCTCTTCAACCTGCTTCATAGGGCCGGTTACACCGTGTTCTTCCGGTGTGAGACCGTCCCGGGTCATCTTGTACATGGCCAACGCGTGGAGCGGAATGTCCGGGCGCGACCAGGCATCCGGGGCAGGGGAGAGGTCATCCGTGTTGGTTTCCCCGGTCACCTTGAACACCGCTACCTTGATGGATTCGGGAACGGCGTCGCGCTTCGTGAACCACTCGGCGTCGGCCCAGCTTTGCATGACTTCCTTGGCGTGAACATTGCCGCCCTCGGCAAGCTCGGCCACGTCGTGGAAGCCTTCGAATACGAGGAGCGTGTCTTTCAACTCCGCTGCGGCTTCGGCGGCGAGCGCGTCGTCCGAGAGCAGCTTGACCAGGGTTTCAATGTTATAGCCGCCGTGCATATTGCCGAGCAGCTTCACGGCATCGGCGGGGGAGATCAGGGCGCACTCGGTTTCGCCCTGGGCGACCGCCGACAGGAAACCGGCCTTGACGTAGGCGGCCTCGTCCACACCCGGCGGGACCCGGTCTGCGAGCAGTCCAAGGAGAAATTCCTCTTCGCCGGCAGGCGGGTTTTTGAGCAGTTCAACGAGTTCAGCAACCTGCTCGGCGGTCAACGGCTTGGCGGGAATTCCCTGGGCGGCGCGTTCAGCTTCGTGAGTGCGGTAGGCGTCAAGCATGTCAATCTCCTTGCGAAAGGTTCGGCACCGCGGCAATGGAAGCATGCCAGCGGTGTTCAATGTTCAAGAGAGAAAGCGCAAGGCAGCCGGCCGCATCGCTACAGGCGCACAGTCGCAGGAAACTCCGCCGCAGCGGAGTGCAGGTCTGCGGGTGTGTTGTTTTCGCGAGCCACGCCCACGAAAGCTAAGTCGCACCGCACACCGTGCTGCAATGAAACGCGGCCAAACACGGCTTGCATCGGCCAGAGGAACGTCCCTTAACTCAACAATCAGTTAACGAATCAAAGACCAATACATAGACCAGTGCTAAGACCACTACGAAGGCCCCTAGAGGCCGCCTGCTGATCTGCGCCTACCGGCAAACCTGGCTTTGCCGACTCGCTGGCTGTTTGAGTCGGGTACAGCATCGGTTGCGCCGGCTCGGCTCTGTGCCGTTCCCTATGAATAGGTTCCCGAACGACTCAGTTTCCCCCGTTTTTGTGCCGCCGAGTATAGACGAGCCAGGGAAATCGCACCATAAATCAGGGTTTTATGAGTGATATTTATCTCGTGAATGGTGCGCCACAGAATATCCCCTTGCGTGCATAGTACCTACGAAAGTCGCTGGCCCCGTGAATAGTTCTCAGCCGTCCATTTTTGTTCCCGGTCGAGTGCCGGTGGGCGCTGGGCAGAGCGTCAGTTGCCGTTTATGCTGTTTCAGGATCTGTAGTGATGAGTGGCAATGACCAGGCTCCCCAGAGTAAAGACACCGTGTATCGGCGTATGCTCGACGGGCATCGGCGACAGCGTGTGTCGGGGTTGCAAGCGTTTCGCTCACGAGGTGATTAACTGGAACGGCTACTCCGAGGATCAGAAGCGCATCGTTGACGACCGTCTTGCTCAGTTCCTGGCCCAGTGCGTACAGAATCGAATCCGCATTCTCGACGAAGCACTTCTGCGCTGGCAGCTGAGTACGCAACAGATTCGGCATAATCCTGATCACGATCCGCACTGCTGGGTTTTCGCCCTGCTCAAAGCCGGGGCAGGGCAGATCGATTCGCCTCGGGAATTCGGTTTTGAAGTGGATCTTCGGTGGCGTGACATGCCCTTGCTCGAACTGCGTGAACAGATCGATGCGGAGTTCTACGCACTGTCCAGCGCGCATTTCGAACGCTACTACCTGCTCCCCGACCTTTTTGGCCGCGAGCGCGCGGTATGACCGCTGCCCTCGCGCCCCTGGGTATTGATCTATCGCCCCTGCGGGATTTTCTGCCCTGCGCTACGCCTGCGTCCTGGATCGAACACGCGGCTGAGCCAGAAGCGCTGCCCGTACTGCTGATCGACCATGCGAACTGCGAGAAAAAGGCCGCGTCCACAGCCTTGAACCTCATGTATCGCTATGTGGAGCACCCGACGCTGCTGAACAAGCTGTCGCGCCTGGCGCGGGAAGAACTGCGTCACTTCGAGCAGGTACTGGCCATCATTGAGGCGCGAGGGATTCCCTATCCGCAGCTATCCGCTGCGCGTTATGCGTCGTCGCTGCGCGAGCTGGTGGCGCGGGACGAGCCGCTGCGCCTGGTCGACACGCTGCTCGTTGGGGCCATCATCGAAGCGCGATCCTGTGAACGCTTTGCGGCGCTGATGGCGGTCGTGGATGACGAACTACGCGGGTTCTACCGCAGCTTGCTCAAATCCGAAGCACGTCACTTCGAGGACTATCTGGGACTGGCGCGGATCCTGGCGCCAGACGTTGATCTCGAAAGCCGGCTTGCGCCACTGCTGGCTCGCGAGCAGGAACTGGTTGAGGGTGCGGACGCGCAGTTCCGCTTTCACTCCGGCGTTCCGCTGGGGGTCTGAGCGGATCCTCCATCCCTTAACCCGGGCTTTAGCGACCCCTAAAAGTTAGAAATAAATATAATAAAATAATTTATATTATTGAATTACATCGAATTTATTCAGTTGTAGCTCTCCATTTTCATGGCGTAGAAACCACCCCTGCGCATCCCAGTCTCCTAAAACCCAGCGCGTGCCCCCGGGCTCATCATGCCTGGCCGGTCGATGCGTATGGCCATGAATCAAGGTCCTGACACCGGTCTCACGCCTAATCCGCTCGACCTCTGATGGCGTCACATCCATGATGTCGGCCGCCTTGCGACTCCCCGCGTCGCGGCTGGCCATGCGCAGCTGCGCGGCGAGCCGTCGCCGCTCATCCAGACTGCGCGCGAGTACATCGGCTTTCCACTCGGGGGAACGCGCGAGCGTCCGAAAACGTTGGTAGTCCTCATCGCGGGTGCAAAGACTGTCGCCGTGCATCAGCAGCAAGTCATTACCGCCAGTGGTCACAACGACGGGATCGTCGAGCAGCTGAGCGCCAGCGCGCGCTGCGTAATCCGCGCCGATCAGGAAATCCCGATTGCCGTGCATGAGATAAAGGTCGGGACCGCTTTCACTGAATTCACGCAGGGCGTCGGCCACTTCGCCAACCAGTGGTGAATCGTCGTCGTCACCGACCCAGAACTCGAAGAGATCACCGAGAATGTATAGCGCGCTCGCCGGCGCCCCGTTCGTGTCACCGGTTATCTTTTGGAGAAAGTCGAAGAGCGCGCGGGTGACCGCCGGCCGCTCCGCATCCAGGTGTAGATCGGATATGAAGTAAACCGCTGCGGTCACGGAGACTGCGAATCAGGCCACTTCGCCAGAGTCTTCGTCTAACGTCGCCGATTCGATGATCACCGCTTCGGTCGGCACGTCCTGGTGACCGGAGCGCGAGGTCGTGGGCACGGCGCGGATCTTCTCGAGAACATCGTCGCCTTCGACTACGCGTCCAAAGACAGCGTAACCCCAGCCCTGCATGGTCTTGCCGCTGTGATTTAGAAAGTCGTTGTCCTTCACGTTGATGAAGAACTGCGCCGTGGCCGAATGCGGGTCCATGGTGCGGGCCATGGCGATGGTGCCGAAGTCATTCTTCAGTCCGTTGTCCGCTTCGTTTTCGATCGGATCCTGTGTGGCCTTCTGATTCATTTCCGAATCAAAGCCACCGCCCTGGATCATGAAGTTGTCGATCACGCGGTGAAAGATCGTTCCGTCATAGAAGCCCTCGCGCACGTACATCAGGAAGTTGGCCACGGTCGCCGGCGCCTTTTCAGCGTCGAGTTCGATTTTAATGGGGCCGTAGGTAGTGTGCAGAGTGACCATAACGTGTCCTTGAGGCGGGTTCATGAACCTTGTGCGGGCACAACGCCGAGCGCGGGTATTGAGCTTATTCTTGTTGCTTTCCGAGGCCGTCGTCAGTCTCGCTGAGACTGCGGTGCGGTGTCCCGGAGCTGCGCCGCATCACGAGAGGCCGCGATGGTACGCGCTTTGCTTTGCTGTGGATACCCTGGCCGCTGTTAATCCTTATGGCCCTGTCGCGACAGACTACAGATGCGAAGGCCCTCCCGTGCTGACCGGCTGCGGCGCCGGCGCTATACTCGCCGGTTTTTCGAGGTCGGCGGACTGGATGGGTTTCGCATTCGGTATCGCGACACCTGGGCACCGGCAGGTCGCCCCAGCTTTGAGAGACCACAGATGAGTTCCGATCCGCTGCCCGCGTCGACGGGTAACAGTTTCCTTCGCACCATAATTCGCGATGATATCGACGCGGGGCGCGTGGCCAGGGTGGTTACCCGTTTCCCGCCGGAGCCTAACGGCTATCTCCACATCGGCCACGCCAAGTCCATCAGCGTGAACTTCGGTCTTGCCGAAGAATTCGGCGGTGTCTGTAATCTGCGCTTCGACGATACGAACCCCGAAAAGGAAAGCCAGGAATTTATCGATTCGATACAGGCGGATGTGCGCTGGCTGGGCTACGCCTGGGACGGTGAAGTGCGCTACGCGTCGAGCTATTTCGAACAGCTCTACGCCTGGGCCGTACACCTTGTAGAAACGGGCAGGGCCTATGTCGATGACCTTTCGGCGGAGCAGGCCCGGGAGTATCGCGGCACGCTCACGGAGCCGGGCCGCGACAGTCCCTTCCGCGATCGCGCGGTGGACGAGAACCTCGATCTTCTTGCGCGTATGCGTGACGGCGAATTCGCCGAGGGCGAGCGAGTTTTGCGCGCGAAAATCGATATGGCGCATCCGAACATGAACATGCGCGATCCGATTCTCTACCGCATCCGCCATGCATCTCACCATCAGACTGGCGATAAGTGGAGCATCTATCCCACCTACGACTTCGCCCATGGCCAGGAAGATGCCATCGAGGGCGTTACCCATTCTATCTGCACCCTGGAGTTCGAAGACCACAGGCCTTTGTACGATTGGTTCATCGAGAATCTGCCCGTTCCCAGCCGGCCGCGGCAGTACGAGTTTGGGCGTCTGAACACCAGCTACACCGTAACGAGCAAGCGCAAGCTAAAAGAGCTTGTGGATAACGGGGTCGTGAGCGGCTGGGACGACCCAAGAATGCCGACGATTGCAGGTCTGCGCCGCCGCGGCTACACGCCGGTGGCGATACGCCAGTTCTGCGAGATGGTGGGTACGTCCCGCGCAAACGGGGTCGCCGACGTGGCGATGCTCGAGCATGCCATCCGCGACGATCTCAACCGAAATGCGCCGCGAGCGATGTGCGTGCTGCGCCCGCTCACGTTGAAGCTGCGCAATATCGAGGCCGCACATGATCCGATCACCGCGCCTGCGCATCCCAACCGCGATGATCTGGGTCAG
This sequence comes from Pseudomonadota bacterium, assembly GCA_039818725.1. Lineage (GTDB taxonomy): Bacteria > Pseudomonadota > Gammaproteobacteria > Pseudomonadales > Halieaceae > Congregibacter. Next base: position 7,698 of record JBCBTK010000004.1, read on the forward strand.
CGTGAGCTGCCGTTTTCAAACGAGCTGTACATCGACCGTGAGGACTTCCGAGAGGAGGCGAACAAGAAGTTCAAGCGTCTCGTTCTTGGCAAGCGGGTCCGGCTCCGCAACGCCTACGTCGTCGAGGCCGTCGACGTGGAACGTGATGATGAGGGAGAAATCAGCGCAGTGATTGCTGATGCGGTGCTGGACAGTCTCGGTGCCGATCCCGGCGACGGAATCAAACCCAAGGGCGTGATCCATTGGGTCGATGCGGCCTCGTCCCGACCCGCGACCGTGCGGATGTACGACCGACTGTTCACCGATGCAGCGCCCGATCAGGGAGACGCGGACTTTACCAGCCTGCTCAATCCCGAATCCCTGTTGATGATCGACGATGCACGCATCGAGGCGCCGCTCGCGAGCGCATCCCCGGAAGATCGCTTTCAGTTTGAGCGCGAGGGTTACTTCGTCGCCGACCGCTTCGAACACACACCCGAGAGCCCGGTGTTCAACCAGACCATCGGTCTGCGTGACGTTTGGGCGGGAAAGAATTGATTCCCATGTCTTGCTTGAACTCCAACGCAGTCAGTGTTCCGAGACGCCCGAGGGCAAAGGCATGACGCTGAAGCTCTACAACACGAAAGCTCGCGAGAAGCAGGTCTTCACGCCCATCGAACCGCAGCGTGTGACCATGTACGTTTGCGGACCGACGGTGTACAACCTCGCGCACATTGGCAACGCGCGTCCGGTTGTCGTGTTCGACACGCTGTTTCGCGTGCTGCAGACGCTCTTCGACGAGGTGGTATACGCCCGCAATATCACGGATATCGACGACAAGATCATGGCCGCGGCCCGGGAGCGCGGCGTTGGGATTGACGCGATCTCCGAAGAGTTTGCTCAAAAGTATCGAGAGGATACGGCCGAGCTGAATGCGCTGGCGCCAAGTCTTGAGCCGCACGCCACGGACAACATCGGCCCCATGATCAAACTCACGGAGACCTTGCTGCAGCGCGATCACGCTTACGTGTCAGAGGGTCACGTGCTCTTCGACGTAACTTCCATGCCGGATTACGGGGAGCTGTCCGGGCGCAGTCTCGATGACATGTTGTCTGGCGCGCGGGTCGAGGTTGCCGACTACAAGCGCCATCCGGGGGACTTCGTGCTCTGGAAGCCTTCGTCGGAGGAGGAGCCCGGCTGGGATACGCCCTGGGGCCGGGTGCGGCCAGGATGGCACCTTGAGTGCTCGGCCATGATTCGTGAACACCTCGGGCCAACCATCGACATTCACGGCGGGGGTCGCGACCTGATTTTCCCGCACCACGAGAACGAGATCGCCCAGAGCTGCTGCGCCTACGGCGACGAGTTTGTGCGCTACTGGATGCACAACGCCTTCATCGACATCGATGGAGAAAAGATGTCGAAATCCCTGGGTAACGTGCGCACGATCCGCGAACTGCTGAAAAGCTACCGCGGTGAAGTGCTGCGCTTTGCACTGCTCTCCGCCCATTACCGGTCGCCGCTGAATTTCTCTCGCGAGCTGCTTGAGCAGGCGGAGCAGTCCCTAGCCGGGTTCTACACGGCGCTCCGCGAAGTCCAGGACATCGACCTCGACACGGAAGTCGTGCTCGCGGGCGAGCCGTTCTTCGAAGCGCTCTGCGACGACCTCAACACTCCGCTGGCGATCAGCGAGCTGCATGTGCTCGCTCGCGAACTGAACAAGGCCGAAGCCGCCGCCAAACCGGCGCTCAAGGCCCGCCTCCTCGCCGCTGGCGATCTCCTGGGCGTTCTCGCACAGGACCCGTCCGAGTGGCTCCAGGGCGGTGCTTCGGAAGACGATCTGGATGCCGAGGCCATCGAGGCGCTGATCGCCGAACGGGCGCAAGCCAAGGCCCAGCGGGACTTCGCCCGCGCCGACGACATCCGCGATCAGCTCACGGCGGCATCTGTCGTGCTGGAAGATGGACCCGAGGGCACCAAGTGGCGGCGCGGCTGAACGCCTCGGCCCCAGTAAATCCCTGATTTTATTGACGCATCCAGGGCACGTCGGTACCATCCGCGCTCGCTGATCGGCCTTGCCCTAGCCCGCGGGCGGCGGTAACGTTGAAATGACGATGTAAGGCGGACGGGTATGACTTCGGGGTATAGCGCAGTCTGGTAGCGCGCCTGCTTTGGGAGCAGGATGTCGGGAGTTCGAATCTCTCTACCCCGACCACTCGTCAACGAAACAGCGCCGCATAAGCGGGCCACCGTTGTTTCCCAGCCAACCGTTCTCTGCGGCCCATTCGCCGCACATGCTTGCGGTGCACGATGGAAAGCCATCAGCGAAATGCTGCATTCACGATCTGGTCGTGCGTTAGCAGTGGTGGCCGTAGCTCACCAGGTAGAGCACCGGATTGTGGCTCCGGAGGTAGCGGGTTCGAGACCCGTCGGCCACCCCATCTCCTCCTAGCGCCGTTTCCTGAAGCGCAGTCGGTTGCGCGGTCGCGTTAGAATTTTCAGTTCCGGGGCCATCCCGAATATCGCGCCCATAGCTCAGCTGGATAGAGCATCGGCCTTCTAAGCCGGCGGTCGTAGGTTCGACTCCTACTGGGCGCGCCATTTTCCTAAGGGTGCTTTCCGAACGCGCGGATGAAATCCAAGGTGTGAGCCGCATATGACAGATTCGCCTAACCTCCGACTGGCTCTCGTCTTCCTCGCATCGACGGCATTTATCAACTCCATGGGCATGGGGCTAATCGCGCCCGTTATGCCGTCGCTGCTTCTCGAATTGTCCGGCGGCGACCTCGCCGATGCTTCCTTCTGGGGCGGTGTGGCGCTTGCAAGCTACGCGGTCATGCAGTTCTTCTGTTCGCCCGTGATCGGCGCTTTGTCCGATCGACTGGGGCGTCGGCCTATCCTGCTCGTTTCGCTCAGCGCCTATGCCGTCGATATGCTGCTGCTGGCTGTTGTGCAAACACTGCCCTGGTTCCTCGTGATACGGGCGCTTGCCGGTGTGTTCGCCGCCACGTTTTCTACGGCAAATGCCTACATCGCCGATATCACACCCATCGACAAGCGTGGCCAGCGCTTCGCCATTATCGGTGCCGCTTTCGGCGCGGGGTTCGTTATGGGGCCGGCCATTGGCGGGATTCTCGGTGACGTAAACGTACGTTATCCGTTCTTTGCCGGCGCCTTTGTTGCGGCTCTCAACACCGCGTTTGGCTTTTTCTTCGTAAAAGAGTCGCTGCCGGTTGAGCGGCGCCGTGCATTCTCCTGGTCGCGGGCCAACACCTTCGGAACCCTCTTCAGACTGTTGCGGACTCCGGGTATCCGGCCCCTGCTGCCCGTTTACTTCCTCGCCACGCTGTCGTCGTGGGTCTATCCGACCGTGTGGTCTTACGTGGCCAAGGCCAAGTTTCTTTGGAGTGAAAGCGATATCGGGTGGTCCATCGCCTACTACGGGGTGATCTCCTTCATTGCGCAGGCGATAGTTGTTCAGGTCTTACTTCCGAGAATTCGGCTCCGCACAGCCATCTGTGTTGCCCTGTTTGTCGAGGTGATAGCGCTGTTTGGTATTGGGATGGCAAGTGCGGGCTGGTTTGTCTACGTCATGGTGACTACAGCCCTGGTCACTACGATGCAGGATCCGGCCATAAGGCAGGATCTGTCGTCTCGCGTGCCCGAAAACGCACAGGGCGAACTACAGGGCGGGCTTTCGGCGCTGACTTCCGTCGCCATGATTTTGTCGCCGGTTATCTATAACGGGTTGTTCACGCTTACTGCTGGCGATACGCCCCTGTTTTACTTTCCCGGGTCGCCGTTTGTTGTGGCTGCGTGTATGTCGGTGCTTGCTCTCCTGTTGTATGCAGCGAACAACCGGGGCAGTGAAGTGGAAGCGGACGCACAGCATTCGCAAGCCTAGTGTTCGGGCTCTCGCCCGATATTAGAAGTGCTGACGCGTGAGCGCGGGCGTACAAAGCTCTGAATAAAGCCCCGCTCGTCGATCTGCGCATTGCTATCAAAGCCAGGAGCACCTCGCCCTTACCGACTGAGCAGGGACTGAGCTGATACATGGGAACGCGCCAGGGGAGCCTTAGGGGTCCTCACGCGGTGGTACGCGGATGGCGATAACCGTGTTCTCGAAGCCGGTGGGGATAAAGGCGAGCCCTATGTCTGCGGCATAACCGTGATTGGCGCTGCTGATACCTTCTCCATCCAGAACTTCAATCGGCGTGCTTAGCCGGATCAGCGGTCCGCCTACCGGGGTAAGCTGCAGGGTGCCGTCCGCTTCGATTTCAATGCCGTCGATGTCGCGGAGCCAGTCGGGCCCCAGAGTGGTTTGCGTGTTGTCCCTGAGATTGAAATGCCACAGACGTTCGCCGCCCACGTAGAGATCTTGATCGTCAATATGGATGCCGTTTGCCCCGGGAAACTGTCCCGTTACTCCCAGGAGCGCACTATTGCCCGCAGGGTCGACGGCTACGACATTGCCACGGACAGTGTCCGTGACGTACGCCGTCAGGTCTTTTGCCACGGCGATGTCATTGGCGACTAACGTGTCGAGCGCGAGGACTGACTCCTGCGAAAAGTCAGTTCTACGGAATACTCTGATCCTGTTGCTGTCGACGACATAGAGACGATCTCCGGCGATCGCCATCCCCAGCGGCGCATCGAGCTTATCGGCGGCCCGCCAATCAATTAACGAGCCATCGATATCCAGCAGCGAGAGAAATCCGGTGCCGGCCTCGTCAAACCCGCACACGTTGGAGACGAGCAGGGTGTCGTCTGGCAGGGGCATAACAGTTTCTGGTTCGCAGAATTGACCTTGCGCCACCCACGCGACATCAGCCTGCTCGGCGACAGCCTGACAGGGAGTGAGCAGTGTGAACAATACGACCGCCGCCAAGCGCGCCGTTCCAGAGCAAAGATTCCTGAGCGGGCAGTGCGCGGTCATCGGGTCATGCGAAAATGCCAGCGAACACGTTGAGCTACGCCACACGTCCACTCACCGGTGGCAAAAGTGGTCGTAGATTTGAGCTCTCATGTTGATGTTTTCCCCGGTTCCGCCCTTCATAAAGAGGCTAGCACACGACAAGTCTTCCCAGACCAGGTGACCGGCGGGGTAGAAGGCGCTAAGGGCGCGCGAGTGTTCCTCCACCGACTTCGAGTACTGCTTTATCAAGGTGCCAGGCACACCAATTGCTTCGTTTTGCGTGAAGACGACCAGCACACAGGATCTGTTCCATGTTGAAGCACGCGCGTAGGTTCATCGTTCCCCCCGTGTCGCTCGTACAGCGCCGAAACACGATCGCTGATTGGACGTTCTACGATGTCGGGGCCCTCACAAGGCCGGAATTCAACTGGTTGGCTTCGCAGCGGATCGAAGAAGGGTCGATCCTCGTGGTGCTGCCCACGGGCGGCGCGGACGAGCTGTGCATTCGCAAACACGTGGACCACGAAGCCATGATCGCGGCGCCGGGAGATCTCGTACGGCATTTCGCGATAGCGGGCGTGGGAAGCTCCGACGTTGGCGCCGCCGCTCTCGCGCGAACGCTGGCCAATCATTTGGACGAGCCCGTGGGAGCCATTGTGGCCGGTTACGGGATGGCAGACATCGTTCAAGAGGCGCTGGGTGGCTGGTTCTTTTTCGGCGCCGCTAATCGCGCGCAGGCGCTGCTTGACCGTTTTGGCAAGGGGCTTTCCAACCCCCTTCGTGGCGGGAGGGCGGACGAAGGGGAGGGCGCATCGATTCTCGCGCGCTGCTCAAAGGACACGCGCACGCTCCTGCGGCTGTTGCACGATGAAGGGCGTGAGATCGAAACGATTCTTGGCCATTCCAAGGGCTGCCTGTCGATCGCGTACGCCTTCAATGAGCTCCGCGATCTGCAGGGGCCGGATGCACTGACGCCTTTCCGAGACATCAAGATCATAACCGCCGGTGCGGTGGTCGCCCTGCCGGATCAGCTCCAGCGGGTCCACCAGTATCTCGGGAGTATCGACTGGTTCGGCGGCTTGAACTCCATACCGGGTACGGCGCACACAAGAGTTCCGTATTCCTGGCACCATCTGAATACCGATATCCCGCTGCACATGAATCTCTCGCAAGTGCTTCTCGGTCGCTACGATCCGGTGACAAGCTGAGACACACCGCGCCTAGAGAGTCGCCGTCTGTTGGTCCTTTCGCCAGCTATCCGGCTGTCCCAACCAGCCGTGAAGCGTCGCCCAGGCGTCATCATCAGAAAGAGCACCGAGGCAAGACGCAAGCTCCGCATTGAGGATTGTGTAGCCCGCGAGCAAGGCTCCAACTTCATGGGCAAAGGCAAACAGCGCGCGAGGACTGGCGACCAGGGCCTCGCTCTGCAGTCTGTTGATGGCCTCGGCATCCGATAGCTCGCGGTCCTCATGCTCCTGAATGATCAGCGGGACTGCGAGGGCGAGCTGCCCAAGATAGGGGCGAAGCTGCTGCATTAGTTCCGCGTCAGCCGGGTCGAGGCCGGCGAGGGGGAAGAGAACATCGCGTTCGAAGCGCAGACGCTCATCGGCAGGAAAAGCGAGTTCGACGGCGTTCATTGCCGCCGCCTCGCGCAACGCCGACGCCGGTGAGCGCAGCAGTACCAGCTGATCCTCCAACGGCAGGCCCGAGTCGCCAGCCGCCGCTTCAAACAGGACGAACTGAGCGTGATGCCCGGGATAGGTCTCGTGGCAGGCGATTTCGAGAACCTGGTCTATCGTGCCAATGGCCAGGGGGTTTACCTGTAAGGTGCTGCGACCTCCACCGTTGAAGCGATGCCAGGCGGCTTCGACGTCGCGAGTCCAGATCAGGTCGATGCCTTCGTCGTCACCCAGGTCCCAGTGAACAATCGTCCGGCGGCGACATTCTTCCAACGCGGCTTCGAATACGCCCTGTCGCTCTTCGGCGGGAATCACCAGGCGTCGGCGCAATGAGGCCATGCGTGCGCGAACGCTGCCACGTCCTGGCATGGCAGCGTCAATGGATGTCAGGGCGGCTTCGATGTCGGCTTGCGCAACTGCGCTCCAGGCGACGTCGTAGAGCGCGCTGGTCTGCTCGGCGAAGCTCAGCTCCGCCGGTGCAGCAAGATGGGTGGCGACGGCTTCGAGTTCGGCAACCCTGCGCTGCAGGCGTTTTCCACGTTCGGATGCCTCGCCAGCGAGTTCTTCCCGCAGACTCGCGGCTCCGTCGGCGACCTCTTCAAAACTGCTGTCGCTGGGCGTACCGCGAGTATCCAGACGCTGGGGACCAAACCAGGTATCGATCTCTCCAGGCCGCAGCCGGTCGAGATGCATGGCGTAATCGATGTAGCTCCTGGCGAGACGATCCAGGCGCTCCTCGGGCGTTTCCGGGCCGCAGGCGTTCAGTGCGACGAGGGCGCCGAGGATAAGTGCCCACCGCGTAGCGGCCTGGCGCGGGCTCATTCCGTGCGCAGGGCGTCGATGGGATCGAGGCGCGAGGCCCGGCGTGCTGGATAGCTGCCAAACACAAGCCCCACGGCAGCGGCGATCCCGATGGCGAGCGCCATGGAGGCGGGTGAGACCTGGGCCGGCCAGCCAAGGGACCAGCCCACCAGCCAGGCAGAGAGCAGGCCAAGCACCAGTCCCGCCACGCCGCCGATGAGGCTCAGCGTTACCGCTTCAACCACGAACTGCAGGGCCACATCGGTCGATCGAGCCCCCGTCGCCATGCGCAGGCCAATCTCGCGCGTGCGTTCCGTCACCGACACGAGCATAACGTTCATGATTCCGATACCACCGACGATGAGGGAGACGCCGGCAATGCTCGCCAGGAGTGCCGTCATGGTGTCGCTCGCGCGGTCCAGCGTATCGGCCATCTCTTCCAGGGTTACCTCGTCGAGGCGCGGGAGGTTGGCCAGGGCAAAGGCGGCGGCCGGCGTATAGCGTCCCTGGGTCAGGGCCTGAGCGGCCTGGGTTTCGACGGTGAAGTCGTCGGGCGTGCCGCCTACGCCACCCTGGGATGCCAAATAGCCCCCGCTTGTTGTACCCGACCCGCTTATCCCGTGTCGGCGTCGAAGCAGGGTTCTGACCTCGTCGGCGATGCGCGAGGTCTCGCCGGCTTTGTCGGCGGCAATGGTGATGCCGTCGAGGTGGGCGATGCCCATGCTGTCCTGCAGCGTTTTCCATGGCACGAACAGGACTTCGGCGTAGTCATCGGACTGATCGTCGGTGACACCGCTCACTATGAACTCCAGGCCGCGCACGCGGAGCAGCTTGCCCGGCGCCGACTCTGCTGTGCCGAAGAGTTTGAGCGCCAGGGAAGACCCCAGCACAGCGCCGCTTGAGGCCTCGGATTCGAACATAGCGCCGGCTGGGAACGACCAGCCCTGCACACGCTCGAAGGACGGTGCCACGCCCTGCATGCGAACGAAAGCCCGCTCGCCGCTGTCGCTGGTGACGAAGCTGCGCAGGCCGAGGATCGGACTGAGCGCGCGAATGCCGCCGATTTCGGATCCGATCGCGTCGGCATCAGCCAGGACGAGCGTCGTCGCCGCACCGGCGCCTGAGGCGATGCCGACGCTCGATCCGCCTCGGGTGTAGTTTCCGGATTTCACGTAGACCAGGTTCGTACCCGCGGAGCCCACCTCGTCGGCGACGGACCCCCGGGCACCGGTCCCGAGCGCAATCATGGTCAACACCGCGGCGACCCCGATGACGATCCCGAGCATGGTGAGCACGGTGCGCAGGGGGTTGCGAGCAAGGCTGCGCAGAGCCAGGCGAATGTTGGGAATCAACTGTTGCACGACGGGCATGCCTCGCGGGGATTGTCGGTGTGGGGAACGGGGAAGGGCGGCACGGTACTCACTCGCTGCGCAGGGCGACCACGGGATCAAGCCGCGCGGCCCGGTGTGCGGGTCCGAAGCCAAACACGATGCCGGTGACGGCAGCCACCACTATGCCGAGCAGGAGCATGTCGACGGAGAGGGCGGTAGCCCAGTCAAAACCGCGCCGCGCCGCCCACAGTCCGCAGGCGCCAACCAGGAGACCCAGGACACCCCCGAGCAGCGCCAGTGTTACCGCTTCCACCAGGAACTGAGTGAGTACGTCGCGCACCCGGGCGCCCATGGCCATACGCAGACCGATCTCGCGGGTTCGCGCGGTCACCGATACCAGCATAACGTTCATTACACCGATACCGCCGACGAGCAGCGAAACAGCCGCGGCGGCGGAAAGAAGCAGTGTGAACGTCTGCCCCGCCCGACGCAGGCTGCGCGCCATCTCTTCCCAGGACGCCTTCTCAAACTCGACAACATTGGACTGCACCGCCATGGCCAGGCGCGGATCCGTGCCAAGACCCGGCATGGCAGCGGCGCTTTGCGTTTCCACGCGAAAATCATTGAGCGTATCGTCCGGCAGTTCCCTCAGACGCCGCAGCGTGTCCGTAATGGCTTCGGCCACCGCGGTTGTGCGAGCGACGGAAACGCTGCGCACGTCGATACGATCGAGCTCGGACTGCTTCGCCAGGGTCTGTGCCAGAGTGAGGGTCACGAAGACATCGGGGACAAGCACAAACCCTTCTTCGATTTCAGGGGCATCGACGACACCAACAACGGTAATTTCCTGGCCGTTGATGCGAAGCGTTTTGTTCAACGGCTCCTCTGATGGCCAGAGTCGTTCGGCGGCCGCAGTCGGTAAAACGGCAAGGGGAGCGGACGCGGCGTGTTCCGATCGGGATAGGGCTCTTCCCTTGAGAAGGCGCCACCCCGACATATCGGGCCAGGCTTCCTGATAGCCGTGGAGACGCACGGCTCGCACCCGGCGGCCCACGGCCTCGTCGAGGCGGACGTTGGCGACAACGCTGCCGGCCACGGCGCGCACGTCGGCGACCTCGGTGGCCAGGGCCTCGAGTTCATCCAGCGATAGTGGTTCGGCGGGGGAACGCACCTTCATGTCGGCCGCCGCCCTGGCCGCTGCTTCCTTCTCCTCGCGTAGCGCCAGGGTCACCGCCAGGGCGTCGGCATCGCTGGGAGAGGGGTCGCCATCGCCGCCTCCCAGGCCGCCTTGCGACAGGCCGCCGCCGCTGCCTTCTTCAAAGGCCGCGGCTGCGATGGCGGTTGGCTGGAAATTCCCGGCGCGGATGGTGATTCGCGTCGGTCCGGCGCGCTCGATGGAATCCTCGATGCGAAGCTGCGCTCCACGACCCAGACCCGCAACGATGACAACCATTGCGACCCCGATCGCCATGCCGCTCAGCGTGAGCGAGGCCTGCAGTCGGTTCCGGGACAGGGCCTTCAGGGCCATAGCGAGATTAACCAGCATGTAGGGCGTTCCGTATCGCCATAGCGAGCGTCTCGGAATCGACTTCTAAGAAGCTCGCCGACTCTTCAGGCTGCAGCGCCGCCAGGGGCAGTGCATAGACATAGGGGTCGCCGAACGCGACGAAGGCGAGGTGCACGGTGGTTTTCTCCTGGTCTGTGAGAGGCGCGCTCGGACCACGCCAGAAGTCTCCGGCCTCGCTCAGGGACATCGCTACGCTCTCGAAAGAACCATCCTGCCGTTCGATTTCCACCGTGACGTCGGTGACGGTGAGCGCCGGCATAGGAACGCGCATCTCGTCGCTCAGGTGCAGTTCCACGCCGCCCTCGGGCCGGCCGACGATCTCAAAGTGGAGCAGGCCCCCGTACATCAGCACCAGACCCCCGAACTTGGGGTTGTGATCACCGTGACCACCGCCACCGTGGGCCGTGGGCATTTCGTCCGGCGGTGTGGCCGTCATCGACGAATGGTCCATCTTCGAGTGGTCCATGGCCGCGTCCTGCGCCGCGACCTTGCCCATACCCGAGACCATCGCGAAGAAAGCAAGAACGACGGCGCTGGTCTTGATTGAGAACATGGTCTTGAGTTCCCTGCGAGGCTTCGTCATTCGTGATGAAGCGCGGTGATCGGATCGAGCTTTGCCGCGCGACGGGCGGGCAGCACTCCGGAGAATACGCCCAGCAACAAAGCCACCGCCGCGGCGATGACGGCAGACGCCGGTGACACGTCGGTACTCCAGGCGAGTACCCCCTCGAGGCCGTAGGCGGCAAGCGTGCCGGCAAGGGCGCCAAGCACGCCGCCCACGGCGCAGAGCACGAGCGCTTCGACAAAGAACTGGGCGGCGATGTCGCGACCGCGCGCGCCCATCGCCATGCGCAACCCTATTTCCCGGGTACGCTGCGTCACCGAAAGGAACAGCAGATTCATGACGCCGATGCCGCCGACGAGAAGGGATACGGCGGCCACGCCCGCCAGCAGCGCGAGCAGTGTGCGATTGGAGCGTTGCATGGAGGTAGCGAGCTGCTCCATGGTCAGGCTGTCGACGCTCGCCAGGTTTCCCGATACTACTCGGGCCAACTCGGGCGGAAGCCCTTTGTTGAGAACCTGCTCCGCCTGCGTACGCACCGTAAAATCATCGGGCGTCTCCTCACTGATGCCGTGTCGTTTGCGCAGCAGGTCGGTGATTTCCTCGGCGATGGCAGTGGTTTCTCCCGCGGCCCTGGTGGTGATAGTGATGGTATTGAGCTTGCTCAGATTGAGCAGGCGATGGACCGTACTCACCGGGAGATAAACCGCATCAAACTGATCGTCCCCCGGTGCAGGTTGAGCGGCCCAGGTACTGCTGCCGACGACGCCGACAATCTCGAAAGGCTGGTTCCACATCAGTACGCTGCGTTCGACGGGATCCACGCCTTTCCCAAAGAGACGATCGGCTACCACTCGGCCAAGGACCATGACCTGTGCGGATTCCTCAACTTCCCGGGCGGAAAAAAATCGTCCAAAAGGGAACACCCAACCCCGGCGAATGACCGGCAGTTCCGCTTCGGTGCCGTGGAGTCGGGTGAACCACTGCTTGGCCTCGGCGTCGTCGACGATGACCCGGGCATTTTCATGAACGCCCGAGGCAACGAATTCGACGCCGGGAAGCTCACTGCGAATCGCTCGGGCGTCGTCGATGGACAGCGTCGCGGCGGCGCCCAGGCCCGCCATGGCGTCGCCGAGGCGCTGCGCGGCCGTGGGGTGATCGTGCACAGCCATGGGATCGTCTTCGAAGTGAGCGGGGCGCAGTTCCCAGTTCGTTTGGCCTCGTGCCGGGCGTAGACTGCCGTAGAAGGCCGCCACAACCCCGGGACCTCCCGGGCGCCGGAAACTGCCGGAGTCGGCCACAAAACTCTCAAAGTCTTGAGGACTGCGCAGATCGCCGTGGTCCGCGGGCGCTCCGCCAGCGCCGGGCTGCTTCACCTGATAGTTGCCCGATGTGACGATGATCATGTTGACGCCCGCGGCGAGGAGCTGGTCGCGGATCGCGGCTTGAGCGCCGCGACCCAGGGCAAGGCTGGTGACCAGCGCACCGACGCCGACCACGACGCCCACCAGGGCGAGCACCGCCTGAGCGCGATTGCGCCCCAGCGCCTGTACGGCGAGAGAAGCCTGCGAACGGATGGCCTGCATGGCAGCGGCCCCGGGACCTAGACCCCGGCTACGGCGGCGGCCGCTTCTTCAAACTGCGGCGCGGGATTCGGGCGATCCTCGGTGATCACGCCGTCGCGAATCGAGATGACCCGCGTACCGTAAGCCGCGATCTCCGGTTCGTGAGTAATGAGCACAATCGTTATGCCTCGCTCTTCGCGGAGCTTCTGCAACGTGCTCATGACTTCGACGCTGGTCACGCTGTCGAGATTTCCGGTGGGCTCGTCGGCAAGAATCAGCGACGGTTCATTTACCAGGGCCCGAGCAATGGCGACCCGCTGCTGCTGTCCGCCCGAGAGCTGGCTTGGATGATGGTCCGCGCGGTCCTTCAACCCCAGGGCGTCCAGTACCGCCAGACCGCGCTGGTGCCGTTCCGCGGTGTTGGGATGGGCCCGGGAGTAGAGGAGGGGCACTTCGACGTTTTCCAGCGCCGACGTGCGCGGCAGCAGATTGAAGCCCTGGAACACAAAACCGATACGCCGGTTGCGCGTATCGGCCAGCTCCTCGGGCGACATGGAGGCGACTTCCTGGCCGTCGAGTTCGTAGCTTCCTCGCGTCGGCCGATCGAGACAGCCAAGGATGTGCATCATCGTGGATTTTCCGGAGCCCGATGGCCCGGTGATGCACACAAACTCTCCCGCCTCGATCGATAGGGAGACGTCGCGCAGCGCGTCCACGCGGTTCGATCCCATCTCGTAGGTCTTGCCGACATTGCTGAGACTGATCAGAGCCATGCGACGAATCTCCCTCGTAAATAAGGCCTGGGCCGTGGGCGCGCCCACAGGACGCGCGGTAACGAGCGCGTCACGCTCAGTTGTCGTCGCCGGAAGTGGCTGCTGCTGTCGTGGTCTCGGCGGCTGTCTCTGCTTCTGCCTCGGCCATCTCGGGGGCTTCGTTTAGGCCCGCGTAGTTGTAAAGGACAGTAGCGACAGACTTTTCCCCCGCGGCCATGCCATACATCTTCTTGGCACCCTCGATAACGAAGTACTCGTTCGCGGCGTGAGCATTGCCTCCGCTGCCGACCTGTCCGCTGACGATGGGGATATCCAGCACGTCGCCGGCGAACAGATAGGCGGGCCAGTAGCCGCCGAGGATGGACTCCACTTCCGTAAGCGGTTCGCCATAGCTGACGCCGAAGCTGTCGTACATGCGCTTCACGGCCTCGGTGATCTCGTTGTCGTAGCTGCGTTTGGCCCAGGGTACGTCGCCGACGATATTGATTTCGACGTCTTCATAGCCGTGCTTATCGAGGTGCTTGCGCAGTTTGTCGACGATGTCGATACCGTCCTGGTTCGGAACGTAGCGGAAGTTGTGCTTTGAGACGATGCGGTTCGGCAGAATGGCGCCGGAACCGCCTTCGAACATGTTGCCGCCCCAGATGCCGTCGAGATTCAGCGACGTTCCATAACGCGCAAGCTTCAGGTATTCCAGCGGGTCATCGGACATGAACTTCGCAACGCCGAGGTTCTTCGCGGCGATCTCCATGTCGATGTTTTCCGCGGCTTTCTCAAGTTTCGCCAGCTCGGCCGGCGACATCGGTTCAATATCGTCGTAGAAGCCATCGATCATGACCTTGTTGCCCGTCTCGTCCACGAGCGTGGTGAGCATCTTGATATGCCGCCAGGCCGGTGCGTCGACGGCTCTTTTGCGGCCGCCGTGGATGTTGCTGTAGGTCGGGCCCTTGCCCCAGGCTTCGCCGCTGGTGATCAACTCGACAAACACGCAGCCTTCCGAGCCTCCGCCGATACCGCCCTGGCGGCCGAAACGATACATGGCGTCGGCCTCGGCGAAGAGTTCAGGATGATCGCGGACAAATTTGCGATAGCCGATGGACATGCGCTCTTCATCGCCTTCGGCGACAAAAATGAGATTGACGGGGAGCTTTCCGGTCACCGCCTTGATGGCCATGAGCGCATTGAGCTGCGTCATCTGCGGACCTTTTGAGTTGGTCGCGCCACGGCCAATCATGACCTTCGCGTAGGGCTCCTGCTCGACGAGCCGACCTTCAAAGGGAGGGGCTTTCCAGAGCCCGGGCTGCGTGACGGGCATGGTGTCGTACATCCAGTAGACCGCAAGTGTTTTCTCGGCGCCTTCGTCACAATTGGCGTAGACGACGGGGTTTCCCTGCTGTCCCCATTCGGTGATGCCGACGTCGTAGACCTGGGTCTCCTGACATCCGAGCTGGTCGAAAAACCCTTTGACCATGTACGCCGATTCCTGGATGCCTTCCCCGGTGTTCGAGATACTCGGCTGCTCGATCCAGCGACGCAGGTTCAATACATGCTCGTCTATGTTCTCGTCGATGTAGGCGAATATCTCCTCGAGCTCCGGGTTATGGATCTGGCTCATATCGATCGCAAGCTCTTCGTCGCCAGTAACCCGTATGCCGAGCTTGGGTGCCGCAGCTGCCATCGTCGTTGCTTCGACCTCGACGGAGGGCGCGGACGCTTCTTCTTCGCCGCAGCCGCCTAGCACGGCCGTTGCCGCGATAACCGCGAGCGCGATCGGCTTGAAGTGAGTTTGTCGAAGGGGAGCTTTACCTGGGTTCACGTACATCACCTCTCTGCGATCGCGGGTCCAGCGACGTTGCCAGCCAGCGCTTGTGTCGTCCTGCTTGTGCAGGCCCTCGGATGAGCGATACAAAAAATATGCCACCGTTTGATCGATAGTGCGAACAACCGTGCGGAACACGGCCGAGCGTGGAATGCCATCGACCGGTGAGCTGCACTGGTTTGGCGATAAGTTTGATCTGCGGGGTGGCCTTCCCCGTCCTTCGAAAGTGCTTTAGGTGTAGATCGATGCACCGGTCTGGTCCGATCGTCTAGCGCGATAGGTTCGAAGCGTAATTAACGCAAACAGCAGTTACACGGTGGTGCCTGGCACCGGCAATTAGGACGTTTAGTGGCATTCAGTGTGGGGGTATTGTTACTGGAGAAACCACTTATAAAAGGAACGAAGAACGCGAAACGTAACTGTCCCAAATTGGGGCGCGGCTCAAGGGCGGAGCACCACGACAGTACCTTAGTATTAAAGTTCCCCTACTTATTGCGCTGTTTTACGAGTTTGCAGAGTCCTTCACGAAATCGTACGCCTGTTCACAGCCTGCATCTCCTGAAGACCGCGTAGCTAAGCCGCTTTCGGCGCCTCCGGCGCGGTCTTCGAAGCCATCCCGGCCGCGTATTCTCAAGCGCTCTATTGGATTTGGCATGGGTCTTGCCGACCAAGCAGTGCTTACGTCCGTCTGCAACGGCGCACCGGAATAGAGCCCAGGGAAGGCGCCATTGGTCGTCCACGGTCTTGGGAGCCCCTGACAAGCCGAGCTGCATGTCGACCTAAGCATCAGGTTTTAACGAAGCTGGGGAAAGTACCCGAGGGGTTCGATTGCATGCGTAACAGATCTTTTCTTCCGAAACATAGTCTTCTGAGCCTGGCCTGCGCGGCGGCCACGGGCGTCACGCTACCGGGCCTCGTATATGCCCAGGAGGGCAACGTACTGCGCGAGGAAGTGGTGGTGACCGGTTCCCGCCTGAACCGCACCGGCTTCGATACGCCAACCCCGGTAACCGTCATCGGCGAGGAGGAGATCAACGCGGAGGCCGCTCCCAGCATCGATGCCTTCGTCTCGACCCTGCCGTCCGTCCAGGGCAGCGGCAACTCCTCGACCAGTTCAGGATCGCTGTCGGCGGGTGGCGCGGGGGTTGCCGATATGAACCTGCGCGCCCTTGGATCTCAGCGGACGCTGGTCCTGCTTGACGGCCAGCGCAACGTACCCTCGCGGTCCACGGGACAGGTCGATGTAAACACTATGCCCCAAGGCCTGATCAAAAGCGTAGAGGTGGTCACGGGCGGCGCATCCGCGGCCTATGGGTCAGACGCCATAGGCGGTGTAATCAACTTCATTCTCGACAAGGAGTTCACCGGATTCAAAACCCGGGCGGACTACAGCGAAACCAGTCGGGGTGACGCACCAAACGGACGCTTTGGCTTCACCGGTGGCCTGGACTTCGCCGATGGCCGCGGCCACTTCATTTTCGATACGGAAATATTTCGCTCCGAAGGTATTCACTACGATTCGCGGGATTGGAATCTCGATGGCTACCAGGCGGTGAACAACCCGCTCGCCGGTGAACCGGGACAGCCGCGTTTCCTGGTCACGAATGATGTGGGGATTCAGGCGTATGCCCCCGGCGGCATCATCAACCTTGTCAACGGCAACGGTCCCGGCAACGATCCTACCGGTCTCGTTGGTACCTACTTTGGCCTGGGCGGTCAGCCGAACCAGCTGGCCTACGGTGAGGTTACCGGTCAGTGGATGATCGGCGGTGACTGGGAAGCGCTCCTGGACTCCATGCGGGGGACCAACTCCCTGGCCGCCGAAGACAACCGCGACAGCTTCTTCGGTCGCGCGGACTTTGAAATTACGCCCAACATCACCGCCTTCGCACAGGCGTCCTACGCGCGCTACGACGGCTACAGCTTCTACATCCGACCGACGCAGCAGTTCAACATCGCGGTCGACAACGCGTTCCTCCCAGAGTCCGTCCGGCAGCAGATGATCGACAACGGTGTCGACTCGGTGCGCGTCCGGAATGCCCACGCGGATGTCCCGGCCTCGGGTACGGTGAACGAGCGGGAAACATTCCGCTATGTTGTGGGAGCGGAGGGCGCATTCTCCGCCTTCGGTCTGGACGTCGACTGGGATACCTACTGGCAAACCGGGATAACGGAAACCGATGAACGCCAGCAGCCGACCTACAATCAGGCCAACTTCCGCGCCGCCATCGATTCCGTTGTCGACCCGGACACGGGAGAGATCGTTTGCCGCGATCCCGAGTCGGTGTCCGCCGGCTTCACGGTGGATGGCCCTAAATTTGCCGATCTGCCCTGCGTGCCTTTCAACCCGCTGGGTGTGGGTGTCGCCACGCAGGAAGGCCTCGACTACGTGCTGGGAACCCCCAATCGCCAGCAGGAATTACAGCAGGACGTGTTTGCGTTCAACCTTCGCACCAACAGCGTTGAAGGTTGGGCAGGTCCCATCGCGCTCGCCTTCGGCGGTGAGTGGAGAAAAGAGCAAATCGATGGCGACATCGATGGCTGCTTCGGTGGTCCCGGCGGTGGTTGCTGGAAGTACGGCAATTACCTGGCGACGATCGGCGAATACGACGTTACGGAGTTTTATGTAGAGGCGGGTGTGCCCGTCTTCGAGGGCTTCGATCTGAACGCCGCCTACCGGCGCACGGATTACAGTACCTCCGGCGGTGTGAACACGTGGAAAGTCGGTCTTACCTACTCACCCATCGAAGACGTGACGTTCCGCTATACACAATCCCGCGATATCCGTGCTCCAAACCTTGCCGAGCTCTTTGACCCCGGCACAGGTCGGACGAACAACGTACCCAACCCGAATGCGCCGGGTGGTTCCGATGAGTTCCTTCAGCAGTTGACCGGAAGCACGGAGGTAGGGCCTGAAGAAGCGGACAGCTTCAACATTGGCGTGATTCTCCAGCCGCGCTTCCTGCCGGGCCTGTCGCTCTCGGTTGACTACTACGACATAGAGATCGACGGCGTGATCGCGGCGCTTGGCGCTGAGGCCGTCGCAGAAAACTGCTTCGAGCAGGGCATTGAAGACTTCTGTCGACGTATCGAGTTCGCTGATCCGACCGGTGTGGATCGTTCGGACATCACGCTGATAAACCTGTTCCGGGAAAACCTGAACAAGCTCACCACGCAGGGTATCGACATCGAGGCCACCTACAGCTTCGACGTTGCCAGCGTGATCGGCGACATGCCCGGCACGGTGACCATTCGCGGCCTCGCCACGCACTACATCGAGCTGGTTACCGACGACGGTACGAACCAGTTTGATCTCGCCGGCGTTCACTCCGCCTTTGGCTCCGGCGTGCCCGACTGGTCGTATCGGATCACAGCCATGTACGCGCTGAATGACTTTACGGCCAACGCCACGATTCGAGGCCTCTCAGACGGTGTTGTTCGAAACGAATACATCGAATGTGAAATCGGCAGCTGCCCCGAGTCCATCGCTCCGAACTTCACGATCAATGACAACTCGGTAGCGGGCGCGGCCTACCTCGATCTGTATTTCGCAAAGACCTTTGCCTTCGGCAATTCTTCCACGGAGCTGTTTGCGCAGGTTCGCAACGTCTTCGACGAAGATCCCGAGATGGTGCCTTTCCCGCGCTCGCAGGGATCGGAGAACCGGGCAGGCTATCTTCCCACCAGCCGTCGCTTCTACGACGTTCTCGGTAGGACCTTCCGTTTGGGTGCGCGCATCGTCTTCTGATTAGGGGCGGTGACTACTTCAAACCCGCTGCGGGAAACCGTGGCGGGCTTTTTTTCTTCTGAGGTTTCTATTCTGTGATGTTCCGATTCGCCCCTGCCCGCGCGACCCACGGCGCGCTGCACAAACTTGTACAAGCCTCGATGGCGTACGCTCTTCTCCTGCTCTCCACGGTAGCGAGTGCGCAAGGCCTGCCACCGATCGGTGACAAGGTCTCCGGCGCCACGCTCATGGAGGGATACTTCGATCTGTACTGGGATGCCTCCAAGGGGGTCCTGTACTGGGAAATCGACAAGCTCGACACGGAGTTTCTCTATCAGGTGTCCATGGGGTCCGGGCTCGGCTCCAATCCCGTGGGCATCGATCGCGGACAGCTGCGCGGTACCTACGTGTTCAAGGCAAAACGAATCGGGCCGCGGATTCTGCTTGTGGAACCGAACTATCGGTACCGCGCCACCAGCGACAACTCCGTGGAACGTCGTGCAGTCAATGACGCCTTTGCACCATCGGTCCACTGGGGCTTTGACATCGTCGCGGAAACCGGCGACCGCGTACTGGTGGATGCCACAAGCTTCTTCCTGCGCGATGCGCGCAACGTGGTGGGCCAGATCGAGCGGCGCAAGCAGGGCAGCTTCAAGCTCGACACCTCCCGTAGTGCGATCTATCTGGAGAACACGGCAGCGTTCCCGGAGAACGTGGAAGTCGAGGCGATGCTGACGTACACCAGCGACAAGCCGGGGGACCTGGTGCGCCGCGTCGCCGCCACGGGCTCCTCGATCACGCTGCGTCAGCACCACTCCATCGTCAAACTCCCGGACGACAACTACCGCCCCAGGATTTCAGATCCACGTATCGGCACCAATGGTCCGACGATCCAGGATTACGGCACCCCGATCGATGAGGATCTCGTGGTCCGTCTGGTGGCCCGGCATCGCCTGGAGAAAAAGAATCCCGAGGCGGCACGATCCGAAGCCATTGAGC
Organism: Pseudomonadota bacterium; assembly: GCA_039818725.1. Classification (GTDB taxonomy): domain Bacteria; phylum Pseudomonadota; class Gammaproteobacteria; order Pseudomonadales; family Halieaceae; genus Congregibacter. Next base: position 27,415 of record JBCBTK010000004.1, read on the forward strand.
CGATCGTCTACTACGTTGACCCCGGCGTTCCCGAGCCGATCAAGACAGCGCTTATCGAGGGTGCGCTGTGGTGGAACGACGCCTTCGAGGCAGCCGGTTTCATCAACGCCTTCCAGGTACGGGAGCTGCCCCCGGGCGCTGACGCTCAGGATGTGCGCTACAACATGATTCACTGGACGCATCGCCGGACGCGCGGTTACTCCTACGGTGGTTCGGTACGTGATCCCCGGACTGGAGAGATCATCAAGGGCAATGTAAACCTCGGCAGTTTGCGCCTGCGCCAGGACTACCTGCATGGCCAGGGTCTCATTCCGGGCTTCGACTACCTCGAGGCCGTCGCGGGGGATAACTCCGCCTCGGTGGAAATGGCGCTGGACCGAGTGCGGCAGCTTTCCGCCCATGAGGTGGGACACACACTCGGCTATCCCCACAATTACCTGGCGAGCACCTATGGACGCGAGAGCGTGATGGACTATCCCGCCCCGCTGGTGGAGATCCGTGAGGACGGTTCGCTGGATCTCTCCAACGCCTATGTGCAGCGCATCGGTGAATACGACAAGCTGGCAATCCGCTACTCCTACACGCAGTTCCCGCAAGGAGCCAACGAGGCGGAAGAGCTTGAGAAGATCGTGCAGGAGAGCCTGGATCGCGGCTTGATCTTCATGGCCCACAACAACAACAACTTTCGTGGCGCCGGGCATCCCCATGCCAGCGTCTGGGACAACGGCGAAAACCTTGTCGATCACCTCAAGCATGAGATCGAGGTCCGGCGTATCGGCCTCGCCAATTTCGGGCCCGAGTTGATACGCGACGGGGAACCGATCTCCACGCTTGAATACGTGCTGCTGCCTCTCTACATGCATCATCGTTTTCAGATGAATGCAGCGGCGCAAAGCATTGGCGGCGCGGACTATCGCAACGCGCTCCGCGGTGACGGTCAAATACCCTTTAAGATCGTCGACGCCGAGGACCAGCGCGACGCACTGGCCACCGTGCTCTCGACCCTGGGCGTGGATTTCCTGACCCTGCCGGAAAGCGTGCTTGCGCTGCTTCCCCCGCCGGCCCAGCGGTTCAATCAGGGTGAGCAGTTTCCCGGACGCACGGGCCTCCTCTTTGACGCTTTGGGCGCCGTCGAGGCATCGGCAAGTCTCACGCTGCAGACCTTGCTGCACCCGGCGCGCATGGCGCGGCTCGAGGCCTACGGAAGTCTCGGAGACTACCCGGATCTAGCGGAAGTCCTGGATGCGCTTCTTGCACAAACCTGGACTGCGGCCGTACCCGAGGACGAATATCAGAGCAAGGTGCTGCGCGTCGTTCAACGCGTAACGGCCGACGAGATGATGTTACAGGCGAGCGATCTCAAGAACAGCGCGTCCGTGCGGGCCGTCCTTGCGGATCGTCTGGACAAGCTCGGGGCGCGCCTTGAAGGCCAGAGCAGACTGAATCCCCACGAATACAGCGTCGTCGCCGACATCCGACGCTGGCAGCAGAACTCCGACGGGGCGCCCGGCATGCCGCTGGCGATGCCGCCGGGGGATCCGATCTGATCCGGAGTTCCTTCGAAGCGCGGCTTTCCCAATCCTCGGCCGTCGGCGGTAATGCGAAACTCGGGCGAAGTTCAAGCGAAGCGCGCGTCACGCGCATGCATGCGGGTAGAGAGCCGGGGAAGGGGCAGGGGGCCGTTGCGAAGGATACGTTGCCAGACGCGTTCACCGATGCGGTACGCCTCTTCCATCAGATCGTTTTCATCGATGCTAAGAACCTTGTGATCCCGCATCAGGAATTGCCCGTCCACCAAGACGGACTCGATGTCCGACGGTTGACCGTTGTGTATCCAGGCGGAAAGGATGCGCCCCGACGGGCTGAGATGGGGCTTGAAGATATCCAGAACCAGCAGGTCCGCTTTGCGGCCGACTTCGAGGGACCCGAGCGTGTCGGCCTGGTTCACGGCGGCGGCGCCACCGCTGCAGGCGTCAGCGAGCATGTCTTCCGGTTGCGGGAGCGTGCCCGGAAACGGGTCGGCCCGCTGAATTCGCTCCAGTCCAATCGCCGTCTTCATGACGTGCAGCATATCGGTGTGGTTGTTGTCGGTGCCGAGGGCGATCGGACAGCCCGCGCGGCGCAGGGCAACTATGGGAGGATTCACTCCGCGATTGGCCGCCATCGCCGCCTGATGAGTGATGATCGTAGCGCGCGCGCCCAGCGCCCGGATTTCCTCCTCATCGCAGTAGCGAGCGTGCGCGGCGAAGAGCCGCGGTCCGAGGAATCCGTGACGCTCAAGAAAGAGAGCCGGTCGGATGTCGTGGTAGCGAAGCATGTAGTCCACTTCCGCCTGCGACTGGGTCATGTGAATCGTGTAGCCGAGGTTTCGCTCGTCGGCGAATGCGCGGACGTCGCGCAGGAGGGCCGGGGAGCAGAGCTCTACGAGCGCCGCCGCGGGAAAGACGCTGACGCGTCCGTCGTTGCGTCCGTGCCAGCTGTCGTAGAGATCGCTGATTCTCTGCATGCTCTCCTCGCGGAGCCGCTCCGAGAACTGCGGCGGGACGCTCGCACTCAGACGCCCGGGAGACATGGGACCGTCGACCGTGGTGGTGTCTCGGACGGACTCGGCAAACACCCAGCGCTGGCCCGTCTTTGCAAGTTGCGCCGCGTCAGCAGCGATTCCGCCCGTGTTTTGAACCATGGTTGTGGTGCCCGCGCGCAGGCCCTCGACCGCCGCCAGCGTCGCCATTACCCCGCGCTCCTCTCTCGACAGCAGGCTTCGCGGAGATTCGTCAAGCGCGAGGCTGTTGGGAAAGCCGAAGTCCTCGTTGAACCCTTTCGCTATGGTGGCCGCGAGGTGCGCGTGGCAGTTGATCAGGCCGGGAAGGAGGGCCTTGCGTCGACCGTCGTAGATTGCGGCGCCGGGAAACTGCTGAAGCACGTCCTTCGTTTCACCGATGGCAGCGATGACGTCTCCTTGCACGGCCAACGCAACTTCGCGAAGCGTGCGGCGCTCGCGGTCGTTGGTCACCACCGTGGTATGCGTGAAGACGAGTGCACCCGAGGGAGCATCGCTCGCTGCCCTTACGCTACCGAGGGGCGCAAGGGCCGCCGCTCCGAAGGTCGCGGCCGAACCCCTGAGCAGGCACCGTCGGGTTACGCCATGGGGTGCACCGGTTGTGGCCTTGGTGTCGCTCGCATCCGTCATGGTGTTCGGTCCTCTTATCACTGCGGCTGGAGACTGACGATCGCTCCGGTGTACGTTCACAATGGCAATCTTGCAACGTGATCTTGCCACAGTCGCTAAGCACCATAAGCCAGTTAGGCATTCGTCAGGGGACCCGATGTATGCGCACCAGACCAGTAGCACCTGCCCACTCCAGCCTTCGCGGTCGGCGTTCATTCCTTGCGCTGACCGGCGCCGGGATCCAATCCCACGGTCGGCGCTTTTTGCACCGCTTCGAAGTTTCCGCGAGACGCAAGCGTCTTCTCTTAAGTACAGCGACACTCCTCGCCGCCGCCCCGTTATTCTCAGGCGCGCAGGGGCAGCCCAGCATCGACGACACTCCGGCCCTGGCGTTTACCGCGGTCGAGCCCGCGGAGATGTTCGCGCTTCCCGGTTCGCTGTCCAATGCGTGGGCGGACTTTGATGGTGACGGCGATCCCGACCTCGCCGTATCCGCGAAGAGCGGGGAGATTCGCCTTTACCGCAATGACGGAGGAGAGCTCCACAGCGTTGGCGCGTCCCTGGGTCTGCCCACACAGGGCGACGAGATTCGTGGCCTGTCCTGGGGCGATTTTGACGCGGATGGGGATCCCGATCTGTTTGCAGGTTCAAACGTCTCACCCATACCGTCACGCAGCTATCTATTCAGGAATGACGCCGGGGAGAGCTTTGTGGAGATGGCGGCCGAGGTCGGCGTGACGGACTCGGGACGCTTTTCTCGCCAGGCGAACTGGGTTGACGTCGACAATGACGGCGACCTCGACCTGTACACGGCCAACCGGGCGGGCCTCAACCGTCTCTATCGTGCCGAAGAAGGTGGTTTTCGACGCGAAGGCTACGGGAGGGGCACGGTGGACCCAAGACGTACGGTGGGCGCCTGCTGGTTCGACTACGACCGCGACGGTGATCTCGACCTTTTCCTGGCCAACCAAAATGGGGATAGCGACGCGCTCTGGCGTAATGACAGCGGAGAGTTCGAAGACGTCGCACCGGTTCTGGGACTGGACCAGACCCTTCGCACGCTCCCCGAGGGCGGCGTGGGTTGCGCTCCCGGCGACTTCGATAATGACGGAGACCTGGATCTCTACGTGGGCACCTACGGCGTAAATCTCCTTTACGTGAATGATGGCCGCGGCGGCTTCCAGGAGGAGGCGGCGGAACGCGGTCTCGCCGAGCCCCACAGCGTCGTCGGTGCCGCCTGGGGAGACTATGACAACGACGGCGACCTGGACCTCTTCCTCGCGGCCTACGAGCGGGTCGACGGCGTGCAGCAGCCCCGGGATCAGCTCCTTCGCAATGACGGAGGCCGCTTCGTGAACGTCCTGCCGGAAAGCCATCCGATGAATGCCGCCGATCACGGTGTGGAGTGGATCGACTTCGATGGCGACGGTGACGTCGATCTTTCCCTCACCGACGGCTACGGCGATGTCGGAGGCCATCCCGTGTTCCGCAATGGGCTCGCGGCTCCGGCTCGGGATCGAGGCTTTGCCGTGCGACCTCTCGATCCTGAGGGACAAGTGTTCGTCCCTGGCGCGGAGGTCGAGGTCGTTGACGACCAGGGCCGGCGCGGCGGACTGCGCCTGGCGAGCACGGGTGGCGGCTACAACGCCCAAAGCATGGTCCCGGTTCATGTGGTTGCGCCGGTTAATTCGCTGGAGGTGTATGTCGAGGTGCGCTTCCCCGGCGACGATGGCGGCAAGACCACGCGGGTGGGGCCACTTGCAAGGGACACCCTCGCTGGACGGACTATCGACGTGCGCCGTCCTGCGGAAGCCGAGTAGGCTCAATTGAGTGCGGGTCGTCCTGGCCCGTGTGCAGCGATAAAGACATACGCTTGCGGCAGCGCGGACGTTTGACTCAGCAGTTAAGTCTGAGCGCCACCTGCTTGGTAAAAAAGGACACGGCGATCACTTCGTAGGTCCAGCCGCGGTCATCGCAGAATTCCTCGAGAGCGCGGTATTCATCCTGCTCCCAGGCGTCGTTCATGAGAAGCTCGTCGAAGACAAGCACGGTGCGTGAGTCGATCACCGGCTGCGCGTGAGTCAGGGCGCAGAGCGTGGAGCTATATAGGTCGGCATCGAGGTGGAGCAGCGAAGCCACCGGCCGGTCGACGGCGAAGAATCCGGGTAGCGTTTCTTCGAAGCGGCCGACGACAAACTCGCCGCCGGGGATTGAGGGGATGGCGCCGTCGGCACTGTAGCTGCCGGCGCTTTGCTCGCGCCAGTCCTCGGGGAGGCCTTCAAAGCTGTCGAAGCCGAAGCCGGGCCCCAGGGTCTCAAGCAGATAGGCGAAGGACCGGCCTCGCCAGACCCCAAACTCGTAGAACGGTCGATCCTTCTCGCAGTGGGAAGTAGCCAGATCGAAAAAACTCCAGCGGTCAAAGCGTATTTCGGGAAGCGAGGGCAGGGCGAGCACCCAGCGGAATGAGCGCAGAAACGGGTGCTGTTCGCAGTCCGTGCCGGAGAACGCGCGCAGTTCTTCGCTGCCATGGCGCGTGCTCTTAAGGCCCGCGAGCATCAAGGCCGCGGGCTCGTAGTCCGGTTTGACCGTGAGACAGCGCTGCAGGATTTCGCAGGCGTGACTGATACTGGGCGCTGCGCCGGCGAGATTCCACAGCGCTTCCACGAAACCGGGATCCTGCTCGATGGCTCGTTTGAAACACGCGCGGGCGCCATCCATGTCTCGGCTATCGCTGAGAACGTTTCCCAGTTCGTTGTGCGTGACGGCGGCTGGCGCTCTAGCCAGTACTTCACGAAAGCACGCGGCCGCCGCGTCCAGATCGCCGCGCCGATACTGCGCCAGCCCAAGATTGTGCCTGGCCGCCGTGAAGTCCGGCTCCAGGCGAAGCGCGCTGCGAAAGTGCGTCGCGGCCTCGTTGGCGTTCCCACTTTCCAGACGGATCAAACCTAGGTCGTTGTGCGCCTGTGCTGATCCCGGCTCGAGCTCCAGCGCACGGGCGAAGCGCAGCGCCGCGGCCTGAACATCGCCGCGGCGGCGCAGCAATCGTGCCAAGTTGGCCTGTGCCGGAGCGCTTTCGGGCTGGACCTCGCAGAGTGCCTCAAAACAGCGTTCGGCCTCCCGGAACTCACGGAGCTCGAAGAGCGCCGTGCCGAGGCCACTCAGGGCATCGCCATGCTGCGGATCGAGTGCCAGCGTCCGCCGGAATGCCTGGCACGCGTCTTCAGGGCGCTTTGCCGCGAGCTGCGTATCGCCCAGGCTGCACCAGGCCTCGGCGTGCCCGGGCGCAAGACGCACGGCCTGCTGATAGCAGGGCAGGGCCTCGTGGTGACGGTTCAGCGCCGCCCGGGCCCGGCCCTGGATGAAATAGAGATTGCTGGACTCGCTGAAGTGACCCAGCAGTCGTTCAGTGATCGCCAGCAGTTCGATGTAGCGTGCCTGAGCGAAGAGATCGCTCAGTACACTCATCGTCCCGGGCGGCGGATCAACCGCCGCGTCCATCGCGCTCTCCTTTACCCTTCCGGAAATACCAGCTGCGCTAAGCCGCTTGGACCGGCCAATGCTAGTCGTCGGCGGACTCAGGCGTCTCCAGCGTGGGATAGCTGATTCCGAGCTGTTCCATGTAGGTATCGTAGCGTTCCGCGTCGTAATACAGAGGCTCCAGCAGCGGCCGGTAGCGCTCCATTTTGTCGGCATTGAGATGAATGGGCGGGGGCGCATCCACGGGAATCAGGGACTGCCACTGCGTGTCCTTGGTCACTACCTCGCGGTGGAAGGTCCAGGCTTCTTCGACTTTCTCGGGCGCGGCCACCAGGTCGATGGCGGTCATCGCGATCACCCGCGCGCCGTAGTTCGCCCCCTTGTGCGCAATCGGCGTTGCCATCGCGATGCTTGAGGACCAGTGATGGAACGTTGCTCCCGGGATATTGCCGGGATAGTAGAGACGCACCGTGGGGATGTTCCAGGACACTTCGGCGATATCGTCCGAGCCTCCGCCAGTGCCCTGTTTCCGCTCCTGGAGTTCCTCGGAGAAGAGTTCAGTCGTCAGGCCATCGATCTCGTTGCCGAAGCGGCCTTTGCTGCCGCGCGTGCCGAGCATGTCCTGGACGGCGCGCGCCAGCGCCTGGTCATCCTCGGACCATTCCGGCAAGCCGACCTTGAGGACGTTTTCGTGCATGACCTCCGCAAGGATCTTGTTCATGAACGAGGGCCACGCGGCGCCGTAGATGCGTTCTTCAACTTCCGTATCGGTCATCATCGCCGCGCCCTCGGCGATGCGCTGACCCTTACCGTGCAGATCCTTGATGCGCTCGTAATCCAGCTCCCGGAAGTAATACCAGACGCTGGCTTCCGACGGCACGACATTGGGCTGGCTGCCGCCGTTGGAAATGATGTAGTGGGAGCGCTGCTGAAGGCGCAGGTGCTCGCGGCGAAAGTTCCAGCCGCTGTTCATCAGCTCGACCGCGTCGAGGGCGGACCGACCGCGCCAGGGATCGGCGGCACCGTGGGCAGACTCACCGTGGAAGGTGAACTGCGTGGAAACCATACCCGAACCGGACACTCCCCAGGCCGTGCCCATGCCGGAGCTGATATGCGTCGACAGCATGATATCCATGCCGTCGAATAGATTGGCGTTGACCATGTAGGTGCGCGATCCAAGGAGCTCTTCGGCGACACCGGGTATCACTTTCAGCGTGCCCTGGAGTCCATACTTCTCCATAACGCGTTTTGTGGCGATCGCCGCGATGACGTCCACGGCGGGCGCGGAATTGTGCCCTTCGCCGTGCCCGGGGCCGCCGGGGATAAGGGGATCGCGGTAGGCCACACCGGGTTTCTGGGAAGTTTCCGGGAGTCCGTCGATGTCACCCATGAAGCCGATCACGGGATGCCCCGTTCCCCAACTCGCCACGTAGCAGGTGGGCATGCCCGCACAGCCCATCTCGATCTCGAAACCTTCCTCTTCCAGGATGCCGGTGATGTACTTCGCGGTTTCGAATTCCTGGAACCCCAGCTCGCCGAAGGAGAACACGGTGTCGACCATCACCTGCGATCGCTTGGCCATGGACGCGACGGTGACCATGACTTCCTGACGCAGAGTCTCCGCGTTGGGGGGCTCTTGCGCCTGCCCGCTGGCGCTGCTGGCCCAAACCGCCAAACCAAGCGCCAGCGAAGTCAGCGGAGATGAGAGAAAACTAATATTTTTCAGATACATGCAGAGGCTCCTTCATGCACTTTGAAGGTTTTGCGATGGGGTGGGAAAGGCCCGCTTCCGAAGGCGCTACCACCGTACAAGAAGCTTCCGCTGTCTGTCGAGAGAAACCTCGGCCGAGCCCTGTCCACGGTGTAGTTTTGAGTTCAGCGAATCTACGAACCACGCTGTGTTGACCGTCGATTCACAGCACTTCACACTCACATTTGTTTCCACGGCTCTCCCATGATCTCCATGACTACGATCCGCCTTTCCGGATCGCAGAGCCTGCTCTGCGTGTTGGCACTCATGCTTGTCCTCACTCCCATCGGCGCCGCGGCCGCAGACCGGGAGCACGCGACGTCGGGATGGCGACTGGTCAACTTTTGGTCCGAATGGTGCGGCCCCTGCCGCAAGGAAATCCCAATGCTCAACGCCTTGAGCGAGGAGCTGTCCGTCCATGCCATCGAGATCGTCGGGGTCAACTTTGACGATAGTCCCCGCGCCGAGACGCTGCAGATCGCCAGTCGTCTGGGCATTGAGTTTCCGACCTTGAGCCGTGATGAGCGCAACGCGCTGAGCCTGCGCCCTCCGGACGTAATGCCGACCACCTACATTCTCGCTCCCGGCAACGAGACCGTCGGCAGTCTGATCGGACTGCAAACTCGCGACGCCATCGTGTCCAGACTCAAGCAACTGGGTGCACTGACGAACCCATGAACGACTGTTCCACATTGACGTTCGGGGCAATTGCGCGCGGCATCCTCGTCCTTCTCATTCCCTTCGTGCTCGTCCACAAACTCGCCCACGCCGGGGGTCCGAACGAAGCGTCGCTCATCCCTCTGTCTTCCCCGGCGCCGGAAAACAGCCAGCTCTCGCGCCTTACGAGAGACGAGGACGGAAACGTGTACCTTTCCTGGGTGGCCGCGGAAGCCGACGTCGCGCTGTTGCAGTACGCGCGGCTTCAGGGTGAGCAATGGAGCGAACCCGTCACGATCAGCCAGGGCAGCGACTGGTTCGTGAACTGGGCCGATTTCCCCGTGCTTTCAGTCGCAGGCGACGCCATGGTCGCGCACTGGCTGGTTCGTAGCGGAAGCGGGACCTACGACTATGACGTCCGGGCACGCTTCTACGATCCGTCGGTCGCTTCCTGGACGCCAACGGTGCTCGTCAACAACGACGGCGTAGGCGCCGAACACGGTTTTGTGTCTATGTTGCCGGTGGACGGTGCGACGCTTGTCGCCTGGCTTGATGGCCGCCACACCCGGAGCGAGCCGGCCCCGGGGCCCATGAGTCTGCGAGCCGCGCTGTTCGATCGGGGCGGCAGGAGGGTGGAGGAATGGGAGCTCGATGAACGAGTCTGCGATTGCTGTCAGACCGCGGCGGCCATGACCGAGCAGGGCCCGGTCGTCGTGTATCGCGATCGCTCGCCCGAGGAGATTCGGGACATCGCCATTGTTCGCCTCGTTGACGGACAGTGGCTGCAGCCCAGGATCGTAAGCCAGGATAACTGGCGCGTTCAGGGCTGCCCTGTCAACGGTCCGGCGGTCTCGGCCTCAGGGAACCGGGTGGCCGTGGCCTGGTTCAGCGCTAAGCACGAAGCGCCCCGGGTGCAGCTTGCTCTTTCCCTGGACAGCGGAGCGACCTTTGCGGCACCGATCCCCGTTGCCGGCGCAAATACCAATGGCCGGGTCGACGTCGCCATGTTCCACAGCGGAGAGATCGTGGTCAGCTGGATGGAAAGCAGCGGAAGCACGGCGCAGGAGGCGCGCGTTATGCTGTCTCGCTTTACCGCCGATGGTACTTTTCTCGACGAAATGGAAGTCGCGCCGACGAGCGCCTCGCGTCGCAGCGGATTCCCAACTATCGATAGCGTAGGGAACGAGGTGTTCGTCGCCTGGACGGATGTCGAAGCAGCCCCCCGGGTGCGCGTGGCGCGCGTCGACTACGGACAGAAGCCCTAAGCCAGACGCACGGCGAATACGGATTCGGGACGGTGCAGACCGTCGAGCGCCTGATCGATGGCGCGGTCAGAGGCGTCAGCGGGACCTGGAAACGTTCCGCTGTCGGGAAAGCGGCGCAGGTCGACGCGGCGGCCCGCTCAAACAGGTTTCAGGACAGGCGGTTGAATATCTTGGTCGTTGAGTTGAGAAACTCTTCGTGGAGATCGACCGTGTCGCGCTCCCCGATTGCGTCGTAGTTTTCCTCGAGCCACAAACCCATGCGATCGCGCCCCCGGTCCCGGAGCTCGGTAAGGAATTTCCAGCTGGAGTCGAGCTTGCTGGCGACCGAGAACTCGCACAGATCCTTGTCGGCGCGAACCGAATGCACAAGCACGTCCTTGAACTGCGACTGGTATTCGTCCTTGAGCATATCGTGCTCGATGAGCTTCTTTACGAAGGCGATGGCGCGCATTTCCTTGAGCAGCGACGTATTGAAGCTGATTTCGTTCAGCCGATTCATGATATCCGGCGCGGTTTTCGGGGTCTTGCTGCGCACCATCGGGTTGATGTGCACGATCACCACGTCGCGCGTGTTGGTCTCGTAGAAGAGAGGGAACAGCGCGGGGTTGCCCACGTAGCCGCCATCCCAGTAGTCCTCTCCGTCGATTTCTATGGCCTTGAACAGGAAGGGCAGGCAGGCCGATGCCATGGCTACATCCAGGGTGATGTTCGGTGTATCAAATACCCGGACCTTGCCGGTTTTCACCTGTGTCGTACTGATGAAGAGTTTCACACGATCGCAGTGCCGAAGGGCGTCAAAGTCCACTGCGTCGCTGAGGACGCTGCGCAGGGGATTTATATCGAAGGGATTGAACTGGTAGGGCGAGAAGACACGCGTAAGGGAGTCAAAATAGTTGTAGGCAATGCTGTGCTCCATGCCTATCCCCAAAAATCTCTCCCAAAGATTACGCCGCACCGGATTGAAAATGCTCCCGGCCCGGTGGATGTCTCTCCAGAAATCATGCAGCGCCTTGCGAGCACCTTCCGGGCCGCCCCGTTGCATTCCCGAAGCGAGCACGCAGGCGTTCATGGTGCCGGCACTCGTGGCGCAGATGCCCTCGATGCCGAGGCGGCCATCCTCAAGGAGGCGGTCGAGCACGCCCCAGGCGAAGGCGCCGTGCGAGCCTCCTCCCTGCAGGGCCAGATTCACCATTTTCTGCGCCTGGGTCACGGGAGTCGGATTCGTCGCTCAGGCGGCGGTCCAGCCACCGTCCACCGGAATGGCCGCGCCGGTGATGTTCTCGGCCGCCTCCGAGGCCAGGAACAGGGCCGTGGCGGCGAGCTGCTCGGCGGTGACGAACTTCTTAGTCCACTGCGCTTCGAGCATCACGTCCTTGACGACCTCCTCCTCGGTAATTCCCCGGGCCTCCGCCGTATCGGCGATCTGCTGCTGAACCAAGGGAGTGAGCACATAGCCCGGACAGATGGCATTGCAGGTGATGTTGTCTTCGCCAAGTTCAATGCCGAGGGTTTTGGTGAGACCGATGACGCCGTGCTTTGATGCGACGTAGGCACTCTTGAAGGGAGAGGCCACCAGACCGTGGGCGGAGGCTATGTTGATGATCCGGCCCCAGCCGCGCTGCTTCATGAGCGGTACGGCGGCGCGACAGACGTTAAACGCCGCGGAAAGATTGACGGCGATGATCGCGTCCCACTTCTCGCGTGGGAACTCTTCCAGCGGAGCAACGTGTTGAATGCCGGCGTTGTTGACGACAATGTCCACGCTTCCGAACTCTTCGGCCGCCGCGGCGAGCATGGCCACCACGGCATCGGCATCGCTGACGTCGGCCTGATAGAACATGGCGCGCACCCCGCGCGCTTCGATCGCAGCGCGCTGCGGCTCGACCAATGCGGCCTCGCGAATCCCGTTCATCACGAGGTTGATCCCGGCGTCGGCAAAGCCTTCGGCGATGCCGTAACCGATGCCGGTCATGGCGCCCGTGATCAGCGCGGTTTTCCCCGTTAGAGCCATCTATTCGCCCTCCTGCTGGATCAATACGTGAAGCACTCTGGTCAGGCCGGCGCGAGCTGCTCCGGCGCCGGTCCTGGAAACCGGTCAGATTCTGCAGGCGAAGTGCGACAGGCCGGTGACGGTGCCGGTCGTGCATGCCGCCAGGAGCAGGTCAGCGACCACACTCGCATCATGCACGATGCATGGTGGTCTGGGAGTTACACCTTGGTCAAAGGGTAGGTCGGCCGCCGATCGTATCGACATTGGACGCTGCGGCAGTCGTGGTGGCGTTTCGCGGGGTCGCCATCAGTCATCGCGTTGGAGCAGATCTGCCACCTTGTGCCGATACGGTGCCCGGACGGGGGACTTCAGTGCGCGTTGCGCTGTTCGGCGATCACGCCGCGCATGAAGCTCCGCGTGGCCGCTTCCATCATGGCGGGGACGTCGGCGTCGGGATGGAAGTGGGGCAGTTTTCCGCTCATGGCGATGGCGCTGAAGCCGTGAACCATGGCCCAGAGCTTTATCGCCAGGTCGAGCACATTGACCTGCGGTAGACCCTGGGCATTGAAGTAGGCCCTCACCGTATCCACCAGGACATAAAACCCCGCGGCCTTGCGATCGAAGCTTTCCGCTTCGAACGCGCGGGCGCCGATGTCTCCCCACATGAGGTCGTAAAAAGCAGCTTTCGTAGTCACGTAGCTGATGTAGTTCTTGCCCAGGGCAATGATGGCCTCGATGCTGCCCTCGGCTTCCGCATCGCGCACCCGTCTAGCGGACTCACTGAGCCCAAAAAAGCCCAGCTGCGCCACGGCGTCGAGGAGCGCTTCTTTGTCGCGAAAGTGGCGATAGGGGGCGGCGGTGCTGACGCCGGCCCGCCGCGCCGCATCCGCCATACTGAACCCCAGCGAGCCGCTTTCCTCAATCAGCTCGGCGGCAGCGACGATCATGGCATTGCGCAGGTCACCATGATGATAGGTCTTTACCGCTGAGCTCACGCGGCGTCGCTGTGCGGCTGCGGGAGCGGTGCGGTCGGCAGCGGGGCAACGGTGGCCCAGGCGCGGCGGTGCTGCCTGCGATAAACGAGCATGAACATGGGTGGAATATAGAAAAATGACACCACAGTCGACAAGAGCACGCCACCGGCGATAGCCATGGCGAAGGGCGGCCAGAACTGGCTGCCTTCCAATATCAGAGGCAAGAATCCGCCGAAGGTGGTGATGGTGGTCGACACGATGTGGCGACTCGAATCCATGACCACGCGCGTAACGGCGTCCGCGTCGCCCCGCAGCGCTCCCTCGTCAATCTGCAGCGCCGTCAGGATGATGATCGCCGCATTGATCGATACGCCGATGGATCCAATCACGCCAATGAGCGCCTGAACGCCGAAGGGGTAGCGGAATACGGCGAGCGCAAGAAGGCTCAGACCCATAGATAGTACGAAGACCGTAAACGCCACCGCGGAAAGACGCCAGGAGTTGAAGGTCAGCACGATCGTGGCGAGCAGCGCGGCGATGATAAGACCCATGGGAGCGATGATGTTTTGGACCACGCTCGCCCGCGCGTCCGAGGTGCCCCCGAACTGGTAGCGATAGCCCTCGGGTATGACGACTGGATCGGCATCCAGCAGCGCACGCAGTTCCTTCAAGGCTTCCTCGGCGAGCACGCCCCGGGTGACGAAACCCTGGACCGTGTTCAGGCGTTCACCGTTCTTGCGAGACACGGGACTGCTGGCGGGTTCAAGGGTGAAGCGTCCGAGCGTCGACAAGGCAATACTGCTCAGCTCTTCTCCGCTCCGCGTGGCCCCGGGCAAGGGGAGCCGTATGCTGGCAATCTGCTCGGGCGAAGCCCACTCCTGCTCGCTCAGTCTGGCGCGAACCGGCAGACGCTCCGTGCCCTCGAGAATTTCACCGGCGACCCGCCCACGCAGGGCGGCGTCCAGGGTGTCTGCCACGGAAGACAGCTCGAGGCCGGCCTGCCGTACCCGCTGTTCGTCGAGATCAAAGACCAGCTTTGGGGCTCCCGCCACCAGCGTGGTACTTGAATGCGTAATGTCTGTGACCCGTTCCATGCGCAGGCGGAACTCTTCCCCAAGGCGGCGTAAGGTCTCAAGGTCCGGGCCGAAGACCTCAATTTCCAGCGGCGCGGCAACGGGCGGACCCTGATCAATGCCCAGGACGACAATTCGTGCCTCGGGGAACTCGACGTCGAGATCGCGCTGCAGACGACGAATCAAATCGTCGGTGCGATTTTCGTCGCGGGTGAGCACCATGGCCTGGGCGTAGCTCGGGATGCCTTCGCGGCTCCGGGTCACGTTGTAGTAGAAGGGCGGCGGACTTTCGCCGATGCTCCAGTCAATGCGACGGATCAGGCTTTCCTGGCGCAGACGAACGTCCAGCTCGCGCACCAGTCGATAGGTGTCGTTGATGGAGCGGCCCGGCGGCAGGGAAACCTGAAGGTACATCTGGTCGCGATCTGTACCGGGAAAGAACTGCGCGGTCAGCGTCGGGAAGGCGAGAAAGCCGGCCAGCGGCAGAGCCAGGGCTAACGCCACGGAGCCCGTGGGGTGGCGCACGGACCAGTTGAGGGCGGCTTCGAGCTTCTGTCCCGCGACGCCCGCGGGGATGCCGCTCTGCCACCAGCGCTGCTGGTTGTTGAGACCGGCGGGGAGGAGGCGCGCCGCGAGCACGGGAGTGATGACCAGCGCCAGGACGAGAGAAGCTGTGAGCATGATGACCACGGCCTTGGCG
Source organism: Pseudomonadota bacterium (assembly GCA_039818725.1). GTDB lineage: Bacteria > Pseudomonadota > Gammaproteobacteria > Pseudomonadales > Halieaceae > Congregibacter. The sequence goes on from JBCBTK010000004.1 coordinate 42,470, forward strand.
ATGGAGCCCATAAAGTCGCCCGCCGGTCCCGGCAGAATTACCATCGGCACAAAGGCCAGAACCGTTGTCGCCGTGGAGGACAGGAGCGGTATGCGCATCCGACTCACGGATGAAGCGATCGCGTCGGCCGGAGCGTCACCCCGGAGCAGGCGCTTGCGCACTTCGTCGGTCATAACGATGGATCCGTCCACGAGGAGGCCGAGCGCTACCACGAGCCCGGTCACCGACATCTGGTGGATGGGAAGCCCAATCTGATACATGCACACCAGCGACAGAAGCGAACACAGGGGCAGGATCACGGCGACCACGGCGGCCGCGCGAAGGCCCAGGGTAAAAAGCAGCACCAGCAGCACGAGGGCCATGCCGATGATCAGGTTCTGGGAGACATCCTGGAGGCGCTCTAGCGTATAGCCGGCCTGGTCGTAGCTGGTCTGAATCTCAACGCCCGCCGGCGCGGTCGCCCGGTACTCGTCCAGGAAGCGCTCATAGTCCGCGCTCCAGCGGTCGACCTGCAGACCGTCACGCATGGCGACGCCCATGAGGATACCGGCTCGGCCCTCGGTGAACGCTGCGGATCGCGGCGGCGTCACTTCGGACCGGTAGACCTCGGCGATGTCGGCCACGGTGACCGCCGAGCCGTTGCTCTCGGTGCGTACGATGACATCGGCCACGCGCTGCGCCGAGTCGAACTCGCCGGCGATCTCGATCAGCAGATCGTTGGTCTGCCCCGATGCGCGCCCGGAGGCCTGGCGCGGATCCGCGCCGCGCAGTGCGCGGGTGAGTTCGCTGATCCCGATACCGCGCGCCAGCATGGCCTGTTCGTCAACGTCGACGCGGATCTCTTCTTCGCTTTCGCCAAAGAGCTCGACGAGCTTGGTGCCGGGAAAGTTGCGCGTGCGTTCGGCAAGTTCATCGCCCACGCGCGACAGCAGAGACAGCGGGACGTCGTAGCCCGGGGCCGAGGTCAGCGCCACGATCCGGACGTAGGCGGTGGAGCGATCGTTGTCGAAGTCTGGCGGCAGGACGCCGCTCGGAAACTCACGGGTAGCGTCATCAACGGCATCGCGGACCTCGGACCAGGCCCGCTCGATCGCTTCGTCGCTCAGCGTGTCGTACAGCTCAACAACGACCGAGGAAACTCCGGTTGACGACACCGAGCGCACCTCGTCCACTTCCGGTACGCCGCGCAGCGCCTCTTCCAGCGGTTTTGCAACCAGCGCCTCGACGCGCGTCGGCTCAGCGCCGGGGAAATAGGTGGTAACGGTGGCGACGAGGTTGGTGATCGTCGGATCTTCCTGACGCCCGAGGGAGCGCAGACTGGCCATGCCGACCATGACGATGACCAGGACGGTAAGCCACAGGTAGCGGTGATATCGATACAGCGCGCCGGCAAACATGACTTAGGTCCCCGCTACTTGCTGTGCGTCCGCCTTGGTCACGCGGGTGCCGGGGGCAACGCGGTGTATACCGTCTCCGATAACGTCGTCGCCGGCGTTCAGCGTGCCGCGCACAAAGGCCCGGTCTCCGGAAACATGCAGGACTTCAACGACTTCGCGCAGCGCAAGCGCTTCGCCATCGCGATCGCGGAGCGCGAGGACGGTCCATACGCCGCGGTCGCCTTCGAGCAGCGCCGACAGTGGCAACCAGCCCCCGCCCTGGTCCACGCGGCGCGGCAGGCTTACGGAGACGGGCTCGCCATCAAAGGCCGACACGCCCTCGGGAAGGACAAAGATTGCCGCCGTGGTAAGGCTCACGGGGTTGACGTCCGGGCGCACCGCGCGGAGCCGTGCAGGCACCGCTTCCCCGCGCAGGTACAGGGTGTAGTCCTGCCCAGGCGTCAGCGCCTCGGCCTGTTCCACGGCAACGCCAATCTGCGCCTCGCGTTCACCGGTGGCAACGAGGGTGAAAACGGCGGTACCCGCGGCCGTGACCGAGCCGCGGTCCATGTTCTGACGGCCGATGCGCGCGTCGTAGGGCGCGCGAAGCGTGGATTTGTCGAGGTCAACTTCCAGGCTGGCAAGCGTGGCCTGGGCCGAAGCCAGCCGCGCGGCCAGGGCCTTTTCACCAAGGCGCGTGTCGTCGAAATTTTGCGCGGAGATGGCGCCGCTCTGGGCGAGCGGGGCCTGGCGATCGACCCGGGCGCGGGCGAGCTCGAGTTCTGCCGCTATCTGCTCCACGGTTGAGGCCGCCGCGTTACGCCGTGTTTCCAGACTGCGCGTGTCCAAGCGTGCGAGGACATCCCCGGTAGCGACCGTCTGACCCTCGGTCACGAGCACCTCGGCGATGACCCCGGGCAATTCAAAGCCCACATCGCTGCGCGTAGCCGCCTTCACCAGACCCAGGAAACGCTGTTCCCGGAGATAGCCGGGTACCTGCTCATAGGTGACTGTACGTACGGGCATGGCACCCCGCCCGGGACGCTCGCTGACGTCATCCACGCGGGCGTGGAGGGTTCCGGTGATGGTGCCGGCAATGGCAACTGCGGCTGTGATCGCTACGGCCGTTGGGGCGAGGCTACGAAAACTTGGCGCATTCAGACGAGACATACGAGTCCACTCCTCAAGGAATGTTAGTAACTCTAACATAGATGTTAACGTTCGTAACATCTACCCTCAGATCGCCGAATTGGATGCCCCGTTTTTGCACGACGCCCCTGCAAATCTGGACAGGGTATGGACGATGTCCGAGGTGACTCAGCTTGCGACGCCATCAGATCAGCGTCCCTAGCGGGCGTAGCTTCCGGGCGGAGCAGTTGCCCGAGGTGCCCGTTTTTGGCGACAATGCGCGGCCCCGATAGGGGTGTGTCAGGGTGGCCCGGGCGGTCCCCTCGCAATGCCAGGTAGTAAACCCCGCCAGGCCCGGAAGGGAGCAACGGTAGCTACTGATGCATGTGCCGGGGTGTGGCTGTCCGGGCTGCTTCCACGTCGATCGGAGCGGTCCTCTTCTGTCGCTCTGACGCAGGAACCTGAATCAAAGCGTCGCACCCGATCGGGTCGTCAAACCCAGTTTGCACGCCAGATTGAGCACTGGAAGCTGAACCGGCGGTTAGACCGGGAGTTCGTACCGGGAGATCTATGTCCTACCAGGTGCTGGCCCGCAAATGGCGGCCGGCCTCATTCGATACCCTCGCGGGTCAGGAGCACGTGCTCAAGGCACTGCGCCACGCCCTGGACAGCGAGCGTCTTCATCACGCCTACCTTTTCACGGGTACCCGCGGTGTCGGAAAGACCACCATCGCACGGATTCTTGCGCGCTGCCTGAACTGTGAGCGGGGTGTCAGCGCGCAACCCTGTGGCGTTTGCGGGAGCTGTGTGGAGATCAGCGAAGGGCGCAGCGTCGATCTGATCGAGGTGGACGCCGCCTCGCGGACAAAAGTAGAGGACACGCGGGAGCTTCTGGACAACGTTCAGTACGCACCCACGAGGTCACGCTTCAAGGTGTACCTCATCGACGAGGTTCACATGCTTTCCGGACATTCGTTCAATGCCCTGCTGAAAACCCTGGAAGAGCCGCCGGAGCACGTTAAGTTCCTCCTCGCGACCACCGATCCCCAGAAACTTCCGGCGACCGTGCTGTCGCGATGCCTGCAGTTCAATCTCAAGAACCTCTCCGCCGAGCGCATTGCGCAGTATCTCGCGCACGTGCTCGGCGAAGAATCGGTCCCGTTTGACGACGCCGCGCTATGGCAGCTGGGCCGGGCCGCGGCGGGAAGCATGCGCGATGCACTATCGCTGACCGATCAGGCGATCGCCTTCGGTGACGGCGCTCTTCGCGATGCCGACGTGTCGAACATGCTCGGGACGGTGGATCGCAGCCACGTGTTCCAGCTTCTCGAGGCGATCGCGGCCGATAGCGCCCCTGATTCGCTCGCCTGCTGCGCGGCCATGGCGGAGCAGGGCGTCGACTTCGGGCTTGCCACCGACGAACTGTGCAGCGTGCTGCACCGAACGGCGATTGCCCAGACCGTACCGGATGCCGTTGATCCGGAGCAGGGCGACGCAGAGCGCGTCACCGCCCTCGCGGCCAGTCTCACCGCGGAGGATGTACAGCTTTTTTATGAACTCGCCCAGGCGGCGCGAACGCGCTTTGAAGAGGCCAGCGATCCGCGCCAGGCTTTTGAAATGCTGGCTCTGCGGCTCCTTGCGTTCCGCCCCGTAGCGGTTCTCGATCCAGAGCTGGGTCCGGCGGATATTGAACCCGTCGCGACCGTAAGCGCCGCCGGGGAGGGCGGTGTTGGTGCAAAAAAGCCTGAGCCGCCGTCGGCGGCAAGCGGATCATTGCATGTCGCGGCGGATCCTGAGGCAGCCAGGCCCGATGCATCGCTCCTCTCCGGGAACGGCTCCGTCGGTACTGCCGAGCGGCCAGGTGGCCACGCCGACCCTAAGCCAACGGCGGGCGACGCATCAGACGCGGGCCCTAAGCCAATCGCCAGCGCCTCACGGGATTCGAGTCCGACTGAGCGCAACAGTGCACACCGGGAAGAAGAGTCGCCGGACTTACCCTGGCACGTCATCGTCGACCGTTTGCAGCTCACCGGCAGTACGCACAATATCGCGTCGCACTGCCTGGTCGAGGAGCGCAGTGCCGATTGCTGGAGACTGCGCCTCGATCAGGACCGCGCCAATTTGTTCAATGAACGGCACGAGAAGCTCATTGCCGCGGCGCTTTGTGAGCTGTTCGGCGAGACAATCACTCTCAGCATCCAGCCGGGGGAAGTCAGCGGAGAAACGCCCGCGGCTCGCAGGGAACGCAAGGCCGCCGAACGCCTGGCGGAGGCAAAGCGGGCGATTGCGGAAGATCCCAAAGTGCGATCTCTTCTTGAAACATTCGAGGGGGAACTTGTGGACGGCTCGGTGACCGTCGATGACAAGCCTCCGACGGGAAATTCGGGAGTACCGTAAATGAAAGGTGGTATCGGTGACATCATGCAGCAGGCGCAGAAGATGCAGGCTGAGCTTGCGAAAGTGCAGGAGGAAATTGCATCCCGGGAGGTCGTGGGTGAAGCCGGCGCCGGCCTGGTGAAAGTCACAATGACAGGCAGGCACGACGTGCGGCGCGTCGAGATCGATCCCGGTGTACTCAGCGAGGAGAAAGTCGTACTCGAAGATCTCCTCGCCGCCGCGGTGAATGACGCCGTACGGCGCGTGGAGTCGGCCAACCAGGAAGCCATGCAGAAGGCCACGGGCGGTCTCGGGCTTCCTCCGGGTTTCAAGCTGCCCTTTTGATGAGACGCTTCAGTCCCGCCCTCGACGCGCTCGTGGAGGCTCTGCGCTGTCTCCCCGGGGTCGGACCCAAGTCCGCGCAGCGCATGGCGCTCCACCTCATCGAGCGGGACCGTGAGGGCGCGGACCACCTGGCCGAGGCGCTGGCCACGGCGGTCGCGCGCGTTGGGCGGTGCGAACGCTGTCGCAACCTCGCCGAGGATCCGCTCTGCGAGATTTGTGCCGATGAGCGTCGCGATGCCTCGCTGCTGTGTATCGTCGAAACGCCCGGTGACATCCTGGCGATCGAACAGGCCGGGGGCTACCGCGGCCGCTACTTTGTTCTTATGGGGCGCCTTTCGCCGATCGACGGCGTCGGTCCGGATGATATCGGCCTGCCGCTCCTCGAAAAGCTCGTTTCGGCAGGGGGCGTGAAAGAAGTGATTCTTGCGCTCAATCCGAATGCCGAGGGAGAGGCCACGGCGTACTACATCACCCGCCTTCTCGATGGGCAGGTGCCCAGCGTGACCCGTATTGCGCATGGAGTGCCGCTCGGCGGGGAACTGGAATACGTGGACGGTTCGACCCTCGCCCATGCCTTCAGCGGCCGACAGAGCGTGCCGCGCGTATGAGCTGGACACTCATCCAGAGCGACGCGGAACTCAGCGGCGTCGTCGCCAGGCTCGATCAGTGCAGCGAACTCGCCGTGGATACGGAGTTCATGCGGCGCAACACCTACAATCCGCAGATCGGCCTGCTGCAGCTGTGTGCCGACGACGAGGCCTTCCTCATCGACCCCCTGACCGTGAGTGATCTGGACGGGCTGCGGCAACTGCTTGCTTCACCCTCCGTCGTGAAGGTGCTGCATTCCTGCAGCGAGGATCTCGAGGTGTTTCGACACTGGCTCGGCGTTCTACCCGAGCCACTTATCGACACCCAACGCGCCGCGGCGCTGCTGGGCGAGTCCTTCGGTCTGGGCTATCGCGCCATGGTCGAGAAGTTGCGGGGTATTGCTCTCGACAAGGGAGAAACCCGCTCAGACTGGCTGCGGCGTCCGCTCAGCGAGTCGCAGTGTCACTACGCGGCTCTAGACGTGCTCGAACTCCTGCCGGTCTGGCGCCTGCTCCGCCAGCGGGCGGAAGATCAGGGGCGCATACCCTGGCTGCTCGAGGACGGTCGGGAAGCGCGAGCGGCCCTGGCTGAGCGCGAAGCAGGGCTGTATCGACGCATCAAAGGTTCGGGCCGCCTGAATGCACGGCAGATGGAGGTGCTGCGGCGGGTCGTCGACTGGCGGGAGGAGCGCGCACGCCGGCTCGACAAGCCCCGGGGTTGGATCCTGGACGACAAGGCCTGCCTGGCTATCGCTCGTGAAATGCCTCGGCGCCTGGAGGCGCTGGGAACGATCGACCAGCTGCCACCAGCCGTGCTGAATCGCCAGGGCAGGGCGCTGTTGGGCCTTGTTGGTGACGCCATGGATGTCCCCGCCGACGAGCTGCCGGAGCCTGCTCCCGCGGTTTTGAACCCCGAGCAGCGCAAGCTGCTGAAGGACCTGCGGGAGCATCTGCGCGCGCTTGCCGAAGATCTGCGCATAGCGCCGGAAGCCGCGTTGAGCGGCGCGGAGCTCGAACTCCTGGTTCGAGAAACGAATGGAGCGGACGTTGAAGCACCGGCGCGATGGTCCGGCTGGCGCGAGGAGGCCGTGCTGAAACCGCTGCGATCGAAGTTGCGCGAGAGCCGACAAGCATGAGCGATCCGGGGATACCCGCAGGCGCTGCGGCCCGTTCGTCCGGGGTGACGCTGTGCGAGGTCTTTCGCAGCCCGCGTCGTGAGGGGCTCTACCTCTATGTGAAACGCGAAGAGGGGCTAGACCGAGTTCCGGCGGCCCTACTCGATCAATTTGGTGAGCCCGAGTCGGCCCTGGTCTTCCGTCTTACGGCCGATCGGCGGCTGGCGCGGGCGAACGCCGCGGATGTGCTCCGTGCCCTTGAGGACCCGGGATACTATCTCCAGATGCCCCCGGCGCAGGATAGTCACGATACTAACCCGGGCCTCGATGCTCACGAGGATAGGAAAGAGAAATGCTGACAGAGACCGGATACACCGGCGGTCTGATCGTCTACAGCCTGGCGGCTTTGGTGGCTCTCGTGCTGTTCAACGTCTGGTTTCTGCGCCAGGCCCGTTGGGGCCTGCGTTGCCTGTTGAGCTTACCGATTGCGGCGCTGCTGCTCACTCCCGCCTATATCAAACCGGACGCCGAAACGCTCGCTCCCGCGCTGGTAGTCGCCCTGTTCCGGGGTTTCAGCCAGGGTCCCGAGTACGCTGAGCACGCTCTTCGCCCCCTGCTGCTTTTCACCGGGGCGGGACTGGGCTTGGGTTTTGTGCTGTTTGTCATTGCCAGGCTTTTGCGCCGCCGCGCCGAGGCGCCGGATCCGGGTCTGGATCTCTCCAACTGACCGCGGCTGGGCAGGCTGCGCTTGCTCCCGTTGCCTACCATTCGGTAACCTTCGCGACCCGCCGCGTGACTCGCTCGCGCGATCCAAGTCCCCCAGGCCTGGCCCGGCATTTACGGAGATACGAATGAAGTTTGAAGGCACCGAGCGCTATGTCGCGACCGACGATCTGCGCATGGCGGTGAACGCCGCGGTTTCCCTGCAACGCCCCCTGCTGATCAAGGGAGAACCCGGCACCGGAAAGACCATGCTCGCCGAGGAGGTCGCAGCCGGGCTTGGCATGCCGTTGATCCAGTGGCACATCAAATCCACGACTAAGGCTCAACAGGGGCTCTACGAGTACGACGCCGTGTCGCGACTGCGCGATTCGCAGCTTGGCGACGACAAGGTGCATGACGTTCGCAACTACATCAAGAAGGGCAAGCTCTGGGAAGCCTTCACCGCGGATGAGCAGGTAGTGCTCCTCATCGACGAAGTGGACAAGGCGGACATCGAGTTTCCCAACGACCTTCTCGTCGAATTGGACCGCATGGAGTTTTTCGTCTACGAGACGGGCGAAACGGTGAAAGCCCGGCAGCGTCCGGTCATCATCATCACGTCGAACAATGAAAAGGAATTGCCAGACGCCTTCCTGCGCCGCTGCTTCTTCCACTTCATCAACTTTCCGGACCGCGACACGATGCGGCAGATCGTTGACGTGCATTACCCTGAGATATCCAAGACCCTCGTACAGGAAGCCCTGGAAGTATTTTTCGACCTTCGCTCCGTTCCCGGCCTCAAGAAAAAGCCGTCTACCTCTGAACTGATCGACTGGCTCAAGCTTCTCATGGCAGACGATATACCGGACGAAATCCTCCGCGAGCGGGACCAGTCGAAGGCCATACCGCCGCTCTACGGAGCCCTCATGAAGAACGAGCAGGATGTCCACCTGCTCGAGCGCCTCGCCTTCATGCACCGGCGCGAATCGCGCTGAGCCCAGGGCGCTGCCGTGCTGATCAACTTCTTTCACTCGCTGCGCGATATGGGGATTCCCGTGACCACGCGCGAGCTTCTTGACCTGTACGAGGGTCTTGGAGCCCACGTCGCCTTTGGCAGCCCGGACGAGTTTTATTTCTTCAGCCGGACCTGTCTGGTCAAAGACGAAAAGTATTTCGACCGCTTCGACAAGGCGTTCGGGGCGCACTTCGACGAGCTGGAAGAGCTCGACGACATCATCGAAGCGCTGATTCCCGAAGACTGGCTGCGCAGCGAGTTCATGAAGAATCTTTCTGACGAGGACAAGGCGAAGATCGAGACCCTCGGCGGACTGGAGAAACTCATTGAGGAGTTCAAGAAGCGGCTTGAGGAGCAGGAGAAGCGTCACGAGGGTGGCAATAAGTGGATCGGTACCGGCGGTACATCTCCCTTCGGTCAGGAGGGCTACCACCCCGAGGGTATCCGGGTGGGTCCGAACGGCGGGAACCAGAAGGCGGTCAAGGTCTGGGATCGCCGCGACTTCCGCAATCTCGATGACAGCGTCGAGCTCGGAACTCGAAACATCAAGATGGCGCTGCGCCGCCTGCGCAAGTTTGCCCGCACCGGCGCGGCCGACGAACTCGATCTAGACGACACGATTCGCTCCACCGCCCGCAATGCCGGGCTCCTGGACATCCGCATGGTGCCCGAGCGTCACAACGCGGTGAAGGTTCTGCTGTTCTTTGACGTGGGTGGATCCATGGACCCGCACGTGCGGGTTTGCGAGGAGCTCTTCTCGGCGTCACGCACCGAGTTCAAGCACATGGAGAACTTTTACTTCCACAATTTCTTTTACGAAAGCGTATGGAAGAACAACGTGCGGCGTCACGCCGAGCGCACCAGCGTTCTGGACATCCTTCACAAATATGCCCACGACTACAAAGCGATCATCGTCGGCGACGCCTCCATGTCGCCCTACGAGATTCTTCAGCCTGGCGGCTCGGTGGAGCACTGGAACGAAGAGGCGGGAGAGGTCTGGATCAAGCGCGTGCTCGCGACCTATGAGAAGGCCGTGTGGATCAATCCGGTTCCTGAAGCTGAGTGGGAGTACACGCAGTCGATCGCGATCACGCACAAGCTTATGGAAGGTCGTATGCATCCGCTCACGCTGAAAGGGCTCGAGGAGGCCATGGCCTACCTGTCCAAGTAGCGGTGACGCTTAGCGCGTGACCTGGTAGGCGAGCAGCGCCGCGCTCACGGCCACATTCAGGGACTCAACGCCGGCGGCCATGGGGATGGACAGGTCAACTCCCGGCAGGTGTGCGACCGCGTCGCTCACCCCGTCACTTTCACCCCCCAGAACAAATACCGCGGACTCATCCATAGCAACCAGCTCAAAGAGCGAGCGCGTGCCCGCGGCGCTCAGGCGATAAAGGTCGAAACCGCGGTCGATCAGCAATTCCACGCCGCCCAGCACGGTCTCGCAGCGCAGCAGAGGCGCTCGAAACACGGTGCCGGCGCTCGCCTTGATCACCAGCGGTCCCAAGCGCGGGTTACCGCGGTCAGCGTAGAGAATGCCATCGATGCCGGCGGCCGTTGCGGAGCGGATGGCCATGCCCACGTTCTGAGGGTTGGTGACTCCGTCAAAGGCGAGCAGTCGCTGCTTCGGGGCAGCAAGTTCGTTGTCGATGCACGAGTCCAGTTCACGAAGCAGTGGGCAGAACACGTCCAGGGCAACGCCCTGATCCTGTTTGCCATTCCGGGAGATGCGTGCCAGTTCCTCGCGGCTGTGTTCGCAAATGGCCGTACCGCGATCCGTGGCGACACGCCGCAATTGACGGATGCCTGCATTCGGCCGATTACTGCTCGCGAGATGTAGGGTTCGACACGCCAACTGTGGATCCTGAAGAGCTTCAAGGACGGCGTTGCGACCGTACACCGTGAGGAACCGCCGGCGCTCGTGGCGATGGGGCCGCGCAGGCCCGGGCGTCAGGTCACTCACGGGTTGAGATCGCGTTTTGAAAACATGGGCAGACTGAGCCGGGCGCGACGCCTCTGGTGTGCACCTCGATACCGACCGTCGGCATCAGTGCGGCCGGTGTATATTGCGCCGCGTGAATACGCTGGTGAGTGCATGTGTCTTCTTCGTTAGCAAAAACTGGCCTGATACTCTACGGCACACAGGGCTGTCACCTCTGCGACGAGGCTGCTGGCCTGCTCAGACAGGTTGCTCCCCGGTTTGAAGATCTGCACTGGTCTCACGTCGACATTGCGGATGACGATGAACTTTTTGCGAAGTACGGATGGCTGATTCCCGTACTGCGTGACGATCGGGGCGGCGAGCTGCGCTGGCCCTTCGACACCGCAAAGCTCATCGACTTCCTCCAGGAGCCATCCCACGACGGGCCTTGAAAAGTGCCCGTCTACTGCAGCCCGGTATATCAGGGCCGCGCCGGTAATAGTAGAGGGGACAGTGGAGGTGAGAGTTCATGCGATCATCGCCTGATGCAACTCCGGGTGCAGGTCCTGGTGGTTCTGGCATAGGATCCGGCATAGGTTCTGACATAGCTACTGGCATAGCTCCTCGCGAACGTCGCTGTCCTCGTGCCTACGGACCTCGTTATTGCTGGAGACTTCTCTTCGCTGTTTCGGTGTTGCCCGTTCTGGGTTTCGTGGCTGCCGCAACAGCGTCGGCAAGCACCGATCCGGGGCGCTTCACCTGGAAGACGGCGACTCCGGCGGAAAGCGGTCTCCGAGAGGCGCCGCTCGAAGCGCTCGCTGAGCGAATTCGCAACGATCCCGAGATCAACATCCACAGCGTACTCGTGGTGCGCCACGGAAAGCTGGTTTTCGAAGAGTACTTTCGCGGGACCGACGAGGCGTGGGGGGAAGACCTGGGCCAGGTCCAGTTTACCCGCAATACTCTGCATGACCTTCGCTCCGTCACCAAGAGCGTAACGTCCGCGGTCGTAGGCATCGCCATCGCGGAAGGCAGGATCCCCGATGTAGACACCAGCGCGTTCGAGCTCTTTCCCGCCTATGCGGATCATCTTGCGCCGAACAAGGCTCGTCTGACGCTGCACCACATACTAACCATGAGTGCGGGTCTGGATTGGTTCGAACCACCGGACTACGCGAATCCCGGCAATGACGAGATCCGGATGATTTCGAGCCCCGACCCGGTCGCCTTCACGCTCGGGCGTTCGTTTCGAACGCCACCGGGAGAAGCCTTCGAATACAACGGTGGTCTCCCCACTTTGCTTGGGTACCTGCTGGAGGAGGCCTACGGCCGACGCGGGGACGAGCTGTTTTCGCAGAAGCTGTTCCTCCCGCTTGGCATCAGCGAGTACGAATTCCATGCCAATGCGAACGGGCTGCTGGCTTATGCGTCCGGACTGCGGCTGACGCCGCGCGCCATGGCGAAGCTTGGGCTTTTGTACCTTGAGAAAGGTGTATGGATGGGAAGGCAACTTCTTCCGGAAGCCTGGATCACCAGCAGCTTGACGCCCCATTTGCCGTCATCCTGGACGCCGGGCTACGGCTACCAATGGTGGATCATGAAGTTTACCGGCGAGGTCGGCGATGTCTGGGTACCTGCGGCCATAGGCAACGGGCACCAGCGAATATTCATTCTGGAGCCCCAGGGCATGGTGGTGGTTGTGACCGCGGGTCACTACAACGAGGCGCGGGTCAAGTTTGATGGCATAGACATGCTCATCGAACATGTATTTCCCGCCGCGGGATTGAACGATATGCGGTTCGTGCCTCTTGATCGGCACTAGCCGCCGTCTAGCCCTCAGCGGCCGACGCGTACAGCAAGCACATCGCAGGTGGCTCCGTGGAGCACGCCATTGGCTGTCGACCCCATGAGCAGCGCCAGCCCATAGCGACCGTGGCTCCCGACAACGATTAGATCGGCGGCCGCCTCGTCGGCCAGGGCGTGAATTTCCACTTCTGGCTGGCCAAGCACCACGTGCCGGCGATCTTCCGGTATACCGTGCTGCTCCGCGAAGCGTGCGAGCTGGGCAACCGCCTGCTGATGAATTTCGTCCTGTATGCCTGAGAAATCCATGGGGATGTCGCCGCCGTAAGCGAAACTCAGGGGTTCGATAACGTGAATGACATGGAGTTCGGCTTCGTTGTTTGCGGCGATCGCCAGGGCACGCTCGGCGACCACGCCGGAGTCGTCACTCAGGTCCACGGCCATTAGGATCTTGCGATAGTTTGACATTTTTGTGCTGCTCTCCTGTCTGCTCCTGGGGCCCGGTCAGTTATCGTAATCCGGCGTTCCCGCGACCCGGAACGATGGTACAAACCAGGGCTTCGCCTCTGTTTTCACTTATAGCACAGCGGGTAGCGGCGGAAACCTCGACGAGATCAAGAGAAGGAGATTGAAGCTGGGCTGGTTTATCGTCATCGTTGTTGTCTTCCTCGCGCTCGCTCCGCTGTGGCATTTCGCGCCGAGTAAAACGCAGAAAATGCAGGCCCGGTTGCGCGAACGGGCGGCGCTCGACGGTCTGTTTGTCGAGCTGCGGGACCTGCCGCTGCCCCCGGCGCAGCTCCAGCGATTGGTGCCCGCGGACCGGCAGGTTGTGTACTACGGATGCCGCCTGCGACCGAGTCGCCATGCGCCGCAGAAGCGCTGCAGCTGGTACCGGGAAGCATCCGATTGGCTGAGCCGGCCCCCGCGCCAGCGGGTGCCTGAAATTGTGCAAATCCTTCCCGACAGCGTGCTCGCTATCGATCTCGGGCCGACCAGCTGTGGCCTGTACTGGCGTGAGGATGGCGATGAAGATTTAGTGCGAGATCTCGCTCGTGAACTCACTAAATGGAGAGACGAAATGACACCGGCCCGGGCCTAGCTAGCCTTGACAGCGCTTCGAGGCGTCCATATATATGCGCCCCTTGCCGTTACTGGAGCGGCGTTGAGTGCTGTTAACGGGACGCCCACTGGATGCCACTCCGTCCTCTGTTTTCGAATCCTGACATAGGTACCCCACCTCTATGGGAAGATCGCTAGTCATCGTTGAGTCGCCGGCCAAGGCCCGCACGATCAACAAATATCTGGGCAACGACTATGTCGTTAAGTCCAGCGTTGGTCATATCCGCGATTTGCCGACGGCGGGGTCAGCGAAAGCCACCGATCCCAAGGAACGGGCCGCGAAGGCCGCAAAGACGCGCAAGATGTCTCCGGAGCAAAAGGCCCGCTATAAAGAGGAACAGGCGCGGGAGCAGCTCGTGCGCCGCATGGGCATCGATCCTGAGCACGGATGGGCGGCACAGTACGAGGTCCTGCCGGGCAAGGAAAAAGTCGTCGCCGAACTCAAGCAGCTTGCGGAGAAAGCCGACACTGTCTATCTCGCAACCGACCTTGATCGCGAGGGCGAAGCCATTGCCTGGCACCTGCGCGAGGCCATCGGCGGTGAAGACGACCGCTACCAGCGGGTTGTCTTCAACGAGATCACCAAGAAGGCCATTCAGGAGGCGTTCTCCCATCCCTCGCGGATCGATCAGGCGCGGGTAGACGCTCAGCAAGCGCGGCGTTTTCTGGATCGCGTTGTCGGCTACATGGTGTCGCCCCTGCTCTGGTCCAAGGTCGCGCGGGGCTTATCCGCGGGCCGGGTTCAGTCCGTTGCCGTGCGTTTGATCGTTGAGCGCGAGCGGGAAATCCGCGCCTTCATTCCGGAGGAGTACTGGGAGATTCACGCGGATCTCGCCAACCAGGGCGGCGAGCAGGCGCGCTTTGATGTTCGTCGCAAGGCGGGCGAGAAGTTCCGCCCGGATAACGAAGCGGACGCCATGGCGGCGCGGGACGCTCTGGCCGACGCGCAGTACCGGGTCAAATCACGCGAAGACAAACCCACTCGCTCCAAGCCTCCGGCGCCGTTCATTACGGCGACGCTGCAGCAGGCGGCGAGTACGCGCCTGGGGTTCAGCGTCAAGAAGACCATGACCATGGCGCAACGGCTCTACGAGGCGGGCTACATCACCTACATGCGAACGGATTCCACAAACCTCAGTGATGAGGCCGTTGCCGCCTGCCGCGAATACATCAAGACCAATTTTCCGTCGCGATACCTCCCGGATCAGCCCGCGGTGTATCGATCCGGCGACAACGCCCAGGAAGCACACGAAGCGATCCGTCCGTCGGACGTCAATGTGGTGCAAAGCCAGCTCAACAACATGGAGCGTGACGCGGAGCGACTCTATGAATTGATCTGGCGCCAGTTCGTTGCCTGTCAGATGCCCGCTGCGGAATACCTGTCCACGACCATCACCGCGGTTGCCGGGGAATTCGAGCTCGGTGTGCGCGGTCGCGTGGTCAAGTTTGATGGCTATACACGCGTTCAGCCGCCGAATACGCGCAACGATGAGGATCGTGTCCTTCCCGACCTCAGCGAGGGAGATGAGCTTTCCCTGATCGCTCTGCACCCGGCGCAGCACTTCACCAAGCCGCCGCCGCGCTACGGCGAAGCGCGATTGGTCAAGGAGCTCAAGGAGCGGGGTATCGGGCGACCGTCGACCTACGCATCGATCATTTCGACGATCCAGGACCGCGGCTATGTGCGCCTGGAAAACCGACGCTTCTATGCCGAGAAAATGGGCGAGATCGTCACGGAACGTCTCCAGCACAGCTTCAGCGATTTACTGGACTATGGTTTCACCGCCGCCATGGAAGAGCATCTCGACGATGTAGCCGGCGGGGAACTGGACTGGCGCGAACTCCTCGACGACTTCTATAAGGATTTTCGAGAGCGCCTTGACCGCGCGGGCCTGCCCGAGCCCGATGGTATGCAGGGCAACGCGCCAACCATGACGGATATTCCCTGCAAAGTCTGTGATCGCCCGATGCAGATCCGGACCGCGAGTACGGGTGTGTTCCTGGGCTGTTCGGGGTACTCCCTGCCGCCCGCCGAGCGCTGCAAGGAAACCGTGAATCTCACCCCGGGAGATGAGGCCATCCGCGAGGATGCGGACGACGAGGCCGAGTCGAGGCTTCTGCGAAGCAAGCATCGCTGCAAGAAGTGCAATGCGGCGATGGACTCTTACCTGATTGACGAGGAGCGCAAGCTGCACGTCTGCGGTAACAATCCGGACTGCGACGGCTTTGAAGTCGAAATGGGCCGCTTCAAGATCAAGGGCTACGATGGCCCGACGCTTGAATGCGACAAGTGCGGCAGCGAGATGCAGCTCAAGACCGGACGGTTTGGGAAGTACTTCGGTTGCACCAATCCCGAATGCAAGAACACCCGGAAATTACTGCGCAATGGGGAGCCGGCTCCGCCGAAGATGGATCCGGTGCCGATGCCGGAACTGGCCTGCGAGAAGGTGGAGGACCACTACGTTCTGCGCGATGGTGCGGCCGGCCTTTTTCTTGCGGCGAGCCAGTTTCCGAAACATCGGGAGACGCGGGCGCCGCTGGTGCGGGAACTGCTCCCGCACCGCGACGAGATCGATCCGAAGTACACGTTTCTCTTTGATGCCCCGCAAGCCGATCCCGACGGCAATCCGGCTCAGATTCGTTTCAGCCGCAAGACCAAAGAGCAGTATGTGATGAGCGAGGTCGACGGTAAGGCGACGGGCTGGAAGGCGTTCTACAACGGCGGCAAGTGGCAGGAAGAAAAGCCCGCGCCCAAGGCCCGCAAGAAGGCGCCGGCCAAGAAGAAACCCGCGGCCAGAAAGAAGGCGGTGCGCAAGACGGCCGCGACCGGCGCCCGTTCCAGCGGCGCGTCCTGAGCGGTGTCACGCAGCCGGGGCGCCGCCAACCGCTCCCTGTACCGGGCCAGAATTCTGCTGGAATGCTGGGACAAGGCACGGGATGAGGCCCGCGTTCCCCAGGATCAGCTTACGGAAGCCTTTCTTCCGGCGGTCCGAAACCATCTGCGGGACGCCTACGGATGGTTTCTGCGTTCGGTCGCCGGGATAGAGGAAGCGCCGGACGCCTCGCCACCGCCGAGTTCAACGCAGGAGTTGCCCGAGCACGAGGCCGGTCGCGCCCGTCCACCGGAATTGGCTGAATTTGCCCTGCTGGAGCGGGATGGCTGGCTGGCCGAACTCCTCGCTTCATCGAGCGAGAGCGCAACGGGAACCGCTCCGACGCAGTGGTCGCCCAACGTGCTGGGCAGCGATCGCCAGGCGCCGGGTTTCGCCGTAGCGGAAGATTGGTTGCGACGGCTGAATGCGACCATGCAGCGTATGGATGACTCCATGGCCGAATGCTGAACGCGACCCGCGGGTTTTTGCGTCCGGCGCCAGACTCTCGGCGTCGTAAGCTCCATGAAACGCCCTCGCATAGGGCTCAGGCGGCCGCGAACCGAGGCGATGGCAAACTGTCTATTGGTCGACTTGTTGCCGCGGGACGGGCACTGCTAGTATCAGTGTGCACACCAATCAGAGGTTCCTGCGTGCCTACATCCCTACTGGAGATCGTTGATCTCGGTGATGGCGAAATCGTCCTCAAACGTGCGGAAGAAGAGGGTGACCCCGAGAAAGAGCCCCTAGTTACCATCCGCTTTTCAGAAGAGTCTCGTGTTTACATCATGGATCAGGGCATGGAGGTGGCCAAGGCCATGATTCAGGCCGGCATCCAGGCGGCCGCGCAGCTTGCCGAGCAGGCCGATATCGAAATGGAAGTGGAACAGGTCGAGTCCTCGCCGCCGACGCTCCACTGAGTATGGCAGCGCGCTTTGGCACTCTAGCTGAGGCGCTCTTTAAGGCGCTGTTTGAGGCACTCCCATACGCCAAGTACTGTGCCGACTACGCGAAAAACTGCGAAGAACGGCGAACAGAAGAACGGCGAGCAATAGTATACGAGACCTGAAAAACGAGACCTCAAAATCGAGTCCTGGCGCCGCCACCCACAGGCGCTCGCTGCCGGTATTAGTGCCCCTTCCCCAGCTACTTAGAAAATCAATGAGCCGGCAGTGTTAATACACTGATTTTTAACTAATTTTCGGCTCAAGAACGGCGCAGTACTCCAACGCTGAGGCCTTCGATGGCGAAGGCCTGCTCGGCCAGATCGACCTGGATCGGGTCGTAGTCATCGTTTTCCGGGAGGAGTTCGATGCGGCGTTCGTCTCGACGGCGCAGTCGCTTGACCGTCACCTCGTCTTCCACGCGAGCGACCACAACCGCGCCGTTTTCGGCAACCGGCGTTGAGTGTACGGCGAGAAGATCGCCATCATGGATGCCAATCTTGATCATGCTGTCGCCGCGAACGCGCAGAAGGTAATCGGCCCGCGGACGAAAGAATCCCGGATCCACGGAACAGCGTTCCTCGATGTTTTCCGCAGCGAGAATGGGGGCGCCCGCTGCCACCTGGCCGACCAGGGGGAGTCCTTCTTCGTCGGGGAGTCGGATACCTCGGGATGCACCGGGGATGATTTCAATCGCACCCTTGCGCGCCAGTGCCTTGAGGTGCTCTTCGGCGGCGTTCGCGGAACGAAAGCCAAGTTCCCTGGCAATGTCGGCGCGGGTGGGGGGCAACCCGGTGTTGTCGATGTGCTGGCGAATGACGTCCAGCACCTGCTCCTGCCGTGCAGTCAATTTGATCATGCGGCACCTGTGCGGATATACAGTGCCTGTGATTATATACAGGTATAGCCGCGGAGCAAGCCGACGCCACGCGCGCCGGGGCAGAGTTCTCCGCTAGATGTCCTCGATGCCGAGAACGGTCTCCGGCTCTATTCGCGAGAGCGGACTGGCCCATTGGACGGGGTAACCGGCCATGTCCGTATCCGGGCTATAGTCATCGTCCACTTCCAGAACGCTTCGCCAGTCTTCCGGTTCGGCCGCTGGAAGCAGGTTGAGAAATGCCCAACTCTCGGTGTCAAAGTCCGTGATTTCCCCGTCGACATACTGGACCTGGACCGTACCTTCATCGAGATCCGTGGCGACGATTTCGAATAGCAGCCCCGTGTCGCGATCCTGATACCAGAGTCCGACCTGTGGAAGATGCCTGCTCATTCTGTAGGCCCCCGCTTGTAGTTTTGAATGAACCTCCAAGTTCAGGCTATCACCTCGCCGAGGCGTTTCCAGTGGACCTTGGGTGTCAGATCTTCCTTACAGACGGGCGGGGCCCAGGAGCGTTTGGACTGCAGTGTTTGCAATTCAGAGGCTTGCGCGGCACTTGTCGAATGACGCTTAACAAGGCACCACGTGTTTATACTCCGAGCGACCGCATGGATCGTGCAGTCATGCGGAAAAAGTCTAAACTGGCCGACCTGGGCGCGGTCTGGAGCGGCGCTTTAGCGCAGGGTCCTGCGGACGTAGTCGGAGAGGTGGAGTGGTAACAGCGATTATCGGGGGATCGGGACTCAGCAAATTCTCGGGCATGGAGATACACCGGGAGCACGCCGTTGCGACTCCTTTTGGGGAGACTTCCGCGCCGATCCAGGAGGGCAGGGTCGACGGCTGCGATGGGGTTTTGTTCCTCCACCGTCACGGCGGCCGAGGCCGGCCTATTCCACCCCATCTCGTGAACTACCGGGCAAACATATGGGCGCTAAGGGAACTCGGAGCCACCCGAATCATTGCGGCAAACGCCGTTGGCGCGATTAACGCGCAGCTTCGTCCCGGGCGGCTGGTGATTCCGGATCAGCTTATTGACTACACCTGGGGTCGCGAGCACACCTTTGACGACGGCTCGAGCGGGTCGATCATGCACATCGATTTCACCTATCCCTTCGATGAAGACCTGCGTCGGGAACTGCTGGCCGCCGCGCTGTACACCGCTGTTCCCTGCGATGATGGTGCCGTACTCGCCGTGGTCCAGGGCCCGCGCCTTGAGACGGCGGCGGAAATAACGCATGTGGCCCGCGACGGTTGCGACATTATCGGCATGACCAGCATGCCCGAGGCGTCTCTTGCCCGCGAGGCGGGGATCGCCTACGCCGCTGTGGCGATGATTGTTAACGCGGCGGCGGGGCTGGAGGATCAGCCGATAAGTTTCGATCGAATCCGCGAAATTTTGAACCGGGAAACAGAGCTGTTCGCAGCGCTCGTCGCCGGCTTTCTAGCTCATCAGGGGGATGCGTCGCCCTCGTAAGCATCGACCGTGATGAGCGTAACGGGAAGGCCATGGCGCTCGCGGAAGGCGAGGTCTTCCTCGTCGGCCAGGGGCTGAAGTTCCTCGGACGCCGGCATCACCCGAATGACAACGCCAATCACTGGATGGTCGAGGTAGTGAATTTCCTGCGAACGCATGCGCCGCGATTGTTTGTGGACGATAGCGTGGCGCCAGGGGTAAACCGGCGCCTGTGGCTCATCCGCGTCAGGACCGACCGGAGAGTTCCCTGCAGTGCCCGGGCTCTCCGCACCGGGGCCAAAGGAGCCCGCGACGATTAGCGGGTCAGCCTGCCGGGCAACAAGCGTCGCGTTTTCCCGGGCACCAGGATTCGGCGCTCCGCTCACGCCTCCCGGAGCCGGGACAGAGGTTTCCGGTTCCCAGGGGTTGATCTCGTATCCGTCCAGAGTCCCGCCGCGCAGAGACGCCGGCGGCAGCGGTGGCGAGTCGATTTGCCAGCCCTCGGGCAGGTAAGGCGCTTGCGTGTTTAGCCACAGATCGACGTCTATATGCAGATAGCGGGAGCGGTAGATGTGAACCCCACCCTGGACTTCGGGCCAGTCCCGCGTATCCATATCCGCCCCGCGATCCAGCGCGACCCAGTCCTGGGGCTCATCGGCACGGAGCCGGGCCCACCAGCCCTCATGGAACACCACCCGCTCACCTCGTCGGCGCAGACTGCGCGCCTGGGCATTGAAGTCGAGGGCAGACTGATCCACGAGTTGAAACGGCATCGCCAAAGGAAGCTGCGGAGGACCGTCGACGGCCTCAGGTTCGGCGTCAAGGGCGGAAACTGTCGCATCATCCGTGCTACCTACCGTGCCCGCCGCGCCGTTTGGCACAGCGGCAGGAGAGTTCGGGTCCAGCAGGCTTGCCTGCGGGTCAACCCAGGGCTCACCGATAAGGGCATCCGGTCGCGAGGCGTCGTCGAGAATCGAAAACGGAGCAGGGAGCAGAAGGCTCTGCACGCCCCGTTCATCGATCCGGCTCTGCAGCGCCGCGCTCTCCAGCAGCCGGCGATCGGCGAGCTCCGGATCCACCAGATAGCGCAGCGACTCAGCGTAGTTGAGTGCGGGCAGGGCGGGCCATTGCTCCGCGCTCAGGCTCTCCGCGTCTTCGCGCAGAAAGACCAGGAGTTCGACGCGGTACCAGTCCTCCATGGCATCTTTGGGAAGCGTCTGCGCCGGCGTTACGGCCGCATAGGCCGCGCACCAGCAGACGCAAAGCAGCCGGAGGAGTGCACGTTTAGGCGGCCTGCTCATGCAACTCTCCACTCAACCGCTGCAGCAGCTCACGCGCAAGCGCCTCACGGCCTGACAGTTCCGGTGTTTCCTGCGTTATGCGCAGACGTGTGGGGCCGGCCAGACGGTAGGCCGATGGCTTCTCCTGCACAAGCTTGACCAGAGCCAGCGGGTCGACGCCGGTGCTTTCGAGAAAATCAATGTGTCCGCCTTTCTCGCCAAGCTCCATGGCCTTGATGCCCAGCTTCGCGGCCGCCAGGCGCAGGCTGTTGTTGCTGAATAGCCCTTTCACCGCGGCCGGGAGCATGCCGAAGCGGTCGATCATCTCGACCTGCATCTCGCGCAGATCGCCATCGCTTTCGCAGGCAGCGATACGCTTGTAAAGAATAAGGCGCATGTTCGGATCTGGCAGGTAGTCTTCCGGGATGAGCGCCGGACCGTGCAGGTTGACCTCCGTCGTAGGGCTGAGGGGCGCATCGACGTCGGGAATGTCTCCGCGCCGCATGGCCTCCACGGCGCTGCGCAGCAGCTGTGAATAGAGGCTGAAGCCTACGCTCTGGATCTGCCCGCTCTGCTCGTCACCGAGGAGTTCACCGGCGCCGCGGATCTCGAGATCATGAGTTGCCAGCTGGTAGCCCGCGCCCAGGTCTCCGGCGGCTTCGATGGCCTCGAGGCGCTTGCCCGCGTCGGCGGTCATCGCCGATGCGGGCGGGCAAAGCAGATAGGCGTAGGCCTGGTGATGCGATCGACCCACCCGGCCACGCAGCTGGTGCAGCTGCGCAAGCCCGAAACGATCCGCCCGGTCGATGATGATCGTGTTGGCGTTGGGTATATCGATCCCGGTCTCGATGATCGTGGTGCACAGCAGAATATGATGGCGCTGGTGGTAGAAATCGGACATCACCCGCTCGAGCTGCGTTTCGTGCATCTGTCCATGGGCGACGGCGATGGACAGGTCCGGCAGCAGATCGCGAAGCTTGTTTGCCCGTTCCTCGATGGTACGCACCTCGTTGTGCACGTAGAACACCTGGCCCCCGCGCAGGGTTTCGCGCAGCACGGCCTCCTTGATCAACCCGTGATTGCTCTCGCGGACAAACGTCTTGATTGAAAGGCGCCGCGGGGGCGGCGTGGCGATGATGGAGAGATCGCGAAGACCGCCAAGGGCCATGTTCAACGTCCGAGGAATGGGAGTCGCCGTGAGGGTGAGGATATCGACCTCGGCTCGCAGCGCCTTGATTGCTTCCTTTTGCCGCACACCGAAGCGATGTTCCTCGTCAATGATGAGGAGTCCGAGATCGGAGAAGCGGATATCGCTTTGCAGCAGTTTGTGCGTGCCGATGAGAATGTCGACTTCGCCCTTTTCCAGGCGCTGCATAACGGCTCGAACGTCCGCCGTGGAGCGGAATCGCGACAGCACCTCGATGCGGGCCGGCCAGTTGGCGAAGCGATCCCGGAACGAGTTGTAGTGCTGCTGCGCCAGTAGCGTCGTCGGTACGAGCATGGCCACCTGTCGCCCATTGGCGGCGGCGATGAAGGCCGCCCGCATGGCGACTTCGGTTTTGCCGAAGCCGACATCGCCGCAGACGAGACGATCCATGACTCCGGCGCCGAACATATCGGTCTCGACCGCCTCGATCGCCACTGCCTGGTCCGGAGTCTCCTCGAAGGGAAAGCCGGCGCTGAAGCGCGTGTAGTCTTCCTCGGGATTGCTGAACTGCACGCCTTCCCGGGCCTCGCGGCGCGCGTAGACCTCGAGCAGCTGAGCCGCCACGTCGTTGGCCTTTTCGCGTGCCTTGCGCTGCGCCTTTTCCCACTGCTCGGAGCCGAGGCGATGCAGCGGCGCGTGATCGGGGTCGCTGCCCGCGTAGCGGCTGATCAGGCTCAGGGAGGCTACCGGCACGTAGAGCCGCGCGCCTTCGGCGTACTCCAGGGTCAGGAACTCCGCCGCGCTACCGTCCACGTCGAGGTGCGTTAAACCCTGATAGCGGCCGATACCGTGTTCCAGGTGGACCACCGGCGCCCCGGTTCGCAGTTCGTTCAGGTCGCGGAAAGCGGCTTCCGGATCGGCACCCCGGGAACGTCGGCGGCGGCGCTGGGCCACGCGCTCGCCGAAGAGCTGCGCCTCGCTGACCAGCATCGGGGCCTCGGTGCCCAGATTGATGCCGCGGTCGATGGGGGCGACGGTCAGGGCAATGGGCGAGTCCGAGGCGATGAACTCGCTCCAGCTATCGACCTGGGGAGGTGGATCGTCGAGGGACTCCAGGAGGATCTCCCGGCGACCCGTCGTCTCGGCGCACAGCAGCACCCGGCCCTCGTGGCCATCTAGGAGGCTCACAAGCCTGGCCTTGAGGCCCTGATCACTGAATCCCTCGGGCAGCACGGGAGGCGGCTGTGATGCGCTGGCGATGTGCACGGGCGCATCGCTGTGCTGACGCAGCTCGAGGACCGCGTGTTCCTTCAGCCGCTGATAGAGCTCTTCCACCGGGGTAAAGATCTCCCGCGGAGACAGCAGCGGTCTGCGCGGATCCACGCCGAAGTCTTCATAGCGACGCTCCGCCTCGTCCCAGAAACGCTGGGCCGCACCGTGATGATCGCCGACGGTGATCAGTGCCGCGTGTGGCGGCAGGTAATCGAGGAGCAGTTCGCAGCCGTCGAAGAACAGCGGCAGGTAGTACTCGGCGCCGCCCGGGGCGCGTCCGGCGCTGAGTTCGGTGAAGGTCGGGCAGCGGTCGTGGTCGATGTCGAAGCGACCGTACCAGCGCTGCTGGAACGCCGTGATGCTGGCGCGGTCCAGGGGGAACTCCCGCGCGGGCAGCAGTTCGACCCGGTCGAGTTTCTCCAGCGTGCGCTGGGTTTCCGGGTCGAAGCTGCGCAGGGTGTCGATTTCGTCGTCGAGGAGATCGATGCGCAAAGGCAGCGGGCTTCCCATGGGATAGATATCGAGCAGGGAGCCGCGGAGCGCGAACTCACCGTGTTCGTACACCGTGTCGACCAGGCGATAACCGCTTTTTACGAGGGCGCCACGCAGCGCTTCCACATCCAGAGTCTGACCGGTGGCCAGCTCGAGGCTGTTCGCGTCGATGTAATGGCGCGGAGGCAGGCGCTGCATCAGCGCGGACATCGGCAGCAGAAGGACGCCCTCGGCCTGGCGCGGCAGGCGATGCAGTGCTCGCAGGCGATCCGAGATGATGTCCTGGTGCGGCGAAAAATTATCGTAGGGGAGCGTTTCCCAGTCGGGGAGATGAAGGAGTTCCTGTCCCTCGGGAAGGAACAGGGGCAGCTCCCGGGCCAGCAACTGCGCCTGCGCGGTGTCTTCCGTGACGACGATCAGCAGTCGCCCCGGGCGGGCCTCTTCGGCAACAAGCAGCGCCGGTGCCGCGCCATAAAGCGGGCCTACCGAGGTCCGCGTGCCAGCGCGGTCGGGCCAGGGTGCATCGCTGAGTCGGGGGGCGAGCAGCATGAAGGGTTTGAGTCCGAAAAAAGCGGACGCGTATTGTAGGCTCAGGGGCGCGGGGGGACCAATTTTTGCCCGGCCTGTGAATTGGACGGCAAAAGACCGGTTGCTAGGGCGAATTCACGCTGGAGATAATGCGCGTCGAACCGCTATTTGCGGGCCTTGAGCCCACCGGACTACAGGATGTAATGCCGTGACTGATCGTAAACGACCTCGCCCCGCCGATTACTTCAGCGACTGGAAAGAGCGCGAGGCGCTGGCCGAGGCCACCATTCCCCTTATTGGCTCGCTGTCGCGGGAACGCAATATCAAGTGTTTCTGCTATGACCGGTCCATGGTGAATCAGTCGGTGCTGGACCTGATGAAGATCCATCGCTGGGTGCGCCAGGTCGAGGGCAACGAGCTGTCCGAGCGGGAAACGCTGCCGGTGATTCAGGCCATCGCGGGATTGGATCTCGGGCCGTCACATATCGACGTGGGTCGGCTGGCGGTCGACTACTACGACCGGAATCACGGCGAGGGAGCCGTCGAGGACTACGTCCGGGAGCAGCTGTCCTATCTGATTGGCAGCGATCACCATCCGCTGGAAGAGCCCGTGGATGTGGTGCTCTACGGTTTTGGACGCATCGGCCGCCTCATGGCGCGAATCCTTATCGACAAGACCGACGGCGGCAAAGAGTTCCGGCTGCGGGCGATCGTGGCGCGCAAGGGCAAGGCCTCGAACGATCTCGTCAAACGCGCGAGTCTCCTGCGCCGGGATTCGGTGCACGGCGCCTTCAGCGGCACGATTCGGGTAGACGAAGAGCGGCAGAGTTTTGTCGCCAATGGCAACGAGATTCGGGTGATCTACGCCGATTCTCCGGATTCCATCGACTACACCGAGTATGGGATCAACAACGCCATCGTGATTGATAACACCGGCGTGTGGCGTGATGAGGCGGGTCTGGCCAAGCACCTTGAGTCTAAGGGCGTTGCGAAGGTGATTCTTACCGCCCCCGGCAAGGGCGACCTCAAGAACATCGTCGCGGGCATCAACAACGATCAGGTCAGCAATGAGGACCGGATCATCTCGGCGGCATCGTGCACAACCAACGCCATTGTTCCTCCGCTTAAGGCCATTGATGACCGCTTTGGCATCGAGCACGGCCACGTGGAGACGGTCCACGCGTACACCAACGACCAGAACCTCATCGACAATTACCACAAGGCCGATCGCCGCGGTCGAAGCGCACCCCTCAATATGGTGATCACCGAAACCGGTGCCGCCAAGGCGGTGGCCAAGGTGCTCCCGCAGCTTCAGGGCAAGCTGACGGGGAATGCGATTCGCGTGCCCACGCCGAACGTGTCCATGGCGATCCTCAATCTCACGCTTCGCGAAAACACGGATCGCGACGAGGTGAATGAGTACATGCGGCATATGGCGCTGCATTCGAGCATGCGTCGACAGATTGATTACTCGAACTCCCCGGAAGTGGTCTCCAGTGATTTCGTGGGTTCGCGGACCGCGTGTGTTTACGACGCTCAGGCAACCATCGTGAACGGCCGCAATGCCGTGCTCTATCTCTGGTACGACAACGAGTTCGGCTACAGCTGCCAGGTATATCGCGTCCTCGAGCAAATGGCCGGCGTGCACTACCTGCGCTATCCGCGGGAGGCGTAGCTCGCCATACCCCCAGTTTTCGTGGGATTTTTCTGTACAGCCAGTACCTTAGTGTCATTATTTAGTCCTTCGTCGAGTGGCGTGGCGGTAGGGCGCTTGGCTATAATCACGCCCGCCTGAAACCGGCTCGTCGGGGGAGCGAAGCGAGTCGGTGAGTCATCAAGGCCGTCGTACCGATATCGGCGCGGTCATGTTGGTAAGGCATGCCGAGAGCAGTCGCAGTACCACCCCCGAGCAAACCGCCGTTATGAGCGGAAGCGTCGGGGGAGGTCGCGGGAAGTTGGAAAGCGCGTTGCGCACCGCCACGGTCATGTCCTGCCGCGGGGTTTATGCCCTGTGCCGCATCGAATCTGCCACCAAGCCCCCGAGTCAGCCGCGCCATGGCGCCGGCTGCGCTCGCGGTGCGTACTGGCACGGCCCATTCGCTTGATACACCGCGATTTACCAGGCGGAAACAATGATCAAGATATCCCGGGGACTCGACGTTCCCATTGAGGGTGCGCCGCAGCAACACATCGAAGACGGCCCCACCGTTAGAGCCGTGGCCGTGGTAGGCGGCGACTACGTCGGTATGAAGCCGACCATGGAAGTCCAGGTAGGCGACCGCGTCCGCCGCGGTGACCTGCTGTTTACCTGCAAGAAAACCGAAGGCGTACGCTATACCGCGCCGGCGGCGGGTACGGTCTCCGCCATCAACCGCGGCGCCAAGCGCGTGCTGCAGTCCGTGGTCATCGAGGTTGATGGCGACGACGCTGTCGAGTATCCGAAGCACTCCGCCACGGAGGCCCGCGCACTGCCCGCGGAAGAAGTACGTGCGAGGCTCGTCGAGTCGGGTCTGTGGACGGCCCTGCGGACGCGTCCTTTCAGCCGGGTCCCGGAGCTTGATCACCAGCCGGCGGCTGTTTTCGTTACCGCCATCGACACCCATCCTCTGGCGGCCGATCCGATGGTCGTTATCGCCGAACAGAGTGAGGCCTTTTCCCTGGGTCTGGACCTGCTCGCCGGCCAGACCGCGGGCTCGCTCTTTCTCTGCACCGCCCCAAACGCTTCCGTGCCCGTTGCTTCGGCGGCGAACATCCGCCACGAGGAGTTCTCCGGACCCCACCCGGCGGGTCTTGCGGGCACGCACATTCATTTCCTGGTGGGCGCAGCCAACGAGCGCAGCGTCTGGACCATCAACTACCAGGATGTGATCGCCATCGGGCGCCTTTTTACGGATGGCGCGCTTTGGACCGAACGCGTCATTTCCCTGGCGGGACCCCAGGTCGAGAACCCCCGCTTGCTTCGCACACGCGTGGGCGCCGACCTCGAGGCTCTGTGTGCCGGCGAACTTCGCTCCGGCGAGAACCGCATCGTGTCCGGTTCCGTTCTTGGCGGTAGGCGCGTCTCGGCAGCCACGGCGTATCTGGGTCGCTATCACCAACAGGTCAGCGTGCTCGCCGAGGGCCGGGAGCGGGAATTCCTTCACTACCTGCGCGCCGGCGCCAAAAAGCACTCTGTGATGGGTGTGTACCTGAGCAACTGGTTCGGCCTCAGGCCGCAACCGCTGACGACGTCAACCAACGGCAGTGAGCGCGCCATGGTGCCGGTAGGAAACTACGAGCGGATCATGCCCCTGGATATCCTACCGACGCAGCTTCTGCGCTCCCTCATCGTGGGGGATACGGAAACGGCCCAGGCGCTTGGCTGCCTGGAACTGGAAGAAGAGGATCTCGCGCTTTGTACCTATGTTTGCCCCGGCAAATACGAGTACGGGCCGATTCTTCGTGACAACCTGACTCGCATAGAGAAGGAGGGCTGAGGCATGGCACTTCGTAAGTGGCTCGACGGGGTCGAGCATCAGTTCCAGGACGGTGGTCGCTTCCAGAATTTCTATCCGCTCTACGAGGCGGTAGACACCATCTTCTACAAGCCGTCCACCGTGACGCGCACCACATCGCATGTGCGCGATGGCGTGGATCTCAAGCGGATCATGATCACCGTATGGCTCGCGGCCTTTCCGGCGATGTTCTACGGAATGTACAACCTCGGCTACCAGGCCAACGAAATCTACGCGGTCACCGGTGGCAGCGTTGAAGGTTGGCGCGGTGCCCTGATCTCAGTCTTTGGGGGCTATGACGCGGCCAACATCTGGCACAACCTGTTCTTCGGAGCGGTCTACTTCGTTCCGATTTACGCGGTGACTTTTATTGTTGGCGGATTCTGGGAAGTGCTCTTCGCGATCAAGCGCGGGCACGAGGTCAACGAGGGTTTCTTTGTTACCTCAATCCTGTTCGCCCTGGTATGCCCACCGGACCTGCCCCTGTGGCAGGCGGCCCTGGGCATCAGCTTCGGCGTTGTCATCGGCAAGGAAGTGTTTGGGGGCACGGGCAAGAACTTCCTGAACCCGGCGCTGACCGGTCGCGCTTTTCTGTACTTCGCCTACCCCGCACAGCTTTCCGGCGATGCGGTGTGGACCGCGGTGGACGGCTACAGCGGTGCAACGCCGTTAGGCGTGGTCGCCGCGGAGGGCATGAACGCCCTCCAGACTCAGTACACCTGGATGGATGCCTTTATCGGCTCGATCCCGGGTTCGATCGGCGAGACCTCAACACTCATGGTCATGATCGGCGGCGCAGTGCTACTCCTTACTCGCGTGGCCTCCTGGCGCGTGGTCGCGGGCGTGTTCCTCGGCATGTTCCTCTTTTCATCGTTCCTGAATCTCGTTGGTTCGGACAGCAATCCCGCTTTTGCCATGCCCTGGTACTGGCACCTAGTGGTAGGCGGTTTTGCCTTCGGCATGTTCTTTATGGCTACCGACCCCGTTTCCGCGGCGATGACGAATCGCGGGCGCTGGGCCTACGGCATTTTGATCGGACTGATGACGGTGCTCATCCGGGTTATCAATCCGGCGTTTCCGGAGGGCATCATGCTGGCGATTCTGTTCGCCAACCTCTTCGCTCCGCTGTTTGACCACTTCGTGATTCAGTCCAACATCAAGAGGAGACTCGCCCGTGTCCAGTAATGACACTATCGGCAAGATCCTGAAGGTCGCCTTTTCCCTGTGCATCGTCTGCTCGGTGATCGTCTCCGCCGCGGCCGTGGTGCTCAAGCCGGCGCAGGAAGCGAACAAGAGCCTGGATCGCAAGCGCAACATCCTGCAGGCGGCCGGCATGTTGCAGGAAGGCCGCTCCGTCGAGGAGCAGTTCGCCGCCGTTGAAGAGCGCTTCGTCGATCTGAGTACGGGACGCTTTACCGACAGCGTCGCTGCGGGTTATGACCAGCGCGCGGCGGCCAAGGATCCCGGCCGCTCCCGGGACGTGCCCGGCGACATAGACATTGCCAAGATCGGCCGTCAGGCCAACGTCGCGCAGGTATACCTCGTCCGTGGCGACAGCGGCGACTACGAAAAGATCATTCTTCCGGTGCATGGCTACGGTCTCTGGTCCACGCTCTACGGCTTCCTGGCCCTTGAATCAGACGGCAATACCGTGGCCGGCCTTGGCTTCTACGACCACGGGGAAACGCCCGGACTGGGCGGAGAGGTGGACAACCCGCGCTGGAAGGCTATGTGGCCCGGCAAGCAGGTGTACCGCGATGGCGACGTGGAGCTTCGCCTGCTCAAGGGTTCGGTCAATCCGCAAAGCAGTGACGCCGACTGGCAGGTCGACGGCCTCTCGGGCGCAACACTCACCAGTCGCGGCGTGACCAACCTCATCACTTTCTGGATGGGGGACGAGGGCTTCGCTCCGTTCCTTGCCAATCTGCGTAACGGAGACGCCTGAGCATGGATACGGTGAAGGACACGCTCGTAAGCCCCATTTTCCGCAACAATCCCATTGCCCTGCAGATCCTCGGTATCTGCTCGGCGCTGGCGGTGACCTCGTCGCTGCAGGTGACCCTGGTCATGTGCATCGCCCTGACCTCGGTGACCGCGTTTTCGAACCTGTTCATTTCGATGATCCGCCGCCACATCCCGGGCGCCATCCGCATCATCGTGCAGATGACGATCATCGCTTCCCTGGTGATCCTCGTTGATGAAGTACTCAAGGCCGTTGCCTACGACATCAGCAAGCAGCTCTCCGTGTTCGTGGGCCTGATCATCACTAACTGCATTGTGATGGGCCGCGCCGAGGCTTTCGCGATGAAGAATCCGCCCGTGGCGAGCTTTATGGACGGAATTGGAAACGGCCTCGGCTATTCGGTGGTGCTGATTTTCGTCGCGGTGATTCGCGAGCTCTTCGGCTCGGGCAAGCTCTTCGGCTTTGAGATTCTGCCCCTGGTGACCGAGGGCGGGTGGTACAACCCCAATGGACTGCTGCTGCTGCCGCCCAGCGCGTTTTTCCTCATTGGTCTGTTCATCTGGATTCTGCGGGCCTGGGACGCCAAACAGGTTGAGGAACCCGACTTCCGCATGTCGAAGCACACCGTCGCGGAGGAGGCCGCCTGATGGAGTATTACCTCGGCCTGTTCGTGCGGGCGATCTTTATTGAAAACATGGCCTTGTCCGTGTTTCTGGGCATGTGCACCTTCCTCGCGGTATCGAAGAAGGTGAGCGCCGCCATCGGCCTCGGTATTGCCGTGGTCGTCGTGCTCACCATCACCGTTCCGGTGAACAACCTGATCTACAACTATCTTCTCGCGGACGGCGCACTGGCGTGGGCGGGTCTGCCGGATGTGGACCTTTCCTTTCTTGGCCTGCTTTCCTATATCGGCGTGATCGCGGCGCTGGTGCAGATCCTCGAGATGTTCCTGGATCGCTACGTGCCGGCGCTTTACAACGCCCTCGGCGTGTTTCTGCCTCTCATTACGGTGAACTGCGCGATCCTTGGTGCATCGCTGCTGATGGTAGAGCGGGACTATAACTTCGCCGAAAGCGTGGTGTTCGGAGCCGGTGCCGGTGTGGGCTGGGCGCTCGCCATTGTCGCCCTCGCTGGAATCCGCGAGAAGCTCAAGTACAGCGATGTACCCGACGGCTTGCAGGGCCTGGGCATTACCTTCATAACAGTGGGACTCATGTCCATGGGGTTCATGGCCCTGGGTGGCATCGACCTCTGATCGGTCCGCATGAATCGTTTGGCAAGCTACGGCGTTCGGCCAGGGTCGACCCATAGCTTCCGGCCGCCAGGGGCGGCGTAACTAGTGATAGACGCAGAAACAGACGCAGCACAGGAAACAGGAGACGGCATTTTATGGATATGACCATCGTGTACGGCGTCGTGATGTTCACGGTCATCGTGCTGGCACTTGTGGCGATCATTCTCTATGCCCGCACGCTGCTGGTCAGCAGCGGCAGTGTAACCATCGAGATCAACGGCGAAAAAAACATCACGGTTCCCGCTGGCGGGAAATTGCTACAGACCCTGTCGGAAGCCAACATCTTCCTGGCCTCGGCCTGCGGGGGCGGCGGAACATGCGCTCAGTGTAAATGCGTTGTGAATGAAGGCGGCGGCTCCATGTTGCCCACGGAGGAGTCGCATTTCACGCGTCGCGATGCGGCCGAGGGTTGGCGTCTGTCCTGCCAGACCGCGGTCAAGCAGGACATGAAGATCGAAGTCCCGGAAGACGTCTTCGGCGTGAAGCAATGGGAGTGCACGGTGGTCAGCAACCCCAACGTGGCGACCTTCATCAAGGAACTGACCCTGGCGCTGCCCGAAGGCGAGAGCGTCGACTTCCGCGCCGGAGGCTATGTCCAGCTCGAATGCCCTCCGCACCTGGTGAAGTACGAAGACTTTGAGGTTGAGGACGAGTATCGCGGAGACTGGGAACGCTTTGGCTTCTTCAAGCTGCAGTCGCAGGTGGACGAGACGGTCATCCGCGCCTATTCCATGGCCAACTATCCCGAAGAAAAGGGCGTGGTGAAATTCAATATTCGCATCGCGACGCCGCCTCCAGGCAGCGAGGGGATCCCCTGCGGTCAAATGTCCTCCTGGGTTTTCAACCTGAAGCCCGGTGACAAGGTGACCGTCTACGGCCCCTTCGGTGAATTCTTCGCCAAGGATACGGACGCGGAAATGGTGTTCATTGGTGGCGGTGCCGGTATGGCGCCCATGCGTTCGCATATCTTCGATCAGCTCAAGCGAATCGGATCCGAGCGCAAGATTTCCTTCTGGTACGGCGCGCGTTCGCTGCGCGAGATGTTCTACCAGGACGAATACGACCAGCTCGCGGCCGACAACGAGAATTTCAACTGGCATGTGGCACTTTCTGATCCTCAGCCCGAGGACAACTGGGAAGGTCTTACCGGGTTTATCCACAACGTACTCTACGAGGAATACCTCAAGGATCATCCCGCGCCGGAGGACTGTGAGTTCTACATGTGCGGACCGCCCATGATGAACGCGGCGGTAATCCAGATGCTGACCGATCTCGGCGTGGAGCCCGAGAACATCATGCTCGACGACTTCGGCGGTTGAGGCCGCTGTCTGAGATTATCGATGTCTTGGATGAATAAGGATGCCGATGGCTGAGTTTGATGTCTGCGATCGATGTCTGAGATCGATGTCTGAGATCGATGTCTGAGATTGGAGCATGAAAGCCGCGTCCGAGACTGGTGGCCTAAGCGAATCTTGTTCGACCGCCAAGCGGACTCCCCGCGTTGGTGGTAGCGTATGAGGAACACAGGGTCGATTAGCTGTCAAAACGGGCCGCGTTCGCGCGGCCTTCGTTTTTTTACGCGGGTGTTCTCAGCGTTTGTCCTGGTACTCGCGGCGGCTCTGGCTGGCTGCGAAGGAGCGCCGGAGCGTGTCGTTCTGCGTGGTGCCACGATGGGTACCACCTGGTCCGTAGCCTACGGTGGCGATGCAGGCCTCGCCGCAGAGGCGGCCAGATCCCTGATAGAAGAAGAACTCGTTGTCATCAACGACGTACTGTCCACTTACCTGCCGGATTCGGAAATCTCGCGTCTCAACGCGACGGCCGGCGATACGGATGTGCTGCTCTCGGAACGCTTCGCGGATGTGCTGGACAGTGCCCTTGCCTGGAGTCAGGCCACCGGGGGCGCCTACGACGTTACCGTCGGTCCGCTCGTGGAGCTCTGGGGTTTTGGCGCGGCCGAGTTCACGGGCGCCGTACCCGGGCCCGACGCTATCGAGACCGCCCGGAGCCTGGTGGGGGCACAACGACTGATCTGGGACGCGAACACCCGGCGCCTGCAACGCCCGGCGGGTATCCGCATAGATCTGTCCTCTATCGCAAAAGGCTATGCGGTGGACCGCCTGAGCGCTCTGCTGGCGGAGCAGGGCATTGGCAGCAGCCTCGTTGAGATCGGGGGCGAACTGCGAGCCCGGGGTGAGCGGCCCGAAGGTGGCGCCTGGCGCCTGGCCGTCGAGTCACCGGATCCGGCTGAGAGCCGATTCATCGACGCGCTGAGCGTTGTCGACGCCTCCGTGGCAACCTCGGGCGACTACCGCAACTATTTCGAAGTGGAGGGCCGCCGCTATTCGCACCTGGTGGACCCGCGCACGGGCTTTCCCGTCGATCACGAGCTGGTCTCCGTCACCGTGGTGCACAAGGAGTGCATGGTCGCCGACGCCCTGGCGACGGCGCTCATCGTGATGGGCCTCGACGACGCCCTGGCCCTCGCTGAGGAACGGGACCTGGCCGCACATTTTGTCACGCGAGACGGCGACGGCCTTGCGGTACACTACACAGAGGCGTTCAGGCCTTATCGGCTGCAGGAAGCGCGCTAAGCAAAGCAATGCGGGGTGCCCTCGCCTTAGGTGACAGCACTTCAGAACCGAATATGGACCGGTCATTCCGGTCAGGAGTACAGGCCAGGATCAATGGAGTTCCTACTCGCTTTTCTGATCATGGGACTGATCATCGCCGGCATGGCCATTGGGGCGATGGCGGGCCGTGGTCCGCTCAAAGGTTCCTGTGGAGGGCTCTCTGCCGTCGGGATTGAAGGGCGCTGCGAGATCTGTGGCGACGACCCCAGCCGTTGCGAAGAGCGCGGCGAGGGAAGCACCGCGCCATATGTCGATTCCTCGAATGAAGGCGCGGATTACTACGACGTCGGTAAACGACCCGTAAGGTAGCGGCCCCGTGGCCAGCTACGCTCATCGTATCGGCCTGCGCTACGGCTTCAGTCGCCAGCGCTCCCGCTTTACCACCCTTGTGTCTGCGGCATCCATGCTGGGCATGATGATTGGTGTCGCCAGCCTGATCACGGTGCTATCCGTGATGAATGGCTTCGCCGGCGAACTCCGTGATCGCATTCTCGCCCTCGTACCTCACGCCTACATCGAGCGTTCGCCCCGGGCGGCCGGTGAGACGAGCAGTGAAGCCGAGTTGCTGCAGGTCCCGGGCGTTGTCGCGGCAGCCCCATTCCAGCGCGCCACGGTGCTGCTTTCCGGAGTGTACGGGCAGCAGGGTGCCATGCTTATCGGTATGGACCCGGAACGCCAGCGCAGCGTAACCGACCTGGACAGCTTCCTCATTCGCACCAGCCTTGAAGACCTGTATGCGCCGTTTACCGTTGTACTCGGGAGCGCCCTCAGTCGAGCCCTGGGCGTTGTTCCGGGCGACGACATTCGTGTGGTGCTGCCGCGGCTCACGACAACGCCTCTCGGCGTTTTTCCCCGCAGCCGCCTGCTGCGGGTGATCGGCATCTTTGAGGTCGGTGCACAGCAGGATGGGCAGCTCGCTTACGTGTCCCTGGAAACGGCTGAACGCCTCTTGGGCGGCCGCGGCGTAGCCGGCCTGCAGCTCCGCACGGAGAACCTGCTCGACGCTGAAGCCGTGGGATCGCGCTTGATTGATCTGCTTCGCGAAGGTGAACGGTTCCGTGCCTGGAGCTCGACCCAGGGATCGCTGTTCCGGGCCATCCGCATGGAGAAGATCACGGTAACCTGCCTGCTCCTGGGCGTGGTGTTCGTCGCCGCCTTCAGCATCGTCTCGACACTGGTCATGGCGGTCACGGAGAAGCGCCGCGACATCGCCGTACTGCGCACGCTGGGATCGAGCCCCGCGGAGATCGCCCAGGTATTCCTTACCCAGGGACTCGCTCTGGCCCTGTTTGGCGTGGCGGCCGGCGCCGTGCTGGGTATCCTTCTGGCGAGCAATATTGCCACCATCGTGGCGCGCATCGAGCGTCTGTTTGGTCAGCAGCTCTTCGATCCCAACGTCTATTTCATCTCCCGCTTGCCTTCCCGTCTCGAATGGGGCGACGTCGCGTTCGTGAGTATCGCCGCGGCGCTTTTGTCGGTCCTGGCCGCGCTCTACCCGGCCTGGCGCGCGAGTCGCGTCGCGCCCGCCGAGGTGCTGCGCTATGAGTGACACACCCGCGCTCCGCTGTCTGGGAGTGCGCAAGACTTACCGGGACGGCGCAAACGCGGTTGAAGTGCTGCGTGGGATCGATTTTGCGCTCGAAGACGGCGAAAAGGTGGCGATCGTCGGCGCCTCGGGGTCGGGGAAGTCCACGCTCCTCAATCTCCTTGGGGGACTCGACGTGGCCAGCTCCGGTACTGTTGATCTTGCGGGTCGCGACCTGGCCGCCATGCGCGAGACCGAGCGTGCGCGATGGCGCAACCGACACCTGGGCTTTGTGTACCAGTTTCACCATCTCCTGCCGGAGTTCACCGCGCTGGAGAACGTCGCCATGCCTCGGTTGATTGGCGGTGAGGGGCGAGCCGAAGCTCGCGATAAGGCCGCTGAGCTACTCGCCGCGGTGGGTCTGCGGGAGCGCCTGGAGCATCGTCCGGGCCAGCTCTCCGGAGGTGAACGCCAGCGTGTGGCCATTGCCCGGAGTCTCGTGAATCGCCCCCGCTGTGTGCTTATGGACGAACCCACTGGCAACCTCGATCCCGAAGCCGCCGAGCAGGTGCTGGCCCTGATTGAACAGCTCCGCGGAGAAAGCAGTGCCTTCGTGATCGTTACCCACGATCGCTCTGTCGCCAGCCATATGCAGCGGACGCTCCGGCTGCAGAACGGTCAGCTCGTAGCCGAAGGCGAGCCCCCATGAGTCTTGGCGAGCTGTTCCGGGTAGCGATGCGCTACACGCTCGCCTTCGGTCGTGGTCATCTGTCGGTGTTTATGGCTGGGGTGTCCATGACGGGCCTCATACTCGCCACAGCGCTTCTCCTCACGGTTCTTTCGGTGATGAACGGCTTCGAGCGGGAAATGCGCGAACGCATTCTTGCCCTTGTCCCCCACGTCACCGTGCACACTCCCGGCGATGGCGGTCGTCAGAGCGGTATCGAAGCGGCCTTCGACACGCTTCCCGGTCTCGTCGAAGCCCGGCCCTTCGTCAGCTTCTACGGGATGGCGGTGCGCGGGAACTCGGCCATGGCGGTGAGCGGCATCGGGCTCGATGTGCTTCCCGCGGGGCTTCCGCTCACTGGCGCCGCTGGTGAGGCGCTCACCCTGGACGGTCTGCTCTTGGGAGATTCCGTCGCCCGGCGCCTGGGTGTGACAGCGGGCGATGCTCTCACTCTGTTTGTATCGAGTACCGGTGCCTACCGCCAGGCCGCGGTAGAAACGAAACGCGTGAACGTAGCCGCCGTGGTCGATACCGGGACAGAGATCGATGAAGCCCTGGCCTTATTGCCATTGGAGGATGCGGCGAGCCTGGCGGGTATTCCCGGTCGTATTTCGGGCTGGCGACTGCGTTTTGTCGATCCCTTTGCCGTCGATGCTCAGCTCGATGCGTTGCGGCGTCTGCTGCCGCCGGGCAGCTACGCGACGACCTGGCGCATGACCCATGGCAATCTGCACGCGGCCATACAGCTGTCGCGGGATCTGGTGGTTCTCCTCCTGGCGTCGATCATCGGCGTGGCGGCCTTCAACGTGGTGTCGGCCCTGGCCCTGGTTGTGATCGATCAGCGAAGCTCTATCGCGATATTGCGCACGCTGGGCGCCTCGCCGGCGGCCATGGGCGTACTCTTTCTCATCCAGGGCGGGATCATTGGTGTGATCGGAGCCGGTATCGGCTGTGCCCTCGGCGTGCTTCTCAGCAGCGTGTTGCCCGGGGCTATTGCGACCATTGAGCGCCTGGCCGGGTTCCAGTTCCTGGCCACCGATGTCTACCCGGTATCCTTCGTCCCCGTTGACCTTCGCGCCACGGATGCCGCGCTGATCGCGTTCGTATCCGTGCTGATGTGTGTACTGGCTGCCGTCTATCCGGCGCTTCGAGCGGCTCGCCTGCCACCGGCGACGGTGCTTCAGACCGAAACCGGCTGAGCTGGGCGAGGAGCTTTCGCTTCAGCGCGGTTCGCTCCCGATTTCCGCTTCTCTCCGTCGCGCCGCACGTTCCCGCTTGCGCCGCCGCCAGTGCCGCGCTACGCGCATGCGCCAGAGTACGTTCACGACGAAGTAGCCCAGGCTGCCAAAAAACAGTCCGCAGACCAGGCAGCCGACGGCCAGCGGCTTCCACACGTTCAGCAGGCCGCTCTCAAACCACTCAACAGTGAGGGCGAATTCAACCTCCCGAACGGGAACGTCAATGAGCAGGGCGCCGACCTGGTAAGCGATGAAGAAAATCGCCGGAAAGGTCACAGGATTTGTGATCCACACCAGACCCACGGACAACGGTAGATTGCAGCGTAGGAGTACAGCCGCCGCGGCGGCCAGGAGCATTTGTCCGGGTAGGGGGATAAACGCGAGAAAAAGGCCGACAAAAAACGCCATGGACGCCGAGTAGCGATTCAGGTGCCAGAGATTACTGGCGTACACCCACTCTCCGAGCACGTCCAGAACACCGGTCCGACGCAGGCGCGCGGGTGACGGCATGATGCTTTTCAGTGTTTTGCGGGGCATGCGCTGACGGCCGTTTTTGCTCTTCGGCTTCTTCCGTGGAACTGCTGTACTTGAGCCCAGCCTCCCCGGATTTTCTTACGGCCCGCGATTATGACGCCGGAACCGCCCCTGTGACAGTCCATCCACTGTCTGCGGCGGCCACGGTGCTGGCAACGCTTACCCTGCTTCAGCTCCCACGTGTTCCTCCCCCGGGAGCCGTGGCGGCCCTTGGCGGCTTGCTCGTTGTTCTGGCCGTAGTTTCGGCGCGACGGAAACGATTCTCAGCGCTGATGATCCTGGCCCTGTGCCTGGTCCCAGGCCGGGGGCTGTACGAGGCGAGCCGCTGGCAGACGAGCCTCTTGCCCGATGCCTGTGAACGCAAGAGCTTGCTGGTGAGCGGACGAGTGCGGGGACTCTCTCGGTCCTACGAGCAGGGCAAGGGACGACTATGGCGCGTCACCCTGGACGTGGACGAGCTGCGACCGCAGACATGCAGAGGTCCACAACGC
This sequence comes from Pseudomonadota bacterium, assembly GCA_039818725.1. GTDB lineage: Bacteria > Pseudomonadota > Gammaproteobacteria > Pseudomonadales > Halieaceae > Congregibacter. The sequence goes on from JBCBTK010000004.1 coordinate 80,719, forward strand.
ATACGGGTTTACCTGAATCAAGCTGTTGAAGGGCCGCTGGAGACACGCAGCGAACCGTTTCCTCCGGGCAGCCCGCTGGCCCTGGAGGCACGTCTTCGTCGACCCTGGGGCCTTGTGAATACGATAAATGGGACAGGAGAGCGGGACTACCTCCTGCGCGGCATACACGGTATCGGTTCCGCGAAACTGAGCCGTGAACCTTGGGTTGCGTCTCCCGACAGTCTCGCGGAAACCCTTGGCAGCACCCGTCTTGCGATCTCTACGTGGATACGCCGCGAGACGGACGGGGAGACTGGCCCGCTTCTGGCGGCACTGGCGGTGGGTGATCAGCGGCACATCGGAGCTGGCACCTGGTCACAGCTGCGGAACTTTGGTTTGACCCACCTGCTGGTGATTTCCGGTCTGCACGTCTCCCTGGCCGCTATGCCGGGCTGGTGCATCGGCGCCCTCGCGTCGCGAATGCTGCGTCTGGGGGAGCGGAACGCGCGCTATCCCCCGGTGCTCCTCGCCCTGGCCGGCGCAGGGAGCTACGCGCTCCTGGCCGGGCTGTCACTGCCTACGCAGCGGGCACTGCTGATGCTGATTCTCCTCAGTCTGCCGCGCCTCGCGGGCCGGCCGGTGTGCGGATCGGGGACCCTGGCGATGGCGGTAGTGTGCCTGCTTGTGCTCGAACCTCTGGCCGTTCTTGGTGCGAGCTTCTGGTTGAGCTGCGGCGCCGTCGCGCTGCTACTGTGGTTCGCGCGATGGACGAAGGGTATCCGAGGCTTGCGCCAGCTGGTCCTGGTGCAGGTTTTTCTGGTCGTGGCGATGCTGCCTCTGAGTCTGTTCTGGTTCGGTTCGGGGAGCGGTCCGGGAGCGGCGCTGAATCTCATCGCGATACCGATGGTGTCTCTATGGACCACGCCGCTTCTCCTCACAGCGCTACTCTCCCATAGCCTCGCGCTGCCGTTCGCCGTCGAACTGCTCGAACTCTCCGGTATGTCGCTCACAATCCTGCTCAGGCTGATGACGGCCCTGCAATCGATCGCGGGCGCGCCGACGGAGCTGGGCAAGGCGCCCACGCTCGGAGCCCTGGCGCTGTTTCTTATCGCCGTCGGCGCTTGCCTTACGCCGGCGCTCCGAGGTGCCCGGTTCGCTCCCATGCTTCTTGCGCTCCCGCTGCTGATCAGCCCGGTTTTCCCCCGTCCGCCGCGTCTGGAAGTCAGTTTCCTGGACGTGGGGCAGGGCACGGCGGTACTGCTGCGATCCGGCTTTCGGCTGCTGCTCTACGACACGGGGCCCGGTCCACCCGATGGTCAACCGGTTGCGCTTCGCGCTGTGCTGCCCGAGCTGCGGCGCTATCCGGGCGACCGTCTTGAAATGCTCGTCATCAGCCACCCGGACCTGGATCACAGCGCAGGGGAGCGGATGCTTCAGGAACGCACCGGGGTCAAGGCGCTACGCCGCGGGATCGCCGCTCACGACAGTGGAGAACGCTGCCGGCATGGTCGTATGGAGCGCTTCGGTAGCGATATTCGCCTCGAGTATCTATCCAGTGCGCAGCCATCCGACAATGACAACAACGCATCCTGCGTTCTCCTGCTGCACGCCTTGGGCTACCGTTTTCTCCTCACGGGAGATATCGACCAGGACCGGGAACGGGAGCTGGTGGCGTATTGGCGGGATCGACTGCGGGCCGATGTGCTGCTTGCCGCACACCACGGCTCGGGCGGCTCTACTGGCCGGCTCTGGCTGCGCAGCGTGAAACCCGCCTACGTGATCGTCACGGCGGCGCGGGCGAACCGCTTTGGACATCCCGCGCCCGAGGTACTCCGCCGCGTCGCCGCGCAGGGCGCGGTGCTTCTCAACACCGCATCGGATGGCGCCCTGGTATTCAGCCTGGGTGCCGACGGCGAACTGCACTGTCGACGCCGGCGTCATACCGGGTTGGCCTTCTGGCGACGCGGCCCTGGCGTCGCTAACTGTGGCACCGTCGCGCGGCGTCCCGTGGGTATAATCCCGGCTATCAAGACCGGAGAACCCTAGTGCTAGAACTCGTCACCGCGGGCGGCTGGCTTATGGCGATTATCATCGCCTGCTCAGTTGCCGCGATTGCAATCTGTATCGAGCGTTTCTTCATGCTCAATCCCAGGCGCATATCCCCGCCCCACCTTCTTGCCACCGTATGGAAGCAGCTCAAGGCCGGGGAGTTCGATGCGTCGAAGCTTCGTGCGCTGCGCGATTCGTCGCCCCTCGGGCGCATCCTGGCGGCCGGCCTGGCTAATTCGCACCACGGCCGGGACGTGATGAAAGAGAGCATCGAAGAAGCTGCGGGTCACGTCGTCCACGACCTGGAGCGTTACCTGAACAGTCTGGGGACCATTGCCGCCATTGCACCACTGCTTGGTTTGCTGGGCACGGTCGTGGGTATGATTCGTGTGTTCGCTGAGATCATGACTCAGGGTGCCGGGAACGCCAGCGCGCTCGCCGGCGGCATCTCCGAGGCCCTGATCACCACCGCCGCGGGCCTTTGTGTGGCGATCCCCGCGCTGGTGATGCATCGCTACTTCACTGGTCGCATCGATGGCATCGTTGTGGAACTCGAACAGCAGACGATCAAGCTGGTGGATGCGCTGCACGCTCGGGAGGAGGAGCGCGGCGCGGCATGAAATTCCGTCGCCAGGCCCGGGAGCCGCTGAGCGTGAATCTGACCCCGCTCATAGATGTGGTGTTTTTACTCCTGATTTTTTTCATGGTCTCCACGACGTTCACCCGGGAGACGCAGCTATCCATCGATCTGCCCGAGGCGAGCGGTCTACAGCGCGACGAGGTTGCCGAGCAGATTGAGATTCTTATCGATGAGTCGGGGCAGTATCGCGTGAACGGTGAATCGCTCGTGGATGCGCGGCTTCGAACGCTGCAGGCGGCGATGTACGAAGTATCTCGCGGAGACACAACCATGCCCCTGGTCATCTCCGCCGATGCGCAGGCGGCGCACGAGTTCGTTGTGCGTGCCATGGACGCCGCCGGACAGATGGGTTTCACGCGTCTGAGCATTGCGTCGATCCAGCCGGCTGACGGAACTTAGCGTCATGCACGCTTTCGCTCATGCCCTGGAGCGCGCCTGGGGTCGTCCCCCGCGTCTGCTCTGGTTGCTGTTTCCCCTGGAGCTGATCTACGCCGGCGTGACCGGGCTGCGGCGGCGCCTGTTCAGGAGTGGGTTCTTGCGCAGCGGCCATCCCGGCTGCCCCGTGATCGTGGTGGGCAACATCAGCGTGGGTGGGACGGGCAAGACGCCGGTGGTCATCGCCCTTGCGGATGCTCTCGGCAAAGAGGGCTGGCGCTGCGCGGTCGTTTGTCGCGGCTACGGTGGAAGCGCACGCGGTGTTGTTCGTGTTGCGCATGATGACGATCCCGGACACGTTGGAGACGAAGCGCTGCTGCTGGCTAGAAGCCTGGCCTGCGCTGTGTACGTGGGCCGCGACCGACTTGCCGCTGCAAAGAAAGCCCGTGAGGATGGAGCCGAAGTGCTGGTCTGCGATGACGGTCTGCAGCACTACCGACTGCGTCGCGACGTGGAAGTTGTTACGGTCGATGCCGCGCAGGGCTTCGGCAACGGCCATCTCCTGCCTGTCGGCCCGCTGCGTGAGCCGCGCCGCCGCCTGGCGCGCGTCGACTTTCTACTGCAGCGCGGTGGTGAGGATCCTCACTCGGGACTGCGTTTTGTGCCGCGGTACTTTCGATCGCTCGACGGGTCGCAGCGCTGCGAGCTGGCTGCGCCATGCTTTGGTCCCAGGGTGCACGCGCTCGCCGGGATCGCGCGGCCGGATCGATTCTTTAAGCTGCTGCGCGAACTGGAACTGGATCCGGTCGAGCATGGTGTGCGAGATCATTACGCCGTAACGGAGTCGTTTCTGAGTACACTGGAGGATCACAGCCTGGTGATGACATCTAAAGACGCTGTCAAATACGGCGCATACGTCCATCGCGACGCCTGGGTTCTGGAGATGGGCATCGAGTTTCCCGAGGGATTCCTGGACGCTCTGATCAGGCGCCTGAGGCCCGCTAGCGAGAACCTGGCGTGAGCTTCACCATTATCATTCCGGCGCGCTATGCATCGTCGCGCTTACCCGGCAAACCGCTTGTCGAACTGGCGGGTAAAACCATGCTGCAACGCGTTTGGGAGCGCGCCAGCGCTTCGAGCGCGGCACACGTTGTTATTGCAACGGACGACGAGCGCATCTTCGCAGCGGCAACGGAGTTTGGCGCCGAAGTGATGATGACGCGCGCTGATCATCCCAGTGGCACGGATCGCATTGCGGAGGTCGTTACGCACCTCGGACTCGAAGACGACGCGATCGTGGTGAACGTTCAGGGTGATGAACCGTCGATCCCGGCGGAGGTAATCGAGCAAGTCGCCGCTAACCTCGCCGCTTATCCCGAGGCGTCCATAGCGACGCTGAGCGAAGCGATGGACGACCCCGCAGCGTTGCAGGACCCGAATGCCGTCAAGGTTGTCGCGGACCGCCGAGGCATGGCGCTTTATTTCAGCCGCGCCTGTATCCCGTGGCCGCGAGATCACGTCTGGTCTAGCGCGGGGATGCCCCCGGGCAGCTGGTTTCGTCACATCGGTTTGTACGCCTATCGCGTTGCGTTTCTTCATCGTTACACCGAGTGGTCCGAGGCGCCCCTGGAGCGCTGCGAATCCCTTGAGCAGCTGCGTGCGCTGTACGAGGGCGAGCGAATCCACGTGGCCGAAGCCTGCGTGCCGGTGCCCGGTGGTGTCGATACCGCCGACGATCTTGCCGCGCTACGTCGGCAGCTTGAACAGGGCCAGGAGCCGCTCGCCTAGATCATGTCCCGCACGGCGAGCAGCGAGCCCGCGGCGGCGGCAAGCTTTGATGCCCCGCTTCGAAACACACTGGCGCTGTCCGCGCGTGCCTACGCCATGCTGAACGTCAGCGAATCGTCGGGTATGGCGACGGCGCTTGAGCTGGCGGAGGCAAGTAATAGGCCTCTCATGCCCCTGGGCGCGGGTAGCAACGTGGTGCTCCCGCCCCGTATCGAAGCGGTGGTTCTCCACGCGTCAGACTATAACGTGGAAGTGCTCCGGATGACCGACGAGGCAGTGCATCTGCGCGTCGGAGCGGCTCACGATTGGCACGCGCTGGTGTGCTGGACGCTGGCCCGAGGCTATTTCGGTCTGGAAAACCTGGCTCTGATTCCCGGGAACGTCGGTGCTGCTCCGGTTCAGAATATCGGCGCCTACGGCCGCGAGCTCGACGAATTTGTGGAATGCGTACGCGGCTTTCATTTCGACGACGGCCGCCAGCAGACTCTGACGCGCGACGAGTGCGCCTTTGCCTATCGCAGCAGCGTCTTCAAAGAGGAACTCCGGGACCGCTTTCTCATCACCTCAGTGGATCTTCGCCTCTACCGGCAGCCTCGACCCGTTACGCACTATCCGGCTCTCGCCGATCGTCTGAGATCGGGGCCCTACGAAGCTAACCCCGGCGGTATTTGTACGGCCGTGATTGATCTGAGGCGTGAGCGTCTTCCGGATCCGGAGCTCAATCCGAACGTCGGCAGTTTCTTCAAGAACCCCATCGTTGCCGCGGATTTCGCGGATCGCTTGCGGAGCGAGAACCCGTCCTTACCCGTGCATCCTCAACCCGGTGGAGGGGCGAAGCTCTCCGCGGCGTGGCTGATCGACAGCTGTGATCTGCGCGGCTTCCGACTGGGCCCCGCAGGCGTGTCGCAGCGCCACGCCCTGGTTATTGAGAATCTCGGTGGAGCGGGGCAGGCCCAGGTGCTCGGGCTCGCCGCTCAGATACGGGAGCGAGTGGAAGAGCGCTACGGTGTAAGGCTGGAAGTTGAACCGCGAGTCTACGACGCCAGCGGGCGCATAGAGGCCGATTGGTGAGCGAGACCTTCGACTCCAAGGCGTTCCTAAAAACGCTGACTACGCGCTGCGGCGTCTACCAGATGTACGACGGAGACGGCGAACTCCTCTACGTTGGCAAGGCCAGAAACCTGCGCAATCGTGTCGGCAGCTACTTCAGGAATTCGGGGCTGGATGCCAAGACCGTCGCGCTGGTGATGCGCATCCGGGATATCCAGGTGACGGTAACGTCGACCGAGGCCGATGCACTGCTCCTCGAGCAGAATCTGATCAAGGCGCATCGTCCGCCCTACAACATTCTGCTGCGTGACGATAAATCCTATCCCTACATTTACCTATCAAGCGAAGATCAATACCCCCGGCTGGCCCTTCATCGCGGCAGGAAGCGGCGTAAGGGCAAGTATTTCGGGCCCTATCCCAGCGCCGGGGCCGTGCGCCAATCGCTGCACTTTCTGCAGAAGGTCTTCCGCGTGCGCCAGTGCGAAGACAGCTATTTTCGCAACCGGTCGAGGCCGTGCCTGCAGTACCAGATCGATCGCTGCACCGGGCCCTGTGTTGATCTTGTCACGCCAGAGGTCTACGCCGAGCAGGTGGACAAGACCGAACTCTTTCTTCAGGGCAAGTCTCGTGAGCTCATGGTGCGCCTCGCTGATGACATGGAGCGAGCCGCCGCGGAACTTGCCTACGAGCGCGCTGCCGAGCTGCGCGACCAGATTCAGCACCTGCAGAAAGTGCAAAGTACGCAGGGCATCGAGGGCGCACAGGGTGATCTCGATGTGGTGGCGGCTGCGGTAGAGGGCGGGCAGTGTTGCGTTCAAGTGCTGTTTATCCGCGATGCGCGCGTGCTGGGAAGCAAGAGCTTCTATCCGACCCTACGCCTTGAGCGCGACCCGGCGGAGGTGCTCGAGGCGTTTCTGCCGCAGTTCTACCTGCGCGGCGAGCAGCGCGTTCCCCCGGAAATCCTGGTGAGCACACTGCCGGAGAACGCCGATACCTTGAGCGCGGTGCTGTCAGACGTGGCCGGGCGCCGCGTGGTGTTGCGCGAGCGCGTACGGGAAGCGCGGGCGCGCTGGCGACAGCTCGCGCAGCAAACCGCGGAGACCAACCTCAAGGCACATCTGGAGGGTAAGAAGACCGTGCAGGAGCGGCTGCAAACGCTCCAGGACATTCTTGAACTGCCGGTATTTCCCCAGCGCATCGAGTGTTTCGACATCAGCCATTCCAGTGGTGAGGCCACAGTCGCGTCCTGCGTCGTGTTTGGGACAGAAGGGGCGCGCAAATCCGACTATCGACGCTTCAACATCAACGACATCACACCGGGAGATGATTACGCCGCCATGCATCAGGCGCTCACACGCCGCTTCCGACGACTGCGCGACGAAGGCGCGGGGCTGCCGGAACTCCTTCTGATCGACGGTGGCAAAGGCCAGGTGTCGCAGGCACGGCAGGTGCTGGAGGAGCTGGATATCGGCGACGTGCATATTGTGGGTGTTGCAAAGGGTACGACGCGAAAGGCCGGCTTCGAGACCCTGGTCATGGCGGACAGCGATATCGAGGTCCAGCTTCCCGCGGACAATCCCGCGCTGCACCTCATCCAGCAGATTCGCGATGAAGCCCACCGCTTTGCCATCACCGGTCACCGCGGGCGGCGGGACCGGCAGCGGCGCCAGTCGGCGCTGGAGGAGATCCCGGGCGTGGGTGCCAAGCGTCGTCGTGAGCTGCTGAGGCATTTTGGCAGCGCTTCTGCCGTCGAAAACGCGAGCGTCGAGGAGCTACGTAAAATTCCGGGTATCAGTGCTAACATCGCCCAGGTCATCTACGACCATCTGCACGGCATGGTCGAGTGACGCGATAGGAGAGCCAGCGTGCCGCTCAACATCCCCAACGCCCTCACGCTGCTGCGTATCCTGCTCGTGCCGGTGCTGGTGCTGATTTTCTACTTGCCGTTTCACGGGCATCTCCTCGTGGCCGCAGCCGTCTTCGCCCTGGCCGCGGTCACGGACTGGGTTGACGGATACCTCGCCCGCCGCCTGGAGCAGACCACGCCCTTTGGCGCCTTCCTGGACCCCGTTGCCGACAAGCTCATGGTCGCCGTAGCCCTGGTTCTCCTGGTCGAACGGCACAACGACCTGCTGTTTACGCTCGCCGCCTGCGTGATCATCGGTCGCGAGATCGTGGTGTCAGCGCTTCGAGAGTGGATGGCGGAACTGGGTCGACGCACCTCGGTGGCAGTGTCGATGGTCGGCAAGGTCAAGACAGCGTTTCAGATGATATCGATCATCGTGCTTCTGGCCGTCGACGCGGAGCGTGATGGCAGCGAGATTCTTACCGCCGGCGTGGTGCTTCTTTACGTGGCGGCGGCGCTGACGCTGTGGTCCATGGGTGTGTATCTGCGGGCCGCTTTAAAGGTGATGGCGGAGGAGGGCGGTCCGTAGGCCGGCGAAAGCGGTTCGTCCGATGGTCGGCGACCGTCAAAACCTTAAAGGCACCGAAATCCGCCGCTTGACTGCCCGGAGCCGTCCCCTAAAATACGCGTCCTTCGACCTGCCTCAGCGCAGGTCTTCCGCGGGAATAGCTCAGTTGGTAGAGCGCAACCTTGCCAAGGTTGAGGTCGCCGGTTCGAACCCGGTTTCCCGCTCCAAATCTCCCCCCTGGTGGTCCACCGGCGGCAGATTATGGCTCGGTGGCAGAGTGGTTATGCAGCGGATTGCAAATCCGTGTACGCCGGTTCGATTCCGACCCGAGCCTCCACAAACACAACGAAGGTAAAGTGTATTCATCGACAGCGGCGCCGCGGAAGTTCGCTGGCGCGCGCGATGATTATCTTGCGGAATACATGACGCAAACCGAAAGATGTTGGCGGCGGAGGGAGTCGGAAGTTCACATCCGACTCGCCCGGGTGATCGTTCGTTGTGATCCCTGGAAGTAACTGCGTTCGTTTGTCCTAGTTGAAGCTACCGGCATCCCACGGACGGTGGCGTCTGTGTTCACTGATTGTGGAGTGCTTCCACCGAACTCATCCGCGTTTTTCTATAAATCTTTATTTAACATATTGATTAATTAACATATGTATTTAATACTCTTGCCCTATGAGCGCCGATGATGATCTAAACGCAGCCTTCTCCGCTCTTGCCCACCCCGCAAGACGGACGATCCTAAACCGACTGGCGCAAGGAGAAGCCAGCGTGAACATGCTGGCTGAACCGTTGGAAATGTCTCTGCCCGCCGTATCCAGGCATATCCGCGTGCTGGAAGAAGCCGGGTTGATCAAGCGCGAGAAGGACGCTCAATTCCGCGTCTGCTCAATACGGCCGCAGCCAATTCAAGATATCGCCAACTGGACGGAACAGTACCGGCACATTTGGGATGCACGGTTTGATGTGATGGGAACGCTACTGAACGAGATGCAGGAGAGCAAAGATGAATCAGGACAATGAATGGGTACGGATAGAGCGCGAGTTTGATGCCCCAATCGACCTGGTATGGAAGATGTGGACCGATCCTGAGCTTTTCAAACAGTGGTACGGTCCAGCGGGCATGTCTGTTCCCAGTGCGAAGATGGATGTTTTTGTTGGTGGGACGCGGCAGGTATGCATGTCCATGCAGTCTCCCGAGCGGAAGATGGAAATGTGGTTTACAGGTGTCTACGAGGAAGTGAGTCCACCCAATCGTCTCGTCTACACAGAGAGCATGTGCGATGAAACGGGCACCCTGATTTCACCACAGTCCATGGGTATGCCCGACGATTTTCCTGATATCACTGAAGTCGTCGTGGAGCTCACCGAGTCATACGACACGACTCGGATGGTCATGGTGCACGTGGGTGTTGTGGAGGGTACGGCAGGTGCGGGCGGTTGGAGCCAGGCATTTGACAAACTCGATGCCCTATCGCAATCGCTCGCCAGTACGGGAAGCTAAATCAAGGCGCGGTTGGTTCCGTGGGGTAAACCGCGGCTGATTTGGGCACCTATCACTCGCACGCGCCCTAGTGATGGCAGCAATGTTATTGAGTCAGGGGCACCGACGATCGCTAGTTTCTGCATATAGTGGCTTCGCCTTCCCGATAGAGCCAAGTACGATCCCTACAACCTTGTCTTGCTCTAGAGCAGTAGCTTCCAGGAATCATTGCTTGCGGTCTGCCTGTCTTGTCCGTGCACAGCGGCAGGTTTACGATCCAACCACTTCATTCCCAATACATCACCTAAGGAGACGCTATGAGAAACCGGCTGTTACTACTTGGCCTGTTTGCATGCGGATGCGTGCAAGCCGAGATTCAAACGCAAAAAGTCACCTACGAAGCCGATGGCGCGACCATGTCCGGTTACGTCGCCTGGGATGATGCTATGGAAGGCAAGCGCCCCGGCGTGCTTGTGGTGCACGAGTGGTGGGGGCACAACGACTACGCTCAGCGGCGCGCACGCGATCTCGCTGAGCTCGGCTATGTCGGGTTCGCCCTCGACATGTACGGCGATGGCAAGCTGGCCGAGCATCCGGACGACGCGGGCAAGTTTGCGCAGGCCGTGTCGAGCAATTTTGAAGGCATGAGGACGCGCTTCGAGGCCGCACAACAACAGTTGCTTGGTCTGGAGTACGTTGATGGAAACCGCGTTGCGGCTATCGGGTACTGCTTCGGAGGCGGTGTGGTCCTCAACATGGCACGGGCCGGTGCGCCGCTCTCTGGCGTGGTCAGTTTTCACGGCAGCCTCGGGCCGATTGCGGGGCCGGCGGAATCGGTTGACGTCCCGATGCTCGTTCTCAACGGCGCCGCAGATCCGTTTGTCAGTTCCGAGGCCGTGACCGCCTTCAAGGAGGAAATGGACGCGGCGGGTGCCGACTACAACTTCGTGAACTATCCCGGCGTCGTGCACAGTTTCACGAACCCGGGTGCTACTGAAGTTGGCGAGAAGTTTGGCCTGCCACTGGTCTACGACTCAGAAGCAGACGCGCAAAGCTGGGAGGCGATGCAACAGTTTTTCGACCGCGTGTTTGACAACGACGTGTAGCCTTACGCCGATGCGTTCGTACCTTGCGCACTGAGCATAGCGCTTCCGCTACGGCATCCTGACTAGCGTCGGCGGCCTACTTCCGGCCGCCCGTGCGCCGTGCAAGCAAGACAGATCGCCCAAAGCAGCTCGGGTCCTCTTTCACATAGGTCACACTTGAGAAGCCAAGTTCAGTGAGGGTTCGCTCATACTCTTCCGGGGACAGGCTGGCGTGGTACACCGTTTCATCGTCGATCGTTCCCGTGACCTCGCCTTCGCCCGTACCCACGGTCAGGATGATACTGCCGCAGTCACGAAGCATGCCGCGGAGTTGAGGGAGCAGCGTTCGTTGTTCACCGACGGACAAATGGAAAAAACCATCCCAGCTGCATATCCCGTCAAAGTGACCGAGTTCGGGAAGTTGTCTTAAATCAGCCACCACCCACTCAGCGCCTGGAAAGCCGGCCCGGGCGATTTCAATCATCGGCTCTGCATAGTCGACTCCGGTGAGTAAAAAACCTCGTTCCAGAAAGTAGTCAGCGAGCGGACGTCCGGTGCCGCAGGCCAGGTCCAGAATGCGGCTCCCGGGCGGTAATTCGCTGCTGAACCGATCGAGCCAGGGTCTTTCATAGAGCTGCCGGGAACGTTGCGCGTGCCAGTACCTGGCTTTACGCTCGTAAACGCTTTTTGTTGAACGTCTCGCCGCGTCGATGTCTCGCTGATCGCTCAGGACTCGCTACCTCGCTTTACGTCGCCTCGACGCGCCTCTTGCTTTGTGTCGAATGGGCCTCGCCGTTCCCAAGAGGGGCGGCACTTTCTGAAAGGTCTTCGAAGACATGAAACTGTGGTATTCCAATGAATAGCGCCCGCAGTCGTAACCCTGTAGCGACCATGCCATGATCGTCGCCTCATGACGCCCACAACACAAGCAACGCAGGGCAGGCCGTTCATCAAGATGCACGGTCTGCGCAACCACTTCGTCATCGTGGATGCGCGAATCGATCCCTATCGTCTCAGTACCGATGAGATCGTGCGCATCTGCGATGTGCAGGTCGGGATCGGGGCGGATCAGCTGGTGGTGCTGGAGCCGGCTCTATCCCCTAAAGCCGATGTGTTCATGAGACTGTACAACGTGGATGGCCGGGAGGTCGGGGCTTGCGGCAATGCGACGCGTTGCGTCGCCTGGCTGCTCTTCGAAGAAGCGGCTGCCGAGCGCGTGCATGTCGAGACGCGGGCCGGGGTGCTTGAATGCTGGCGTGCGGGTGAGCTGCAGGTAGCCTGCGATATGGGACGGATTCGCACCGAATGGCAATCGGTCCCCCTCGCTGAGTCGCTAGAGCCCGGTCGCATCAATCTCGCGGGACTCGAGGGCGGTTTCGCGCTCAACATCGGTAACCCGCATCTGGTGTTCTTTGTTTCCGACATCGAAGCCGTCGACCTGAGTACCATCGCAATACAGATTCAGGCCGACCCATTGTTTCCCGAGTCGGTCAATGTCGGACTTGCGCAGCAGATTGCCGACAACCGTCTGCGCCTGCGGGTGTATGAGCGCGGGGCCGGGCTGACCATGGCCTGCGGCACCGGCGCCTGCGCGGCTGCCTATAGCGCCTGCTGGCGAGGTTTTGTGAATTCTCCGCGCGTCTCGGTGTCGCTGCCGGGCGGAGAGGTACTGATTGAACTCGATTCGCGCGGGGACGAGGCCATGCACGCGATCATGACCGGTCCGGTGGCGTTCTCTTTTCAGGGGAATGTCGAAACGTGATGAGTCTCCGATCGCGAATCCGCCCCTCCTTGTTGGTGGCTTCCCTCGTTGTGGCGCTCGCGGCCGGCTGCGCACCGGACCCCGGCGCCCAGGTGGATGCTCTGTTCGCTGACTACCGCGGAAACGACATGCCAGGGGCTGCGGTCCTGGTGGTTCGCTACGGCGAGAAAGTGCTTGAGCGTGGCTACGGCATGGCCAACCTGGAGTCCGGCAGCCGGATAGACGCGGCCACCAATTTCAGACTGGCATCGATCTCCAAGCAATTCACCGCGACGGCAATCATGCTGCTTGTTGAAGATGGCCTGCTCAGTCTCGATACCGAGCTGCGCAGCCTCTATCCGGACTTCAATAGCTACGCCGACGGCATCACGATCAGGCACATTCTGCAGCACCAGTCCGGTCTACTGGACTACGAGTCCATGGTGCCGGAGGGAGCGACGGAGCAAGTGCGAGACGACGACGTGCTGGCCATGATGGCGAGCGAGGAGAACGCGTATTTCGCCCCGGGCACCGAGTACCGGTACAGCAACTCAGGCTACGCGGTGCTGGCGATGATCGTGGAGAAACTCTCCGGTATGAGCTTCTCCAGGTTTCTGAACGACCGCATTTTCTTTCCACTGCAGATGCGCCATACCGTGGCCTTTGTGGCCGGCGAGCATGCCGTGCACAACCGGGCACTTGGCTACAAGCTGGGCGAGGAGGGAATCGAAGACGCCGACCAAAGCCTGTACAGCGCCGTCCTCGGTGACGGCGGCGTGTACTCCTCCCTGAACGATCTGTACCTGTGGGACCAGTCCTTGTACACAGACGTGATTCTTCCGGATGCCGTTCGCCAGCAGATGCTGACGCCGTCCCTCGAGACCTATGGACTGGGCTGGCGCATCGATCGCTATCGTGGCCATCTTCGTTACCATCACAGCGGCAGCACCTCGGGATTCCGCAACTTCATGCAGCAGTTCCCCGAGCGGCGGCTGACGGTGATCGTCCTCACGAACCGGGCTGAACCGGATGTGAAGGCGCTGGCGGAGAAGGTGGGCGATCTGTTTTTGTAGACCGATTCCCGCCAGAGCTCCACGCGTTTCAGCTCTCGCTCTTTAGCTCACAAAGTACAGCAATAGAAAACCGACGCTGGCAATGGCCGCGGCGACAAGCGCGTAGGGAATCTGCGTGCGTACGTGATCGATGTGATCGCTGGCCGAGGCCATGGAGGCCACGACGGTGGTATCGCTGATAGGCGAGGCATGATCGCCGAAGATGGCACCGGAGATCGCCGCGCCCAGCAACAGGGGTATGGGCAGATCCAGGGCCGTCGCTATCGGTATGGCGATGGGGATCATGATCGCAAAGGTTCCCCAGCTCGATCCCACGGAAAACGCAATGAAGGCCGACACCAGGAAAACCAGCGGTGCGAGCAGGAACTCGGGCACCGCCGCCCCGGCAACACCCGCAACGTAGGGCCCGGTCTGCAGCAGTTTCGCGACGTCGCCCAGGGCGAGGGCGAGGAGCAGAATTATGGAGATGGGCAGCAGGTTCCCCGCACCAGTCATGAACACGCGCATGAGCTCATGGACCGAACTCTTGCGCGCGGCCAGCAGCATCACCCACAGGGCGAGGATCGCTGCGCTGACGGCCCAGAGGATCGACGTTGAACCGGACCCCTCTATGAGATTGCCGTTGCCGGTCACGGAAAGACCGATCGGCATCATGCCGATCATGACGATGATCGGGATCACCATGTAGGCGGCCGATGGTGGTTTACCATCGTCGACCATATGCTCGGCCGAGGTGTCGACCAGCGGTGTAGACGTCGGCCACAGCAGCTCACCGTTTGCGGTGCGTTGCTCTGCCGCTTTCATGGGTCCAATGTTGATGTTTTTCCAGATTACCGCCAGCGCCAACAGGATGGCGATGATGGCGTAGAGGTTGTACGGAATCGAGGCGATGAACACCTGGAGCGGGTTTTCGACACCCGTACCGGCGATCAGCCCGATCATCACCGCGCCCCAGGCGTTCAGCGGAATCATTGCGCAGACCGGGGCGGAGGTGGCGTCAATCAGATAGGCGAGCTTCTCCCGGGAAATCCGGTAGCGATCGAAGAGCGGACGGCAGACCGCACCGGCGACGAGCAGGGTGATGTTCGATTCGATGAAGATGACCAGCCCAGTCACCCAGGCCAGGAGCTGCGCGCGGAATCCCGTATGCACCCAGCGCCGTGACTCCAGGAAGTGTACGAAGCCGCGCACGCCTCCCGAATGCTCGATCGTCGCGATCAACGATCCGATGAGTAAGGTGAAGATCAGCACCTTCGCATCCCCGGCATCGCTGAAAACATTCACTACGCCATCGAGACCGGCTGTCAGTCCGGCGAGAGGATCGAAGCCCTCCATGATGAAGAAGCCCAGCCAGATGCCGGCGAACAGCGATAGCACCACCTGTTTGCTCCAGATGGCCAGCACAATCGCGAAGAGCGGTGGAAGGATGGAGTACCAGCTGGGTTCAGGCATTGAGACTGTCTTAGGGAAGGTTTGGCGACTGTAGCGTGTATCGGGCTGGCGAGCGATGGGCGCCGTCTCGAATGTCGCGGCTAGCTTTCCTCAGACCGCGTTTCTTGAGCCCGATGTGCCGGCTACGGTCTCCAGGACAGTGAATTCAACTGCAGGACCTTCGTGTTTTCTTTACGCGCGTGCAAGCCTGCGTACAACGTCCAGCGCGCGATCGATGTCCTGGGGACTGACATACAGGTGAGCGCACAGCCGGACACGCCGGTCATTGCGCTGCGCGCGGACCCGGATCTTTTCCTCCCAGAGCGCATCCTGTAACTCGTCGGCGGTCTTGTTCTCCAGGCCAAAGGTTGTGGCCCCGGCGAACATCTCGGGATGCGTGCTGGAGTGGATGCGAACATTGGGAATCTCCTGCAGGCCCTCGTGAAGCTGGACCGTCATGGCGCGATTCCAACTCTCGATGCGCTCGATCCCGAGCTCGCGATTGAACTCGAGCGCCGCCCGCAGCCCGGTCAGCAGAGACGGACTTCCGGTGCCGTACTGCATAAATCGGAAAGCGCCGTCTTCCCGGTTGTCGTAGTTGTAACTGCCGAGAGTCGCCCAGAGTTCGTCCTGGCGCGAGCGCTCGATATAGAGAATACCGGTCCCCTTGGGCGCCAAGAGCCATTTGTGCGGGCTGGAGACATAGGCGTCGCAGCCCAGGTCCTTCACATCGATCGGCAGCTGTCCCACAACCTGGGCGCCGTCGACGATCGAGAAAATGCCTCGATCCCTGGCGAGTCGACAAAGCGCCTTGGCCGGCAATCGATAGCCGAGACCGGACGTAATTTCCGAGAACATCAGGACCTTCGTTTTCGGTGTGATGGCATCCTCGAAGGCTTGCAGTACCCCACCAGGGCCGCGAGCTACCGCGGAGTCGAGGTCGATCTCCCGGACCACCGCACCGTGCCGCTTGGCCATCAGGCGGAAGGGACCGAAGCTTCCCCCGTGCTCCTGATCCGTAAACAGGATCTCGTCCCCCGGCCGGTAGGTCATGCCGTTCGCCAGGAAGTTCATGCTCATGGTGGCGTTCTGGGTAAGGGCGATTTCCTCCATGTCCGCGCCGATAAAGCGGCCGACATCCGCGCGTATGTCCTCCCTGGGCTGATACCCGGTAAGCGGAGCGCCGATCTGGGTGTAGTAGGGCCAGTCGGGGAGTTCGATCTCCAAACGGCGCAGCTCCGACGTTTGTGCCTCCAGGACCTGCCGCGGCATGGCGCCAAGCGTGCCGGTGTTGCAGTAGGTGACATCGGTGGGGAACAGAAACTCCCGGCGCGCCGCCGCGAACATCTCCGGGGCATCGGCTCCCGGAGGCGTCGTGAACCTGGCTTCTTCTGGAAGCTCCGCCTTTGTGCGCGGGGGATTCGCGGCGAGAAGAGCAGCGCAGCCCGTGAGCGATAGGAAAGCCCGACGTCCTAGGGATCCTGCCATGTTCGTATGCCCCGCTTGCCGGTCTTCGAAGGTGTCATCAGGCTTTCAGGATACATGACCGCACCGCGACCCGAGGAAGTCCTGATCCGCAGCGGTGGCATTGCTACACTCCGCGCCGTGAAGGAAGAAGAGAAAACAGTCGTCGCTCCCGATGACGCCCCGGTTCGCGAACCGGCAGCGAAGATCGCGGAAGATCTGGTCGTCGCGTTCGGGCGGGTGGGTTTCGAACTGATCGAGCCCCTGGGATCCGGCGGCATGGCGGAAGTATTCCTTGCCCTGGAAACCGAGCTGGGTCGCCGGGTGGCGATCAAGGTCATGCGCGACGAACTAACCGGCAACGAGGAACTGCGCACCCGCTTTGTGGAGGAAGCCCAGCGGGTCGCCAGGCTCGAGCACAGCAACATCCTTACGCTATTTCGCGTCGGCACCATCGACAATCTGCGCTTCATCGTTATGCAGCTGGCCACCGAGGGGGATCTCGCGCAGCGCATCAAGGGACGTACGGTCGGCCCGGCTGAGGCCGCGGGCATCGCTGCGCGGCTGGGCTCGGCCCTGGCCTACGCGCACGATCAGGGCATCGTGCACCGCGACATCAAACCCGGAAACGTGTTCTTCAACAAAGACGGCGAACCCATCCTGGCCGACTTTGGTATTGCCAAGTCACTGGTCGACCCCAGTCGGACCCAGGTGGGATCCATCATTGGCACGCCGCGCTACATGTCTCCCGAGCAGGCGGCGGGGGAAGAAGTGGACGACAAGACTGACGTCTACGCCCTCGGCCTGGTTTTTTTCGAGATGATGGCTCATCGGTTGCCGCAGGGCCGCGGCGATCTCAAGGAACTGCGCAATGCGCTTCCGGTCAAGGGCAGAGGTCATGCGGAGCTGATCTTCCGATGCCTGAGCAATGATCCGGCTGCCCGGCCAACGGCCGCTGAGTTCGTTGCAGCGCTATCAGACTCGCGGCCGCTGGAACGTTGGTCAATCGTGCTTGCCGGTGCGCTAGCGGTGGTAGCGGGAGCGGTACTGTTTGCCGCGATCTATTTTGGCAGCGATGCGAACGCTCCGGCGGCCTTGGTTCTCGATATCGAACCTGGGGACGCCCGGGTGTTTCTCAACGGTCAGGAAGTGTCGGGCCCCATGCTGCGAATGACCGGAGACACCGGTGAAGTAGCGTTGGTAAAGCGCGGTCATGTCGGGGAGCTGCGGCAGATCGACAGCGATCTGGAGGTTCTCAGTGCGGCACTGGCGCCATTGACGTTGCCGGATGTTGCCGAGAAACAGCGCTTCCATGCGCGTTTTGACGACGAGTCACTTGGCCCGGATCAGCTGGTTTCCGACGACCTGAGCAACCCGGTGTACCGCCAGCTGATACAGCTGAAGCGGGCGAGCCTTAGCGGCGCGAGCATCGCAACCGAGGCAGAAAGACTGCGGAAACTGGCAAGCCTGGGCGATGATGCCGCCGCACTGAAGCTGTTTCTGGCGGCCTCGGTGTCGCCGCCGCTGGTGGCGGATGACCGGGATGTCGCACGGTCCTGGGTGGCAAACGCGTCAAACAGCGACTCCGAGTATCCGGGCTACGGCCTTGCCAGCTACTACCGGGCCCTGGGAATCATCCAGGAGCGTGGCGTTGATCAGTTTACAGCCCGTGACAGAGCCATGGTCCGCGACCTGCTGGCGCGGTCATTTTTCCAGGGGCTCAACTGGCCCGATGACAATATGGCCTGGTACCTCACGATGGCCTGCAATGTTCCCCTGGCACCGTCCGAGGAGGCGTCGCCGAGCGCCGCGACCGCAGCGTGCGTCGCTGCAATGCCCTCCGCCTTGGCGTCGTGCCTTGCGCCCGGTTCCGGCGTTAGCAGTCCCGAAGCCCTGCTGTCATGCCTGCGCTCAGCCGGGCTGACTATCTGACGTAAATCTCGACGCGTCGATTGGCGCGATGAGCGTCAGCCGTCATCTCCAGGCGCATGGGCCGTGTCGAACCCATGCCTTCATGGGTGATGCGCTCGCTCAACGACGGTTCCATGGTCACGATCATCGAATAGATCGCGTCGGCCCGCTCTTCGGACAGCGACTGGTTGCTCACCGAGTTCCCAGTCACGTCCGCGTGGCCAACAATGTGGTAGAGCCGGGCGGGGTCCTCTGCAAGGATCACCACCACGTCTTTGAGCCGATCTCGCGAGGCGTCGTCCAGCCGGGTCGAACTCACCAGGAAATTCAACGGCACGTTGATGGCGTTTGTGCGAATGGGTGTGGTGGGTACGGTTGTTTCAGGGTTGCCCGTAAACGGGGCCGGATTACTGAGGCTGGCCAGGACCATCTCGGGAACTTTGAAATCTCCCAGGCCGGAACGCATCGCCTCGCGGGTGTTCATGGCCTCGGGAATCTCGTCGGCCAGTTCCCTTATCCAGGGAATATCCGGGTCCAGGCGTATGGCTTCACTGATGTAGTTGTTCGCCTTTTGCGGGTCGTTCTCCAGATAAAGTAACTGGGCGTAGCGACCAATCGCCTGGGCGGCCGTCGCGTTATCGCTGGCCAGGGGTAGAGCGGCAATGAACGCCTCCGCGGCGGCAGTCGTACCGGTCTGACACCCAGCTTCGCCCCCGTCTGCGGCTTCCAGGCAGCCCGTAATCAGGGTGGCATCCCCAAAGCGCATGGCGAGTTCTCCATAGGCTTGCCAGCGGCTGAATGTCGGGCACAGCTCAACGGCGCGCGCCCGGTAATCGAGCGCCGTCTCGTCCTGGTATTCCTGTTCCGACCGGGTCGCCAGACCATCGTAGTCTTGCGCGATTTCGCAATTCTCATTGGCCTGTGTCGTAAGGGAGAACAAGCAGGCCCAGGCGGCAATCCATGCTCCGCATGCCCGTTGGATATTCGCTGCCATGTTCATGCTGATCGTCCCCCATAACCGACCGATATCGCGATAGAGCCACGCAGTAGCGGCGAAGTAGGGCGCCAGTGCGTGGGTCTGCCGCAAGGAAGCTAACCGATCAGCGGACGATGGCCAAGCCGCCGTCTCACCTCGACGAAATCGCAGCATTGCTTTGCAACCCAGCCTTGATTACTTTCTACCTCACCTCCTTAAGGCAGTGCTGCCCTTGCGGCTCCGATCCAGACATAGTCGCCTTTCGCCCGATCGCGCCTTCGGGTTGGTTTGTTTCTTCTGGGGTGTGATCAACGCGTCGTACGGGGTCGCTGAACCCAATGAGGACGCTTCCTACGAAAGCGCCCGGCGCCTGCTTCAGGAAGGTAATTCCCTGGCCAACGCCGATCGATTCCCCCAGGCAATCGCGCGCTATCGTCGGGCTGGGCAGGAAGCCATGGCCTGCGGTAATTCGCCCCTCGCGCTCGACGCGCGCCTGAACGAAGCGCGGGCCATGCTTGACGTCAATCGCAGCCCCGAGGCGGCCGCGTTGCTACGCTCCATTGATCAGGACAGCAAGCCCTCCGACCTCAGCGAGGCCGAGCGAGCCCTGGCCATGGGGGAGATGCTGTTCCGCGTCGACCGAGAGATGGGCTCGCTTCGGCGATTGCCGGCGGCGGTAAACTGGCTGCAGAGGGCGCGTGCGAGTGCACAATCCACGGGTGACCTGCGTACCGAATCGCGGGCCATTGGACTGCTGGGCAGCGTCGCCGAGCTGCAGCGGCAGTGGCCTACGGCGCTGGCCAATTCCCGGATCGCCGCGCAGCTGGCGGAGCGCGCGGGGGCACTCGATCTCCTGTACCGCTGGCATTGGCAGACCGCCCGCGCTCTGGAGGCCGTCGGTGAGCCCCAGAAGGCGTTGAACGCCTATGGTCTCGCTCTCGATACGCTTGAACCCATCCGGCCTTTGCTTTCCCGGCGGTCCACCAGCTTTTTTGAACGCGAGGTGGCACCGCTTTTCTTTGATGCGGCGAGTGCCCTGATGGCGAAGGTAGATCGGCAGCCACCCGAAGAGCAGACCGCCGGGCTGATGCAGGTTCGCGACACCATTGAGCGCCTGCGGGCAGCAGAGGTTCGCGACTACTTCGATGACGAGTGCGTTCTGGCCGAAGAGCGCACGGTAGAGATTGCCGGACTCGGTGATCACCTTGCCGTGGTCTACCCCATTCTTTTCGATGATCGCCTCGAGGTGCTTATCAGCCTCGATGACCGGGTAGTTCGGCATACGACCCCAGTCGGTCGTGGCGAGCTGCGCCGCCGGGTTGTGGAGTTTCGGCGCGCACTGACGGGACGTGCACCCGAGGTCTTCAAGGAACCGGCCCAGGACCTCTATCGCTGGCTGCTTGGGCCAGCGATGTCGACCCTACAGCAAGAGGAAGTGAGCACGCTCGTCTTTGTCCCAGACGGACCCCTGCGCACGATTCCCATGGCCGCTCTTTGGAGCGGTGATCGATACCTGATCGAGGACTTTGCGGTGTCGACGTCCCTGGGTGTTTCTCTTACCGAACCTGAGCCCCTGGATGCCCGGGATCTGACGGTCCTGGCGAGCGGGCTGTCCGTCGCTGCCGGGGGCCTCGAAGCTCTACCCAGCGTGGAGACCGAGCTGGCTCAAATCGACTCTCTACTCGGTGGCCAGCTCCTGCTGAACGAGGAGTTTCGTGCCGAACCGATGCTTCAGGAACTGTCCGACGGCCCCTACAGCGTGGTGCACATCGCAACCCACGGTAAGTTTGCGGCGGATTATCGCGAGTCTTTCCTGCAGGCCTTTGACGGTCGGATTTCGCTCAACCAGATGGAGCAGTCCGTGGCGCGCCGACGGCTGCTGGGTGAGCCTCTGGATCTGCTGGTGCTGAGCGCCTGCGAGACGGCGCTGGGCGATGACCGGGCGGCCCTGGGCCTGGCCGGTATCGCGCTCAAGGCCGGTGCCCGCAGCGCGGTTGCCACGCTGTGGTCGGTGAGTGATGCGGCGACCGCCGAACTCATCAGCGAATTCTACCGGCAGCTCAGCATACCGGGCAGGAGCAAAGCGCAGTCGCTGCAGGCGGCTCAAGTAGCGCTGATCGGAAGCGATGAGTTCACCCACCCGCGGCTCTGGTCGCCCTATCTGATCCTGGGCAACTGGTTGTGAGGTCCTCGCGGTATCGTTTCATCGTCAGTCTGGCGGCGCTGCTGTGCCTCAGCCAGGCGACGGCGGTATCAGCGCAAACGCCGGTACCCGATCTCAGTAACGACTATGCGGATCAGCTACAGCTGCAAAGCATCAGGGTTGAAAGCATTGCCCTGGAGGACAATACGCTCCTTGAGCAAAGGGACGTGGATCAGATCCTTGCGGGCTATACGGGTCGACAAGTCAGCTTCGAAGAACTCCTTGCTGCTCGCGATGCACTCACTCGCCTGTATGTCTCCGCCGGCTACATCAACTCCGGTGTGTTGATCAGTGACCAGAAAGTGGTCGATGGGCACGTGGTCATGAGCGCCGTCGAGGGAAGACTGGGTGAGATTCGCCTGCGGGGCAATCGCTGGCTCAGTGACCGACGCATCGAAGCGGTGTTTCGTCGCGGACTCGATGATGCGCTTCAGGTGGGAGAGCTCGAATCGGCGCTGCGGGATATGCAGCGACGTCCCATGATTCGCCGGGTCAATGCCGAGCTCGTACCTTCAAGCATTCGCGGCATCAGCGATCTGGAGCTGGCGGTGGAAGAGCGCGCGCCGGTGCGGCTCAGCTTCGATACCAACAATCATCGGGCCCCGAGCGTTGGCGAATATCAGGGGGTACTGGCTTTCAGCCACCAGAGCCTGACCGGCCGCGAAGACAGGCTGCAGGCCAGCTATGCCCTGGGCGACGGCGTTGACGATGTGGGTCTGGCCTATAGCCTGCCGCTTACCAGCGGAGACCTGCGCGGTGAGGTCTACTACCGGAAAGGGAATTCAGACATCGTCGAAGCAGGTTTCGATCAACTCGACATCACCAGCGATATCGAGACCTGGGGCGTCAACTTCAACAAACCCGTGTTGCGCGGAGATTCCCAGGAGGTCACACTGGGCCTGGGTTTTGAGAACCTGTACGCCGAGAGCAGCTTGCTGGGCGAGCCTTTTTCGTTTTCGGCGGGAGAAATCGACGACAGGAGCGAGGTTTCCCTGCTGCGCGGATCCCTGGAGTGGGTCTGGGGCGGCGAGCGGGACGCGCTGTCTCTGTACACCGCGGTGAATGTCGGGGTCGACTGGCTCGGCCCCAGCGACGCCAGCGACATTCCCATGCTGCCGCCGGAGGCTTCAAGCGGCATCCCGGACAGTGATTTCACCAGCCTGGTCGCCCAGCTCAACTATGTGCGGCAGCTTCCCTGGGAGGGTGTCCGCGCGCTGCTGAGCCTGACCTGGCAGCACAGCGATGACCCGTTACTGCCAACGCTCAAGATGGTGGTGGGCGGTGCGGCGACCGTTCGTGGCTATCGGGAGAATCAGCTGGTGCGCGACCGGGGGCTCGTCGCCCGGGGTGAATTGCGGTTTCCGCTGTTTCGGGACAACGACACTCTCGGGCCTCTGGGACTGCAGTTTGCGCCGTTTCTGGACTACGGCCGGGGCGAGGACAACCCAATCAACCTGCCGGGTTTTGCCGACCCTTCCGCGGACGAACTTGCCAGTGTCGGTGCTGGCCTGCTGCTGACGGGCTACTCCCCGCTGGCACTCGGAATCTACTACGGCGAACCGCTGATCGACACGGACACGAGCGGCGACAGTCTGCAGGAGCGTGGCTGGCACGTGCGAGCCGCATTCTCCTGGTCTCTACCGGGTCTGCCATGATGATTCGACGCCAAAGTCATTACGGATGCTTGCTCCTCGGCCTGTGGGGAGCTGCCTCTTCGGTCGCCGATATCGCGACCGACGGATCGGTGGGTCCCGCGCAACAGCTCCGCGGCCCAGATTTCATGATCCCCGACGCGCTCGGCAGTCAGCGGGGCAGCAATCTGTTCCACAGCTTCAGTCAGTTCGATATTGGCAGCGCCGAGTCAGCCACATTTACGTCCGCCTACACCGGCCAAACCCGTAACGTCATCAGCCGCATCACCGGCGGCACGTCGTCAACGATCAATGGAAGGCTCGCATCCTCCATACCCGGGGCGGATCTCTGGTTACTCAATCCCCGGGGTGTGCTGTTCGGTCCTGAGTCGAGTGTGGATCTGCAGGGTGGTTTGCACATTGCTACGGCGAGCTACGTCGCGTTTCAGGACGGAGGACGCTTTGGCGTCGATCTGTCCGATCCCGGCAATACACTTCTGACGACCGCGCCCATTTCCGCGTTCGGATTCTTGAATGTGCCGGAACCGCTGACGGTGGACGGCCAGCTTGAACTGGAGGCGGGTCACACGCTGACCCTGGCCGCGGGAGAGATCCGTGTTAGCGGTCAGCTCGAGGCGCCATCGGGTCGGGTCAGCATGGTGGCGCTGGGCAGTGGAGGAGAGCTGGGTATTTCTCCCGGCGGCGCGGTGGATTCAGCGTCGGTCGATGCGTTTGCGTCGCTCGCGGATGTCGATATCCACAATAGCGGCGGCGAACTTGCGAGGGTCCGCAGCGGGGGAGACAGCCCGGGCTCGATCTATATTCGCGGCAATACCTTTCTCCTCGACGGCTTCGTGAGCTCATCGGCCAACGATGTCGCTGCCGCCGGTGCTCTGGTAGACGTAGCCGCTCGTGAACGCATCGCTATAGGAACCCGCTCCTCCGAGGCGTTTCTGGTCACCGGAGCGCTAGGGTCGGCCGATGCAGCCGATCTACTTATTGCGGCCCCCGATATTGAGATCACCGGGAATGGCTTCGTGACCGCCTTCGTCGACGCCGAGGCCGCGGGAGACGGCGGTGACCTTCACGTTTCCGCCGACAGATTGTTCGTCGCTGGCGCTTTGTCCACCGACACGGATGGTGGCGGCGATGCCGGAGATGTCAGCATCGCAGGCTATTCATCAGCCAACGCCGAGTCCGTATCGGTCGTGGGGGAGTCCGCCTTCGTGTCCGCGGACAGCGGCGCCTTCACCTCGCCCGCCGACGGCGATGCGGGCGATGTCAGCATCAGCGCGGGAACGCTGCTGGTTGACAGCAACAACGGTGGGATTTTTGCAGATGCGCAGAGTGCCCGGGCGGGCACAGTTACCCTGAATGTAGATGAGTTCCTGCTCCGCCAGGGCTCGGTGTCGGCGTCCGTGGTGGCACAAGGCAACGGTGAGGCCGGTTCCGTTCGCTTGCGCGGTCTCGACTCGACTCAGGATTCCGTCACTGCCGCCAGGACGATGAGCATTATTCGGGGCAATGGAACAACGGTGCAGGGTTCGAGAGCGCCGGCGACGATTACCAGTTCGGGAGGCGCGGGCAGCATCAGCGTCAACGCCGATCGGTTGCACGTACTGGATGGCGGTGTCATCAGCATCAGCAACTTCGATCAGGCCGGTGAGGGCGGTGCGATCACCCTGAACGTCAACTATCTCGACGTCGGCGCAATTGACGGGGGATCGGGAGATCTACCCTCGCTGATCACGTCTGCAACTTCCGCGACGGGTAACGCCGGGGATATCGTCATCCGTGGCGTAGGATCTTCCGAAGACGAGGTGGTTCCCAGCCATCGGATAACGCTCAGCGACCCCTTCGGTGGTTTACGTGCAGACTCCTTCTCAGCTGATCCAGGCGCGGGAGCCTCGGGGAACATCACTCTCTTCACTTGGGACATGGTGATTCAAAACGGAGCCGGTATCAGCTCTTCCAACGCGGGCGGCGCTCCGGGGGTAGTCACACTCAATGTGGATGCACTCACGGTCTCGGACGGCAGCGAAATCACCACGCTGACACTCGGTACCGCATCGGCCGGCGATATCCGTATTCAAGGCCTCGGCAGCAATGACACGGTTGCCCTGCCCGCGCGGGAAGTGCTCATTACCGGCGGCTCCACCATTGGCGGCAATCCACTGGGCGACGCCGGCGGTGCCGGTGGGACGATCACGGTTCGATCCAACGGTCTGACTGTGAGTGATGGCGCACGAGTCGATGTGGGCGGGTTTTCCAGCACGAGCGCCGGCGGAGATATCAATCTGCTCGTGGATACCCTGGAGCTCAATAGGGGACAGGTGCTCGCCGATTCCACGAGTGGTGGCGTTGCCGGCAGCATCCTCATCGCCGGTAGCGGCCACAGCGCGGATGCGCCCGAACCGGCACAGCGGATCGTCCTCGTGAACTCGGCTCGACTGCTCAGCAGCGCCACGGGCACCGGTCGTGACGCGGGAACGGCGGGAGATGTGTCTGTATTCGGCGAGTCGATAGCGGTCAGCGGCGGTTCCGAAATCCTGGCGACTACCGCGGATGGCATGGGTGGCAGTGTGTTTATCGAAGCCGGCGCGCTGGAAGTATCCGAGGCCGGCCGAGTTGCGACGTCTACCGTAGGCCTCGCCGATGGGGGAAATCTGACCGTTCGGGTAGACGAGCTGCGTCTGGATTCGGGGGCCATCGAAGCCACCAGTGATCCGAATATCGGTCGCTTTGTGTTCTATCAGCGCTTCGTTCAGGCACCGGACGCGTCGCTTTCGAGCGTGTTGGAACCCGGCGGCGTGATCTTTGCCTCCATCCCGCCCGCCGAGCTCGGTGCTCCCGATGTTCCCTTCCTGTTTTTTGTCGAACTGGCGCCCTCGGAAGCCGCGGTGTTGTGGGCGACGAACCTTGAGATCAAGGACGTGCCCGCCAACACAACATCCGTTGCTCCGGGTGTCGCCGAGATTCGCGGTGCCTCCGACGGCTCCATTCCCATTCAACTTTTGATAACCGGCATTGCCGATGCCGAATTCTCAGGTGATCACAACGAAGCCGGGAACCTGGCGATCAATCTGCAGTTTCTTGAAGCAGGCGCGTACGAGTTTGGAGATGGCGGTACGATCTCGATTCTGGGTAGGGATAGTCCGGAAGCCACCGCGGTAAATCTGTCCGGAAGCAGCCGGATTACGAGTGCTTCCAATGGCAGCGCCCAGCGGATTGCGCCTACTGGAGACGCGCTGCCGGGCCTCGTGTTCGATGTGATCCCCGGCGGCGCCGGAGCGATCGCAATTTCCAGCGACTCGCTCGCGCTCTCCGATGCCGCGCTCATAAGCGCGGGCACTGTCGATGGAGCAGGCGGCTCGGTGCTCCTGAATGCGGAAACGGTAACCCTCGGTAACGCCTCGCGCATCGGCGCGTCGTCGATCGGGAGCGGCAACGCCGGCTCCGTGGTGCTTCGAGGACTCAATGGCAGCGCCCGCCAAACTCGGATCGATGGAGCACGGCTGGAAAGCCAGTCCAGCGGAGCGGGGAATGCGGGTAGCGTGATCATCGACTCGGAACAGGTGGCGCTGAGCAATGGTGCGCAGCTTAATGTGTTATCCCAGGGTACGGGTGCCGCCGGCTCAGTGGACATCAGCGGTACAGAACTGGCGCTGAGCTCCGGCAGCGCTATTCTGGCCTCCGTAGCCGACAACGCCGGCGGCGGCATCAACGTCGACGTAGACGGCATGGTTAACCTGTCGGACAGCACCATCGCAGCCTCGGCCCAAGGTCTGGCCGCGGGGGATAGCGGTGGCAATATTCGCATCAACGCCCCCGCGTCGGTCTCACTCAATGACAGTCAGATCAGAGCAGACGCCAACGCGGGCGCTGGCGGAAACATCGACATCGATACACGGACAATCGTGGTCAGTGCCGATAGTGAAATTTCAGCGACCTCGCAGTCCAATGTTGATGGCCAGATTGAGATCGACGCGGTCAATCAGATCACCGGCGCCTTGCTCAATATCGAAGCGCCCGAATTGGCACAGCCTGCCCCCTTGCGACAGCGATGCACCCCGAAGGACCTGGAAGACCGCAGCTCGCTGGTTTTGCAGAGCGTGCCGGCAGATGCCGTTCGCTCGCCCTACCTGGATGGCAGAGGTAGCCAGGCGCAGGGCGCTGGCTGTCGCTCCGAGGATCGAAACGGAGCGCATCCGGGTTGACTTGGCTTTGCCTTGCAACCAAGCTCGCTGCCTCCTCATCGTCGCTAGAAGGAAAAGAAACGGATGAGCTACCTCGTAAGTGTCGACTTCCCCTGTAAAGAAGGCATGGCCGAAACCGTCGAAGGCATGCTGCGCGGAGCCCTGAAAGATACGCGCGCCTTTGACGGCTGCCAGAGTATCGATGTGTACTTCGAAGAAGACACCAATACCTTCACGGCGCTTGAAGTCTGGGATAGCGCTGATCACTACCGCGTTTATCAGAAGTTTAGGACCGATCAAGGCATTGCGGAAGCGCTCGCCCCGGTGATCGAAGGGGGTTGGGAAGGGGTCGTCGCCGCGGTTAAGTGGCTCGGGCCGAAGACAGATATTTGAGGTAACCACAGGGAACTCCGGCGGGCACAGCCGCGAGTAACCCCCTTAATCACAATAACTATCTTGGGCGACACCGGCCGCGGTTGAATCCGTGCAGTTGTCGCCCAGGCGTTTCCACGGAGCGTCATCATGAACAGCATCACAAGTCCCCAGGCATCCGAGAATACGGCGATTATTGATCGCGCTCGACGTCAGTCCCTCGGTGATATCCTCAAGCGAAGCGCGAGCCGTTACCCCGGGGTGAGCGCCATCGAATGCGGTGCGCACATCCGCTGGACCTACGCCGAGTTTGACGCGCTATGCGACGCCCTGGCCGAGGGCCTGTTGGCCGAGGGCCTATCCAAGGGCGATCGGATTGCGGTCCTCGCCCGCAATTCGCACAGCTTCGCACTGCTTCGTTTCGCCCTTGCCCGGGCCGGGGGCGTGCTCGTTCCGATCAACTTCATGCTGAATGCCGACGAAGTTGCTTACATCCTCGAGCACTCGGGTGCTCGCACCCTATGCATGGATGCCGAATTTGCCGATACCGGTCGAACAGCTGCGGCGCATGTCGGCGGTGACTTTCGCTTCTGGGGCCTTGAGGACGAGACGGCGGTTTCTCCCGAGGGCGTTCCATCGCTAAACGAACTCGCCAGTGCCTCGGCACCGGGTTCGGCGCTGGACGCCGTGCAGCTGGGTGGCGATGATCTCGCGCAGATCATCTATACCAGTGGTACCGAGTCCAAACCGAAGGGCGCCCTGCTGAAACACGACTCGGTGATCTGGGAATACGTGACCTGCCTGGTGGACACGGCTATCGAAGCCGGCGACGTCATGCTCCAC
Organism: Pseudomonadota bacterium; assembly: GCA_039818725.1. Lineage (GTDB taxonomy): Bacteria > Pseudomonadota > Gammaproteobacteria > Pseudomonadales > Halieaceae > Congregibacter. The sequence goes on from JBCBTK010000004.1 coordinate 109,423, forward strand.
GCCCTGCCGCTGTACCACTGCGCGCAGCTGGACGTATTTCTCGGGCCGTCGATCTATGTCGGTGGCACCAATATCATCACCGCCGCCCCCACGCCCGACAACATCATCGAGAAGATCAGCAGCCGGGGCATCACATCCTTCTTTGCGCCACCAACGGTATGGATTGCCATACTTCGCGATCCGCAGGCCACGGCTGAGGCGCTGGCCTCGTTGCGCAAGGGCTACTACGGAGCATCCATCATGCCGGTGGAGGTGTTGAAAGAACTCATCGAACGCTTCCCCGAACTACGGCTCTGGAATCTGTACGGTCAAACCGAAATCGCACCGGTCGCCACGGTCTTACAACCGGAGGAGCAGTTGGCGAAGGCGGGGTCAGCGGGGCGCCCGGCACTGAACGTGGAAACGCGCGTCGTTGACGATGCCGGTCACGATGTCGCCGTGGGTGAGATTGGCGAGGTCGTGCATCGCTCACCGCAGCTGCTGTCCGGCTACTTCAACGATCCCGAACGCACCGCCGAGGCCTTTGTCGGAGGCTGGTTCCACAGCGGTGATCTCGCTACCCGGGACGACGACGGCTATATCACCATCGTCGATCGCAAAAAGGACATGATCAAGAGCGGCGGTGAAAATGTGTCGAGCCGCGAGGTCGAGGAAGTGATCTACCAGCTTGGTGAAGTGTCGGAGGTCGCGGTGGTCGGCGTACCCGACGAAAAGTGGATCGAGGCGGTATGTGCCGTGGTCGTCCTCAAGGATGGCGAAACCCTGGATGAACAGCAGCTCATCAGCCACTGTGCTGACGCCCTCGCGGGGTTCAAGACCCCGAAGCGTGTCGCCTTCGTCGATGCGCTGCCAAAGAACCCAAGCGGTAAGGTACTTAAGCGCGAACTTCGCGAAAAAGTGCAGGGCTAGAAGCTGCGCTTGCTCTCGTCCCGCCAAAGTTACCAGCGTCGGTGAAATCAGCTTCAAAGAACCGGTCGATCTTCTCTACTGGTTCTGACCTGTAGTCAAAGAGTTCATGGGCTGGCGCGCTGTGGCCGGCTCCATGGATCGACGGTGTGAAGGAAGCTGCGAAAGCTGAGGGGTCTGAGCCTCAAAAGACGCTGGCTTCGCCTCAAGAGGCTTCCTACGTCCCCGGGTCCTGCGTACGCTGCGGCGCCTGCCTCAGGCTGCTCGGGGTGGCGCCAAAGTGACGTTTGAAGGCGCGATTGAAACTGCTGAGATCGTTAAATCCGCAGGTATAGGCGATTTCGCTGATGGTGACGTCGGTCGCATCCATGGCTTCGATGCGCTGCCGGCTGAGTTCCAGGCGCCGCAACCTTATCCACCGGGCCACGGACAGTCCTTCGCGTTCGAAAATCTTGTTCAGATAGCGTGGGGAGATACCGTGGCTCCGCGCAATGGTGTCCCGATTGAGTCCTGGATCCGAGATGTTTGCATCGATGTGATTCTGGATACGGCGCAATAGCTGCTTGGGCTTCGTATCCCCCTGGCTGGCGGATATATCGAGGGACAGGCAAAGGAGATCGAGGAGGGCGTTGCTACTGCGCAGGGATTCATTCGCAGAGAGATGTTCCGCCTCCTGAAGGCTCGCTTTCACCAGGGTGGAGGTGAGATGGCCGGTACCGCGGGAACCATCGATGCGCTGAGCGAGAACTTCCGCGGCGCGGGGAAACCTCCCCTCGATACGATGGCGGGGAACGCGGATCCAAAGCACGTCGATAAAGCCGGGCACGTTGATGCGATAGGGTCTCGTGCTGTCGAGTACCGCGAGATCCGAGCTCTGCAGTTCGATGGAACGCGACTCCTGGGATAGCGTGATGCGCCCGCCCAGGATGCAAGCGATAAAGAAGCTGTTGTACGTCGATCGTCCGACCAGTTCCTGGGAACGGATGACGGAAAAATCCACCCGCGCGGATCGGGTTCGTACCAGCTCGAGGTCACCAAAGATCCGCGTGTCCGCGACGAGTTCAGAGCCCGGATCGCCGGCATGAATCTCCACATCCAGTTCCACAAAGTGGTCTGAAAGCCCTCGCGCAAGTGCGTCGCGATTGCCATGGATCAGTGCTTGCCGCGAACTGTTCAATTCCTGCTTCATGAAGGCCTGACTAGAGCTGGGCCAGCATTTGGGTGATACGGCGGCGGACACCTCGCGGTCAAGGGCCGGTCATGGCTGTACCAGCTATATCGGAAGGTGGGGGGAACGTTATGAGGACGAAGCCTGCTCGTTGTAAACCTGGCGAAGACCGCGCGTCCCAATCGCCGGGCAGCGCCGGTCACTGCTAACGCTTGCATCAGTGTTCCCTGGTTGATTGAACGGTAAGCCCGATCAGCGGGAGCCCGCGTACATGTATATAGTCCTATGAGAGAAAAATGCAAATTGTTCCTTTTTTGCATAGATAATTAGTCGTAGATGCAAAGCGCGCCCCGCAAGCGTGCGTCAAGCTCAGGCTTTCCCAGATAACAACAAGAGGGATTCACCATGGCTGTCCGACAGATGGATGTTCTGGTTGTGGGAGCCGGCATAGCCGGTTTGTATCAACTTCACCGATTGCGTGAGCTCGGTTTCAGCGTTAAGTGTGTTGATGCCGCCCCCGACGTTGGCGGAACGTGGTACTGGAATGCGTACCCGGGCGCCCGGGTCGACTCTCCAGCGAACGTATACCAGTACTGGTTCTCCCAGGACCTGCTGGATGAGTGGCAGTGGTCTGAGCGATTCCCGGCGCAGCCCGAGATCAAGCGCTACCTGAAGCACGTCGCCGATCGCTTTGATCTCTACCGCGATATTGAGCTGAACACAAAGGTGGAGTCCGCTGACTGGGACCAAGCGGCGCAGCGCTGGCGCGTAGTCACGGATCAGGGCGATACCTTCGAGGTGCGCTACTTAGTCAGCTGCGTGGGCATGCTTTCGGCGCCAAAGGTGCCGCCTTTCCCGGGCCACGAAGACTTCCGGGGAGAAATCCACCATACGGCACGCTGGCCCCAGCACGACATCGACTTCGGTGGCAAACGAGTCGGTGTAGTCGGCACGGGAGCGACCGGAATCCAGGTCGTGCAAACCCTGGCGAGCGAGGTTGACGAACTCTTTGTTTTCCAGCGCACGCCACAGTACGCCGTACGCATGAAGAACTATCCCGTCGACGCCCAGATCATGGCCGAATGGCGGGCCCAGTACCCCACGCTCAAGGACCAGGTGCATCACACCTTCGCCGGTTTCGAATGGGCGGTTCCGGAAGCGGGCTGGGCTCCTTCGCTAAGCACGGAACAACGCATCGCTGTGCTTGAAGAGTGCTGGGCAGACGGCTCTCTGAAAATGTTCGTGGGCACCTATCCCGAAGTGCTTGCGGATCCGGAGTTGAATGGCGAGGTCACGGAATTCGTCCGGGCCAAGATCCGAGCGCAGATCGACGATCCTGAAGTCGCGGCGAAGCTGATCCCCAGCGACTACGGCTATGGTCTGTACCGCGTACCCCTGGAGAACGGTTACTTCGAAGCGTTCAACCGGGCCAATGTGCATCTGGTCGACGTCAAGGAGAAGCGCATTGAACGCTTCTCTGAGAACGGCCTCGTTGCCGGTGGGGACGAGTATGAGCTCGATATGACCGTGCTGGCCACGGGCTTTGATGCGGGCACGGGCTCTCTCGCGAGGATGAACATTCGCGGCCGCGAGGGTGTTGCGCTGGCCGATGTGTGGAAGAAGGATATCCGCAGCGCGCTGGGACTGCAGATTCACGGGTTCCCCAATCTCTTTACCGTAGCGGGGCCGCTGGCGCCATCGACCGCTTTCTGCAACATGGCGACCTGCCTGCAGCAGCAGGTCGACTGGATAACCGAGGCGATCCTGTATCTGCGCCATCACGACAAACACAGCATGGAGCCAACTGCCGAGCGCGAGGAGGAATGGGTTCGCCACCACGATGAGGTGGCGAGCATGACGCTCCTGCCCACGGTGGATTCCTGGTACATGGGCGCCAACATCGAGGGCAAGAAGCGCCGACTGCTGTCCTACATCGGCGGCGTGGATGCCTACCGAGACCTCTGCGACGAGATCCAGGCAAACGACTATCCGGGCTTCACGCTCGCCTGATCAGCGGGACTGGAGCGACTGCGCAGCGACGGTCCAGCCAGTTCCGACCGTGGCGCGCGCATAGCTTTCACAACACGATAAGAGGGGAAGCACCATGGCCTACGACCCAACGCAAGACAGCCGCCTCGATCTTCGCAACCGCGCCATGATGGCGGCGCTGGAGCAGCCGTTGTTGTACCAGCCGGAAGACGTGACCAGTCGCGAGGAAGCCATTGCGCAGGCGACGACGCCGGAGGCGCTGGCCCTGGAAGAGGCCATCGCTGGTCTTCTGGAGACCATGGACAACGAGGCGATCACACCTTCTGACGGCCTGCGCATCTACAGCGAATCCTTCGAGTCGCAGCCGGATGGAAATACGATCCAGTGCCAGATCATTCGCCCCGACAACGACGACGTCCTGCCCTGCGTGTACTACATACACGGTGGAGCGATGATGATTCTGTCGGCCTTCGCGGGAAATTACCGCGCCTGGGGAAAGACTATTGCGCGCCAAAACCTGTGCGTGGTCATGGTCGACTTCCGCAACTCGCTTCGGCCGTCGTCCGCCGAGGAGATTGCTCCGTTCCCGGCCGGGCTGAATGACTGCGTCTCAGGATTCCATTGGGTCGCGCAAAGTTCTCAGACCCTGGGCATCGACCCGGCACAGATCCTGATCGCCGGTGAGAGCGGCGGCGGTAACCTGGCCATCGCGACGACGATGCGACTGAAGTCTGAAGCAGCTGATGCCACGCCTCTGGGTCTGTACGCCCTGTGTCCCTACCTGCTCGGTCGCTGGCCCGACGAGTCGGCGCCCTCGACGATAGAAAACGAAGGCGTGCTGCTCAGCGTTGCCAACAACCACGCAACGATGGCGTACGGCATAGACGCCTACGAAGACCGCAACCCCCTGGCGTGGCCGGGCTTTGCGTCGCAGGACGATGTCGCGGGTTTTCCGCCCACCATGATCAGCGTAAATGAGTGCGACCCGCTCCGGGATGAGGGCGTGCATTTCTACCGCCTGCTTCAGGCATCCGGGGTTTTCAGCCACTGCCGACAGGTTATGGGGTCGGTGCACGCCAATGAGCTGTTCGCGGCCGTGGTGCCCGATCTCGGTCGAGCCACCGCGAGGGATATCGCCGGCTGGATCGACGAGTGTCGCATCCAGCGCGCCCTCGAAGCTTGAACCCAGTCCGTCGCGATTCCTTTTCCCACATAGAAATAATCAGGGCTAACAATGAAGCACGCAGTAAAGAAGCAGACACTTGTCGTAGCAGTCGCTGCATCGACCTTTGCCGGCAGCGTTGCCGCCCAGCAACTTGAGGAGGTCGTGGTAACGGCATCCAAGCGGGCGGAAAACCTGCAGGATGTGCCCCAGGCAATTACCGCCTTCTCTCAGGAACGTCTTCGCGAGCAGGGAATTGTGGAGACCAGCGACCTGATGGGGACCGTGCCGAACATTCAGGTCACAAGCGCCTACGGTCGTACGCAACCGAACTTCTCCATCCGCGGGATTTCTGTGGCCAACGAGTTTTCCGCAGCGACCGCATCACCGGTCGGCGTGTATGTGGACGAGGTGTATCAAAGCTTCCGCGCCTCGCACGGTCAGCAGCTCTATGACCTCGAGGGACTTGAAGTGCTGCGCGGTCCGCAGGGAACGTTGTACGGACGTAACACCACCGGGGGCGCGGTAAACGTCAACACCGTGAAGCCTAGTCTGGAAGAGGGTGTCACGGGGTTCCTCAATGCGCGCGCCGGGAATTTCTCCACTACCGACTTTACGGGCGCCATCGAGGCAACGGTAATCCCGGATGTTCTCGGCTTCCGTCTCGCCGGTGCCATTTCCAATGCCGATGGCTACGTCGACAACACTCTCACGGGCCGGAGCCACCCGGAGATCTCGTCGGAAGCCGCACGGCTATCCATGCTGTGGCGCCCTACGGACAGGACCGAGATTCACGCCAAGGTCTACTGGGCGGAGAACGATCCCCGCCAGGACATCGCATTCGGTGCGGGCTATCTTGAGGGCGGCACCAACGGAGCAGGCGCGCCGCTTCTCGCGAGCCCCGACGCCACCCGCATTCAGGCTGATACAGCGGGCACCTATTTCACCAGCAGTGAGGGGGTAAGCCTGACGCTGCGCCATGAGATCAACGATGCCTGGTCGTTCACCGGCATCTTTGGCTACGACGAGGCCGAGTACCGTTTGTCACCCTTCGAGTGTGACGGATCCGCGGTGGACGTTTGCGCGATACGCTACTTTTCCGAGAGCGAGAGCTACAACATCGATCTGCGCTTTGACTACACCGGGGAGAGACTGCGTTTCATCGGCGGCTTCTACAACGGCGAGGACGAGATTTTCACAGCGAATGAGCCGGATTTCTTCGGTTTCCTGCAGCCGCTGCTTACGGACGCCGGTCTGCCCGGAGAGTACTTCAACCCGGCTATCGCCGTCGGAAACTCGCTTGGCACCTTGCCCCTCTTCGCTGTCGACCCCAGCCTCGATCCTACCGATCCGGCCAACTGCGCACCGGTAAACGTGAACCCGGACGGCCTCTTTGACGCGCGATCGCTGATTGCCTTCAATACCGACGTGGCGTTGACCAACACCGCAACCGGCACGGCGGTGCAGGCGGCGTGTCTCCAGGCGGGCGCACCGCCCTTTGCCAACATCGACGTTGATCAGGAGTTCACCCTCGCCCGACCGTCCACGGCGATCTACGGTGAAGTGGCCTTCGACGTGACCCAGGACTTCACGCTGACCCTGGGCTTGCGCTACACCTGGGACGATGTGGAGTATCGCGACGCCGCCTCGGTGATCAAGAACCTTGCCGGTACCCCGGTCGCCGCTCTTGTACCCTACATCTACAACCCGGCTGATGTTGCCGCCGGCGTTCCCCTGGATATCAACAGCATTCCGCGTTTGAACCAGGATGAGTCGACGAGCGAACTCACCGGACGGTTGGTCGCCGAGTATCGCGTGAATGACGACACCATGGTCTACGGCAGCTATGCCGCGGGCTACCGTGCCGGTACCTACAATGCCCTGGCGTATCAGGATGTCTCGCAGGTCTATTTCGTGGAGCCCGAAACGGTGGATGCGTTTGAGATAGGCCTGAAGAGCCGCATGTTTGACGACAGCGTCCAACTCAACGCCGCCGCTTTCTACTACGACTATGCGGGACAGCAGATCGCTCAGATCGTTGGAGCGACGTCTTTCCTGCGCAGTGCCGATGGCGAAGTCTTTGGAGCGGAGGCGGAACTCTCCTGGCAGGCTACGAACGACCTTCTGATCAGTGCCAGCCTTGGGTTCCTGGAAACCGAATACGACGATCAGCAGCTTTCGGAAGATGGCGCAAACATCGGCGGCAATGAGTTCCCGAACGCCCCCAGTATCAGCGGCAACGTGAGCGCCCAGTGGCGCGCCTGGTATTCCGGCGATGCCGAATTCGTGCTCTACGGTGAAGCGCAATACATGGGTGAGTACTGGTTCGATCCCTTCAATGACTACGGCCAGTCGCCCTGCGACGCCCCGGCGCCCGGCCAGGCCACGCTGCTGGCCAGCCCGGAGCTGGCCTGTCAGAACCCGAGCTACTGGTTGTTCAATGCGCGCGCGTCCTACAACACCGATCGCTATTCCATCGCGGCGTGGGCACGCAATATCGGTGATGAGGGCTTCTACACCTACGGCCTGAACCTGAACGCGTTCTACCAGGACTACCTTGTGCGGGGGATGCCGCGGACCTACGGTGTGGAGTTCCGTTACAACTTCTGACCAAGCCTGTTCACAGCGCTCAGAGAAGGCGGGCCCCGTTCAGCGAGGCCCGTTTTTTTGTCGTTGAAAACCGCGTTACGAGCCCTTAAGACCGGGCCGCGCTGCGGAAGTCCGGTGGGATTGCGTGTCAGCTGCTCGTAGAGCGGTACTTACTCACGATACTCGTCAGCATGTCCGCAAGACCGCGCAGCTGATCGGCGGCGTGCTGATTGTTCTCGATGTTCTTCACCGTTCCGGTGCTGATATCCGAGATCCTCTGAATATTGTCCGACACAACCTGTGAAGACACGCTTTGCTCTTCTGCGCTGGATGCGTTGAGCGTATTGATATCGTTGATGCGCGAGACGGCCTCCACGATTCCCTGCAGCGCGGCTTCAGCGCGATGAATGTCCTCCGTGGTCTTCTCCGTGGCCTCCCGGCCGTGATTGATGTGTGCGACAACGTCATTCGTTCCGGCCTGCAGGGCACCGACGATCGATTGGATCTCCTCCGTGGATTCCCGGGTTCGATGCGCCAGAACCCGGACCTCTTCTGACACCACCGCAAAGCCCCGACCATGCTCCCCGGCGCGCGCGGCCTCAATGGCGGCGTTGAGGGCGAGGAGGTTGGTTTGATCCGAGATCTCGTCGATAACCTCGATGATTCTCTCGATGTTCTTCGCGTGCACGCTGAGCGTCTCTACCGCGGTACTGGCGTCGTTCATGCTGCTGACAAGACCGCTGGTAGCCAGGCTCGCTTCGTTAACAACGGTTTTGCCGTTTCTCGCTTCTTCATCCGCCTGGCGAGTGGCCGCCGCGGCCTCATTGGCATTCTTGGCCACGTCCTGGATGGCCGTGGTCATTTCACCCATGGTGATCGCCGCGGTATTTATCTGGTCGTGCTGGTTGCCGATGGCTGAACTGGTCTCCGTGCTCGATTCGGCGAGGGTATTCGACATTTCAGCGAGACTCGATGTCGTTCCGTGCAGCTCGGCGATCAGCTTTTCAAAGTCGACCATCATGGCATTGAAGGCCGTGCCGATTTCGTTGTCATTGGACGTGGCGATGCGTGTTGTCAGGTCGTTGGAACGCTGTACGCGCGACACCGCGTCGACCAGCTGGGCCGAGAACTTCTGTTCCTGCTGCATGATGTACGCGTAGTAAATGAGAAATGCGGACTCAAAGACCACGAATGCGGCGTGCAGCAGGAAGATCCCCCAGCTGCAGCCGTAGCCAAACAGCGTGATCGAGGCGCCGAGGAGCGGAATCTCGTAGAGCTGCAGAGCGGTGAACAGCAGGTGGTGCACCGCTATAAATCCGGCCGCAGCGACCACGGGGCGCCAATCGCGGTAGATCAGCAACAGCGCCAGTGAGCCGAAGATATGGAAGTGCATTTCGATGCGCCCGAGCTGCGCCTGGATCATGATTGCCGAGAGGGTCATGAGCAGCACGCCGGCGGCGAGGCTGAACTGATAGGTGCCTCGGAGATTGAAGTACGCCACCGTGGCCAGCGTGCCCACACCGAGGGAGGCCACGACTGCGAAGGTGTAGGTACCGTAACCCCAGGGAACCAGCAGGGCGACGACGGGGAGGTGCAGCAATAGAATTCGGTAGACGATACGGTCGTAGCCGAGCACTTTGTCTCGCGCCTGTCGCTCGCTGGTGTTAGCCATGTGGGCGTCGATGTCGGTTTGAGCGTTCATCAAGTGATTACCTCGTCAGAGAAGCTCGTATTCGGTTCTGAGTTGCGTGAGATCCCCCAGGAGCCGGGGGGTCGCGTTCTGGTTGGCGGCATAGGTGTAGCGAAGCCGACCATCGGGACCAAGCAGGTAGAAGAGCCCGGTGTGGTCGATCAGGTACGCGGTCCCGTCGGGCTCGCCAGGTTGTCGCCGAAAGGAGGCGTGGTATTGCAGTGCAAGACTCTGCAGGTCGGTGATGTCATTGCCATGGAGGCTGATGAAACCGGAGCCGCGCTCGTCGAAGTACGCGTGTACCGACTCCGGTTTATCTCGTTCAGGGTCGATGGCGACGAACACAAAGGCGAGATCCTCCGGTGTTCCCGCGGCGAGATTCAGTTCCTCAAACAGCAGGGCCTGGGTGTGACACACGTCCGGGCAGTTCAGGTAACCAAACATGAGATAAACAAAGCGCCCGCCGAAATCCGCGAGCGACACCTGCCGGCCTGCGCTATCGCTCAGGATGAAGCTCGGCGCCGCACGCTTGACGGCGAGGCCGTAGTCCGATGTACGACCTTTGCCGAGCAGGGGCAGGGCGGCCGCGAACAGCAGAAACAGCGCCCAGATCCCGGCATGCTTCAGACGACGATGAAGCCCGGGTCGCCCCGGGTTTTCGTTCGAGGGCAGGCCTGTCCTGTCCAGGGCACCAGCGTCGTTGAATCCACAGTGGTCCGCAGAATCCTTGGCAGCCGGTTGACTTGCAGACTCGCGTCCACGCTCGATCCCGTTCGCATCGAAGAACGTTTGACCGCAATGTTCGATCACTGCTTTGGACATCGATCTGTTGGAATACTCTGGTTTGTTATGCGTGTTCTAACGGGCGTGGGCCGGCACGTGTGCCAGGCTCGGCTATAGCCGCTTCTACGCAGCAAATGGAAGAACGTATCTGTGCCTTAGGACCGGTGTTGTCTAGTTCCAACACCTCTCATTTACCGGGGTTTTATTTGGCATTAGATGCGATCCGAGCATGCCTTTTTCGGCACTACGGCGCACAATGCGCGCCCGGACCGGTCTAAACCTTAGAGACGCCCTAATTCATGCAAACCCAGGATTACGAAGTGCTGAGCGCGGCAGCGGAGGCGGTTGCCGCAGGTCGTGAGGCATGGCTCGCTACTGTCGTTGCGGTCCACGGTTCTTCACCGCGACCGCCGGGCTCCATGGCCCTGTTTCTGCCACCGAAATCGCAGCTGGGCTCGCTGTCCGGTGGCTGTGTGGAAGAGGAGCTTGCGGCGGCTATCACCAGCGGCGAGTTTGCGACTGACGGATGCCGCGTACTCACCTATGGCGTTTCCGCTGAGGAAAATGCTCGCCTGGGTCTGCCCTGTGGCGGGCACTTGACCGTACTGCTTCAGGCCCTGACTAACGAGCGTGATGGCGACTGGCTGCACGGCGTCCGCAACGCGCTGCAGGCCCGATCCAGTGTATGCAGAGTGGTCTCTCTGCCGGAAGGACACACAAGGACGGAGGCCGCCGAGCGCTTTGCGCCCCTGTCCTTTGCAGAGGATCAACTGCGCCAGTACTTCGGCCCCCGCCTTCGCATGCTCCTGGTTGGCTGTGGGCAGCTTGCTTCAAGCGTGGCGCAGCTCGCCCTGGGTATGGACTACGACGTGATGATCTGTGATCCCCGGGATGAAGCGCGGGCGGACTGGCGAGGACCCGACGTCCCGCTTTTGTCCGACATGCCCGACGATGCCGTCCGGGAGCACGCGGACGATTCCGACAGCGTGGTGATCACGCTGACCCATGATCCGCGCATCGATGATATGGCCTTGATGGAAGCCCTGGAAAGTCGCGCCGCCTATGTGGGCGCTCTCGGTTCAGAGAAGACCACCCGGGCGCGCCGCGAGCGCCTCGCCGCGTTGGGTGTGAGCGACGCCGATCTGAACAAGCTCCGTGCCCCCGTAGGTTTAGACATCGGCAGCAAGACTCCGCCCGAAATCGCCGTTTCGATACTTGCGGAACTGACGCGACTACGCCGCCGCGGTGTTTGAGATTTTAACGACCTCATAGGCGTCGAGGGCCGCCTGGCGCGCGCTGCGATGGTCGACGATCGGCTTCGGGTAGTGCTCGCCCAGGACGATCCCCGTGTGCTCCAGAATATCCGCGGGGGTTTCCCAGGGGCTGTGCAGGTACTTGTTCGGAAGGTCGGCGATCTCCGGTACCCAGCGCCGCACGTAGCCTCCGCTCTTGTCGAATTTCTCCCCCTGGGTAATGGGATTGAAAATGCGGAAGTAGGGCGCCGCATCAGCTCCGGACCCCGCAACCCACTGCCAGCTGCAGCCATTGCTCGCGAGATCGGCATCCAGCAGCGTATCCCAGAACCAGCGCTCACCCTCCAGCCAGTGGATCAACAGGTGCTTGCAAAGAAACGACGCCACGACCATGCGCACGCGGTTGTGCATATAGCCGGTGTGCCAGAGTTCGCGCATCCCCGCATCGACGATAGGGTAGCCCGTCATACCGCGCCGCCAGCGTTCAAGATGCTCGTGGTTCGTACTCCAGGGAAAACCAGCGAAGTTTGCCTTGAAGGGATCTTCCGGGATGGTCGGAAAGAAATGCAGCAGGTGATAAGAGAACTCGCGCCAGCCGAGCTCCGCCTGGAATTTTCCAACACTCGCTGAGGCCTCGGGATAGGCGTCCTTGTACTGCTCACAAACGGCCCAGATCTGGCGTGGAGAAAGCTCACCGTGATGCAGATGTGGTGACAGGCGAGAGGTCGCATCGATGGCTGGGAGATCGCGCTGGTCCGCATAGGTCTGCACGGATTCTTCAAGAAACTGGTTTAGCCGTGCGCTCGCTCCTGCTTCCCCCGGGGCCCAGAGCGTTTCCCAGCCCTCGGCCCAGTTGGGCGAGTGGGGAAGTAATTCCCAGTCATCCAGGGATTCGGATCTGGGACGGCTCGCGGCCCAGCGCACCGTCGGCATTTCCTTCGGCGCTCCGATGGGCTCCCGGCGACAGGCGCGCCAGAACGGTGTGAACACCTTGAAGGGATCACCGCCCTTGGTCAGCACGCTACCGGGCTCATGGAGCAGGGCGCCGCCGTAGCGCTTGATGCCGATGCCCGCCGCCGCCAGCCGCTCGTTAACGGCGCTTTCCTGAGCGGCTGCCCAGGGTTCGTAGCGCCGGCTGCAAAATACCTGCGTTGCTCCCACGCTGTCGCAAAGCGCAAGCAGCGCGGTCGCCGTATCGCCGCGGCGCAGGCTTAGCTCGCCGCCGGCCTCGCGGATCGATGCGGCCAACTCTGCGAGGCTGTGATGGAGCCACCAACGGCTTGCGCCGCCGGGTGTCCAGGCCCCCGCCGCGTCGTCGTCCAATACAAACACCGGCAATACATCGCCGGCCTGAGCCGCCGCGTGCAGGGCAGGGAGGTCGTGCAGTCGCAGGTCCTGACGGAACCAGAGAATGACGGGACTGCTCACCGTAGGGCTGTCTCCAGCTCGGCCAGGGCCGTATCCGCGGGACTCGACCATTTCATGCCGAGATCATCAGCACGGGTCTGTCCCGGATTGATCAGAAATATGGGCAGTCCCGCCCCGGCCGCCCAGCGGCAGAAGCGAAAGCCCGAGTACACAGTCAGGGAACTCCCCACGACCAGCAGGCTGCGCGCGGACGCGAGGGCGTCGCGACAGGCTTCCACCCGCGCGGGCGGAATGCTGCCACCGAAGAAAACCACGTCGGGCATCAGCCGTCCGCCGCAAACGCTGCACTCCGGTACGCGCACCCCGTCGATCAGCTCTTCAGCCAGATCAGCGTCGCCGTCCGGCCGCGCCGAACCGTTGCCGCGCGGCAGGGAAGGGTTGAGCGCCTCGAGGCGCGACTGCAGCAGTTCGCGGCAACTCTCTGCGCCGCAATCCAGGCAAAGGACGCGATCCAGCCGTCCGTGCAGATCGATCACCTGCTGCGAACCGGCGCGCTGATGCAGCCGATCCACGTTCTGCGTGACGATGTGAGTCAGGGCACCGCGCTGCTCCAGGCGCGTGAGACTGCGGTGTGCCGCGGTAGGACGTGCATCCCGGACGCCGGGCCATCCCCGCAGGGAGCGACCCCAGTAGCGTCGTCGCTTTCCCGGGTCAGACATAAACTCCTGGTGCTTGATGGGCTCGCTGCGCAGCCAGCGCCCGCTGCTGTCCCGGTAGGTTGGGATTCCCGTGGCAGCGCTGATTCCAGCGCCGGTCAGGACCAGGCTGGGAAGAGAGTCGGCGATGCGCAGGGCGATATCGTCCTCGCCCTGCAAGGGCCTCGTATTGGCTATGCTCGCGTGTGCCATGGTTCCACTATACGCAGGGGCGGGCCCGGCGGTGCGCACTGTCCACTTTCTGATCCGAAGCGGGGATCCTCCGGTACCAAGCGCCAGGGATAAAGAGGTATTTGCGATGCACGTTCTGCTAACCGGTGGCACCGGATTCATTGGTCAGGCGCTGGTGCCGGCACTGCGCGATGAGAACCATGAAGTGAGCGTTCTGTCCCGGAGCCGGGACGAGCAAGGCGATGGATTGCGTTACGTCACGGCGTTGGACGCGTTGCCAGCGCCCGTAGACGCGGTCATCAACCTTGCGGGCGCGTCCCTGGCGGATAAGCGCTGGACGGCAGCTTACAAGACAACGATCCGCGAAAGTCGGCTGGGTACGACCAGGGCGCTGGGAGAGTATTTTGCAAAACGGGATGAAACTCCCGCCGTATGGCTGAATGGCAGCGCCATCGGTTTCTACGGCCCCCAGGGCGACAACGCCCTTGATGAAAGCGCTGCCAACGGTGAGGGTTTTGCCGCGGCGCTGTGCCGTGACTGGGAACAGGCCGCCAGGGAAGCGGCCCCAGAAGGCACGCGAATTTGCCTCCTGCGCCTGGGGGTCGTGCTGGATTCCGGGGGCGGCGCCTACCCGCAGATGGCGGCACCGTTTCGCATGGGCGTCGGCAACTGGGTGGCGTCCGGCCAGCAGTTTCTGAGCTGGATTCATCGCCGCGATACGGTTGCAGCTATCCAGCATTTGATGAATCACGATTCTGCCTCCGGTGCGTTCAATCTCACGGCGCCGAACCCCGTTAGCAGCCGCGAATTCTGTGCCGCCATGAAGCAACAGTACCGAACGCTGGTGACACTGCCCATGCCGGCACCGGTGATGCGCCTGATAGTGGGAGAGATGGCGGACGAGCTGCTAATCACCGGCCAGCGGGTGGTTCCGCAGGCGCTAAAGGAAAGTGGATTTAGCTTCTCAGCCCCCGATATCGATACAGCGCTTGCGGAGATCGCGGCCTAAGCAGCGGACCCGTACAGGACCTGTATACTCCAAGTGCTATGACAGCGGGTCAGTCCGTTGCATCCACGTAGTCGGAGAACGCGGCCCTGATACGGTCATTGCGACTCAACTTCGTGAGCGCGGCGCGCTCCAGCTGACGCACCCACTCGCGGCTCACAGACATCCGGTCGGCAATCTCCGCCCGAGACAGCGGCGGACCATCGTGCAGTCCCCAGCGGGCGACTACGACTTCGCGTTCCGCCCGCTCCAGTCCCTCCATCTCCGCCAGCAGGCGATCGTGCAGCGAGCGGGTCTCAGCGGTGGACTCGGACGCGGCAAAGGGTCCTCCCGGCAGGGTGTCCAGAAGGGTGGAATCCTCGTCGTCGTATTGGGGTGCGTCCAGGGAAATTCCCAGATTGCGCAGCTGCAGGAGATCACGGGTTTTCTCCAGCGACAGTCCCGCGGCACGAGCCAGGGCCGCATCACCGGGGTCCTCGCCGGTGCGGGCCTGCTCCGTAAGCCGCAGCCGATACAGCTTGCTCACCTGTTCCTGCACGTGGGTCGGGTAGCGAATGAGCCCGCCGCTATCGCCAACGTGGCGCCGGATCGCCTGCGTAATCCAATTGAAACAGTAGGTACTGAAGCGAAATCCCTTGCGGTGATCGTACTTTTCGGCGGCGCGAATCAGTCCCAGTGTCCCTTCCTGAACAAGATCAAGGTAGTTCACGCCCTTGCCGCGATAGCGTCCGGCAATGGAGTAAACCAGACGCAGGTTGTGCATCGTGAGCGTGTCCCGCGCCTCTGAATAGACTTTCAGATGTCGCTGCAGCGTGTCGCGCGCTTCAATTGAAAGACCGGCCACATCGCGGTCGAGGCGGCCTTTGGCTGTGGTCCAGTAGCGCGCCCATTCTTCCAGGGCATCGGCAACGCTATCGGCCACCTCGAATCCGGCGCGACGCAGGATGACGGACGCTAGACCAACGGTCAGGCTCGCGGGTAACTCCAGAGCGTCGAGGCGTTGACGAATAAAACGTGAACTGCGACGCCGCTGCAGGGCCGTATGCAAAGCTTCCATGGAGGCCGCGAATTTTCCGCCGGCCATGTATACCGCCATTTCGCGGCGCAGAATAAAGTGGTGGTCGCGGTTGTCGAAGAACGCGATGTCGATGGGGGTAAGGGCACTGTTACCGGACCACCGGACAAGATAAGCCTGGGCGACGGAATCACTGGCAAGGAGATCGATGAGCCCGTCAACGGATGCCCACTTGCTTCCGTCGATCTCGCGCTCGTTCTCTGCGGTAAGCAACGGATAACGCCGCGCTTCCGCATACATCCGCTCGATGTCGCGTTCGTCGGTCTCTGTCGCTAGTGAATCCAAGTGGTCGCTCCTGCGTTCAATGTCCAGGTATACGACGATTTGTCGCGCTTTGCCTAGAAAAAATGCCGTTTGTCCGGGTAGTACCGCGACAAAAACTATACATCTGGCGTAATTAGGGGCATCCGGTCCAGAATTTGTCGCGTAAGACGCTGTACAACAACGGAGATTCCCACATGAATGCTGCGCTTTTTGAACCCCGCCCTTTGTACGGTATTGGCACGGTGGCCCGTCTTACCGGCCTGAAACCCGACACGCTGCGCGTATGGGAGCGTCGCTACGGTCTCGGCGCCAGCCACAAGTCCTCCACCGGTCGTCGTCAGTACACTCAATCAGACCTCGAACACCTGCAATTAGTTGCAACACTGGTTGCGGACGGCGCGCGAATTGGAGAGATAGCGGACTCCGAGAGAAAGACGCTGGAGATGCTGCTGCGTCAGCGTGGCCTGCAGAGTCAAAACAGCGTACCGAAAAGCAAGCCCCGAGCTGTGTTTGTTGGCGTGGGACTCTGCGATTGGCTGGACGGCCATCAGGGCTGCATCAGCAACGTCGACGCCCGACTGTCGCGCAGCGAATTCGCTGACATGAGCGATGAAGGTATTCACGCCATCGGGGAATGCGATGTGCTGGTTGTCGAATGCGCTTCCCTGGGGAGCGCGCAGATCGAACGCCTGCGCGTGCTGCAAAAGGCCGAAGTCGCCAAGCGCCTTATCGTCATCTACCGCTTTGGCAACAGCCGCTGGCTCGAAGAACTCGAGTCGTCCGGTGTCGCTTCCATGGAATATCCGCCGGAGAGCGGCAAGCTTGCGTTTGAGATTGCGCGCTCCGTTGCCGACGCCGAAGTCAGCTTGGGGGAAGGGAACCTTGGCGAACTCATCGCTGCCAAACCACGGCGCTACGGTGCCACGGAGCTGTCGGCCGCCGCCAACCTGAAAAGCGCGCTGGAATGCGAATGCCCGCGGCACATCTCGGAGCTGATCACCGCCCTAGCGAATTTCGAGGAGTATTCGGCGTCCTGCTCCATCGACAATTGGCACGAAGCGGCCGTTCACGCCTGCATCTATGCCTATACCGGCCAGGCACGGCACCTCATGGAGAAGGCGCTGCAGGCCGTGCTGGAAGAACGTGGCGAGGAGTTTCGTGTAGAGATTGCGCGCCAGCGCAGCGCTCAGGCGGCGGGGAACGTTAGCAATGTCGCATGACACGGAACGGCTGCCCTGTCGGGGCTGCACGCGTGCGTGTGAGAACTATACGCACTGCGGTGGTAAGCCCTGGCTGTTGAGAGAGCAGCTGAGTCAGTCTCTCGAGTGGGCTGGGCTTCGCGACGAGCCCAGCAGCGACCGGAAGGTTTCCGAGTCCCTCGCCGCGTAGGCCCAAAGCAGTACGGGAGCGAGTGTAGGCACCATCAAGGTTGAGAACTGGTACGCGAGGGCTATGACCTCGGGGGACGGGACAGCGGGCGCTTCCAGGAATGCAGCACCCAGTCCGAACATGAGGTCTTTCATCGCAACCGCGACGAGCCCGAATGCCAGCAATATCCACAGTGTGACCATGCCCCAGGCAAATCGATCGATGCCCCCGCGCGTGGGTGTGGCGAAATACAGGGCGGCGTAAAACGGTACCGAATAGGACAGCAGGCGCGTGTTGATCGCAAACACCATCGGCTCGCCACCACTTGGCGCGCTGCTGAGCGAGGCTCCCGTCTCAGCGTAGGTGCTTACAACCAGCAGATCGTGACCCTGCAGATAAGTCTGCTCCACGAAGTCGGGGAGCCACATCCCAAGTATGGCGTCGGTAAGCGGCGTTGCTGGCGCGGCCAGCCCGCGTGCCATGGCGTGCCACAGGACAAAAGCCGCCGGGAGCAGCGCCAGCACGGCGATGAGAAAACGCAGCAGGGGTCGCCGCTCCATCCATAGGCCGAATCGGGCAAGGAGCAGACTCACGCGCCCCTGCCTTGCGCAGATCCCGCCCGGGCGGGGGAATCCTGCCCGCGGGCGAGATAGCGCAGGTACACCACGAACACGACGAGCACGTCCAGCATGATGAGCACGGGCCACAGGTACAGGTGTGTCCACATGAACACATCCACATTCCACTGACCCAGGTAGAACAGGCTGATAATCCTCAGGGTGTTCAGCACCTGGATGGCGACGAATCCGGCGACGATGGCGATGAGTTTGTCCCGGGTCGCCGCGGGGCACGCAAGGACGCCCGCGATGAGCACGATCGTCGCCTCTACCCCGTTGCAACCGGCTTCAATAGATACGGCAAACCCGGTCTGCGCGTGACTGATGATGCGGCCGCTGGCCCGGACGTGTTCGTCGGTGAGCATCATGAGCGCGGCGCTTACGTCCGCGAGCATGGCCGTAAACGGCTGTATGACAGCAGCTTGAACGGGTTCGAGAAGTTCGAGGGTAAAAAGCCCCAGGAGTACGGCGCTAAACACCAGGGCGAAGCGCGTCATAGCGTCCCTGCGAGCGCCCCTACGCTAGGCAAAGGACTGCACGAAGATCAGCAAAATGATCGCCGGGCAGACGAGGCGCAGGTGCCACGGCCAGATCTTCCAGAACAGGGTGTCGGTGATCTCCGGAGCACCTTTGCGCAGCTCTGCCAGCAGGCTGTCACGGCGCCATATCCATCCCACGTAGATGCAGAAAATGAAGCCGAGCACGGGCTGGCTGTACCTTGTCGTAACGGTGATAACGAGACCGAACAGGGTGGAAAAGTTCAGGAGTATCACCGTGCTGATCGCCGCAATGACACAGCCGATCACGACCGCTGCACGGCTGCGCCTCACGCCATGGTTCTCGATGGTGTAGGCGACCGGGACTTCCAGCATTGAGATCGACGACGTTAGCGCAGCGATGCTCATGAGGAAAAAGAAGGTCGTCGATACCCAATCCCCGGCGATGCCCATGGTCGCGAACAGCTCCGGCAGCACCGTGAAGATCAGCGTGTCCTCCGAGAGGAGACTGCCGTCGCTGGCAAAGATTTCCACACCGTTGTTCAGGGCCACGTACATGGCGGGCAAAACCAGGAAACCCGCGATCACGGCAATGCCTATGTCCACAGCAGTGACCAGTCCTCCGGCTACCGGCAGGTTTTCGTCGTCGCTGATGTAGGAGCCATAGATCAGCATGGTGCCCACACCCAGCGACAGCGAGAAAAACGCCGAGCCCAGCGCATTGATAATCAGCTGCGGCGACAGCGCGGAACCAAAATCGGGCTGCAGATACATGCGCACGCCTTCGGCCGCGCCATCGAGTGTCAACACATAGAAGACCAGCGCCAGGAGCGTGGCCAGAAGTAGCGGCATGAGTCGGCTGGACCAGCGTTCGATACCCTCGCGAACGCCAGCGGAGATGATCGCTACGGTCAGACTCATGAACAGCAGCATGAAGATCAGGTTTCGGGAAAGGCCAAAGCCCGTAAGCCAGGCGGCCGCTCCCCCGAGGCCGGCAAGCCCGATGAGCGAGGAGAGGAAGTACGCCACCATCCATCCCGCGACGATGGCGTAGAAGCTCAGGATAAAGCTCGCGACGATCATGCCGAAGAGGCCGCCGAGCCGACCGATCAGCGCCGTCATCGGATTGTCGCTGACTCCCGACAGGGCTTTCACCGCATTCGCGTGGGCGTGCCGGCCCAGGATGATCTCGGCCATCAGTGCCGGGTAGGCCAGGACAAAGGCCAATACGAGATAAACAAAAAGAAACGCCGCGCCGCCGTTACTCGCCGCCTGCGTAGGGAATCCCCAGATATTGCCAAGACCGACGGCGCTGCCGGCGGCCGCCATGATGAAACCGAAGCGGGACGAGAACTCGCCGCGAACTGAAGCCATACGGTGTTGTATCCCGCCGGTGTTTTCCTGCCAGAGCAGCGGCGCAGTCTAGCATGGGGCTCAGGAGGACGTCGCCGTTACGCAGGGTCGTGGTTCTTCCCCATCGCGACCCAGACCAAAGAGTTTTAGCGGCAGGCTCGGCAACAGGAGAAGCGCCTGCGCGGAGAGATCCGCGGCGGCCTGCAGAGGCGATACTTCCAGGCGCGGGTCATCCAGCGCACCTTCCAGACGCACAGCGCTCGGAAACTGGAAGGTGCGTGTTTTCGAGCGCGGCTCGACACGGAGGTTGATTTGATTCGCGGGGAAGTCGATGCGCGCCTTCCCAGTCGCACGCATGCGCGGGGTATCGACGTAGATCGTATCGCTTACCGCAACGCCATTGCGGATGTCGAAATCGAGGAGGGTGCAGTCGAAGGTCGTCTCCGTTTCCCCGGCACCCCGGGCGAGCCAGGCAAGAAGGTTGGACATGAGAAGGTCGTAGGCCGCCCCGGCAACGGTAACGTCATTGAGGGCGAAACTGGCGTGGCCGTTCATATCGCTGAAGAGCGCCTGCGCCGACGCCCCAGTGGCCGCGAGGCCTCCGCGAAAGCTGACATCACCGCTAATCGACTGCTGCAGGCCGAGGTCCTGGGTGAGGGTGCCCAAGGGGACGTGAATTCCCCGGCCGGCGATACTCAGCTGTGGGGAGGTCCCGCCCAGGTGCACGGAGCCCCGCATCATCAGCTCACCACCTGCGTAACGCGCGTCGAAGTGTTTCAACAACGCAAGCTGTCCGTCCGTTGCGACTTCTATGCTGAGGTCACTCAGCTCGCTTTGCGTCCCGCGCAGCGTTCCGGCCCGGAGCGTAACGTCGAGCGGCCACTCGGGCAGCAGGGTCGACCAGTCTGTCGCCGACGCGTCGGGTTCATCCTGTGCGTTGCCGGAGGACTCTGCCGGAAGCACGTCTTCCAGATGAAGCACGGTCGCGTAGCTATCAATCCTCAGGTTCTGGAGGTTCATGGCATCAAGGTCGGCGTTGGCAACGATTTGCAGATCGGTGTCACCCAGGCGCGCGTTCGCCAGAGTCGTGGCGTAGCTTGGACGCAGGCGAAGCTGTCCCTGGAGCGCATCGGGGCCGAGGGGCAGACCCAGGGCACTGTATGCGGTGGGCGAGTCGGACGCCTGCAGGGTGAACTTGATATCCGCTTCGTGCTGCTCGCCGTTGATTCGCCCGTCACCGCGCGCTTGCAATTCGAGTCCACCCTTTCCGAAGAGCTCCGCGTCCAGATCGCTGAAGCGAAACGTCTCGGCCGCGCGCGTCAGGCGCAGCGACATTCGGCCAGAGATACCCTTCGGAAGCGGTGGGAGCTCAGGCTGAAGGCGGATAAGCTGCTCGGCATTCAATCCATCGGCCTGGGCATCCAACACAATACCGCGCAGTTCAATCAGGTCGGCAGCGGATCCGCTGAGCCGCGCGTTGATTCCCTCTTCGCCGGTTTGGAAGCCAAGCGTCACCCGCGGCGCTGAGAGCGTCTCCCCATTCCAAAGCAGCTCCAGGTCGCCATCAAGCGTATACAGGTCGGAGCTGAGACGCAGCCTCGCTTCATCCAGGCGCACCTGTTCGCCCCGGTAGCTGAGCTCCCCTTCGATACGGGTCGAAGTGGGCAGGGGAAGCCCCGAGAGTTCTATCTCTGCGCTCGCGAGTAGCGCCTGCAGATCGTTCACCTCGGCAACGAGGTGAACCTCATCGAGTGTGGGGACAAGCTCGGCGCCTTCGGCGGTGCTAAGCAAACTGTTCAGTTCGACCTCTGATGTCTCGAGCTTCACGTGTCCGTCTCCGGCAATGCGCATGTCGATCGCCAGGTTCCGCAGAGCAGGAGCTTCCGGGCTCCCCCCCAGTTCAAGCTGAAGCTCCGTGCCTTCATTCAGGGACTGCAGCTCCTCGGGCATCTGAAAGAGCGATTCCAGGCGACGCGCGGAGCCGTGAGCATCGATCGAGAGGCTGCTCACCGACCCCTGGCGGACGGAGCCGGTGGCAGAAAGGCGATAGTTCCCGGGAGACGTGAGTTCGAGGGCTTCTAGGTCGAGAACGCTCTCCTTGAGGTCGCCCCGGAGCGTGCCAGCGACCGTGAGTTCCCCCTGGAGGTCCGGGGCGGCAATGCCCGCGGCGCGGAGGAATTCGCCAGCGTGTTCGTAGCGCCCCGTGAGCTTGAAACCGTAGCCGAGCCGATCACCGACCGCGTCGATCTCGCCCGTCAGCCGCAGCTCCGAGTCCGCGTCCGTCAGGGTTGCATCGAGATCCACGGCGTGGCCCTGGGCGGTGGTGCGCCAGTCCGCGGTGGCTGCCAGTGCGATACGCCTTGCGCCAAGATAGGCGTCCGAGGAAATCAGCAGCGAGCCCACGGAGCTGCGCTTGCCCGTTACCATGAGTAGGGGCAGTACCTGCACTTCCTCGGCCTGGGACACAACGTGAAGCGAATCCAGCGCGATGGATCCGGGCAACCACGCCAGCGGAGAGAGCAGGGACTCCAGGTCGATGGGCTCGTCACTGGCGCTGTCATCCAGATAATAGGTGAGACTTCGCGCGGTGAAACTGCCTTCGTCGTGCCTGGGATTCCACAGATTAGAGAGCGGCATCGACAGCTCGATAGCCTGAGCCGCCAGAAGCGAAGGCTTGGAGGGATCGCGGTACTTCAGGGACAACTGGTCGACGCTGAAGTGAAACGGATTCCAGGCCAGGCTGGCGTTGCCCAGCTCGAGATCGTAAGGCGTCAGCGCGTGTACGGTCCGCTGTGCCAGCGCCAGCGTCCGCTCCCCGGAGCTCAGGTAGAGCGGTACGACGGCGAGGAGCGCCAGGGTTAACAGCCCGATCGTGAGGCTCCATCTGTACTTAGACATGCGTGCTACTATCCGCCGCCGGCCCGGGTGGTGAAATTGGTAGACACAGGAGACTTAAAATCTCCCGCCTATTGCAGGCGTGCCGGTTCGATTCCGGCTCCGGGCACCACAACCTGCGACAGGCCGGCCTGAGTTCACGACGTCGCATGAACCCAGTGATGCGGTTCAGGGTCGTGCATTCGATCATTGTTGCGTTCTCCCCGATCGACGGTTATCGGCCGAAACATGGAACAGTACGGGTCTCAGGCGACGTCCGACGTCGCGAACAGCACTTCCGGAGACCGGTAACTCAGTGCAACAGACATCACGTCGTCGGTGATGTTCCGAAAATCTCGACGCGCCAGGCTTTTTTGAGGATATTGGCTTTCCTTCTCTCGAGACACAGGCGCACCTCGCTTGCTTCTCGGCTATCTGAGGGACGCCGTACACTCATTATTATGCGTTTCGGAGACTCAATGGTCACAATGATGAGGACGCCCGGCGCAAGCGCAACAGTCGCGATGTGCTGATCCCATGAAACACCCAGCCCTTGTCGGTCGTAGCAAGGAGTTACGCCAGCTGTTGGATGGCATCGGCGACGAGGATTCTCCTCGCGTGTACCTCATCTCGGGCGATGTTGGTATTGGGAAAACGCGCCTGCTCAGTGAAGTTGCCGAGTCCATCGGGAAACGCATGCTGACGGTCTGGAGCGAACGCATAGAAAGTCCCTCAGCGCCCGCGCTCTATAGCTGGATTCTCGCAGTCCGCTCCTATCTGGCGCGTTGTGGCGATGCGGATGTGGAAGATAGCCTCCTAGGCCTGGGCAGCACGCTCGTGGACTTCGTTCCGGAACTGCAGAGCCGTGAACAGCCGCAGGACGTGGTTTCGCACAGGCACGGTGAAGCAAGTCGATTCGCCCTCTACGATGAAGTAACGCGTTTCTTTCAGCGGGCGGCGCGGAAACACCCCTTCGTACTGCTCTTCGACAATTTACAGCTCGCCGACCAATCCTCCCTCGAACTCCTGGAGCACTTCGTTCAGCAAATCACTGACTTTCCCATTTGGCTGGTCGCATGCTCCCGCAACACGCTGGATGGGGAGTACCCGGAGTTTGATCGGATCATTGAACGCATTAAGCGGCACCGCGCGTCGCAGTCTATTGCTCTGGATGGCCTCAGCAGATCTGAGGTCCGCAGATTGGCCAACGAGGTCGCCGGGCAGGCATTGCCACCCGGTGTGCACGACCCGTTGTACAACCAGAGTGAGGGAAATCCTCTGTTCGTCGTAGAGGCCGCACGGGTTTTGCAGGGTCGTACGGACAATCGAGGGTTCTCCGAATTGGTGTTTGACGTGCCGTACTCGCTGAAGTCAGTACTGCTATCGAGAATCGGCAGCCTGAGTGATACAGCTCAGCACACTCTCAAACTGGCATCGGTGCTGGGGCGTGATTTTCTGCGGGTTGACCTCGGCGGCGCGTATGAAATCGCTGCCCGCGACCTGAGCGCGGTAGTGGCCGAGGCCAGGCGTGCGAACATCGTTTCGGCACCCTCGAAGGGAACGTTTCGATTCCAGCACGCCCTGTATCGTGAGGTTCTCTACGACCAACTGGGCGAAACAGAACGACAAGACCTGCACGCCAGAGCGGCTGCGTACTTTCGAACCCGAAAGTCGCGTTCAGCCACCTTCGACCTGGCCTATCACTACTATGAGATCGCCGACTGCGGTTATGCCCGGGAGGCATGTCGCTTCAATCTGGCGGCGTCGGATATTGCGGAACGTAATCACGCCTACAGCGTGGCCGCTATGCATCTGCAAAGGGCACTGGATGCGTCCTTGACGTCCGGCGACGAGGACCCTGAGCAACAGTTCAACCTGCACCTGAAGCTGGGAAAGCTCTTGTTTGCGGCTGGCAAAGTCGATACCGCCAGTATCCCGCTACGGACCGCTGCGCGTATCGCTGGAGCGGCGCAACGGTGGGAAAACATGGCCGCTGCGATGCGCGAGCTTCAGTTTGTCGTCGGAAGCAATGGCACCATCGACGACGAGATCATCGAACTCCATGAAACACTCCTCCACAGGATCGATCCTGAACTTCGCTACGACCATATCCTGGCGCAGGCCTGCTATGCGGACGCCAGACGGCTACGCGGCGATTACGACGCGGCAATCTTGCTCGCTACCGAGGCGATGGATTCGGCCGCAAGCCTGGACGGCGAAGACGGAGAACTACAAAGCTTCTTTTACGCGTGTTGGGCATCAGGATGTGTGGCGATACATCCCGAGCAGATAGCGTTCCGAGCCGAGAAGTATGAGCGGCTGATCGACTTTGCATCGCGGATTGAAGCGAAGCGCGAGTTGCTTCAGATCCTGACCAGCAGGCTCTTCGATTTGTTCGCCAGCAACACGGCAGCGCATGAGCTTGATCAGGCGCT
Source organism: Pseudomonadota bacterium (assembly GCA_039818725.1). GTDB lineage: Bacteria > Pseudomonadota > Gammaproteobacteria > Pseudomonadales > Halieaceae > Congregibacter. Next base: position 134,707 of record JBCBTK010000004.1, read on the forward strand.
CGAGCAAATGCTGAGCGTCGCCACACGCAACCATGACCCTCACTACCTAATCCTCGCTCGAAGTTTAGAAACCTGCCGCGATTTGTTGAGAGGACGGTGGCTTGAGGTCGTGAGAGGCGGGATTCAACTGCAGCAAGACGCTCTTCGCTGGGACGTCACCGGCCTATCGGGGGCGTTTTCACAACAGATGTTTGTGGTGCAAAGCGCCACCGGGAACCTGGCCGCGCTGGCGCCGATCCTGAATCAAATAGAGGCAGACGCCGAACGGGAAGGTCTTTGGTATCCGGGTCAGATACTGCTGAACTGTGAGCTGGGAAATCTGCGCGCCGCGCAAAAACTCCTGCGCAAGTACGAGAGCTTTGACACGCTGCCCCGTGATGAGGTTTTTCTGCTCTCCCTTATTTATCTTTCCGAGGCCTGCCTAAGATTGGAGGACCGGTCGCGCCTCGGCCAACTGTTTGCATTGTTGGAGCGCTTTCAGCACTACTGCGTCACGTTGCCCGGCACCCTGGCTATCGGCTCGGTAGCGGGCTATATGGGCGCCTATGCGGCAGCGCTCGGCAAGAAGAAACGAGCGAAGACGCTCTTCGAAGAAGGCCTGGACGCCAATTCGAGGATGGACGCCGAACCCTGGAGCGCGCGCGTGAAAACCGATTTCGCGGAGTTCCTGCTTTCGGGCTCGGATCCCCGGGGGCACAAGAAAGCTAAGGCTCTGATGGTGGATGCGCAAAAAACGGCAACCCGTCTTCGCTTGAATCCCTTGCTCGCCCGGTTGGCTACGCTGGAACAGCACATGGGGGTCGGCAGACTCACGCCAAAGGAGATGAGCGTTCTAGCGCTGATCGCGAAAGGGGCCAGTAACAAACAGATAGCCGATAAACTTTCGGTCAGTCAGAACACCATCGCGACTCACGTAAGGCACATACTGCAGAAACTGCAAGTCAACAACCGGGTTGAAGCCGTTGATCGGGCTCGCCAGGCCGCCTGGATTGAGTAGATATCATCATAAATGATGATGGTTGCGAATCCACGCCAACCCTAATCTGGACTCCACCTAAGGGCCTTCGGACCGCGCTTTCCGGGTTCAAGGGTCATACTGCAAACCGTGGAGGAACCGATGAAAAATGTACTGATTGCTCCTGCATTCCTGGCGATGGGAACCATAGCGTTGGCCAACAGCACGACCGAATCTCCGATATTTGATCTCGATCCGGAAACCGCCGAGCTTGGAGAGCAACGTCCTGAAACCGACTTCTCGACCTTGAGACGGCGCGAAAGAATGGTCAAGTACACCATAGAAACTTCGGGATTACTCGAAGCATCACCGCATACGGTCTGGCTCGTGGTGTACAACTATCCGGAATATTGCCAAACCACACCCTGCGGCCTTCTCGATCTGCCCTTTGTGCCGGGACACGATCCGCGCGTACAGGCGTCTTTTGTGAATGCCGGTGGCGGTGTCAGCAACTACGACGGGACCGGGCAGTTCTCGGGAACGGTGTACGCCGCGTCGAGGGGCTTGAATAGCAGTGAAGTTGTTGTAGGTCCGGGTATGATAAATGCCCGAGGATCGCAGATAGACATCGTTCTGCGATTTCACGGTCAGCCGGCCAACTTAAGCGATCTGCTGGCAGCCATTAAGGAATATCGTGGTGCGTGCAACGACAGTAACTTCGTGCAGCCGCCCTGCGGTGACTACCAGATATCCGCACACCTGCCGTGAGCCAGATGTGCTGACAGCACGCCGACTGCTATTCACCGCGGAACCGGTTTTTGTCGCCGCGGTTGATGAAAGCAACGGAGATTGGGAGCATCGGATTCGCTCTGCCGAGAGCAGGGTTTTGCGCGCTGGATGGGGCGGGTCTACACTCGATGCAGCAGCCAGGAGGGGCATGAATGGCACTTTTCGTTATTGAACGCAATTTCGCTGAACAGCTCGATATGAAGCCCGAGGAAGTGAAGGCTATAGAGAACCTGAACGACCAGATCGGCATCTCCTGGCTCTTCTCGTTCCTTTCCGCTGACAGCAAACGCACCTATTGCCTCTACGAGGCAAAAGATGCCGAACAGCTGCGCAAGCAGGCCGAGCAACTGGGCATACCGGCCGACGAGATCATCGAAGTCAGCAAGTTTGATCCCAGCGCAATGCACTGATGCGAAAGCGCGTGCCGTGAGAGCGTTGAGTTCCCGTCTCTCGCGGTACTGACGCGGCAATCTGGCAGAAGCTTCGCAAGTCGATAGCAAGCACGATCGGGTCTCCGAGGCTCGGGCGGGCAGCCCTGTTCCCGCAATAAGTTGTTTCAGCCCAAAACGCCGATTTTATTCAGTAGCGTCAGGTGGTCAGTCCCCCGACTTCGGCGGTGGGTAGAGCCAGTTGCGTCGCAATGGCGTGATGATTAACGCGACGACGCGGTTGACTAAGAGCTGATCGTCGATCTGTTCAAGGCAAAGCAGGAAAATTTTGCCGTTGTTCTTGCCGCGAGAACGACAAAGCAGATGTGACGTTCCGGGCAGGCCCAAGAAGATTCGCTGAGCGCGGACGAATGAGCTCCGGCGCCTGAGACAACTGGAGGAAGAGTGCAGCAAGCTCCCGCAGATCATGGTTGACGCGTAGTTTTTTTTACTCGTGTCGAGACCTTTCTCATCGGCTGTTGCAGTTCAAGTGGGGCATATATGAAAGTACTCTCAAGATTGATCTACGCCGGGCTGTCTACGACGCTAGAACATGATGAAGCTGAAGAAAGGCGTGTCACCAGATATGGTCAGTTGCCGGGTGGCTACTCCAGAGGTGGGAAATCAGCCTCTTTTCCTTGTCTCCTATTGCTAGCGACTGCAGGTGCATTCGCCACTGGTTGTACAACGGGAACACCCGGAACGTTCGCGCCAGCGGCAGATGTCGTAGCAATGGCAGACTTTTTTGCGGACGAAGAACCTATCTTTGTAGACGTCACAGAGGGGAGTGGCATTTTCTATGTCGCTGGCGAAAAATTAGCACCCTCCTGTGCGCTTGTAGATTTTGATAGTCAAAATTCACTTAGCGGATTCTTGGAATGCATCGCGTCGGCGATGCCAACGCCAATTGGCGTAAAGCTCAGTGATGTCTCAATGCACTCGGACCGCTACTTGATCACTCCACACAACGGCGGGCGGCTCCAGAGTCTACGTATTCAGACGACGTTGCACGGTCTTCCCGTACTCGGCAGTACACTCAAACTTACGCTCAACCCAGCAGGCCAAGTGACTCAACTCATGGGCGATCTCGTGGATCCCCAGTCCTATCAATCCACTGCAAAGCCATTGCCTGACGCTGAACTTAATGCCTTGGTTGCGGGGCGGCTTGGCGACGATGTGACGCTACTCGACCGATACTTTGACGTCATCCGAGGGTCCTTCGTCGGTCGTTTTTACAAAAATGTTGAAGAGAGTCGCGTCTTCTCGTTTGATGAGACAACGCAGCGGTTGTTTGATGTTTCGATTCTTGAGTACGGCGGCCACTCTCTTGTTGATAAGACCGTTATCAAATCCAACTACACCAATGAGCTTCGCCGCCAAACCAGCAAGAGCGATGGCACCGTAGCGTTCTCTGCCCGAAGCGAGGGCCCAGATTGTCAGATATTTCTTGATCACGGTGCCAGCCATGCGACGGGACAACCACTTATTACCACTTTCGATCCCGCGAACAGTAGATACTCCGATGTCATCAGCGGGATCGCATTATGCGATGCGAACGAGCGAATCTCTATTGCGCCACCGGATGATGACTTTCTGAATGTCTATTATTGGATGCATGATCTCGCGGTGTTCGCGAACTCCGAGCTAGGCGCCTACTCGTCATTTACTGACTGGAGTAATGCTAAACCGCTCAGAGTGGCCGTGGTACGAGCCGGACAGACGCAGTGCGGTTATGGTGGATGCGCTGTGCCGGGCAAGAAAAGGAACAGCATCCAGTTGGCCAGAGCCAATGGTCAAACCGAAAACCTGCACACCATGGCGCATGAGTATGGACACATACTCCACTTGATGCACGGCTATGCTGCATCAAATGACTTGGGTCTTGCGACTGCTGAGGGGTTTGCCGACCACAACGCAGCCCGGTACAACTTGTACCGCTTTTTGCATAACGACTCGCGACCATTCGATACAGTCAATGCGATATCGTTTGGCGATTCTCCGACAGTTACGAGAATTCCGGCGACCAACTACGGCTTTACTGTGCAACCCAACAGCGTCTATTCGCTGCTGCAGGGTAGACCTTGCTCAAACGCTGGGCTTAATCCCTACCTTTGCGGTCAGGTGCTGGTAGATATCTATCGCGAACTCGCGTGGAACGAATGCCAACTTGAGTACAAGAACTCGCTGGGTCAGACATGCCGAGTTGGACAAGCGATTATCGAGCTTAGAGACACAAGTAGTAGTCCAATTATTGGCATTACTGATACCGCTGTGAGCAGTTCCGCCAGCGTATCCAACGAGTTTCCGCCTCAGGGTGAATCTCTAGCAGGGCCGACGGTCGTGCCCACAGATCCGCCACCGACACAAAGCGTTTTGCTGGCCAATGAAGCATACACCTATGCGATTTCCGAAATGGAGGGGCCATGGGGCATAGAAGAGTTCACGTTATTGGTCAATTACTACTATTTCCAGCTCGCTTGGAACGGGACTATCTCCACAGCAGACTTCGGTCGTGTCATGACGGTTATCAACTCCCATTGTCTGGGATACGGGCATGGATGCACGACCGAGCGGATACTCCCGGGTACCGAGCTTCCCGCGCTTAGAAGTAAGCGCTTATCGTTTGACGACGGATGCACAGCATCTTCGTGTCAATCACTAACTCTGGCGCAGGAAGCATCAGCAAGTAGTAGCACGCAGTTAACGGCGCATGCCACGCTTCCAGCGGGAAGCCCGCACGCCATGCGTTTTGTAACGCTCGACTCGCCTCTCGACTATCTTGAGTTTTCGTTGAACATACCCAGGCGGGGCCAGTACCGTTTTAAGGCTTCTGCGCGAGCGCTGCAGCCCGGGACCATGCTCATAGACTTCGTTTCACCCGACAGTGGTGACGACCCGTTGACAGGCAGTGAGACTCCTATGGGTACGGACTTCAACGAAGTGGCGGTCTGGCACGTGCAGCCTGCAAGCACATCGACGTTCGACTGGAGTCCTGGGCCTGCCATTGAGTTGGCGGCAGGGCTGCAACTAATTCGTGTGCGAACTACGTTCAGCCTTGACATAGAAGCGCTTCATGTTGGCCCAATCGTTGATCGTGATGAAGACGGTTGGGCAGACCCCGAAGACAACTGCCCCCTAAAGCCCAACCCGAACCAAGCAAACCTTGATGGCGATCGCCTGGGCGACGCATGTGACCCCGATATCGATGGAGATTTTGCAGAGTGTAGACGCCCGATTGGCACCGGTGGAGTTAGATGCAATGAAGATCTCAGCGACAATTGCCCGTTCGTTCCCAATCCGAGACCGACTCCATCAGCACCACAGGCTGATGCCGACGGTGACGGTTTAGGCGATGCCTGTGACCCGGATGCCGACGGTAACGGCGTCCTAGATGTTGATATCGTGATCCCGGAACTCATAGTTGCGCCAGCGTTTTGAGTACCGATGAGCAGTTCGCTACTTTTGCGGTAGCGTGAGCACATAGAACACGACGACTGTCGCCTGAGCCCAAAGAGACGTCGAAGCGAAAGACAGGTCGCACTCATTCGTTAAATACGGCGGCAGACGCCAGAGAAGCTCGTACGCCTCCCATGTCAAAATTCGGAGCCGGTCGCCCTGCGCGCGCGGACCTCCCGCTCGGCATACGGGTCCCAGATCATGGGGTGTCCTTCCCAAAAGGCACGCCATCCTGCCGTCGCCAGCCGGCTACTAAGTACCTGGCATTACTGCTTCATAAGATCTGCGGACTGGGCCAAAACCCTAACTGTGTTAAGGCCATTCGACCGAGACGATTGTCTTCAAGGTTTCCTTTCTCGGTCACAAAACGCAGTTCAGGGCGTCACGCGAGAGTCGGAGGGTCGCCCTGTTGGAGTACGGCCGAGGCGACGGTGGCCGCTCCTAAGAACCACGCCCCAGTAACTCGAGCTCTGCCGGTAGCACGCACTTTGTTCCCGTATCCACAGCCGATGGCCGCCCCCTCGGACGGCCTTTTCTGTTCGCGTTTCCTAAGCTCGGGGCTTTGACTCACACATCTCGCGTGAAATCGTCGACTTCATCGTAAACATCCACTGCGATCCGTGTCCCGAGTTCGCGCATGCGTTTCATGGCCTCGGGGTCCGCGTCATCCCAGAACGCTTTCCAATGTTCAATCGAAGCCCAGCGGGCAACGGTGAGCACATTCTCCGGAAGTTCTGGTTCTCTGAGCATGAAACTGCCGAGCGCGCCAGGCACGTCCCTGTGAATCGCGTTGGTGGTTGCCTCCCACGATTCCTGGAAAGCCGCAAAATCGTCTCGCGCCACCTGCCAGCGGTAGATTATTCGTATCATTTGCTCGCGCCGGGCTTCTGTCATCGGGAATGCGGAAATATTGCTCACTTGGCGTGGTTTGGCAAACGGACCGCGATTGCGGGATCGTTAGTTGTTGCATAGCGCGCTCATTCCCTGCTGATCTCGATGCGATTCCAGAACTGTGAGCGTGATCATAGCCTCGGGTGTCGGGTGGGAGCCCGCTTCGCTGGTAAGCTTGAGCAACCGATCAGATAGCAATGCGAGGTTCACGTTGAGTACGGAAGACACCCGCGCCACGGTCGAGCGCTGGCTCGAACTTGCTGGCAGCGGAGACCTGAATGGCGCCATGGCGCTTTTCGCTGAAGATGCGGTTTGGAGCAACATCGGCTCAACGCGATTTTCCGGCGATTTCGTTGGAGTGCAGGGGATAATGAAGGAACTCATCGGTCCTTTGTTCGCCGAACTGGAAGCCGGGATCGCATCCGACCTTGAAGCGATCGTCGCCGATGGCGACCGGGCCGTGGTTCTCAGTCGCGGTAAGGCACGCACCCTCGCCGGAAAGGACTACAACAATACCTATGCGCAGGTGTTCACAGTGCGCGATGGACGAATCGCTGGCGTCCGTGAATACATGGACACGGCGCTGGTCGACGCCGTCTTCGGTAGCGGATGACGGAAGTCCTCCCCGCGCCCCCGACGCCGATTAACCTCATACTGGGATCCGGCGGTGCGCGGGGTCTGGCGCACATTGGGGTTATCAAAGTCCTGCACGAGCAGGGCTTCAGTATCGAGTCCATTACCGGTTGCTCAATGGGTGCGCTCGTTGGCGCGCTATATGCCACGAGACACCTCGACCACTACGAAGACTGGGTGTGCGAGCTCACCCGTCGCGACGTCCTGCGCTTCCTGGATATATCTCTCCTTGGACGTTCCGGTATGGTAAAGGGCGACAAGCTGATGGAACAGCTGTCGTCCTGGCTCGCGGGGGTGGCCATGGAAGATTTGCGCTTGCCGTTGACGGTAGTCGCTGCGGATATCGTCGCTCGCAAGGAAGTATGGATTACCAAGGGCGACCTGCTGGAGGCTGTGCGCGCGTCAATCGCTGTTCCTGGTGTGTTTACGCCACTTATGAAAAATGGGCGTATTCTCGTGGACGGCGGCATTCTCAATCCGTTGCCCATTCCCCCGGCGCGCATGGACAACAGCGCACTCACGCTCGCTGTGAGCGTGAGCGGCCGGGACATGCTCGATCCCTTTGGCGATCACGATACGCTGGTGGCGCAGGAGTCCGCCGTGGAACCGGACGACGCCGCGGCAGACGCTTCCGAGACCAATGAAACGGTGGCAGCGGACCACCAGCCCATTGAGGGCTTTCTCGACAGCCTGCAACGTTTCTTCGGTCGAGAGCGATCTCCGCCAGAGGAGGGTCCGGCTAACGGGTCTCGGGCCCCGCGTCGAACGACCGAGAAGATAACCGGGCGCCCGGCTTTGACCGACGTCATGCTGGGCATGTTCGCGACCATGCAGGACATCATTGCCCGCCACCAGCTTGCCGGAAATCCGCCGGATATCCTCATTGATATACCCCGAAACATTTGCCAGTCTCACGAGTTCTACCGCGCCCGTGACGTGATTGACGCGGGAGAGTACTGGGCCCGACGCGCGCTCGACGAGCAGCGGGTGAGAGACGAGCTGAGCGGCGCGGCCGCGACCAATGGAGGAAGCTAGTACCTATGCGTGAAGCGCTGACCACGATGCTGCGCATGCAGGACCGCATCAATACGCAGGTTCACTCCCAATGGATAGAGCAGTCCTTCGCCTGGCACCGGGCCATCTGGGTTGAATGCGCTGAACTGGTCGACCACTACGGCTACAAATGGTGGAAGCATCAGGATCACGACCTGGCTCAAGTGCAGCTGGAGGTAGTGGACATCTGGCACTTCGGGCTCTCGGCGCTGTTCACGCCGGGCGCGTCCCCGGAGGTCCTGGCCGCGGAAATCGAAGCGAACTGGCCCGGTGAGGCCCCGCGCCTTGGCGTCATCGAAGCCGCGGAGCAGCTTGCCGGCACCGCCGCTCTCGAGAAGCAGTTTTCCCTCAGCGCGTTTGCGTCGCTCCTGGCCGCGGCTCAGCTGGATTTCGACAGCCTGTTTCGCCAGTACCTGGGCAAAAACGTCCTCAACCGCTTCCGCCAGGATCACGGCTACAAGGACGGCAGCTATCGGAAGCAGTGGCAGCAGCGGGAAGACAACGAACATCTGACTGAACTGCTCGCCGAGGTCGATACAGACCTTGCCGATGCCGAGGAGCGGCTCTATGCGGCGCTGGCACAGCGCTACGCCGAGGCGGCTTAAGCGCCCCCATGGTAGAGGCGGCTACCACCACTCTTTCCACCTCCGCGCTGGCCAAGCGCCTGAAGCTGCCCATACAACAGCTCTTCGTAACATTGCGGGACTACGGCTGGATTGATCGCCAGGGCGAAAGCTGGGTGTTGACGGGGAAGGGCGAGCTCCACGGCGGTGGCTACCAGAACAGTCCGCGCTACGGTCGCTATATCGTCTGGCCCGAGACCCTCATCGAGCACCCGCTCATCACGGCGATCGAGAGCAATCAGCGCATCTACGCGGGTGATCTCAGCCGCTACTACCCGCACCTCAATCCCGCCCAGATTAACCGCAGTCTCGGCGAGCTTGGACTGGTGCGCAGCTCGGTCGAAGGACTGCTGCTGACGCCTCTGGGAGAGCGTTTTGGCGGGCGCCAGGAACGCGATGAGAATCATGCCCTCGCCGTGGTGAGCTGGCCCCACGGCATCATCGACGATCCCGTTATCCATCGCGAACTCAATCGCCTCGCGGGCTCCGGGGCGTCCCCCGCGGCGCTGCCCGCCATCGTCGACGGCACCGATGACGCCCCGGCGGATGACCTCTTCGCCAGCCTGGACCAGGAGCAGCGGGTCGCGGAGCGACGAGGCCTTGACGGGCACCAGGTCGATAGCCTGCTTCAGCTCCGCGTATGCGACTGGCTCTATGAAGCACAGTTCGCTCACGCCCACTCCCGCCGCCTGCCGGTGGAAGAGGAACTCAGTGCAGACTTCTACGTGCCCGCGGCCGGTCTCTACATCGAGTGCTGGGAGAGCGAAGTTCCGACACAGGAACTCAGCCGCCGGCTCCGCACACGCGAAGTATGCCGGGAGCTGGGTCTTGCCTATCTCGAAGTGGCCGCCGCCGACATCGATCGTGTCGATGCCGTGCTCGCGGCGGCCCTGACACCGCTCCTTCCCCGGAACTAGGGCCGGCGTAGGGAACTAGCCAGGACTGCGCGCTTCAAGAACCACCCCGCATTCGAGATGCGGGGTGTAGGGAAACTGGTCGAAGAAGGCGAGGGCGCTGATGCGATGGGTTGGCGCGAGATCACGCAGGTTGGAGAGCAGGGTGAGGGGATTGCAGGAAATGTAGAACACCCGGCGGAATCCTGCGACGCATTCGAGCGTTGGAGCATCGAGACCGGCCCGCGGCGGATCCACGAACACACTATGGAGCTGGAAGCCACCAAGGGGCTTCGGGAGTACCTTCAGGCGCCGAAACTCACGCTCACCGCGCAGCGCGGCGCTGACCTCGTCGGCGCTGAGGCGAATGATATGAACGTTCTCCACACCGTTCAGGTCCAGGTTCTCCCTGGCAGCGCGGGTACCGCTCTTCGATAGCTCGGTCGCGACAACCCAGGCGAACCGCTCAGCAAGCGGCAGGGTGAAGTTACCGTTGCCACAGTAGAGTTCGAGCAGATCGCCTGTGCTGTTCCCCGCCTGCTGCCACACCCACTGCAACATCTGCTGGTTCACCGGTGCATTCGGTTGCACGAAGGACTGTTCGTATTGCCGGTATCGATACGGTCGGCCGCCGACCTCGAACTGCTCCACAATGTAGTCGGCCCCAAGCACCTGTTTCTGCCCGCGGCTGCGGCCGACAAGAGCAATGCCGAGGTCTTCTCCCAGGGAACGCGCCTCGGATTGCCACTGCTCGTCGAGGGGGCGGTGGTAAACCAGCGTCACCAGTACTTCGCCACTTCGAGCCGCAAGGAACTCCACCTGGAAGAGCTTGCGCCTCAGTTCGACTGCGTCTCGCAGCCGCTGGCGTAGGGCGGGCATGAGCGCTCGTATGGGCCCGAGAGCCGGCGGGAAGTCGGCGATGGCGATGGGCGTACGGCGGTCTTCGCTATCGAACATGACGTAGTCGAGTTCGCCCCCGTTGTGCCACATACGAAACTCAGCCCGGACGCGATAGGAATCCAGCGGCGACGGGAAGCGCTCCGCCGGCGGAGCACCAAGTTCCGAAAACCGCGCGGCGAACCCGGCACATTTCTCATCGAAGAGCTCGGCGTAATGCTCGGGCTGGGTTTCCCAAGGACGCATCGCTAGAGACAGTTGGCAGGCTTGGGAAGCCCGGCAATCTTGCTGCCGATCTTCGCCGGCGAACCGGGGAACAGGCGCAACAGATAGATACTGCGTCCCTTTTCCTCTCCGAGCTGCAGGCGCACGTACTTCACTAGCGCCCGCATGGCGGGCGACGAATCAAAGGAGTCCCAGTAGTCGCGGAGCAGGTAGAGTATTTCCCAATGTTCGCCGGTCAGTTCAATGCCTTCGCGCCGGGCAAGTTCCCGCGCGATGTCCCGATCCCAGTCGTCCACGTTGCGCAGAAAACCTTCATCGGTGCATGCGGGTGCCATGGCGCCCGGCTTTACATGAGTCACGTTGAGCGCCACAGCAGCTGCTTGCGATGCGCCGCAGACAGCTCGACAAAAGCGTCGTAACCAATGGCTTCGACGCGGTGATCGCGAGGGCGGACTCCGTAGAGCGCGAGATCATCGTTAAGCGCGTACAGTCTGGTGCCGCCATCGAGAAGCCTAGCCAGCGAAGGATGGGCGCTGCGCGCCAGATTTACCGCAGGTCCTAGAAGCAGAACGGCGTCCTCGTTGCCAAGCCAGGTGAGAAGCCGCTCGAGGAGAACGCTATCGGCGTCGCTGTTGAGGCAGTGCAGCGTCATGTCAGTAGCAAAAAAGGTGTGAAGCGTCGTCCAGCAGCGCCCTGACGGCGCCTGCATCGAGGCACTGCGCAAAAGCTGGCAGCTCATCCCGCGTGATGCCGTAGGCCACGAGGCTTGCGGCATCTACCCAGACTGTCTCCACGTCATAGAGTGGCAGTGAGTCGACAAGCTTCCGCAACGACGGCTCCTTGTAATCGGGTTCGGTCTCACGACGCAGCAGCGCGAGTACGCCCGTGCCGCTGACCAGTACCTGAGGATTCTGGGCGAAGGCGGCAAAAGCCATGGCCGTATCAATCCCGGCACGCATGCGCGCCCCGGCATAGGGTGCATTTGATAACCAGATCAGGGGTCTGCCTTGCACGGGCATGGGATTAGTCAGTCCGCGAAAGTCAGGACACGGTCGCTGGTGAGCTGCGCTTCCACCAGTTCGCCGAGGCCGCGAACCTCGAAGCCCGGCAACAGGCGTTGGGCGTTGCTGCCATCGCCGAGACCGTAGCGGAGCGCCGAGGCGCTGCAGGCATAAAGCGGTGCGTTTTTTTCGACGCCGAGTTGCTGCCAGCTCGCCCTCAGGTCGCGCTCAGCCTGGGCGGCTTCGCATCCCGCCAGCGCGGTAAGTACACCGCTATCCTGGAAAAAGGCACAGGCCAGCTCGTGACCGGCATCCAGCAGGGCGCGGCCGAAGCCCAGGGCATGGCCGTTGGCGCCTCCCAAATCCGGGGCGCCGAGAACGAGGAGGGTAAAGCGCATGGCGCGGGAGTATAAACAAAAAAGCCCCGGGCGCTGCCGGGGCTTCTTCGTTCTGTTCTAGGGTTTAGTCAACCCTGGGTAGCTCTGCCAGAGGGCTGGCGCTGGTCAGTCATCCCCGGACAGCGCCGTCAGCAGGTGCAGGAGATGCACAAACAGGTTGTAGATGTTCAGATACAAGCCGACCGTGGCGCGAATGTAGTTCGTTTCACCGCCGTTGATGATGCGGCTCGTGTCAAACAGGATCAGCCCCGACATGATGAAAACGATCGCCGCCGAAATCGTCAGCGACAGGGCCGGTATGCCGAGGAAAATGTTCGCCACCATGGCTACGAGGGCCACAATAAGCCCGACCATCAGGAAACCGCCGAGGAAGCTGAAGTCGCGTCGCGTGGTCAGCGCGTAGGCTGACAAACCGAAGAACACTACCGCCGTACCTCCAAGCGCCTGCAGCACCAGAGCGGGACCGCCAGGCATGGACAGGTAGTACGACAGCATCGGTCCCAGCGCGGCGCCCATGACGCCGGTAAACGCGAAGATCGCCAGCAGGCCCTTACTACTGTCCGCCATCCTGTTCACCACAAACAGCAGTCCAAAGCCGACCAGCGACAGCACCAGGGCCATGCCGTTCGGAATGCCGATTGCCATGGAGATGCCGGCACAGACTGCGCTGAACATCAGCGTCATGCCCAGCAGCATGTAGGTATTGCGCAGAACCTTGTTGGTGCTGACAACGGCGCCCACGGCCGTATCGACGTCATACACTCTCGGATTTGCCATCAGTTCTCACCTCGATTCGTGTAAAAACAAAGACTTACGATGTTGATCAGACAGCCTAGGGCCCGAATGGTTCCATCAACCCGCCGCCAACCTGCGTTGTCGCGCACCGCAGTATACCGAGCCCGGGTGCGTGCACAAACACGCTTACGTTGCATCTACATGGACAATTGGGGCGACTCACCGCAGTTGCAACACGACCAGCATACTGAACATGAGCGCGGACCCCGCACCGAGCGCTAATGCGGACCCTCGCAGCCCTGGCAGGGCGACGTGCGGCCATTCCAGGGCGCGGGCGCGAAAGCCCAGCGCCACGATCAGCGTGACAAGACAACCCAGCACGTTCCACCAGAGCCATGAAAGCTGGGTGAAAAAGAGCCCGGCACAAAGATTTGTGCCAAGCCCGGCACCGAAGCCCGCCAGAGCTCGCTTCTCACCCACCGAACGGGCGAGGAGGGCGATCACAAACAGTCCCAGGAGGGGACCGTTGAGCAGGGAACCCACCTTGTTGATGGCCTCGAGAATAGTGTCGGCAATGAATTCCACGGTGAATGAAAACGCCACGGCAAACAGTCCCCAGGCCAGAGTAATCAGCTTTGAACGACGAAAGCTCAGCCCTTCTTCACTGGCGTCCGAGGACAGGAAGTCTTCCATAGTGCTTGCGGAGAGGCTGTTCAGGGCCGAATCAATGGAGGACATGGCGGCAGCAAAGAGGCCGACAATAGCGAGGCCCGCCAGACCAGTGGGGAAGCTCTGGACGACGAAATGCGGAAACACCAGGTTGATGTTCGGGTCTCCAGACGCGTTGAGAGGAAGGCCGGCGATGAACTCCGGCTGCGTGCTGGCATAAGCGGCCAGACCCAGTCCGAGAACGCAGTAGGCGAACACGAGAGGGAAGCGCAGCAGCCCGTTCAGCAGCAGCACCTGGCGCAGGGCCCGGCCGTCGTGCGCCGCCAGCAGGCGCTGGGCCTGACTCTGATCAAATCCATAGTAGGCGACGTAGAGAAACACCCCACCTAACAGCATGGGCCAGAAGCCAAAGTCGCTGCTGCCGTCCACGCCCCAGTCGTTGAGGAGTGGGGCGGTGCGCTCGCCTATCGCCGGCGCGTTTTCGATGAGCACCGGACCCAGCTGCGTCAGGGCGAGTACTACGGCCGCGACCAGAAGCAACATCTGCAGAACGTCTGATATCACGACGGCGCGCATCCCGCCGAGGACGTCGTAGGTAACGGTAACGCCCATAAGCAGAACAACGGCGGTGACATAGGAAATGTCGGTAATGAGCGCAAGCACTGAAGCCACGCCGTACACGGTGATCCCCGTAGCGACGCCGCGGAAGAACAAAAAGCAGGCGCTGGCGAGGAGCCGGGATCGACGCCCGAGCCGTTCCTCGAGGAACGCGTAGATTGAAATGGGCCTGGCGCGATGGATCACCGGAAAAAGAACGGCAAGCACCAGCATCGCCAGGGGCACCGCCAGCTCGTACTGCAGCCAGAGAAGCCCCCCGCCCAGGGCAAAGCCAACGAACGCCGGCGCTCCGAGCAATGAATTGGTTGAACACTGCGTGGCCAGGATCGAGATCGCCAGGGCCGGCGCCGGGAGCGTACCGCCGCCAAGAAAGTAATCGCGTCGTGAACCCTGCTTGCGCCCAAGCCAGGCTGCAAGCAGGAGCAAAGCGACGAGGTAGGCCGCGATGACCCACCAGTCGAGGACAGTCAAAGCGCTGTTCTCCTGGGTTCGTACCTAGAGCGAGTGCTTAGTCTACTTCTTCAGGCGGAGGAGCACGCACCGCCGGTTTCGGGTCAGGGTTCGGGACTCATTTCCACTTTCTATCGGTGGCGTGTCGCCACGGCGCATTGTGCGGCGGTGCTGAAACCCCCTCGTTAGGAAATCATCCTTCGCGGCTTCGCCAGGTAGGCTTTTCCTCCACAAGCTACGCCCTCACACGTGAGCTTCCAGGACGGCGGCAAAGCACCCCTGCCGGGTGTCTTCGCCGAGATAGGCCGCTTCCCCGAGCCTTAGGCCACTGGGCTCAAACAACGCTGCCAGCTCTTGGGCGGGATCCTGCAGGGGCAGGCCAAAGCGGAAGCTCTCGCCGCTGAGACTCAGGAACAGCTTGCCCGGACCGACGCGTCCCAGCCGGAGAAGACGGTCGGCATAGATATCCGCGAGCAGCGCACTGCCCGGGGCCGCGAAATCGGCGACCTCTCTGAGCGTGTCCAGCACCGCGTCTTCGGTCAGGTAGAGCGTTACTCCCTCCCACAGAAAGAGAGTGCGCAGGGTGGGATCGACACCGAAGCTCTCAAGCCTTTGGCCTAGGGCATGACGCTGAAAATCGAAGGATATGAAGTGGAGATTCTCCGGCGTGGCTTCCAACAACTCCAGCGCTTCTTTCTTGAGCGACTGGAGCTGCGGCTGGTCCAGCTCAAAGCAGGGAATATCCGCTTCGGCCGCCAGGGCGGCGGCGCGCACGTCCAGTCCAGCGCCGAGAACGACGAACTGCTCCATTTCGGGCAGGAGGCGCTCAATCATTCTATCCAGCACCTGTGTGCGCGCGGGTATGAGATCCACAATGCGCTCCCGCCCTGCCGGTGGGATTCGCGGGTACAGAGGCTCGGAGCCATCTATTTTGTGTTTTAACCAAAGGGGAAAAAGGGCTGCCCCAAGCCCCAGCGGCGAGGCATTAGGCAGAACCTGGGCCAGCTGCAGCGACAGTAGGTCCTCGCGTTGACCGAACAGATGCATGGCGCAACGGGTATTCAGCACTTCCACAGCCGTGCGCGAAACGCCCAGCTGTCGACTCGTTGCCATTTGCCGATACCCCATGGCGGCCGCGCCGCTCAGGGTAAGGGGCATGAATGCCATCTGCAGCGGCAGATGCGCAGCGAGAGAAAGCAGGCTCTTCCTGGTCGACGCACGCGGCACGTACTGGCTCCGATTCGCCCAATGAGGCGGCCCAGTCTAGTGGAAACATGTACTCACTGCCCTGGCACGCGCATCTCCCTTATTCGCATGGGCATGGAGTCGATGCGCGCAAAGACGTCTTCAATATCCAATACATCGGCGCGGAGCTTGAGCCCACCGTCCTTACCGATAAGCGCGACGGCGGCGTTGCTGTTTCTGAGCCGGGCCACTAGCTCGGCCTGCAAAGCCGGGGCGACGTCGCCCACGTAGTTGCTATCCAAGCCGTTGTCCCCCAAGACAAACCAGAGCACGTCTCGCTCGCGGAGTTCGCGCCGCACGCTGGAAAGAGACGCGAGCGCCTCGGCATCGATGGTGGCGTCCAACAGGAGCAATCGATAGGTCCAGCGCAGGTCCTTCGAATCCCGCAGCGACGGCGTGGAGGCAGTGGCGACGGGAGGCTGCTTACTGCGCGCCTCCAGCCATTCAAACAGCCATGGAACGGCCGGTCCGCGCTCCGACGCGAGCATGAGACGTACCTCCGAGCGAAACGGCGTGTCCTCCAGATCGTTGAGGAACAGCAGGTAAACGGCGCCCTCCGTAAACTCGGCGGCACAGGGCTCGTTTCGATCGAAGAGCAGCTTTTCCGGAACGGTACCCTTAAGCGTTGGGAGGTAGACGAAGAGCTCGGCTTCCTCGGGCACTTCAGCATCGGCGAGCACGCCACGACGCACCACGCGATCAACCCGGGCCGCGAACACGTAATCGTGGAGCGCATACAGGCGATCGAGATCCTCGGTCGTCTCATCGGAAGCGGGCGCACTGCAGCCCTGGGTCTGGGCCATCCCCGTCTTGGGGAAAAACAGGGTCAGCACGATTGCAACGCCGCCCAGGAAGACAGTCTGGAAAAATCTACTGGCCGGCAACAATGGCTCGTGCACTTCCGGCCGGATGAGCCAAGCTTGATTGCAGGGCGTTCGCATAGTCATATCCACAAACAAAAACAGGGCACCCACCGGGCGCCCTGTTTCTCGTTTTTGGCGGTGGGCCAGGGATTCGAACCCCGGGAACCTCTCGGTTCAACGGTTTTCAAGACCGCCGCTTTCGACCACTCAGCCAGCCCACCGTAGTCCGCTGTGCGCGGACGCGCGATTATACGGAGCGAAGCGCGGCAGGTGCAATCGACGACGCGCCGAACGCGTCGAAGTCGGGTTCCGTCGGCGAGTTACCGGGATAGATGCGTCCGGGTTCATGCATTTATCGGAGAAAAACCAAAGGGCGCCTGAAGAGCGCCCTTGGATGTTGGCGGTGGGCCAGGGATTCGAACCCTGGGATCCCGCAAAGGATCAACGGTTTTCGAGACCGCTGCTTTCGACCACTCAGCCAGCCCACCGGAAACGCTTCACCGGCTCAAATCCCGGTGTTCAGAGTGACCTCAGGCGCTCTCCACTTCAGCGCCACGGGGCCCGCGGGGATCGTTGCTTGCCCGCGGCACGTTGCGATCCGGGGACGCCACGGCGGGAGCCGGCTGCTCGCGGAACAGAACCATGCGCGCTGTTTCGATCGTGACCTCGCCGACCGGTGCCGGAGCGACGCGTGGATCGTTGGTTGCGCGCCCGTCTCCGGTGACACCGCCGCCGGCCGCGACTGGGGCTGAGTCTTCCTCGTTTGTCAGGGCGACCGGGGCCGGATCATCCGATGCGGTGACCGGGGCTTGCTCTATCTCGATAGCGACATCGGGCTCCTCGACCGCGGCAGGCTCAACCGCCGACTCTTCGGTCACGGACGGCGCCACTGCGGTTGCCAGATCCGGAGTCTCACTATCCTCTGGGAGAGGCTGTGTTTCTAAATCCTCGCCTTCGGACAAGATCTCGGTGGGCGCCGCTTCCACTTCCTGGACATCGGTTTCGCTCACTGTCTCGCTGCTATCGGCTTCGACAACAGCTGGCGCCATGGCTTTGACGTCGCTGCGTTCCTCCGTGCTATCGATGCTGGCTGCGGCTGCGGCTGCGGCTGCGGCTGCCGCTGCGAGGGCCACAGTGGCGACCTCCGACGCTCCAGCTCCATCAGCCTGGTCGCTGACCGGAGCCGCAATCTCACCGGCGGCATCACCGGCCGCCGGACGGCGCCGACGCCGGGGTGCACGACCTCGCTGGTCGCTGGGGCGGCGGCGAGGACGGTCGTTGGCGGACTCGCCGGCGTCTTCATTGTCCGTATCCTGGGCGTCCAGGCTTTCCGCTTCGGCGGCATTTTCCGTCGCGCTCTGGGGAGCATTGTCTCCGGCACCGCGCCGTCCCCCGCGGGATCGACGGCGACGACGACGGCGCGTTCCAGCGTCCGCGTTTTCCTGGACGTCCGCTGCTGCCTCATTGGTATCCGCCTCAGCGCTTGCCTCGCTAACTTCCTCGGCCTCACTCGCCGGGGCGACGGCTTCGCCACGATCGCCGCGTCCTCGATTGCGGCCAGAGCCGCCGCGGCGACGACGGCGGCGGCCTCGGCCTTCGCCAGATCCAGATTCACCGCCGGATTGCTCCGGAGACGCATCAGGCGCTTCGACCTTTGCCGCGGCGCTCTCTACCACCTCGTCTTCCGTGGGTGAGGGCGCCCCTGCCTGAGGCGTGCCGAAGAAGCTGACCCAAAGACGCTGAGCCAGTCCCGGGCGATTGTCGACCATATCGCCGGCACCATTGGGCGGAGCGGCCTCGGCTGTCGGCACGGCGCTCGAAGGGGCGGGGGGCTGCGCGGATTCTGGGACGGCAACGGGCGCCGGCTGCGGCGGAGCCACACCCTGCACCAGCGCTTCCGGCTGAGTCGGCACGACTCCGTGCGTATCGGAGATCGCGTCGGCATCCGGTACGGCGATCTCGACCTTGTAGCTGGCCTGATGATCTCCATCGACCTCGTCGTCGCGAAGACGCTGCACCTCGAAGTGGGGCGTCTCAAGATTGGGATTCGGGATGACCAGCACCCGGACGCCCGATATCGTCTCGATTTCACCGAGCGCCACGCGCTTTTCGTTGAGCAGGTAGGCGGCGACGTCCACGGGCACAATGGCTCGCACTTCGGCGCTACGCTCCTTAATCGCTTCTTCTTCGATCAAACGAAGGATGGAGAGCGACAGGGACTTCGTGTCACGAATGGTTCCCTGGCCGGCGCAGCGCGGGCAGACAATGGCACTGGTCTCGCCAAGGGAAGGACGTAGACGCTGCCGGGACATTTCAAGCAGTCCGAAGCGCGAGATCCGGCCCAGCTGTACGCGGGCGCGATCGATTTCCAGGGCGTTACGCATGCGGGTCTCAACGGCGCGCTGATTCTTGGCCGCGAGCATGTCGATAAAGTCAATGACTATGAGACCGCCGATATCGCGAAGACGAAGCTGACGGGCGATTTCGTCGGCCGCTTCGAGATTGGTTTGCAGGGCGGTATCTTCGATATTGGAGCCCTTCGTGGCCCGGGCCGAGTTGATATCGATGGACACCAGAGCTTCTGTGGGATCGATGACGATGGAGCCGCCCGACGGCAGGCGCACCTCGCGCTGGAACGCCGTTTCGATCTGGCTTTCGATCTGGAACCGGTTGAACAGGGGAATGCTGTCTTCGTAAATGCGGATGCGCTGCTGATACTTGGGCATCACCATGCTCACGAAGTCCATGGCCTGGCTGTGCGCTTCGGGGGAGTCGATCAGCACCTGGTCGACATCGTCGCGCAGATAGTCGCGGACCGCTCTAATGATGACGTTGCTTTCCTGGTACAGAAGCACGGGGGAGGTGTTTTCTTCACCGGCCTTGCTTATCGCGTCCCACAGGGCGAGGAGATAGCCCAGATCCCACTGCAGTTCCTCCGGGGAGCGGCCCACGCCGGCGGTGCGGATGATGACGCCCATACCGTCGGGAATCTCGAGGCTGCTCAGGGCTTCGCGCAGCTCAGCGCGGTCGTCACCCTCGATGCGACGCGAAATGCCACCGGCGCGAGGGTTGTTGGGCATAAGCACCATGTAGCGACCGGCCAGGCTCACAAAGGTAGTCAGCGCGGCACCTTTATTGCCGCGCTCTTCCTTGTCGACCTGCACCACGACCCGCGTGCCTTCCTTGATCACATCCTTGATCGAGACGCGACCGTCGCGGCCCCGGGCGTTGCTGGTGAAGTATTCCCGGGCGATTTCCTTCAGGGGCAGAAAACCGTGCCGTTCGGCGCCGAAGTCCACGAAAGCAGCTTCGAGGCTGGGCTCGACGCGGGTGATTTTGCCGACGTAGATGTTGGCCTTTTTCTGCTGCCGGGTGCGGTTCTCGATGTCCAGATCGTAGAGCCGCTGTCCGTCGACGAGGGCCACGCGGATCTCTTCCGAGTGCGTGGCGTTGATGAGCATCTTCTTCATTGCGTTAAACCTCTTGAGGTTCAACCGCAGTGACCTGATTCAGGGCCACAACGCCGAGCCGACGCTCGCTCTCGAGCGTCGACCGACATCCTGCTGTACGACCCGGGAGCGCCGGCGAACGACACTCCTGTCCTCTAATTACTGCGGTTGCCTGTTCGTTGTCAGGCACACCGACGATTGGTTTCTGCGTTCAATCTGCAAGACCGCAACTTACCGATGGCTTCGTGGGCCAGATTATGGTGAGCGATCTCGCGGGGTTGGCGTTTAGGCGCAGAAGCCGGTGCTGTTCCTGTATTCCAAATAGTGGCCCGGGAGCATCCTCGGCAAAGGCTTCAGGCTGCACCGGAGTAGCGAGAGGGAAGGCCTGATAAGCGGCCTGACACAATATGAGTCGCGTTGTTCGAGGCGCCAATGCCTCTCGCTCGCTGCTCGCAGTACTCTGGTGGTGCGTGGACCGTGTGCGGGAAAGTTCCTGGGCTTGCTAAGCCAAAAAAAGCCGATAAATCTTTGTGACCACTCCCCGCCATCGTCGTTGCCGCATGGCGTGGGCGCGGTCCTGGCGCGCGGGCACGCTGTCGTCTTCAATGCCTGCGCCCATCTGTCCCCTGTTCGCTTTATTCGACCATCAGGGGACGTACTTGAACGGTAAGGACCGGCGCGGCGTGACAGCTGCCAGCTGCGGAGCGCATACTAACAGTCGCGCAACCCAAGGTAAATAAAGGAAAAATGAGCAGCAAGAGCGGAGCTCAAACGGGCGACACAGGCCAGGGCTCGCGAGCTCGCCTGCTGACCGTCGAACTTCGTGGTGACGGGCAGCGCCTGGACAATTTCCTGCTGCGTGAATGTCCTGGAATCCCGAAAACCCGCCTCTACAAAGCAATACGCAAAGGTGAGGTGCGGGTCAATAAGGGTAGAGCGCGGCCGGAACGGCGCCTGCAGAGTGGTGACATCGTACGCCTGCCCCCCTTCATCAAAGAGCGCCAAGCACCCGCCGTCGCGCCGTCAAACTGGCAGCAGCGCCTGGCTGATGCGATCGTGCACGAAGACAAAGACCTGCTGGTGGTCAACAAGCCGGCTGGCATTGCCGTCCACGGCGGCAGCGGACTCCAGTTTGGACTGATCGAGACGCTGCGCTCCATGCGGCCGGAGCACGATTACCTGGAACTTGTCCATCGCCTGGATCGCGATACCTCAGGTCTCCTGCTGGTGGCGCGCAGGCCCGCGGCCCTGAAGCGCTTGCACGCGCTTCTGCGAACCCGGGGCGAGGTCGACAAACGCTACCTGGCGCTGGTCGCCGGCCGCTGGCCTCGACATCTGCGTAGCAGCGCGGCCCCCCTGAAGCGCGACGAGCTGAGTTCCGGCGAACGTATGGTGCGCGTGGCCCGGGACGGAAAGGACTCGCTGACCGAGTTCAGCGTGCAGCGTGCCGCAAACTCGGTCAGTCTCGTAGAAGCCAGGCCCATTACGGGGCGCACCCACCAGATTCGTGTCCATGCCGCGCACCTCAGGCATCCCGTGCTCGGCGATGCCAAGTATGGAGACGAGCGCAGCGCCTCGACGGCCCGAGAGCTTGGTCTGAGACGCCTGTTCCTGCATGCCTTCGAGCTGCGATTTCGGCTCGACGATAGAAATTTCCACTTCAGGGCACCGCTTGGGGACGAGCTTGAGGAAGTTCTAGCGCGAGGGTTTCCCTAGTCAGCTCTGAGGGTCGCTCTGCAGCGGATTGATGCCCACTGATCTCAGCATATCGGCCACGCGAATGAGCGGCAGTCCCTCGAGGGCCGTGGGATCTTCGCTGCGCAGGCTTTCAAACAGGCAGATTCCAATGCCCTCCCAGCGAAAGCTCCCTGCGCAGTCGAAGGGGTTGTCGATGTCGATATAGGTCGTCAGCTCATCCTCGCTCAGGGCTCTGAAGCCGACCGCCGTGTGCACAAGGGCTTCGGCGTGCAGCGAGCCGTTGATCGTCAGCGCGACGGCCGTATAGAAGTCGACGCTCCTGCCCGAGCAGCCACGAAGCTGTGCCAGTGCCGTCTCGCGATTCCCCGGTTTGTTCAAAACCAGATCGCCGAGCGAGGCCGTCTGGTCGCTTGAAAGGACCACCGCCTGTGGCCAGCGCGTTGCCACAACGGCCCCTTTCTCCCGTGCCAGGCGGCGGGCCATTTCCCGCGCGTCCTCGTCTTCCAGTCGCGACTCTTCAATGTCCGGCGCGTCGCACTCGAAGGAGAGAGAAAGACGCGACAGCAGACGTTGCCGATACACGGAGCCGGATGCCAACACCAGCGTTTTCTGATCGATCACTGAAGCGACCCCTGTGTTGAGCTAAAGCGCGGGATTGTAAAGATTTTTTTGACAAGGCCAGGGGTCGTGACTATAGTGCGCCGCCATGTCGGGTACCCCCCTTTCGCGACGAGTCACCGTTCGTAAGGCAGTGACCCGGAACGCACGCTACGAGGGTGTTCTTGGCCCCACGCAAATGCCCCAGTTTGAGGACATTCTGCGTGGCGAAGACGCTCTCGCCATCAGCGCTCAGTTCAGCCGCGACGACGAAGAGCGGCAGATTTTGAGCGTGAACATGCGTGCGCGGGTGGTTCTCGAATGCCAGCGCTGTCTCGGCAAATTCGAGCGGCTTCTCGAAAGCCGCAGCGCCCTGGCTCTGGTTCTGACTGATGAGCAGGCGCAGGCACTGCCTCGGGAGTATGAACCGTGGCTGGTAGAAGACGAAGTGGATTTATGGGCCGTCACCGCGGAAGAGCTGGCGCTGGCCCTGCCTCCCGTGGCTTACCATCCCCCCGGGGAGTGTGAAATGCCCGCGCATACAGCGCAGGCCCACGAGGAGAATACCGTGCGCGAAGCGAGCCCTTTTGGAGTTCTGGCGGAACTCCTGGGCACTGAAGGTATGAATAACGCGCAGGCGGCGGGGAGCGACAGCGCCCCGACCGGCAACGAATTCGAAAAGGAGTAAGCAGTTATGGCCGTTCAGCAGAACAAAAAGACGCGTTCGCGCCGCGGTATGCGTCGCGCACACGATTCCCTCAGCGGCGCCACGCTGTCTGTGGATGCGACCACGGGCGAAAAGCATCGTCGTCACCATGTGACCGCCGATGGTTTTTATCGCGGCAAGAAGGTTGTTGATACCGGAAGCGAAGACTGATCGGACGTAGGTTCGATAGCCTTTGCGCCGCACAGACTTGCAGTTAACACCGGGCGCCCGAGTGGTTGAGAACATGTACGGGGGAAGAGCGTGAGCAACGTTCACGAAGGCCTGGCCTTCCTGTTCCCTGGTCAGGGTAGCCAGCGCACCGGGATGCTGGCCGAGGCCGCCGCCGAATTTCCCGTCGTTGCGGACACCTTCAGCCGAGCTTCACAGGCACTGGGCTACGACCTGTGGAGTGTTGTTTCCGAAGACCCCCAGCAGCAGCTCAACCTCACCGAATATACCCAGCCGGCGCTGCTCACAGCCTCGGTAGCCCTGTACCAGGCCTGGCGGGAGAACGGCGGTGCGGCGCCCGACGTGATGGCCGGGCATAGTTTGGGCGAGCTATCGGCCTTCTGCTGTGCAGACGCGATCGATCTCGAAGACGCCGTGCGCGTCGTTCGGGAGCGCGGCCGGGCCATGCAGTCTGCGGTACCGGTCGGCGTTGGTGCCATGGCCGCGGTGCTCGGTCTGGATGATGACGTCGTCGTGACAACCTGCAGTGAGCTCAGTGCTCCCGAGGCACGTGTCGAGGCCGTGAATTTCAATGCTCCGGGCCAGGTGGTTATCGCCGGGCATGCTGATGTTGTCGAGCGGGCAATCAGCGCATTGCGCGAAGCCGGCGCCAAGCGTGCGATGCCACTTCCGGTAAGCGCGCCGTTCCACACGTCACTCATGACGCCTGCGTCTGATCGTCTCGCCAGCGTTCTTGGGGATTTGGAACTTCGCAAGCCTGCAATCCCCGTAGTGCAAAACGTGAAGGCCGCGGTAGAAAGCAGCGTCCCCGCCATAACCGAGATGCTGGTCAAGCAGGTTGCGGCACCCGTGCGCTGGACGCAGTGCATGGCGACGGTTCTTGGCATGGGCGCGAGCAGGGCCGTGGAGTGTGGGCCCGGCAAGGTACTCGGTGGCCTGCTTAGAAGGATCGATCGAAGCATCGATTGCCAGTATCTAGAGACGCCCGATGGCCTGCGCGGTGCCCTGGCCGCGGCGGCTTGAACGGCCGACGGCCAGCGAAATCACCGGGGAATCCAAGACGTGACCGAAAACAGTGATGGCGCCGGGCGTATCGCCCTGGTGACTGGAGCCAGCCGCGGTATCGGAGCCGCTATCGCGTCGGCCCTTGCCGAAAGCGGTAGTCGCGTTATCGGCACCGCAACGAGCGACGCTGGCGCCTCCGCCATAAACGAACGCCTGGCAGCCTCCGGGGGCTGTGGCCTGCGCCTGGATGTGAGCGACGCGGACAGCGTTGCGTCTACCCTGTCCGCGATTGGAGAGCGTTTCGGCGCCCCTCAGATTCTGGTGAATAACGCAGGCATCACTCGCGACAACATCCTTATGCGTATGAAGGAAGACGAGTGGCAGGACGTTATCGATACCAATCTCTCCTCCCTCTATCGCCTGAGCAAGGCCGTACTCCGCGGCATGACCAAAAACCGCTGGGGGCGCATCGTGAATATCACGTCGGTGGTGGGCGCGATGGGCAACGCCGGTCAAAGCAACTACGCGGCGACCAAGGCCGGTGCCGCGGGATTCACGCGGGCCTTGGCCCGCGAAGTCGGCGCCCGCAACATCACCGTCAATGCGGTGGCACCAGGCTTTATTGACACCGATATGACCCGTGCCCTGACGGATGATCAGCGCGGAGTCATGCTTGCCCAGATTCCCCTCGGACGGCTCGGCGACCCCCAGGAAATCGCCGCCCTGGTGACGTTCCTATGCAGCGATGCGGCGGGCTACATCACCGGTGAAACGGTCCATGTAAACGGCGGAATGTACATGGCCTGAGCGCCGCGAGAACGGTGCCCGGCAGAAGAAAATCCGGTAAACTTCGCGCCAGCCCGATGTAATGGGGGTTGGGTCAACTCTGCAGGAGCAAGGAATAAGCATGAGCAGTATTGAAGAACGTGTAAAGAAGATCGTCGCTGAGCAACTCGGTGTAAAAGAAGAAGAAGTGCAGACGGAAGCGTCCTTCGTTGAGGATCTCGGTGCTGATTCGCTCGACACGGTCGAGCTGGTTATGGCTCTTGAGGAAGAGTTTGAAACCGAAATCCCGGACGAGGAAGCCGAGAAGATCACCACGGTCAAGCTCGCGATCGATTACATCAACGAGCACCTCGCCTGAGCGAACAGACCGCGGGCCGTGGCGCATGCCCCGGCCCGGATACCTGTTCAGCCTGGGCCGGTCGAACACCGGCAGAGGCTCAGTAAAACGGACGCAGGCGAAACTTCGCTTCGGTTTGACGTTCTCAAACGCTATCGCGTCTTCTTTCCCTGTCCTGAATTGCGAATGCCGTGTCAGGTATCGCCCGCATACCACCACCGGTGTAATGAGCCTGGGAGCAGCTCTAGCCAGGTACCCGGCGACAAGCTTAGCGGCAATTAGGGCGACGGAACCGACGCCAACAATAACGGCTGAATAGATCAGCACTTCGCCGAATGAATGGATTTAAGAATTCCCTGAGGAGGCTGCATTGAACGGCAGACGCGTAGTCGTGACGGGTCTCGGTCTTGTTACTTCTGTCGGTCACGACGTGGCATCGAGCTGGTCTGCCATCAAGGCCGGCCGCAGTGGCGCCGCAACCATAACGGCCTTCGATGTGGAGGCCTACAGCACGCACTTCAGTGCGAGCGTCCGCGATTTCGACACCGACCTCTATTTCCCCCCGAAAGATGCGCGCAAGATGGACTTCTTTGTGCAGTACGGCATGGCGGCTGGCATTCAGGCCATGCAGGACTCGGGTTTCGAAATAAACGACGAAAATGCGCATCGCGTCGGTGCGATGATTGGTTCCGGGATCGGTGGTATCGGCCAGATAGAAAAGAACGCTGAAATCGTGCGCACCGCTGGGCCCCGTCGTATCTCGCCGTTTTTTGTTCCGGGCTCCATCATCAATATGATCAGCGGCAATCTGTCCGTTCGCTACGGCTTTCGCGGACCCAACCTCGCGGTCGTTACCGCCTGCACCACCGGTACCCACAGCATCGGCCTGGCGGCACGGCTGATCGCCCAGGGTGATGCCGATGCGATGCTCGCCGGCGGTGCGGAAATGGCGACCAGCAAAGTTGGACTCGGCGGATTTGCCGCCGCGCGCGCCCTCTCTACTCGTAATGATGACCCCGAAGGCGCGTCCCGACCCTGGGATGCGGGTCGCGATGGCTTCGTTCTCGGAGATGGAGCCGGGGTAGTCATGCTCGAGGATTACGAGCAGGCACGGGCGCGGGGTGCAAACATCTATGCCGAGGTGACGGGCTTTGGCATGAGCGGCGACGCTTATCACATGACCCTGCCTCCGGAGGACGGACGCGGCGCCGCTGACGCGATGCGCGCGGCCCTCGCCGATGCATCCATAAACGCCGCCGACGTCGAGTACGTCAACGCACACGGGACTTCCACGGTGGCCGGTGATCTCGCCGAGAGCCGCGCGGTGGAAAGTGTCTTCGGCAGCGCGGCGGACAAGGTGGCCGTGAGCTCCACGAAATCCATGATCGGGCACCTTCTGGGTGCCGCCGGCGCCGTTGAAGCCATCTTCTCGATCCTGGCGATTCGCGATCAGGTGGCTCCCCCAACCATCAATCTGGACACGCCCGGCGACGGCTGCGTTCTGGACTACGTACCGAACACGGCGCGGGATATGAGCATCCAGAACGTTCTATCCAACTCCTTCGGCTTCGGCGGCACCAACGGTTCTCTTCTGTTTTCCCGCTGCTAGCGCGTGGAGCCGGACCAGCAGACGGTCCCGGAGTCTGATCGCTCCTTTCTCTACGGGCATGGCGTGTTTGAGACCATGCTCTGCCTGCAGGGTCGCATAACTCTGCGCCGCTACCATCTTGATCGCCTGCGTGTGGGAGCAGAGCGTCTTTCCATAACTATCGGGGAAGGGGAGCTGCAGGACGCGTTAAAACCCGTAGCGCAGCTCACCGGCGCGCATATCGTGCGGCTCCATCTGAGCAGCGGCAGCGGACCACGGGGCTACGCGACCCAGGACTGTGGTCCTTCGCGCTTCTCCGTGCAGACGTTTCCGCTCGCACATGATCCGCTGGCTGTCGCTCCGGCGGCTCGAGTCTGCCGGTCCAGGACACCAATAGCGCTCCAGCCCGCCCTGGCCGGCATCAAACACTGCAATCGACTTGAACAGGTGCTGGCGGCCTCGGAAGCCCGTGAGCGCGGATTTGACGAAGCGCTGATGTGCTCCCAGGCGGATGAGGTGCACTGCGCCACCGCGGCGAACGTCTTCGTACTTCAGGGCGCTCTGCTACGAACCCCCGATTGCGGCGCGGCGGGCGTCGCGGGCACCCGTCGGCGGCTGATTCTCGAGGAGCTTGCGGAGCGCGCCGGTCTGCGCGTGGAGGTGGGCCGGGTCACGGCAGCAGATTGTCGCCGCGCCGACGCTTTGCTGTTGACCAGCGCCGGCGTGGGAATTCGGCACGTGTCGGAGTTTGAGGGTCATCGCTTTGAACCCCGGGACGCCGTCAGTCGCCTCCAGGCGGCCTACATCGAGGAGCTTCGCGCGTGTCTCGACGCCTGAAGCTCCTCGTTGCACTGACCGTATTGGTGGCCCTTGCCATTCCAGTGGCTGCGACTGTGCTGCGCGCCCAGGTGCTGGCGCCCCTTGCCATCCCCACGGAGGGCATTGTCTTTGAAGTGCGCGAGGGCAGCAGCCTCACCCGGGTAGCCACGATCCTGAAACGGGAGGGAGTTCTGTCTTCCGCGCGACTGTTTCGTATCGTCGGACGCTTTACGGGTGCAGATCAGCGGATTCGCCGGGGTGAATACCGCTTGAGGGCGGGGCAGTCGATGATGGATGTGCTCGATCAACTGCAGAGCGGCGCCACGATACGCTACCTCGTTACCCTTCCCGAGGGGATTCGACTGGCCCAGGCGCTTGAGCTGTTGCGATCCACGGAGGGCATAAGGTCGGTGCTAGCGGGGATCGACGACCCGCGTCTCAAGGGTTTCACGGGGGATGCTCCCGGTGCGGAGGGCCTTTTCCTGCCTGAGACCTATCAGTACGAGCGGGGCGACACAGATCTCGATGTTTTGACGCAGGCCCACGACCTGCTTGAAAACACGCTTGCCCAAGTCTGGCAACAGCGCGAGGTGGGTCTGCCCTATGAGTCTCCCTACGCGGCTCTGATCATGGCGTCCATCATTGAAAAGGAAACCGGCGTACCCGAGGAGCGGGCGCAAATTGCAGGCGTGTTTGTCCGTCGCCTCAACCGCGACATGCGTCTGCAGACCGACCCGACGGTGATCTACGGCCTGGGCGAAAGCTTTGATGGAAATCTAACCCGGGCCCATCTGCGCGATGAAAGCAACGAGTACAACACCTATCGCCGCGACGGTCTTCCGCCAACCCCGATCGCCCTTGCCGGTCGGGCGGCGCTGGAGGCGGCCGTGCACCCGGCTCCGGGAGACGCGCTGTATTTCGTAGCGCGGGGAGACGGGACTCACGAATTCAATGCTACGCTCGCCGAACATGAAGATGCTGTCCGGCGCTACCAGCTTCAGCGTCGCGAAAGCTATCGCTCAACCGTGGAACGGAACTAATGAACTCGCGCGGACTGTTCATCACTGTCGAAGGCAGCGAGGGTGCGGGAAAGACGACCGCGCTGGACCACCTGGAAACCGCGCTGCGGGATGCCTCGGTCAGCGTGCTGCGCACGCGGGAGCCGGGAGGCACGCCGCTCGGGGAACGACTGCGTGAGCTGTTGCTCGACCCTGAGCTAGGCCGGGTAGACCCGGTGGCCGAATTGCTGCTGGTCTTTGCGGCGCGGGCGCAGCATCTTCAGGAAAAGATACTTCCCGCACTGAGAGCCGGGCAGTGGGTGCTCTGCGATCGCTTCACCGATGCCACCTATGCGTACCAGGGCGCGGGACGGGAGCTGGGGATGACGCGGGTCGCGGAGCTGGAAGACTTTGTCCAGGGTGAGCGCCGCCCCGACCTGACCCTGCTGATGGATATCCCGGTCGCCGCCGGTCTCGATCGCGCCCGCGGGCGGGGTGCCCTAGATCGTTTTGAACAGGAGGACATCGCCTTTTTTGAGCGGGTGCGGCAGGCCTATCTCGATCGGGCAGCACAAAGCTCCGGGAGATACCTGGTCGTGGACGCCCATCGCCCACTGCAGGAAGTCACCGCAAGTCTGGAGGACATCGCAGCGCAGCTGGTGAAAGTCTTCAGGGGCGAGTGCACGCCATCGGCCCTGCGAGACCTTCGCCATGGCTGAGGACCCGCCGGAATCCGGCGAGCCCTTACCCTGGCATGTTCCTGCCTGGGAGCGGGTCTTTCTCAGCCGGGAAGCGGGGCGCCAGCACCACGCGATGCTGCTTGAGGGGCTGCCCGGCACCGGCCGTGCACGCTTTGCCGAGGCGCTCGCGGTACGCCTGCTCTGTACGACCGACCCATCGGACGCGGGCCGCAGTACCACGAGGGCTCGTGAACTCGCGGTGGCGGGAAGCCACCCCGATCTGCGCAGCGTCGCACCGGAGGAAGTCGGTAAGGCCATAGGGATTGACGCGATCCGCTCAGCCACGGCCTTTGTGAATGCGACCTCCAGTCTTGGGGAGCGCAAAGTATTGCTCATCAATCCTGCGGAGCGCCTAACCCTGGCGGCATGGAATGCCTTTCTTAAGTGCCTCGAAGAGCCTTCCCCAGGAACGGTGATCATTATGGTCGCAGCACGCGGCCATCCTTTGCCCGCAACGATCCGCTCCCGCTGCCAGCGCATCCATCTGCCTTCTCCAACCCCCGCACAAGCGTCCTCCTGGCTCGCGGGGGTGCTCGGTGAGGAGGGCATGGCATCGAGGGGTATGGAACGCGTGTTGCGCCTGTTCGCGGTGCAGCCGCTCAAGGCTTTTACCTTTAAAGATAGCGATGAGCTCGGTGCTCTGGCGGACTTCTTTGAATGCTTCGACCGGGCCCTGCGCATGGGAGCGGCCGATGCAAGAACGCGCCTTCAGGCTGAGGCCGCCGCTGCCCGCCTCGATCCCGATAGCCTTATCGAAGCCGTCGAGTCCACCCTCGTGGACTGGTTGCGTGAGCGTGCGGCTGATGAGCTGCGGGCCCGGGCCGGTCGACGTGGGTTCGAGGCGCTTGAGACCGTAGCTGGTTTGCGACGCGCTCGCCGACGCGGACAGAACCCCAACGCCGATCTGCTGCGGTCCTCGGTGGTGGCGGCCGTGCTGAGTCCTGTCTCTTCCTAGGCCTGCGACGCGTCGCGAGCGCAGCGCCCTTGATGCGACCCGGTCGAGCGGTGATACACTGCCGCCCGTCCCAGCACGGAATACCTCCAGTAAGCTTTTCCAGTGAGCAGCCAGTCAGCCAGTCATCAGGGAATCCTCTCCCTTACGATACGGGACAAGGCCGTGCTCTACTCCGCCTATATGCCGTTCATCCGCAACGGCGGTTTGTTTGTTCCGACCAACAAGAGTTATGAGATCGGCGACGAGGTGTTCATGCTGCTCACTCTTATGGATGAGCCGGAGAAGATTCCCATCGCCGGGCGGGTTGTTTGGGTCACTCCGCGAGGCGCCCAGGGCAACCGTACCTCCGGCATCGGCGTACAGTTCTCAGAGCAGGATGCTGCGGCGAACGCCAAGATCGAAGAGTATCTCGCTGGGATGCTGAACTCGGATCGCCCGACACACACGATGTAGACCGCCCACCCGGTCCAACGGTGCGGACGTGAGAGGCTCTGGTTCACGTAGGTCGTGAATGACCAACACCGTGGGCCGGGGCAGCGAGCTCGGTAATGCTCACTTTTTAGTCAGAGCACGGCCGTGACGCGCTCCTACAGAGCGGAAATCCTGCGCCTGAGCGACCCCGATAGTTGCGAATAAAATACCTTAGCTACTGATTATAAAGCTTTGATATTAAAGAATTTAAAACAAAAAAAGGGCTCCAGGGGAGCCCAACAAGACCATTAGGAGTGAAACATAAAGGAACATCGTCCTTCACAACGGAGCATTGGGTTTGCTCCAGCGACGTACCATTCCTGCGAGGAAATGGGGTCACCCCTATAGTATCGCCGTCTTGCGTGAATTTTCCACAGTTCCCAAGTTCGCCATTAGCACGTTTGAGAATAATCAAAGTCTTTTTTAATTTCCTCCCGCTCTGTCAACAGCGATTTTCCTCGAACGAGTCTCAACTATGACATTCCTGGGCGTGGTCGAAGGTTTCTACGGCCGGCCATGGCACGCCGGAACCCGGCTGCACATGCTGGGCTGGCTCGCTGAGCTTGGCATCGACGCCTATCTGTACGCGCCGAAAGCAGACCCCTGGCTACGTCGTCGCTGGCGCGATATCTGGCCGCCTTCGGAGCAGGATCTGCTGACGGACCTTGCCAGCGCGGGTAGGGCAGCGGATATAGAGGTCGGTGTTGGCCTGTCGCCGTTTGCGTTGTATCGCGACTACAACGCCAAGGCACGTGAGGATCTTCGTACTCGGGTAAAGACGCTGGTCGACTGCGGCGTCGTCTCCATCGCACTGCTGTTCGACGATATGCCCGGGGACATGGACGCCCTCGCCGAACGTCAGGCGGAGATAGCGTACGACGTTTTCACATGGATTGGAGCGGTAACGTTGCGTCTGTGTCCGACCTACTACAGCGATGACCCGACTCTTGACGAGTTTTTTGGCCGTCGACCCGAGAACTATCTTGTGGAACTCGTCCGGCAGCTGCCGCCTAGCTGTGTGCCATTCTGGACTGGCCCCGAGGTCTGCTCGACGGTCATTCCGGCGAAGCATCTGGAGCAACTCGCTCATCGCCTGGGCCGGCCCGTGGCGCTCTGGGACAACTATCCCGTGAACGACAGCCGCAGTCGCTCGCCGCACTTGTATCTGGGGACACTGCAACACCGCGCACCAGCGGATAGTTCTGTACTAGAGAGCCATTGGTGCAACGCGATGAACCAGGCGGCGCTGTCGTTGCCGGCTGTTGCTTCGCTGGCGGAACTCTACGGTCGTGACCAGGGCGCCAGGGATGGCGTGTTTGCAGCCGCCGGCCTAACACCGGACTTGATCCGGGCCTGCCTGCCTCTGGCGGACTGCGCTCTGGAGGACCTTGGCGGAGAACAGCGCCATGAGCTTTCCAGGCTGGCTGAGGCCCCAACTCCGGCGGCTCGGGAGCTCTCTGAATGGCTTGCCGGGGAGTACGTTTTCGATCCCGCCTGTCTCACAGACTAGCCCCGGGCCGGGCTCGGGATAGCGCTGCGGGCTACGGCGCCTCGTACGTGTGGATTTCGTATTGCTGCGGCAGGGTCGCTGTGGCAGAATCGCGCCCCTTCGAACGGGTCGGCCGCTCCCGCTGTCACTGATTTTTTCCAACCAGATCAACGAGATGCGCTTGGTGCGCTCGGTCTGTGGAATACAGGAATAGGGCCGCCGGGCTCCGCTTAAAGCATCTCGAATCCGTCTCCTGCCGACGGTCGGGGCTTTGCGTGTGCAGCCGGTCGAAGAAAACAGTGGGCGTTAGTGCGCTCAACGCGGAAGTGGCGGAACTGGTAGACGCGCTGGATTTAGGTTCCAGTGCCTTATGGCGTGAGAGTTCGAGTCTCTCCTTCCGCACCATAATTTTTCACTTCGGTGCTCTGCGCGGCAGGTGCCGAAAATGTAAGGCCCGGGCTCTGCGGATCCGGGCCGGATTGCTCCATTTTGTGGGCATTGTTCGCCGAATCCCGGGGGCAAAGTGCGCCTCAGGAGCATCGCAGTTGAGGATCCAATTCAATGCAGGTTTCCATCGAAACGACTTCAAAGCTTGAGCGTCGCCTGACGGTCGGCGTTCCCGCCGAAACGGTTGACGGCGAGGTCGACGCCCGTTTGAAGCAGGCGGTCAAGAATGTCCGTCTGCCGGGTTTTCGACCTGGCAAGGTGCCGCTCAAGGTAATGCGCCAGCGCTTCGGCTCCGGCGTGCGCCAGGAGGTGTTGGGCGAGGTGATGAGTCGCAGCTTCCAGGAAGCCGTGGTCCAGGAGAACCTCAAGCCTGCCGGCCAACCAACCATCGAGCCGCGGAGCATGGATCCGGGGCGTGACCTCGAGTACATCGCGACCTTCGAGGTGTTTCCCGAGGTGGAGGTCGTTGAGCTTGCGGGTTTCAAAGTCGAGCGTCCTACAGCGGATGTGAAGGACGAAGACATCGATAACATCATTGATGTATTTCGCCGCCAGCGCGGTACCTGGACCGAGGCGGAGCGCGCCGCGGAAGAGGGCGATCGCGTCACCATTGACTATGCCGGCACTCGCGATGGTGAAGCTTTCGAAGGCGGCAGTGCGGAAGACAGTCAGCTTGAGCTGGGCTCCGGGCGCATGATTCCCGGATTCGAGGGCGGCATTGTAGGCATGCAGGCCGGTGAGGAGAAGGTTCTCGAGTTGAGCTTTCCCGAGGACTATCACAGCGAAGACCTCGCGGGCGCCGCCGTGAGTTTCGCCATCAAGCTGCATAAGATCGAAGTGCTCGAACTGGCACCTCTTGATCAAGAGCTTTTCTCCGCCTACGGCGTGGAGGAAGGTGACGAGGAGAGCTTCCGCAGCGAAGTTGCCCAGAATATGGCTCGCGAGCTGCGCAACGCCGTGACGGCGCGCGTCAAACAGCAAGTGATGGATGCGGTCATCGATGCCTACGCGGGCCTGGAAGTTCCGTCCGCGCTCGTCGCCCAGGAAATCGACAGCCTGCGCCAGCAGATGTTTCAGCAGTTTGGCGGCGCCGGGCAGGATCTGGACCTCAAATCCCTGCTGCCCGACGATATGTTCACCGAGAAAGCCGAGCGGCGGGTCAAACTCGGACTGGTGCTCGCCGAGCTGATCTCGAGCTACGAACTCAAAGCCGATCCTGACGCGCTGCGCGCCGCGGTTGAAGAGATTGCGTCCACATACCAGGACCCGGAAGAGGTGGTCAACTGGTATTATGCAAACCAGGAACAGCTCTCCGCCGTGGAGTCCAAGGTTCTCGAAGACGCCGTCGTCGACAAGCTCCTCGAGTCTGCCGCGGAAACGGAGACGCCCTGCAGCTACCAGGAGGCGATCGCCCTGGGTCAGCAGGCCAACCAGTAGCGCATTGACCCGCGTCGTGGATTCCCGGCGCGGCGACAGGCTAGGGAGGGCCGTTCATTGATTTAGCGGCCATTGGGCATTTGTCTTCTTTGGCCGGGATTACGCGGATTCCGCCGCGCAGTTGCTGCTTTCAAAGGGAGATTGCATGTCCAAGCAGTTTGAAGGTCCTGGGGGTCGTTTCGGATCCGGTCTCGCACAACCCGCGCATGGTCTGGGCCTTGTGCCCATGGTCGTCGAGCAGACTTCCCGGGGAGAGCGCTCCTACGACATCTATTCGCGCCTCCTAAAGGAGCGTGTCATTTTTGTAGTCGGTCCGGTCGAGGACCACATGGCCAATCTTGTGGTCGCCCAGCTCCTGTTCCTTGAGTCGGAGAACCCCGACAAGGACATCCACCTCTACATCAACTCGCCCGGGGGCGTGGTGACCGCTGGCATGTCGATCTACGACACCATGCAGTTCATCAAACCGGACGTTAGCACCATGTGCATCGGCCAGGCCGCGTCCATGGGAGCCTTCCTCCTCGGTGGCGGGGCTCGCGGCAAGCGCTACTGCCTGCCCAATGCACGCACGATGATTCACCAGCCCAGTGGCGGTGCCCAGGGTCAGGCCACGGACATCGAAATCCAGGCCCGGGAAATCCTCGAGCTCCGCGAACGTCTCAATCGCCTCATGTCGGAGCACACCGGTCAGCCCCTTGACGTCATCGAACGAGACACCGAGCGCGACCGCTTCATGAGCGCGGAACAAAGCCGCGATTACGGCCTGATCGACGAAGTTGTGACCTCGCGCACAGGGCCCTCATCCGCGGACGAAAACTAGCTCAAACCGTGATCCGGCGGCACCATTTGGTGCGGCCGGTCACGCGCTCTACTTGCATTGACGACCGAAAAACCTCACTCTACGGCTGCGATGAAGCGCGTGCCGCAGGCGTGCCAAGGACAGGCAAAGAACGTAAAAGAAGCGCGTGAACAGACGGCGGTAGACGAAGCGGTAGAGCTGACGGATAAGTTGGTGTAGACGCTGGCGAATTCGGCTGGCGGAAGGCCCAACGAAAGACGCGCAGGCTGCAACGGGGCAGCCTGCTACAAGACGTCGACCGCAGCGTGAGACGTTCGCCCCGCGACGTTTGACCAGTTGGACCAGTTAGACCAGTAGAGAGTGGGAGAAGAGGTAAGCCAATGAGCAAGGACTCGGGTAGTTCGGACGACGGCGGCAAGCTTCTCTACTGCTCGTTCTGCGGCAAGAGCCAGCACGAAGTCCGCAAGCTGATTGCCGGCCCCTCCGTGTTTATCTGCGACGAGTGCGTCGACCTCTGCAACGACATCATTCGCGAAGAGGTCCAGGAAAACAGCGCCGAAGAGGGCTCGGAGAAACTGCCGGTGCCGCGCGAGATCAACGCAATCCTCGACGAATACGTTATCGGGCAACAACGCGCCAAGAAAGTGCTCTCGGTTGCCGTTTACAACCACTACAAGCGGCTGCGTCACGATGGTGGGCGCGGCGACGACGTCGAGCTTGGCAAGAGCAACATCCTGCTGGTCGGACCTACGGGTTCAGGCAAGACGCTGCTCGCCGAAACCCTGGCCCGCCTCTTGGACGTGCCGTTCACCATTGCCGATGCAACCACGCTGACCGAAGCCGGCTATGTGGGTGAGGATGTCGAAAACATCATCCAGAAGTTGCTTCAGAAGTGCGACTACGACGTCGACAAGGCCCAGGTAGGGATCGTTTACATCGACGAGATCGACAAGATCTCCCGCAAGTCCGACAACCCTTCCATCACCCGGGACGTCTCCGGCGAAGGCGTCCAGCAGGCGTTGCTGAAGCTCATCGAAGGCACGGTGGCGTCGGTACCGCCCCAGGGTGGGCGCAAGCACCCCCAGCAGGAGTTTCTGCAGGTTGATACGTCCAACATCCTGTTCATCTGTGGCGGTGCCTTCGCCGGTCTCGACAAAGTTATCCGCGATCGCTCGGAGAAGGGCGGCATTGGATTTGGCGCGCAGGTGCACAGCAAGGACGAGCGTCGCAACGTGGGCGAAGTCCTCGCCGATCTCGAACCGGAAGATCTGGTTCGCTACGGTCTTATTCCCGAATTCGTCGGTCGACTCCCGGTTATTGCCACCCTTGAGGAACTCGACGTACCGGCACTGGTCCAGATTCTTACGGAGCCGCGAAACTCACTCACCAAGCAGTATCGCAAGCTCTTTGAAATGGAAGGCGTCGAGGTGGACTTCCGTGACGACGGTCTGCGCGCGGTGGCCGAGAAAGCCATGGAGCGCAAGACCGGAGCGCGAGGGCTGCGTTCAATACTGGAAGGGGTTCTCCTTGACTCGATGTACGGTATTCCGTCGCGCGACGATGTCGCGAAGGTGGTGATCGATGAATCCGTCATCCGCGGTGACTCGGAGCCCTTGCTCGTCTACCAGAACAACGAGCCGGCGCGCGCTGCTTCATCGCCCGAAGACTGACGTAACAGACTCAGCCCGGACGGGAGCGGCTTTCGCCGAGTTGATACCTCGGCGCCCGGTCAACGCATCGCCTTCACGGGCAGATCGGCACCCCTGTGGCAGCGCGGCGACTGACGCTCCTCGACGTTCGCGGGTTGCCACGTCCGACGTCAGGTTTCCGTTTAACGTCCCGATTCAGATTAGCGGCCTGCAGCCCTTGAATCGGCGGTTTATGCCCCCACTGCTAGACAATAACTGCGCCGCACGGTCAGCCACCAATTACCTGGCTTGGACCTGGCCCGCGCTCATCGGTGCACACGGCCCGAATTGCTCGAATACCGATCCCACTGCCCCCGCCAGGGCCCTGGGGAATCTCATCGGGCGCTACAGCGCGAAGCATCCGAATTTTGGAGAATGAAATGAGTGATCATCCCGTCCTGGAGCTACCGCTCCTGCCGCTCCGCGATGTAGTCGTTTACCCGCACATGGTCTTGCCGCTGTTCGTGGGACGAGAGCGCTCCATCGAAGCGCTTGAACACGCCATGGCCAACGACAAGCAGGTGCTGCTCGTCGCCCAGCGCAATGCCTCCGAAGATGACCCCGGGGCCGACGACATCTACCAGGTCGGCACCGTATCCAACATCCTGCAGCTTCTGAAGCTGCCCGACGGCACCATCAAGGTGCTGGTGGAAGGCGGCTTCCGGGCCGCCGTTGATCACGTGAATGACGACGGCAGCTTCACCGTAGCTGGAGTTCGCGAAATCGAAGGGGAAGACGTACCCGAGGATGAGGCCGCGGGCCTGGTACGGAGCACCACGGCCAACTTCGAGAAGTACGTCACGCTGAGCAAAAAGGTCCCCGCCGAGGTACTCACCTCGCTCACCGGCATTGATGAGCCGGGACGTCTCGCCGATACGATCGCGGCGCACATGGGTGTTGATCTGGAGCAGAAGCAGAAGATTCTTGAGATCGCCGGCGTGAAGGTGCGCCTTGAGTATCTGATCGGACTCATGGAAGCCGAGATCGACGTTTTTCAGGTCGAAAAGCGTATTCGCGGTCGCGTTAAGAAGCAGATGGAAAAGTCGCAGCGCGAGTACTACCTCAACGAGCAGATGAAGGCGATCCAGAAAGAGCTCGGGGAGATGGACGACGCGCCCAACGAGGCGGACGAGCTGGAGCGTCGCATCGACGAGGCAAAGATGCCCGAAGAGGCGCGCGATAAAGCGCATGCGGAGCTCGCCAAGCTGAAGATGATGTCGCCGATGTCGGCGGAGGCGTCGGTGCTGCGCAGCTACATCGATTGGATGGTC
The DNA here is from genome assembly GCA_039818725.1 of Pseudomonadota bacterium. Lineage (GTDB taxonomy): Bacteria > Pseudomonadota > Gammaproteobacteria > Pseudomonadales > Halieaceae > Congregibacter. Next base: position 172,998 of record JBCBTK010000004.1, read on the forward strand.
AGCGTTCCCTGGTCCAAGCGATCAAAGGTGAAGCACGATCTGTCCCGCGCCGCGGGCATCCTCGATGCGGATCACTATGGACTTGAGGAGGTCAAAGAACGAATCCTCGAGTATCTCGCGGTACAGAAGCGCGTGCGCAAAGTGAAAGGACCTGTGTTGTGTCTCGTGGGACCCCCGGGAGTGGGTAAGACATCTCTGGGTGAGTCGATCGCGCGCGCGACCAACCGCAAGTTCGTACGCATGGCCCTTGGCGGTGTGCGCGACGAAGCCGAGATACGCGGACACCGCCGCACGTATATCGGCTCCATGCCGGGCAAGCTGCTGCAGAAAATGGCCAAGGCCGGTGTGCGCAATCCGCTGTTCCTGCTCGATGAAATCGACAAGATGGGCATGGACCACCGCGGAGATCCGGCCTCGGCCCTGCTTGAAGTGCTGGATCCGGAGCAGAATCACCAGTTCAACGACCACTACCTCGAAGTGGACTACGACCTGTCGGACGTCATGTTCGTGTGTACGTCGAACACCATGAACATACCCGGACCGCTCCTCGATCGCATGGAGGTCATCCGCCTTCCCGGCTACACCGAAGACGAAAAGCTGAACATCGCGCAGCGCTACCTCATACCGAAGCAGATCAAGCGCAACGGTCTCAAGAAAGGAGAGATTGAGATCGGGGAGGACGCACTGACCGACGTGATCCGCTACTACACGAGAGAGGCAGGCGTCCGGGCGCTTGAGCGTGAGGTTGCCAAGATCTGTCGCAAGATGGTCAAGGCCATCACCCTCGGGGAGAAAGAGAGCGGAACGCTGGTCGAGCCCGAGATGCTCGCGGACACCCTGGGTGTGCGAAAGTTTAACTACGGCATTGCCGAAGACGAGAACAAGATCGGTCAGGTCACGGGTCTGGCCTGGACCTCGGTCGGCGGTGAGTTGCTGACCATCGAAGCCGTAGCAACAGCAGGCAAGGGGCGCTACGTAAAGACCGGTTCCCTCGGCGATGTGATGCAGGAGTCCATTCAGGCGGCAAGCACCGTGGTCCGCAGCCGTTCCCAGCTGCTCGGCATACCGGCGAGCTACCACGACCGCCACGATATGCACATCCACGTTCCCGAAGGTGCGACGCCGAAAGACGGACCGAGCGCGGGCATTGCGATGTGTACGGCGATGGTTTCCGTGGGAACACAGATCCCGGTTCGCGCCGATGTTGCGATGACCGGGGAAATCACCCTGCGTGGGGAAGTTCTGCCAATCGGGGGATTGAAGGAAAAGCTTCTTGCGGCGCGCCGCGGTGGCATCAAGACCGTGGTGATTCCCCGCGAGAACGAGCGCGACCTCAAGGAAGTCCCGGACAACATCAAGGAAAACCTCGAGATCATCGCGGTGAAGTGGATCGATGAAGTCCTGGCCGTAGCCCTCGAGTCGCCGTTGGAGCCCCTCAGCGACGACGAATACCTTGCGAGCGTCGAGGAAAGCCGGCGCGATCCCTCGGGGAGTGGAGATGGGAGTCGGATCAATACTCACTGAGTCGTGACGGGCTGAGCTGGGAATGGGCGTAGCTCACGCTCTCGGGGCCTGACCCGAGAGCGTCGACTTTTCCCGGAGCTACGCTTGATACCCAGCCTGCGTTGGCCAGCAGACCCCGCTTTTTGTTGACCCCTCTCGCAGCGCTGTTATATCTTCGCTCCCTCGCTGTTTAGCATCGACATTCCCATTTCCGGTCCCTGTATTTCGCGCCCGTTATCGCGCTCCAAACCTTGTACGGCCTTTGACCGTCGGGGCAGGGCCCAGGCAATTTACCCGGCGCGTATCGTGAGGCCGCCGCGTTTCGGATAGTTCGAAGCAGACCGATGAATTCCGTGCCGCATGTTGCGCAATGAAACGCGGCGTTCGTGAGAGGAACCTCGGGAACGACACAGTCAGCGAGAGAACCAGGGCAAACAGACCAGTACGAGTAGACAAAAAAGCGGCCCTTCCGGGTCGAGCATTCAACAACAGGGGCTCCTTGTGAACAAAGCTGAACTTATTGACGCGATCGCCGCAGCGGCGGACATCAACAAATCTGACGCAGGGCGTGCTCTCGATGCTGTCATCGACAGCATCACCGATTCCCTGAAGCGCGGAGACCAGGTTTCCCTGGTGGGATTCGGAACATTTGCGGTGAAGCATCGCGCCGGTCGTGAAGGCCGCAATCCGCAAACTGGCGAAACTATTCAGATCAAGGCGTCGAACGTTCCCGGGTTCAAAGCGGGTAAAGCCCTGAAGGACGCGGTAAACAGCTGAGGGCCGCGCGCTTACGCGGCGAGGCGCAGGACAGCGGGCGTTGGCCCGTAGATCGCGGAGGCGCGCCCTGGGCGCGCCTTCTTTCTGTCGGGACCGCTGCAAGCGGATGGTCGGCACCGTTTTTCGATTTGTATCTCGAGCTGTTTTTCGAGTTGAGGTAGGCGAATGCTTCAGGATATCCGTGCCAACAGTCAGGGCACGATCGCCAAGATAATTATCGGCCTGATCGTTGTTTCATTTTCGATCTTCGGGATCGAATCGCTGTTATTCAGCGGTAGCACAAACGCGGTTGCCGAAGTGAATGGCGAGGAAATTTCGCCCTTTGACCTGCAGCAGGAGCTCTCCGTGCAGCAGCGTCAACTTCTCTCGATCCTCGGCGATGACGCGGATCCGGCTCTCCTGGACCAGGCAAACCTTACTCAGCAGGCCATCGAATCGCTTGTGCGTCGCGAGATTGTCGTCCAGGCGGCCAGCAGTATGAACCTGGTTTCCTCCGACGCGCTGCTCGGCGAACTGATTGCTTCGATGGAACAGTTTCAGCTAGACGGCCAGTTTTCCATGGACATGTTCCAGAGCAGTCTCGCCGCTGTCGGCTTCACGCCATCTCTATTCAGGGATCGGCTTGCCAACGATGTGCAGGTGGGTCAGCTTCGCGCCGGTCTGATCGGCAGTGATTTCGCGACGCCCAAGGAGCTCGCCCTGGCGGCGCGTATCAATGCCGAGACTCGCGATGTCCGTTACGCGACGCTGCCGGTGGACGAGTTCGGGGCCCAGGTTGAGGTCAGTGACGAAGTCGTGTCCCGCTACTTTGAAGCCAACCAGGATCGCTACCGCAGCGAAGAGTCCGTCAACGTCGCTTACCTGGAACTGCAACTCGACGACTACCGCGAACCCGTCAGCGAGGAACGCCTGCGCGAAGAGTTCGATCTTGTGCGGGACGAGTTTGAGGTGGCAACGGAAGCTCGCGTTTCTCACATCCTGCTCGACGGGTCTGCGGACGACAACGCGGAACTCGTCACCGAACTGCGCGCCGAGCTCGACTCTGGTAAGGCCTTCGCGGAGCTTGCTGCCGAGCGCTCCACGGACTTCGGCTCGGCTTCCTCGGGTGGGGATCTGGGCTACACCGCAGGCGACGCCTTCCCGGAGGCCATGGAAGAGGCCATTGCCGCGCTGGGGGTCGGCGAGATTTCCGGACCGGTTGAGACCGAGGCAGGCACGCATCTTATCCTCGTGACGGATCGCCGGGAGGGCACGGAGGTTTCCTTCGAAAGCGTCCGCGGCGAACTCGAAGACCGCATTCAGCGCGACGACGCTTCGGCGGAGCTCCTGCTGGATGTCGAACGCCTCCGCGACGTGGCCTTCAACGCTGCCGATCTTGTCGATCCCGCGGAAGAGCTTTCCGTGAGCGTCGCCACCGAAACCAGCGTCACACGCCTCAGCGGACCCGGCGTGTTCAGCGATGCCCGGCTCCGCGATGCGGCATTCTCGGAGGATGTCCTGGACCTCGGCCACAACAGCGACGTGATCGAGCTCGATTCGGAGCATTATGTGGTGCTGCGGGTGCGAGAGCGGATTCCGGAAACACCGCTGCCCCTGGAAGATGTCGCAGACGAAATACGTCTGGAGCTGCAGCAGGCAGCTGCCCGAGACGAAGCCCAGGCTGCCGCTGATGCGATTCTAGCCGCCATCGAAGCGGGGGAGAGCCTGGAAAGTGCCGCCCTAGAGGCCGGGGTTGAGTGGCAGGTAGAGTTCGGTGCCGTACGCGGCGGTGGTCGTCTCCCCGCCGCTGTTCGGGACAAGCTCTTCGCCCTGGCAGCGCCGGAAAGCGAGGAAACGCTGCGTACAACCACGGAGTCATCGTCGGGCGACGAGTTGTATGTTCTCGAGTTTATCGGGCGCAATGAGGGTAGCCTGGAGGCCTTAAGCGACATCGAGCGCGACAACCTGCAGCGCCGTGTCGCCGGTGAGACCGGCGGTATCCTTCAGCAGCAGTTTGAGACCGCCCTGCGCGATCGCGCGGAAGTGGTGATCTACTAGGCCCATCAGCCACGGGCATGGCTGCCTCCACGCTCCAGGGTGTTGTCGACACCATAGTGGCGAGCACCGCGGGTCTACCCGACCCGGCCACCATTGCTTCCTGGGAGCCCGCCCTGAGCGGCGACATCGAGATTCTGATTTCAGCCGATGGGACCTGGTTTCACGCCGGGACCGTAATCCAACGCGAGGGACTGGTGCGCCTTTTCGCGTCGCTCCTGCGACGGGAAAGCGACGGGCACTATTACCTTGTGACGCCGGTGGAAAAGTGGCGCATCAAGGTTGATGGGCATCCGCTGCGGGCGATTGACTGTGACCGTCAGGGCCACAACGGACACGGCTACTGGTTTGTGCTGCTCAATACCGGCGGACGCTGCCGTGTCGGTGGTCCCTACCGTCTGCACGTGGACGAGATGAAGGCTGAAGGCAGCCAGGGGGCAGGTATCACGCCCTGGGTTGAACTTCCGAACGGGCTGTCAGCCCAGCTCACGCGCGCGGCCTGGTATCGCCTTATCGATGCGGCGACTTTCGAGGACGACTGCGCGTTTATCGTCAGTGGGGGCGAGCGCATCGACCTCGGTTCGCTCACGGGATGACCCGCAGCGCACCATGGCGCTCCCGCCGACTGCAACAGCCAGGCTGGGCCTCGTTTGGGCTTCTAAGCTACATATTCGGATAGTTGGGTCCGCCAAAGCCCTCGGGGGCGACCCAGGTGATGTTCTGCGCGGGGTCTTTGATATCGCAGGTTTTGCAGTGAACGCAGTTCTGCGCGTTGATCTGAAAGCGTTTTCCGCTGTCGTCCTCCACTACCTCATATACACCGGCCGGGCAGTAGCGCTGCGCGGGCTCATCGAAGAGAGGGAGATTGCTGGCGATAGGCAGCTCCGGATCGGTGAGTCGCAGATGACAGGGCTGGTCTTCTTCGTGGTTGGTGTTGGATAAGAAGACCGAGGACAGACGATCAAACGTCAGAACGTTGTCCGGCTTGGGATAATCGATGCGAGGACTCGCGTCTGCTGGCCTCAGGGCCGCATAGTCTTCCTTGGAGTCATGGAGCGAGAAGGGCAGGCGTCCTCCCAGGATGTTCTGTTCCAGCCACACCATCGCCGAGCCCAGGAGGAAGCCGAACTTGTGCATCCAACCGGAGAAATTGCGCGCTTTGTACAGTTCGTCATAGACCCAGGACGCCTTGAACTTTTCCTCAAAGCTGTCGAGTTGGGCCTGAGGCTGCTCGCTTGCAAGGGCTTCAACCACCGCTTCGGCGGCGAGCATGCCGCTCTTCATCGCCGTATGGTTGCCTTTGATTTTGACGGCGTTCAGTGTCCCCGCATCGCAGCCTATAAGCACACCGCCCGGAAACTGCATCTGCGGAAGGGAATGAAGGCCACCCTTGGCGATGGCCCGGGCGCCGTAGCTCAGCCGCGTCCCGCCCTCGAGGTACTGCCGCGTTTTTGGGTGCAGCTTCCAGCGCTGAAATTCCTCGAAGGGCGAAACGTGGGGATTGCTGTAGTTCAGATCGGTGATCAGTCCGAGATACACCTGATTATCGTCGGCGTGATAGAGGAAGCCACCGCCGGACGAGCCGCTCTCCTTGAGCGGCCATCCGAGTCCGTGGACGACGAGGCCGGGTTGGTGCTTCTCTGGCTCGATTTCCCAAATTTCCTTGATTCCAATCGCGTAGTGCTGTGGGTCACGGCCGCTGTCGAGGGAAAAACGCGAAATCAGTTCCTTACCCAGGTGTCCCCGGCAGCCCTCGGCAAATAGCGTGTAACGGGCGTGCAGCTCCATGCCACGCATGTAGCCATCTTTTTCCTCGCCCTCGGCACTCAGTCCCATATCACCCGTGGCGATGCCCTTCACCGAGCCGTCTTCGGCGTAGAGAACCTCCGCCGCGGCGAAGCCGGGGTACACCTCCACACCGAGATTCTCGGCCTGCTCGGCGAGCCAGCGGCAGACATTACCCATGGACACGATGTAGTTGCCTTCGTTGTGCGTCGGCTTTGGGATCAGGAAATTGGGGACCCGGGTGGCGGCGCTGTCGCTCGTGTAGAAGTAGAAGAGATCCTCGCTCACTTCGGTCGTGAGCGGCGCGCCCATGGATTTCCAGTCCGGAAACAGCTCATCGAGGGCCCGGGGCTCGAAAACCGCACCGGAAAGGATGTGCGCACCCACCTCGGAGCCTTTCTCGACCACGCATACGGTCACCTCTCGCTCCTGCGCCTGGGCAAGCTGCATGATGTGGCAGGCCGCCGACAGGCCCGCAGGACCGGCGCCGACTATGACTACATCAAACTCCATGGCTTCGCGTTCCAATTCACACCTCGCTCTGCTGGATGGCAATTCTGGATGGGGACCGTACGTCGCGGACGCAACATACTCAAAGTTCAATTATAGAGTTTTTGTCCCTGGTCGGCACCCCGAGGCGGGTACCGAACGTGATCAGACGCTCAACTCGCCGTAGCGCTGTAGCTGCCAGGGACGGCGCAGAAGCCGTCTCAGGTCCGATGCCATGAGCAGGTCGCCATCGTGGGGGTGGACAGCGATCCGCAAAGCCTGCCCCCGCGCCGCGCTGCGCCGCTCGGCGCGGCGGTTCCACAGCCTTAGCGTCGTCGCGCGGAGGGCCGTATCGGCCTCAAAACCCGCCAGAGGCAGGGGCTTCATGACGATTTCCTGTGCATTAATCAGGATTACGCCGCGAAGTACTTCAACGCTTCTGAAAGGAAGCTCCGCCAGTCGCCGCGCGGGGATACCCAGGGCCCAGGCCGGAGGAATGTAAGTCCGGGGGGGAACCAGGCCCTCGGCGGCAAACCAGTCCCGGGAGCGCCGCATCAACGCAAGGACTGCGTCCGCCCGCAGATCAAGGTGTTCCGCTACGTTGCGCGATAACAATGCGGCGTGAAGGCGGTGATAGAGGCGCCTGGGGCGGGTGGTGTGCTTCCAGCCATGCGCGATGAGCTCCGACCCCTCGCTTTCCCAACGGTGCAGCGTCGCCCGCTCCTCGCGGCCCCAGGCAAGCCCTGGAACGACCAGCAGGCTGGGGGGCGCCATACCGAGGTCCATGCATTCGCCACGCAACGCCGCTACCTTGTCCAGGGTCTCGGGCATAACGTCGTGGATCGAAAGCAGCGCCCTGGGGGAGTCAGCCACGTTTTGCCCGGTCCGGTGCTTCGAGGCGACGGGCCTTGGCATGGCGACCCAGAAGTTCCTGCCAGTGATCCAGAGTGCGCGCATTCAGCGTTTCCGCGACCCGTCTCGCAGCGCGTGAGCGGGACGCCCACTCAGCCTCATCGAGGTTGGCGAGTCCCGCCAATGACTCCCCGAGGTGCTCCGGTTTGTCGAGTGCGAAAAGGCCATCGCGCAGCGCCGGCCATGCGTGGATCCCGGCGCGCACAGACACGAGCGCGGGGCGGCCCCGGGCCATGGCTTCCAGCGCCACTGAACCAAAGGTTTCGAAGGCGGAAGGAAGCAGGAGTAGAGAGGCACTGTCGATAAGATCGATGAGATCGCAACGCGGCAGCCAGCCGGTAAAGCGGACGTTGTGGCAGCCTGCCGCTTCGGCTTCGAGGCGCCGTTTCAGCGGTCCGTCGCCGGCGATGACAAACTCGATTTCGGGCAGGGATTTCGCGGCAGCCAGTATGTGCTCCACGTTCTTTTCCGGTGCGAGGCGACCGGCGAAACAGACGCGTTTCAGCGATGGGGCAATGGGCCTGAGCGCTCGGCACAAAAACTCCGCTGCCAGGGGCGTTCCGATCACCTCGATATCCCTGGCGCCCAGTCGCAGTACATCGCCACGCAGTTCGCCGTTGTTGATCAGCACGCTAGCACTCGAACTGCAGATGATGCGATTGGCCGCGCGAAGGACGAGATTCACAAAAAACCGCGACACCGGATTCCAGTACATGCGCGCAAGCTGTTCGAAGTCCGTGTGAAATGCAGCGATCAGCGTCGCACCCCGGCGCCTTGCTTCCCAAACGCCGAGAAGACCGTAGAGTCCCGGCGTGACAACGACGATGACCTGCGGGGACAGCTCATCACAGGCGCGGCGAATACGGCCTATGCGCGGTGTGACCAGGCGCTGACCCGGGTCCCCCGGCATGCGTATCGACAATAACGGTGGTCTGCCCTCATTACTCGGCTGGAACACCCGCACGGATTCAACCCGACCGGGAAGCTGGGCAACGAGATCGTGGTAATAAGCACCCGTACCGTTTCGTTCGGGAAAGGCATCAGAGAAAAAGGCAACGCGAAGTGCGGCCGCGTCGCCTTGACCGGCAGGAATCAGGGGAAGCTCGCTGGCAAGCGTCACGACGCCATTTCTCGTTCCTGGTGCGCAGCCTCGCGCAGCTGAGCGTAGGCAGCTTGCATCCCTGCGACCAGGTCATCGCCGATCAGCCACTCAGGCTCTCGTGACGGCGGCGTCGCGCCGCCATCGCTCCTGGAAGTCGAAGCGCCGCGCCCGCTCACGACAGCCGGCAGCTCTCTCTTCAGGCGGCTGTAGATCAACGCCAATGCCGGTACTCGATTGTGCCGCAGCCATTCCTGTTCAATCACGAGTGGAGCGGGGTCAAGGTCATCGATTCCCCGGACGAGGGCCTGCCACCAGTCCTCGTAGTAATCGCGAAACCTGCGTTCAAGGTCCGCGGGATGGGGATAGGTGCCGAAGGCATCCCGGGCTGCCTGGAGACTGCTCAGCTGAGAAGCGAGGGCGGTGGCGGGATCGCGGATACACATCAAGATTGTGGCGTCCGGATACCGGGCGGCGATGAAGGGCGTCCACGCCGCAAAGGCGGCGTTTTTCGACAGCAGCTGTTTGTTGCCATGAAAAAAAACCTGGCGCTGCAGCAAGGCGTGATAGTGATCCAGAATCCGCGTTCTTTTTACCGGACTGAGGCCATCAAGGCCAGCCAGGCCGTGGAATCGATCTGAACCCGGAAAAGCCATGGCGGCGAAAAAACAGCCACCGCAGGGCAGGAGCGCCAAATAGTCTTCCTCTGCAGCGCCCAGTCCCACTGGATGTACCTCGTTGACTCCGCTCATCCTGCCGGAAAAGAGGGCCCGGGATGTCCGGGCAAGCGGCGCACCCAGCATATGGTCCAGGCGGCCCAGCGCTCGCAAGACATAGCGCTGGCATAGCGATGGAGCAAAGAGCAATTCCCAGGTACGCGGTGCGGTGAATTCCGGGTCTTGTGCGAGTTCCCGGTGGAGGAAGGTCGTTCCGCTGCGCGGCACCCCGACCACGAACACCGGGCTGCGGAGTTTCGTTGTTCGAAACGTCGGAAAGAACAGGTGGTCCAGGCCCAGGCAGGCGATATGGAAAAGCTGAAGAAACAGAAAGAGCGGGAAGAGGAGTAGAAACAACGCGCGCCGGTAGCTCAACGGCTCCATGGCGAGGCGCGCGTCGGCTTCCTTAAGTTTGAAATAAAAGGGTAGGGACCGTAGCGCGTCTACCAGCGCCGACAGATAGGCCTGAAGATAGGCGGCTAAGCCGTCGACAAATACCATGGGGTGGGGCGCATCTCCCGGCGCGGGAACGGACCGCGCGAGCTTAAATGCGAATTATTGCGGAAATGTGAGCTTTCCGCCTTACCGATCGGGAAGTATTGACCTACCCGCCCAGAATGGGCACCATCGGCGCCCGTTTTCGGCGCTAGCGTTGCATATCTAACCGGCGCTGCATCCCACCCAGCCATTCGGGAGTCATCATGAAGGTGCTCGTCGCAGTCAAGCGTGTTGTCGACTACAACGTCAAAGTACGCGCCAAGGCCGATGGTTCAGACGTCGATCTGAACAATGTGAAAATGTCCATCAATCCATTCTGCGAGATTGCCGTGGAGGAAGCGGTGCGTCTGAAGGAGGCCGGTGTGGCGGAAGAAGTGATCGCCGTATCCGTTGGCGATAAGAGCTGCCAGGAGCAGATTCGCACGGCCCTCGCCCTCGGCGCTGATCGCGGGATCCATGTAGAAACGGAGGGCAGCGTTGAGCCGCTTGTTGTTGCCAAGCTCCTCAAGGGCGTAGTCGAGCGCGAGTCGCCGCAGCTTGTGATTCTCGGCAAGCAGTCCATCGATGGTGACAACAACCAGACGGGACAGATGCTTGGAGCGCTCGCCGGTATGGCGCAGGGCACCTTCGCATCCGAGCTTAAAATTGAGGATGGCAAGGCCATGGTCACTCGCGAGGTAGACGGTGGCCTCCAGACCGTAGCCCTGGCGCTGCCCGCTATCGTCACCACTGACCTGCGCCTCAACGAACCGCGCTATGCTTCGCTCCCCAATATCATGAAAGCGAAGAAGAAGCCCATGGACGTTGTGGCGCCTGGAGACATGGGCGTGGAAGTGACGACCCATCTCAGCCTGGTCAAGGTTGAGCCGCCGCCGGAGCGCTCCGCCGGCGTCAAGGTGGCGAGCGTCGAGGAACTTGTGGAAAAACTCAAGAATGAAGCGAAGGTGATCTCATGAGCACGCTGGTTGTAGCCGAACACGACAATGCGAGCCTCAATCCGGCAACGCTGAACACGGTAGCCGCGGCGCAGGCCCTGGGCTCGGACATCGATATCCTCGTCGCCGGAGAGGGATGCTCGGGGGCGGCCACGGCGGCGCAGGGCGTTGCAGGTGTGCGCAAGGTGCTGGTGGCGGACAATGCAGCGTATGGCCATCAGCTCGCGGAGAACGTCAGTCTCCTCGTCGCCGATCTGGCCCAAGGCTACGACAACGTTCTGGCGGCGGCGACAACCACGGGCAAGAACACCATGCCCAGGGTCGCGGCGCTTCTGGATGTCGCCCAGATCAGCGATATCATCGCGGTTGACTCCGCTGACACATTCAAGCGGCCGATCTACGCCGGCAATGTGATCGCCACGGTACAGAGCAGCGACGCTCGGAAGGTCATCACGGTACGCACGACAGCCTTTGACGCCGTGGCGGCGGAAGGCGGAGCCGCGGAACTGGTATCCGTCGACAGCGTTCACGACGCAGGCCTGTCGAGCTTCGTCGGTCAGGAAATTGCAGAGTCAGACCGGCCCGAACTGACCGCGGCGCCGGTCGTGATTTCCGGGGGCCGGGGCATGCAAAACGGCGACAACTTCAAGCTCCTGGAAGGGATTGCGGACAAACTCGGCGCCGCCATCGGCGCATCGCGAGCGGCCGTGGATGCGGGCTTCGTACCCAACGACATGCAGGTCGGGCAGACCGGCAAGATCGTCGCGCCGGAGCTCTACATCGCCGTCGGGATTTCCGGAGCCATTCAGCATCTTGCGGGTATGAAGGACTCCAAGGTCATCGTCGCCATCAACAAGGACGAAGACGCACCGATTTTCCAGGTCGCCGACTACGGCCTCGTGGCGGATCTTTTCGAAGCTCTCCCCGCACTCGAATCTCAACTTTGAAGCATCGATCGTCGGAAGCGGCGGTCGAACTTCTCTCGACCCGTACTGCCGCTCGCCGTTTCGTTCAAGCCCGCTTTTCGCGGGCTTTTTTCATTCCCGGCATACCTGCGCACGGAGCGTCTCCACGCGCCTCCGGATACGACCGCGAATACTGGGTCCTCGCTGGCCTTAAGCAACTGATCCTCGCGATCGTCCTTTGCGGTCCCGCGCTTTTACACGCGGCCGAACGCATTGCCGTTCTGGACCATCGTCGTCTGCCCGAAGCGTCCGGCATGGCCGTGGCCGCTCACGATCCTCAGCGCCTGTGGTTCATCAACGACAGCGGCAACCGGCCGGAGCTCATCGCCCTAGATCTTGACTCCGGGGCGCATGATCGCCTTCGCGTCGCTGGCAGCAAGAACAGGGACTGGGAGGACCTCGCGGCGTTTCGCTACGGCGGCGAGCCCTGGCTCGCGATCGCCGACATTGGCGACAACTCGGGTAAGCGCGACCATATTATCGTCTACCTGTTGCCTGAGCCGCCGGACCCGAGCGTTCGAGAGGTCGAGGTCCACACAACGCTTGAACTCGAATATCCGAAGAAGGCGCGCGACGCCGAGAGCCTCGCCATTGACTCACGCACGCAAACGCTTTACCTGTTGAGCAAGCGCGAGAAACACCCGCGCCTTTACCGCGTGGCCCTGCCTGCGCTCAGGAAGGATGTCGAACACAAGCTGACGCTCTCGGATATGGGCAAGCTGAAGAGCATCCCAGCGCCCAGTGACGACGAACGGGCGCGGCCCTATGGCAAGTTTGCGGGGCAACCCACGGGTATGACCTTCATGGAGCAACAGCAACGCATCGCCGTGCTCACCTATCGAGGTGTTTACGTCGCCGAACTGGACGACAGCGGCGACTGGTTAGCTGCGCTTAATGACCGGCTCTGTCCGGTCAGCACGCCATTGCTCAAACAGGCCGAAGCCATCGCGGGCGACACCCTTGGCCGCATTTACGTGAGCAGCGAGGGAAGAGACGCGCCGGTCTATCGCCTGGAGGGCGCGTCCTGCGATCGCTAAAGCCCGCCAGCTGCGAACTCAGTCCCGGCGCAGGCGGTCGTTGATTGCGATAGGGGTAGGGTAGTTCAGCACGACAATGTAAGACGACACGAGAATTGTCAGGATCGTCGCGGCCTGGATGGTGAGCGAGGTCGTGGAACTGATGAGCCCCACGTCGAGGGCGATATAGGCAATCAGCAGGGAAAACTCGCTTGCCTGCCCAAGGCGGAAACCCAGGTCCCAGGCCAGAGTGCGGCGTTCGCTGACCCCCTTGAGGAGAAAGCGGTAAACCACGGGCTTGAGCAGCAGCACGAGAACCGCGAGCGCAAGCGCGGGAAGCCACACCTGCGGCAGCATCGTCAGGTCAAAGCGCGCGCCCACCGCGAAGAAAAAAAGAATCAGGAAGAAGTCGCGCAGGGGCTTCAGACTTATAGCGATGTATTGCGCGATAGGGCTGGTCGCGATGCTGATTCCCGCCACAAAGGCGCCAATCTCCGCGGAGAGCCCGAGCAGCTGGGCTGTCTCTGCGACGCCCAGGCACCAGCCCACGGCCAGGAGAAAGATGTATTCCTGAAAGCGGTCGAAGCGCTGAATCAGCGTCAGGAGCACGTAGCGAACCGCCGCCCAGGCGGATGCGGCCAGAAACGGCAGGGCGAGCATTACGATGGCGACCTGCGTGGCCGCCTGCTCTTCACCACCGCCCGAGCTGCTCGCCGTGATGAGAACGAGAGCGATGATCGCGAGAACATCCTGCAACAGTAGCAGGCCGATCATCATGTCTCCGATATGCCGATGATGCAGCACTGTCGTCGGTAAAAGCTTGATACCGATAATCGTCGAGGAAAACATCATGGCAAGGCCGACAATGCCAGCCTCGACCGAGCTCTCGATGAACAGCCGCGCCAGGCACCAGCACACGACAAAGAAGATGGCCGAACTCGCCAGGCCCACTACCGTCGATTTACGCAGTGTTGTAACCAGCGCCTGCGGTTGCATGTCCAGGCCGAGGAGAAACAGCAGGAAGATGATGCCGATGTGCCCGATGTCAGAGAGCTGCTGCAGATCCGTGACAAGGCTGAAGCCATAGGGCCCGATAAGCGCGCCGAGTGCGATGTAGGCGATAAGCAGCGGCTGACGCGTGTACAGCGCCAGGGAAGCAAGCACCGCGGCGCCGCTGAAAATCAGAAAGAAGGCGAAGGTAACGGATTCGGCGTGCATGGCCCGAGCTTAGCAGCAGGCCGGCGCTAGGACCCGTCCGGGTCCTGCGTCTAGTGCCGAGCCGTATCGGCCCGACAGGCTGATTGGCTTAGTTGATACGCCTGCGAAACAGCGGCAGGGGGCTCAGGGCGTCGGCCTGGTAGGAATCTTTCGGGCTCAGGCAAAGCTCGGCCCGCTCGGTCAGCGATTCGGACTCCAGCGCCGTGAAGCCGAGGCGCTTGAGGTAGGCCCATTGGTCAGGCAGCAGCTCCCCAGAGGCAATCAGCTCCCCATGGAATCCGCGCAGGCGCAAACGACGCCCAAGACTGAAACCGCGACCGTCGGTGAAGGCCGGGAAGGCGATAGTGATTCGATCGACCCTGAGCAGCGCGTCCAGGTCTTCGCCAATGTCGTCGTCCCCGTTCAAAAGGACGGTCATTGCCATCGGTCTGCCCATCAGTCGCCACTCTTCAAGGCTGCAGGTGGCGCCCCCCTCGCTGGGATATTCGCCCATCGCGCGGTCACTGCGTTCAAGCCGATCCATAAACTGCCTCCTTGAAAGGGGTAAGACCGATACGTTCAAAAACCTGGAGAAAAGTCTCGCTTTCCTCGGCTCGCTCAGCGACGTAGTACTCGAGAAGACGCGCAATCACGTCCGGAAGTTCCGAACGGCTGAAGGAGGGACCCAGGATCTGCGCGACCCGGGCGTTGCCATTCTGGGATCCGCCGAGGCAGACCTGATAGAACTCCTGACCTTTCTTGTCTACGCCAAGAATGCCGATGTGGCCCACATGGTGGTGGCCGCAGGCGTTCATACATCCGCTGATGTTCAGCTGCAGAGGGCCGAGATCGTACTGGTAGTCCAGGGCTTCGAAGCGCTCCTGCAGCGCCTGTGCCACGGGAATGGATTTCGCATTGGCGAGGGAGCAGAAGTCGCCGCCGGGACAGCAGATCAGGTCGCTCAGATGGCCCGCGTTCGATACCGCGAGGTTCAGTCCCTGCAACGCTTTCCAGAGTTCCAGAAGATCGCTCTGCCGCACATCGGCCAGTACGAGGTTCTGTTCATGCGTCGTCCGCAGTTCGCCAAAGGAGAAACGATCGGCGAGCTCGGCGACGGCGTCCATCTGCCCAGCGCTGATATCGCCGGGCGCCTGTCCCGTGGCCTTGAGGGTAATGGTGACCGCCCGATAGCCTCCCTGGCGGTGAGCACGGGTATTGCGCGCCACCCAGGCCGCAAAGATCGGGTCGCGCTCGGTGGCCGCGGCCAGGAAGGCCTCTTCGGCATCGGCATCGAGCTCCGCGTAGGGCGGCGCCACGAAATGCCGTGCTACAGCGTCGATGGCATCCTGGGTCAGCGTGTTTTCGCTGCTCCTGCTACGCCGCCATTCTTCTTCGACGGCCTCCCGGAACGCGTCGACACCCATGGCCTTTACCAGGATCTTGATCCGCGCCTTGTACTTGTTGTCGCGACGTCCGTGCAGGTTGTAGATGCGCAGGACCGCTTCGAGATAGTTGATCATTTCTTCCGGCGGCAGATCCTCGCGGAGGAGGCTGGCAACCATGGGCGTTCGTCCCAGGCCGCCACCGGCGAGCACACGCAGGCGCACCTGTTCGTCGCTATTGCGATACAGCTCGATGGCCACGTCGTGGAACCGGGTTGCGGCGCGGTCTGTTTCCGCGCCGTTGACGGCGATCTTGAACTTCCGCGGCAGAAAGGCGAACTCGGGATGCAGCGTCGACCACTGGCGAATCAGCTCACAGTAGGGGCGCGGATCTACCACTTCGTCGTGGGCCACACCGGCGAACTGGTCCGTGGTGGTATTGCGCACACAGTTGCCGCTGGTCTGGATGGCGTGCATCTGCACCGCGGCAAGCTCCGCGAGAATGTCCGGAACGTCTTCCAGGCGCGGCCAGTTGAGCTGAATGTTCTGCCGCGTACTGATGTGCCCGTAGCCCTTGTCGTAGTTTCTGCTGATGTCGGCAATGGCCCGCAGCTGGCGACTGCTGATCAGGCCGTAGGGCACCGCGATTCGCAGCATCGGCGCGAGCCGCTGCACGTAAAGACCGTTCTGCAGCCGCAGGGGCAGAAACTCGGCATCGCTCAGATCACCGGCAAGATAGCGCTGGGTCTGTTCGCGAAACTGTGCGACGCGATCGTCCACGATGCGCTGATCGATGTCGTCGTATTGATACAAGCCCGGGTTCTCGACAAATGCTCCGAAGGCGCGCAGTCTACCGGCTTAGACGATGCTTATTTATCTTTGTTTTTCATAAGTATAGAACCCTTTCCTGAAGAGTTCGGGCATGCCCCGGAGGGCACTTGGGAGGGTATTTACTGCTTTAGTCGTGTATCGGCGGTGCCGGGCGAAGTGTTACCATTGAACACATGATGGCCGAGCGCGTTGTCAATTCGTAACGCTGCTCCACGCCAGAAAGATGCATCCGGGAAATACCTGGAGCAAAGCCGTAAAAACAGGGGGATTTATGGGAGCTTCTGGACCGAGGCATTCCGACAGCAGCGTTGACGCGTTTGCCACCGTATTCGTTATCGCCATTATCGTCGCCAGCATAAGCTACTGGCTGGCCGGCATGCCGAGCTAACGCGAGGCGAGCACCACGGAAACGACGGTGTACACACCGCCTATGAACAGGGCGGTGAAAATAAATCCAGCAACGATAAACACTCCGGCCCGGCCCTGCTGAAAATCGCGCTCGCGGTTCCGGCTGCTCTGCACGCCCAGGCCGGCTGCGAGCACGCTGCCGATAACCTGGAGAAGCCCCAGTCGACCCGCAGGCGGTTGCGTTGCCAAATCCTTCTCTGAAACAGCCTCCTCGGGCATTTCGCTTTCTGTGCGGCTGTCCGGCTTAATGTCTGTGCCAGTGTTCACTTCGGACACGGCGCTTCCCCCGATTATTCCACTAGCCTGCGTGCGCAAGTCGCCTGATCCGGCAGCTAACGTCATCGCCGCCGGGTTTTCAGTCAAGATTCGGTGACAACCAGCGGCGCATTTCCTCGACAGGCACGCCCTTGCGCGCGGCTATGCTTTCAAGCTGGTCTTCGCCTATTTTACCCACACCGAAGTATCGGGCGTCGGGATGCGCGTAGTACCAGCCGCTCACGGCCGCTGCGGGTTCCATGGCAAAGCTGTCGGACAGGCTCACCCCGACCGCCGCTTCGGCATCCAGAAGCCGGAATAGGGTGGCCTTTTCCGTATGGTCCGGGCAGGCCGGATACCCCGGCGCCGGGCGTATACCGCGGTAGCGCTCCCGTATGAGATCGTCGTTGCCCAGTTGCTCCTCTGGAGCGTAGCCCCAGAGCTCGCGCCGGACCCGCAGGTGCATGTGCTCCGCAAGGGATTCGGCCAGCCGATCCGCCAGGGCCTTGAGCATGATCGAACTGTAATCGTCGTGCGCCGCCTCGAACTCCGCGGCGCGTTCGGCCACGCCATGCCCCGTGGTCACCACGAATCCGCCGGCGTAGTCGTTTTCGGGAGCCACGAAGTCAGCGAGGCTGAAGTTGGGCTGATCTTCATTCTTCTGGCTCTGTTGACGCAGCTGGTACAAGGTCGTGCCCGCACACTCCGGGGCATCGAGAACGATGTCCTCGCCGTTCGAGTGCGCCGGCCAGAAGCCGAGTACTGCCTTCGCCTCAAGCCACTGCTCATCGACGATCTTCTGCAGCATCTCCCGGGCGTCCCGGTACAGGTCGCGGGCCTGCTCTCCGACGACTTCGTCATCCAGAATGCGGGGAAACTTTCCGGCCAGCTCCCAGGTCATGAAAAACGGCGTCCAGTCTATGGTGTCCACAAGATCGGCCAGATCGATGTCGTCAAAGCAGCGCACACCGAGAAATGATGGTTTCGGGGCCGTGTAAGCGCTCCAGTCGGGTACGGCACGATTCGCCAGGGCCGCTTCGTAGCTCAGGCGCTTCGCCCGGGGCTTGCGCTGGGCGACGCGTTCCCGCACCACGGCGTACTCGTCGCGCCGCTCTTCGACGAATGAGGTCTTTCCGTCCCCGAGCAGTTGGGTAGCCACGGCGACGCTGCGAGACGCGTCGGGCACATAGACCACGGCATCGTTTGCGTACTGGGGTTCGATTTTCACCGCGGTGTGCGCCTTGGACGTCGTGGCACCGCCGATCAACAGCGGTACGGAAAAGCCCTGACGCTGCATCTCCCCCGCGACGTGAACCATCTCATCCAGGGACGGCGTGATGAGGCCCGACAGCCCGATCACATCGACGTTCTCTTGCCTGGCGACGCGCAGAATCTCTTCGCAGTGCACCATGACGCCAAGGTCGATCACCTCGTAGTTGTTGCACTGGAGCACGACGCCCACGATGTTTTTACCAATGTCGTGAACATCGCCCTTCACGGTAGCCATGAGGATCTTGCCGTTGCTGCTCCCCGCGGTCTTTTCATCTTCAATGAACGGCTGCAGATAGGCTACGGCTTGCTTCATCACCCGGGCGCTTTTCACCACCTGGGGCAGGAACATCTTGCCCGCTCCAAACAGGTCGCCAACCACGTTCATGCCGTCCATCAAAGGCCCTTCGATCACCTGGATGGGACGATCAAAGCTCTGACGTGCTTCCTCAGCGTCTTCCTCGATGTAGCTGTTGATCCCCTTTACGAGCGCATACTCGAGGCGCTTCGCGACGCCTTCCTCGCGCCAGGAAAGATCCTCGGTTCGCTCGGCGGTCGACCCGTCCCCCTGGTACTTGCCCGCCAGTTCCAGGAGGCGCTCAGTGGAATCATCGCGCCGGTTGAGAATGACGTCCTCGACCGCGTCCCGCAGCTCGTCGGGTAATTCGTCATACACCGCTAGCTGACCGGCGTTGACGATCCCCATGTCCATGCCGGCGCGGATGGCGTGATAGAGGAATACGGAATGAATCGCCTCGCGCACCGGGTTGTTGCCGCGGAACGAGAATGAAACGTTCGAAACGCCCCCGGAGACCTTCGCCCCGGGAAGGCTTTCCTTGATCCAGCGCGTCGCCTCGATGAAGTCAACGGCGTAGGCGTTGTGGGCTTCGATACCCGTGGCAACGGCGAAGATATTGGGGTCGAAAATGATATCTTCGCAGTTGAAATCGAGGCGATCGCGGAGCAGGCGATAGCTGCGCTCACAGATTGTTTTGCGCCGTTCCAGCGTATCCGCCTGGCCGTCTTCATCGAAGGCCATGACCACCACGGCCGCTCCATAGCGCTGGCAGAGCCGCGCCTGTTCCAGAAACTCGTCTTCTCCGGCCTTGAGGCTGATGGAATTCACAATGGCCTTGCCCTGGATGCAGCGCAGCCCCGCCTCGATTACCGACCACTTCGATGAGTCGACCATGATCGGAACGCGACAGATGTCCGGTTCCGCGGCGACCAGATTGAGGAAGGTCACCATCGCCGCTTCGGCGTCGAGCATCCCTTCATCCATGTTGACGTCGATGATCTGGGCGCCGTCTTCCACCTGGGTGCGCGCCACGTCGAGCGCGGTTTCGTAGTCGCCGGAAAGAATCAGCTTCTTGAAGCGGGCCGATCCGGTAACGTTGCAGCGCTCGCCCACGTTCACAAACAGGCTGTCATCGGAGAAGGCGTAGGGCTCGAGGCCGCTCAAACGGCAGGCCGGAGCGATTTGCGGTACGGGTCGCGGGGTAACGCCGTGTACTGCATCGGCGATAGCGCGTATGTGCTCGGGCGTGGTTCCGCAGCAGCCCCCGGCAACGTTCAGAAAGCCGCGCTCAGCGAAACCGCGGAACTCTTCAGCCATCACTTCCGGCGTCTCATCGTACTCGCCGAAGGCGTTGGGGAGGCCGGCGTTCAGGTGAGCGCTGAAGTAGCTGTCCGCCGATTCAGAGAGCTCTTCCAGAAACGGGCGAACCTCAGCGAACCGTCGACCGCAGTTGCTGCCGACGATCAGGGGCCGCGCGTGGGCAATGGAGTTCCAGAACGCGCTGGGACTCTGGCCGGAGAGGTTGCGGCCGCTCACATCGGGGTAGGTCACCGAGATCATGATGGGCAAACGCCTGCCAATCTCCTCATAGACGCTCTCGATGGCGAAGATGGCGGCCTTTGCATTCAGCGTGTCAAAGATAGTTTCCACGAGAAGAACATCCGCACCTCCCTCGACGAGCGCCCGGGCGGCAACCGCGTAATCCCGGGCAAGGCTTTGAAAGTCGATGTTCCTGGCACCGGGATCGTTTACGTCCGGGGAGATCGACGCTGTTCTCGGGGTCGGGCCGAGCACGCCGGCCACGAAACAGCTGCGCGATGGATCCCGGGCCATCACGGCATCAGCGGCTTCCCGGGCGATCCTTGCCGCCGCCAGGTTGAGCTCTTCGGCAAGAGGCTCGAGGTTGTAATCGCCCTGGGCTACCGCGGTGGAATTGAAGGTGTTGGTCTCGATGATGTCGGCACCAGCATCGAGATAGGCCTCATGGATGGAACGGATAAGGTCGGGCCGCGTCAGGCAAAGCAGGTCGTTGTTGCCCTTGAGATCGCCTGGATGGTCGGCGAAGCGCTCGCCGCGATAGTCCGATTCTTCCAGACCTTCAGCCTGGATCATCGTCCCCATGGCACCGTCGATGACCAGAATCCGGGTCTGGAGGGCCTCAGTCAGTGCGGAATCCAGGGATTCCCGGGGAAGGATAGGGGCGTTCATGTCTATATCCTACGGTGACAACCGGCTCGCAGCGGAAAGGCGCGATGATAGCAGCGCGCCAATCTATATCAAAATGTTTTGATATAGATTATTACCCCGATATTGCTGACTGCGACTCAACATCGGCACAAACGAGAACAGGGATAAATAAGCCTAGAGCCGTTCGCGGTGCCATCTGGGGATGCCAGAAACGGCAAGGCAGGCTATAATGACCGAGTGTTTTAGTCAGGATTTATCCGACCCCATGCTCACGATTACTGACAGCGCACAGGAATACCTGGCCGAGCTTCTAGGCAAGCAAGAGGACGCCCTGGGCGTACGTGTTTTCATCAATCAGCCCGGAACGCCCCGGGCCGAGACCTGTATCGCCTATTGCCGCGATGGCGATGTAAAAGATGACGACGTCGAGCAGCGCTACGAGCATCTGACCGCCTGGTTTGACGGGCGCAGCGTGCCGTTTCTGGAAGATGCGCTCGTGGACTACGCCAAGGACCGCATGGGCGGCCAGCTCACCATCAAGGCGCCGAACGCCAAGATGCCCCGCGTGGACGACGATTCGCCCATGGAGGATCGAATCAATTACATCCTCTACAACGAGGTCAACCCGTCCCTGGCGGCCCACGGCGGCGAGGTGTCCCTGGTCGAACTCACTGAAGACGACTACGCCGTCCTGCAGTTTGGTGGCGGCTGTCAGGGATGCAGCGCCGTGGATATGACGCTCAAGAACGGCGTTGAGAAAACGCTGATGGATCAACTGCCCCAGCTTCGTGGCGTTCGAGACATGACCGATCACTCTGATCGGAGCAATGCCTTCTACTGAGTTGTTTGCATCCCTCGGTCTTCCCGGACTCAATGCGAGCTCAACTCAAACGAGCGTCCTTTAAGTCAGAGTTACTTGCTTCCAGCCCTGCCATCTGACCCTGGGCGACTCCCCTTCGAACTCCTCACGAAGCGCTCCGGATCCCTCGTAACCTCAGGTTTTCGCGCTTCGAAGCCGGTGAGGCAGGTGGCTGCCCTTCGAGCTGCTCGCGTAGCTCCATGGGCGCGTTAGCTCTGCCACCCGCGCTCGACGGACGCCCGAAGGGCAGCCACCTACCTCACCTGTTCAGTGCAATACCCTGACGCTGTTGCGTCAGCGCCACACCGTGAAGTCGGGTGGTGGACCGGCGCTGCTTTGCTTGAGCGTCCGTCGAGCGCGGTGTTTAGAAGCAAGGCGTCGATGGAGCTACGCGAGCAGCTCAAGTAAAGCGGCGCCGGGCCGCCGATCCTTCGATCGAAGTCAGGACACCAGAACGTTCGGACTACGAGGCTAGGTACCCGCGCGAGCGGGAAGAGCGTCAACGAGCTTCTCCCGCAGTGAGCGCAAACACCGCTCGGTGTCTTCCCAGCCAATGCAACCGTCCGTCAGCGAGACGCCGTAAGCCAGGTCGCTTCCTTCCTCCAGTGCCTGGTTGCCGCCGTGGATGTTGCTCTCGATCATGAGGCCCATGAGCGAGCGGTTTCCCGATGCGATCTGGTCGGCCACGTTGTCGGCGACGAGCGGTTGGAGGCTCGGGTCCTTGTTTGTGTTCGCGTGGCTGCAGTCCACCATGATGTTACTCGCCATACCTGCGCTCTCAAGCGCTTCCTCGCACTGCTTGATGTGGACGGAATCGTAGTTGGGGCCGGCGCTGCCCCCGCGGAGCACGACATGTCCGTAGCCATTGCCCCGCGTCGTGAAGACCGACACCTGTCCCTGGCTGTTGATCCCGAGGAAGCGATGCGCCCGCGAGGCTGATTTCAGCGCGTTTATCGCCACCGTAAGCCCGCCGTCGGTGCCGTTCTTGAAACCCACGGCCGAGGACAGGCCGCTGGCCATTTCCCGGTGTGTTTGCGATTCGGTGGTGCGCGCCCCGATCGCCGACCACGCAATAAGATCCTGCAGGTACTGGGGCGAGATGGGGTCCAGGGCTTCCGTGGCAACCGGCAGGCCGAGGGAGACGATGTCGTTCAACAGGCGCCGCGCGATGGCGAGACCTTCTTCGATGCAAAAGGAATCATCGAGATAGGGGTCGTTGATGAGGCCTTTCCAACCCACTGTGGTGCGCGGTTTTTCGAAGTAGGCGCGCATCACGATAAACAGAGTGTCATCCAGCTCCGCGGCGAGTTCGCGCAGTCTCCCGGCGTAGTCGAGGGCGGCCACGGTGTCGTGGATGCTGCAGGGACCGACCACAACGAGCAGTCGGTGATCACGACGATCGAGGATGTCGTAAACCGTCTGCCGCGCCGTGCTCACCGCAGCGGCGAGGTCGTCCGTCAAGGGCATTTGCTCCTTCAGGGCCGCTGGCGTCGCCAATATGTCCTGTGCGGCGACATTAGTGTTGTGCACGTTGTTGCTCATGGCTTTGGTCCTGCTAGAGTCCTGCGTCCGGGCTTCAAGGGCCCGCGATTCTAAAGCAGGGACCGGTTGATGCACAGCGATGCCCCAGGGCTCCCGCCGCTCTTCAGACATGTCGATGAAATCGCCGCTTACGTCGACGATGGGTACGCCGTCCTGACCCCCAATCGGCGGTTGTCGAGGGCAGTCCGGGAGGCCGATCAGCAACGTCGGCAGCGCCGCGGTGACAGCGTGTGGTCAAGCCTCGTCGCATTGCCGATCACCCAGTTCTGGACCAACGAGTGGCACAAGGCGTTAACCACGGGGAGTCTGACACCCCGGCGCTTACTCGACTCGGGGCAACAGGCGCTGCTCTGGGAGCAGATCATCGAAGGCGACAGCGACGCCGGCTTCTCCCTCCTGAACGGCCCTCGGGCCGCCCGGCTCTGCCAGCGCGCAGACGAGCTGCTTTTCCTGTGGCGGATTGATCCTCTCGCCGCGCAATGGTCCGGCTGGTTCCGCAGCGACGACGACAGCCGGCACTTCCTGCGTTGGCGTCAGCGCTTCGAGGCGCGCCTTTTGGAGCTCGAAGCCACTACGGCCGAGCGCGCGCAGGCTGAACTGCTGGCGCGCTACGGCGAAGGAGCCGAAGACGGCGATGGAGATTTTCCGCCACTTTTGCATCTGAATTGCGACGAGCTTGCCCCCTTGCACGCGTCCCTGGCCGGGCTGGGTCGCGGCCGCGTCGATCTCAACGCGGGTGGTCGACCTGTCCAGCCTCGACCCCCCCGGGGCTATGAAACTCGCGAAGACGAACTGCGCGCTGCGGCCCTCTGGTGTCGGGAGAAAACAGAGCAGGATCCCTACGGCCGCTACGCCGTGGTTCTCCAGGACATGCAGGGAGACCGCGCGATTTTCGAGACGATGCTGCGTCGCGAATTTGGGGCGCTCACCTCGGGCTACGATCGCCTCCCGGTCAACTTCGCCACGGGTTTTCCCCTCGGTCGCGCCGCCCTTATTCGCGATGCGCTGCGGGTGCTGTCCCTGTGCTGTCATGAAGTCGATGTGGAAGAATCGATCGCCTTGCTGCAATCACGTTTTGTGTCCGCGGGACCGCTTCGCACGGAGCTCCTCGAAGCACAGACCAGGCGCCTTCGAGCGCTTGCATCGGAACGCATCCCCACATCGGTGCTTCGGCAGCTTCTCGCTCCGCTACGCGGTTCCGGGACCGACTTCGCTGTCTGGGACCTGCCTCCGGTGATCGAGAGCCGCGGCGTGCGCCTCCGCGGCAGGCGCTGCCCCAGCGAGTGGACTCCGGTCTTCCAGGAGCTTCTCGCCGTGTGGCGCTGGGCGGAGGACACCGCCCTCGATTCCCTTGAGTTTCAGCAGAGGCAGCAGTGGGGCGAGGTGCTCGATGAATTCGCGCGCCTCGATGATCTCTACGGAACACTGAACTACGAGGACGCGCTGCGAGCGCTGCGGCGCTTGCTGGACGAACGCGCTTTCCAGCCGCAGACCACAGATCGCGCGATGCAGGTCCTGGGACCACTGGAAACCAGCGGTCTGGCTTTCGACGGCCTGCTGCTCACGGGTATGAGCGCGGGCATCTGGCCAGCCCGGGCGCGCCCGAATCCCTATCTCCCCCTGACTCTGCAAAGGTCGACAGGCATGCCCGGCGCCGATGCCGCCGTCGAGGCACGGGCCGCTGTGCATCGATGGGATCACTGGCGAGCTTGCGCGTCGCAACTGGACATCAGCTTTGTTTACCGGAGCGACGAATCTGAGCAGCTGCCTAGCCCTCTCCTGGCCGATCTTGAGATCCTTCGCCGTGAATCTGAAAACGCCGTCGATCCGCGGTGGTGCCAACAGATGGGTGCGGCAACCGTTGTGGTCGAGGAGATTCCCGTTCCCTTCACCGGGGATGCGCCATCCCGAATCAGCACGGGCGTTCTAGAGGCGCAGGCGGCCTGTCCCTTCCAGGCCTTTGCAAGGTCCCATCTGCGCACGGAGCCTCGCCCGGGGCCACAACCGGGTCTCACGGCTGCTGAACGCGGCACACTGCTCCACCACGCCCTACACAGGCTTTTCGAGCAACTCCCGGGATCCTCCGCGCTGCGTGACGCCCAGGCCGATCACTTTCGAGAGGCCATCAGCGCGGCGCTCGAGCACGCGCCCCTCGCCCTCAATGCGAACCGTCGCCTCGTCCTGGGCTCGGCTGTGCTGGAACTTGAAAAGACGCGGGTGGCGGCGCTCCTGGAACATTGGCTGGCGCTGGAAGCGCAGCGCGGCATTGAATTTGCGGTAGTGGAGCAGGAGGTCGAGCGCGATCTCGTCCTGGGCGACGTTGAACTGCGCCTGCGACTGGACCGCATCGATCGGCTCGCCGATGGATCCCTGATTGTCATTGACTACAAGTCCGGTCGCCCCGAGAGCCTCGAGGCCTGGTTCTCGGAGCCACCGACCCGACCGCAGCTGCCGCTGTACGCCCTCGCCGAGGTGGAAAGCACCGGCATTGCCTATGCGGTGCTAAGGCCCGGTGAGCTTGGCTGGCGTGGCATCGGTAGCCAGGCGTTTGCCACGGGCATCGAGCCGGCGCTGGACTGGCTTGAGGAAGCCCCGGACCAGGCCGAGCTCTCTCCTACACAGGCGTTCTCGACGCTCAGAAAGCAGTGGCACACGGCCATCGGCGGACTGGTCGATGAGTACAGAACGGGCTCCTACCCCGTCGCTCCCATACCCGGCGCCTGTCGTAACTGCGGCCGCCAGAATCTTTGCCGGATCGCGGAGCTCGCTATCGACGAAGGAAACGAGTCGTGACACCCATAGATGCGGAGGCCCGAGCGGCGGCCCTCGATCCCCAGGCCTGCGTCTGCGTAAGCGCGCCGGCCGGGTCGGGGAAAACGGGTCTGCTGGTACACCGGCTCCTGATACTCCTTGCACGTGTGGATCACCCGGAGAACGTTGTGGCGATCACCTTCACGCGCAAGGCGGCGGCTGAAATGCGCGCCCGGGTACTGAGCGCACTGAACACCGCCACGGAAGCGGGGGCCTACACCAACGAGCACGAGCAGGCGCTCCGCCTGGCGGCCCGGGCCGTAGCGGCGCGGGACGAGGAGCGCGGCTGGGGCCTGCGGGGAAATCCGGCGCGCCTGAGTATCCAGACGATCGACAGCTTCTGCGGTGAGCTTACGCGTCAGATGCCTGTCGCCAGCGGGGCCGGGGGATCGATCGTCCCGGACGACAATACGAAGCAGCTGTACGCCGACGCCATCGAACGTTTTCTGCGTGGAACGCTGAGCGAAGGTCGCAGTGAAGCACAACGTGATGTGGAGACGCTCCTGTTGCACCTGGACAACCGCTGGGACTCGGCCACGGAACTGCTCGAGGCGCTTTTGCAGAGACGCGAACAGTGGCAACCGCTGCTGGGCGCTCAGGGGCTCGTCGAAGAGCAGCAATCCGTGCTCCGCGATGCGGTGAATAAGGTGGTGATGCATCGATTGGCACGGCTCCGCTCGTCACTGCAGCCATGGCTGCGCGATCTGAAATCGCTCTGCGACTGGCGCCACGAGCAGGCACCGGAGTTTCCGCGTTTTCTGGCGGCGAGCGACGACCCGCGACTGTGGCGTTCTCTGGCCGAGCTGCTGCTTACAAAGAGCGGTGGCTGGCGCAGGACTGTTAATCGGAATCAGGGTTTTCCCCCTGGGAAAGGTGAAGCGGCGGAACGTAAGGCGGCCCTGATTGAGCTAATTCAAGAGCTGCAGACCGCAGATCGCGACGATACGCTGCGGCGTGCCTTCACCGATGTGCTTCTGCTGCCAGATACCGGCTCGGACGATGATCACTGGGAGATTCTCGCTGCCCTGAGCAGGCTGCTGCCTCGCCTCGCCGCGGAGTTGCTTCTTGTGTTTCGGGAACGCGGAGTGGTGGATCACGGCCAGATCGCCCTGGCTGCGCTGGCGGCCCTCGGGGACGATGACGCGCCGTCAGATCTCGCCCTCCGTCTCGATCACCGCATCGAACACCTCCTCGTGGACGAGTTTCAGGACACTTCCTCGCTGCAGTTCGAGCTGCTGCGCCGCCTCACGCGTGGATGGATGGAACACAACGCCGACAATCGCGCGGCGCCCCGGACGTTGCTGATCGTCGGCGACCCGATGCAGTCGATCTACGGCTTCCGCGAGGCGAACGTAGGGCTATTCATTCGGGCTCGCGACCAGGGTATCGGCGATCTGAGGCTGCAATCCCTCCAGCTGCGAGTGAACTTTCGCAGCTCCGCCACGCTTGTGGCGTGGAGCAACGCCATGTTCTCGGCGGCATTTCCGGATCGGGACGACCCGGAGCTCGGAGCCGTGTGCTTCGCCCGGGCATCTGCTGCCCACGGTGAAGGGGCGGTGCCGGACGTCAAGTTGTTCAGCAGCGAAGACAGCATGGCGGCGGGGGCTGCAGAAGTGCAGGCGTTATGCGATGCGGTGGAGAAAGAGCTCCAGGGAAATTCCGACTCGACGCTGGCGATTCTCGGCCGCTCGCGGTCGCAGCTGCGTCCCTTTATCGCCGAGCTACGCTCGCGGGGTATCGAACATCTGGCCCGGGACATGGACCTTCTTGGCGGACGCCCGCTGATTCGTGATCTCCTCAGCCTGGTCACTGTGTTACTCGATCGGACAGATCGCTATGCCTGGCTCGCCCTGCTGCGAACGCCAGCGTTGGCCTTGACCAATCGCGAGTTGCTCTTTATCGCGCAAACCGCACCGGTAGCCGCAATGCTGAATCACGCGCTGGATAGCGCAGCCGACGAAGCCCGCGGCATCTTCTCTGACACGGCTTTCGAACGACTCGTCTTTCTTCGCAACGTATTGAACTGGGCGGACCAGTTTCGAGACCGACTCGCGCTTCGCGTCTGGGTTGAGGAAAGCTGGCTGCGCCTCGGTGGTGCCGCGACCATTGAAAGCGACACCGAAGCTGATGACGCAGAGCAATTCTTCCGCCTCCTCGAACAGCTCGAACTGGATCGCGGCACACCTAGCATTCTCGCTATCGAAGAGGCACTGACGGGTTTATTCGCGTCACCGGGAGAGGAGGGTGCGCGACTTCAGGTGATGACTCTGCACAAAGCCAAGGGGCTCGAATTCGATGCGGTATTTATGCCTGCTCTCGGCAAAGCCACGCGCCGGGATCAGAAGCCGCTGCTGCTCTGGGAGGAACTTGCCTTGCCAGAACAGGACAGTACCGTGCTTATGGATATCCGTGCCGCGACCGGTGACGACTCTTCCGGGCGACTGTATGAGTTCCTTCGCGCACAGCGCGGCCACAAGCAGGATCTCGAAGCCACTCGACTCTTTTACGTGGGCTGCACGCGAGCCGCTTCTCGCCTGTGGCTAAGCGCGACCCTTCCCTGGAACAGCCGGGAAAACCGCCCGGGCGTACCGGCGAAGGGATCCCTGCTGTCAAAGCTCTGGTCTGAAGTCGATACATTGCCCGTGGAAATTGCGGAGAGTAGGGATGAGGCCCTGGAAGCCCACGTGCCTTATCGCAGACTCGCGGAGCTACCGGGAGATATCGGTTCGGACACGCCGAACCTGCCCGCGAGCCTTCCCCCAGCCGAGCCGCCGAATAGAGCCACGGCCTTCGAAAGCTCAGGCAATGTAGAGAACCGTAGAGCCCGGGCCCTGGGGACGGCGGTGCACCGCGTCCTGGAATCCCTGATCAGTCGCAGCGAGCTTCCCGCAACCTGCGATGAGCGCATGCGCAGTCTCCTTCGCATGACGCTGCTTGAGTCCGCCGCGGATCGTCCGGCTCTTGATGAGCTTTGTCGCGTCGGCGAAGCCAATATCAATCGAGCCCTGCAGGATCCCTGGCTGCGCTGGTCGCTCTCACCGTCGCGCGCGCAGCGCAGCGCAGAGCTGCCCCTCACAGCGGTGAACGACTCCGGAGTCCAGTCGCTGGTGCTGGACTACGTTTTCCAGGATGAGTCGACCCGCGAATTCTGGATCGTCGACTACAAGACCGCGGAGCCCCGGCCTGATGAAACTCACGAGGCATTCGCACTCGCCCAGGAGGAGCGTTATCGCGCCCAGCTGGAAACCTATCGGAGGGCTCTGCGCGCCACGGGGGCCGAACCCGTTCGCTGTGCCCTGTATTTCACCGCGCTGGCGTTGCATCACGAAGTTTCTGAGCAGGCGTCTCGCTGACGGCATCACGATCTGCCCCCTATAATGCTGGTCTTTATGCGCCTCGGGGGGAGGAAGGAATGTTGATCGAAGCAAGCGGGCAACGCAGCGAAGCCAGCGCCCATGGAATCCCAAAGCCGATAAGTCCGAGGCTCCGTTCCCGGCCCGGATTCCTTCTGCCGCTGTGCGCCGTGCTGTTCCTTGGCGCCTGCGCCGAAGACAGCGTTCCCGTTGGCGAACCCCTGGCTCGTCCGGTAAAGATTTTCCGCGTCGACGCGGGCCTTGGCGAGGAAATTCGTCGATTCCCCGCGTCCATAGAAGCGTCGAAGCAGGCGGAGCTGAGCTTCCGGGTTTCCGGCGCCCTGGCCGAACTCCCAGTCCGGGAAGGCGATGTGGTCGACGACGGCGCGGTAATAGCACGTCTGGATCCGACTGATTTCGAGATTGCTCTCGAAGACCGGCGCGCCACCTTCGAGAACAGTCAGCGGAACTTCGCGCGGGCCAATGAGCTGATCGATAGCGGCTCCATTTCCCAGCTCGACTACGACCGTATGGAAACGGAGTTCCGTTCGAGCCGAGCGGCACTGGCGCAGGCTGAAACCAACCTCGGCTATGCCACTCTGCGCGCACCCTTTCGCGGACGCATCGCGAGGCGCTACGTCGACAACTTCGAGGAAATCCTCGGCAAGCAGCGCATCGTCTATCTGCAGGATACGGAGAATCTCGACGTGATCATCAATATGCCCGAGTCCGTAGTGCGCTCCGTCACGGCCGGGGAGGGCGATGATGATCTGAGCACCGACGCCGTCGCGGAAAGCGAGGCGGCGTCCGTTCGCGCCTTGGCCTCCTTCGAGGATTATCCCCAAATCAGCTATGCGCTGACGGTCAAGGAGATCGCGACGCGGGCGGACAGCGACACGCAGACCTTTGCCGTTACCTTCACCATGCCCCAGCCCGATGACTTCCGCGTGCTCCCGGGCATGACGGCCCAGGTAGACGTCGACTTCACCGGACTCCTTACCCAGGAGACCGCAACCTGGGTGCCGGCGCTGGCGGTACAGGCCGACGCCGAGCTATCCCCCCGGGTGTTCGTGCTGGATCCCGATGCCATGGAGGTTCGCAGTCGCAGCGTGAACATCGGTCGCGTATCGGGAGACATGATTGAAGTGCTTTCGGGTCTCGAGGGCGGCGAGGAGATCGTCGCCGTGGGTGCGGCCTATCTCTCCGAAGGTATGCGTGTGACCCGGCTTGCCGTGGGAGAGCAGGCGATTCCGCGGGAAACAACGGCGCCGTCCGCATGAATATCGGAGAGTACTCCGTCCGCACGCCGGTGATCTCCTGGCTGCTGGTGGTCATCTTTGTCGTTGGCGGGGTGTACGGCTTCCAGAAAATGGGAAAGCTCGAGGATCCGGCCTTCACCATCAAAATGGCGAAGATCATCACCCAGTACCCCGGTGCATCAGCCCAGGAGGTCTACGATGAGGTGACCTATCACCTCGAGGACGCGATTCAGAAACTGCCGCAGCTCAAGCGAATCAAGATGAGCGTGTCCCGGCCCGGGTTGTCCGACATACAGATCGAGTTCAAGGACGAGTATGGCGCCGCGGAGCTGCCGAATATCTTCGATGAACTGCGGCGCAAAGTAAGCGACGTCAAGCCGCAGCTGCCCCCTGGTGCTCTTGAGCCCATGGTTATCGACGACTTCGGGGACGTCTACGGCGTGTACTTCATGCTGACGGGGGAGGGCTACACCTGGCGCGACCTCTACGACGTGGCCGACAACGTGAAGCGCCAGCTGGTGCTTGTGGACGGTGTCCGCAAGGTAACCATCGACGGCGAGCAGCGTGAGGTCGTATACCTCGATATTTCCCGCTCGCGTCTTGCCGAGCTCGGTATCGACCCCCGCACCATCGCCTCGGTGCTGGGCTCCCAGAATTCCGTGGTCAATGCCGGCAATGTCCGCGTTGGCGACGACTACCTGCGTATCAAGCCGACGGGCGAGTTTCGCTCGGTGCAGGAAATCGGCGAAGTCCTGATCAGCTCGCAGGAGCGACGCCTCGTGCGCCTGCGCGACATCGCGAGCATCACCCGGGCCTACGAAGAGGTTCCCACGAAGCTCTACTACCACAACGGCGGCAAAGCGCTGGCGATCGGAGTGAGCATGGCGGCCGGTCGGAACGTTGTCGAGGTGGGCGAGCGTCTCCAGGCGCGGATCGCCTCACTTGCGACAATCATCCCCGTGGGCATGGAGCTTGAGGCGGTCTACGACCAGCCGGCGGAGGTCGAGAATTCGGTAGGGGGCTTCATCATCAGCGTGGTCCAGGCGGTCGCCATCGTCATCGTCGTCCTGCTCGCCTTCATGGGCATGCGCACCGGATTGATCATCGGTTCCGTACTGCTCATTACCGTGGCGGGAACCATTCTGGTGATGTATCTGTTCAACATCGAACTGCAGCGCATTTCTCTCGGCGCGCTGGTGATTGCCCTCGGTATGCTGGTGGACAACGCCATCGTGGTCGCCGAGGGCATGCAGGTGCGTATGCAGAGCGGTATGCAGGCGCTGGAAGCCGCGCGCGAGGCCGTGGGCAAGACGATCTGGGCCCTGCTCGGCGGCACGGTTATCGGCATCCTCGCTTTCTCGGCTATTGGCCTGTCGCCCGATAACACCGGTGAATTCGCCGGATCCCTGTTTTACGTGATCCTGATTTCCCTCGCCCTCAGCTGGATCACGGCGGTCAGCACGACCCCTCTGCTGTGTGCGCTGCTCCTCAAACCCGCCGAGGGAGATGGCCAGGCGGACCCCTATGGCGGCCCAGTTTTCCGCGCCTATCGAGCCGTCGTGGCCTTTGCGGTCGATCACCGCGTCCTCACGATGGCCGCCGTGCTGGTGTTGTTTGTGGTCGGTGTGGTCGGCTTTGGGAAGGTCAAGAGTGGATTCTTCCCGGCATCCAATACGCCGCTCATGTTCATCGATCTCTACGAAACCGAAGGCACAGACATCCGCAGGACGCGGGATGACACCCTGGCGGTCTCCGCTTACCTGCGTGAGCAGGAAGGCGTGGTCCAGACCAGTAGCGTCATAGGCGGGCCGCACCAGCGCTTTACGCTGGTTTACGACTCCCGCGAACCGACGCCTGCCTATAGTCAGATTATTGTCCGGCTGGATAGCGCGGAGCGTATTCCTGAAATATGGGATCGCGTCGAGCAACGGCTCCGCAACGGCGGCCCCGGACTGGACCCGATCATCAAATCCCTGCGCATCGGTCCCGGTCGGGATGCAAAAATCGAGGCCCGCTTCTCAGGCCCTGATCCCGTGGTTCTGCGCCGCCTCAGCGAGGAGGCGCAGCGGATCATGCGCGCGGATCCGGACGCGGTCGATGTGCGCAATGACTGGCGCTCGCCGGTGAAGCTTGTTACGCCCGTTTTCAATGAGCAGGTCGGTCGACAGCTGGGTATCAGCAGGGAGGACCTCGGGGATGCAATGAAGTACGCCTTCGACGGCCTGACCGCGGGAAGCTATCGGGATGGGAATCGCGTGCTGCCGGTGCTCATGCGCGCCGCCGAACGCGAGCGTGGCAATGCCGACGACATGCGCGATGTGCAGATCTGGAGCGCGGCCCTGGGTCGCACCGTGCCCGCCTCGGCCGTGATTTCAGGCTATCGGACCGATTGGGAGAACGCACTTCTGCGCGGTCGTAACCGTATCCAGACCATCATCGCATCGTGCAATCCGCGCAGCGATCTCGCGACGCCGCTCTTCGAGCGCCTGCGCCCGCAGATTGAAGCCATCGATCTCCCTCCGGGCTATGCCCTCGCCTGGGGAGGAGAGTACGAAGACAACGCCAATGCGCAGCAGGGGCTTGGGCGTTCCCTCCCCGTCGGCATTCTGCTGATGATCCTCACCAGCATCGTACTGTTCGGAAAACTGCGTCAGCCGCTGATCATCTGGCTTACGGTACCGCTCGCCATCATCGGGATTACGGCAGGACTTCTCAGCACCGGCGGTGCCTTCGACTTCATGTCGCTGCTGGGAGCCCTGTCGCTCATCGGCCTACTGATCAAGAACGCCATTGTCCTTATCGAAGAAATCGACCAGCAGATTGAAGAAGGCAAGGATCCGCACACGGCGGTACTCGACGCCGCCGTGAGTCGCGCCAGACCCGTAATCCTGGCTGCGGCCACCACGATCCTGGGCCTGATACCCCTGCTGTCAGACGTGTTCTTCGTCAACATGTCCGTGACTATCATGGCGGGACTCGGCTTCGCGTCAGTGCTGACGCTCACCGTTGTGCCGACGCTGTATGCGCTGTTTTTCCGGGTTAAAAAAGGCGTCGCGCCTGAGGCGCTAGAGGCGGAGGAGGCAAAGGGTAATCCGGCGACCTCGGCTCCCCTCTAGCCTCAGTTCCCCTCGAGGTAGAGCGTGAGCGCCTGGCCAGGCTGGAGATAGCGCTGTGGGTCCAGCGAGTTCCAGCTCACCAGCTCATCGATCGTTACGCGAAAGCGCCTCGCGATGGTGTAAAGGGAATCGCCGCGGCGAACGGTATAGGCGCGCCGCACGCCGGTGCTTCCGGCCGACGCCATGGCGAGACTGTCTCGCCAGGCCTCGCTGTCCGGGATCATCAGCGTGTCCCCGGCGCGAATGAAGTTCCCCCGGATATTGTTGACGCTGCGCA
The DNA here is from genome assembly GCA_039818725.1 of Pseudomonadota bacterium. Taxonomy (GTDB): domain Bacteria; phylum Pseudomonadota; class Gammaproteobacteria; order Pseudomonadales; family Halieaceae; genus Congregibacter. The sequence goes on from JBCBTK010000004.1 coordinate 206,771, forward strand.
GCATACCAACGCTGGTGTCGAAGCGCCGCGCGATACGTATCAGGCTGTCGCCGCTACGAATCCGATAATGCTGCCAGGTTACCCGCTGCTCCGGCGGGAGTCCCGCCAGCTGCGCCTCAACGTCGCTGGCCCGATCCACCGGCAGGAGCAGACCGCCATTCCCGCTCGGCGCCGTAGCCCAGCGAAGCTGACCGGGGTTGTAACGGCGCAATTCTAGAAGATCCAGCTCTGCAAGTTCGGCCACGCGCAGCATTTCAATCTGCCCACCCGTATCGATGGAAGCAAATGCGGGTTCATTGGCGATAGGAGGGAGCTTCAGCTCCAGCGCCTCGGCAAAAACAATAATGGTGCTGAGGGCAATGAGTCGGGGTACGTAGCGACGCGTCTCCCGGGGAAGTTCCAGGCTCCAGAAATCGGTCGGCAGGCCCGCCGCGCGATTGCGTTCTATAGCGCGACGTACGCGCGCTTTGCCCGAATTGTAGGCCGCGAGTGTTAGCAGCCAGTCCCCGTCAAAGTCCGCGTTCAGGGCTTCGAGGTAATCGAGGGCATAGCGCGTCGACTCGCGCAGATCTAGGCGGGCATCGAACCACCAGTCCCGACGCATGCCAAGATAGTCCGCCGTGGCTGGGATGATCTGCCACATGCCCGCCGCACTCTGGGTCGAATAGGCAAAGGGGTTCAGAGCGCTCTCCACAATGGGAAGCAACGCCAGATCCATGGGCAGGTTTCGCGCCTCTACTTCCTCGACGATGAAGTAGAGATAGCGCCGCGCCCGCGGCGTTATCAGCTCCATGTATCTGGATTGGCGGAGGTAATGCTCGCGCGCCGCACCGATCGCAGGGTTGTGCATGGTGTGGAACGTCAGCTGCCGCTGCATACGCTCCCAGAGATCTTTCGGCGGGGGCGGGGGCTCGGGCTTAGGGACCGGGGCGGGCTCGGCGACGGGCGATAGCGGTTCGGCCGGGGGCTCGCTGGCAGCCGCCACCGTGTCTGTCACCTGGGGTTGCTGCGCGCAGCCAGCCAGAATCAGAACGACGGCGCCTACCGTCGTCAGCAAGCGAACCATGACTAAAACTGATCTTTCCAGGCTCGCAGCGCCGCAAAGGCCGCGATGGGGTCCGCAGAAGCCTCAACCCTACCGGCGCCATGCAGGCCAGCGACGACGGAAGGTTCCGCGGAGCGCAGAAACGGATTCGTGTCCCGTTCCAGGCCGACGGTGGTGGGCACGGTGGGCGTTCCCGCATCGCGTCGAGCACGCTCGCGGATGCAGCGTTCGCGTAGGGACTCGTTGCCGGGATCCGCAGCCACCGCGAACTCGAGATTCGCGAGGGTATATTCGTGCGCACAGTAGACACCCGTGTGCGCGGGGAGCTCAGCGAGACGTCGCAGCGATGTATGCATCTGCTGCGGAGTACCCTCGAAGAGTCGTCCACAGCCCGCCGCGAAGAGCGTATCGCCACAGAACAGGAGCGGAGGCTCTTCGTCGGCCGCGAAATAGGCGATGTGATCGAGAGTGTGCCCGGGTACCGCGAAGATCTCGAAGTCGAAGCGGCCGATACGGACACGTTCGCCGTCGCTCAGTATCCGATCGATGCCAGTGATCGCCGGGTTGCGCGGGCCGTAAACTGTGCAGTTCCAGCCTTCCTTCAGTCGCGCCAGGCCGCCGACGTGATCGAAGTGATGATGCGTTATCAGGATCGCGCTCAGGGTGAGTCCAGACGATGCCAGGGCGCGTTCCACGGGCTTGGCATCACCGGGGTCAACGACGCAGGCGCTGCCGTCGCCGTTGTCCAGCATCCATATGTAGTTGTCGGAAAACGCCGGAATTTCCCGCACGGCCGCGTGGTATTGGCTTGGGTTCATTTCTTGATTTATGGAAGACACGGTCCGTATCGAATTATTCTTGGATCGATCGTTGACAGAAACCAGGACCACGAGAGACCGCTCCGTGCGGTCGCTGCATGGCTCTAGCGCTTGTGTCCGCTCCTCGACGGTGCCGGTTCGCCCGCCCTCGATTGCGTTGCACCCGGCGCCCGGTATAGCTAATCTCGGGGCATGAAAACCGAAGCGGACGCGCAGTCTAGCGATATTTCCCTGGCGCTGGAATCCTGGTACGCCGGACGTGGCGGGCATCTACTTGACGCAACGCGTACCCGTCTGCAAACAACGCTGGATCTGGCCTTCGGCTATCACATCCTGCAGACCGGCCCGCTGGCTGGACACAATCTGATCAGCGACAGCCCCATCAACCATCACATCGTTGCCAGCGACAATGCGTTTGGCGGACCCGGGCTGCTCTGCCACGGTGACGAGCTGCCGTTCGACAGCGATAGCATGGACATGGTCGTTGCCTTTCACGCGCTCGAGTTCAGTGCCCATCCCCATGCCTGCCTTCGGGAAATACAGCGTGTGCTGCGTCCCCGGGGCCACCTCGCGATCATCGGCTTCAACCCGCACAGCCTGCCCGGACTATGGAGACGCCTGCGCGCGCTGCAGGGCGACGGTCTGTGGGCGCATCACCGGCCTGTAAGTCTGCAGCGCCTCACAGACTGGCTGCACCTTCTGGATTGCGAGATGGAGTCCGTGCGCCAGCTTTACCCGATTCCACCGCGGGGCCGCGGACGGCTGCGCCGCTGCATCGACGCGGTCGATGCCTGGGCCATGCGCTATGACCTTCCCGGTGGCAGCCTTTACGTGGCGCATGCCATAAAGCAGATTCCCGGCGCGCGGCGGCCGCGCCTCGTCGCCGCCGCACAGCGCACCAGGCTCGTGGGCCTGGCCGTGGCCGGGCAGCCGACAGCGGCACCACGCCATCACCGCAGCCCGGGCGAAGACCGAGCTGCCTGAAGGAAGCTTTCCCATCCAGTGAAAGAAGTCGAACTGTTTACCGATGGCGCCTGCCGCGGCAACCCGGGCCCGGGCGGCTGGGGGGCATTGCTGCGTATGGGCAGGCACGAACGCGAACTGTACGGTGGCGAGGCCTCAACCACGAATAATCGTATGGAACTGCAGGCCGCCATCGAGGGCCTAGCAGCCCTGAAAACCTCGTGTCGCGTGGTACTGACTACCGATTCAACGTACGTCATGAAGGGCATCACGGAGTGGATCGAGAACTGGAAGAAGCGCGGTTGGAAGACGGCGTCCAAGAAAGCAGTGGCCAACGCCGATCTATGGCGACGCCTGGATGCGCAAACCGATCGGCATAGCGTGGACTGGCGTTGGGTGAAGGGCCACAGTGGACATCCGGGAAATGAGCGTGCGGATGCGCTCGCCAATCGCGGAATAGACGAAATGCTAAAGCGAGGAAGCTAGTGCGTCAGGTTGTACTGGATACGGAAACCACGGGCCTGGAAGTGAGCCAGGGACACCGGATAATTGAGATCGGCTGCGTAGAAATCGTCGGGCGGCGACTCACCGGCCGACACTTCCACTGCTACATCAACCCCGAACGGGACATCGATGCCGGCGCGATCGAGGTCCACGGCATCACCAATACCTTCCTCGCTGACAAACCTCTTTTCGCCTCCATCGCGCGGGAATTCACGGACTTCATCGAAGACTCCGAGTTGATCATCCACAACGCACCCTTCGATGTCGGCTTTCTGGACAGCGAACTGAACCGCGTCGATTCCACGGCTATTCCCCTGGCCGGGCGCTGCGAGATCACCGACACATTGCTGATGGCGCGCAAGCGTCACCCGGGGCAGCGGAACAATCTGGATGCTTTGTGCCAGCGCTACGGCGTGGACAATTCCAGCCGCGAGCTGCACGGCGCGCTCCTGGACGCGGAAATCCTGGCGGACGTGTACCTCGCCATGACCGGTGGCCAGACGGCGCTTGCCCTGGGCGGGTCGGATGAGGGGGAAGCCATCGGCGCTGGGGGCGAAACCATACGCCGGCTGGCGGCGACGCGCCAGCCACTGCCGGTGCCCATGCCCAGCGCCGAGGAACTGGCGGCCCATGAAGCACAGCTCGACGCGATGGCAGCCGCGGGAACCGAACCGCTGTGGAGAAAGACGGCCGGCTCCGGGTCGTCCTGAATCAGATAAACAGCATCACCGCCGCAAGACCCACGCCGCCCAGCACCAGTGTGTAGGGCAGGGCCATGATGACCATGCGGCCATAGGAGAGGCGGATCAGGGGCGCGAGGGCGGAGGTCAGCAGGAACAGGAACGCCGCCTGGCCGTTCGGCGTGGCAACGCTTGGCAGATTGGTCCCGGTGTTGATTGCAACGGCGAGCTGGTCGAACTCTTCGCGTGTGATCGTCCCGGCATCGAGAGCGGCTTTTACTTCGTTGATATAGACCGTAGCCACAAAGACGTTGTCACTGATCATGGACAGGATGCCGTTGGCGAGGAAGAACATGGCCGGGCGTACGGCCGAATCCATGGCCAGTACCGCGTCGATAACGGGGGTGAACAGGTGCTGGTCGTGGATGACGGCAACGATGGCAAAGAACACCACGAGCAGCGCGGTAAAGGGCAGGGCCTCCTCGAAGGCGTGACCCAACTGGTGTTCCTCGACAACACCATTGAAGGCCGTGAGGAGCACAATCACCATAAGCCCGATGAGGCCGACCGCCGCCCAGTGCATCGCGAGACCAACGACAAGAAGAGCGGCAACCAGGGCCTGGACCGTAAGACGGGCCGCGGTACGCGTGTTGCGCTGTGAATCGGCGCTGTCCTGGAAGTCTTCAAGCACGCGGCGCACGGTTTCGGGAAGCTTGGCGCCGTAGCCAAACTTGCCGGTGGTCTCAAGGAGCGCACAGGTCGCCAGGCCACAGACGAGCACCGGCATGGTCACGGGCGCCATGATGGTCAGGAAGCGGATGAAATCCCACTCGGCGACGGAGGCGATGAGGAGGTTCTGCGGTTCGCCCACCAGCGTGCAGACGCCCCCGAGGGCCGTGCCTACGGCACCGTGCATCAGCAGGGAGCGAAGGAACGCGCGAAAGCGCTCCAGGTCTTCTTTATGTTGATCATGAACGGAGTCGTCGTCCCCGTGATCATGGTCATCCTGGTGCGCCGCCTTACCCGATGCGACTTTGTGATACACGGCGTAGAAACCCACACCGACGCTGATGAGTACCGCGGTAACCGTCAGGGCATCAAGAAACGCCGACAAAAAAGCGGCAACGAAGCTGAACAGGAGCGAGAGAATCAACTTCGAGCGAATGCGCAGCAGAATGCGTGTAAAGACGAAAAGAAGCAGTTCTTTCATGAAGTAGATGCCCGCGACCATGAACATCAGGAGCAGGATGACTTCGAAGTTGGCTTCTGCTTCGTGGTAGACCGTATCCGGGCTGGTCATTCCCAGAACCACGGCTTCGATAGCGAGCAGACCGCCGGGCTGCAGGGGATAGCATCGCAGGGCTAGGGCGAGCGTGAAGATGAACTCGGCGATCAGCACCCAGCCGGTCGCAAAGGGCCCGATAACGGCCAGTAAGATCGGGTTTGCGATGAGGAATCCGATGATCGCTTTTTTGTACCACTCTGGCGACGGTCCGAGAAAATTGTGCCAAATGGCCTGAGCCGCGGATTCACTCATGCTGATGCCCCTGAAAAATTAAGCGCGCAAGTGTACGTTATTGAATTGACACAGGTAAGGCGCCCTTGCGCTGCGTCTTCGTGCTGCATAGGATACGCGCCGCAGCGCTGGCGGTTTACTTTGCGGCAGCGGAGTCGCGCGGCTTGTGAGCCGGAACGCATCTGCCTTCGACAGCGCCTACATAAGAGCCTAGGCAGTCGCTGCTGATTTCCCGGCCAGGGAACGCCCTGGCTTCCACGTCTAAACAGGTCCCTGATGCTCGATCTTCAGCCCAGTGCCCCGCCGACACGTGAGGGTGCACTGCATATCGTTTTTCACGGCGGCCGGCTCGTCACGGATCTGCGCTCGCCAACGCCCTGCGTGCACCCCGCTGCGGAACTGCAGTCGCAGGGTTGGCAGGTGCTTCGCGAGCAATACGTTGGGGTATGGAGCGGTGAGCCGGTATTCGCCGTGGAAATAGAAGCCAGCGGTGACATCGACGAGCTTCGCTTTCAGGTCGGCAGCCTCTATCAACTCATCGGACGTGTCGACGATGCGCTGTTCACTGCCGCTGGCAGGGCGGCGCAGCTCCTCGACTGGCAGCGCGATCACAGCTTCTGTGGCCGCTGCGGTAGTCCCATGGCACCCACTGACAACGGTCGCGCCATGGGATGCAGCCGCTGCGAGACAAATCTCTATCCGCGCATCGCTCCCTGCGTGATTGTGTTGGTAACGCGAGGGCGGGAACTGCTTCTTGCACGCAACGCTCGTTTCCCGCGCCCGATGTATTCGACGCTGGCCGGATTTATCGAGCCGGGGGAATCGGCAGAAGCGACCTTGCGTCGCGAAGTACGCGAGGAAGTCGGGGTTGAGGTCGGTGCACTCCGCTATTTCTCGTCCCAGCCCTGGCCCTTTCCCAATCAATTAATGCTCGGATTCTTTGCGGAGTACGTATCGGGAGAGCTGACTCCCGACGGCGAGGAGATCTCGGAAGCCGGGTTCTATCTTCCGGAAGCCCTTCCCCCGGTTCCTCCGCCGGCGTCGATTGCGGGACAGCTCATCCGCCACCACTGCGCCACGCACAGCTGATCACAGCGAAGGAGTTCCGACCATGGACATGCTGGCTGAATACGGATTGTTTCTTGCCAAGGTCCTCACGATCGTCATCGCCATCGGTGTCGTCGCGGCCATCATCGCGGCCTTCGGACAGCGGCAGCGCGGTGATCACGACGGCCGGATAGAGGTGCGCCGGGTCAACGATCGCTACAAGGCGCTCGCCGAAGCTTTGCATGAGGCGACGCTGGAGCCCGCTGAACGTAAGGTTCTGCACAAGAGCGAAGACAAGCGCAAGAAGAAGGAAGCCAAGGAGCGGAGCAAGGCGGCGAAGAAGCAGGCGAAAGAGGGCACGGAGAGCGAGGAACAGCTACCGCGGCTGTTCGTGCTCGATTTCTCCGGCGATCTGCGCGCTTCCGCGGTCGGAACACTCCGCGAGGAGGTCACGGTTCTGCTCTCGCAGCTGCGTGACGATGATGAAGTGCTGCTACGCCTGGAGAGCTCCGGCGGGATGGTGCACAGCTATGGCCTCGCGGCGAGCCAACTCCAGCGCATTCGCGATCGCGGATGCAAGCTCACCGTGGCCGTGGACAAGGTCGCGGCCAGCGGTGGTTACATGATGGCCTGCGTGGGGCAGCACATCGTCGCTGCACCTTTCGCCATCATCGGATCTATTGGGGTCCTCGCCCAGCTTCCCAATTTTCATCGCCTCCTGAAAAAGAACGACATCGACTTTGAGCTGATCACGGCCGGCGAATACAAGCGCACCCTCACCATCTTCGGCGAGAACACGGACAAAGGCCGCGACAAGTTCCGCGAGGAAATTGAAGACACCCATCTGCTGTTCAAGGACTTCGTGAGTGAAATGCGTCCGGCCGTTGACATCAACACGGTGGCTACGGGTGAGGTCTGGTACGGGCAGCGCGCTATCGACGTGGGACTCGTAGACGCGCTGGAAACCTCCGATGCCTGGCTGCACTCGCGAAGCGACAGCCACGACATCTTTGAGCTCAGCTACATCCCGCACAAAAACTGGCAGCAAAAGCTGGGTATCGCCGCCGAAGGCGCTATCGAGCGGGCTTTGCTGCGTATCTGGGAACTGGCTTCCTCTCGTCCGCGTCAGTAATCGCGGCGCCATCGACCGGCCTGACGCGGTCCGCAGGCAGCGGTTTGGCGGCTGGCTAGTCTGCGGGCTTCAGCGCCTCGCAGGCCTGGTGCTGGGACAGGAACACCTGTCCCGTCAGATGGTCGAGGAAATCTGAACGCTGCAGGGCATCCATCACCGGTCCCTTTACCTCGGATAAATGGAGCAGAATTCCCTGTTCCTTGAGGCGCTCGATGACGGCCTCGAGAACTTCCAGCGCGCTGAGGTCTATCTCATTCACGGCCGCGCACTGAAGTACAACGTGGCGCAGCCGCTCATCCCGCTCCGCGACGATGGCGTAGATGGCGCTTTCTAGATAGCCGGCGTTGGCGAAGTACAGACTCTCGTCAATACGCAGCGACACGATGCTCGGATAGGTGATCACCGTGTGGCGCTCGACGTTCCTGAAGTGCTCCGTGCCGGGCACTTCTCCAACCACGGCAATGTGCGGGCGGGAGGTCTTGTGCAGGTGCAGGGCAACGGAGACCGCGATACCCGCCAGCACACCCAGCTCAACCCCGAAGAACAGGGTTGCCAGAATCGTAACGCACACGGCGATGAAATCGGCGCGCGAAAAACGCCACGCGGTCTTCAGAACCTTCAGATCAATCAGCGAAGTCACCGCGACGATAATGGTCGCCGCCAGCGTGGCCTTGGGCAGATGGTAGAGCACCGGGGTGAGGAGCAGGGCCGTAAGCGCGATGCCCAGCGCCGTCATAACACTGGCCAGCTGGGTCTGGGCACCGGCGTCGAAGTTCACCACCGAACGCGAGAAACCGCCGGTAACCGGGAATCCGCCGGATACTCCGGCGGCGACGTTCGCCGCGCCCAGGGCGATCAGCTCCTGGTTGGCGTCGATCCGCTGCCGTCGTTTCGCGGCCAGCGTACGGCCCACGGAAACCGATTCGACGAAGCCGATAACGCTGATCAGGACTGCGGAAACGGCGAGCTCCGACCACAGCGCAGGGTCCATGGAGGGTATGGCAAATGCCGGCAGCCCCCGGGGAACGTCCCCGACCAGGGCGACGCCGCGAGCGTCAAAGTCCAGCGCAACACTGGCAACAACGGTGGCAAAGATGACAAAAACCGGACCGGCTTTGGACAGGAGTGCGGCGATGGGGCCCGGAATTCCCGCGCTGTTCAGAAGTCCCAGCAAACCCACGCGAGCCCAGTACAGAAAGGTCAGTGCCAGCAGCCCAGTCAGCAGTGTGGTTGCGTTCAACGCGTGCAGATTGTCGGCAAGCGCCTGAAGAAGCACGGGCAGCGTTTCCCCGTGTCCTTCGATACCCAGGATATGGCGCAGCTGCGAAAGCGCGATGATGATTCCCGAGGCGGTGATGAATCCCGAAACCACGGGATGCGACAGGAGATTGGAAAGGTAGCCAAAGCGCAGCAGTCCCATCCCGATCAGCATGCTGCCGGACATCATGGCCATGGCAATAGCCGCCGTTGCGTAGCCCAGCGTGCCCGCCTCCGCGACCCGTCCCACAGCCGTCGCCGTCATCAGCGACACCACCGCGACCGGTCCCACGGACAGCGTGCGACTGGTGCCGAACAATCCGTAGGCCACAAGCGGCAGGATGCTCGCGTAGAGACCCATTTCCGGGGGCAGTCCAGCGAGCAGCGCATACGCCAGGCTTTGCGGAATAAGCATGATCGTAACGATCAGCGCTGCAATCGCATCGCTCGCGAACAGCCCGCGGTCGTAGCTCAAGAGCCATTGCTTCGGCGGGAAAAAACCCGCCCTGTGCTGGGTCATGCGCGGGATGGGTCCGCCGAGCTGCGCTCCGGGTTTACCATCCACTCGCGCCCGCGAAGCATGGCTTTCCAGTAGACCGGTGGAAGGATCTTCTCCTTTAATATCCAAGCAAGACGCGACGGGCGCTCGCCCTTTAGCAGCCAGCGGGGAAAGCTCGGCAGCAGCTTTCCGCCGTAGCCGAATTCCGCGAGAACGATCTTCCCTCGCTCGACGGTCAACGGGCAGGAGCCGTAGCCGTTGTAGTGAGATACAGCTCGGCCCGTGCCTACGTCGTGGAGGAGGTTATTGGCCACGATGGGCGCCTGCATTCGCGCCGCGGCCGCGGTTTTCGCGTTCGGCGCGTTCATGACATCGCCCAGGCTCCAAACGTTGGCAAAGCGTTTGTGCCTGAGCGTGTTCTGGTCCACATCGACCCACCCCGCGTCGTCCGCGAGGGCCGATTCGCGGATGAAATCCGGTGCCTGCTGCGGTGGACACACATGGATCATGTCAAAGCCGGTGCTGACTTCTGTGGTTTCACCGTCGTCGCCCGTCGCTTCGAACCACGCCGTGCGCGCCTCGCCGTCGATGCGGGTGAGGCGATGACCGAAGGCCAGCTTGGCTCCATAGAGGTCTACGTATTCCATGAGAGCGGGTATGTACTCCTTCACCCCGAAGAGCACAGGGCCTGCGTTGTAAAAGCTGATGTCGATGTCACCGAGCGCGGCGCTGCGACGCCAGTGATCACCGGAGAGATACATCGCCTTCTGGGGAGCACCGGCGCACTTGATCGGCATGGGCGGCTGGGTGAACAGGGCCCGGCCGCGGCGCAGGCTGCTTACCAGCTGCCAGGTATAGGGAGCGAGGTCGAAGCGGTAGTTGGAAGTGACGCCATTGCGTCCCAGGGTTTCGACAAGCCCTTCAACCCCATGCCAGTCGAGTTTGAGACCGGGGGCGACGATTAGCCTGTCGTAATTGAGAGCGTGCCGGTCTTCCAGCAACACGCGATTGTTTTCGGGCTCAAACTCGCCGACCGCGGCCTTGATCCAGGTGACGCCGGATGGAATCAGGGACGCCATGGTCTTCACCGTGTCTTCCTGGCGAAAGATACCCCCGCCGACCATGGTCCATCCGGGCTGGTAGTAATGCACCTCGGCGGGGTCGACGATGGCTACCGAAAGCGCCTCAGTGCGGGCCATGAGCGAAGACGCGACGGCGATGCCTGCAGCACCGCCACCGATAATCAGGATGTCGTAGTGGTCCTTCCCGGAATCGGGCGATGGCGTATCGTTCCCGCCACCCAGCACATCCTTGAGGTCGTAGCCGAGCGCCCTGGCCCGGGCAAGGAGATCATCGGAGGACTCCCCCAGGCTACGCTGGCTGAGGCTCCACAGCGTCATTGATCGCGTGCCCGTACGACAGAATGCGTGTACCGGCGTGGGCAGTTTCTCCAGCTCGGCGGCAAAGTCCGCCACATCCGCTTCGCTGATGTTTCCAGACACTACCGGGATGTAGGCGAGCTCGAGTCCGAACTGCTTCGCGGCGGCGCGCAGTTCGTCGACCGTTGGCTGATCCGATCCCTCACCGTCCGGCCGGTTACAGATCAGACTCTTCACGCCGGCCTGGGCCAGACCGGCAAGGTCCTGGAGTTCAACCTGCGCGGAAACGGAGAGTTCATCCGTTACGACGATCCGCTTCAAAGTCATTCTGCTTACTCCTGTGCCGCGAGTTCATCGATGGGCGGGCCGCCAAAGGCGTTCAGAGGCAGCTTGAGAAACAGCCTGTCGTCACCTTCGGGGGGAGGCAGGTGGCCGGCGCGCATGTTTACCTGCAGGGACGGCAAGATCAGATTGGGCATGCCCAGAGTCGCGTCCCGCGCTTCGCGCATGGCCACGAACTGGGCTTCGCTAATTCCGTCCTTGACATGAATGTTGTTGGCCCGTTCATCGGCAATCGTCGTTTCGAACGCAAGAGCCCTCCCTCCGGGAAGGTAGTCGTGGCAGACGAAAATGCGGAGGTGATCCGGAAGCTCAAGGATTCGACGGATGGAGTGGAAGAGGGTGGCGGCGTCCCCGCCGGGAAAGTCGCACCGCGCCGTACCGAAATCGGGCATGAAAAGGGTGTCGCCGACGAAGACGGCATCGCCGAGGACGAAGGTCATACATGCCGGCGTGTGCCCCGGGGTATGCATGACCGTACCCTGCAGTGCACCGATGCGGATGGCATCGTCGTCGTTGAAAAGGGCATCGAATTGACTGCCATCGCGCTGAAAACTGATTCCAGCGTTGAAGACCTTGCCAAAAACCTTCTGGACGGTGGTTATCTCACTGCCGATGGCGATACGACCGCCGAGCCTATCCCTGATATAGGGCGCAGCGGAGAGGTGGTCTGCGTGCACGTGGGTTTCAAGGATCCACTCGAGTTCCAGTCCATGGCTGGTGATGTGCTCGATGATGGCATCGGCCCCCTCATAGCTGACGGTTCCCGATGCGTAATCCAGGTTCAGGACACTGTCGACAATGGCACAGGCCGCGCTAGCTGGATCTCGAACGACATAGGACAGCGTGTTGGTGGGTTCATCGAAGAAATGCGTGACGTCTGCTCGTTCATACATGGATGTATTGCCTTCTAGCTGTGCAGGCCGCGGTTTCGATGCTGTCTCGCGGCCCTTATTGGTGTGAGAAATGCAGACAAACCGTCGCGTCGCAGCACTCTCGAAAAATATATTCTTTTTTAATATAAGTATATAACCAAAGTATAGCAGGAGTTCGACGGAAAATATTGATACAGCTCGGCATATTGAGGACTTGCATCGAAAACGCGGATAAATGTATCGATACGACTGGTTAAAAACTGTGAATGACACTCAACTCGCGCCACTCCAACGGCCGATTTAAGTGCAAATTGGCACTGATACAGTGCGGGTTTTGTGCCGTACACATCATCACAAGCCGCTGCAAAGACGGCGTGAGGACCTTTTTGTGCCAATTAATGCGCCCTGAACCGATTTGCGATGGACCGATGGCACGCATCCCGCATAATTCCCCACGGTACTTTGGCGACGGAGTGCAAACTGTGACTGATGGTAAGCAGGCTCAGCTTCGAGCGGCGCGTGACCCGGAGACAGACATCGAAACGCTCGATGCGCTGGCCGCCTCAACGGACACCTGCGTCCTGACCGCTCTGATCGCCAATCCATATACACCCACCGAAACCCTCAGACGGCTCTCGCGCAGCCCCCGCATCGGAGTGCGGAAGGCACTCCTGGACAGTCCGCGTTGCCCCCTGGTAAGCAGCGTCGCCGAGGACCGGCTGGCCTTCGAAGGCATCGACATTGCCCTGTTTGTGGATCAGCACTCGCGCCGCGATGTGTGCCGGGCACTGATCGGAACGGGGCATCGGGCCGAGACGACGCTGGTGTTTTCCGATCCGACACTCCGGGTGCTGGATTGCCTGCGTACGCTGCACTCCCTGTTCACGATTCACGGCGGCAAAAAGCGCGATCGCAAGCTGAACCGACACGACTACCTACGCTTTCTGGCCGACTTCAATGAAAGAGGGGGACGCTACGAGGTTCTGGATCTGCCGGTCATTACGCTACTCACCTCGATCCGCCTGCTGGGACAGGAGCGTCTGGTGCGCGTCATGACCGAGGAAACGCCGGATCGCGCAATGCGCACGCTGCGACTGCTGGAGGCCGTCGCGGGTAGCCAGGCGGGTGAGGAGGGCGAGCATCAGCAGGCTCTTCTCGGTCGCTGGCTTGAACGTCATGAGGACTGGCCCGCCCGTATGCACGACTATCTGGATCGCAAGTACCGTCGCCGTGCCAGTCGCCGCCGCAATCGTGCTCCCCAGACGCTGTCCCAGAGCCGGTTCGGCAAGGATATCCGGGAGTTCAATCGCTCCTGTATGAGTGATGGCATTCGCGTGCACTTACCGCGTACGGAACGGGAACTCCAGGCTCTCGGGGCTACAATGGCCAACTGCATTGGCTCGGAGCACAACGTGCAGGACGCGGTGGACGGTCGACACGTCATTCTTCACGTGCATCCCCTGCGAACCCGGCGAAAAGGCGTCACCTGTCAGTTCGATGCTCGCGGGAAGCTGCTGCAGGCGCGGGGCTTCGCCAATGGCGAAGCCGACGAGAGTCTGGTGGAGTGGGCGCGGCGGGCCATCGAAACCCTGGCGACGGGCCCGGAAACGTCGACTGAATCCCATTCCTGAGGTGCCGCCGACGGCAGGCTATGCCGGCGGACGCTAGTCCCCCGTGTTCTGGGCTCAGACAAACATCCAGCTCGCGCCGAGATCCGAGGGTTTTCACCTCATCACGGAAGAAGTCACCCAGGGCGTGGACGATCTCGCACGGTGCCGAATTGGGCTACTCCACCTGTTTCTGAAGCACAGCTCCGCGTCCCTGGCGATAAACGAGAACGCCGATCCCGACGTGCGCGGGGATCTCCAGCGACACCTTGATGTGCTGGTTCCCCGAAACCAGCCCCACTACCGCCATACCCTGGAAGGGCCGGATGATATGCCCGCGCATATCAAGTCCGTGCTGATCGGTGAGTCTCTCACTATCCCCGTCAGCGACGGCCGTCTTGCCCTCGGTACCTGGCAGGGCATCTACCTTTGCGAGCATCGTGACCACGGCGGTGCGCGCACCATGGTGGCCACGCTGCAGGGCGAAAAGGCGAACTGAGTAACACGCTTTCCCGACTCGAACGAAAGTACTGGCCGCATACGTCGAACGCGGGACCGCGCTATCGGTAGTTCGACCCAGGACTGCTACGATTGATAAGGCCGAATTCCAAAGATCGCACGGAAGGTGCAGGAGGTAGTGATGGTTTCTGGGATACACGCGCGATGCGCCCTGCTCGGGCTGTTGCTCGCAAGCCTTTGTCAGTCCGCTATGGCTCACCACGGCTGGTCAGGCAATAGCGCAGGCGATATCGAGCTTACGGGTGTCGTTGAATCGGGTGTGAGCCTGGCGGGGCCGCACGGCACCATGCAGATACGTGATGCAGAGGGCCAACTCTGGGATATCACCTTGGCGCCGGGACCGCGAACCCACCGCGCGGGCCTGAAAGAGAACACGATTCCGGTGGGTGCCACGGTGACTGTTCACGGACAGCGAAATGCAGACGAGGAGCGACACGAAGCCAAGGTCCGGCGGGTCATCTGGGACGGTACGGAGTTCAACGTCTATCCATCGCGATAGTTGTCGCAAGGTCACTGCGTAGCTGCCGCCCAGCCCAACCGCGACCCGGCGCATGTACGAAGCCATGCTATGGCTGGAGGGATCGGCGCTGGCCGAGAGCCTGCGTGGTCTGGGAGTGTGGAGCTACGGGATCATCAACCTCCTGCATATCCTGGGCATCGGCACGCTTTTTGGCGCCGTGCTGATACTCGATCTCAGACTCCTGGGAACGTGGAGCAGTATCACCGTCGCCACTATTGCGCGCCCTACCGTACCGCTCGCCGCGTGCGGATTCGTCGTCGCGGTTTGCAGCGGCGTCTCGATGTTTTCGATCAATGCCACGGAATACCATGGCAATCCATTTTTCTACATCAAGCTGCCCACACTGCTTGTGGCCCTGATCAACATTGGCGTTGTTATGCGCATGGCAGCCTGGCGGCGAGCGGTCGTTGGCGAGGCGACTCAGCCCGGGGACCGGCGCGCCCTCGCAGTGGCCGGCTCGGTCTCCTTGCTGCTGTGGCTTGTTGTACTGTCCTGCGGTCGGATGATCGGCTACTGGTAGCTCAGTTTTCTCGCGTACACAGCGCCTCACCGTCTTCGAAGTAGGGACCGGCGTAGTAGGAATGACCGCCGTCGTACATAAAGCCCCACCGATAGAAGCGGGCCCGCCCCGCTATTTCGTCGTCAGCGGCCGGGCGTTCCTCCAGTGAGGTGTCGCTCCAGAGACAGCAGCCTCCTAGCCTGATAGGGCTGCGTATGCCGGTCTGAGTGTCGGGACTATAGAGTGACTCAAGCTCCGCAAGCGTGGGCAGACGCCAATCCTCATACCCGCCCAGCCTCAGCGTGGCGCAAAAATCGACGGCATCGCGCCATCGGAGATAGGCGCCGTTCGTCTGCGTTGTCCAAGAACGCTTCCCGATGACAACGACCGATTGCTCTTCGCTTGCACACGTGCGATCAGAACTGATCAATGCGCTTAGCGCAAAACTGATCAGAGCAATCGGAATGAAGAGCGGAGCGGCAACCAGACGTGGCTTCCCCGTTCTAAGCATGCGTGATCTTCCAGTTACGAACATAGTCGGATGAGATGGGGCCCAAGTCTCTATTCCACCGCAGCAGTCACACTCAGTATGGGTAGGAAATTCGGACTAGGGTTTCAGTGTGGTCTCGGCATTGGCGAGCAAGGCGAACTCTTCCTCAGCGGTTCTGGCAGTAAGGTGGTGTCGTCCGAAGCTGAGGAAGTAGATGCCACCGCCGACAAACAGCAACATCGTGAACAGGAACGCCGCTGGGTCGTAGGCATAGACCCCGGTTAAGGCCAGCACTGACAGCAGCAGGCAGAGCCCAGAAGTGAACATGCCACCCGGTGTCCGGTAGGGGCGATGAAGGGTGGGCTGCCGAAGTCGGAGAATCAGGTGCGACGCGGCCATCAAGGCATAGGAAACCGTCGCGCCGACAACCGCCATCGCCAGCATCCGATCCCCGGCGCCGCTCAGCGACATAAGAAAGCCGAAGAATCCGGGGACCACCAGTGCCCTTACTGGCACATGGCGGGAACTGGTCACAGAAAGGGAGCGCGGAAGATAGCCCGCCCGCGACAATGCGAATACGAGTCGGCTGTAGCCGTAGATTATCGAGAAGAACGATGCGATCAGACCTGCCAGGCCGAGCGTATTCACCAGCTTCGCCTGTGGTGCGAAGCCCGCCAGGTTCAAGGCATCCACCAGCGGTACCGCGCTGTCGCCGATGGCCGCGGCGCCTACGGCCCCGGGCAGCAGCACCGTGACCAGTGCCGCCGTGAACATCAGAAAAAGCATGGCAACGATAATGCCCCGCGGCACATCTTTCGCGGGATCATTGGCCTCCTCCGCGGCGAGCGGAACACCTTCCACCGCGAGGAAAAGCCACATGGCAAAGGGCAGGGCGGCCCAGACTCCGTACCAGCCGAAGGGCAGGAATTCACCGGTGACACCGGTAGGGGAAGGGACGTCAAGGAGTCTCCCGGCGTCGAAGCTGCCGATCAGCGCCACCGCCGTAATCAGTATCGCCAGCACTGCGAGACCGGTAATGGCCAGCATGACGCGCAGGGCCTCGCCGACGCCGATCACATGGATGCCGATAAACACCCCGTAGAAGCCCGCATAGACCCACGGACCGTCAATCCTAAGCAGTTCATTGGTCGCCGCTCCAATGAAGATCACGATCGCCGCGGGCGCAAGCGCATATTCAATGAGGATGGCGAGGCCGGTAACGAAGCCCCCAGTAACGCCCATCGCCTGGCGTGCGAAGCTGTATCCCGCACCGGCCGTTGGGATGGCGGATGACAGCTCGGCAAGGGTGAGTACGAGAGTCAGATACATCACCGCCATGGCCGTAGTCGCAAGCACAAAGCCGCCCCAGCCCGCCTCTCCGATACCGAAGTTCCAACCGGCGAAGTCTCCGGAGATCACATAGGACACACCGAGGCCAGCGAGGAGAAACCAGCCGGTTGCTCCGCGGCGAAGTTGACGGCTGGCGATGTACGACGCGTCCTCATTCACCTGTTGCTCTCCCGGGCGTCGTCTTCGGTGGCACCATGGACAAGTCGAAAGGAAACGACGGCGTCCTGGCCCAGCTGAGTTCCATCATCCAATGCGTCGCTTCGATCCTTAAGGTCAATGCCGCTGATCTCCCGCCGAAACGCCTCTTTCGCGAGACTGAAGGCCTTGCCTGCGGCGTCCTCGCAGGACAGCCCGGCGGAGCGCACGTTCGAGATGCAGTTACGCGCCGCGTCCCGCTTGCCCCGCTGCGGCGCCCAGGTGAGATAGAGCCCCATGCTATCCGGCGAGGAAAGTCCGGGACGCTCGCCGATCAATACCAGGACCGCGCGAGCTTTCAGCGCTTCTCCAATGTCGTCGCCGACGGCTACGCGGGCCTGAGACACGATGCTGATGGGGGTAACGCGCCAGACCGGAGTATCCCTTTGCACCAGAGCGAGAAACGCCTCGAGAAAGGGTACGGCGTAGAGCTCCACGGCCAGAGCGGAAAGACCGTCTCCGACGACCAGGGCGAGATCGATGCTCCCATCGCCTGCGCCGCACTGCTCGTGGAGCAGCTGGTAGCTGTGCTCATCCAGCTGGCGACCAAGATCCGGGCGCTGAAGGTAGGCGGATCTATCGCGTACTTTGCTGAACAGATGAATAGGGTTGGGACCGCAGACTGCGCTGATAACGGGCGATGCCTGCAAGGCCTGCTCAAGCGCTGCTACGGATAGATTTCGATGCACGGCATCCATGGCTCGTGCGTGATCGAGCTGAAAGCCCAGCATCTCGGAGGTAGGGAGACTTCCTCCGGCCCGCCCGAGGGCAAGGCGCGCCGGTGTCAGGCCACGGAGCTCGGTCCAAGGGTTTGGGACCATCGCGGGAGACAGGGAGGGCTTCTCGTCGTCTGCTTTTTCCATCGACCTCAGCGACCCAGGCGGGCAAGGGGGACCGCGAAGGCGTCGGGGAGGGAGCTGCTCAGCTGCGCCGAGCCGTGTTCCTTGAACACCTGCATCCGCACCAGCCATTCTTCAAACTCCGGCGCCGGACGCAGTCCGAGTACGGTGCGAGCGTAAAGCGCATCGTGGAAGGACGTCGTCTGGTAGTTCAGCATCACGTCATCGGCGCCGGGAACGCCCATGATGAAGGCACAGCCCGCCACAGCCAGCAGGGTGAGCAGATTGTCCATATCGTTCTGGTCGGCGAAGGCGTGGTTGGTGTAGCAGATGTCGCAGCCCATGGGCAGACCCAGGAGTTTGCCGCAGAAATGGTCTTCGAGACCGGCCCGCGTGATCTGCTTGCCGTCGAACAGATACTCGGGGCCGATAAATCCAACCACCGTATTCACAAGGAGCGGATCGAAGTGCCGCGCAACCGCGTAGGCGCGGGTCTCACAGGTCTGCTGATCCACGCCGTGATTGGCGCCCGCGGAAAGGGCCGTGCCCTGACCGGTTTCAAAGTACATGACGTTCTGGCCCACGGTTCCGCGCTGGAGCGAGAGAGCGGCCTCACGCGCTTCCTCGAGAAGCGCGAGGCTGATGCCAAAGCTCTCATTGGTGCCCTGCGTGCCTCCGATGGACTGAAACACCAGATCGACGGGCGCACCGGCCTCGATGGCCTCGAGCGTGTTGGTCACATGCGACAACACGCAGGATTGGGTGGGAATGTCGTAGTGCTGGATCAGTTCATCCAGGACTTTCAGGAGTCGTTCGGTCTGGGGGAGATTGTCCGTGGCGGGGTTGATGCCGATAACCGCATCACCGCTGCCGTACATCAGGCCGTCAAAGATGGAGGCCGCGATTCCGTCGACGGAATCGGTCGGGTGGTTGGGCTGGAGCCGGGTCGCCATGCGACCGGGCAAGCCGATGGTACTACGGAAGGCACTTTCGACATGACATTTGCGCGCTACCAGGATCAGGTCCTGATTGCGCATCAGCTTCGCCACCGCCGCCACCATCTCGGGAGTCAGGCCGGGCGCGAGCGAAGCGAGGGCGGCACTGTCGGCCTCATACGAAAGCAGCCAGTTTCTCAGATCGCCAACGGTAAGGTGGGAAACGCTCGAAAAGGCCTTCACATCATGGTTGTCGACGATGAGTCGGGTTACTTCATCCGTCTCATAGGGGATCAGGGCTTCATTGAGAAACTCGCTGAGCGGCAGGTCCGCAAGGACCATCTGCGCGATCACGCGCTCCTCCGCGGACTCGGCGATGATGCCCGCAAGCCGGTCACCGGAACGTTCCGGCGTCGCCTTCGCCATGACTTCCGCGAGGCTCGTAAAGCAGTAGACGCGTTGTCCCTGTTGCCAGCGGTAAGGAGCCGCCATAGCCAGCATCCGGAGAGAAGAGGGGAAGAGCTGCGGGAGCATCGCATAAGCAGCGGCGCAACGCACTCGTGTGGACGGATATCAATCCCCTGCTATATTCGACGGTGGTAACTGAGGAAATGACCCTGGCTCTTGGGACCGCAACGGTCAAGGAGAACGATGGGTATGAAGTATTCGGTAACTCAAACCGTCTGCGCGATCGTTTTCTGCGCAGCCGCTCCAACGTTTCATGCGTGGAGTCAAACCTCGCCACCCTCGTCGGGCGACCCTACTGATCCACAAGCAATTGTCCCGCCGGAAAAGGGGCGGCCGGAGCTGCAGGCCAACGATCTCGCGGTGGAGGCTGAGTGCAGCCCGATTTATGCGGGCGAGCGATCGGCGCTGTTTCAATGGACGCAAGTACCGCGCTCCCAGCGCACCAGGCTTGATGTCACCCGCTACTACGATGGGTTCGAGCGCGGCAAGTTCGAGACTCTGGCCACTCTGGATCAATCCGCGATCAGCTTTGCATGGACAGGCGGAGAGCCTGCCGCCGCCTACCGTTGGCGTGTTCTCACGCTGATAAAGGACAAGTGGTACGCGAGTAAAACCGCGGACTATGAAGAGCCGGTCTGCGTGGTGGATGAGGAGGAAGAGGATGGAAAGAATCCAAACCGCCTGGGAACACGGTAGCAACCAGCGTTGGCTTGTTACTGGTCTTCGGAGAAGCTACCTCGCACTTGCCGCTGGAATCGGCTTGATCGCTGGCGCGAACCCGGTGTGCGCCGAGACCACCATAAGCGACATCAATCCTGACCAGTCGAACTTCACGAGCCCTCTGGGCGCGAGCGGCGGCCGGGTCAATGGTCTCGCCACGACTCCCGGAAATCCCGATGTCTACTTTGCGGCCAGCGAATACGGTGGGCTCTACAAAACCACGGATTTTCTGACGAGCGGTGGCCAGTGGTTCCGCCTCGAAGACCATCTCCCGATGTTGACCATCGACGTCGAGGTGTCCCCGGATGGATCAACGGTCTATGCCACGTCGTTGTTTGACGGGCGCGTTGAGAGCCTCTCGGGAATCAACGTCAGCTACGACGGCGGGGAAAGCTGGCACAAACCTCCCTCATCCGCACCGCCGGAGAACTTCTGTGCAGACGCTTCGGTCTACGACACCCCCTGGGGCATGGGGATAGCCGTCGATCCGGACGCGCCGGCATCCGCCTACATCGGAACCAACTGCGGTCTCGCAATCACCCAGGACCACGGTGCTTCCTGGACTTTCGCGAATCCCTTCGCGCCCAGTGCGGCCCGTCGAATCTGGGACGTGGTGGTCCACCACGGCGGCATCATCGACGTTTGCGGGCAGGTCGGGCACGCCCGCTCCACGGACGGTGGAACGAGCTGGGACATCGGTCCCTTGCCCCTGGGCTCTCGATGCTCCATTGCGGCGTCTCCCCACGAAGCAGACGTCCTTCTGGCCGTAGCGGGTACGACTCTCTACGAAACGAACGACGGCGGGGCGACCTGGACAAACATGGGCACTCCGGGAGGGCGCCGCCAGGGACGTATCCCGTTTGTAGAAACCAACGATCGTGGCGGCGATCAGTTCGACCTCTGGTTCGGAGACGTCGGGCTTTATCGCGGCGCATGCACCAGTAATCCGGTGGGTGGCGGTCTCCGCTGTCCTCCCGGCAACCAGGTGGCCTCGTCACCGCCACCGCCCGGCTGGGCGGGATCTTTCACCGGAGGGGCTGGCGCACACAGTGACGTCGGAACCGTCGTGTTCGATACGGCGGCAGCGGTCGATGCCTGCCCGACGCTGTTCGCAAGCGACGGGGGCGTTTACTACAACACGGACGCCAACCAGAACAGCTGCCATGATCCGCAATGGGACCAGCCAGTGGTGACGCCCCATGCGACCTTCCTGTGGACGATGGATGCCTTCAACCCCGCCGGCGCGGACAACCTGGACCTTTACTTCGGATTGCAGGACAACGGCGCCTTCGGCACGACCGATGGCGGTACGGATTCGCCCACCTGGAACAACTCCGACGGCGCCGATGTTTTCGATATCGTTTCCGGGCAGTCGACGGTGATCGCGACCTGGTGCTGCGGTCGCCGGCTCTATCGGCGTGGCGCCGGATTGGTCGGCGGTGGCCAGGTCCCGGCTCAGTCCCGGCCGCCGAGCGGGCTCTGGCAGCAGTTCAGAAATCCCGATGCGTTCGACAGATATGGTCCGGATAGCTACGTGGCGGTCACGACCAATTGCACCGTGGGTAACGGCGGGTGCGCGGGTGCCGACGGCGGACTGTTCATTACCGACGATGTAACCGTCGATCCCGTCACGTGGACAGAACTGGGCGACGCCACGGAGCCATCTGCGAGCATGTGTGCCGTCAAATCTGCACGCCAGGGTGGGATCGGACCGCCGGTGTTCTACGCCCTGGCCGGATCCTGCCATCCCGGTAGTCAAAACCAGTTATGGCGCTTCTCCGGCACCGATCCGAACGGTGTGTGGCAACGCATCGACACCAATCTGCCCGACGGCGCGGTCGGCATCTTCGATGTCGATCCAAACAACCCGAATCGCCTCTACGCCTCGAATACCCGATCCGGCGATCCCCGCATGGTGTATTCCAGTGATGGCGGCCAGACCTGGACCGGGGACACAGGCCTCGATCTGATGATGACCGGGGAAGGGCAATTCACCTGGCAAACCATGGGCAACCACAGCACCTCAATCACGACAGGGACGGTGCAGCCCAGCCTCGTGGCGTTCGATCCGGAAGATCCAAACCTCATCGTCGCGGGAGGGGTGAACAGCGGGGTGTTCGTAAGTATGGATGCCGGTTCGTCCTGGTTGCTTGTGAGCGATCCTTACAACCCCGCCGAATCGGGTACCCCCCACATTCCACGACCCAACTATGCCTATTTCGATCACGATCCCGTGGGTCGGGTAGACATCTATATTGGGACGCGGGGAAAGGGGGTGATGCGGGTCGAGTTCGTCCCGCCAGCCAACAACTATCAGTACGCGGCGAAGATCGTCTGCGGCGACCAGCCATCGGACGATGAAATCCGTCTGATACGAGGGCGCTACGCCACTACCATCAATATCCACAATGCCGCTGCTGGTGACGCCATATTCCAGAAGCGGCTGTCGCTGTCTTACCCGCCGGCGCAGCAGCGTCCTGGAGCGCTCCTACCCTTCGCCTGGGATCGGCTTGGCGATGACGAGTCTCTCGAGACGGATTGCAACGAGCTGCGGGATCGGCTGTTCGATGGCGCGTTTCCCCAGGACTACATCGAGGGCTTTGTCACCTTTCGCAGCACCGCTCCTCTCGACGTTACGGGGGTCTATACCAGCGCCGATGTGGATCCGTCCGGACGCCTGCTTCACAGCAGCATTGATGTAGAGCACATCCCCGAGCGCCGGGTCAGCACTGACCTGAGGATAGAAAAACGGGGCGTAGCCGAGTGTTTTCCCAGCTTCGGTGCCGCCGGTCTGGGAGCTTGCCTGGAAGTCGATATCGGGGCTTTCACCATTGGATATCACCTGGCGCTCTATGAGGTTACGGTCACGAACGCCGGCCCCATAACCGCGACGGACGTGACTATGAGCGACGAACTCGAGTTGAGCCTGGAAAACGCCGCGGGCGGGGGGGTCTTCATTTGGCCGGATGATCCGATAACGCTGCCGCCCGGCGCGACGGTTACCGACTCCACGCAGATCGACGCTCTGACCTCGACAATTACGGTGTCTCTGCCAGATCTTTCTCCGGGCGACACCGCCACCGTGGAATTCTGGGCCATCGCGTTTACCGTCACAGGCCAGGAGAGTGCGGCTGTGCTTATAGACACGGCTCGCGTGGAAAGTGCGGTGCCGGAGGCGCAGACCAACAACAATGAGGTTGTCATCGATACGATTCTGTTGCCCTAGACAGAATCGGCGCAGTGGATCACAGACTATTCAAATGGAAAGCTATGGGGCACGCCTATGAAAACAATCGTGAGCGCGGGTCTTCTGAGTCTGTTCCTGGCAAACCAGGTTTTCGGACAAGCCAGTGAGCCCATAAAGGCGGTCGAGTGCCGCCAGGCCGCGCAACAGGCCTCCAAGGATCTCTACACAAAAACGTCGAAAGCAGTCACGAAAGTGGGTGACGCCAAGGAAGCGCGTCACGCTCCGCTAGATGAGCTGTCCATCGAGGCCCGCGCTTCCATCGAGGTCAAAAAGTTTCTTCGGTGCCTAAGCGAGCGGCGTAGCCAGCTCGGCCAGACTGCCCGTTAGGATTAGCGCGTAGTGGTAGAACAGCGCGTTGCCGATCGGTCGGGCGCATTTGTTCCAAACCTCCTGACACTATTGTGATCCGACTCGAACCCAGCGGCCCCACGAGACGGCATCGCCGGGGGCTCGTCTTGAATCAATAGGTGTACTCGAAGTCCAGTCGGATGAGTCAAAGAAAACAGGCGGGCTTACTAACCCAGCCCTCTTTGGGCTGCAAGCGAGTGGTGCCTGTACGCTTGCCTGCCTGCATCTTTTCGGATATCCGGGCGAGATGAGTAGTAGAGGGTCCTCCAGCGGTTATCCGTCGTCAGCCAGTTCCTGCGCCAGGAAGGCGGGCAAAATCTTGCCGAACTCCTTCGAGCGTGAGTTGGTCAAGGTCACGATTCCTACATCCCTTGCAGGGATGAAAGTGATCTGCGCGCCGTAACCGTAGTCCACAGAACCAAAGTGCGAAACAACGCGGTGCTTTCCGAAGCTATAGATCCGCCAGCCAAGGCCGTAGTGTGCGTCCTGCAGATCGGGGAATTGATCCCGTATGCGACGTATCTCAGCCAGGGTCCTCACGCGCGGCGCGTGAATCATCGCCAGGACCTCGTCGGAGAGAACATCAGCCCGGTACCCCATTTGCGCCTGCAACCAGGCTGCCATGTCTGTGATGCTTGCGTTGACACCCCCAGCAGCCGGAATACCGTAGTACGCGTCTTTGACCTCGACCAGCTGCCAGGGCCCATTGCGCCTGCGCCGGTACGGCCTTGCCCAGTTGTTGTCGGCGCGAAGACCCTCGACCGAGACCGATGCCCGCGACATGCCCAGAGGATTGAACAGTCGCTTTCGCATCGCTGCGGAATACGTCTCTCCATCGACGGACTCTACGAGCTTTGTGACGGTGTCGAAAACCACGTTCTGGTAGGCGTAGCAGCTGCCGACTGCACAAATCGGATCGACTTCGACATAGCGCCCACGAATGGTTGCCGGTGGAACGCCAGCTTCCAGGAGATTGTCGTAGGCGTAAGGCGGCAAACCTGTTCGATGGCTCAGGACGTGTTCCAGCGTCAGCTGCTCAAGGGAGGTTTTTTTCTTCAGCCTAAGCGCGGGAGAAAACGTCGATACCGGTGTCGAAAGAGAAACACTCTGGTCCGCCACCATTTGACCTACAGCGCTGGCTGCGATCCCCTTGGAGAGGGACGCCAGACGGAAAACGGTGTCTGGATCGACCAAGTCACCGTCCTCGACGCTCCGGGTACCAAAGGTGCGGATCGACTCAATCTCCCCGGCGCGCACCACCGCCACCGCCAATCCCACTATGTCAGCGCTACGGCCAATCTCATCAAGGGCTAGTTCGAAATCAGCGGTGGCTCTCGTCGTGCCCTCGGCCAAGGCCTGCGAGGCCCAACTCCAGTACAGCGCAACGCAGCCTAGTGAAAGAAAGCGCCAGTTTAAGATGGGTGCGGTCTCCTAACTTGTTGTTGTCCAGACAACGGTTGAGCAGGCGATATCGGAACACCGCCCGAGGCGTGACTAAAAATTCCGCATCGGGTTGGCAGCATTTTAGCTTGGCTGGCTGCTTCTCCGGGTCTCAACGCCAAGCAACGTGCGATGGATGACCGGGATGACTAACTCCGAGTTAATGAACAAGCCCAGGTGGCCAGGACCGGCGAGAACGGTAGTCTTGGCTCCCGCAACAGTCTCGCGGGGCTTTGGGGCCATAGGTTTCGCGATCGGCACGTGGCAGCACCCAATACGATGGAGCAAATTATGCGTCTTAGTTTGCGCGCAGGGTGAGTTCAAGGAACCACTGGGTAGCTTCGCCCAGAAGGCCAGTCGCCCTACCACGCCAGCGATGGCTCACCAGGGATTAAGCGCGTAGCTGCGAGTCGAGTCGCAGAGTCAAAGTGTCGTTAGCCATTCCAGAAGGTAGTGTCCTGGGCCGGTAAGGAGGGTTGGGGCGCCCAGCCACAACACACCGAGGACCAGCCAGGCGGTCGTGAGGGGATGCGCTCCCGCTTTTGGCAGCGAGAGAGCATTGACGCGAAAAGACCGATCCGAGGCATCAAACGCCATTCGCCGGTCTGTCGCAAATTCGGCCGAAAGCTCCGGAAGGCGCTCGATGAGATCGATTACGGCCCGCGCACTTCCTACATGCGCTGCGGCTACGGAATCACAGGCGGCCTCGGTGCACTCCGCATAGTGCTCCAGAAAATCGCGACGCTGACGGCGGCGCCAGGCCATCGTGGCCCAGCTCACAAGCAGGTGGCGCAGATTGTCTCGCCGCCGCGCGTGCGCATGTTCGTGCGCGAGAACAATCTGCAAATCCCGATCTGAAAACAGAGCCTCCAGGGCCGTGGACAGGTAAACGCGCGGACGCAGAAGCCCCGCGCACCATGCAATGGCGTCGCTACTGGGCACCAGCGCATAGTCCAGCACGGGGGTTTCGTCCGAGAGCTGCGCCAGCATTCGCAGTAGCCTTCGCCCGCGGCGAATCGCGCGCTGTGCTGCGAAGACCAGGGCGATGATGACGAGAACGCTGGTCGCCGCCAGGGCGGCTCCGGCCGGGTGCATGATCAAGAAAACCGGCTGATGCACATCACAATTGCTGCCGTGGCAGTGCTCGGGTACGAGAACTCCCGACAGCTCGGGGTGCATAACCAGGAGCGCTGTAAGCGCTGCGGACAGAGGCGGAAGGAACGCATACACCAGGTAGAAGAGCACCCGTGAGGCAGGCCGGGCCATCGCCGTTCCCCGCCGCAGGGCCGGCCATGCAAGGGATGCCAGGTAGGACAGCACGGCGGCAATGAACAGTCCGAGCACAAGGAACGAGAGCACGGCACTCAGCATTGTGACTGTTCTCCGTGCCGGTCTTCGGCCACGGAGACGGCTCCTTCGCCTGAAGTCTGAACTGAGTCTTCTTGGGTGTGGTTTTCAAGCACCGCCGTTAACTGATCTCGTTCGTCGCCGAGGAAGGCCATAAATCCCGACACCATGGAGGCGACGTCCCCGCCCGCTACGTCGTCGGCGATGTCATAGAGCAGACGACTGATCAGCTCGTTGCGCTGAATGAGTGGTGCATATTGAAACGCACGCGCCCGTTTTTCTCTTGAGAGAACGTTCTTGCGGTGGAGTCGCTCCAGAGTGCTCTGGATGGTGCTCAGGCTGACGATCGCACCGGGCATCGATTCCTGTACCTGCTGTGCGGTCCGTGGTGAACGCCGCCACAGAATGTCGAGCACGGCCAACTCTCGTTCGCCGAGAGCAGGCGTTCTCGAACGATTGCGGGTTCCTGGGAACCAACTGTTGAGAATCTTGCTGTTCGTGCTCATTCCCTGAAAACCGATCCGTTCTCGGTGTTCGCTGCCGGTGCTAAAAAGTCGCCGGTCCAATGCTTCGCACGATTACGGATTTACGTTACGCCACCATGACAGTTGTAGTGACAAAGCGCGTAGCGCCCCAGGTGCCGCTCAACGCGGTGCTTGTAGCCACGCTGGCCGCAGTGACTTCGGCGCCGCAACTCGCCCGCAGTCACGAGGTGGATCTGGCCGCGCAGCAGCGCATGGCGGAAGGCGGCTGGGTGGACTATCTGTGGACGGGTGCGGAGCACATGCTCACGGGCTACGACCACCTGCTCTTTCTCCTCGGGGTTGTGCTGTTTCTCAGAAACCTCCGCGGAATCATTGCTTTTGTGACGGCCTTTACCGTCGCGCATACGCTGGTCTTGTTGGGCGCGACGCCCCTGTGCGTCGCCGCGGACCACCACCTCGTCGATGCTTTCATCGGCCTCACCGTGGCCTACAAGGGCTTTGAGAACATCGGAGGGTTCCCCAGGATGCTGGGCGTTTCGGCGCCGCCGCTGCTGGGCATGGTCTTTGTATTCGGGCTTATTCATGGCCTGGGTCTGTCAACCCAACTACAGACCCTCACGCTCGCTGACGACCCAAGGCTGGTGGCGAAGATTCTCTGGTTTAACGCCGGCGTGGAGCTCGGACAGATCGCGGCCCTGCTTGTGATGGTGCCTGTGATCAATGCCTGGCGCCAAACGATCGTCTGGGACGTGCTCGCCCGCATCATCAATCTACTGCTTATTTTCTGCGGCATGCTGCTGGTGTTGTTTCAGCTTCACGGTTTTGTGCACGCCCGAGAGACCGGCGGCACGATCCAGGCAGGAGGGGGCTGGCACCGCCACGGCGAAGGCCCTCTGCACCGCCATGACTCCGCACCTACGACCCCGGCTGAAGGAAACAGCGACTCGTCGGGGTCGCCTTACTCTAACTCTTCTACCCCAGGAGAACCCGATGAAATACCGTAGGACGTCGCACTATTGCGTCGCGCTCACTCTCGTTGCCGTTCACGGCAGTGTCTACGCTCAGGGAAGTGAAGAAGAACGCGACTCGGCGATTGAGGAAATTGTAGTCAAGGGCGAACTCCTTGACGCCGCAGCAAGCGCCTTTTCCACCGCCAGCTTTGATACCGACAGCATCAGGAAGCTCGAGGTGCCGCAGCTTCAGGATATGCTCGACTATGTCTCGGGTCTCAGTATCCGCAGGTTTGGCCTTGCCGGCGTGGCGGATGCCATCACGATCCGCGGCTTCGGCGGTGGTGGACATGGGGGCGACCTTGGTGTCGTGCTGGATGGCGTGCCACTCAACGAAGCCATGTCACATGCTGATGGCTACGTCGACCTCAATGTCATCGTGCCCCTGGAGGTGCGCAATCTCACCGTGTTCAAGGGCCCCGTCTCCGCGCTCTACGGCAACTTCAACCGCGCGGGTCTGCTGAAAATCGACACGCGGGCCAGCGGCAGCTACCGCCAGTTGGATGTCAGTGCGGGTTCCGACGGCATCTTCGACGTGCAGGGCGCCCTTGGAACGGCTGTCGGTGAAAACCAGCAGATCAACGCTGCCATACAGCATGCTCAGGGCGACGGTTTCAGACCGCAGTCAGAGAACGATCGACTCACGCTCGCGGGCACCTGGCGCGCGAGCTTCGAAACGGGTACGGAGCTCGCGCTCTCCGGACGCTGGCATACGGCCGAGAGCGACAACGCCTCCTATCTTCCCGAAGAGCTGTACCTCACTGATCCCTACGGCATTGATCCAGGCGTGCAAAACGATGGCGCGGAAAAGGATTTCGGCACGCTGCGGATCGACCTCAATCAGAACATAGGAGAAGACTCGCGGCTCCTGACTTTCGCCTACCGCACGGTGCAGGATTTCTCGCGATGGTTCTCAAGACCGCGAGGTGATCAATGGGCGCAACGCGAGGAGACCTACGACCGCGACGTCATCGGCGTCGGGTCCAGCCTCAATACGCGCACCACGCTAGCTGGCGTGGCCGTCAATCTCGTGGCGGGTGTGGAGGCCTTTCGGGAGACCACGCATTTTGAGTTCTATGACAACCTCGACAATCGGGTTCGGGTTGAACCCGCAATCAATGATCGGGAAACCGAACTTTCCAGCGCCAGCGGTTTTCTAGAACTGCAGGCCGAAGTGCATCCGCTCTTCCAACCTTCTCTCGGCTTGCGCTACGACCGGTTCTCCGGCGAATGCGAGCTTCAAGGCCCGGAGACGGGCACCGAGCCCTGCGAGGAACTCAACGATCTCGACAATCTTGCCCCGAAACTGGGATTTCGCTCGGCGATTACCGATGAACTCGTGCTGCGGGCCAGTTTCTCCGAGGGATTTTCTCTGCCGAACGGTTGGGTCAAGTATCAGTCGCAGGCCGCCAATCTGGATCCCGTAACCTATCGGCAATATGAAATCGGACTCGCCTGGCAACCGCTGCCGGGACTGCTGCTGGATATCGCGGCATTTCAGCTTGACTCCGACGGCGAGGTGCGCACAGCGGCACCTGCCGAATTCGAGAACTTTGGCGAGACGGAGCGCCGCGGCATCGAGGCTTCGATGGACTGGACACCCATCGATACCTTGACCATATGCCTGGTCTACAACCAGACGGATGCGGAAGTGGTGCGCAATGACAACCCGGCACTGGTAGGAAACGACGTTTCAGGCGTCGCGGATTCGTCGGGCACGGTGCGCGCCGTGTGGAGCTTCCTCCCGGGCTGGCAGATCGATACGGACTGGCGCTTCGTCGGTGAGTTTCCTCTGAATGGCGCCAACACCTTCTATTCCGAGCGCTACGATCTGCTCAACCTTGGCTTGGCCTATTCCGGCTCCGAAAGCTGGCGCGCTTACCTGCAGGTGAACAACGTCACTGATGAAGTGTTCGCACCGAGCCAGTTTGTGATCGGCGGTCCCGTCTACGGCACCGGTGCGCCGCGACAGTTCCGCGTCGGTGTTCAGTTCAATCTCTAGGGAGGTCGTGTCCTATGCGACGCACTACAGCCGCAGTACTCTTCGCATTGTCATTGCTGGGAACCCCGGTGGCGGTCACGGCGCATACCGCATGGCTGGAAGAAGACCCCGCAACGCCGGGCGTTTTTCGGGTGTTGTTCGGAGGGCATGCGGGTCAGCTTGAGACCCTCGAGCCCGGCAAGATCACCTCGGTCTTGGCCTACGCAGCCGATGGCAAAGCGGTCTCCGTCGAGCGGTCTGACGGCAACAGCGGCAGTCGCGTGACTCCAGGATCCGCGGCCGTGCTGATCGCCATGAGCTACGACAATGGCATCTGGTCTCGAGACCCCATGGGCCGGAGTGTCAACAAACCGATGTCAGAAGTGAGCGGCGCGCAGCAGGCCACATGGGCGCTAAAGCATCACAAGTCGATCCTGAAATGGTCGAGCGTTGTGACCGAGCCCTTGGGTCAGGCGTTTGAAGTCGTTCCCCTGAGCGGCGAAGTCCCAATTGCTGGACGGACCATGCGCGTTCAGGTACTCCTGGATGGCAATCCGGTAGCAGGCGTACGTCTGGGTCGCGGCGAGGAAGGTGAGGGAGAAATCACCGACGGGGAGGGCGTCGCTTCATTCATTCCCCGCCCGGGATTCAACCGCCTCTGGGCGGGCCGGCGGATGAGTGTGGACGCGCCCGGATACACGGAACTGAGCTATGAATACCTGCTCACGTTTGAGGCACTCGCCGCGGAATGAGCCGGATGTCCGTTCAACACATCGCCTCCCGCTTGATTTTGGCGTCGATCGTCGGCCTGCTGCTGGTCCCCCGGGCGTCATCTCACGATATGGCCCTCACCTTATCCTGGGCCGCTGACGGTATGCTGGAAGGACAGCTGCGCTATTCGGATGCAAACGTCGCGGAAGGCAACTACGTACGTATCGCCGTGTCCGGCGCCCCCGACCTCTCGGTCCTTGCCCTGCAGACCGATGCAGGGGGCAGGTTCCGGGCGCCGCTGCGCACCGGCTTCGCCTACGAAGTCACGGCAAGTGGCGATGAGGGTCACCAGGTCACGGCGTTGATAGCGGCCCTGGATTCACCCATCTCGGATCCTGCTGGCTCTTCCGGTGCGCCGATCTACCTCGTCATCGCGGTGCTTCTCCTCCTTTCGCTTCCACTGGCAAAAGCACTGCGTCGTTCGGAAGATCCCTCGAGAGTCAGCCACGGGCAATAGGCTTCGTGCCCGATCGTATCGGAGACCAGACCTAAGGTTTGCGGCTCACCTCTTCCGGGGCGGGCATTCACAATGCTGACATGAATTGGTCATATAAACTTGACTCGGAAAAAAGCAGAACTGAGGTGTGCGGCCCATGTTCGGTCGGTTCAAGACTCCACGTCCGGACGACGAGGAGAGTAAACCCAGGATAGAGTTCTTCACCGAAGTCGAGGCCCTCCCGGAGGTGGTTCCCGTGGAACGCGGCTCGCGGATGATGCCTTCCTGGTGGAAGCAAATGCCCCCGGCGCCGCCCAATACCGACCCCCGCCTCAGTGCAGGCACGGTGAAAGTGTGTCCGGCGTTCCCGGACTTGTACTCCGCGGCCTACGTACTACCGGCCTGGTGTGATTTCATTTTTGACTTCAACGAAGGCAAGCCAAGGGCGCGCACCTCCGCCCCGGATCTTTTCAAGCTCTCCTTCCACGGCTTCGATCAATTCCTCGCCCATGCGCCGCCCCACGCTCGAGAGACTGTGGTTACGGTGCTGAAGCTCGAGTGCCCCTGGTTCGTACGCACGAGTCCCGGGTATTCGGTAATGCAGCTTCCGCTTTTGTATGAGTTTGACCCGCGCTTCACGGTGATGAACGGCGTGATTCGAAGCGATGCGCACCATCACATCAACCAGCAGGTCATGATTCATCGCAAGGAAAGCTTTGTCGTCGAGCGTGGTACGCCGCTCGCCATGTACGTTCCCTTCAAGCGAGAAGAGTTCGATTTCAGCGCCGGGGAAGCGACGGCGGAGATGAGCCATGCGCTCAAGAAAAGCGGCCTGGAGATAGAAACCAAGTTTCGCCGCGGTTATCGCAAAAATACCGGCTGAGTTCTGGATGCCTCGCGCTGTCGATACATCCTTTACCAGTCCTTACGGCCAGATCGCCACGCCGCTGCCTGGCCCTTCAAACTTCATGGGTGCCCTGTATGCCTGAGATGAGCGTCGAGAACCTTTTTCCCACCCCGGTTATGCGCGTGAGCGAGATACTTGACGACACGATGATCGAGCGGCTGTGCGATCACATCCGCAACCAGCCCACGGTAGCCAACAAGCAGACCGGCCTTCTCACTCATACGCAGCCGATCGCGGCGAGTGAATTGCCGGAACTTAAGGATCTGATGGAAATGTTGCAGCCCTACCTGAGGGACTTCGGCTTTCTGCTCTTCGGCGAGAACCTCGACTGGACCGTCAAGGAAATCTGGATGAACCACTGCACCACCGGTGGACATCAGCTTATCCACTCCCATGCGAACAGTTTCATCTCCGGTGTTCTCTACCTGACGGACATCGACCCGTCAGCGCGCACCATCTTTCATCGGGGCATGGGAGGGTCGGAGTTTGCGTTCACGAACAAGCATGCGGAGTCCGCGACCACGGCCTACAATGCGGATCGTTGGGTGCCTGACAGCATCCAGCGAGGCGATCTGATTTTGTTTCCGAGCTACATGCTCCACGCGGTGCCGCCCAATGAAGGGAACGAGCGCATCACCGTGGCGATGAATGCGTTGCCGCACCGCCTCAAGAGCTGGGATTACGAGGTAAGCTTTTCTTCTAACTGAACGCTTTGCGTCAGGGCAGTAGGTTTATCGCGATGGATATGCGCGGGGCTTGGCCGAAGTAACAGTGGACCTGGTGTTGGAGCCAGGCGGGGAATGCGATCAGCTGTCCGGCGCGGGGATTGATCAACAGGCGCCCGTAGACCCCGCTGTCTTCGTCGTAGGTCAGGCTGGCGGCCGGGCGCGGGTCCAGCAGTTCCAGCTTGCCACTGAACGGGTGCGCTTCCAGGGTCTCATTTCCGGTAACGTAATAGACCATGGACCACAGCGCGTTCGGATGACTGTGCACACTGTTGTATTGACCGTGCCGCGTAACGTTGGCCCAGGCTTCCAGGCGCAGTGCGGACGATGACTGCTCCATCGCCGCCGGACTGCGCACGAACTGCTTTAACAGCGCCAGTGAGAAGCCCTCAAGGCGTGCCCGTAGCGTTCGAATGGAGTCGTCGTCGTGCTCCAGCAGGTCAAGTTCCGAATGCCAGCCCCCTACATTGCTTTTGGACAGTCCCGGCTCTTCCTGCTCCAGGGCCATTATAGTTCTTGCAAGAGTCTCGTTCAGCGTGTCGCTGTCAGCGAAGAAATAGTTGACCATGGGAGTGGCGAAGCAGGGCAGCGTATTGGCGTCGAGATTTTCAATGCGGTTTTCATCGCCTCGCTGGCTCACAGGCGTGTCCTCTCTAAGTCTTCTCTCAAGTCACGGATCGGGGCGAGGGTCGGGTTGGCGAGTTCCAATTCCCGCAACAGCTCAATCGCTGCATCGGGGTCTTCCCGCGCCAGGACCCGGGCCATCTCCATGAGGGGCTCGAAGGCCGGCAGAAAATCCGGACTGATCCTTGCGGCGCGGAGCAAAGGTTCGCGAACTTCACGGAGCAGCGCGCGGATGTCGCCGGTCGGGCGGATCCCCACGCCGGCGGACAGGAAGACGTCGCGAGCCTGCCAGTAACGTTTCAGCCGTTCATCGAATTCGCTGCCCAGGAAACGCGGGTCAAGCAGCGAGCCACGATTCTCGCGCATGCTCTCCACCAATCGCACCAGGCGCTCGGCCGGTAGATCCGGCTCGCCGTATACGAAAGCGGGAGCCTGATAGGCGACAAAAGCGGAGTCATCCGTATTCAGGCGGCCAGGGCCGGCAAAACGGGCAAGTGCCTCGGGTCCGCCCAGATAGCCGCCAAAAAGCGCGAAATCGGAATTGAGGCGCAGCGCGACAAGCTGCTGTTGCAGTGTCCTTTCGTGGACCCGCTGCAGCAGCCAGTCGGGACTGAATTTCTGCTTACCCGCTCCACCCAGGAGGCAGAGCAGTGGCTGGCCAAGGCTGAAATGCGCAAGATGCATCTGTGCGTCGGGGAACACTTCGAGGTAGCTCCGCACGATGGTGCGCAGAGTGTCCAGTTCGAGCTGGAACAGGGGCAGCCACTGGCAGAATAGGCCGTCGGGCGCCAGGCGCTCACGCACGGCGCTGAAGTGCTCCACGGTGTAGAGTGAACCAGCGCCGTCCCGGGATGGGTGAAACACCTCCGCGATTACGACGTCGTAGCGGCCGGTATCAGCGGTCACGAAGCGACGTGCGTCGGCGGATCGAATCGTAGGAGCTTGCTGCCAGCGTCCTCCCGCGGTTTCGACGCCAAACAATGGCATGAGATCAGGCAGTTCTGGAATTAGCTCAACGCCGGTCGCGGAGAGCGCGGGGTAGTACTGCGCCGCCTGCAGCGTGATCCCCGTTCCCAATCCAAGATAAAGCGCCGATCGAGCATCGCCGTGGAGCAGGAGCGGTAGATGTGTCTGGCGGTGATCGGAGAAGCGGCTGGCCGTTCCCCCCATAATGAAGTGGTTGTTTACCGCGAGGTGGCGGCTACCGTCTGCTTCCTCGATCACGGCCACGGCAGCGATCACGCCTTCGCGGTAATCGATGACTTCGCCGCCAGGAGATTCCGGAACAAAGCGAAGGGGCATGGAAAACAGAAGCAATAGCACGAGCGCAATAGTGGCCGGCACGGCGCCGAACCAGGGGATAACGCTGCGACTTGATGCCAGCAGTGGCAAAAGCAGGTACCCGGCGCAGATGGCCAACAATGCCAGCTTTGCTCCGATGAGCGGCAGAACAACAACGCCAAACAGCACAGGCGCCAATGCGGCGCCGAGCGTATTGACGCCCAGCAGTTTTCCGAGACCGTGCTCGCCGCTGCCACTCTGCGCCAGGTGACTGAAGAGTGCGCCCATGGCAATGGTGGGCAGCAGGAACACGATTCCCGCAACGCTCAGTTCAGCAACCAGCCCCGTAATACTTCCAGGGCCGAGCACGCTAAACACCCCGCGGTACAGGTCCATGGTCAGGTACAGGCAAGCGACGCCTAGGGCACAGGAAAAGGCTGCAAGGAATAGAAGCTGAGACGTTGTGCGCGTCCAACGGTCTCGCGCGACGTGGGTACGGCCATAGCGCTGGTAGAGTGCGGCGCCTGCCGCAGTGCCGCCAAGGTAGATCGCCAGCACCGCCGAGAAGCTGTAAACCGTGCCCTCGAGAACCTGGGCGAGAACACGAACTACGAGAACCTCGTAACCGATACCCAGCATTCCGGTAGCAAACAGCGTGGCGAGCAGGGCAGTACCCCATGGCGCTTCCGACGTCGCCCATGCCACCGGGGAGAGTTCGGGAAGGGGCTCATCGCGTGCCGCCCGGTGCCATACGAAGGCGGCGATAGCAAAGTTTATGGCGGCGAAGACGGCTACGGTCTTCGCCAGGCCCAGAGAGGGGAGTAGAAAAAATGTAGCGACCAGCGCGCCTATCATGGCCCCGGCGGTGTTAGCAGCATAAATCCCCGCCACGGATTTCTGGGTCGGCTCCATGATCAAGCCGAGGCGTTCGATGGCCGGAAGCGTCGCCCCCATGGCCGTCGTCGCAGGCAGGAGCATTAAGAGCGAAGCGCCGAAGGCCACGCTCCAGTGGCTCAGTACGCCGGGATCGGTACCCATCCACTGCGCGAAGCTTTCGTTCAAGGTCGGCAGCAGCCAGCTTATGAGCAGTGCCCAAAGGCCGATGCCAACTTCGAGAGCGCAGTACCAGCGCGCCGGAACCGGGGTGCGGCGGAGGGTGTCATTCAGCAGTAAGCCGCCGAGTGCGAGGCCGACAAAGAAAGCGGCAACCACGGCGAGCACGGCAACGACTTCGTGGCCCAGCGCTATGGAGAGAGAGCGAGTCCAGGCGATCTGATACCCAAGTCCCGCAAAACCGGAACAGAGCAGCAAGGGGTATAAAACGCGTACTGTTAGCGCCCTGCCTGCCACTGCGCCTGTGCCGTCGCCGCCCTGCAGTAGCTTCCCCGCGGTCGAATCAGACACCCGACGGACCGACGAGCGTAAAAGCCGCAAAAAGCAGGCCACTGGCGAGAATCCAGCTCCCGGCGGCGCGCGCGGCGATCAGACCCCAGGCAAAGCGAAGCGTACTCAGGGATCCCGCTCCCAGCAGTACGATGAGCAGATAGGCCGCCGTGGCGACCCCCGACACGTAAAGCACGGAATCCCAGATGCCGAGGTTGGCGACAGCGTTGTCGTACCCGTGACTCAGACCCACGATTCCAGCGAGAAGATAGAACGCGCGCGACGAGAGCGGCCGGGCCAGTGCAAGCATGGCTCCGAGCACAACGATAGAGACGAGGTTGAGGAAGGCGGGTGCCGTGTAGCCCGGCGCCAGACCGCCGACGACTACGCCCAGCGCCACGGCCACCGGGAATACCAGCACATTGCGTCGCGTGTCTGCCTTACCCTGAAGCACGGCGAGCAGCCCCAGAGCAATCCACGGGACGAGGTGCAGCATGGTCGTGAGCGGATGCAGCAGCCCGGCATAAAACTCGCCGAAACGCGTCGACACCAGGTGCGCTGAGGCGGATGGGCTCGCCATAGAGATGGCGAGGAGCGCGAGGAGTCTGTGCACGTTTTGCGGGGACGAAAGCACGGCGCCGCGCTCAGGCCAGCATGCCGGTAGCCGCGGCGAGATAGTAGGCACCGGTCAGGGCAATAAGTGCACCGCAGCTTCGTACGGCGACGGCGCCCGCGGGCCAGCGCGTAAGCGTACCCATGATTATGCCGGCCAGGTGAAGCAGACCCGTGGACATTACGAACCCTACACCGTAGGACAAGGCGTTGGCGGAGGAAGGCAGCTCCGTTCCATGAGCATGACCATGAAAGACGGCGAAGACTCCGACCAGCACGGCCGTAACCGCCAATCCTGCGCGGTACCGGGCAGCGACCGCCACCCCAAGGAGCAGCGCGGAAGCCGCGATGCCGATCTCGATAAACGGCAGGGGAATGCCGAACACGCCAAGCAGACCGCCAATCGCCATCACCACGGGAAAGACCACCGGAAGCACCCAAATCGCGGGCGCACCAAGCTGCGCTCCCCAGAGCCCCACAGCCACCATGGCCACCAGGTGGTCTGGGCCCATGATCGGGTGTAACAGACCACTGACAAAGCCGCTCGCGCTGCCTTCCTCAACGTGCCCGAAGGCGAATTGGGGGATAAGCGCGATAAGGAAAAGCGGAACCGCCGAGAGAAACAGCTGTCTCCTGCGCGATCTGAGGCTGATTCTTTGAGGGATGATGTGGTCGCGTGTCATGAATAATCCTCTCAGGGAGTCAGCAAGGCCACGAAGCGGCCGACGAACCAGTAGGAGGCCAGGCTGCCCACACCCCAAATCCCGACTTCACCGCACCAGCGCGGAAACGTGGCGTCGAGGAAGCGGTGGGCGCGGTAAAGACCCAGCACCGTAAGGACAAAGGCAAGCTGGCCGATTTCCACGCCAACGTTGAAAAACAACAGCGCCGCCGGGAGACTCTCCGGCGGCAGGCCCACGTTTGTCATGGCGCCGGCAAAGCCAAAGCCATGGAGCAGACCAAAACCAAAGGCGATGGCCCACGGCAGGCGCGCGCTCAGGCAGGGCTCGCCCTTTCTGAACTTGATCACCTCGACGGCCAGCACCACGATGCTGAGCGCTATGGCGGCGTTGACGGGCTTGTCCGGCACACCAACCCAGCCCAACGTCGCCGCGGCGAGGGTGATGCTGTGCGCCACCGTGAACGATGTGATCGTCCACACCAATACGCGGGTGCCGCGCACGAGCAGTAGCAGACCCAGCACAAAAAGGAGGTGGTCGACTCCGAGCATGATGTGCTCGATGCCCAGGGGCACGTAGGAGGCGGCAACCTGTGGCCAGGGAATCTTCCCGTCTGGCGTGATCACCACCCGGGGGTTGGCTCCGGTCAGCGTGTAGCTCTGCGGTGGCGCATCTCTTAGGTTGAGCTGGACCACGGCGGCGGAGTACTCGGTGCCGATTTGCGGCATGACGATTTCACCGAGCAGCCCGGCGTCACCGCAGTCCAGCAGCGGGTAGTCGGCGACACACTGGGCAGGCCATTGCACGTCGGGCGGCACGTCGGCACGGGCGGAATAGTACGTCCATTCGAGTTGAAAACTGCCTTCGGCCTGCTCACGGATCGCGAGGAGTGCGATAGGCGTTTCGTGGGCGCTGACCTTGGTGCTGGTGAGCGAGGCGGCAACGAGCAGGCTGGCGGTGAGGTTAAAGAGTGTAAGAAGGGCAGCCCAAAGTCCGGTGGAACGGCGAGTCACTCTTCCTCGTCCCCCAGATCAGCCACCCCCGCACGAGCCTTCAGCGAGCGGCTCTGCGCTGTGATTTCGGGCGTCTCATAGGCAGAGGCTTCGGCGATGATTTGTCGTACGTCTTCTTCAGAAAAATCGATGTAGATGTCGTACTTATCCGAGATTTCTTCAGCCATTTCTGTGACTTGAAGGCCGCTCGCAGCCTTTCGAAACTCCTTTGCAACCTGGTAGCGCACCTTTTCAAAGTTCGCGGGTATGGCCTCTTGCACCGCGCTGATTCGCATTAGACTCCACTTGTCGGCGGTGCTCACGGGCAGCCACTGCTCCCGAGGATGGGCAAGCAAGGTATCGACTTGCTGTTGGGAGAGCATGTCATCGAGATTCTCTCGGGAGCGGCGCGCAAACGTCTGCACATCGTCTGCGCGATCCGACATTGCAGCGGTCCCCAACTCCTCGGCAAGAGCCTCCGCGTCCGCCAACGAGCCTGAAGGTACGCGGATGCGCTCCACGGAGTAGCGTGCGGGGATGTCGTACTGATCCTGATTGAGTTCAAACCACGCACGGAGTTCGTCCTCCTCCGGCGCCTGCTCAACAACGCGGTTGAAGATCACGTTGCGCATCTTGAGTATCAGGCGACTGCGCATCATATCGTCGCCCCGATCAAGACCCATAGCCTTGGCTTCGCGAAAGAAGATCTCGTTCTGGCTCCACTTGACCAGTAGATTCTTTACTTCTTCCTCCGAAGGCGGACGCCCCTGTCCCTCAGTAAATACCCGTACGAGCCGGCTTATTTCCTCGGCATCCACAATGATCTGGTAGGGGTCATCGGCCTGCAGTGCGACGACCCGGTCGACCGCAAACAGCAGCGCGCCAATAAGCAAGAATTGAACGAGGGGTTCGCGGAAAACCGCCATCACCGAGATCGTGCGCATAGAACCTTTGGACGACGCCTGCAAGCCACGTAACGCGGACGGCGTGATGGTGTTGTGAAGAAGTCGGCAGGCTAGATTGCGTCTATGACAGATTGATTACAGTTCGGCGATTAAGGATGCCGTCAAGGCCTCCCTACGCAGGATGTGATCTTCCGCACAAACTGTAACAAAGCGTTCACCGAGCTTTCATGCTTCTCATTTTTACTTAGCCCTGTGGCGCCGGTTGCTCAGGCCGGCTGCTACCGAAAATTGAAGTACAGCTGGCAGTAAGAATCGGCGGCGCGCCGCGCACACTCTCAAGGGAGACCCCAAAAAATGAAGCCAAACTCCATGTCCGTCGCGCTCGCGGCGGCCGTATCTTCAGCCGTGAGCGGTGGAGCTTCGGCGGGTGAATACCTGTCCGGTGACTTCCACAATCACACGACTTGCTCAGATGGCTCGACAAACGTCGAAGTGCTAACGGAGAAGTCCCTGTCCTATCTGGATTGGTTCATTCACGTAGGCCACTCCGGCTCGGGCAGTCGCGACTGCCGGATCTCGGATTTCAACGGTCGTAACCGTGACAGCGCCTTCGGTCGTGGCCTATGGGCGAACACAATTGGCGACGGCCCTGGCGTGGACTCCGCCGCCATCAAGGGCGACTACATTACCGAAAACCGTACCGGTGGCATCGGCGTTACCGAAACCGTGGAGCGTATGTGGCGCTGGCAGTCGCTGCAGGAGTTCAACCTGCCGAGTATCGTCGTGGCGCGAGAACTGCCCGGCAACGAGGATAAAGAAGCCTTTATGGGCCTTGAGTGGGTCGTGCCGGGGCATGAACACTCCTCAAACGCGATCAGTACCGGACAGTATCTCCAAGAGCCCAACGGCGACGCCATGGCGCAGTTCGAATACTGCTTCGCGCGAAACTCCGATGATACGTCCGGGGGCGGCGGTCAGGGCTGGACCTGCGAGCTTTCCGAAGAAGGCAACGCAAAACTGATCGAACTCTTCGACGGTCGCGAGGTTGAAGGGGTCGCTGACTACAACAGCACGCTGGTTAATGGAATCAACACTTCTGATGCTGGAGAGCACGTAAAGTCGACCGCTGCCGTTCTCTGGATGCAGGAAAACTTCCCTGGCGAAGCGTTCGCCGTACAGGCTCACGTAGAGCGTCAGGGCGCCTTCATTGAAGACGACGACGAAGGCTATAACGTTGAGCACATGCGCGACTGGAACTACGTTGCACCCGATGTGGCGTTTGGTTTCGAATCGGAGCCCGGGCACCAAGCGCAGTATTCACGCGGTAGCTACAACGCCGGTCGTCCCAC
Source organism: Pseudomonadota bacterium (assembly GCA_039818725.1). Classification (GTDB taxonomy): domain Bacteria; phylum Pseudomonadota; class Gammaproteobacteria; order Pseudomonadales; family Halieaceae; genus Congregibacter. The sequence continues at coordinate 247,490 of JBCBTK010000004.1, forward strand.
CTCGGGACTTTGGACCTTCGGTGGTGTGGGTTGTTACGCAGGTGCCGAAGCCGCAATGCCCGGCATGGACTTTGATGGCAACATGCTCACACCGAGCGACTTCCTCGAGAGCGGCGCCTACCCTGAAGTTGATGACAACGAACCGCCCGCGAAGGTGACGCTCTGCCGTCCTGGCGTGCGCACGATGTGGGACGCGATGCTTTCCGAAGGTCGTCACTTCTGGTACTTCGCTTCGTCCGACTGGCACAATCGCGGCGGCTTCGGTCCGCTGGACTTTGAAAGCACCAATGACTTCTGGCCCGGCGAGTACCAGGAGCATTTCACCTATCTTGACGGCTACGGAGACGACCCGGCCAAAGCGATTGTAGATAGCCTTCGGAGCGGCAACTCCTTCGCCGTCCAGGGTCAGCTCATCACCAATGAGTTTAGCTTCACGGCCTGCTCCCGGGGCCAGTGCGCGACGATGGGTGAAACACTGTACGTGCGCCCCAATCAGCAGGTGACCGTGCTGCTGGAGGCGGTAGATCCGGGTGGCGAGAACAACAGCCCCTACGCCTTTGATAACCCGGCTCTCATGCAGGTGGATATCGCTGAACCGGTTAACGAGCCGTCGGTCAAGCAGATCGACATCATCAAAGGTTCCGTAGGAGAGTTGTTTACACCGGCTGATCCCAAGTACTTCGATCCACTGGCCCCGGACACGACCTACATCGCCGAATCCGTCACTTTTGATCACGGGTCGAGAAGGGCAGGGGCATCAGACGTCCGCCTTCGCGCTCAGTACAAGTTCAAGGTGAGCGGCGACAGCTACGTTCGCGCTCGTGGAACGAACATGCCCGCGGGAACGCCTTATGTGACAGACATGGACGGCAACTCGTTGCCCGATAATCTGAAGGACAATATCCTGTGCGAAAGCGAAGACTGCCCACCGCACGTATTTGGAGTCCTGACGGCGGATCTGGAAGCCTGGTCAATCCTGAACTTCCACAGCAATCCGATCTTCATTAAGGTCGAGGGCGACAACCCGGTCGAGTAATCGTCATGCCCCTGCGGCGCCCTCCCGCAAGCGGGAGGGCGTCTCACGTTTAGTGAGTTAGACCTGACTTAGGCCTGAGTTAGAAAAATGCCTGAGTTAGAAAAAATAAAGGCCCCATGCTGGGGCCTTTATTTTTTGCATTGTTAGTTTTACGTCGCGGCGCTGCCGCGAAAGACTTCAATCAATCAGCAGGCAAAAAGGCGTCGAGTTCCATGGGTGACAACTCGCCGTCACCGTTATCGTCCAGCGCATTGATCGCGGTCTTCAGATACTCAAGAAGCTCCAGATAGTTGACTCCTCCGTCATGATCGACATCGGCAACGCTGAAAGAAATTGCAAGCAAGGGTTGGTCGCGCATGGCCGGATGACTGCGCCATTCCGCCGGATCAATTTCGGAGGATCCATCGAGGTCGAGACCCATGAAGATCGGCCCTAAATGCTCGTCGACTTCTCCCGGTTGGACATAGCCAAGGTTTTCGCAGTCGAGATCGACGAAAAACGGATTGATGACCTGCGCATGCGCAGCCATCGTTTCGTTCGTCTCGTCGGCTGCCGTCACTTGCTGGGGAGCTCGCGCCTGCACACTGAGCGATACTGCCACGGTGGCGAGCGCGGGCAAGATTCTGAAAGTCGCGGCCCGATTCATTGTTGTGCTTACACCTCGTTCTGGTTTCACGGGAGTACGCTGAGCGCGTTTTCCTGAAGACAGCAGTAACGCCGAGCCGTTCGTGCCGACGCAATGCGAATTTGAGCCGAAGAAGCAGGCCGTTAAACGATAGGATGGAATCGTGAACTTCACGTTACAAAACATCGTCTGCCTCGACTCGGCAGTGCTCTGTTTGCTCTCCGCAATACCCGGAACGGCGCCGTAACTCTTTAGGCCAAGGCTTCCGACAGTTGGGCCGCGAGTTCGGTACTGTGTTGGCATGTAACCTTTCACGGTGGGTAGAGTCAATTTCGGCTCTCTCTGCAACAAGCGCTATTTGGACCGTTTCCTTCTTGGCGGCTATTAAGGTGCGTAACAGGCGACTGGAGCCTGCTATGTTGGCTGCTGTGTCGACTCTAGGCGAGCGTCTGCGATATCCGTGCGACTCCGGGTGAGTCCTAGCGCAGTGTCTCTCCAGGCGTTGACCGTCGTGCTCGCTAGCGATGAAGCTGCTCTCGACCAATCCGCGGCTGTAAAGGTGCTTGCCAAGCTCCGAGCGCCAGGTAGCTTGACCTAGCCCCGTCGCACCACCTCTACCGAAGTAGCCAATCGAGTATGCCGCCGTGAGCGACAGCCTACGTGACGTACGCAAATCAACCCGGAATTTGCTGTAGTCCTGGTGTGAAACGCCCGGAAACACACTGTATGCGAGAGACACTCCAAGAAACATGCCAGGTCCTGTATCTACCTGCGAGGCGGCGCTGACCGCTGGTCGTCCGTCGGTAAGGCTTGTTCCACGGTAGAGAACATCGGAATGGGCTTGCAGCTAAAGCGCAGGTTCAGCCGCGAGCGTCCACGCCGACTGGCTAAAGGTCACCCAGTTGAGCGAGGCGGTGATGAAATTTTTAGCAGCCAAGACGAATTCCTTTTGAACTATTCGCCGATGAACCGGCATTAAGCTGTGTCGCAACTTCGCGGCATCCAAACTCCAGGAGAATCACGATGAACTTCAAGAAATGCCTGCGCTTTGCGCTGGTTAGCTGCGTTTCGGTTTCAAGCCTAGCGTTTGCTGACGGTGACCGTCGAGCAGCGTCCAAGTCCGTGCTCAGTGCTGAGCAAGAAGTTGCCAGCACACCCGTCGCCTCCGATGGTCTGGCCAATGGCATCATCTCTTTCAAGCGCAACTTCCGCTCCGCGAGAGTCCGCGTTACGTTTTCGAATCTCGAGGGCGAAGTTACGCGACTGCACCTGCATTGTGCTGAAGCCGGCAGCAACGGGCCGATAGCTATTGGCCTTGTGGATCTGGTCGCGGTAGCGCAAGACAACAGCGAAACGGTCGAGTTGGACTCGAACACAATTATTGGGCGTATTTCAAACCGCCAGTTTCCCCAGGGTGAAGCCAACCAATGTGGCATCTACGATCTTTACGGATTGGCTAACGCCATCGATGCGGGTGGTATCTACTGGAACCTCCACACGACAGCATTCCAACCCGGGGAATTGCGCGGCCAGGTGGAGCCCCTCAGCACACATCGGTACGACAGCGACGACTAGCGCTTGTTACCAGTATGCGGATCCGGGGTTCAACCGGATCCGCATTCTGATACGTTCTTTAATCGGCTCGTTGCTCAGGCACCGCGACGAACTTGGAGCAAAATCGGTCTATCGCGCCATCCGGCACTCTCCTTGGGCGCGTCTCATATCACCAGGAAGTGCAGTCCGCGACTTGTTCGAGCAGCGCCACGCTAATTGACTCCCCCGTCCTCAAAAAGCATAGACCACGCCGCCAGGTCATCGGCCTCGAGCAGTTCGAGTCACTCATATCTTGAAATACTGGCCCTCGCCAAGGCGCGAACATAACGAGGAGCGGTCGGTCTTCGGAATAACCGATGGTCCGGATTCCCCACTAGGCAGTTACAAAGCCGGTGTTCGAGGTGGCCAAGCGCCATGTGTTAGCCGAGCAGACTATCTATACCCTACTTAAGCGCTACGGTGAAAGCGAAGCCACCGATCTGGCGCCTGCGCCAATCGGAGACGGAGAATGCGCGCCTCAAGCGGCTTCTGGCGCACTGGTGAATCTGCCCACCGGCTTTACGATCTCAAGGCACAGGCTTACTAAAGAGACTAGCTTGAACTGTTACTTAGCCCATCTCCATCGTTGTGACGCGCCGCCGTGTCATCCACTTCGGTCAGATAGGATCTTCGAAGCCACCAAGGCAAGCTACTTAGCTGACTGGCCGGGCTTCGCCGTTCTTTGTTTGTGCGGCGGCAGATCAAACCCTCGGGAAGCCTAACGGGCTTTTCCCCGCGACGTTCCTTAGAAGAACGCCGATCTCTGAAAAACTCATCCGACATGGCAACTAGATCCCTATGTCCGCGTGAGTGAATGGGCCAGGTGTTCTCCCGCCGTTTATGCCGATGGAGGTGGATTACGAGTTCTGCAGGTCGGTGGTTGATAACGGATGGTTCAATCCGTACCGAGAGGACCCGGTCTATGAGGTCGCGGAAGAGGGCGACGGGGGAGTGAGGATCACTCCCCCCACCGGCGCCCCCGAAAATGAGGTTCGATTCGCTTACCCTGATGGAAACCGGAACGCTCCGCCCGTGATCGAGCCTGTGGAGCCTGCGTGGGCCATCACTGATCAACCCGGCCGAGCCTATCGAAATCCCCGTTCGGTACCGACGCTCCCGAGTCAGCCAGGCGTTGCCGGCTCACCCCGTTAACGCCTCAAACAGCGGTGTCGCGCTACGGTTTCCAATTGCTTCGACGTTTTACTAAGAATATTCGCCGCAATTCCTAAAAGAGGCTACTGCTACCCTTCGTCTCTAAATATAGCAAGCCGTTATACTTCCTACGGATTGTGATTGTCTCCTCAAGTTTACGGCTGTGGGAGTAATAAACTCTAAGAGTAAAGTCTTGACTCCCTGTAAATTGAATTTTCTGATCTGGGATTAGTGGAGCGTTATCGTCGCGAGATGAAGGCTGATAAATGAAGTATCGATCTTCATCCGCTTTTCGGCAAAACAGTTTGAGGTTAGCGCCTTTGCCCGACTCTATAGTAACTGTATCCTCAATTCTGTTGCCAGGAATAGACCACTTTAGATGTCCAACATTTTCGCCCGTTTCCTTTAGAAACAGTAATGCTGTGCAATCCCTGGCTGGCTGTTTATCAAAGGTTAGGCCTTTCCTAAATTCAGGATGAAGTCTTAGACCAAATATTCTCGTTTCGTAGACCATTAATCCGAACCAGCCGACTTTATTGTGTAAGGTCAACGTAACCCCTTTAGTGTTATTCGGCGAAATTCCAGAGCCGCTGCCACTCAAAATGAGTTTTGGTTGCTTAATTAGAAAATCGAGCCATAAACCTATCAAGCCACTAATAATTGCGCCGATGACAAATGACGTAGGGTCAAGGCCGAATATGAAGTTCTTAATGTAATCCAGCATGCTCTAATCCATCTTAACCACAGCAATTTGGGTTACACACGTTTACCAGCTACATAATGATAATGAGTTGACGCTTGGGTAGTCAGCATTCAATCATCTCCTCTACAGGCAGCGATAGTCTTCGATTCCATTAGCAGCTTACCTTACTTCAATACTGTTATTGGTGGCATGACCTGTTCAGATTCGTGCATCGCATTTAGAAGTGTGTCGTGATTCGGGTATACCTCTTCGGATCCTTGGAATTCACAACTTCGTAGGGGTAACAGGACCGGGTGCGGAGGAGGGGGTCTCGCCTTCGGAGCTGGAGCAGTTGACAGAGTTCTACTCCGGTTCCGTCGTCCGCGATCCGGCGTTAGTACTCGACCAGGCCGCGTACATCAAATCCTGGGAGCCGCGCATTCCGAATCTGCCGCATACGGCGCCGGTGTACGATTCGCTGACCGAGGTAAAGACCTTCCCCAAGCCCAACTGCATCTACAGTCACCGGACGGCCGATTGCAGCTGCTACACGCAGCAGGCCACGCCGATGGAGGTGGATTACGAGTTCTGCCGATCCATTGTCGACAATGGCTGGTTCAATCCTTATCGAGAGGACCCGGTGTATGAGGTAGCGAAAGGGGACGACGGGGGAGTGAGGATCACTCCCCCTACCGGCGTCCCCGTAAATGAGGTTCGATTCTCATACCCGGATGGCAACCAGAACGCACCGCCTGTGATCGAGCCCGCCGAACCCGCCTGGGCCACAACCCAACGACCAGGTCGAGCATACTTCCATCCGAATTCTGTGCCCACATCCCCGCGTGCTCCTTCTATGCGATAACTAGTCACGCACGCACAGTTAGCTATCGCGTCGATCAACCGCGTTGCGAGCACTTTCCGGAAGAGAATCGTAGAGTTTTTGTATACGCTCGGGTTCGGCGATTTGGTTGTCGACAATCAAATTCATTAGCTTGAACAGTGCACCGGCAGATTCGGAATTATCTCGAATGTCGATCTCACCTGGGTGAACAGCGTTGTTGCCGATCACCCGAACGACGTCGAGAGACTGTTGGATTATTACCGGCAAGCCGTTCTGAACTAGTTCACCGATATCGGCATTCAAATTAGCGCCGGATCCGCCCAGGTGTACGCAGAGCTTCTGCATTGCGAGCCTTAATAATGCGGCAGACCCACGTGGGGAACGCGAAAAAATCAATGCTGCTTCGGTATAGTCCGCTACAACGTCAGCTGGCATATCGATATGCGGCTGTTCAACTGCTGTGTTCACGTCAGGTAATATCATTCTACCCACTCCGTCTCCGGTCGCTACCCACAGGGAGTGCCGAGAGCAGCTATCGCAGGTAGCTTTGTGATACGCACACCGTCTCAAGCCACTCGGAGTCTCTTCCCACAGCGTCTCCCATACCATGTGTGCGTATGCCTGACAGAAAGGGCACGAGAAAGCTGATTCAAGAAAAACTGGTGGTCTATGCGTCATCGCTAAGGGCTCAAGATAATTGCAATGCTAGGTAAATTCGCGGGCTGAGTGCCGAAAGAATTTCCAGTGTTATTTGCGGACCAACAGTGCGTCAGCATACCGCGCTTAGTACTGAAATAATTAGGGCGAATCCTGCGAGCATCGTAGGAAAAGCAAATCTAAACCAAGACTGTTCCATGTCCGCAAGTATGGCCGAGAGCAACGGGAAGTGGACCGCGTGGCGATCAGTTTTCAGGCTAAAGACAAACAGACTCGTTCTGTTACCGTTTGGGTCCGTATACCCATACTTATTGTTCAGATGGTAGTAAAGCCTACCAAACACAATGTCAGGATCTACTCCTAATTCGCTAGCAATTGCTTCACAATCAATTGGTACGAAAATCTTCGTCTCTCGTTCTTTCGTAGGATCGTGACGATCAAAATCCCCGAACTTCTCAACATATCGTTCGTGGATTTTCCGGAGAATAACCCGATCGGTCGGAGGAGATTTGTGGAACATGTCGACTCCCAGATTAACGAGGATATTAACTAGTGGCGATGGGCCCGACTCATCTTCACTTTTTTATCAACAAATCGGCATCAGTACGGACCCCGTTCGGTACTGACGGTTCAGATTCAACCAGGCGTTGCCGGTTCACCCTGTTAAACTCAGACCGCCTGTGCGGGAACACAATGTCGGCGAGCAGTTCGTGTATCGGCCATGAGTGATACCTAGGATCGAGGTCGGTGTGATAGAGCACGTCACGATTTAATCGCCACCGCGTAAGTCCGATAGGGCTCAAATCACCAGCATGCAGCTTCAATAGATCTAGTGCCCATCCGGGTACGCGTCCATTCCGTTTCCACCGGTAGTAGCTCCGTCGAGAGATACCTAGACGGCTTAGTACATCACCCAAAAGAAAGCCCGCGTGTAAGCGGGCCTCTTCGAAGTTGTCGAACCTTACGCTGCGCATAAATCGTCGCAATCGGCCGTGTCCTTCATTTGGTGAAGATTGTCGAAACATCCTAACAGCACGGCCCACCCCATCAGGGTCATCGCAACTGCGCATAATACATATTATGTTAAATATTGAAATGTAAGGTTTGTGTCAGACCTCTATCGCCAACGCTCGGTTTGGCCCACCATCCCTCGGTCCAAGCGCAAGGATGGAGATCGACGTGGCGTACACAAACAGCGCATGGGCAGCATTCACTCTTCTCGCGCTGCCAGTAGCACCGTCAACCGCAGAGCCCGCAATCGATGAAGCTGCTCTCTCTTCGTTGCAATCCGTGGTAGCGAACCAGACTGAAGAGCACAAGGCCCGGTCTAGCTATCGAAATCCGGTCGAGACGCTTAGCTTCTTCGAGGTCGCCCCGGGGATGACGGTCATTGAAGGTCTACCGGGAGGCGGGTGGTACACGCGAATCCTAGTGCCCTACCTCGGCGGTGAAGGTACGTTGATCGCAGCGCATCACGCTGACGAAGCCTGGCAAGCGCTGCGCCCCACGCGTGATCTCGATTGGGAAGCCGAACGTATCGAAAACGCTCGAACATGGACACAGCGAACCGCAGGTGGAATAGCCGCCGGAACTGGTATTACGCTGAACTCTTATCAGTTCTCGAAAATGCCTCACGTCTTCGAAGGAACCGTGGACCGAGTCCTGTTCTTTCGCATGATGCACAACCTGCAGGAAGTTGGGGACCAGTACGTCGCGGCCGCCATCGAAGAATCCTATCGCGCGCTGAAACCTGGCGGAATTGTCGGTGTAGTGCAGCATCGAGCCCCCGAGACAAGCAGTGATAGCTGGGCGAACGGCGATGCCGGGTATCTCAAGCCATCGCGCGTCATCGCCGCGTTCCACGCCGCGGGCTTCTACCTTGTCGATAGTAGCGAGTTGAATGCAAACCCGAATGACCAGCCGACCGAGGCCGACGTCGTGTGGCGCTTACCGCCCACTCTGAGGGATGTAACCGAGGGTACACCCGAATACGAAGCCATGCTGGTGATCGGCGAGTCCGATCGAATGACACTCAAGTTTCGTAAACCGGAGTGAGACTTTGCGCAACGAAATTCACTCCCGTTCCGGCACAGTTAATGCCGGTTTTCGCCGCGATAGAAGGATTCTCGTGCACCTTGACCCTATCTTCTTCCTACTTTTGACCTATGGGCGCGAGCTGTTTTCTCGCCTAACATCCAAATTCGCCTACGGTTAGTATCAACGGGTGGTATCTCAGCACGAGGCAAGGTAGATGGCGCGGCACAAGCGCAGATCTGCATGGCATGATTTCGCGAATCGCAGGACTGCGTGGCCATCGACGGCTACTGCAGGCAGGCCTGTTCCGAGATCTGAAACCCTGCGAAGCAATCTCGCCATCGTGCCCCTCCTTGCTTGCGTGGCCCAAACGTTCGTACAGGCGCAGCCCGCGGCAGCCGCAGAGACATGCGCGATCGAGAGTCAGCGCCTGGTCGCCGGATTGGCCCGCGAGGTCGAATACACCGCGAACATTCACGACCCGGGCTATCGATTTACCGTCGGAGGCCTCTCCTGGGAGCTCGTTCGGACCCAATTGTCGGACCCGCACAGCGACCAGCGCTTTGCCGTGACCTATCCCGTCATCCTGGATGGCTCGGCGAACCCCGCTTCCCGCGATTTTTTCTTTTCAATGCAGACAAAGGAAAGTGCCGGGCGCGCATGTACCGACGTCAAGTTCCTCAATGACAGCCCCGTGCATCGGCTGCGTATCAGCGATGACAGCGATGCGGTGATTCGCTTCGGAGACCTCGATCGCAAGGAGAAGCGGCTCGAATCGACCCGAAAACTCGGTACTGAGTTGCGCGTTCGTATAGACGGTACCGAGGTCGTTATCGCCACCGGGTTCGCGACGCGGCGCTCCCTCAACATCTCCGGCTGCGCCAACGGACTCGATGACAGCTTCGGTTACGTCGAATACCAGCCGGGACAGGTCCAGGTAACCTGCTTCCCCGCCGACCCTGATGCGCGAGACTACGTCGATGAAATCGACTGGCACGTCGACTACCAATGGCCGCAGAACCCCCCTGCCCTGATCGACGAACTTATCGACTACGTCTACGTCGAACCGCTGCAAGCGTCCCGCTAATTCCGGCAGCCAGACTCAAGCTTTGTTCTAGTTTCTGAGCGCGCCCGCGACGGCCTTTTGCAGCGCCGGTACGGTATCTCGCTCGAAACCCGGGTTGTTGCGCAGCCAACGCTGGTTTCGAGGGCTCGGGTGCGGCGCTACGAAAACTTTCGGCGCGTGCTCCCGCCACGCTTCCACGATTTCAGACAACGTGCCTTGTGCTTCCGGCAGATGCCAGGCGAGCGCGTAACGTCCCAGCAGTAGTGTCACGCGTATCGAACTCAGGCAATTGAGCAGGGGTTGGCGCCAGGCCTCCGCGCACTCCTTACGCGGCGGAAGGTCACCGCCTTTTGATGTGCCGGGAAAGCAAAAACCCATAGGCAGCAGCGCAAAACAGCTTGGGTCATAGAATGTTTTCTCATCCACACCCAGCCAGCGCCGCAGCCGGACACCGCTGGGATCATTAAACGGTCGCCCGCTCTCGTGCACACGACGCCCGGGGGCCTGTCCAGCGATCAGGACTCGCGAATCTTCGTGAACCTGGATAACGGGACGCGGATCGAGGGGGAGCTCAGCCTCGCACAAGCGACAGCTGCGTACGTCACTCGCCAGCACCGAGAGGTCACTACCCTGCCCCATCAGCGAAACCGACGCGAGGCACTTACGAGGAAGGTAACATCGGGGGCGCTGCCCACCGCCAGGTCTTCACTGAACTGGAAATCGAAACGCCAGGAATCACCGGGGCTGTAACGTACGCCCAGTGCACCCCAAATGGGATCTCCACCTTCATTTAGGGGGCCATCAAAGGGCGATGCATGGGCGTCGATCTGCCCGGTAATCGCAATGCGATCGGTAAGAAGCCAGGACACGGAAACGCCACCGAACCACAGTGTATCGTCGGCTGAGGGCACCAGATCGACTTCCCCGATATACGCGACGCCAACCTGCATATGGCAGCTGACGCGCACGCTGACACACTCACCAGCACTCGCGCGGAGACCGACGCTCGCACCATCGCTTCCGCTACCCGTGAAGTCTCGCGCTTCGCCGGTGGCGAATTTTGCGTGGGCAAATGCGCTGATTTGAGCACCATCGAGTTCGGCGAAACGCCAGGCGAGATCAAGCTCCGCATCCCCGAATCCCGAGGCATTGTCATCGAGCAGGAACCCCGCACCGCTGTTCGAAAAGTAGCGTAGCTGATCCTGGCCCTGTCGAGGCCTCGGTCCATCCGGGAGACCCCAGAAGGCGTGCCAATCGTCGATGAGGCTATCCAGCGCTCCCCCGTCGTGGCGTATCCAGGGAAGAGTCAGGTTTACGTCAAACCCCGCACCGAGGCCGACGGCCAACTTCAGATCGTGGCGCTGGGTTTCTCCGTCAAACTCGAGATTGCCATCGGCGCCGGATTCGCGCACCGAATGACTGGCCCAGTGGAACTGCCAGCCCAGTTCCCAGGATCCCGCGTGAAGGCCGCGCGCATCCTGCATCACGGGGACCCCGAGATTGGCGTAAACCGGCGACAGGTTGCGGCTCGCAATGGGCGAACCGAGTAAAGCTGGATCGGCTCTCATCGACGGGCTGAACGCAGCCGCGAAGGCGGCGGAGCAGGCTACGGACAGCAACGGAATACGCCGATGCGCTATCGTGAGCACCATGAACCAATCCATGTGTGAGGGAAGCCTCGAGTCTAGCAGGCCCGTGCGACGCTGGCCGGCACGACTCGACCTCGTGTTTCGCCAGGGAAAGGCACGCACCGTTCTGGAGCGCTGTCGCCACGAAGGACCGCTTCGGGTGCAGCGCCTCTTCTATCCCGATACCTTGGGCACGGCTCACTGCTACTTGCTTCACCCGCCCGGAGGTGTGGTGCTCGGCGACTTCCTTTCGATCGGCGTCGAGCATCGAAGTGGGCGCGCGCTGCTCACAACGCCATCGGCAGGACGTTTCTACACAGGCGGTGGATTCGCGGAAACGCAGCAGCAACGGGTTGAGCTGAATGTTGTCTCCGGGACCCTGGAGTGGCTTCCGCAGGAAACCATCCTTTTTTCCGGAGCCCAGGCCCACCTGGACACCAGCATTGAACTTGCCAAGGGGGCGAAGCTCGCGTTCTGGGACGTCGTCGTGCTCGGGCGTCCGGCATGCTCCGATCGTTTCGTCGAAGGGTTCTGCCGGCAACGACTCCGGATTCGCCGCGAGGGTCGCATGCTCCTCCAGGATCAGCTTCGCCTCGAGGCGGGTGATCGTCTCTGCCAATCGCGCCAGGGACTGTTTGGTGCCAGCACGGCTGGCCTGGCCGTGTTCACGGAAACCGCAAGCGAAGCGTTGATTAACGATTGGCTTTCGTGTGAAAACACAGCGCAGCACACGGGTACTTTCAGCCTGACACAGCGCGGTGAGCTGTTGCTCGCACGCTATCTCGGTGAGGACGCCCAGTGTTGTCGCGCGGCGTTCAGCCGCCTTTGGCAGGCGCTGAACAGCGAATGCTACGGACACTGTCCCGCAGAGCCGCGAATCTGGCATACCTGATGCTTGCCGACAGGAAGGCGGAAGCCCTATTCTCAATATCTTCGCCTATAGGCCCACAGAACCGGGAAACCGATGGAACTGACACCACGTGAGAAGGACAAGCTGCTGCTGTTTACCGCGGCCCTTCTCGCCGAGCGACGCAAGGATCGTGGGCTCAAGCTCAACTATCCCGAGGCCCAGGCGTACATCAGCGCCGCGATTCTCGAAGGCGCTCGCGACGGGCGCACCGTGGCCGACTTGATGAGCTTCGGTCGCACGCTTCTCACCCGGGACGACGTTATGGACGGAGTCGCGGAGATGATCCATGAAGTGCAGGTCGAGGCAACCTTTCCCGACGGCACCAAGCTCGTCACCATTCACGAACCGATCGGTGAGGCGGCCCCATGATCCCCGGTGAACTGCACTGCGCCGATGGAAGGCTCGAACTCAACGCGGAGCGCGAGACCGTAAATATTGCCGTGGTCAACACGGGCGACCGTCCCGTGCAGGTCGGCTCCCACTATCACTTTGCCGAGACCAATCCGGCTCTGGAGTTCGACCGCGCTGCAGCTCGTGGCTTCCGTCTCGACATCCCCGCCGGTACGGCCGTGCGCTTCGAGCCCGGCCAGAACCGCGAGGTTCGTCTTGTCGCCCTGGCGGGAGCGCGCCGCGTCTATGGCTTTCGCGGTGACGTAATGGGAGATCTCTAGATGCGCAGCATCAGTCGCAGTGAGTATGCGGGGATGTACGGTCCGACGGTCGGGGATCGTGTCCGCCTGGCCGACAGCGAACTGTTCATCGAAGTTGAGAAGGACCATACGAGCTACGGCGAAGAGGTTAAGTTCGGCGGCGGCAAGGTAATCCGCGATGGCATGGGGCAGTCGCAGATCAGCTGCAAAGAATCCCCGGATACGGTGATTACCAACGCCCTGATCGTGGATTACTGGGGCATCGTCAAAGCCGACGTGGCACTTAAAAACGGCCGGATCCACGCCATAGGAAAAGCCGGTAACCCGGACATACAGCCGGACGTAACGATTGCCATCGGACCGGGAACGGAGATCATTGCCGGTGAAGGACAGATCCTCACGGCTGGCGGTATCGATGCGCATATTCACTTCATCTGCCCCCAGCAGATAGAAGAGGCGCTCATGAGCGGCGTCACCACGATGATTGGCGGTGGTACGGGGCCCGCGACGGGAACGAACGCCACCACCTGTACGCCCGGACCCTGGCATATCGGACGCATGCTGCAGTCCGCGGAGTCCTTCCCCATGAACCTCGGATTCCTGGGCAAGGGAAACGCCAGCCTGCCCCTCGCCCTTGAGGAGCAGTTGCACGCTGGGGCGCTCGGCCTGAAGCTACACGAAGACTGGGGCACGACGCCGGCCGCGATCGACAATTGCCTCACGGTCGCCGACGCCTTCGATGTTCAGGTAGCCATCCACACCGACACGCTCAATGAATCCGGCTTCGTAGAGGATACGATCGCCGCATTCAAGGGCCGAACGATTCACACGTATCACACCGAAGGTGCCGGCGGCGGCCACGCCCCGGACATCATCAAGGCCTGTGGGCTACCAAACGTTCTGCCCTCCTCCACGAATCCCACACGCCCGTACACGATCAACACGATCGACGAGCACCTCGACATGCTCATGGTCTGCCACCACCTGGACCCGGCGATTCCCGAAGACGTTGCCTTTGCAGATTCACGAATTCGCAAGGAGACCATCGCGGCCGAGGATATTCTTCATGATCTCGGTGCGTTCTCGATCATCTCCTCGGACTCCCAGGCCATGGGGCGCGTCGGCGAGGTCATCTGCCGTACCTGGCAGACCGCGAGCAAAATGAAGGATCAGCGTGGAGCGCTAGACGGTGCGGGTCCCGCGGACAACTTCCGGGTTCGACGCTATATCGCGAAATACACGATCAATCCGGCACTCGCCCACGGTATCGCCCACGAAGTCGGCTCCATCGAAGTGGGTAAACTCGCCGATCTTTGCCTGTGGAAGCCCGCGTTCTTCGGTGTAAAGCCCTCGCTCATCATCAAGGGCGGCGGTATCGCCGCGGCTCCCATGGGCGACCCGAACGCCTCGATCCCAACGCCTCAGCCCGTGCATTACCGCCCCATGTTCGCCGCCTTCGGCAAAGCGGCTCGTGCCAGTTCCCTGAGCTTCGTGAGCGAAGCGAGCCTTGCGGCGGACATCGGCGCTGAGTTGGGTCTCGAGCGTTCACTGGCGGCGGTGAAGGGCTGTCGCAGCGTGACCAAGGCGGACATGCGCCTCAACGACTACCAGCCCGAGATGGAAGTCGATCCGCAGACCTACGAGGTGCGGGCAGACGGGGAGTTGCTGACCTGTGAGCCAGCGTCCGTGCTGCCCATGGCGCAGCGCTACTTTCTGTTCTAAACACGGAGCTGACCATGGATGAACTTATGCTCGAGGCTTATCAACACGCCACCGCCTTCGATGGCAGCTGGCAGGATGAGGTGCACCTCGTGTTCGCGGAGCGCGAGAAAGCGCGCTACCGCACGACCACAACCGGGGGCCAGGACATAGGCTGGTTCCTGCCGCGAGGCATCGTTCTCTGCGACGGCGACGCACTGGTATGCGAGAACAAAGAAATCATCCTCGTGCGGGCCGCCAGTGAATCCCTCACCGAAGCCAGCTGCGACGACCCGCTCCTGCTGACACGAGCGGCTTACCACCTCGGGAATCGCCACGTCAGCCTGCAGATTCTTCCCGGACGGCTGCGCTTTCCTAGGGATCATGTCCTCGAAGAAATGCTTGAAGGTCTTGGCTTGACCGTCGCCGCGGTTGACGATGCGTTCAGCCCCGAAGCCGGGGCTTATGCAACCCACAGCCATCCCCATCAGATAACGGCCTGAAATACGGCGATGGCTGACCCTCGACTTCACCTGCTGCACCTTTCGAGCCCCGCTCTACCCGTTGGCGCCTATGCCTACTCGCAAGGACTTGAGTACGCGATTGAAGAGGGCTGGGTAGATGGACCGGCGCTGCGTAGCTGGTTGTCCGATGGGCTTGCGCTGGGGCTCTCGCAACTCGACCTCCCGATAATCTTGCGCGCGCACGCGGCAACTCTGGCCGAGAATGAGCCCACCCTTAGCGAATGGAACGACTGCATTCTCGCGAATCGGGAAACCCGGGAACTGTTGCTCGAGGATCAGCAGATTGGCGCGGCTCTCTGGCGTCTCCTTGCGTCACTGCAATCCCCTACCCTTCCAATACTCCGCCAGGCTCCCGGCTACGCCATAGCGTTTGCCGTTGCCGCGGCGCGTTGGCAGATCAGCGCGGCCGACGCCTCCAGTGCCTTCTGCTACAGCTGGCTGGAGAACCAGGTGACCGCGGCCACAAAGCTGGTCCCCCTGGGGCAGACGGAGGCCCAAAAGCTTCTGCTCGGACTTCTCGAAGAAATACCGGACGCCTGCGCCAGCGCTGCAGACCTCGAGGACGACGATATCGGCCTAAGCCTTGCCGGACTCGCCCTCGCCTCCAGCCTTCACGAACACCAACACACGCGCCTGTTTCGATCATGAAGCGGCGCGACGACACACCAAAGGACTGTCCCCATGACTAAGCCCGCCCTCCGCGTCGGCATTGGTGGTCCCGTTGGATCAGGAAAAACGGCCCTGGTGCGCCAGCTGTGCCTAAGCCTCCGGGAACGCTACAGCATCGGAGTTATCACCAACGACATCTACACGCGCGAAGATGCGGAGTTTCTGTTGCGTCACGAAGCCCTCGAAAAAGACCGGATTCTTGGCGTGGAAACCGGGGGTTGCCCACATACTGCTATTCGCGAAGACGCCTCCATGAACCTCGCGGCCGTTGACGAACTGCAGGCCCGCTTCCTGGACCTCGACCTGCTGCTTATTGAAAGCGGCGGAGACAATCTTGCCGCTACCTTCAGTCCCGAGTTGTCGGATCTCACACTCTACGTAATCGATGTATCCGCCGGCGACAAGATTCCCCGCAAGGGCGGGCCGGGTATCACCAAGTCGGACCTCCTCATTATCAACAAGACCGACCTGGCGCCGCTTGTGGGTGCCGACCTCGATGTGATGGATCGAGACGCTCGGCGTATGCGCGGCGAAGCCCCCTTCGTTTTCTCCAATCTGAAGAGCGGCGAAGGCCTGAATGAGATTCGGGCGTTTATTGAAAAACGCGGCATGCTCGCGGAAAGCAACGCGGCATGATCCGCTTCTTACACGGCGATACCGAAGTTTCCCTGGAAGACTGGCGCGCCGACGCGACGATTCTCGACTTTCTTCGCGATGACCCGTCGCGTCGCGGCACCAAGGAAGGCTGCGCCTCGGGCGACTGCGGCGCCTGCACGGTAGCGGTCGCCAGCTCAAGCGACGAGGGCCTGAGCTACGCTCCCGTGAATGCCTGTATCGCCACGCTGGGCAGCCTGCACGGCAAACAGCTCATCACCGTGGAAGACCTCGCCGAGGGTGGTGAGCCCCACCCCGTGCAAAGCGCGCTCATCGACTGCCACGGTTCCCAGTGTGGATTCTGTACACCGGGCTTTGTGATGTCGCTGTTCGTGTTTTTTCATTCAGAGCGTAACCCGGACCGTGAATCGATCGTCGAGGCGCTGGGCGGCAATCTCTGCCGCTGCACGGGATACCGCCCCATCGTCGATGCCGCGGTCCAGGCCCTTGAGGGGTCGCGCGAGGACCACTTCGGGCATCGCGAAGCCGCAACCCTGGATCGCCTGCGAGCCCTCTCTGAAACGGCAACGGAGCTGACGGCACTTACCCGGGATGAAACGCGCTATTTCAGGCCCGAGTCCCGGGAAGCCCTGACCGCGCTTCTCGACGCTCACGACGAGCTGCGGATTATCGCTGGGGGAACGGACCTGATGCTCGAGCAGACCCAGGGATTACAGCCCCTGCCGATGCTCGTCGATCTGACCGGCGTCCATGACCTCCACGAGAACGAAGCAAGCAGGGAGGCCATTCACATCGGCGCCGCCGTCAGTCATCACGAAGCCCGGACCACCATACTCGCGGACTATCCGGAACTCGGGGAACTCATTGAGCGCTTCGGTTCTCTGCAGATCCGCAGCCAGGCTACGGTCGTGGGCAATATCGCCAACGCATCACCCATCGGAGACTGGCCACCGGTTCTTATCGCGCTCGAGGCACAGCTGCTCCTCGAATCCTCGCAGGGCGAGCGCCGCATACCCGTGGAAGATTTCTTTCTGGCCTATCGACAGACAGCACTGCGCAGCGGTGAATACCTCCGACGTCTCAGCATTCCGCGACGCGGACCCAAGCTTTTCCTGCGCGCCTACAAGATCAGTAAGCGCTTCGAAGACGACATCAGCTCCGTCTGCGGCGTGTTCGCGCTCACGCTTGACGGCGACCGCATCAACTCCGCGCGCGTCGCCTTCGGGGGGATGGCAGCGGTTCCCGCTCGTGCCCGGCACTGTGAAGAGGCGCTGCTCAACCTTGATCTTCGCCGGGATTCGCTCGAAGAACCTGCAGCCGCTTTGCGCCAGGACTTCACACCGATCAGCGATGCCCGCGCGAGCGCGACCTATCGCTCCCTCGTGGCCGAACGTTTGCTGGATCGTCTCCAGGCCGAATACGGCGGTGAGAACGCACGGGTCCACGCCCACGTAGTGAGTGGCACCGGTGGATAGACCCGACCTCGAAGCCGTGCCCAAGCAGCAGGGCCATGTGGGTTCACCCACGCCGCATGAAAGTGCTTTGCGCCACGTCACCGGCTCGGCGGTCTACGTTGATGACATGCCTGAACCGGCGGGGACGCTGCATGCCTATGTGGGCCTCTCCGAAGTGACGCGCGGGCGCATCACCGCTTTGGATCTCACACGGGTGCGCGCGTCGCCAGGTGTAGTCGATGTCATCACGCGCGACGATATTCCCGGTCACGTGGACATCGGCCCGGTCTTCCCCGGCGATCCCCTGCTCCTTGGCGTGGGTGACGAAATACAGTGTCATGGTCAGGTGGTGTTTGCGGTCGCTGCCGACAGTCACGACGCCGCTCGCCGCGCGGTAAAGCGGGCGGTGATCAACGTCGAAAGTCTGGAGCCGATCCTATCCATCGAAGAGGGCCTCAAACAGGGGGCGGCCGTTCGGCCGCCGCATTCTCAGAGCCGTGGTGACGTCGATGCAGGCCTGAACCAAGCGCAGCAGAGACTTCGGGGCGAGCTGCGCATCGGCGGACAGGAACAGATGTACCTCGAAGGCCAGGTGTCGCTTTGTGTGCCAGACGAAGACGACGGCATGCTGGTGTATTCATCGACGCAGAACCCAACCGAAGGGCAGAAGCTTGTCGCTGAGGTACTCGGTGTCGACATGCACCGGGTCAGCTTCGACACCCGACGCATGGGGGGCGCCTTCGGAGGCAAGGAAACGCACGCCAACGCATGGGCGTGTATTGCGGCGCTCTTCGCGCGACGCCTGGGGCGGCCGGTAAAGCTGCGCCTGAGCCGTCGTGAGGATCTTCGGGCTACGGGCAAGCGACACCATTTTCTCAGCCGCTACGATGTCGGCTTCACCCACGACGGACGCCTTGAGGCTCTCGACCTGATGCTCGCAGGCGGCTGCGGTATGTCGCCGGATCTGTCTGATGCGATCGTCGATCGCGCCATGTTTCACTCCGACAACGCGTACTACGTGCCGGCCATGAAGGTTATCGGCCACCGCGTGAAGACGCATACCGTATCCAACACGGCGTTTCGTGGTTTTGGCGGTCCCCAGGGTGTCCTCGCTATCGAAGACATCATGGACGCCATCGCCCGTGCGACGGGCCAGGATCCATTGGATGTACGGCTTCGCAACCTCTACCGCAAGGAAGGTGGGCGCAATGTCACGCACTACGGACAGGTCGTTGAGGAAGAAGTCCTCGCGCAGATCTTCGCGCGTCTGGAGAAGACCTCGGATTATCGTGCGAGACGCATCGAGATTGGCCGTTTCAATGCGGAGAACCGCATCCTCCGCCGCGGCATTGCCCTGACACCGATAAAGTTCGGTATTTCCTTTACGGTCAAACACCTGAACCAGGCCGGTGCCCTGCTCCACGTCTACAGCGACGGCAGCATCCAGCTCAACCACGGCGGTACGGAAATGGGCCAGGGGCTGTACACGAAGGTCGCCCAGGTTGTCGCCAGCGAACTCCAGGTGCCCCTCGCGACGATTCGCTGCACCGCGACGCGAACAGACAAGGTACCCAACACGTCGCCCACGGCCGCCTCATCGGGGAGCGATATCAACGGCATGGCGGCCCTCGCCGCTGCACGCTGCATCCGTGAGCGCCTGCAGCGTTTCGCCGCCGAGCACTTCGCCACGACAGCGGATCGGGTGCGCTTCGAAGCGGGAACCATCACGGTCGGGGATCGGCACTTCAGCTTTGCCGAGTTTGTGCAGCTCGCCTACATGAACCGCGTACAGCTCTCGGCCACGGGGTTTTACAAGACGCCGAAGATCCACTACGACCGCGACAGTGGCTCGGGCCGTCCCTTTTACTACTATGCCAACGGTGCGGCCGTCTCGGAGGTGATCGTGGACACGCTCACGGGTGAGTATCGCGTAGAGCGAGTCGACATCTGCCACGATGTCGGCAACTCGTTGAACCCGGCCATCGACCGCGGCCAGATCGAAGGCGGGTTCATTCAGGGCATGGGCTGGCTTACCAGCGAAGAGCTGGCCTGGGACGATGGGGGCAGACTGCTCACCCTGGGTCCGGCGACCTACAAGATTCCGGCGATTGGTGACACTCCGCCGCAGTTCAATGTCGAACTGCTTCCGGACAGCCCGAATGCCGAAGCCACCGTGTTCCGCTCCAAGGCGGTCGGCGAACCGCCACTCATGCTGGCCACGTCGGTGTGGTCGGCGCTGCGCGACGCCGTCTCAAGCCTTTCGGACTATCGGGTCCACCCTCCCCTGGATGCACCGGCAACACCCGAGCGCGTGCTGCTGGCCTGCGAAGCGCTGCGCGGCCGGGAGTTCTGAGCGATGAGCCTCTCAACGACGAGTCACTGGAGCGATCACGTGGCCCGGTGCGAGCGACAGGGCCGTGCCTACGTCATCGTGACGATTCTCGGCGCGCGCGGGTCAACACCGCGAAATTCCGGCACCAAGATGATTGTCGAGGGCGATTGTTTCTCCGGGACCATTGGAGGCGGCGAACTGGAGCACCGGGCTCTGCGCCGGGCCCGGGAACTCCTCCTAAGCGCTACGGACGAGCAGGCCCTTGAAAACTATCCTCTCGGCGAGAAGCTCGGGCAGTGCTGCGGCGGATCCGCGAGCCTGCTTTTCGAAGTGTTCCGCCCGGTACGTCCCGAGGTGTTTCTCTTTGGCGCCGGACACGTGGGGCGGGCGCTCGCACCACTGCTCAGCACCCTCCCCCTGCGGCTGTCGTGGGTCGATGAGCGACGCGATGAAATGCCAGAAAACGTTCCTGACGGTATCACTGCGCATCGAGACTGCGACGCCGTCGCCGTTCTGCGCGGCGCACCCGCTGGCAGCTATTTCCTGATAATGACTCACCAGCATCCCCTGGACTATGCGCTGGCCGAAGCCGCCCTGCTCCGCGGTGACGCAGCGTTTATTGGTGTGATCGGCTCGCAGAGCAAGGCGCGGCGCTTTCGCCTGCGTCTGGCACACCGCGGCATCCCAGCCGAGCAGCTTGCCGATCTGCACTGCCCCATCGGAATGCCCGGAGTCGCGGGCAAGACTCCCGCGGAAATCGCCGTCGCCGTAGCGGCCCAGGTGATCAACCGCTATCAGGCGTCTCTCGAGTCGCTAAGTACGGCGCCGGGTCCAAGCTGGAAAGCGATGTGCGATGAGCTCGCCGCCGCCGGCCAGGCAGCGTTGCTTGATCCGCCATCGGACCTTTCTCAGAGCGCTCGGCGCGACGCCGGGAACCGCTCTCTCAACGACACCGGAAAGGAGAGCGACAGCCGATGAACGCCGACATCGACCGCGCCGCCATGGATGACTTCCAATTCCGGTTCCTCAACCTCCTTGCGGAGCGCGTGGGTGGCCGTGCCATTGACTGCTCAGACCAATGGTTCGCGAGCTGCGACAACCTGGTGAAACCCGGTCGTGGAATCTTCAAAGAAGGGGAATTCACGGAGAAAGGGCAGTGGATGGACGGCTGGGAATCACGGCGCAGCTTCGGACGGCAGTTCCGACCCAGCGGCCTGGACCACGACTGGTGCGTGCTTCGCCTCGGCTTTGCCGGTCGGATTCGTGGCGTCGACGTGGATACCCATCACTTTCGCGGTAACGCGCCCCTGCGCGTGGCCGTGGACGCGACAGACGTTCGCCTGGACCCGGACCCCACGACCATCTGGCAGGAGATCATCCCCGAGACGGATGTTCTCCCGGATGAGCAGAACCCCATTCCCTGCGATTCCACTCAACGCTGGACGCATCTGCGCCTGCGCATCTACCCCGACGGCGGCGTCGCGCGCTTTCGCGCCTACGGTGAAGTCATCCCCAATCCGGAGGACTATGTCGAAGGCGAACTCGTGGATCTCGCCTCCGTTGCCCTCGGCGGTCGTGGTGTTGCTGCTTCGGACCAGTTTTTCAGCTCCACGGATAATCTGGTTATGCCCGGTCGCGGCGTGAACATGGGAGACGGCTGGGAGACCCGGCGCCGGCGCGACGAGAGTAACGACTGGGCCATCCTCCGCCTTGGCTGCGCTGGCAGCGTGAGAAAGGTGATCATCGACACGGCGCACCTGCGTGGCAATTACCCCGATCGTTTCAGCCTGGAGGGCTGCTACAGCCCCGACGAGGTGGCGCCGCCGGCGGACGCGCAGTGGACGGATATCCTGCCGCAGCATCGTCTCTGCCCCGATCGCGAGCATACCTTTACCCGGGAAATTGTCTGCCCACCTGAGGAGCAGTTTTCGCATGTGCGCCTGAATATTTTCCCCGACGGGGGGGTGAGCCGGCTCCGAGTGTACGGACGCCCGGACTGGTCGTCCCGGTGAGCGTCGCCGCATTCAACGACCTCAGCGATAGCGACGCCCGCGATGCCCTCGCCCGATGCTGCGTCAGCCATCGCTGGATCGAGGCGGTACTTGCCAGCCGTCCGTTTACCGGAGACGAGGCGTTGCGAAGCGTCGCCGGGCAGTGCTGGGATCAGCTTGCCGAGGCGGATTGGCTTGAAGCCTTCGAGGGCCATCCAAAGATTGGCGATATTTCATCCCTGCGCGACAAGTACGCGTCCAGCGCCGGACTGGCGGCCCATGAACAATCCGGTGTCGCCGGGGCAGATGAGCCTGTGCTTGAACGCCTTGCCCAGGGCAATAAAGAGTATGAAGCACGCTTTGGTTTCATCTTCATCGTCTGCGCCACGGGCCGCAGCGCGGCGGAGATGTGCGATCTCCTCGAGGCACGTCTGCACAACACGCGCGACGACGAACTACGCATAGCCGTCGGGGAGCAGCGAAAAATACTCATGATTCGCCTGGAGAAGCTGCTGTGAGCCAGATTACAACTCACGTTCTCGACACCGCGGCGGGCCGGCCGGCAGCTGGCCTCGGCGTCGCGCTCTATCGCCAGCTTGGGACAGGGAGCGACGACAACAGCGGTAGCGGCTGGGAAGAACTCGCCATGGGGACTACCGATGCCGACGGGCGCGTCGCCGATCTCCTCGACCCTGATACTGTGCTCGGTGCCGGCTGCTACCGCATGCACTTCGCCACCGGCCCCTACCTCAAACAATCCGTGGGCACAGCGTTTTACCCCTGGGTGGACGTCGTCTTCCATATCGGAGCCGGCGGCGAGCACTATCACATACCGCTGTTGTTGTCGCCCTTCGGCTATTCGACCTATCGCGGTAGCTGATCGGCATGGCCGGACCGCGGATTCTTGAACCCAGGGCTCTGACCGCTGAGGCCTTCGCGCCCTTTGGCGACGTCATCGACGGCATGACAGCATGCGCACGCTTCGCTATCAACGAGGGCCGTACGCAACGTCACCATGATCTGGGGCGTGTTGACTGTGGCATTGACGACGGCAGCGCAGCTCTCAGCCTGTTTCGCGCCACGCCCATCGAGGCCGATTTTCACCTGCGTTTTATGGAGCGTCATCCGCTCGGTAGCCAGGCCTTCATCAACACCAGCGGCTGTCGCTATGCCGTGGTTGTCGCTCCCCGAGGTGAGCTCGACGAGACCGCGATCGAGGCATTTATCGCCGAAGGCAATCAGAGTCTGAACTATCATCGCGGTACCTGGCATCACTATCTCCTGGCCCTCGATACACCCGCCGACTTCGTGATCGTGGATCGCGTAGGCCCCGGCGACAACTGTGAAGAACGGCAGCTGAGCGCGCCCCTGATAATCAACACTAATCAATGACACGCCGACTGCATCGCGGCGCGCTGCTGCACTTCCTCGACGATCCCGCCACCGCGGGCGAGGAAAGCTACGCCTACTTTCCAAACGGCGCGCTTCTGGTGGAGGACGGCCGTATCAGCGCCGCGGGTGCCGCTGACTCGGTGCAAGCTCAGGTTCCAGAAGGTACGCCTGTGGTTGAGCACAGAGACGCCTTGCTGATTCCTGGTTTCATCGACACGCATGTGCACTATCCTCAACTCGATATCGTCGGCGCGCACGGCGAACAGCTGCTGGAATGGCTTGAGCGCTACGTGTTCCCCACGGAGGCAAAGTTCGGCGATTACGCGTACGCGCGAGCCGTGGCCGAACGTTTCCTCACGGAGCTGCTGCGTAACGGCACCACCACGGCACTGGTTTTCGGCACCGTGCACCCGGAGTCCGTGGACGCGTTCTTCGATGCGGCCGCGGCCAGGAACCTGCGCATGATCGCGGGCAAGGTGATGATGGACCGCAACGCGCCTGCCTACCTCTGCGACGATCCCGAAAGCGGCTACCGCGACAGCCGCCGACTCATCGAGCGCTGGCATGGCAAGGGCCGGGCCTCCTATGCCGTCACTCCGCGCTTCGCTCCGACGTCCTCGCCGGAGCAGCTCGCCGCCGCCGGTCGTCTGCTGAACGAGTTTCCTGGAGTCTATCTCCACACGCACATGTCGGAAAACGTGAATGAAGTCTCCTGGGTGCGCGAGCTGTTTCCCCACACCGATCATTATCTGCATAGCTATGACGAAGCCGGCCTTCTCGGGCGCCGCAGCGTGTTCGCGCACTGCATCCATCTCAGCGAGGCGGAGTGGCAGCGCATGGCAGCGACGGGCTGTGGTGCGGCATTCTGTCCGACTTCAAATCTATTCCTGGGCTCGGGACTGTTTCCGCTCAGCGACGCCGAGCGTTTCGGCGTGGAGGTCGGGCTGGGGACGGACATCGGTGCTGGAACGAGCCTTTCCCTCCTCGAGACCATCGACGAGGCCTACAAAGTCCAGCAGCTGCGGGGTACGTCTCTCACACCTCTGAAGAGCTTTTACCTTGCGACCCTGGGCGGTGCCCGCGTTCTGGATCTTGAGGACTGTCTGGGCAACTTCCTGCCGGGGAAGGAAGCCGATTTCGTGGTTCTGGACCTGGCCGCAACGCCCCTTCTTGCGAACCGTCTGGCGCACTGCGACAGCCTTTTCGAAACCCTCTTCGTTCTTTCAACGCTGGGCGACGACCGGTGCATCCGCGAAACCTGGATACTCGGCGAGCCGCGGCACGAACGGGCCAGCGGATACGCAGATCAATCTGCCTGAGCGCTTTCGCTATAGTCACGGCGCACTAAGGAACACGCCATCATGGAAAGCTACATCGTCGACTGGCTAAGCCTCATCCTGCGCTGGCTGCACATGATCACGGGGATCGCCTGGATCGGCGCGTCCTTTTATTTCATCTGGCTGGACAACAGCCTTGTGGAGCCACCGCAGTGGAAGAAGGACAAGGGCATCAAGGGTGATCTCTGGGCGGTCCACGGCGGCGGTATCTATGAGGTCGCAAAGTATCGGGCGGCACCGGAGACGATGCCGCCGCACCTCCACTGGTTCAAATGGGAAGCCTACAGCACCTGGATCACCGGGATGCTGCTCCTCGCCGTGATCTATTACCTGGGTGCGGAGGCCTATCTCATCGATCCCCGGGTGGCGACGCTCAGTGCGGGTCAAGCCATCGGCCTGGGATTGACGTTTATTTTCGGCAGCTGGCTTGTCTATAGCCTTCTCTGTGCCAGCCCGCTGTCCAGGCACGGATGGCTCCTCGGAGCTGTGCTGATGCTTGCCGGGGCCGCCCTGGCCTGGGGCCTGGCGCAACTGTTCAGCGGGCGCGGCGCCTACATCCACTTCGGTGCGATTATCGGCACGCTTATGGTGGGCAACGTGTTCCGTGTCATCATGCCGGGACAACGAAAGCTGGTAGCGGCCCTTGAAGCGGGAAAGGACGTCGATCCCGCCTGGGGCGCGAAAGCCAAGCTGCGCTCCACGCACAACACCTACCTGACGCTCCCGCTGCTGTTCATCATGATCAGCAATCACTACCCCATGACCTATGCCCACAGCGCCAACTGGCTCATTCTTCTGGGCATCGTTGTCATTACGGCCTGTGCGCGCCAGTACTTCATTCTTCGTCACAAGGGCGTTGAACGACCGCTAATCCTGGGAGCAGCGGCCTTTGCGACCCTTGTGCTGGCCGTCCTGATTGCACCCCGCCCCGTCTCTACCGGTGCCAGCAGCGCTCCAGCCGTTGCCGATGCGGACCTCGCCCTGCGCGCCGAATCCATCATCCGCGAGCGCTGCGCCTCGTGCCATGCGGCGAATCCCAGCGATGAGGTGTTCACCGTCGCCCCCGGGGGCGTCATGCTTGAGAGCATGGATCAAATGGTGCAGTGGGCGTCGCGCATCAAGGCACGCAGCGTAGACAATCACGACATGCCCTTCATGAATAAAACGGGGATGACCGACGAAGAACGTGCGTTTGTGGGGCGCTGGGTGGATGCGGGTGCGCCTTCAAACTAGTGGCTGCACTCAACCCATGTGCGAATCCCAGAGTCCGATTGGGTAAACAGTCTTTCGCCCTTTTCACTTGCTGAAATTTTCGTCGCATGAGGCCGCATTGCTCGCGCCATCCCACGTTTAATCAGCCCCTCATCTCTTCAACGATCTTTGGGAAAACCAACGGCAACTACCAGCTTCATCGCTTCATCAGGCGAGAACCCCGCCTCGATGAGTGCCTCGTAGTAGGCTCGTGAGAACTGTGCCAAAAGACGAGCGAGCTCAGGATCAGCCATGGCTTCAAGCCTCATCCTTGTCTGCTCGACAAACATCGACATGCCGGCGCGCATACGTGCCTTCATCGCCTCCGCGTCCATGGGTGCGTATTGCCCGGCCTCGTCGATTGCCGCAACAAGAGCCGCTCCCTCATTTTTTGACTCCGGGACGGCCGACACATGTGTGCTCGTCAGCATCATGAAGACCATCAATAAGAGCGGCGGTACTTTATCGACCCTTAGAAATGCGAACATTTTTTGCCCCTACTAGTGTTAATCGAGTACTCGATAGTAGACCGTATTTCGATTTGTGCGAGTCGATTCGAGTGGTGATAGAGTTTGTTCGGTCTCAGGCCTTTCGCCGACTTACAAGGCTCTCGCCGCAATCGCCGGACTCATCAGCCGAAAGCGATGCATCAGGCGGTTGCTGTCCGGCGCCATCGCTTTGCGGCCGTGCATCACCCGGGTATTGTCGAGCATGATGATATCGCCGGCCTGCATGTGGAAATGGACAGAGCCTTGAGCCGCAGCCAGGCGTTGGTCCAGCTCGTCCAGCGCCTCGGCCAAGTCGTCGTCGAGGCGCTGCGTGGCCGCAGCGGAAGCAATCTGGTTCCGGTAGTAGCGAACTAGGAGATCGTCGCCCTCGCCCTCGAGTACGGCAAATCGTTTCTGCGGGCTGAAAGGAAAAACCGGTCGTCGAAGCACTTCGATCAGTTCCTCGGGCAGTTCCTTGACGAGGTCCACTGCCGAGAGTACGAGGCTCTCCCCGCCGCCGTCGGCATCCGGGCGCTCCATCGCGAACGCGACCAGGTTCGGCGGGTCCGTAAAGTTGCTGCAATCCGAGTGCAGCGGCAGCGCATCCGGCGTTCGGCTGTAGCGCGTCACATTCCCGGACGTGCGGGCGGCCGATTCCGAATTCACCCGTACCTTGGTGCGCGAGATGCGCTGCGGCTCGGCGCCTGGGGGCTGACCCGCAGCGCCCATGTCCTGCATGACGTGCGTTACCCAGGTGAGGTCAATAGGTGCCTGTCCACTTTCGAGAACCAACCAGTACGGCGGCTTGCTGAGACGGTCGATCAGCTGCGCAACGAGCCGGCTCCGGGATTCCGCAGCCAGGGCTCCAGTCGGCTTCAGGAAGGGCGCCAGCTTTACGATCGGTACGGCCGGGTTGTCGGGCCGGTCAACTGACTGTGGCAAGGCCTCCCTGACGGCCGCGCGTCTCTCGGCGACCCGCCGGTCAACCATGTCGGCGAAGGCCTTCGATACCCTTTCGAGATGCGGGCGGGTATACGGAAAGTTTTCGGCGTGATCGAAGTTATGCCGCATCGCGGCATTTGCCTCGAACACCACCACGTTGCCATCGACATCAATCGTGAAGTCGATTCCGAAAAAGTCGAGATCGATCGCGTCGCGGATAGCATGGAGCGCCTTGAATGCCTTGGAACCCAGGTACTGTTCGGGGTTGGCGAGGAATCGCTTCTCTTCCGTCTGCGTTGACGGCGTCGTCGACATGACGCGATAGCGATCGCCCGAGTGTATTTGCCAGGCGTCGCTGCTGAGGTTTGCGACCGGGTAGAACACGCCGTCGATGAAGAACACCCTGGTCTTGTGATAGAAACCGTCATCCCAGGAACAATCGACCCAGGATATTACGTAGATGTCCGTGCCTTGCGGCTGCTCCGATAGCCATTTGACCAGCGTTGGGCGGTCGTCGATCTTCTCCACCGAGATACCGGTCTGAGTTCCCTGGTGACGCACGATCACGGGGTAATGGAAACCTGCGTCTTCAATCCCGGTTGCCAGCGCTTTCGCGGCGCCCACCACCTTGAACAGCACCGTTTGCGGCATCTGGACGTCGGGTATCTTGTTTAGCCTTCGGTAATTCTCGGCGCGCGCGGTACGCCGCACCTTCTCGGGCGGGTTGATAACCGGGATCTGCGAATTCTGCTTCAGGAACGCTTCGATCCGATCGAGCCCGACCGGGTCCAGATCGGCGCAGCTTACGCAGTTAATGAATACCTCGAAGGGCGGCAGCCCGGTGATGTCGAGCAGGTTGTCGCCGGACACCGTGCCTATAAAGAGGTTGACGCGCTCCGCGTCGACGAGGTTCTTGACCGAAAAATGCCCGCGTTTAAGCGAACAAAACCTAAGGCCTGTCTCTTTATTGGTCTTGATCCCATAAGAGCTCTTTTCGAAAGAACGTAGACGCAGGACATTGGGCTGTTCAGGATTGAGGCGAAGAGGTCCCACCACGGTCTCGATCTGGGCTATGGTCGTCAGGCATTGCCGTTCGAGATCTCTGTCCCAGGTGCGGTGGCTGAGCGCAGCCAACATTTTGAGCTGTTCGAGGGTAATCTGTCCAAGCTGCGCGGCCCGGATCAATACGCGGTGGGCCGCCGGGAAGAACAGTCCGAGTTCGAACAACACCTTGCCCAGCACCCCGAGGTATTCCCAGTTTGGCGAGACAAGCTCGACGGTGGCGGTAGCCTGCTGCCTGGCCTCGTCCAGGCGTCCTTGCTCCAGGAGGCCCATCGCCAGCTCCAGCCGGGCCGTGGCATCGTTCGGCGCCTCGCGTACGCACTGATACTCGGTTTCCAAAGGGTCTGAACCAGGTGCAAACGGAATCATGCTGTCGGCCTTGTCGGTCTCAGGCGCGACAGGAAACCGTCTCCAGGCGACACCCGAAATGAGTATCGTAGCCGAATCCGACCGATTCAACCGCGAGGTCAAACCGATTACGTCAAACTCTCTGCGACCTCGAATACCCGGCGATTGTGGCAGAAGAGCCGTCTATCGGTGGGGTCTGAACGCCCTGGAATGCGCCGGCCGCAGCGACTGGATGTTGTTTTTTGCCTGCGCGCAGTGGAGCCAGGCTGCCGGTGCGACCGGAATCAGTCGGATGTTTCGGACGCCATGCAGTGCATGTCGCCGGTAAAAAAACAGGTTGTCGCTTTCCTCTCGATAGTTTTGGCGGCGGTATGTCATCGTTCGGCTACCTCAAAAAGCTCCCACTAGGCTACAGCAACATTGACGGTATGTTTGTCCAGGATATTTTGACGGCTTAGATCAACTTGATACTCGTGAAATCCATCATCGATATCGCAAAGGTGATGGGAGAACAGTCCATCGCTGAGTATGTAAAAGCGTCAGCAATATCAACGTCACCTACTTCTTCTCTACCTAGCGAGCGCCCCTAGGATCCTATAAGCAGCACCCTCAGACCGGTCTGAGCTGTTGGATATGATGTGCGGCACGACACGTGTGAGTCGTTTGTCAGATCGCTTGACAACCAACTCTAATCCATTCGTTGCACGATCAAGTTTGATGTACTAGCTTTGGATGGCGACGCGTGGAGTGTCTGCCCATGACAGCGGGATTTAAACCGGTCCGTCTTAAGACTCGTGCAGTCCCGTGGCTGTTGCTTATAGCGTTGGCGTGGGTACAGATCGCGACAGCAGCGCATCATTGCGACCACAGTTCCGAAGCCAGTTTCGATGGGCATTCCGACGAATTTGTCGAAAGCTGTACGGTTTGCGCGATGCTTGATCGGGATGAGCCTGTGGTCGAGGTATTCATCCGGCTCCCTGGCACAGTCGCTCCATCCGTAAAAGATAGTGCGCAGCAGGAGTCGCTAAAACCGATTGAGGGATTCGCCCTCTACAGCGCTCGCGCCTCTCCCTAGCCCCAAAGAGTTCCAGATCCCGTTGTTGCTTTGCCGCAGAGTCGGCAGGCGGTTGCGCCAGCAGCCTGGTAAGTCGCAGTTCAGGAGCTCCATCATGCACTACTTAGCCAAATCCGTGGCCGGCGTCGTTGTCGTCGCGGTATCGTTTTTCTCGCCGCTACAACACACCGTGTCAGCCCAGCCGCAGTCGGCCACAAACCCGGACCAGATGGAAGAGGTGTTGGTTGTGGCTGAGCGCTTACAGGCGGGTTATCTCGAGCGACAGGCGGAAGTCGGCCTTGGATTTCCCGCCGATATTTCCCGCATTCCGCAAAGTATCCAGGTCGTTAACAAACGGCTTCTCGACGACCTGAACCCCGCCACGCTGTCGGACATAGTGAGCGTTGCGGGAGGCGTAAGCAGTCCTCGAAACAGCATCGAGCCGTTCAGCTCATTCAAGATGCGCGGATTCGCTGTCCGGCAGACCGTCGTCGATGGCATCCGCAACACCAATTCACTCAACATACAGGCCGAAGGTCTCGCCAGTTTTGAACAGGTGGAAGTGCTTCGGGGACCCGGGGGCGCCGTCTTTGGGCTGAGTTCGCCTGGCGGCGTCGTCAACATCGTGACAAAGAAGCCGTTATCGACGCGGCGAGTTGAAGCATCAATCGGTATCGGAAACTTCAGCAACCGTCAGGTTGCAGTCGACGTCACCGGCCCCCTGAATACAGAGGGCAGCCTGCGTGGACGTATCGTCGGAGCTTACGAAGACAGGGACAGCTTCGTTGATTTTGTTTCAGTGACGCGAGCCCAGTTCAATCCGAGCATCGAATGGGAGCACGCCTCGGGTACCGTGCTGCGTTATCAAGGCGACTACCGGGACCGCGAAGGATTGCGGTACATCTCGCTGCCCCTCGAAGGCACCCTGATTAATACGGACGCGTTTGAACTTCCCTATTCCTTATTCACCGGCGAACCGGGTCAGGGTGATACTGAATCTGAAGCCTGGGTTCATACGCTTGTCGCCGAAAAAAGGTCTGATGGGCCCGATCTGGCACGGTTCTACGTGCGCTATACCGACACCGAATACAACCAACCTTCGGTAGCCGCGGCGAGTGTTGACGATGACGGCCGCACGTTAAACAGACGCTTCAATCAGTTTATAGAGGCACAGGAAGAAATCATCGTAGGCGCGCAGTTCGTCAAGAAGCTCAGTATAGGAGGCATAAGTCCCGTGATCTCCGCGGGTATCGACTACGCCGAGTGGACTTACGATTCGGAGTTTTTTCGTGGAACAGTGGCGCCGCTTGACTTGCTGGAACCTGAGTATGGAGCACCAATCGACGACATCTTTCTGCTCGCCAGCTCCAGTGATCAGTTCGAGCAGGTCGGCGGCTATCTGCAAAGCGTGATCGAACTTGACGAGGGCGTCACCATACTCATCGGAGCGCGTGTCGACCGGCTGGATAACACGACCGGCGATCTATCCTTCACATCGTCAGTTTCGTCGTCGGACACGGAGTTTTCACCGCGATTTGGCGCGTCCTGGGAGGTCACACCAGGCGTCGTGCCCTATGTGTCCTACTCGGAAACGTTTGAATCGAACCCTAACTTCGGGTTCGTTCGCTCACCGGACGGATCGCCCTTCGGCCCGCAAACGGGGCGTCAGTGGGAGGCGGGCGTAAAGCTTGCGGCGGTGGCAAATTTCACCTCGACCCTGGCGCTTTTTGAGATCGAGCAGTCGAACGTGCTGACCCCCGACCCCTCAGACCCGTTTTTTCGGGTACCTACTGGCGAGCAACGCTCGCGTGGAATTGAACTGCTCAACACCTGGCAGCCCATCGAGAACCTGACATTATTGGCCAACTATGCCTACACAGATGCGGAGGTGACGAAGGACAATGTGATCGAGTCCGGCACTCCACTGGACAATGTACCGGAGCACACGGGACGGGTTTGGGTACGCTATGCCCGAGAACTCGGAGACAGCTGGATCGGGGGTATTACGGCGGGTTGGACGCACAACGCTTCAGCATTCATTGGCATCGGCAGTGATCTCAAAGTTCCCAGCTATGACGTCTTTGAATTCGGAGCTTTTGTCCGGCGGGGTGCAATTCAGCTTGATCTGAAGGTCGACAACCTGACCGACGAGGACTACCTGCTGCGTGGCGGCTTCGGCGGCAACGGTGTTATCCCGGGCGATCAGCGAAGGGTTCTTGCCACGCTAGCCTGGAACCCATGATTCTATGCGTTTACAACCGCTGCAAGTAACCGCGTTCCCGTGCGCGATAGTCCTGTATGTCGCACTGGCAGCAGGTGCGTTTGCGAGCGATCCTGACAGTTGCATCAGGGATTTTGATAGTCAATGGGACTACTTCCCCGATAAGGCTGTGGTCGAATATGCCCATGGATTCAGCGTCAGGTACCACAGGCACTACAAGGTACTGTCAATCCAGAATCCCTATGACGGCGTGCGTGATCTGCTGGTGCTCGTGCAGTGTGGTGCACCAGTCCCGAAGCTAGAAGGAGAGCTGGCAACGGCACCAATCATTTCCATACCCGCTCGGACGGTTGGCGCGAATGAGGATCTATCGCTGAGTCGTGCCCGAGTTCTGGGCTATGCCCAGCATGTGGTCGCCATGGGCGGAGGCGGTATTTTCGCGCCGTCTTTGCGGCAGCGCTGGGAGTCCGGCGCTGCCGTCTCCATCGGTGAATCGTTTCACGGTCAGCCCGATTACGAGAAGCTGTTGGCCGCGGCACCTGATGTGGTTTTTCTGTCAACCGCTTCAATCGCCAGGGCGGAATCTATCCGCCGAGCCCGAGCGATCGACATAGCCGCCGTGCCAAGCATGTCCTGGGTCGAAGCCACCGTACTCGGGCAGGCCGAGTGGCTGCAGGTCGTGGCCATTTTCTTTAACGAGGAGGCTAAGGCCAATTCTATCCTTAGCGGGATCAAGCACCGATACAGGAACCTGTCCGAACAGGCGCGCGCTCAGCCCAGCAGCCCCACAGTGGTTTGGATAAACCCCGCGGAACAGAGGAACAAGTGGGTTGTCCCCGAAGCCAACTGGCTCGCACAGCTCCTTACCGACGCGGGCGGTCTCACTCCCTGGGTGGACCCGCAAGGCGCGCCGGAGCGCACAGTCACCACGGAACAGGTTTTGAAATTTGCGAAAGCAACCGACGCTTTTATAACAGCGACCGTGGCGCTTGGCGATCCGGGTGCACTTGGCGCGCTGGAGGGCTCGCCCGCCATCAGGCAAGGCCGGCTCTTTGATGTTCACCACCGTTCGCGTCCGGAGCAAAACGCCTACGATTGGTACGAAAGCGCGGTGGTTGAAGTCGATCGCGTACTAGAAGACATCGTCGCCCTGCTCCATCCCACACTAGTTCCCGGCCATGAGTTCCACCATCTGAGGCCTCTCCGTAACAAAAGCGGCCGTTGATGAGCGAAGGCACTACTCTGGATACGCGGCCACCGCTGCGCGATTCCAGCCCTCGTACAAATCCTCGGCCGTCGCTGTTTTCTGTACTGCTTGCCGCGCCGCTGGTGCTGTTCGCATTGATTCTTGTGATTGGCTCAATACCGATTCCGATCGGGGATGTGCTTCGATTCCTGGTCGGTGCCGAAGTGGATTCGACCACTGCGACAATACTCTGGGAGTTGAGACTTCCAAGGGCAATCACCGCGTCTGTGTGCGGCGCTGCGCTAGGCGCGGCTGGCTTGCAGCTGCAGACGCTATTTCGAAATCCACTTGCCGGACCCTGGGCGCTGGGTCTTACCGGGGGAGCCCAGTTCGGCGTTGCTCTTGTTATCGCAACCGGTGCGGTTGTCGGCTCCTCCACCCTCGAGCGACTCACGTTTCTCAATGAACTCGGGATCGTGACCGGAGCTGTTCTTGGTGCCGCGCTCGTGGCTACTGTCGTTGCGAGCGCCTCCCGGTATGTCACCACCATGACGTTGCTTATTTTTGGACTCATGCTTGGCTACCTCTCCGAGGGCCTCGTGAGCATCGTTTTGCATTTTACGACCGAAGTGCAGGGGCGCGTATTCTCGTCCTGGAACAATGGAAGCTTTGCGGGGGTCGAGTGGCAACACTTTCCCACGCTTCTGCCCTGCTTGGGTGTGGGGTTGGCGCTTGCCCTGGGACTCGTCAAACCGTTGAATGCGCTGCTTCTTGGAGAGCGTTACGCAGGTTCGCTGGGCTTGTCGGTTGGTCGGGCACGATTGGTTATTCTCGTTGGAGCTGTACTGCTGGCGGCGCCAGTCACTGCCTACTGTGGACCGGTTCTGTTTGTCGGAATCATTGTTCCGCATATTGCCAGGGGGCTACTCAACACCTCAGATCACAGGCTACTTATGCCGGCCGTCATGTTGACGGGCTCTACGCTCTGTCTGGCCGCAGATCTTTGCGTCCACTTGCCATGGGAGCGCCACTTTCTTCATCTGAATGCCGTCAATGCGGCAGTCGGTGCGCCGTTTGTCATGTGGATTTTATTGCGCAACCGCAACATGCGCGCCCTGGATATCTAAGTGCTTGAGCTGGACGCGCTGGACATTGGCTACCGTTCTCGCAGCGGCAACAAATCAGTTGCCGGACAAATCAATCTCGAGCTTGATGCCGGTGAATTTGTCTGTCTTCTAGGACCCAATGGTGCGGGTAAGTCGACACTTATGCGGACTATCGCCGGTATGCAGCCACCACTTGACGGTCGCGTTCGAGTTGGGGGGCGCAACCTTCAGGAGATGTCAGCACGCGAGCGTGCGGAAATCATCGGGGTAGTGCTTACGGAGAAAGTCACCGCCGGTCTACTGACCAGTTACGCATTTGTGAGCCTTGGACGCTACCCATACACAAAATGGTCTGGGAAGCTCTCAGAGCATGACCATAGAATTGTGTGGAACGCTATCTCTATGGCCGGCGCCGTCGAACTGGCGGATCGCTTCGTCGGCGAACTCAGTGACGGCGAGCGGCAGCGTGTGACGCTCGCTCGCGCGTTGGCACAGCAACCTCGTCTACTGATCCTTGATGAAATGACGGCATTTCTCGATCTACCCAGACGGGTGGAGATAATGGCCCTGCTGCGACAAATTGCGCGCGATACTGGTTGCGCGATGCTGGCCTCGACCCATGAGTTGGATTTAGCGTTGCGCAACGCCGACAGAGTCTGGCTTCTGGGCACCGATGGGAATGTGCGCCATGGAGCCCCTGAGGATCTGGTACTCGCTGGCGACTTCGCGGCCACTTTCAATCATGAGGGCATGGATTTTGACCCGCTGCGAGGTGCGTTGTACGTTCGCCAGCGATCAGGCCCAGAGGTGTTGCTTTGCGGAGAGCGATCCGTCCGGCTTGAGTGGACGCAACGTGCCTTGGAGAGGTGTGGGTTTCGTCTAAGAAACGAGGAAACCCCTGGGCCCGAAGAGATCCCGCGAGTCGAGGTGCTTGGCGACGATGGT
Organism: Pseudomonadota bacterium; assembly: GCA_039818725.1. GTDB lineage: Bacteria > Pseudomonadota > Gammaproteobacteria > Pseudomonadales > Halieaceae > Congregibacter. The sequence continues at coordinate 282,979 of JBCBTK010000004.1, forward strand.
TGGCAGCTGAACGACTCAGGTACAGCCCAGTCATTCGGTAACCTCTACGAGCTGACTCGCGCATTGACGTATCATGCAGAAGGAAAGCTGAGGTGAGTTTCGGAGCGTGGTTACGGCTCTTAGACTCACGGGTGTTCTGCAAGTGCCGGTGTCAGAGTTTTGGCAACGCACGCCCTGGCTACCACCAACCACAGCAGCTCTACTTCACGAGAGGGAGGTTAAGTAGGCCTGCTAGTGTTCATCGAAACAAAGCTGTAGACGCGCCAGATTGGTTTCAATATCTCTTACCAACATGAGCAATAAAGGCAGGGACGTTGAGTTGATCTCCAACAGGTAGTCGACCGCTGATGAATTTGTTTACTGATATTCCAACGTGAGCTAACTCCGCTCGCTGTTGCCGCTTTGAAGCTGGCCTTTTTAACTTGTAGTTGCTATCCGGATTGTGGCCTTGCGAGAACATCTTGCGTTCCCGCACATATAGACTACTGTGCTGCTGCTTATGCTCAGTTGTGTCCCCATAAGATAGCCCTACACGGAAAATATGGACCGGGGCAGGCTTCATCCCCTTCTACTCTTCTGCCGAGAAAGCCGTATGTCGACGATCAGAAGACGCTCATCTAACGACTGCTCAATGCGAGCCTCGCGCAAGATCATTGGCCCCCTTGTGCTTATCCTTCTTGGTCCCCACCAGGCCTCGGCTGAACTCGACTACTACGCGGGTACCGAGATCGGCTACATGCTGATTACGGTCAACGACGAGACCTTCAGCCCTCTACTGATCAACGCGCATTTCGATGTGAGACACGATTCAGGACTGGGTGCGGAGGTCCTTTTCGCCACGGGCCTCACGGATGACGAAGCGGCGCAGGTCGACCTGGAGCTATCCAGCCATGCCGCCATCTACGGGACCTACAGCTGGAAAGGCCGGGAGGTGACTGCAACCGTTGGCCTCGGCTATGGCGAAACCGAGTTGGAAGGCAGCTTGCGTGGTGACGGCAGCTTTCCCGGTGCATCCAACTACGAGGGCACTACCGGTTTCGTCCGCTTTACCGAGCATCTGGAACGATGGCCGGACTGGCAGGCGTCGCTGGGGTTCTACGGATTGTTTGATAACAGCGATATCGATATTTGGAGCATCAACATCGGTGTGCGCTATGCGTTCTAGCTGGTCAGGTGCTCTAATCGCCGCGTTTTCCTCGCTGTTGGCCTCCTGCGGTGGCTCTGGCGACGTCGAGGATCTTCAGTCCGCGATTTCCGAAGGCCGATTGGACACCGTCTCGATCGAAGTGCAGTCAAGCCAAGACAAGCTAACGCTGGCGCCGGGAGAGGTCTGGCAGTTTCTCGCGTTTTCCACCGATAGCAACGGCGTCAGGACCCAGATAAGTGGTGAGCCGATCAGCTGGAGCAGTTCCGACGAACGTCTGGCAACGATCACCGAAGAGGGAGTCGCCACCATGGGCGATACCACGGGTGTTGAAGAAGTGGATATTCGTGCTGCGTTCAGTCGCTATACCGATGTCCTGACCGTGACGGTGTCGAATGCCGACTTGGTGTCCCTCAGCATAGCGCCGGAAACCAACCCACTGCCCGAATGCCAAAACACCCCGTTCAGCGCTACCGGCACCTTCGCCGATGGGACCCAGCGCCCGTTGGAGGCCGGCGTCAGTTGGCGCACCGACGATGCGGATCGGGCGACCTTCGACAACAACCTTCTGAGAACCTTTAACAGTGGCACCGTAAACGCCCTGGCGTCGAGCGACGAGGGCATCTCGGCCGAGTTTCCTATGACGCTTACGGACTCTTTGTCTGCCCTTGTCCCATCGACGGGCAGCCAGGTGATGCTGATGGTGGATGGCACAGAGACCGTCACCGCACTCGGCGACTACAGCGACGGCACAAGCGGCCTAGACATCACGGGCAATAGCAGCTGGTCCAGCAGTGCCACAGACGTGGCTACGGTGGAGGCAGGTTTGGTGACAGCAGTAGCCTTGGGCACGAGCGTCGTGTCGGTCAGCTGTGGTGGCCTGGTATCTGAAATCAACGTGGACGTCGTAGAGGTTGACGACATCGCGATCGTGAATCCAGAACCCGAACTCATCCTGTCCGAGGGTGACACCCTGCAGTTGGAACTCTACCGGACGTTCTCCAACGAAGAGTTAGACACCGTGAACATTGCCAATGAAGCCACTTGGAGCATCACCGATGGAGCCGCCATTGCATCGGTGGATGGGAATGGCCTGATCACCATGGTGGAGGATTTCTTTGGATTCACCGGAGAAACCATTCGCGTTGAAGCCAGCTTCGAGAATTTCACCGATGAAGAAGAGATCAGCATCGACACCGATGCCACCCAGTCCTGATTCGCTTGAGAACGCGGACTTGAGTACACATCGTAAAGGTCACCGTTCTCCCTCTTGAAACGGAAACAACGCGCGGCTCAGCCGCTTAACGCTGTACCGCGGGCATTTCCATCGAATCCCCTGCTATCCCAATCGCTCACCGGAACTCGGTTTCGGATCGACACTCGAATGACATGAATCGAACATCAAACTTTCTCGACTCAATATCTTCGATATCTTTCACAAGGCGTCTTCCTGTTCGCAACGCTTGGCTATACTTGGGTTAACCGCAACCCGAGGCGGTTTCTACCAGGCTCGTTTTCTCACTCAGCTTCGCCAATAGGCAGAGGTGCCGATGATCAAACGCTTGTCTGACCCCATCACCACTTTGCTGCTGTGCGGCACCTTAAGCGTCCTGTTTTGCGTTTCCGGCTCGGTATTCGCAAAGGATCGTTTGCTGGCCGAGCTTGATCTCGAACCGTCGCTTAAATCGGCAGCACTCGTATTGGCAGTGCGAGTGGATGAGGTGCTTCCGGTGCGCGTCATCCATGGTGGGAAAGGCGGCCAGACCATTCACCAATATCGTTTTTCTCCGGTGCGAGTCCTCAAAGGGGTTTTCACGCGACCGGAACTACTGATGACGAGTGCGGATCTTCGGCCGTATGTCTCTACCTTCGACCCCGTTGCGATCCGCACAGGACAGCATAGATTGCTGATTCTCGGACGGTCGGACGTTGGTTTTTACGGTCTACGCCGCGGTGATACGACCGAGCAATCCTATCCTCGCCTCAGCGGACCCGATGATCCGATGCTGGATGCGGCGGAAGGACTGCTAGCTGAACAGGAAACCACCGACCGCAAAGAGCTTGTGGTGAATCTGGGCAACCACCTGTCCCAGGCGCGAGAAAGTGGCGCGGTGGCTCTTCTTGCCGCGCTCGCAAAGCGAAGCGATGTGGCCGCCCAACATGCGCCGACCGTATCCGCGGTAGCCAGCAAACTTCGCTCGAAAGATGCCGACGTTCGCGAGGCGGCTGCACTTGTGCTTACGTCCCTCTTCAACGCCGACTACCTGCTAGAGCCCCACAGCCAGGACGAGGCGACTACAGCGCTAATCCGGGTTGTCAGGAATGCGGCTCAACCCCTTTCGCCAAAAGTCGCCGCGCTGCAGGCTTTGGCGCTGGTACCCGATTCCGTAAAACAGCACGACGAAGCGATAGATCTGCTTTCGATTGAAACCCGAATTGAAACAAATGCGGAGCTTGCGGCTCGCCTCGACATTTTTGGCGCCCTGAACGAAGACCAGACGGGCGAAGCGGCCGCATCGCTTACACAGTTGCTCGATACACTGGCGCTTGACACAGCACCGGCCGTTCAACAATCGACAGCAAACGCCCTGGTCAGAGTCGCCAAAGCGGATGGTGCTGCGTTATTGCTGCAGCGCATTCGACGCAAACAGTCGCTTGGACTCGAAGCTGCTCAAGAAATTCAGGCCATGGAGATTCTCTTCAGCCACGTCGCCGATCCCTGGCCCTTTCAACAACCGTTCACTGAAATGAGCCTGACGCGCGCGGAGCAACTCGCGTTCTTGCGGGCCATCGCGATCAACCCCGCACCGCAACTAGTGCCAATGCTCGCGCGTTTGCTCGATCCAGGCCATCCTCAGCTGCGCCGGCGCGCTACCAATGTACTCATGGAAATCGACAACGAGGCTTCAGCACTTGCGCTGGATACGCAGCTTGCCGAGGAAAGCGACCTTGGATACAAGCTGCGTATGGCGGAGTTTCTTGGTCGACACGGAATCGATAGCGGCTACGAGTATGCAGTTGAACATATGTCTGACTCCCGGTACTGGGAGGCCGCCCTACGCGCGATCGCTGCGATCAACAAGCCGGGGGCGCCGGAGCAGATGTATGAGATCTATCGAAGCAGTAACGATCTCAAATGGCGAAAAACCGCCGTTCGCGCTCTCGGTCTGTTGCACCACACTCCGTTCAAGGACGAACTTACCGAACTGACCGCCAACCTTGGCCATCCTCTGGCACCCGTCGCCCTTTGGGCTCGAGCGGACCTTGGTGACACGGACGCGATAGACCTGCTCCCGGCTGCCCTGCGTTCGCGCAGTGAAGCACTCCTGTTCGCGTCGGCCCACGCTGCAGAACGCTTTTTTTCGCAGGAAACGGAACAAAACTCGGGACCGGGTCGGGACGTGCTCGATTTGCTCACCGGTCTCGCCAGGTATGGGGAGAATTCCGTGCACGTCCGCGGGGCTGCGCTCGATGCACTCCTGGCCGCCGACGACTCGCAAATCGACAGCGTACTCATTTCCATGATCAGTGACCGGGGCCTGGAAGATACCAGCCTTATGGTTCGCGTACAGGAACTGCTGCGCGAGCGCCGCGTCAAGGTTTGGAATGACGCAAGCGTCTTAGTCACCGCGGACTAAACGGACGAACTATTCCGAGGTTTCGGGACAACACGATTGTGAAATGGGCGTGCAGAAGCTCGCGCTTCTGGTTCAGCTCGCGCGATCACCGGAGGCCAGACGTCTGACCATTTTCGCGTGATCGGCGAGGAGCGGTTCGAGGGCAAACGCGACGAGTTCACCATCATCCACGAGCACATCGCCGCCGACGACCGTATAGTTTGCTTCCGTGGTGTGACACAGCAGCAGGGCACTCACCGGATCCAGCGCGCTGCCGGCATGCCAGACATCGTCGATGCGAAATGCCGTGCAGTCCGCCTGGAAACCGGGAGAGAGTTGACCGATATGGTCTTCCCGTCCCAGTACGCGGGCACCGCCGCGCGTCGCCACCCGCAGCATGTCGCGCACGCCACAGGCGTCGGCGCCTTCGCGAAGTCGTTGCAGGAGAAGCGCCTGGCGCGCCTCGGCAAGCAGGTGTCCGCTGTCGTTGGACGATGACCCATCCACGCCCAGACTTACCGGCACACCCTGCGCGAGCATCTGCATGATCGGCGCAATGCCCGAGGCAAGCCGCATGTTTGAGCAGGGACAATGCGCCACGCCGGTGCCCGTTGCCGCGAAGCGCTGCATGTCGCGCTCGTCCAGCTGCACGCAGTGCGCATGCCAGACGTCGTCCCCGACCCAACCCAGGCTGTCGGCATACTCACCGGGTGTGCAGTTGAACCGCTCCCGACTGTAAGCGACGTCCTCCACATTTTCCGCGAGATGCGTGTGTAAGCGAACGCCGTGCCTACGCGCGAGCTCAGCGGAACGCTCCATGAGCCCCCGGGAGACCGAGAACGGCGAACACGGCGCGAGACCGATGGTGAGGCGCGACGCCGACGATGCGTCGTGAAAACAGCCGATCAACCGTTCGCTGTCCTCAAGAATTGCGTCCTCATCTTCAACCAGCGTATCGGGAGGTAGTCCCCCGGACGAGACGCCAACGCTCATACTGCCGCGTAGGGCCGAGAAACGAATGCCCGTGTCCCGGACGGCCTCGATGCTGTCGTCGAGCCGGGACTCATTCGGGAAAATGTACTGATGGTCTGCGGTACTGGTGCAGCCGGAAAGCAGCAGCTCGGCAACCCCCACCTGAGCCGACACTCGGAAAGCCTCGGGAGTCAGCCGCTCCCACACCGGATAGAGCGCGCGCAGCCAGCCAAACAGGGCCGCATCCTGCGCTTCGGGAAGCAGTCGGGTGAGATTCTGGTAGAGATGATGATGAGTGTTTACGAGCCCGGGAGTGAGCACCTGACCTCTCAGGTCGATGATTCGATCGGCGACGTTGGGCAGTTCAGCGCTCGGACCGACGGCTTCTATGCGTCCATCCCGAATGAAGACTCCGCCATCACGAATTTCCCGGTTTTTGTCGTCCATGCAGACGACACACTCGGCATTTCGCATTAGCAGCGTTGTCATTCCGAAGTTCCCGATATATGCGGCATTATGGTGACTCTTGACGCGTCACCCGGCTGGGGCGGCCCAGGGCAGAACCGGAACCGCATCAAATCATAGATTCTACTTTAATTAGAATTTATATCTATCTGTTTCTCATATAATATTTTGCGGTGAAGTACGCCTTGCACCGGGGCCGCGGTGTGCGGCACCGTGGAACCCGGCGGTCGAGCGCCGGTCTCAACTGTAACCTGAAGCCAAGGACTGACCGCATGAATCGATCCACACAGCGCAGAGCCCAGCAACGGACACCCCAAGTCAAAGTTGCGTGTGGCGGGAACACCAGCCATCAAACCGGCCGCCTAGTGTTCGCCGCCGCAGCCTTGTGTGCCGCGATCATCGCCCTCCTCGCGTCTGCCTCTGCCCGGGCCGAGGATACCGCGCGGAGCATCACGGTTTCGGGCAGCGCCGAATCACGCGTCGCCCCTGACATGGCGATGCTGAGGATGTCTGTGGTCGAAGAGGATATCGCCGTCGATGCGGCACGCTCCCGTGCCGACGCGATCGTAACGAGCGCTCTTGAAACACTCCGTGCCGCGGACATCGAGGCGGGGAATATCGATACGACTGCGCTGCGGGTAGATCCCCAGTACCGCTGGCAGGAGAGCACGCGCAGGCAGATTCTTACCGGCTATCGCGTTACCCGCGGCATCGAAGTACGTCTCCTCGCTCTGCCGCAACTCGGTGAGCTGCTCGTAGCGCTCTCGGGGGCCGGCGTGAACCAGATTGACGCACCGATCCTCGGCCTTCAGGACCGCGAATCGGTCTACCAGGAAGTTCTTGCTGCCGCGGCAGAGAACGCCCGCCAACGGGCGGCCGTGCTGGCTACCACGCTCAACGAAAAACTTGGGGCCGTGCTGTCGGTGCAGACGCAGCGGGCGCCAAATTCCATGCCCATGCGTCGAGAAATGGCCATGATGGCCGCCGATGAGTCTTCCGGGGGCGCGGCAAGCTATCAATCCGGCGACCTCAATTTCAGCGTAAACCTTACCGTGAGCTTTGCGTTGATCGACTGAGCGCTGCTGGGGCCGGTGATGTGCTTCGCTCAGCTGGATAAACGCGGCGCTGAATTGAAACCCGGCGCTTAGGGAGCAGGCGCTCGATTTCCCATCGACCCAGCCTTGCACCGCCCGGTCTCGCGAAAGTTTGAATTGGATCGACAAACAGCCGCTTTGCGGCCTCTCCGGGGACAGTTACACTCGGGGACAGCTCCTGGCAGCACGATAACAACGAATACGGTATCGGCAATTTAAGAGGACATCAGCGTGACGGAATCGTACGCCGCAGTACACAGCAGAAATTCCAACCCGGGAATCTCCGGATCGGCATGGCTGCTGGCATGGGCCCTGGTCTCAGCGAGCCTTCTGGCAGCGAATTCCGCTCTCGCCCTCACCTACTCCAAGGAACTGCAGGAGACCGCCTCAGAGCTGGTCGAACAATTGGAGGAACGCCACTACTCGAAGCGCCCTTATGACAGTGAGCTCGCCTCGGAGCACCTGGATGCCTACCTCGATGACCTGGACGGCGGTCGCATGTTTTTCACCGCCGCCGACATCGCCAGCTTTGAAGGCTACCGAGAGAAAATGGAGGGAGAACTGCACGCCGGACGTCTCGACGCCGGTTTCAGCATCTTCAACCGCTTCCATGAACGTTTGATCGCACGCCTTGAGGGGCTTGTCGAAGCCTTACCCGAAACGGTAGCGGCCATGGACTTCACGCTCGACGAGCGCTACGAACTCAATACGGACGAACGCCCCTGGGCCGCCGACGAAGCGGAGCTCGACGAGCGCTGGCGCCTGCACCTCAAAAACCAGGCGCTCAATCTGCGCCTCGCCGACAAACCCGCGGACGAGCTGGCCGACACCCTGGCGAAACGCTACCGCAATCAGCTGCGGCGCGTGGAGCAGTACAACGCCCAGGACGCCTTCCAGATCTACGCCAATGCCCTCACGGAACTCTACGATCCGCACACCAACTATTTCTCCCCGCGGCGTTCCGAGAACTTCAACATCAGCATGCGCCTGTCCCTCGAAGGCATCGGCGCCGTGCTTTCCCGGGAAGACGAATTCACGCGGGTGGCCCGCATTGTTCCCGCGGGACCGGCGGACAAACAGGGTCAGTTAAAACCGTCGGACCGCATCGTCGCGGTGGCCCAGGGTGAGGACGGAGATTTTGAAGACGTCATCGGCTGGCGTCTTGACGAGGTAGTACAGCTTATCCGCGGTCCCAAGGGCTCCACGGTGCGCCTGAGCGTGCTCCCGGCGAAATCCGGCGCCGATGCGGAGCGCCAGGAGATTCGCATCGTCCGCAATGAAGTCCGTCTTGAAGAACAGTCTGCGCAAAAACGCATTATCGAAGTGCCCCACGGCGGCTCGGATACGCTCCGGGTCGGCGTCATCGACATCCCGACGTTCTACATCGACTTCGAGGCCATGCGCCGCGGTGATGAAGAGTACAAGAGCACCACGCGCGATGTTCGTCGCCTCCTGAACGAACTCGAAGAGGAGGATATCGACGGCCTCATCATCGACCTGCGAAACAACGGCGGCGGCTCCCTCCAGGAAGCCAATGAGCTGACGGGACTGTTTATCGAATACGGACCGACGGTACAGATCCGCCACTCCTCCCGTCGCGTCTGGCGCGATGGAAAGCGACTGCGCAGCGCCTACTACGACGGGCCCATGATGGTCCTCATCAACCGCCTTTCCGCGTCTGCCTCAGAGATTTTTGCCGGTGCCATCCAGGACTACAAGCGAGGTCTTGTCGTTGGTGACCGCTCCTATGGCAAGGGCACGGTGCAGACCATCGTCCCGCTTACGGAAGGCCAGCTCAAGATTACCGAGAGCAAGTTCTATCGCATTTCAGGAGACAGCACCCAGCATCGAGGCGTCGTCCCGGACATCGCGTTCCCGTCGCTTTATGACCCGGAGGAGATTGGTGAATCCGCCCTGGACCACGCCCTAGACTGGGACCAGATCAACCCTGTACGCCATCGTCGCTACAGCAACGTTGACTCCCTGGTGCCCCAGCTCGCGGAGCTGTTCACCGAACGCAGCACCGACAACCCGGAGTTCCGCTACCTTCAGGATCAGATCGCCATCGCCCAGGAAAACCGGGAGACACTCAGCGTCTCTTTGAATGAAGCGACCCGCAGGGCCGAACGCAGCGAGCGGGAAGCCGAGGCTCTGAAAATCGAGAACCGTCGTCGCGAGGCACTCGGTCTGGACACACTGGCCAGCCTGGATGAACTGGACGAGGACGAGTCGGACCTGGGCGATAGCGAGCCCATGGAAGGAGAAATCGCGGATAACGCAGACGATAGCTCAGAGACCGCGCTGGCCACGGCGACGGCCTCTGCCGTGTCCTCGGATGACGACGAGATTCTGAGTTCCGACGAGCTCGCCGAGGAGGATGTGCTGCTGTCGGAAGCCGGGCAGATCCTGATCGACGCCCTGCTTCTGCAACAGCAGGCCTTCGCGGTAACGACGCCCAAGCAGAAAGAGCAGCCGCAATAGCTTTTTCTCCTGGGGCGCCAACGTCAGTGCCAACAGCCCCGGGCCTGGCCCGGGGAACCACAAGCGCGAGACACGCCCTACCCTGACTGTCGGATTTACGAGCGCCGTCGCGCCTTACTGCCCATACCAGCTTAGGCTGTCCGCCAGCCGTACCACGTCACCGACGATTACCAGCGTCGGCGGCTGAGGCTCCGCTTTCTCAGCCAGTTCGACCATCGTTCCCAGCGTGCCCCTGATCAGACGCTGCTCCCGCGAGGTGGCTCGCTCGATCAGCGCAACGGGGGTGTCGGGCGCGCGGCCGGCTCGCTGCAATTCTTCGCAGATAATGGGAAGGCCCACGAGCGCCATATAGAAAACCAGGGTTTCGCGTTCATTCAAGAAGTCCGCCCACTGATGCGAGAGCTTTCCATCTTTCGTATGACCGGTGACGAAGCGCACTGATTGGGCGTAATCGCGGTGCGTGAGCGGGATGCCGGCATAGCACGCCGCGGCATTGCCGGCCGTGATGCCAGGGACCACCTGAAACGGAATCTGCGCGGCAGCCAGTTCGCTGATCTCCTCGCCTCCCCGGCCGAATACAAACGGATCACCGCCCTTGAGACGGGCGACAAAACGCCCCTCGCGCGCAAGCTCGACCAGCGTCTCGTTGATACGGTCCTGGGGCACGCTGTGCTCCGCGCGACGTTTCCCTACGTAGCGCTTCTCCGCGTCGCGGCGCGCCATGGCGATGATTTCGGGGTTCACAAGCCGGTCGTGCAGCACGATGTCGGCCCGCTGAAGCAGGCGCAGCGCCTTGAACGTCATGAGGTCCGGATCCCCGGGACCGGCACCGATCAGATAGACCTCTCCGGTGGCGGTGGGACTGTGAGCAGCGAGCTGGGCGTCCAGCTCGGCCTGCGCGGCCTTCTCGCGATTGTTCAGGATCAGCTGAGCAATGGGTCCATCGATGATGTCCTCCCACAGCCGCCGGCGTTCGTCTTCACTGTGTGCGCTTTCGCGAATACGCTCACGATTGCGCCGGGCAAAGCGCGCGATATCGGCCGTGGCGGCGGGCAGCATCGCTTCGATACGAGAGCGCACCCGCCGTGCCAGGACTGGACTCGCCCCGCTGCTGCTGATGGCTACCGTGAGCGGGCTGCGGTCAACGATCGCTGGAAAGATAAAGCTGCAGAGTTCCGGGGAATCAACCACGTTCACCGGGACGGAGCGCTGACGTGCCTCGCGATACACGGCCTCGTTGACCATGGAGTCCGGCGTCGCGGCGATCACCAGCTCGGCCCCATCGAGATCGCCGGGCGTGTAGGCACGTTCTTCGAATACGATGTCGTATTCCTGGCTGAGGACATCGAACGCCGGATCCCGCTGCGGTGCGATCACTAGAAGGCGGGCACCAGCGCGCAAGAGAAAACGCGCCTTGCGCGCGGCGACCACGCCGGCACCGATCAGTACCACCGGCCTGCCGCGCAGGCGGATATTGATCGGCAGGTATTCCACGTCAGCCGGGCTGTAGCTCGCTGAGGCCGCCGAGGTATGGCTGAAGCACTGCCGGGATACTCACACTGCCGTCACTGCGCTGATAGTTCTCCAGCACCGCTACGAGGGTTCGACCAATGGCAAGGCCAGAGCCGTTTAGCGTGTGCAGAAGCTCAGGCTTACCGGTTTCTGGATTGCGCCAGCGGGCCTGCATACGCCGCGCCTGGAAATCACCGAAGTTGCTGCAGGAGGAGATTTCCCGGTAGCGGTCCTGGCCCGGCAGCCACACCTCGAGGTCGTAGGTTTTGCGTGACGAGAAACCGAGGTCGCCGCCGCAGAGGCAGACCTTGCGATAGGCGAGTTCCAGACGCTGCAGAATGACTTCTGCCTGGTTGGTCAGGGTCTCGAGGGCGGCCTCTGATTCGGACGGTCGCACGAGAAATACCAGCTCCACCTTTTCAAACTGATGCTGGCGAATCATGCCCCGCGTATCGCGTCCGTAGCTGCCGGCCTCGCTGCGGAAGCAGGGTGTGTGGCAGGCAAACCGCAGCCCCGTTTCACCGAGTTCGGAGTTTTCGAAAATGCGATCCCGCGCGATGTTGGTCACCGGCACTTCCGCGGTGGGAATCAGGTAGTAGCCCTGGTCGCCGTCGATGCGGAACTGGTCCTCGGCAAATTTGGGTAGCTGGCCGGTGCCGAACAGGGAGTCGCTATTGACGATGAACGGAACGTTGACTTCCCGACAACCGAATTCCCGCGTGTGCACGTCCAGCATGAACTGACCCAGGGCGCGATGCAGCGCCGCCACTCCGCCACTCAGAACGGTGAAGCGCGATCCGGTAATCTTCGCCGCGAGTTCGGAGTCCAGGCCGCCAAGCTTTGTGCCGATGTCCACGTGGTCGCTGGGCGTGAAGTCGAATCCGGGTTTCTCTCCCCAGTGCTCCAGGATGACATTGTCTTCCTCGTCACGCCCCGGCGGAACGTCCGCATGGGGTACGTTGGGGACGCCGGCCATGAACTCTTCCATCGCCGCCTGTGCGTCGCGGGCTTCCGCCGCGGCGGCATCCAGGCGGCTGCCGATCTCCTCGAGGATCTGCTCGACGCTGGCCTTGGCTTCACTGACGTCCATGCCGCCCTGGACCAGCCCACCGATCTTGCGGCTCGCACTCTTTCGCTCGGCCTGCAGTCGCTGGCTGCTGACGTCCGCCGCCTTGCGCCGCGCATCGAGGGCCTCAAAGCGCGCCACGTCGAACTCGTAGCCCCGGATGGAGAGGGCTTCTGCGATGGCGCCGGGATCCTTACGTACCGTTCTTAGGTCAAGCATGTCTCTGGTCTGTTGATCACGTTGGTGGAACGAATGGTTGAGTCGGGTCTGTTAGTCAGCGAGGACCGCTGCCCCGCACTCGGACTTCAGGTCAGCAGGCTGCGCGTCAACAGGATTCCCGTCGCTGCCGCGGCCAGGCACAGGACCACACTGCCCAGGGCGTAGCCGATTGCCTGCAGCGCCTGGCCCTCAAGCCAGAGCGTTACGCTTTCCAGTGAATAGGTGGAAAACGTCGTGAACGCCCCGAGAAAGCCCACCACGAGAATACTGCGCCATTCCGGGTGGATGGCGCCGCGCTCCAGGAGCGTGAAGATCACGCCTATCACCAGAGACCCACCGGCGTTGATGAGTAAGGTGCCCCAGGGCCAGGGGACGCCCCAGCTGCCGTGCGCGCCGCTGGTGATGGCGTAACGGGCCAGGGCGCCCAGGGCTCCGCCGAAGGCTATGGGAATGAAGTGCTGCATAGGTACACCGCGTTGGGAGCTGCGGATTGTACGGACGCGTCCCGGGACGCGCAAAGGCGCGTAGCGCCTATGACTCGACCAAGTAGGTACCAGGATCCGCTTGGCCGCGCGCGCATCTAAACTACTGCGCACACCCGCTGTCCACGGCCGGATAAGACAAGCACAGATCTGTTTTTGCCCAACCCAGCCGTACCCACCTCACCAGCCTCGATGCCTTTTCTCTACGAAGTGAGGACACCCCCAGCGTACGCCAACGCTACCTCTCGTTGGACTGGCCGGTATTTGCTGGCCCCTGCACTACTTGAACGTCGCCAGCTGATTCCCGCGACGCACTACCCACCAAGGCCCTGTTCCGTCCTGACCGCTTGGCCTCGAAGAGAAGAGCATCGGCACGGTCCAGCAGTTCCTTGAACTCCTGGTTTTCGCCATAGGCAATTCCAATGGAAACCGTCGCGGGTATTGTCACGCCTTGCGCGTCAAAGGCAGTCTCGCCTATCTCCCGGAGAAGCTGCGCCGCGGTTTCCACCAGTGTCTCGCGCCCGGAATCGATGAACAAATTGCAAAACTCCTCGCCGCCGAGCCTCGCCACCAGATCAGCCTGCGCAGTCAAAGCTTGCAACCTTTCGGCCACGCCAACCAGAACCCAATCGCCGGCGTCGTGTCCGTATCTGTCATTGACGTCTTTGAAGTTATCGATGTCGATCATGGCAATAGCGTTTGTCTGACCGGCACTGTGGGCCTCCAGCAGCTTTGCCTGCCCACTTTCAATAAAGTATCGCCGGTTGTGAAGGCCCGTCAGATAGTCGTTGTTGGCCTGTTCATGCAACAGCTCCAGTTGGTCGAGCTGGTTAAGGTGCAGGGACACCCGACAAAACAGCTCTTCACTCTCGAAGGGCTTGCTCAAAAAATCGTTCGCCCCCGACTTGATAAACTGAATCCGCGTATCTGCGTCGTTATGCGAAGACAGGCCAATGATGGAGAACTTCCTGTCGAGGGCCTCTCTGAACAGCGCCTTCGTCAGTTCCAGCCCGTTCAGTTCGGGCATATCAAAGTCGGTGATTACAAGCGCGATTTCGGGCCGATTCAGGAATATCTCCAGAGCTTCGGCACCGTTCTTCGCAGCAAGCACATTGAGCTGAAACAGTTCTAGGGTCTGGGTGAGCGAGCGTCGCACAGCGGCGCTGTCATCAACGACCAGGACCGTGCGCTTTCGGTTCTTGAGCACGCGTTTCACCGTCTCGAACAGATAGTTAAGGCTGGCCGGACTCTCCTTGATCACGTAGTCAATCACGCCTTGCTTAAGGATCGCGTCGCGAACGCTGCGCCTGTAGGTGCCGGAGAATACGAGCGCCGGAATGTTGTGGGCGGTAACCAATTCAACAATCTCCGTCCTGCTGGCATCCGGCAGGGTGAGATCGAGCAACGCCAGGGCGAAATCGCTGTGCTCCTCGATTGCACTCGCGGCGTCCTTGAGAGTTTTCACCCAGATCACGGCCAAGCCCAGTTCGCCTGTGAGTGTCTTCTCGATGACGCTTCCGAAAAACTCCGCGTCTTCGACCAATAGCACTTTGTCCATGATGCTCCTGAACTCTCTTTTCTATTCTCAGTAAACCACCGGGCTGCGTGAGCCACTCCCGGTCGAGAGCGCTGCAATACCTCAGTTCGCGCCTGACTCGGGAGGGCTAAGACGGTTCAGCGCGGGGGCTTCCGATCGCGAGCATAACGCCGACGAGGGGCTGCTTCGTCGAGTGTTCTCAGTGTGAGGAGTCGCTCGCGGATATGCGCCTCGAGGCCGCGGTCGGTGGGCTCATAAAAGCGAACGGTGTGAAGCGCCTCCGGCAGGTAACTCTCCCCCGCGGCGAAACCGCCTTCCTCGTCGTGCGCATAGCGATACTCGCTGCCGTGGCCTTCCTGCTTTGCCAGGGCCGTCGGCGCGTTGCGGAGATGGAGCGGAACCTCTTCGCTGCCACCCTCGGCGACACAGCGCTGCGCCGCCTTAAATGCGGTGTACACCGCATTGCTCTTGGGCAGACTCGCCAGATAGGTGATTGCCTGAGCCAGCGCCAGCTCGCCTTCCGGGCTGCCGAGACGTTCCAGGGTCTGCCAGGCATCCAGGGCAATACCCAGGGCTCGCGGCTCCGCATTGCCGATGTCTTCGCTGGCCATACGGATGACCCGGCGCGCGACGTAGAGGGGATCGCAGCCACCGTCCAGCATGCGGCAGTACCAATACAGGGCTCCATCGGGAGAACTGCCCCGCACGGCCTTGTGCAGGGCGGAGATCTGGTCGTAGAAGTAGTCTCCGCTGCGATCGAAGCGACGATGCCGGCCCTGTACGACTTCTTCGATCGCCTCGTCGGCAAGCCGCGGCCCGGAGGCCATACTTGAAGCGAGTTCGAGCAGGTTGAGGGCCCGGCGTGCATCCCCGTCCGCCGCCCGGGCGAGCATGTCGCGCTGCGCGCTGCTAAGCTCCAGCTCGAGGGCGGCCTCGCCGCGCTCGATCACGGCGGCCAACTCTTCCGCGGTGAGAGCACGAAGGCGATACACGCGAGCCCGAGAGAGCAAGGCCGAGTTAAGTTCAAAGGCCGGGTTCTCCGTTGTCGCGCCGATAAGGGTGAGCGTTCCATCCTCCACAAAGGGGAGAAAGGCGTCCTGCTGGGCTCGATTGAAGCGATGCACCTCATCGACGAAGAGCACGCACTGCTGCCCCCTCGCCCGCTCGGCCTGGCCGACGGCGACGGCCTCGCGAATCGCTTTGACCCCGTCCATAACGGCCGAAAGCTGCACCATGCGCAGACCGGCCGAGTCGCACAGCAGCTGCGCAAGCGTCGTCTTTCCGACCCCCGGCGGGCCCCACAGGATCATCGAATGCAGAGGCTCGCCATCGAGGCAGCTGCGCAGCGGTTTTCCCGGGGCGAGGATCTCATGCTGACCGACGAAGTCCGCTGCATCGATTGGGCGCAGCGACGCTGCCAGCGGCTGGGCCGCGGGGCTGGACTGCGCAAAAAGATCGTCGCTCATATTCGGTGATCAGGCTTGTGCGGTAGCACTGATCCGGCCGCGCAGTCGCCGGGGGCTATTCGTCGGCCTGCAGCTCAACGCCGTCGGGAATCTCAAACGCAAAGTCGGCGGGCTCGAGCTGTCCGGGGTTCTGCTCCGGGGTGAGCGCAAGCGCCAGCCGTTGGCCACCGCGCTGCGTTACTTCCATGGCCACGATCTCTTCACCCTGCCAGCTCAGGACTACCGCGGCGAAGCCTGCCTGCGGAAACCGGGGCACAAGGCGGTAGGACTGGTCTTCGAGTCGCTCGACGCTGAAGCGTTCCGCGAGTTCCGAACCATCCCGCGCGAGAAGATCGAGCGCGGTGAAGGCGCCATCGGCGTCCAGACTGCGCTTCGTTACCGTGGCAAGGTCCATGTCGTAGTGCCAGAGCGTTTCCTGCGCGACCACGATCTCCTGGCGGTCCGGGTACTCGATCTCCCAGCGGAAGAAGCCGGGTTTGAGCACCGCGTAGCGACCGCTGGAGCGCTCAAGCAGTTCTCCGCTTTCATCGAACACCTCCTGGAGAAAACGCCCCTGAGCCTGGGCTTGGGCGTCGAGCCGGGACCAAAGGGCTTCGTCCGCGGTCGCCGGAAAGCCGGCACTCAGCAAAAGGGCCGCAGCAAGAATCCACAGCCAGGAATAGCTGCGCACGGCGGGGTTGCGGTTCCTGGGATCAACTTCGCATGCGATGGGCACGGAAGACTCTGCTTGCGCCATGACGATCAATCCTCGATTGGCGGCGGCGCGAGCACTTCGCGCTGACCGTTACTGCCCATGGGTGATACCACTCCCGCCATTTCCATGGTCTCGATGAGCCGTGCAGCGCGGTTGTAGCCGATGCGCAGCTTGCGCTGCACGCTCGATATGGAAGCGCGGCGGCTCTTTGTCACGTGGTGCACGGCCTCGTCGTACAGAGCATCGCTCTCGCTGTCTTCGTCCGAGGCCTCCGATTGCAGTTCGTTGGCCGTCACGGGGGTCGCACTGCCCTCATCCAATAGCCCATCGATGTACGCCGGCTCGCCGCGGCGCTTCCAGTCGGCTACCACGCGATGTACTTCATCGTCGGACACAAAAGCACCGTGGACGCGCACGGGTAGCCCCGTCCCCGGGGGTAGATAAAGCATGTCTCCATGCCCCAGAAGCTGCTCGGCCCCCCCCTGGTCAAGAATGGTCCTCGAGTCGACCTTTGAACTGACTTGGAAGGCTATGCGCGTGGGGATATTGGCCTTGATCAGGCCGGTGATCACGTCCACCGACGGCCGCTGGGTTGCAAGAAGAAGATGAATCCCCGCTGCTCTCGCTTTCTGGGCGATGCGTGCGATGAGTTCCTCTACCTTCTTCCCGACAATCATCATCATGTCGGCAAACTCATCGATGACGACCACGATGGACGGCAGCTTGTCGAGCGCAGGTCTCTCCTGTTCCTCGACCGGCGTCATGGACAAGGGATCAGGCGACCAGGTGGGATCGTCGATGGGGCTCCCGGCCTTCTCCGCCTCACTGACCTTTCGGTTGTAGCCGGCGAGATTTCGCACGCCCAGAGCCGCCATGAGTTTGTAGCGACGCTCCATCTCCGCCACGCACCAGCGCAGCCCGTTGGCCGCGTCCTTCATATCGGTGATGACGGGCGTGAGGAGATGGGGAATGCCGTCATACACCGACAGTTCCAGCATCTTGGGGTCTACGAGAATAAGACGCACATCGGCCGGCGTGGACTTGTAGAGCAGGCTGAGCAGCATGGCGTTCACACCGACGGACTTACCGGAGCCGGTGGTACCGGCCACTAGGAGGTGCGGCATGCGGCCAAGATCGGCGACCACGGGCTGACCCGAGATATCGTGGCCCAGGGTCAGCGTCAGCGCCGAGCGCGACTGGTCAAAGGCCCGCGACGACAGGACCTCTCGGAAGTTCACGATTTCCCGGTGCTCGTTGGGTATTTCGATGCCGACCACGCTCTTACCGGGAATCACTTCCACGACGCGAACGGAAATCACGGCCAGGGAACGGGCAAGGTCCTTGGCCAGATTGGAAATCCGCGACACCTTCACCCCGGGCGCCGGCTGGATTTCAAAGCGTGTGATCACCGGTCCGGGATAGACCGCGGTCACCTCGGCCGTGACGCCGAAATCCGCGAGTTTCAGCTCCAGGAGTTTGGAGAGCTTTTCGAGAGCCTCCGGCGAATATCCCAGGGAGGGGTCGCGGGTTTGCGGATCAAGTAGTTCGAGAGGCGGCAATTCGCCGCTGACCGGGGCGTCGAAAAGCGGCACCTGCTTTTCGCGCTCCACGCGCTCGGACGGCTCCGGCGGCGGCTTGAGCGGTTTTATCTTCGGCGGTTTACGCTTCTTTTCCCGGGCGACATGCTCGTCGATCACCTGGCGACGCGCTTCGAGCTGCTTCTCCCGAGCGCGCCGATCCCGAAGTTCATCCCAGAGGCTCAAAGCCCGCTGACGCAGCGCCATGCTGCCGTTGAGCGCCAGCGCTCCGAGGCGGTCCATGAGCCGTAGCCAGCTCAGATCGGTGAAGATCGTCATGCCGAAGAGAAAAACCGCAACCAGGATCAGCCGGGCGCCCACGGC
>JBCBTK010000005.1:0-260390 GCA_039818725.1 Pseudomonadota bacterium
CCGTCCGCAGTTTTACTTCCGCACGACGGACGTGACGGGGGCGTGTGAGCTTCCGGAGGGCGTTGAGATGGTCATGCCGGGTGACAACATCCAGATGGTGGTGACGCTGATTGCGCCGATCGCCATGGAAGACGGTCTGCGTTTCGCAATCCGCGAGGGTGGCCGTACTGTTGGCGCTGGTGTGGTGGCCAAGATCATCGAGTGATCTGAACTTCCCAAGCTGTACTTCGAAAGCCCGGCCTTTGTGCCGGGCTTTTTTGTGTCTCTCCGCGGGCATCGAGCGTTCTGGCCACGAATGCCAACTTCGTAGCAGGACTTGGCAGCCCGGCCCCGATCTACTTGAGCTGCTCGCGTAGCTCCATCGGCACTTCTGTTTTAAACAGCGCGCTCGACGGACGCTCAAGCAGACCGGGCCCGCTCTGCCACCCGGCGTCGGGATGAGGCACTGACGACATTACCGCCGGCCCGGGTGTGGTACGGGCAAGCAGCACGGTGCCGGTCTACCGCCCAGCGTCGGGAATTGGCACTGACGAGACGACCCCTGGCCCGGATGCGACGCTGACAAACAGAACGGCGCCGTCATGCCATCCGGCATCGGGGAGTGGCACTGACGCGAGTGACCGTGCCCCGGGTGTGTGGCACGGAAGAGGGGAGGTAGGTGGCCGTGTCCTTCGAGCGTCCGTCGAGTGCCTAGAACAATGCTCAGGTCCTGCTGGAGCTACGCGAGCAGCTCGAAGGACTCGGCCACCTGCCTCACCGGCTTCTGGAGACCGGCGCTGACGGAGCTACGCGAGCAGCCCAAAGGATACCGGCATCTGCCTCTCCGTCTTCCGAAGCCCAGCACCGACAAAGCTACGCGAGCGGTTCGAAGAGTACAGCCCTGTCTCCCAGGCTTCGTTTCGCAAGTGAACCAAGGTGAAGGTCAGTCGTTAATCTCGTCAATCTGCTCGTTCAAAGTCCAGTAGTCGAAGAGGATGCCCAGGCCGAACAGCCCGAGGGTGAACAGGTAGATAAGACCGGTAAACACCTTCCCCATATAGAACCGGTGAATGCCAAAGGCACCAAGGAAGGTCAGCAGAATCCAGGCGATGTTGTAGTCCACAGGACCGTCGATATAGCGATGATCGGCATCATCGTTCATGCCGGGAATCAGCAGCAGGTCGATGATCCAGCCGATGAAGAACAGCCCGAGGGTGAAGAACCAGATTGTGCCGGTGATCGGGCGCCCGTAGTAGAAGCGGTGCGATCCCATGAAGCCGAAGATCCACAGGAGATACCCGATCAACTTCGAGTGAGTGCTTTCCATAAAACCTCTTCCAGTGCCGTCCGGCATCGAAAGTGCCGATTTCACTGCTCGATCATGATACAGGTCATGGAGACCGTCATCGCCGGCGCGATAGGGTGGGCTACGGACGCGATAAGAGGAAGGCTATATGTCTGTTGAACACCACGATCTCATCCACGAGTTCCCCGAGCTCAGAGACAGAATCCACGAGCTCAAGGTAAGCGACGCGACCTTCCGCCAGCTCTTCGACGAATATCACGACCTCACTACCGAGGTCGAAAAAATGGAAAACGAGGTCACACCCGTAGCGACCAGCGTTGAAACGGACGCCAAAGTGCGGCGCCTGCACCTCAAGGACGAGCTCTACCGCAGGCTGAGGGCGACCAGCTGATGGGGGCCGTGATGGAAGACTATTCCGTACTGGAGGCCGAACTTCGCGAGCGGCTCGCTGAGCTGGAGCACCGCCTGGCCAGCATCAAGCGCGACGCGACGCGGGAGTACTCAGCGGACTCCGCCGAACAGGCACAGGAGCGGGAGAACGACGAGGTGGTCGATGCCATCGGCGACGAGACGCGCGCCGCCATCTCGGCCATCAACACCGCGCTTTCCAAAATCGAAAGTGACACCTACGGCATCTGCACAAACTGCGGCATGCGTATTCCGGTCGGACGCTTGAAGGCCATGCCTGAGGCAACACGCTGCGTGCGGTGTGCGGGCTGATGGCCTCCGCCTTGGAGTAGCCCTACTAACAATCCGGTCAGGGCGGGCTTAGAAAAAAAGAGGGGTTCGTCGCACCACCGCAGCAGCTCACGTAGCGAGTATTCCCGGCACCCATTGATGGGCAAAATACTCCTTGACACTCCCCTGGCACCTACCTAGAATTCGCGCTCCTTTTCTCGGGGTCCCCCGCGCGGGGCCTCGGCTGTTTGTAATTACTGGAGACTGATCGCGTGCAGAACCAACGCATTCGCATACGCCTTAAGGCGTTTGACCATCGCCTGATCGACTCGTCGACCCAGGAAATCGTTGACACTGCACGTCGCACCGGCGCGCAGGTACGGGGCCCGATCCCGCTGCCCACGCGCAAAGAGCGTTACACCGTCCTGATTTCACCGCACGTGAATAAGGACGCGCGTGACCAGTACGAAATCCGCACCCACAAGCGTCTTCTGGACATCATCGAGCCGACGGAAAAGACCGTCGACGCGCTGATGAAGCTGGATCTCGCGGCGGGCGTGGAAGTCCAGATCAGTCTTGGCTAGCGGCAGCTGGCTGTAAAAAAGTAGTAAAGCCTGTCCCGGGCGATTCCAGTGGCCCGGGGCGTGTAACGCCCAGGCGACCGCGAGCCAGCTCGCGACAGCGTTCATATCCAAGAACAGGGCGGCCATAGAGGGTGACAGCCCCGTACACTGAGAGGTTGTAAGATGACCATCGGCTTGGTTGGCCGAAAGGCCGGTATGACTCGCGTCTTCACTGAAGATGGCGCTTCAATTCCAGTAACCGTAGTGGAGATCTCTCCAAACCGCGTTACTCAGATCAAAGAAAGCGATAGCGATGGCTATCGCGCGATTCAGGTAACAGCAGGCAGCCGTAAGGCCGCCAAAGTGAGCAAGTCCGAGGCAGGACACTTCGCCAAGGCGGGTGTCGAGGCTGGTCGTGGCCTGTGGGAATTCCGCATCGAAGGCGACGAGCAGCTGGAAGTTGGCGCGGAGCTCACGGTAGAGCGCTTCGAGGCGGGACAGGCCGTCGACGTGGCCGGACGTTCAAAGGGAAAGGGCTTCCAGGGCGCCGTTAAGCGCTGGAATTTCCGCACCCAGGACGCCACTCACGGTAACTCTCTGTCGCACCGCGCGCCCGGCTCCATTGGGCAGTGCCAGACGCCCGGTCGAGTGTTCAAGGGCAAGAAGATGGCGGGCCAGATGGGCAACGCCAACGTGACGGTCCAGGGACTTGAGGTGGTACGCGTGGACGCGGAGCGCAACCTGCTCCTGATCAAGGGTGCGGTACCTGGTGCCCCCGGCGGCGACGTTATCGTCCGCCCGGCGGTCAAGGGCTGAGCTCGGGAGACAAGCAGTGGAACTGAATATTGTAAAGCCGGGCAATGAAGAGGCCGGGACGCTCTCCGTCTCCGAGGCCACCTTTGCCCGCGAGTACAACGAAGACCTCGTGCACCAGGTCGTCACCTCCTATCTCGCCGGCGCGCGTCAGGGCACTCGTGCCCAGAAGAACCGCTCCGACGTAAGCGGCGGTGGCAAGAAGCCCTGGCGTCAGAAGGGCACGGGCCGCGCCCGTGCCGGAACGATCCGCTCGCCGATCTGGCGCAGCGGTGGTGTGACCTTTGCGGCACGTCCGCAGGATCACAGCGTGAAGGTCAATCGCAAGATGTACCGCGCCGCGCTCAAGACGATCATGTCTGAGCTCGCGCGCCAGGGTCGTCTCGTGGTCGTGGAAAGCCTCGACGTCGAGGCGCCGAAGACGAAGTTGCTTGTGCAGCAGCTCGATGGTTACGGCGTCAACAGCGCTCTACTGGTCGCCGATGAGGTGAGCGAAAACCTCTACCTCGCATCGCGCAACCTGAAGGCCGTCGACGTACGCGACGTAAACGGTATCGACCCGGTCAGCCTGCTGGCTCACGACAAGGTCATGGTGACGGTGGATGCGGTCAAGCGCATCGAGGAGATGCTGGCATGAATCGCGAGCGCATTTTTCAGGTGCTGCTCGGTCCGCACGTCTCGGAAAAGGCGGCGATCGTGGCAGACGATAACAACCAGTACGTGTTCAAGGTTGCCCCTGACGCTACGAAAAGCGAGATCCGCAAGTCCGTGGAGCAGCTCTTCAAGGTCAACGTGGAAGACGTACAGACGCTGAAGGTGAAGGGCAAGGTCAAGCGCAACCGCTTTGGCTACAGCACCAAGCCGACCTGGAAGAAGGCATACGTTCGTATCGCCGCCGGCCAGGATATTGATTTCGCGACCGTCGAGTAAGGTCGTTCAAGGGAGTTAGACGGCAATGGCAGTAGCAAAGAGCAAGCCGACTTCAGCGGGCCGCCGCCATCAGGTTCGTGTAGTCAACAAGGAGCTGCACACGGGCGCGCCCTATGCGCCGCTCCTGGAGAAGCAGTCCCGCAGCGGCGGACGCAATAACAACGGCCGCATTACGACGCGCCACGTTGGCGGTGGCCACAAGCAGCACTACCGCCTGGTGGATTTCCGTCGCAACAAGGATTCGATCCCGGCGCGCGTTGAGCGCATCGAGTACGACCCGAACCGCACCGCGCACATCGCCCTGCTGCTCTTCGCCGACGGTGAGCGCCGCTACATCATTGCGCCGAAGGGACTGTCTGCGGGCGATACGGTGCAGTCCGGTTCAGCGGCTCCGATCAAGGTCGGCAACTGCCTGCCGCTGCGCAACATCCCCGTGGGTTCGGTGGTGCACTGCGTTGAGCTCAAGCCTGGCAAGGGCGCGCAGCTCGCACGCTCTGCCGGTGCGTCGGTGCAGCTGGCGGCCCGGGAAGGTCGTTACGCGACCCTGCGCCTTCGCTCTGGCGAGATGCGCAAGGTGCTTTCGGACTGCCGCGCAACGCTGGGCGAGGTCTCCAACTCCGAGCACAGCCTTAAAAAGCTCGGCAAGGCCGGTGCGGCTCGCTGGCGCGGTGTGCGCCCGACGGTTCGCGGTGTCGCCATGAACCCGGTCGATCACCCGCACGGTGGTGGTGAAGGTCGCACATCGGGTGGTCGCCACCCGGTCAGCCCCTGGGGTACGCCGACCAAGGGTTACAAGACGCGTAAGAACAAGCGCACTGACGACCTGATCGTACGTCGTCGCAAGCGCAAGTAACGGCTGGTCGACGACCCGCCCGGTAGAGATTCGAGAGGAAGACATTCGTGCCGCGTTCACTGAAGAAAGGTCCTTTTATCGACCTGCACTTGATGAAGAAGGTCGAAGCTGCGAATGCGGCTAACGATCGCCGTCCGATCAAGACCTGGTCGCGGCGCTCCATGGTGTCGCCGGAGATGGTGGGCCTGACGATCGCCGTGCACAACGGTCGGCAGCACGTTCCGGTGCTCATCAACGAAGACATGGTGGGCCACAAGCTCGGCGAATTCGCCGTGACCCGCACGTTCAAAGGTCACATCGTCGATAAGAAAGCGAAACGCTAATTGCGACTGAGCACGACCGCGATATGCGGGTGCGTCGGGAGACAGGAAAGAACAGATGGAAGTTGCAGCTAAATTGAAAGGCGCGCGCATCTCGGCGCAGAAGGCCCGCCTGGTTGCCGACCAGGTGCGCGGCAAGCCCGTGGAAGAAGCGCTCGCGGTATTGGAGTTCAGCAACAAGAAAGCGGCGCACATCGTGCGCAAGGTATTGAACTCCGCTATCGCGAATGCCGAGAACAACGAAGGCGCCGACGTCGATGAGCTGAAGGTCTCCTCGATCTTCGTGGACGAGGGCATGACCATGAAGCGGATTCAGCCACGGGCCAAGGGTCGCGCTGATCGCATCTTCAAGCGCAGCTGCCATATCACGGTAAAAGTCGCCGACGGCGAGAGCTAAGGGATCAGGAGTCGACCATATGGGTCAGAAAGTACATCCGACGGGCATTCGTCTCGGCATCGTTAAGGACCACAACTCGGTCTGGTACGCCGATCGGAAGAACTATGCGCAGCAGCTGGTCACGGACCTCGAGGTGCGTGCCTTCATCGAGAAGAAGCTCGAGAACGCCTCCGTCAGCCGGGTTGTGATCGAGCGCCCCGCGCAGACGGCGCGCATCACGATCCACACGGCTCGTCCGGGCATCGTGATCGGCAAGAAGGGTGAGGATGTTGACGCCCTGCGTAAGACCCTGGCCGCCAAGATGGGTGTGCCGGTCCACATCAATATCGAAGAGATTCGCAAGCCGGATCTCGACGCTCGCCTGGTGGCGCAGAACGTTGCCCAGCAGCTCGAGCGCCGCGTCATGTTCCGCCGCGCCATGAAGCGCGTCGTACAGAACGCGATGCGCCAGGGTGCGGAAGGCATCAAGGTGCAGGTCAGCGGTCGTCTTGGCGGCGCCGAGATCGCGCGCACGGAATGGTATCGCGAAGGTCGCGTGCCGCTGCATACGCTGCGCGCCGACATCGATTACGCGACCTATGAAGCAGAGACGACTTACGGTGTCCTCGGCGTGAAGGTATGGATCTTCAAGGGCGAGGTTATCGGCGCCGAACAGGGAGAGAGCCGCAAGTCCGCCGCTGGCTGATAGCCAGAACGCAGGACCGCGCAGGTAAAAATCGGCTCAGGACAGCTGAAGGTTTAGGAAGATGCTGCAACCAAAACGAACAAAGTTCCGCAAGACGCAGAAGGGCCGCAACCGCGGTCTCGCGCATCGCGGGAGCAAGGTGAGCTTCGGCGAGTACGGCCTCAAGGCCACGGGCCGCGGCCGTATCACCGCGCGCCAGATCGAGGCGGCTCGTCGTGCCATGACGCGTCACATCAAGCGTGGCGGAAAAATCTGGATTCGCATTTTTCCGGACAAGCCCATCACCGGTAAGCCCCTCGAGGTTCGCCAGGGTAAGGGTAAGGGTAACGTCGAATACTGGGTGGCCCAGATTCAGCCCGGGAAGATGCTTTACGAAGTGCAGGGGGTTTCCGAGGAACTCGCCCGCGAGGCCTTTCAGCTGGCCGCGGCGAAGATTCCCGTATCGACCACCTTTGTTAAGCGGGCGGTGATGTGATGAAGGCGAGTGAACTGCGCGACAAGAGCGCTGACGAGCTGAGCGAAGAGCTTCTCAAGCTCCGCGAAGATCAGTTCAAGCTGCGCATGCAGAAGGCGACGGGTCAGTTGGGCCAGACGCACCTGATGAAAGAGAACCAGCGCGACATCGCGCGGGTCAAGACCGTGTTGCACGAGAAGGCAGGAAGTTAGTGATGTCAGCCGAAAAAAGAAGCCGGACCGTCACCGGGCGCGTCGTCAGCAACAAGATGGATAAGACCATCACCGTGCTCGTGGAGCGCCGTGTGCGTCACCCGCTGTATGGCAAGTACATGACGCGCTCGTCGAAGGTGCACGCCCACGACGCCGACAACCAGTGCAGCATCGGAGACCTGGTCACCGTGGCCGAGTGTCGCCCGCTGTCCAAGAGCAAGACCTGGAACCTCGTCGAAGTGGTTGAGAAGGTCGAGCAGCTGGATACCGTGGAGAAAGCCGCCTCATGATTCAGACGCAATCCTATCTCGAAGTTGCGGATAACAGCGGCGCGCGCCGTGTTATGTGCATCAAGGTTCTCGGGGGCTCCAAGCGTCGCTACGCGCGCGTCGGCGACCTGATCAAGGTTACGGTTAAGGAAGCGATTCCCCGGGGCAAGGTGAAAAAGGGTCAGGTGATGACCGCCGTGGTTGTGCGCACCAAGAAGGGTGTGCGTCGTCCCGACGGCTCGCTCGTCAAGTTCGACGACAACGCGGCCGTGCTCCTCAACAACCAGGAAGCACCCATCGGCACGCGTATTTTCGGCCCCGTGACCCGCGAACTGCGTGGTGAGAAGTTCATGAAGATCATCTCCCTCGCTCCGGAGGTTATCTGATGTCCAAGATCAAGCGTGACGACGAAGTAGTCGTGCTGGCCGGCAAGGACAAGGGCAAGCGCGGCAAGGTGCGCAAGGTTGTCGATGCGAACCGCGTCATCGTGGCCGGCATCAACATGATCAAGAAGCACACGAAGCCGAATCCGCAGGCCGGCGTGCAGGGCGGAATCGTGGAGCGCGAGGCGCCTATTCAGGTGTCCAACGTGGCTATCTTCAACCCCGAGACCAGCCGTGCGGACCGCATTGGCTACCGCGTTGAAGACGGTAAGAAAGTCAGGATTTTCAAGTCCAGCGGCGCCGCGATCGACGCCTGAGCACGGGGAACGGTAAAAGCAGATGGCAAGCTTAAAAGACAAGTACCGCGACGAAATCGCGCCGAAGCTCAAGGATGAACTGGGGCTCGACAATGTGATGGAAGTCCCGCGCATCACCAAGATCACTCTGAACATGGGTGTCGGTGAGGCCGTGGGCGACAAGAAAGTGATGGAAAGCGCCCTGGCGGACATGACCAAGATCGCCGGTCAGAAGCCCGTGGTAACGGTTGCCCGCAAGTCCATCGCCGGCTTCAAGATCCGCGATGGCTGGCCGATCGGCTGCAAGGTCACGCTGCGTCGGGAGCGCATGTACGAGTTCCTGGAGCGCCTGATCAGCATTGCCATCCCGCGAGTACGCGATTTCCGCGGCATCAGCCCCAAGTCCTTTGACGGTCGCGGCAACTTCGCCATGGGAGTATCGGAGCAGATCATCTTCCCCGAGATCAACTACGACGAAGTGGATGCCCTGCGCGGCATGGACATCACGATCACAACGACGGCGCGCAATGACGACGAGGGCCGTGCCCTTCTGCGTGCTTTCAACTTCCCCCTGAAAGGATAGGAAGACTATGGCCAAGAAATCGATGATCGCCCGCGAAGCCAAGCGTGCTCGTACGGTCGCGAAATATGCCAAGAAGCGGGCCGAGATAAAGGCCATCCTGGGCAGCTCCAGTGCCAGCGACGAAGAGAAGTGGGAAGCGCAGATCGCTCTGCAAAAGCTTCCGCGCAATGCCAGCCCGGTGCGCGGTCAAAACCGCTGTCAGGTGACCGGTCGTCCGCACGCGGTGTACCGCAAGTTTGGTCTGTGCCGGAACAAGCTGCGTGAGGCGGCTATGCGTGGAGACATACCCGGTCTGGTTAAGGCCAGCTGGTAGCGCGACGTCGGTTGGCGTCTGGAAGAGACGTCGGGAAGAGGCGAGAGGAATTAGAAGATGAGTATGCAAGACCCGCTGGCGGACATGCTGACCCGCATCCGCAACGCGCAGATGGCCGGCAAGACCAGCGTTGATATGCCTGGTTCAAAGCTCAAGGCCGCCGTTGCCAAGGTGCTTGAAGACGAAGGTTACATCGCGGGCCACGAGGCCTACATGAACGGCGTCAAGACCCGCCTGCGCATGGACCTCAAATATCACGAAGGCCGCCCGGTGATCGCCGAGATCGACCGCGTCAGCCGCCCGAGCCTGCGTCGCTACGCAGCCAAGGACGAGCTGCCGTCCGTTCGCGGCGGCCTGGGTATCGCCATTGTCTCCACCTCCCGGGGTGTGATGACGGACCGCGCCGCTCGCGCTGCGGGTGTTGGTGGCGAGGTGCTTTGCACGGTCTTCTAAGGTGTTCGCCTCTTGCGGAGTGCAAGGGCTGATCACTTGCGGGCGATGTGAAACGCCTGAGTTATTAGAGAGTTAACTAAAGAGATAGGGCAGAACGATGTCCCGAGTAGCGAACAATCCGGTCACCCTGCCCAAGGGCGTGGACGTGACCATCGATGGCCGGCAGGTTCAGGTGAAAGGCGCCAAGGGCAGCCTTTCCCTCTCCCTGGTTGACGGCATTGATCTGTCCAGCGAAGACGGAACGGTAAAGGTCGTCTATAGCGACGACGCGGTGAAGGCCATGGCCGGTACGACGCGGGCCCTGGTCAACAACATGGTCAAGGGTGTCTCCGACGGCTGGGAAAAGAAGCTGGTGCTGAACGGCGTTGGCTATCGCGCCAAGGCTTCGGGGAACACCGTGAACCTGACGATCGGTCTTTCTCACCCGGTGGACTACGTTCTCCCCGAGGGTCTGAGCGCGGAAACGCCCAGCCAAACCGAGATCGTCATCAAGGGCATCGACAAGCAGGCCGTCGGCGAGGCCGCTGCGAAGATCCGCAGCTTCCGCCCGCCGGAGCCGTACAAGGGTAAGGGCATCCGCTACGACGATGAATACGTGCGTCGTAAGGAAGCCAAGAAGAAGTAACGGGGCCGAATTATGAGCGTTAAGAACGATTCACGTCTGCGCCGGGCACGCAAGGCCCGCCAGCGCATGCGCACCCAGGGTGTAAACCGCCTCAGCGTGCATCGCACGCCGCGGCATATCTACGCACAGGTCTTCTCGCCCACCGGCGACCAGGTCCTGGCAAGCGCGTCCACCCTCGACAGCAGCCTGCGCGCCGGCAGCACCGGAAATGTCGATGCGGCATCCGCCGTCGGCAAGCTGGTCGCGGAGCGTGCTCTGGCGGCGGGTATCAACAAAGTGGCCTTTGATCGCAGCGGCTACAAGTATCACGGCCGGATCAAGGCGCTGGCGAATGCCGCGCGTGAAGGCGGACTGGAATTCTAAGGTAGCAGGCGATGGCGTTTAACGAGCAGAAGCAGCAGGACGGCGACCTCCAGGAGAAGCTGGTACAGGTCAACCGTGTAGCAAAAGTGGTCAAGGGTGGTCGTATCTTCGCATTCACGGCTCTCACCGTGGTTGGCGACGGCAAGGGCCGCGTTGGCTTCGGTCGCGGCAAGGCGCGGGAAGTGCCAGTCGCGATTCAGAAGGCCATGGAAGCGGCGCGACGCAACATGATCCAGGTAGACATCACCAATGGCACGCTGCAGTACCCGATCAAGGCGCGTCACGGCTCCTCGAAGGTCTACATGCAGCCGGCATCCGAAGGTACGGGTGTTATCGCCGGTGGTGCGATGCGTGCTGTGCTCGAACTGGCCGGAGTCCACAACGTACTGGCCAAGTGCTACGGCTCTACGAACCCGGCGAACGTGGTGCGCGCGACTTTCAACGGTCTTCGCGACATGGCATCACCGGAGAGCGTTGCCGCCCGTCGCGGTAAGACGGTCGAAGAGATCTACGGATAACTGAATTATCGCCGACAGGCTCAGGCGCTGCGCGCCGCTCGTCCTGATTGCTCGAAGCCGCCATGCGGAGCCGACCATCAGGGCAGCAATAAAGGGTTGGCGAAGGGAACGGACTAGCTAGGCATGAACAGCGAAACGAGTGAAAAAACGGGCGATACGCTGAAGGTCACGCAGACCAAGAGCAAGCACGGCAGGCTAAAGAGTCACCAGGCCTGCGTGGCGGGGCTCGGTCTGCGTCGTATCGGTCACACGGTCGAGGTTGAAGATACGCCTTCCGTTCGCGGGATGATCAACAAAGTCAGCTATATGGTTCGCGTGGAGGATCAGTGATGACGGATACCATGCGTCTCAATACGCTCAGCCCCGCACCCGGTTCCCGCAAGGCCGCCAAGCGCGTCGGTCGGGGTATCGGCAGCGGTGTCGGCAAGACGGCCGGCCGGGGACACAAGGGCCAGAAGGCACGCTCCGGCGGAAAGGTTGCGCCGGGCTTCGAGGGCGGCCAGATGCCGCTTCAGAAGCGCCTTCCGAAGTACGGCTTCACGTCGCGCATCGGCCGCACGACGGCCCAGCTTCGCCTTGGCGAACTGCGCAAGGTCAGCGCCGAGGTCATCGACCTCCAGGCGCTCAAGGATGCGGATCTCGTTCGCGACGACGTAGAGCGCGTGCGCGTGTTCCTGTCAGGTGAAATCGATCGCGCTGTCACGCTCAAGGGCATCCCCGTGAGCAAGGGCGCGCGGGCGGCCATCGAGCAGGCAGGCGGCAGCGTCGAAGACTGAGTCGCCTAACTGAACTTGAAGGCTGAACTTGAAGGCTGGATCGGGAGTCTGAAACTTTAGGTTTTTTCGCTGAGCGGCACCGGCCGATCGAGCAGTCTCCCCAGGAAGCAAGCAGACATCCAAGCGGGCGTCCGAAAAAGCGAAAGAGTCAAAGGTCAGGCGCGCTCTTAAGGCGCCCGTTCAACTCACGGCAGTGTAGGTAGTAAACGAGGAAATCATGGCGGAATTGCCAGCAGGGAACCGAGCCGGACTGGGCGAGCTTTTTGCTCGCCTTCGTTTCGTATTGGTTGCCATAATCGTTTACCGCATCGGTACGCATATTCCCGTACCGGGTATCGATCCGAATCAGCTCGCGGCCCTGTTCAACCAGAACCAGGGCACGATCCTGGGCCTCGCGAATATGTTCTCTGGCGGGGCGCTGGAGCGCATGAGCATCCTGGCGCTCGGGATCATGCCGTACATCTCGGCGTCGATCATCATGCAGCTGATGTCGGCGGTAACTCCGCAGCTCGAGCAGCTCAAGAAGGAAGGCGAGGCCGGTCGTCGCAAGATCAGCCAGTACACACGCTACCTGACCGTTGCCCTCGCGATCGTTCAGGCGACGGGCATGACCGTGGGCATGGCAAACCAGGGCATGAGCTACAACACGGGTCTCCTGTTCTTCATCATCGCCATCACGTCGCTGGTCACCGGCGCCGTTTTCATGATGTGGCTGGGAGAGCAAATCACGGAAAAAGGCGTTGGCAACGGTATATCGCTGCTTATTTTTGCCGGCATCGTGGCAGGTCTGCCCGCAGCCATCGGTCAGTCTTTGGAGCAGGCCCGGCAGGGCGAGTTGAACATCCTGTTCCTGCTGCTGATCCTGGCCTTTGCGATCATGATGATCGCCGCCATCGTGTATATCGAGCGTGGGCAGCGCAGGATCACGGTCAACTACGCCAAACGCCAGCAGGGGCGCAAGATGTACCAGGCCCAGAGCTCGCACCTCCCGCTGAAGGTCAACATGGCGGGCGTTATCCCCGCGATCTTCGCCAGCAGCATCCTGCTGTTCCCGGCTTCCATCGCCCAGTGGCTCGGAGGTTCAGGTTCGGCTGACTGGTTGCAGGATCTGGCGGTGGCGATCGGGCCAGGGCAGCCCTTGAATATTCTGTTGTTCTCCATATTTATAGTGTTCTTCTGCTTCTTCTATACGGCTTTGATGTTCAATCCGCAGGAAGTGGCAGACAACCTGAAGCGGTCTGGTGCCTTCGTACCCGGCATCCGGCCGGGCCAGCAGACGGCCAACTACATCGATCGCGTCCTGACCCGGCTTACGGTATTCGGCTCCGCGTACATCGCGATCGTCTGCCTGATTCCGCAGTTCCTGGTCGTTACCGCTAACGTGCCGTTTTATCTGGGTGGAACGTCTCTGCTCATCGTCGTGGTGGTGGTCATGGACTTCATGGCTCAGGTTCAGAGTCACATGATGTCGCACCAGTACGACTCGGCCATGAAAAAAGCCAATCTTAAGAATTACGGTTCAACGGGACGCGCGCGCTGAGGCGCAGATCCGTACCGGGGAGTAGAAGCATGAAAGTTAGAGCATCGGTGAAGAAAATCTGTCGCAACTGCAAGATCGTGCGTCGCAACGGCGTGGTGCGCGTAATCTGCAATACGGATCCTCGCCACAAGCAGCGTCAGGGCTGACGCATTGCCAGTCTTGGCATTGCTTTCAGTTCACGAAATCGTTAAAATCGCGCGCCTTTTTTCGCAGGCGTCGCCTGGGGGACGTTTTTTGTTCGAAAAAAACACGCCTCCCGCCCTGAATTCTGGAGACTAGGAATGGCTCGTATAGCCGGGGTAAACATACCGGATAACAAGCACGCGGTGATTTCCCTCACCTACATCTACGGCGTTGGTCGTACTCAGGCCCTTCGTCTGTGCGAAGCCTGCAATGTCGAGCCCGGTGTTCGCATAGGGGAACTGTCGGAAGAACAGCTTGACGCTCTCCGCTCCCGCGTGAGCGAGATGACCGTGGAAGGGGATCTTCGTCGCGAGATTTCCATGAACATCAAGCGCCTGATGGACCTCGGCTGCAACCGCGGGCTCCGTCATCGCCGTAACCTGCCTCTCCGGGGGCAGCGAACGAAAACCAATGCGCGCACCCGCAAGGGGCCGAGAAAGCCGATTCGTAAATAGCAGTACCGGCCGCCAGCAGGCGGAGCCGAGCCGCAGCGAATCCTCGATTTTAGTGTAGCTGCACCACAGTGCAGTGTTGATATTAGGACAGGATCCCCATGGCCAAGCCAGGAGCCAAGAGCACGCGTAAGAAGATCACGCGTACCATCGCTGATGGTATCGCGCATATCCACGCGTCATTCAATAACACCATCATTACGATCACTGATCGCCAGGGCAACACGCTGAGCTGGGCTACGGCCGGCGGCTCTGGTTTCCGTGGCTCGCGCAAGAGTACGCCCTTCGCCGCCCAGGTTGCGGCCGAGCGCGCTGGTGAAGCAGCCAAGGAATATGGACTCCAGAACCTCGACGTTCAGGTCAAGGGTCCCGGCCCGGGTCGAGAGTCCGCCGTTCGCGCCCTCAATGCCTGCGGTTACAAAATCAGCAATATCACCGACGTGACGCCTATCCCGCATAACGGGTGCCGTCCGCCGAAGAAGCGTCGCGTTTAAGGGGTAGAAGACTATGGCTCGTTATCTTGGCCCGAAATGCAAGCTGGCACGTCGTGAAGGCACGGATCTTTTCCTAAAGAGCGGTGTTCGCGCCCTCGATAGCAAGTGCAAGCCCGAGGCGCCTCCCGGGCAGCACGGTGCTCGCCGTGGCCGCCTGTCCGACTATGGCGTGCAGTTGCGCGAAAAGCAGAAAGTACGCCGCATCTACGGCGTTCTCGAGAAGCAGTTCAGGAACTATTACAAGGAAGCGGCCCGACTCAAGGGTGCAACGGGTGAGAATCTCCTGCAGTTGCTCGAGAGTCGCCTCGACAACGTGGTCTATCGCGTGGGCTTCGGCTCGACGCGTGCGGAGGCTCGCCAACTCGTCAGCCACAAGGCGATCCTTGTGAACGGGCAGGTCGTAAACATCCCCTCCTATCAGGTTAAGGCGGGTGACGTTATTTCACTGCGCGAAAAAGCCAAGAAGCAGCTGCGAATTTCCTCTGCCATGGCGCTTGCCGCGCAGCGCGGCGAGCCCGAGTGGATCGACGTGAGCGTCGAAAAGCTTGAAGCGGTTTACAAGGGCGCTCCGGATCGTCAGGACCTGTCTGCGGAAATCAACGAAAACCTGATTGTCGAGCTGTATTCGAAGTAATTCGTCTCGGGCCGAAAGCGCGCTTTTTTGCGCGGTGGCCCTGTTCAGCTTCGGCAGCTGCGCCTCCGGCCGCAGCGACACGTAACACTTTTTACAGGTACCAGAGATGCAATCAGCCGTTAAGGACTTACTGACCCCCCGTAAGATCAAGGTCGACGAGAAGAGCAGCACGCGTGCCCAGGTTACCCTGGAGCCGCTCGAGCGCGGTTTCGGCCACACGCTCGGTAACGCCCTGCGTCGTATTCTCCTGAGCTCCATGCCGGGTTGTGCGGTAACCGAAGTGGAGATAGACGGTGTCCTGCACGAGTACTCGGCTATCGAGGGCGTTCAGGAAGACGTAATCGAAATCCTGCTGAACCTGAAGGGCGTCGCGCTCACGATGAACGGTAAGGACGAGGCCGAGCTTACCCTCAGCAAAGAGGGCGCCGGTCCCGTTACCGCGGCCGATATTCAGACGGATCACGAAGTCGAGGTGTGCAACCCCGACCACCTGATCTGCACGCTGAACAGCAGCTCTGCTATTCACATGAAGCTCACCGTGGCCCGCGGTCGCGGCTACTCGCCGGCTGATTCGCGCATCAACCCCGAGGAAGAAACCCGGTCCATCGGCCGACTGCAGCTCGACGCGACGTTCTCGCCCGTGCTGCGGGTTTCCTACGTCGTGGATTCGGCGCGCGTGGAGCAGCGCACGGACCTCGACAAGCTGGTCCTGGATCTCGAAACGAACGGAACCATCGATCCGGAAGAGGCCATTCGCCGCGCGGCGACGATACTGCAGCAGCAGCTGGCCGTCTTCGTTGACCTCGAGAGCGACGCCCAGTCTGTGGCGAGCGCCGCTGAAGACGAAGTGGATCCCGTGCTTCTGCGTCCGGTGGACGACCTGGAGCTGACGGTTCGTTCGGCGAACTGCCTCAAGGCGGAGAATATTTACTACATCGGCGACCTGGTGCAGCGCACCGAGGTCGAGCTGCTCAAGACGCCGAATCTCGGCAAGAAGTCGCTCACGGAAATCAAGGACGTGCTCGCATCGCGCGGCCTGTCCCTGGGAATGCGCCTCGAGAACTGGCCGCCGGCCAGCCTGCGCAACGACGAGCGCGTGCTCAGCGCCTGAGCGCGATCCAGACACAGGCACAAGGCACAGTTACAGCGACTACTTGAGCAAACTTACTCGTGAAGCGGGCGTCGGGAGACGCCTCAGGAAAGGACAGGAACCATGCGTCACCGTCACAGTGGACGTCAGCTAAACAGGAACAGCTCGCATCGTAAGGCGATGTTCCGCAACATGACCGCATCGCTCGTGGAGCACGAGCTGATCAAGACCACGCTGCCCAAAGCCAAGGAGCTGCGCGGCTTTGCCGAGCCGCTTATCACGCTCGCCAAGAGTGACAGCGTCGCCAACCGTCGCCTTGCCTTCGATCGGGTGCGCAACAAAGCGGTTGTAGGCAAACTGTTCAGCGAGCTCGGCCCGCGCTACAAGGAGCGCCCGGGCGGCTATATCCGTATTCTCAAGTGCGGCTACCGCGCCGGTGACAAGGCGCCCATGGCGTACGTAGAGCTGGTGGACCGTCCGCAGCCCGAGGTCTACGACGACGCCGACGAGGATTGACACTCCGCGGGTTCGGGTCTTCCCGACGCCGTTATTCAGTTATACAGGCGAAGTTACGGGCTAATCGCAACAAGCACGAGTCGTAACGAACACGCACAAACAATAGAGCGGCCCGGCTAGAAGGTCGCGAAAAAATCGACGCAGGGCGCTTGCCCGACGCCGATTACTTAATCAGGCAGCCTTACTCGAGGCTGCCTTTTTTGTAAGCAGCGGGGCGAGAAAGCGCCCCGTGTGGGACGCGGCCTCCGCGGCTATGTCCTCCGGCGTCCCCGTCGCGATAATCTGACCGCCGCCACTGCCTCCCTCCGGACCAAGATCCACCACCCAGTCTGCGGTTTTGATGACGTCGAGGTTGTGCTCGATGATCACCACCGTGTTGCCGCGGTCCCGCAAGCGATGGAGGACGCCTAGAAGCTGATTGATATCTTCGAAGTGTAGACCGGTAGTGGGTTCGTCGAGGATGTACAGCGTGCGCCCCGTATCCCGCTTCGAGAGCTCCCGCGACAGCTTTACCCGCTGCGCCTCACCACCGGAGAGCGTCGTCGCCGCCTGACCGAGGCGTACGTAGGACAGGCCTACATCCATGAGCGTCTGCAGTTTGCGAGCGATATTGGGCACGGCTTCGAAGAATTCGAGGGCGTCCTCGACGGTCATCTCCAGCACTTCGTGGATGTTCTTTCCCTTGTAACGGATATCCAGGGTCTCGCGGTTGTAGCGCTTACCGTGGCAGACATCGCAGGGCACGTAGATGTCGGGGAGGAAGTGCATTTCCACTTTCGTCACGCCGTCGCCCTGGCAGGCCTCGCAGCGGCCGCCTTTCACGTTGAAGCTGAAGCGCCCGGGCTTGTAGCCCCGCGCCCGTGCTTCCTGGGTTCCCGCGAACAGCTCCCGGATTGGCGTAAAAATACCCGTATAGGTCGCGGGGTTGGAGCGCGGTGTGCGGCCGATAGGGCTCTGATCGATATCGATGCACTTGTCTATGTGCTCGAGGCCCTTGATACCGTCGTGCTCCGCGGGGGTCAGAGTGCTTGCCCCGTTCAACGCGGTGGCGGCGATGGGGTACAGCGTCGCGTTGATCAGAGTCGATTTTCCGGATCCGGAGACGCCGGTGATGCACGTCAGCAGTCCGACGGGCAGCTCAAGGTCCACGTTCTGCAGATTATTTCCCCGGGCGCCGAGCACTTTCAGGGACTTTTTTGGATCCGCCTCGTGGCGCTTGGAAGGCAGCTCGATGGCGCGCTTACCCGAAAGGTACGCCCCGGTCAGGGAAGCCTTTTCCGCCATGATCTGGGCGGCACTGCCCTGGGCCACTATGGTGCCACCGTGCACGCCGGCACCGGGGCCGATGTCGATGATGTGATCGGCGGTGCGGATCGCATCTTCGTCGTGCTCGACGACGAGCACCGTGTTGCCGAGATCGCGAAGGTGAACAAGGGTGCGCAGCAGGCGCTCATTGTCGCGCTGGTGAAGGCCGATGGAGGGTTCATCCAGAATGTACATCACGCCCACGAGGCCCGCACCGATTTGCGAGGCAAGGCGGATGCGCTGCGCTTCGCCCCCGGAGAGGGTGTCGGCGCTTCGGTCCAGCGTAAGGTAGTTGAGGCCGACGTCCACAAGGAAACGGTAGCGGGCGCGGATCTCCTTGAGAATCTTCTCGGCAATCGCCCCGTCCCGCCCCTTGAGATCCATGGCGCCGAAGTACTCTTCGGCTTCACCCACGGGCATCGCGGTTATGCTCGGCAGATTCCGCCCTTCGACAAGCACATTGCGCGCATCCTCATTGAGCCGGCTGCCGCCGCAGGCCTCGCAGGGTGCGGTCGACATGAACTTGACGAGCTCCTCGCGCACCGAGGTGGATTCGGTGTCGCGGTAGCGCCGCTCCATGTTGGGGATGATGCCTTCGAAAGTGTGGGAGCGCTTGAACACGTCGCCGCGATCGTTCACGTAGGAGAAGGTGAGCTCCTCCTTTCCGCTGCCGTAGAGAATGATCTTGCGATGCTTCGCGGACAGCTTTTCGTAGGGTGTATCAATATCGAATCCGTAGTGCTTCGCCAGGGACGTGAGCATGTGGAAGTAGTACACGTTGCGCCGGTCCCAGCCGCGTATCGCTCCCTCGGCAAGGCTGGCCTCCGGGTACAGCACAACCCGCTCCGGGTCGAAAAACTGCCGGACTCCCAGCCCGTCACAGGCCGGGCAGGCACCCGCCGGATTGTTGAAGGAGAACAGCCGTGGCTCCAGCTCATTGATACTGTGTCCGCAAACCGGGCAGGCGTAACGGGCGGAGAACACGAGGTCATCGCGCTCGCCATCCATGTCTACAACCAGAGCCAGCCCATCGGTCAGCTCCAGGGCCGTTTCGAAGGACTCGGCAAGGCGTTGGGCAAGGTCCTCGCGGACCTTGAAGCGGTCTACAACCACTTCAATGCTGTGCTTCTTTTTCTTGTCGAGGCTCGGCAGGTCGTCCAGGTCACGCACGGTGCCGTCGACCCGGGCACGCACGAAGCCCGCCCCCTGCAGCTGCTCGAACACCTGGAGGTGCTCGCCTTTGCGATCGCGCACCACCGGTGCGAGCAACATCAGTTTGCTGCCCTCCGGGAGCGCCAGCACGGCGTCAACCATCTGCGATACGGTCTGTGCCTGGAGATGTATCTTGTGGGTGGGGCAGTGCGGCTTGCCAACGCGGGCGAACAGCAGGCGCAGGTAGTCGTAGATTTCCGTGATCGTTCCAACCGTTGAGCGTGGGTTGTGCGACGTGGACTTCTGCTCGATGGATATCGCCGGCGACAGTCCCTCTACGTGGTCGATATCCGGCTTTTCCATCATGCTCAGGAATTGCCGGGCGTAGGTGGACAATGACTCGACATAGCGCCGCTGCCCCTCGGCGTAGAGCGTGTCGAAGGCCAGGGACGATTTTCCGGACCCGGACAGCCCGGTAATCACCACGAGCTTGTCGCGGGGGATATCGAGGTCGATATCTCGCAGGTTGTGCGTACGCGCACCGCGCAGTTGGATGCTGTCCATTGAGGATCCGTTATGAGTGGGCAAAGCTCCCCAGTATAAGGGGGCGGTTCCGGGCAGTGGCACCCGGTTTTTGTTACGGAGACCTGTCGCCGCCGGATGCGGGGAAGACAGGAAAAACTGCTACCATCGCCGCCGTAGTAAGGAAGTCGCACATTGCTCACCGAAAACCCCATGTCCGCTCTCGAGCGTCGCGTCGTGGCGACGCTCGCCCTGTTGTACAGCTTTCGAATGCTGGGCCTGTTCATGGCCCTGCCGCTGCTCGCGCTCTACGCGGCCGACATGGCCGGCGCGTCACCGGCGACCATCGGTATCGCGCTCGGTGCCTACGGCGCGACTCAGGCGCTGCTGCAGATACCCCTTGGCTGGTTGTCGGACCGGATTGGCCGCAAGCCGGTCATACTCGGCGGTTTGCTGATCTTCGCAGTGGGGTCCGTGGTAGGCGCCCTGGCGGAAAGCGTTGCCCTTATCGCCGTGGGCCGGGCCCTGCAGGGCGCGGGAGCTATTTCCGGATCAGTGATGGCCCTGGCCGCCGATCTCACCCGCGACGAGCAGCGCACCAAGGCCATGACCGTAATCGGCATCAGCATCGGGCTGTCCTTCGCCCTGGCCCTGATCTTCGGCCCTCTGCTCGCTGCCTGGGGCGGCCTGCAGGCGGTGTTCTGGATGACGGCCTTCCTCGCGGTTTTCGGTATGGCCACCGTAGCCCTGGGCGTGCCCAAGGTCGCGGTCCGTCGTCACGAAGACGTCGGCGCCACGCCCGCCATGATGGCCCCGGTCCTCCGCGACCCGATTCTGCAGCGTCTCAACGGCTCGGTGTTCCTGCTGCACTTCATGCTCACGGCATCGTTTCTAGTCGTGCCGGCGGTGATCGAGGGGAGCCTGGGTGTACCCCGCGACGATCACTGGGAGGTCTATCTCCCGGTCCTGATTCTCTCCCTCCTGGCGATGTACCCGCTGCTGCGCCTGTCGGAGCGCGCCGCGCGACCGGTTCTGGCGCTGCGTCTGGGTGTGGTGCTGATGACGGTGGCTCTGGTGCTCCTGTTCCAGGCCTCCATATACCTGGTGCTGATGGGCTCCCTCGTTGCGTTCTTTGCCGCGGTGAATTTTCTCGAGGCAGCCCTGCCGTCGATGGTCAGCAAGGCCGTGTTCGCCCACGGCAAGGGCACGGCCCTGGGCATCTATGCCACGTGTCAGTTCCTCGGCGCTTTTGTAGGAGGAACCTCGGGCGGACTGATCTATGCCGCTGGTGGCCTGTCCGGACTTCTCTGGCTGATCGCCGCGGCGGCGCTGATCTGGATGCTCCTGATCTGGCATCTCGACCCCCGCCAGAGCGCCCTGAAGCCCGGTTTGGAGCCCTCCTGAACGCTTCCGCAGTCGCATTTAAAAGACCCGATTGCTATATTGGCCGGCCCTCTCAAATTCTCGTGG
This sequence comes from Pseudomonadota bacterium, assembly GCA_039818725.1. Lineage (GTDB taxonomy): Bacteria > Pseudomonadota > Gammaproteobacteria > Pseudomonadales > Halieaceae > Congregibacter. The sequence goes on from JBCBTK010000005.1 coordinate 21,128, forward strand.
AACGAACGCTATGGCCTCGCGTGGTGTAAACAAAGTGATTCTGGTCGGTAACCTGGGGGCCGATCCCGAGACCCGTTTCATGCCCTCCGGTGGATCCGTGACCAACGTGCGTCTGGCCACTTCCGAGACCTGGAAAGACAAGCAAACGGGACAGCCCCAGGAACGCACCGAGTGGCATCGCGTTGTGTTCTTCAACCGTCTCGCAGAAGTCGCGGGCGAATATCTCCGCAAGGGCTCGAAAGTCTACGTGGAAGGTTCCATACGCACCCGCAAGTGGCAGGACCAGTCCGGGCAGGATCGTTACACCACGGAAATCGTCGGCAACGAAATGCAGATGCTCGACAGCCGCAACGCGATGGCCGGCGGTGCTTCCGGCGGTGACAGCATGGGTGCCTACGACTACCCCGAGGCCAGCGGAGCGGCGGCGCCGGCACGGGCACCGAGTCCGGCCCCTACCGGTTCCCCTCCCGCGCAGGACCCCTACGACGACGACATTCCGTTCTAGGGGGCGTTCAAGGGGATAGCGGCGCAGCGGAATGTAACGGGGCATACCCGGTGGACGTGTTGCTGGTTGGCTCCGACGCACCTGCGGGAATCGCCCTTCAGGGCGCGTTTGCCCAGTGGGGGCGTCATAACCCGATGTGTCTTACCGTGGCGGCAAGCCGCTGGCGCAGCGAGCGGCAGGCCAAGAAAGCGGCACGGCGCGGCGAGCCGGCCGTCGTAGTGGATTTGCGTATTGCCAGCTTACTGTCCGAACGGCGCGAGCGCTGGACTTACGCGGGATTCATAGGTGCGTCCATGGAGACGCAGGATCAGGCCTCAGAAGCTGGCGTGATGGGCACGTCTTCGGCTCTGACCCGCATCATGGAAGCGTCCGGTGCCACCGCCGGTAGCGATGCTTCGGAGGCCGAGATGCTCCCGGACGCCGATCTCGAGCGCGCGCACTGGCTGGCCAAGGCCTGTGAGCGAAGCGGTATCCACTACATTTTCCTGTCGAGCGATCTTGTCTTTTCCGGTACCCATGCGGGCACTGCGGCGCGAGGCCTGCGTGAAACGGATGAGCCCGATGCCGTGTCGCCCTCCGGTCGCCAGCTGGCGGAGACCGAGCGACGGGTCCTTCAGGCATCGCCGTCGGCGATTATTCTGCGGACCGGTCCGATCTTCGCGCCGTCCTCCCCCAATCTGCTGACACGGGTCCTCGGCACTATGGCCGCCCGTGACCGCGCCAGCTTCGACGACCAGTCGGTTTTCTGCCCCGTCGCCTACATCGACCTGGCCCGGGTGGTCGCTGCGATTCTCGATCAGATCAGCGCCGGTGCGACGGCGTCCGGGGTTTTTCACTACTGCTCGGGCGACCGCACCACCGAGTATGGATTTGCCGAGGCGACGCTGGCGGCCGCCAGTCAGTACGCCGATTGTGGAGATGTCGTGCTCCGCGCGATCGAGGCGGATGCCCAGGCGGTGAAGCGACAGCACGTGCTCGACTGCGCGCGCTTGCGCGATGCGTTCGCGATCAAACAGGTGCCCTGGCGAGGGTTTATCAACGCCACGGTCAAACAGTTCATCGAGGAAAGACAGTAAGCAGGCAGGCTATGACGGAAAGTAACTTGCCCGACAGCGTGGCGCTGGGGATGGCCATTCTGACGGTCAGCGATACGCGCGGCGCCCACAACGACACTTCGGGCGATTATCTCGAGAAGGCTGCGCTCGAGTCGGGACACAGGCTCGCGGCTCGTGAGCTCGTTCGCGACGACATCTACGCCATCCGGGCCGTTGTTTCCCGGTGGATCGCCGATGCCGACGTCAACGCCGTGCTGATCACCGGGGGTACGGGCTTTTCCGGACGCGACTCAACGCCGGAGGCCGTTACGCCACTCTTCGACAAGCAGGTGGAGGGTTTTGGCGAAGTGTTCCGGGCGCACTCACTTGCGGAGATCGGGAGTTCTACGATCCAGTCCCGGGCCGTAGCGGGCCTGGCCAACCGTACGGTGGTCTTCTGCATGCCGGGCTCCACGGGTGCCTGTCGCACCGCATGGGAGGGCGTGATACGGGACCAGCTCGATGTGCAGCACCGGCCGTGTAACTTCGTCGGCGTACTTCTGGGTCCCACGCCGACGTGACCCGCCCGCCGCTGCATCCCCTGCCGGATGCCCTCCAGCGCCTGTTGCGGGATGTCAGTCCCCTGGAGGGCTTGGAGAGTCTTCCGCTCACGGATGCATGCGGGCGAGTGCTCGCGGTGGATCAGCTCAGCGTTCTGGACCTTCCGCCCTGGGACAACAGCGCCATGGATGGGTACGCCATCAATCACGCCGACGCGGGACAGCGGCTGCCCGTGACCCGGCGTATCGCGGCGGGCGATCCACCGGGAACCCTGGAGGAGCGCGCGGCGGCTCGGATTTTTACCGGAGCGCCACTGCCCAGCGGCGCCGATGCCGTGCTGATGCAGGAAGACGCTCAGGTCGAAGGTAATGAGATCCATATTCCTGACGCCATCCGCCCTGGTCAGCATGTGCGACGGCGGGGCGAGGAATGCAAGGTCGGCGAACGGCTCCTTGCCGCGGGTCGACGCCTGCGTCCCCAGGATATCGGTATGCTCGCTGCTCAGGGTCTCGCGCAGGTAGATGTGAAACCTCGGCTGCGCGTTGCGCTGCTCAGCACGGGGAGCGAACTGGTCGAACCCGGCACCGCGCCCCCGGCGCCGGGCCGGATCTACAACAGCAACCGACCCATGCTCCTGGCACTCCTGCATACGCTGGGATGCTCGGCCGTCGATATGGGAAACGTTCAGGACAGCGCCGAGGCAACCCGGGCAGCGCTTGGCAAAGCGGCGGCGAGCAGCGATCTGATCATCAGCACGGGGGGTGTGTCCGTCGGTGAGGAAGATCATGTCCGCAGCGCCGTCGAAGCACTGGGTGAATTGACTCTCTGGCGTATCGCGGTGAAGCCCGGCAAGCCCTTCGCCCATGGACGGGTGGGAGGCTGCCCGTTCATCGGCCTCCCGGGCAACCCGGCGTCGGCCTTCGTCACTTTTCTGCTACTTGCGCGCCCCTGGATCGAGCGCCGTCAGGGGCGCAGCGAATCGCGCCGCCTGCGCTTCAGCGCCCGTGCCGATTTCACGCGCGACGGATCGGCACGACGCGAGGAATACCTTCGGGTTGTCCTGGAAGCGCAGCCAGGAGCGGCCGGGGGCATGGCTTTCGCCCGGAAACCGGATACCGGAGATGACGCGTCTCGGGGCGAAACCGGGGACCGGGCGCTCTGGGCGACGCCCTTCCAGAATCAGAGTTCGGGCATTCTCCGCTCCGTCACTGCCGCCGACGCCCTGGCCTGCGTGCCTGCCGGTCGTCCCGTGGAGCGGGGCGACGAGGTCGAAGTACTGCCGCTCGATCAGCTCCTCAGCTGAGCGCCTGAAACACCAGGGAGGCATTGGTGCCGCCAAACCCAAAGCTGTTGGACATCACGCGCGTGAGCTGCTGATCGTCGAGGCGTTCGCGGGCGATCGGCATTCCCTCAGCTTCGGGATCCAGGCTTTCGATATTCGCCGAGGCAGCCACAAAACCTTCCTGCTGCATCAGGAGAGAGTAAATGGCCTCCTGAACGCCCGCCGCGCCGAGCGAATGGCCCGTGAGAGACTTGGTTGATCCGATGAAGGGAATCGAGTCTGTCCCGCCAAACACTTCGCGGACCGCATTGAGTTCTCTGATATCGCCCACCGGCGTGCTCGTGCCGTGGGCATTGATATAGTCGATCGGGCCTTCTACGGTTCTCAGCGCCTGGCGCATGCAGCGTACCGCCCCTTCACCGGAAGGGGCGACCATGTCGTAGCCGTCCGATGTTGCACCGTAGCCCACCAGCTCAGCGTAAATCTTCGCTCCCCGGGCCTCGGCGACTTCGAGCGCCTCCAGCACGAGCATGCCTCCGCCACCGGCGATCACAAAGCCATCGCGATCAGCGTCGTAGGCGCGGGAGGCGCGTTCCGGTGTTTCGTTGTAGCGCGTGGACAAAGCCCCCATGGCGTCAAAGAGGGAGCTCATGCTCCAGTGCAGTTCTTCGCCGCCGCCCGCGAAGACGCGATCCTGTTTGCCAAGTTGAATCTGCTCCATGGCGTTGCCAATGCAGTGGGCACTGGTCGAACACGCCGAGGAAATCGAATAGTTGACCCCGCGGATATGAAATGGCGTCGCGAGGCAGGCCGATACGGTGCTGCCCATGGTCTGGGTTACGCGGTAGGGCCCCACACGGCGTAGGCCCCGCTCGCGTAGCGTGTCGGTGGCCATGGTCTGGCTCGCTGAAGAAGCACCGCCGGAGCCGGCGATGATTCCCGTGGCCTCGTTGGAAACCTCGTGCTCCTCCAGTCCCGCATCATCGATGGCCCGTTGCATGGCGATGTAGGTGAACGCGGCCGCGTCGGCCATGAAACGCAGCGCTTTGCGTTCAATGTGCTCACTTGCATCGATATTCGGGATGCCGGCCACGTGAGAGCGCATACCGACCTCGACCTGTTCCGGATTCAGGCGGATGCCCGAGCGTCCCTCGCGCAGCGAGCTGGTGACCGTGGCGGCGTCGTTGCCGAGGCAGGACACGATGCCAAGACCCGTGACGACAACCCGTCTCGTCATGGCTCAGAAACTCTCCGGTGATTGAAAGAGGCCAACGCGCAGATCGCGAGCGTTGTAAATATCATTACCGTCCACGCTGACGGTTCCATCGGCGATCCCCATGATCAGCTTTCGCTCGATAACGCGCTTCATGTCTATGGTATAGCTCACCTTTTGCGCGGAGGGCAGTATCTGGCCCGCAAACTTGACCTCGCCAGCACCGAGCGCCCTGCCGCGACCGGGATTGCCGCGCCATCCCAGGAAGAACCCCACCAGTTGCCACATGGCGTCCAGGCCGAGGCAGCCGGGCATCACCGGATCGCCGGGGAAGTGACAGTCGAAAAACCACAGCTCGGGATTGATGTCCAACTCGGCACGAATCTCGCCCTTGCCATAGGCGCCGCCCTCGGAGCTTATATGGGTGATCCGGTCGGCCATGAGCATATTGCCGATGGGGAGCTGCGCGTTTCCAGGGCCAAACAGCTCACCCAAACCGCAGGCAAGCAGTTCGTCGCGGTTATAGCTGTGCTGGGGCGTATGCATTTCTGAAGTGCTTTGCATCATGACTCGCTGTTGCGGACTCGGAGCCCGTTTGTTCTCACGGATGCTTCGGTCGCCTCGATGGTAGCTCGTGGCCATTCCGAAACTGTCTCGAAGTTATCTCGAAGTTATCTCGAAGTCGTCTTGAAGTTATCCCGAAATTATCTCGAAACAGTCCCCGGTAGACCCGAGAGTATCTCAATACTCTGTGGCGGGCGCGGGCGGCGCTGTAAATCTTTGAGGTACCTCATACACCCGCAGGGCCAGGCTGCCGTCGCTATGGCTTCCCCTGGGGCGGGTAAACAGCCAGAACCGGCCGCTAGGGCTACGGTTCCCCGCGGCGAATGTGATGGGATTGGCGTTTGAGGCGACACAGCGGAAAACGCCCACCGCGTACCCTTGCCGAAAATGCTCAAAGCTTTAGGCTCATCCCCCAGAACCTCCAAGCGGGCGCTAGTGTAATGGAAGCGTGGCATTAGTTCATCCAATGCTCCGTTAATGCAGCGCCCCCGACGGAGATTTGGATTGATTGTAACCTGTGGTGCTTTACCATGGATTTTGCCGAGCTGACACGCGCGGTGGCGAAAGCCGAAGCATGGACATCGCTGGCGCAGGACACCTTTAGTAAGCGCTCTTCCCAGGCACTGGATCATTTTCTATGTTAATACCCGTTTTACTCTCTGGCGGAGTCGGCAGTCGCCTCTGGCCGGTTTCCCGTGAGGCGCACCCGAAGCAGTTTCTGGCCCTGGCAAGCGAGCTGTCGATGCTTCAGGAAACGATGGCGCGGACCGACAGTCTTGAGACCGCCGCTCCCATGGTGATCTGCAACGAAGAGCATCGTTTCATGGTTGCGGAGCAGCTGCGGCATCTGAACATTGATTCCTCGGCGATCATCCTGGAGCCCGAGGGTCGTAACACGGCGCCGGCGGTTGCGCTGGCAGCGCTCAAGGCCGTTGCCGACGATCCCGACGCGCTGCTGCTGATCCTGCCCGCCGACCACGTCATACGCGACCCGCAGGCTTTTGTGAACGGCGTAAAGCTTGCCGAAGGTGTGGCGAAGACGGGGAGGCTGATGACCTTCGGCATCGTTCCCGATGCGCCCGAGACCGGCTACGGCTATCTGCGCCGGGGCGAGCCGCTCGAAGACGGTGTGCACCTCCTAGACAGTTTCGTCGAGAAGCCCGATACGGATACGGCGCAGGGATACGTTGATAGTGGCGATTACTTCTGGAACAGCGGCATGTTCCTGCTCCCGGCATCCCTTTATCTCGAAGAACTCAAGGCTCACGCTCCCGAGATCCATGCGGCCTGTGAAGCCGCTATCGCTGGAGCGGCTGCCGATCTGGACTTTCTCAGGCCGGATAAAGACGCATTCCTGGCCTGCCCCTCGGATAGCATCGACTACGCCGTGATGGAAAAAACGGGGCTCGGTGCCATGCTGCCCCTGGACTGCGGCTGGAGCGACGTCGGCGCCTGGTCCACGCTGTGGCAGGTGACTGACCGCGATGCTGATGGGAACGTGGCGCTCGGGGACGTCATGCTCGAATCCTGCACCGACAGCTACGTGCGCAGCGAATCGCGCCTCGTGGCGGCTACCGGGGTGAACAACCTGATCGTTGTGGAAACCGCTGACGCGGTGCTCGTTGCCGACCGGGACACGGTGCAAAACGTCAAGTCCATCGTCACCCGTCTCAAGGCCGAGGGTCGCACGGAGGCTTCCCTGCATCAGCGCGTGTATCGTCCCTGGGGCAGCTATGAATCACTCATCGAGGGTGATCGTTTCCAGGTCAAACGCATCATCGTGAATCCCGGACACACCCTGTCGCTGCAGATGCATCATCACCGTGCCGAGCACTGGATAGTGGTGCACGGCACGGCCGAGGTGACCTGCGAAGATCGCGTGTTCACCATGTCCGAGGACCAGTCGACCTACATACCGCTTGGGCACAAGCATCGCCTCGCAAATCCGGGGAAGATTCCTCTTGAATTGATCGAAGTACAGTCCGGCGCGTACCTGGGTGAAGACGATATCGTTCGCTTTGAGGATGTCTACGGACGGAGCAGTTAGCCCGGGTCAGGACCGCGGGCATCTCTCCTGGGTACGGGTAACATCCGGCATGTCGCTGCCGACTGGTCGCGACCAGGGAAACGAGGATACGGTCGGGGTGCACTCAATACGTGCCTTTGGCGATAAACAGCGATAGTTTGAATTGAAAGGGATCGGCTATGAGCAGCCAGACGTCTGAAGCAATGATCACGAAGTGCATGTTCCCCGTCGCGGGCTACGGTACACGTTTCCTTCCCGCTACCAAGAGTATGCCCAAGGAAATGCTGCCCATTGTGAACAAGCCGCTGGTTCAGTACGGAGTGGAAGAGGCGATCCAGGCGGGGATGACGACCTGTGCTCTTGTGACCGGCCGGGGGAAGCGCGCCATTGCCGACCATTTCGACATCAGCTACGAGCTGGAGCACCAGATCGCAGGCAGCTCAAAGGAGACCTACCTCGACGGTATCCGCCATGTCCTCGACAAGGGCGTGTTCACGATGGTCCGCCAGCGCGAAATGAAGGGGCTGGGGCACGCGATCCTGACCGGAGAGACGCTCACGGGCCACGAGCCCTTTGGCGTCGTCCTTTCCGATGACCTGTGCCTCAATGAGGACGGTCCCGGCGTGCTGGCGCAGATGGCCGAACTCTACCGCCAGTTCCGCTGTTCCATCGTGGCGATCATGGAGGTGCCTCAGGACCAGGTGAACAAATACGGGGTGATCGCCGGCGAGTCGCTCAAGGAAGGTATTTATCGCGTCGAGAAGATGGTCGAAAAGCCAGATCCGGCCGACGCGCCTTCGAACCTGGCGATTATCGGGCGTTACATCCTCACCCCTGACATCTTCGACATCATCCGGGACACGCCTCCGGGTGCCAACGGTGAGGTTCAGCTCACCGATGCCCTTCAGACCCAGGCGGAACGCGGCTGCGTCATGGCCTACAAGTTCAAGGGGCGCCGCTTCGACTGCGGCAGTGTGCCGGGTTTCGTTGAAGCAACTGATTACGTGTACAAGAACGTTTACAACCGCGAGGGTGGGGCTTGAGCATGAAAGCCATCGAATGCTTCAAGGCCTATGACGTCCGCGGGCGCGTCCCGGACCAGCTCAACGAGGACATCGCGCGGCGCATCGGTCGAGCCTTCGCGGATGTCATCGGGGCCAAGCGCGTGGTCGTCGGCCACGACATCCGTTTGAGCAGCCCGGCCATGAAAGCGGCTCTGATCGCCGGCCTGCGCGAGCAGGGCGTTGACGTTTTCGACATCGGCCTGTGTGGCACCGAGGAAATCTACTTCGCGACCAGCCACGCGAAGATGGACGGCGGTATCGCGGTCACGGCCAGCCACAACCCGAAGGACTACAACGGCATGAAGTTTGTGCGGGAAGAGTCGAAGCCCATTTCCGGTGATACGGGCCTGTTTGATATCAAGGCCCGGGCTGAAGAAGACGACTTCGCCGCCGCGGCCGAGGAAGGCTCGCTGCAAGACCTCGATACGGACGAGGCTTATGTGGAACACCTGTTGTCGTACGTCGATGTCGCCTCGCTAAAGCCCATGACCATCGTCGTCGATGCTGGCAATGGCGGTGCCGGGCGTGTAATCGACCTTCTCGAGCCGCATCTGCCGTTCCGCTTTGTGAAGCTTCACCACGAGCCCGACGGCAACTTCCCCAACGGCGTCCCCAATCCGCTACTCGAGGAAAATCGCGGCCCGACCATCGCGGCGGTGCGCGAACACAACGCGGACCTGGGCATCGCCTGGGACGGGGACTTCGACCGCTGCTTTTTCTTCGATGCCGAGGGCCGCTTCGTAGAGGGCTACTACGTGGTCGGTCTGCTGGCCGAAGCCTTCCTGAAACGCCACCACGGGGCACGCGTTGTGCACGATCCGCGCCTGACATGGAATACTCAGGCAATCGTCGAGGCGCGTGGCGGAACGGCCGTCCAGAGCAAGACCGGGCACGCCTTTATCAAGGAACGCATGCGTCTCGAGAACGCCGTTTACGGTGGCGAGATGAGCGCCCACCACTACTTTCGGGACTTTGCCTACTGCGACAGCGGCATGATCCCCTGGCTTCTGGTCGCCGGGCTAATCAGTGAGCGCGGTATGTCGCTGGCGGAGCTCGTGGAGGAGCGTATGCAGGCCTTCCCCTGCAGCGGCGAGATCAACCGCTCCATCGAGGATCCAGAAGCGGTGCTCGAGCGCGTTACGGAGCGCTACGCCAGCGAGGCCGACAGCATCGAACACGTGGACGGTCTCAGCATGGCTTTCAAGGACTGGCGCTTCAATTTACGGCGTTCGAACACCGAGCCGGTGGTGCGTCTCAACGTGGAAAGTCGGGGTGATGGTGAGCTGATGCAGCGCCGCACCCAGGAGCTTTTGCAGCTTATCGACGCCTGATGGTGTTGTCGGCGCTCGTCTTGACGGGACTCGGGTTCTGGGGGGCCTTATCAGGTACGCCGTTCAACGGCGAGCTGGGCCAGCTCCTCCAGAGCGCCCCGAGCATCCGAGTCGGGTAGCGTGGCGAGTGCCGAGAGGGCTTCGTCGCGGCGAGCGAGCGCGATATCCCGCGTATAGGTGAGACTGCCGCAGGTCTGCGCCGCGGCCACGACCTCGGCAAAGTCGTCCCGACGCTTTTCTTCGATAGCGCATCGCACCAGCCGGGCCTGCTCGGGCGAACCGTTTCGCATTACGTGGATGAGGGGCAGCGTGGGCTTTCCTTCCGCCAGGTCGTCGCCCACATTTTTGCCCGTCTCTTCGGGGTCGCCCTCGTAGTCGAGAACGTCGTCGATGAGCTGGAAAGCAATACCGAGGCAGCGGCCGTAGCGCCCAAGCTGCGCCACCAGCGCGTCGTCCGCGCCGCTCAAGAGGGCAGAGCCCTCACAGGCAGCAGCGAAGAGGGCCGCCGTCTTGCGATCGATGACGTCAAAGTACTGGTCTTCGGTCGTCGCTGCATCGCCGGCGCGAATGAGCTGCAGCACTTCTCCCGCCGCTATGGTGTTCGTGGTATCGGCCATCATGCGCAGCAGAGGATGGTTGTCGAGAGAGACCATGAGCTGGAAGGCCCGGGTATAGAGAAAATCACCGACGAGAACGCTGGGAGCATTGCCAAACTGGCTATTTGCGGTGGGGCGCCCCCGGCGCAGCTCAGACACGTCAACCACGTCATCGTGAAGTAAGGTGGCGGTGTGGATGAACTCCACTACGGCGGCAAATTTCACCTGCTTCGGCCCACTTGCCGCCAGTGCCTTTGCCGTAAGCAACACCAGCATCGGGCGCAGGCGCTTGCCGCCTGCCTCCACGATGTAGTGGCCCACGTTTTCAACCATGGCGACATCGGATTCGAGCTGTTCGACGATGACGCTGTTGACGTCGTCCATCTCGCTGCTGACGACGGAGCGGACCTGCTGCATGCGGAGGGGTGCCGAAAAATAGACGCGGCGCATCCTAGGTTGGCCCCCGGGGGGTGTCAAGCCAACTATAAACGGGGCCTTGAGTGTAGGACGGGCTTCTCCTATAATCGCGCACCGCTCTGGAAACGACGCTTCCCCTGTTTTTTTTGCAGGGGTTCTGAGACGCTACCGGAGCCGAGTCCTCCCCTCGAATACTGCAACGAAGCGACGCCCGAAACCGGCCGGTTTTCGTGGCGGTCGAAGGGCCAGGACTCTCGTTCACCCCCATGGGTGAGATTTGTGCCCGTCCCTGCCCACTGCAATGAGCGCAGTGTTGCCTGCGAGACAAGAACTCGCAACGCCGTAACGGACTGCGGGAGGGCTAACAAAGATCGAGGAGAACGCGATGTACGCGGTAATTGAAAGCGGTGGCAAGCAACACCGCGTAACGGAAGGCGAGTCGCTGCGCCTAGAGAAACTGGATGCGGCCACTGGCGAAACGATCGAGTTCGATCGTGTGCTTATGGTCGGCGGGGATGATGTCAAAGTTGGAGCCCCGCTTGTCGATGGCGCCAAGGTCACGGCAGAAGTTGTCGATCACGGCCGGCATGCCAAGGTAAAGATCGTCAAGTTCAATCGTCGCAAGCACTACCGCAAAGAAACGGGACACCGTCAGTGGTACACGGAAGTGCGCATTACCGGCATCAGCGCCTGAGGAGAACGAAGCAATGGCACACAAGAAAGCAGGCGGCAGCACCCGCAACGGCCGCGATTCCGAAAGCAAACGCCTCGGCGTCAAGCGCTTCGGAGGCCAGGCCGTACAGGCCGGTACGATCATCGTCCGTCAGCGCGGCACGCGTATCCACGCGGGCGAGAACGTGCGCGTTGGTCGCGATCACACGCTGTTTGCCACGGCAGACGGCAAAGTCGAATTCGTCACCCGCGGCGACAAGAATCGCAAGTACGTTCGCGTAGTCGGAGCCTGAGAGACGGCTCCTTACGGCGCGGGGCTTTCGCCGCTCTTCGCCATCCAGCGCTGTCTGTATATGGACGCGGGCTGCGCACAGCGCTAGCGGACCGAGTTCGGGTTAATACTGCGAACGACAGCAATATGTCGTTTTCACCCCTCTAGAGCTTGGTTGAGAGGCGCGTGCCGCTATACGGTACACCTCGACACAGGCAAGCTGCCACTTCAGGCACCAACGTGGCGCCGTTTCGGACGCGACGTCGTGGTGCCGACCCCCTAGACTCTCATCATGAAATTCGTCGATGAAGCCAGCATTCGCGTCTCCGCCGGAAAGGGCGGCAACGGCTGTCTGAGCTTTCGGCGTGAGAAATTCGTGGCCCGCGGTGGACCTGACGGCGGCGACGGCGGTGACGGCGGGAGTGTGTATCTGGTCGCCGATTCCGCGCTCAATACCATGGTCGACTTTCGCTACCAGCGAAGCTATCGCGCCGCGAGTGGTGAAGCCGGCCGCGGTCGAAACTGTACCGGTGCCAGCGGCGACGACCTGGATCTCGCTGTGCCCGTGGGCACCACGGTAATTGACGAGGACAGCGGTGAGACCCTCGGCGAACTGCTCAGCGATGGGGCCCGACTGCTCGTAGCCCAGGGCGGTTTTCACGGGCTCGGCAATACGCGCTTCAAGTCATCCACCAATCGCGCTCCGCGCCAGACCACGCCCGGCAGCGAGGGCGAGGAGCGCTCCCTGCGCCTCGAGCTCAACGTGCTCGCCGACGTCGGCCTCCTCGGCCTTCCCAATGCCGGGAAGTCGACGTTTATACGCGCCGTATCCGCGGCCCGGCCTCGCGTGGCCGACTACCCCTTCACAACCCTTGTACCGCAGCTTGGTGTGGTGCGGGTGGATCCGCTGCGAAGCTTTGTGGTCGCGGATGTTCCCGGCCTTATTGAAGGCGCCTCCGAGGGCGCGGGTCTGGGGGTTCGTTTTCTGAAGCACCTGACGCGAACCCGAGTTCTCCTGCACCTGGTTGATATCGCTCCCCCCGACGGCAGCGACCCCGCGGCCGCTGCAGCGGCCATCGTGGGCGAACTCGAGCGCTTCAGTCCCACCCTGGCCACGCGGGAACGCTGGCTGGTGCTCAACAAGACTGATCTCGTCGACGAGGACGAACTGGCCCGCATTCGCGTATCGATCGTAGAGGCGTTGCGCTGGACTGGACCGGTGTTTGAAGTGTCCGCCATTGCCGGGGCGGGCGTTGACCGCCTTTGTGCTGATGCCATGACCTATCTCGAGGCCCGACGCGAGGCTGAGGCTGCCGATCCCGCGCTGATCGATGCCGAACGGGAGATGCAGCGTGCGATGCAGAGCGAGGCCCGCGCCCGCAGTGACGCCCTGCGTGCCCGGCGCCGGGAGGAGCGCCGCAAGCACCGCGACGACGATGATGACGACTTTGACGTCGAGGTGGAGTACGTGCCGTGAGTGAGGGACAGCGTCCCTGGTTGACCTCAGCACGGCGCTGGGTCGTTAAAGTTGGCAGCGCGCTGCTTACCGATGATGGTCGCGGGATCGACGAGGGAGTCATCCGGGGGCTGGTCGACGAACTCGCCCGGCTTGTTCGCGCCGGAAACGAAGTGCTGCTGGTGAGTAGTGGCGCCGTCGCAGCGGGCGTGCTCCGGCTCGGCTCGACCCGGCGCCCCACGGAGCTGCACGACCTGCAGGCGGCGGCCGCCGTGGGCCAGTCCGCCCTCCTGCGGCGCTATGAAGAAGCCTTTGCCGCTCACGATCTGTTGGCGGCGCAGATACTCCTGGGCCATGACGATGTCGTGGCCCGGGACCGTTACCTCAACGCTCGGGCCACACTGAATACCCTGATCAAGCAAGGCGTTGTGCCGGTCGTGAACGAAAACGACACGGTCGTGACCGATGAGATCCGCTTCGGTGACAACGATACGCTGGCGGCACTCGTCGCGAATCTCGTCGATGCCGATGTACTTGTGCTACTGACGGACCAGGTCGGCCTCTTCGATGCGGATCCCAGGCACAACGAAGGCGCGTCCCTGATCGTACATACCCGGGCGGACGATCCTTCCCTGGATTCGAGCGTCGGGGAGGGTGGCGTGCTGGGCCGCGGCGGTATGGTGACCAAGCTTCGCGCCGCGCGTCTTGCCGCACGTTCGGGAACAGAGACGATTATTGCAAGCGGACGTGAAGACTCTGTGCTTGCGCGGCTGGCGGCCGGTGAGCCGCTGGGCACGTGGCTTGAAAGCGGCAGCGCGCCGCAGAGCGCGCGACGGCAGTGGCTCGCGAGTCTGGTGACCACGCGGGGAGAACTGGTGATCGACGACGGCGCCGTCGCGGTTTTGCGCGACAGCGGCCGCAGCCTGCTTCCTGTCGGTGTGAGCGCCGTTCGAGGGGAGTTCCGGCGTGGCGACGTGGTTGTGTGCCGGGATAGGCACGGGGGGGACGTCGCCCGGGGACTGAGCAACTACGATGCGGTGGAGGTGCGCTCGATCCTGGGCTGCAGCTCGAGGCAGATAGCGGAACGCCTGGGCTATGGTGGTGAAGCGGAGGTTGTACACCGCGACAACATGGTACTGCTCTGACAGTACACCCCGATCGCAACAGTCGACTTGCGCCCCGGCGTGGACGCCGCGCCCTCACGTGGACACTGCGCTCCAGCGAGGACTTCGACGCCGTGGGCGTCTAGGCGGGGTCAGGCAGCGGAGCGGGTCTTGTGGGCCTCGGCCTGGTCGGCGCTATCGGTCGCCGGACGGTCGTCATGTTTCAGCCAGGGAGCCAGACGCTCCGCGCACAGGGCGGCGAGAAAATCCAGGTGCGTCGGCGTGGCGTTCAGACAGGGGATGTACTCGTAGCGCTCGCCACCGGCTTCGAGAAAGTAATCCCGGTTTTCTTCACCGATTTCTTCGATGGTTTCCAGGCAGTCGGCGGAAAAACCCGGACAAACGACCTGGATCGACCGCACACCGTCGCCGGCCAGCTGGCGGAGCGTCTCGTCGGTATAGGGCTTTAGCCACTCCTCGCGGCCGAAGCGCGACTGAAAGCTGGTGATGTACTCTCCGTCGCCAAGGCCGAGTTCAGCGGCGACCAGGCGCGTCGTCTTCATACACTGACAGTGGTAGGGGTCGCCCTCATCGAGGTAGCGCCGCGGTTCTCCGTGGTAGGAAAAAAGCAGTCGTTCTCCGCGACCGTGCGCGGCCCAGTGATCGCGGATACTGGCCGCTACGGCCGAGATATAGCCTGGCTGATCGTGGTAGCTCGCAATGAATTGGAATTCCGGGAGCCAGCGGCGTTTGCGGAAGTCTTCGGCCACCGCGTCGAAGGTGGAGCCCCCGGTGGGGCCGCTGTACTGAGGGTAGAGCGGGAGTACGAGCAGCTGTCGGGCGCCGCGGTCCGTCAGGCGCTGAATGCCATCGGCGATGGACGGGTTGCCGTAGCGCATCGCGAACTCGACGACTACCCGCTCACCGAACTGCGCCCGCAGGCGCTCCTGGATACCCGCGGCCTGGGCGCGGGTGTGGATGAGCAGGGGTGAGCCCTCGTCTGTCCATACCGTGCGGTAGGCCTCGGCGGAGCGAGCGGGGCGCACGTTGAGAATGATGCCATTGAGGATAAGCCACCAGAGAAGCCGGGGAACCTCTACGACCCGGGGGTCGGACAGGAACTGCTTCAGATAGGGGCGCAGGGCTTCCTTGCTTGGTGCTTCGGGCGTACCAAGGTTAGTTACCAGAACGCCGGTGCGAGGTTTCTGGTCATGATCAAAATCCGGGCTGCCGCGATACTTCATGCCGCCTTCGATTCCTCTGCGCGATGACTTGCGAGGCGCGCATTGTAAACCTCGGTGCGCGATAGCGGGTACGCGGAGTCTCCGCGGCGGATCGCTTTGGGGGCGCAAGTCGTATTCATGGGACTTCTTACGTCAACGGCCTGTCGCCGGATTCCATGAGGCCTGGGCCGTTTCAGCCGTCATCGCACGGTAATCTTTGCGCTTTATGGTCTGCCGCCCGCAACAGGAGGCCTCACCATGTACAGCCGCCGAAAAATGCTTCGCCGCAGCCTCTCTCTGGCAGCGACTGCGTACGTTTCCACGCGCCTGAGCGGCTGTGCTCTGGGCACGGACACCGCCGCTCTCTCCGCGGTTCAGTTCAGTCACGGCGTGGCCAGTGGTGACCCGGAAGACAATGCCGTCCTACTGTGGACCAGGGCTGTGCCGCAGCAGGACGGCGCTAGCGCCGAGATCGGCTGGGAAGTGGCTTCCGACCCGCAGTTCAGCCGCGTCCTGCGCAGCGGGCGGAGCAGCACGTCTGCCTCGCGGGACTTTACGGTCAAGGTCGACGTGCGGGAACTCACTCCTGGCTCCACCTTCTACTACCGTTTCGTTGCTGCGAACGGCTCAAGTCCGATTGGCCGGGCTCGCACGTTGCCCGGCGGCGAGCTCGAAGAACTGCGGCTGGCGGTGTTTTCCTGTTCCAATTACCCGGCGGGCTATTTTCACGCCTATGCGGATGCCGCGAAGCGCGCGGACATCGATGCCTTCGTGCATCTTGGCGACTATTTCTATGAGTACGGCTCCGGAGGCTACGCGACGGAGCGCGCTGGCCAGCTGGGCCGCGAGCTGTCCCCGGACAACAGCGGAGAGCTGTATACGCTCGAAGACTACCGGCGTCGCTACGCGCTCTACCGCGGCGATACCGACCTGCAGGCCCTTCACGCGGCCGCACCCATGCTCGCGGTGTGGGACGATCACGAGATCGCCAACGACACCTGGCGCGAGGGGGCGGAGAATCACAGTGCCGACGAGGGCGACTTCGGCGCGCGTCGGGCCGCCGCGGTTCAGGCTTACTTCGAGTGGATGCCCCTTCGTCCTATCGTCCCCGATTCCGAGGGACGCATTTACCGCAGTTTCACCTTCGGGGATCTCGTCGACCTGCATATGCTCGACACGCGTCTCACCGGTCGCGACAAGCAGCTTGAGTACGGCGAATTTTTCGACGGTAAAAGCGGCATGATCGATGCCCCGGCTTTTGCGCAGGCCCTTGGCGCACCCGATCGCAGTCTCCTGGGCGACGAACAGCGAACCTGGCTCTACGGGGCCCTGGAAGCCTCCGAAGCACGCTGGCAGGTGCTCGGCCAACAGGTGCTCATGGCGCGCATGACCCTGCCAGCGCCTATGTTGAGTCAGCTATTTGCAGGTAGCGGCCTGGAGGCAACGGCGTCCCTCATTGAAGAACTTCTCGCCGACAAGGCTAGGCTCGCAGCGGGCGAGGCCTTGTCTGAAGAGCGTACGCGACGGCTGGCGACGGTGCTGCCCTACAATCTCGACGCCTGGGATGGTTACCCGGCGGAGCGCGAGCGCCTCTATGCGGTCGCTGGACGTCTCGAAAAGGAGTTGATTGTGCTGGCCGGCGATACGCACAACGCCTGGTACAGCGAGCTTCGCGACGGCGGCGGTCGCCCCGTGGGCGCCGAACTCGCCACGAGCAGCGTCAGTTCACCGGGCATGGAGTCGTACCTGAGTCTCGATGACTCCTCGGCCCTTATGCTTGAGCGGGCCATGGTCGGGCTGATCGACGAGCTTCGTTACTGCGATCTCAAGCGTCGCGGATACCTGGAAGTGAGCTTTCGCCACAGTGGCTGTAGCGCGCGCTGGCATTTTCTCGACAGCGTGACCGAGCGGCGCGTCAGCGTGGAGAGCAAGGAGCTTCAGATCCGGGCCTGAGCCCGGACTCTGGGTCCCGCGGACTTCAGGGATTGAAGTAGTAGTCGAACTGAATCCCGTAGAAACGCGGTGGTCCGGCGACGAAGGTCGGGTTTCCGAAGGACCCGCCCGTGTTTCCGGCGTCCACGAGATACTCCTCGTCGAGCAGGTTCGTGGCGAAGGCCTCAACGCGCCAGCCCTGATTCTCGTTTTCCACGCCAAGGCGCAGGTTGACCAGCCCATAGGCGTCTTCGGCAATGTCCAGGCCCGCGATGGGCGCGTTCTCCGGCTCGAAGAAGACGTCGCTGCGGTAGCTGTATACGAGCGAGCCGGTCAGCGCCAGGGAACCGCTGAGCGACTGCAGGTAGCGAAGTCCGGTGCTAGCGGTCCACTCCGGCTGCAGGCGGAAGCGATTTCCCGCGAGGTTGCCATTGCTGCTGTCGTCGTCAATCTCGGCGTCGATGTAGGCGACGTTGGCAAAGATGTCCCAAGAGTCGCCGAGCAGGGCCCGCACGTCGGCTTCCAAGCCAATGTTTGTCGCCGAACCGGCATTCGCGGTAAAGAAGTTGCCCGCATCATCCTGGAGCGTTACCTGGAAGTCCGAGTAGTCCTGGTAGAACAGGGACGCGCTGTAGCTTAGCCGTCCATCGGCGCGGCTGCCTTTTATGCCAGCCTCGTAGTTCCATACCACCTCGGCCGGGACTTCTGTCACGTCCGCGACAACCTGACCCTCTCCGTCGATGGTAGAAGCCACTTCTATAACGTCTGAGCGACGTCCTTTTGAAACCGTGGCGTAGATGTTCGTTGCGTCGTTGAGCGCGTACAGGACGTTAAAGCGCGGCAGGAAGTCGTCGAAATCGTCACTCGCCTCGAGGATTTGTCCGCCGGTGTTAACCACCGGAAGAAGCGGTGCCTGAATGAGCACGGAATCTGGAGAAACAGAGCTGAATCCGCTCGTTCGGTCTTCACGCACGTAACGCAATCCCACCGTGGCCTCGAGACGGTCAGTGAAGCGCCAGCTAGCATCGGCAAAGACCGACACGATCTCGTTCTCGCCGTAGTTGGCGAAGCTGCTCGCATACGGGAGCAGATCAACTCCAAGGCCGAGGCCCGGCGTTAGGACATTGACGCTGCCATCGTCGTTGATGCAGGGAAGTCCGCTACCCAGGGCTCCAAGGCAGTTGAGATAGATTGACTCCTCCGTAGAGAAGGGCACGTTCTGACTGCCGTCCTCCTCAAAGTAGTTTGCGCCGAGAATGTGGGTCAGTTTGTCACCCTCACCCACCAGGCGGAACTCCTGGCTGAACTGATCCCCTTCCGCGTCCTCGGCGAACTCCAGGAACCACGCCTGAGTCCCGTCCGCATCGAAGACCTCCAGTGACTCGAAGCTGCGACCGGCCGTGATCGAAGTGAAGCTCAGACGGTCGTTGATCTGCCATTCGATGCGCAGATTGATGTCCTCCACTTCGCGTTCGATGCCAAGCTGCGCGGCACCCAGCGCGTCCGCGGAAAGCGGGGAGCCGGACATCTCCACAAAGCTGTAGGGGCTCGTATCCCCGCCCGTGGGCGCGAAGCGCCCATTCTTGAATGATGTGCCGGAATCGCTGTTTTCTTCGTAGGTATAGACGAGATCAATCGTCAGGTCGTCGCGGGGAGTCAGGCGCAGCGAGGGCCGGATCGCGGTGCGCTCGATCGCCTGCATATCATCCTGCTGCTGACCGCCCGGATTCTGCGATCCCTCGGTACCTGCGATATTCCGAATGAAGCCATCGCGCTCCCGGTAGCTCACGGCAAGCCGCCCCTGCAGCAGTTCGTTGCCACCGGTGAGATGACCGCGTAGCTGGCGCGCCGAGTAGTTGCCCACGTTTACGGACAGATAGCCGCCGAGTTCCTGCTCGGGGCGCCTGGTGTATACGCTGACGGCGCCAACGGATGCTGCGGTACCAAACAGCGTCGCCTGCGGTCCCTTGACCACCTCAACGCGGTCAATATCAAATAGCTCGAAGTACGAACCCCGGGATCGGGATACATCCACTCCGTTGTAGTACACCGATACGCGGGGAGCGGCCTGGGCCGAACCGCTGTCCGAGGTGATGCCGCGAATGACGAATCCCGGGTTGTTTGGGCTTTGCTCCTGGATGACCAGACCCGGGGTGATATCCGAGAGGGCGTCCAGTTCCACGATGCCGAGGCGATTGAGGAGATCTCCTCCGTAGGCGGAAATGCTGATCGGCACATCGGCAACGGACTGCTCGCGGCGTTGCGCATATACCGTAACCTCTTCGATCGCTGCAGTACCGGAGGTCTGAGCGAAAATAGGCGCTGCGGGTACGACCAGGACCATTGAGGCCCGTGCCACGGCCTGGCGCAGTGCACAAGAGTGAAGGTCGGATGGCATGTCGGCTCTCGCTGTTCCGGTCGGGAGGCGCGAACGCTAGGGGAGAAAAGCTACGGAATGGTTACGGGGGTGTGAAGCTTCTATTTCAGCCTGTCCGCGCCCGCACAAAGGCGGCGCCAGCTAGGCGGTGGAGCGTATACCGACTAAGCGAAGAGTCCAAGGGCATCATCGGGATGGCGGATTTCGACCGATCAAACGGCTCAGGTACGCGGGAAGAGGTGGGCGGCCACTGCATGCGACGCCATCTTGAGCGCGACCGCATCTTGAATAAGTGGCTTCAGATGCCTGAGTCGAAGATTGCTAGAGCTCGGGGGTGGGGCGTTGCCAAGAACACCCCGCGACGACCTGGGAATACCCTCGCGGCCGCCGGGGAGCGTTCTTACCGTGCAGACTCCTGGTTTCGAGCCCCCGGGCGCTTTAGTACTACTTTTTCTTTTTAGCCGCGGCTTTCCGAGCTGTCTTTTTAGCCGGAGCTTTCTTCGCAGTCTTCTTGGCTGGTGCTTTCTTTACGGTCTTCTTGGCAGGCGCTTTCTTGGCGGCTTTCTTGGCTGGAGCTTTCTTCGCCGCCTTCTTGGCCGGCGCTTTTTTCGCAGCCTTCTTGGCCGGCGCTTTCTTCACCGCAGCCTTCTTTGCGGCTTTCTTGGCCGGCGCCTTTTTGACTGCTTTCTTGGCCGCTGTCTTCTTCTTGGGCGCGGCCTTCGCCTTGGGTGCTTCTACACTCAGATCGGTGGTGTCAGCCGTCGGCGCATTCTTGGCAACGGACTTGATACCCTTCTCCATGCTCACGGCATTGGCATACATCTGACTCTTGCCAATGACCTGGCCGTTCGTAGCTTTGATCACAAAGTACGGCTGACCCTTGGCCGACGCCTTGCGATCGAAAGCACCGTCTTTAACCGCATTCTTCTTTACGGAGTTGATGCCTGCCGATGCAGAACGCTTGTTGTCATAGGTCTGACTCGTGAAAACTACCTGGCCGTTACCCGATTTCAGATTGAAGGAAAACTTACCTGTCTTCCCTTTTTTTAACTCAAACTTCCCTGCCATGCTCGATCCCCTTGAGTTCGTCCCACTGCCTACGATTGGTCTTATAGCGGCAGAGAGACTGCGCCGCTTCCGGCAGCATAAGCATTTCGCGCTTTATAGCAAGTGTTTGCTGCCTAAATCCTGGCGTGATTTCCCGGGATGCGCGGCGCTTGGTTCCGGTTTTCCTTTGGCAGAGGCAAGCTGTTCGATACGCTGCTTTGCTCAGCGAATCTTCTTTTCATGGCGGTAGCCGATCTGACAGTACTGATTCTGGCAGCCGGATCATCCCGGCGCTTTGGAGCGGATAAGCGGCGAATATGCTTGTATAGCAGCGTAGGACTGCTTCAGGCCTCAGTGCAGGCCTATCTCGCTACGGGTTTTCCAGTGAGGCTCGTGCTGTCCCGGCGCAGCGAAGACGACGACCTCGCCGCACAGTTTTCTGCATACCCGCTCGACCTGATTCGGAGTCAAAACGCGGAAAGAGGAATGGGTGCAACCCTGGCCGAGGTCGCCCGCGGATGCCGGAGAAATGAGGCCGTCGCGGTTGCTTTGGGCGATATGCCATTGATTGAGCCGGGCACGATCCGCGGCCTGGCGTCACGACTCAGCCCGGGCGCCATCGTTTATCCGACGCACTCGGGCCGACGCGGACACCCGGTACTGTTTTCCTCGGAGTTCATACACGAACTTACTCGTCTCGACGGTGATCGCGGAGCCGCTTCCGTTCTTGCAGCGCACGCGGCGTCGTGTGTGGCGTTGCCCGTGGACGATCCCGGCGTGTGCCTCGACGCCGACACGCCGGAGGCCCTCGACGAGCTGCGGCGTCGCTATTCTTCGCGTAGCTCTTCGGGTGTGTCCGGCTGACGATGAGGGTGTGCCGCGGAGAAGGCGTCCAGCGGTGCGCAGCGCGCGTCCAGTGCCACCAGTGAGGGAAACTCCGAGAGATCGACGGAAAAGCGACGCGCATTGTAGATCTGCGGAATCAGGAATGCTTCGAACATGCCGGGACGCTCGCCCAGGGTAAACGGCGACGCCAGCGAGGCAATTTTCGGCTCCAGCGTTGCGAATTCGAGTTGAATCCAATGGGCATACCAACTCTGTAATGCCTCGTTGTCTGATCCAAGAATTCCCGTGATGTAGCGAAGCACGCGCAGGTTGTTGAGCGGGTGGATATCGCAAGCGACCTGCAGGCACAGCGCTCGATGCTGGGCTTTCGCTTCGAGTTCTCCGGGATACAGGGCTGGGTCGGGATATTGCTCTTCCAGCCATTCAAGAATGGCCACGGATTGGCCCAGGCTAACGCCATCGTCGTGAACGAGGGTTGGCACCAGCCCCTGAGAATTGACCCTCCGATACTCTTCGGTCTGTTGCTCGCGGGCGACCAGGTTAACGGGTACGAGTTCGAACTCCAGGCCCTTAAGGCCCAGTGCGATACGAATCCGGTAGGTCGCCGACGAGCGGTAGTAGCTGTAGAGCTTCATGACCTGCCCCTAGGCCGGAGGCGTGTGGCGAACGACAACCTGGTCGATAGCCCCGAACACGCTGTTCCCAGCGGCGTCCTGCATATTGATGCGAATACGATCGCCAAAGCTCATAAACGGGGTGCTTGCTGCGCCGTCGCGAATCGTCTCAAGACAGCGGACTTCGGCGAGGCAGCATGATCCATCAACAGAGCCAACGTTGGAAACAGTTCCCGAACCGATCACCGTGCCCGCCATCAGTGATCGACTCTTGGCGCAGTGAGCAATCAGCGTTGGAAAATCGAAGGTCATATCGCGTCCGGCATTCGGCGCCCCAATCAGTTCGCCATTGAGCTCGGCCCGCAGCGGTAAATGCAGTCTCGCGCCATCCCAGGCGTCGCCCAGCTCATCGGGTGTGGCGAGCACGGGACTGAAGGAGGTCCAGGGCTTCGACTGATAGAAACCGAACTGCTTGCCGAGTTCAGCGGGTATCAAATTGCGCAGCGATACATCGTTAACGATGCCGATGAGCTTGATGTGCGAACCGGCTTGCGATGCCGAGGTCCCCGCGGCCACGTCATCGGTTATCACCACTACCTCCGCCTCGAAATCGATACCCCAGGCTTCATCTTCAACGGCAATGTCGTCGCGCGCGCCGATAAAGGCATCGGATGCTCCCATGTACACCAGCGGGTCTTCCCAGAAGGACGCTGGTAATTCCGCACCCCGCGCCTTGCGTACCAGTTCCACGTGGGTGACGTAGGCACTGCCATCGGCCCAGTGATAGGCGCGGGGAAGCGGCGCCGCGCACTGTACGACCTCAAAGGGAAGGGCTTCCTGCACCTTCCCCGCATTGAGATCCACGTAGCGCTCTTCCAGAGCAGGTGCCAATGCGGACCAATCGTCGAGGGCGGCCTGCATCGTCGGAGCGATGTTGGAGGCGCTGCAGCAGCGCTGGAGATCGCGACTGACGACCACCAGTCGCCCGTCGCGGCCTTCTTTCAGGGAAGCAAGTTTCATGGTGTGTCCTGCGCTAGTAATTGAGTGAGGGGCTCTCAGCTCGCCGGGCTTCGCCAGGAGTTGACGTACTCGGGATTCTCGGCGGTCATGGCGTGCGGGTGAATGTCGAGGGCACGGCGGGTGTCGATCATTACGGCGACCTCGTCCGTTTCCCGGGCCGGGTCGGCCTGGGATTTGGCGAGCGCCTTGGGATGGGGACCGTGGGCGAAGCCGCAGGGGTGCAGCGTCATCATGCCGGCGTCGATATTGTCGCGGCTGAAGAAGTTGCCGCGGTGATAGAAGAGCACTTCATCGTAGTCATCGTTGTTGTGATAGAAGGGCACCTTCAGCGCGCCCGGGTCGGTCTCGATGGGCCGGGGGCAGAACGTGCAGACAACGAAGCCATTGCCCATAAAGGTCGTGTGGGCCGAGGGAGGCAGGTGGTAGCGGTGGCTCATAAGCGGACGAATATCGCGCCAATTGAGCCGCAGTACGGTGTTGTTTCCGTGCCAGCCCATCGCATCCAGGGGGTTGAAAGGAAAGGTGACAACGCTCAGGCGGTCGTGACGCTTGATGTGCACCTGCCATTCCTCCTCATCCTGCTGGGCTTCGAAGGCTTCGTCGATACGCGGATGCTCGAGGACCGCGGGATCAAATACGGCGTGGGGACCGACCAGTCCGCGTTCCGGCAGGCTGTATGCTCCCTCGCGGTCTTCAATCAGCAGGCACTGAAGCGGCTGCGCTACGTCCATGCGCCAGGCCGTTCCCCGGGGGATCAGCAGATAGTCTCCCTCACTGAAGCTGAGATGTCCGTAGTCGCAGAACAGGCTGCCGCTGCCCTCGTGGACGAAGATGAGATCGTCGCCATCGCTGTTGCGGACCAGATGACTCATGGACGATTCAGTACTCCAGAAGCGCAGCGCAACGTCGGCGTTCGAGAGCAGCGGAGTCTGGGCGAAGGGTGAGGGGCTCGAGCTGGAGAGGCGCTTCAGGTCAAACGCGTAGGGTCGCAGCGGTCCCTCCCAGGCCGTCCAGCCCGTCGGGGGATGGCGGTGATGAATATGGCTTGCGGGGCCGAAGAAACCCTCGCGGCCCATCTCCCGCTCAAAGCTGCCTTCGGGAAGATCGCAGTGCGCCTGCCTGGAGTGCTTTCCCTCGCGGATCATGTGCGGTATCCACTGGCGTCCCATGGCCCGACCATCCTCTTCTTTATCGACTTGACAGAGCCACAGCTTACTAGTTTCATTTGAAACTATCTAGCGTCACGCCGGCCCCTCAACGAGGGTAGCGGAGTACGCGGGCTTGCCAACGGATGAAAAGAGATGGGGATACACGATTGAAAACTGCCCAAAGCCGCGCGGAGAGCGCAACGCCGGGAGCCGGAGCAGAAGGCGGTGGACGTGAATTCAAGCTCCACGCTTTTCTCCCCTATCGATTGAATCGGCTCGCCGGGCACCTCAGCAAAGCCCTCTCAGCCGTGTACCAGGAGCGCTTCGACCTCAGCATTCCGCAGTGGCGCGTCCTCGCCACCCTGCAGGCCGAACCGGATCTGACGGCGCGCGATCTCGTGGCCGCTACGTCCCTGGACAAGGTGAGCGTGTCGCGGGCGTTGGCCGGTCTCGTGGACCGCGAGCTGGTCCAGCGCAGTCCCCATCGCCACGACGCGCGTTCCTCGATCCTTCGCCTCAGTCGCCGGGGCACCGCGCTTTTCCGCCGCATTGCGCCCCTGGCCCTGGCGCGCGAGGCCGACTGGCTCGCTCCCCTGTCGCGTCGCGAACGCGACCAGTTTCTGCAGCTTCTCGGCAAGCTTGAAGCGGGTCTCCAAATCATCGACAGGCCGCCTGCGCGGGGCGTGAGCGGCGCGCGAGGCACCACAGCATGAGCGTTGCACCGAGCCAGGCCGAGATCGTCGCAAGCCTTCCCCTGCATCTGCGTCCTTTTGTGCAGCTGCAGGATCACGACGAGCAGTACAGCGCCCGGGATCACGCCGTGTGGCGTTTCCTCATGACGGCCCTGACTAGGAGCCTGCAGAAGTCCGCGCATCCGGTTTATTTTGAGGGCCTTCGACGCACTGGTATCGCCCTCGACCACATCCCGTCGATCGATGAGATGAATGCCTGTCTGGCCCAGCTGGGCTGGCGCGCCGTGGTCGTCGATGGATTCATCCCACCAGCCATATTTATGGAGTTTCAGGCCCTGCGCGTGCTGGTGATTGCCCTCGACATGCGCAGCGTCGAGCACTTCCTGTACACGCCGGCGCCGGACATTCTTCATGAGTCGGCGGGCCATGCACCCTTCCTTATCGATGTCGACTACGCGGAGTTTCTCCAGCGCTTTGGCGAAATCGGCATGCGTGCGATCGCGACGCGGCACGATCACGAGCTCTACGAAGCCGTTCGCGCCCTCTCCATAATCAAGGAGGATCCCGGCGCAGGCGCCGCCGATATCGCCGCGGCAGAGGCGCGACTCGCGGAGCTCGCCGCGAGCGACGAAACCCCCTCGGAGGCCGCGCTGCTTACGCGACTTCACTGGTGGACCGTCGAGTACGGTCTTGTGGGAGAGGTCGATGACTATCGCCTCTTCGGCGCCGGCCTGCTTTCCTCCCTCGGTGAAAGTCAGAGCTGTCTCGACGATGAGTCGGTCGAGAAGCTGCCCCTGACCGTGGACGCAGTTGCGGTGCCCTACGACATTACCCGCTCCCAGCCCCAGCTCTTTGTGACGCGCAGCTGCCGGCATATGAGTCAGGTGCTCGAAGAGTTCGCTGCCTCCATGGCCTACCGTCGCGGCGGCGCCGCGGGCTTGAGGCAGGCTATCGAAGCGGAGGTGGTATGCACGGCGGAGTACGACTCCGGCATGCAAGTTAGCGGCGTTGTCGAGGAGGCTCTGTGCGATGCGGTGGGGAATGTGAGCTACCTGCGAACCACGGGCCCGACGCAGCTGGCGTGGCACGGTCGAGAGCTGTTTGGACACGGCATCGATACGCACAGCGCCGGTTTCGGTGCCCCCGTCGGCTACCTAAAGGAGTTCAGCCGCTGTCTCTCCGCCTATAGCGTCGACGAGCTGAAAGCCCACGCCATAACCCTGGGCGAGCCGGTGCGTCTCGAATACCTGTCGGGCATCACAGTGACCGGTGTGCTTGAAGCTATCCTCCGTCAGGAACAGCGCAACCTTCTGCTCAGCTTCAGCAAGTGCACGGTCACGGCCGCCGACGGTCGTCGCCTCTTTACGCCGGAGCAGGGGCGCTACGACATGGCCGTGGGGGCACGGATTACCAGCGTCTTTGGCGGGGTCGCGGACCGCGAGCGTTTTCAGCTGCACCGTCCCCTGCCGCGGACGGCGACGCATAGCGCCGACGCGCCTGCCGAGCTCATGGAGCAATACGCGGCGCTGCAACGGCTGGCAAGCTCCGGGCTACTGGAAGACAGCTCGCCGCTGCAACGGCTTTCCGAGGTGCTTGATAGTTTCCCGGCGGAATGGCTGCTCCGGGCCGAGATGTTGAGCTGCGCCGAGAAGGGTCTGGCTCCCGAACTGGTGGCGCGGGCGAGGACGGAGCTGAAAATCCTTGTGAGCGATACACTGCATCGCCGGGCGCTGGACCTTGTTCTGCCCGAAGTCTGTCGCTCCTGATTCGCGGTGAAGCGTCGCCTGGACTCTACGCACGTCGGTACCGTCGCCACGCGGTCTACCGTGGCGGATTGAGTATCACTCAGTTATATTAAGCAGCACTCAATAATTGATCAGGTGCCCGCGTGTCTCTCGATTTTGACAGCGCTCGTCTCCCCAACCCCTTCTTGTCGACGGATCATGAAGCCTGGCGCGAGCAGCTCCGTCGATTCATCGATCAGGAGATCGCGCCCTACGCCGAAGGCTGGGACGAGGCCGGCGCCATTCCGGATGAGCTGTGGAAGAAGGCCGCGGACGTGGGCCTGCTGGGTCTGGGGTATCCCGAAGCCTACGGCGGTACCAGTGAGGGTATCGACTCCTGGCACCAGTGGATTACCAATGAAGAGCTGAACCGCTTTGCCGTTGGCGGAGTGCCGGCCTCGCTCATGGTCCACGGTATCGGCTTGCCCCCGGTTCTGAACTGGGGTCACGAGGAGATGAAGCAGGCCGTCGCGCCGCCGGTCCTCGCCGGCGAGAAGCACATCAGCCTCGGAATCACGGAGCCGGGCGGCGGCTCGGACGTCGCAAATATCCGCACCACCGCGGTACGCGAGGGCGACGACTACGTGGTCAACGGGTCCAAAACCTACATCACCGGCGGCATGCGCGCCGACTGGGTATCGACCGCGGTACGCACTGGAGGCGAAGGTGCTGGCGGAGTGTCCATGCTCCTCATACCCACTGACAGCCCCGGGTTTTCACGCACTTCTCTCGACAAAAAGCAGGGATGGTGGGCGTCGGATACGGCCACGCTCTATTTCGATGACGTTCGCGTGCCCGCGTCCAATCTGATAGGCGAAGAGAACCGCGGTTTCCTCGTGATCATGACTAACTTCAACAGTGAGCGCATGTTCATGGCCGCCGGCATGGAAGCGCTCGGCCGCGTGTGCCTCGAAGAGGCCGCGGCCTGGGCCCAGGAGCGCAACACCTTCGGCAAGCGTCTTGCCGACCATCAGGTCATCAGACACAAGATCGCGCAGATGAAGCAGAAGCTGAACGCAACGCAGGCGTACATCCGCCTGTGCTACGAGAGCATCGAAGCGGGGTCTCCAAATCCCGGTGATATCGCGCTGCTGAAGGTGCAGGCCAGCGAGACCCTGGAATTCTGCGCGCGCGAGGCCATGCAGATCCTCGGCGGTATCGGCTACATTCGCGGCAATCGGGTTGAGCGCATTTATCGGGAGGTGCGCGTAAACGCGATCGGCGGCGGCTCCGAGGAAATCATGCGGGATCTGGCGGCGCGCCAGTACGGCCTGTGAAGCTCTGGCATTGCGTCGGCGCCCGTTCTCTGCGCGCTCTCTGGACCCTTGAGGAACTCGGCTTTCCCTACGAGCTTGAACTGCTCCCGTTCCCGCCCCGGGTATTCCAGCGCGACTTTCTGGATGTGAACGTGCTCGGCACCGTGCCCTTTTTTGTCGACGGCAAGGTGTCGATGACGGAATCCTGTGCCATCCCGCACTATCTCGTCACGCGGCCGGGAGGAGAGCAGCTCGGTGTGCCTGCGGATCACCCCGAGTATGCCAATCTCTTGAACTGGACCTATCACGCCGACGCGACGCTCACTTTTCCGCAGACGATTGTGCTGCGCTACACGGTGCTGGAGCCCTCGGAGGAGAAAAAGCCGGTGGCCGATGACTATGCCAAATGGTTCATTGCCCGTCTCCGGCGCCTCGATGCGCATCTGGAAGACAGGCAATACCTGGTCGACGATCGCTTTACCATCGCGGACATCTGCGTGGCCTATGCTCTCTACTTCGGGCGCGTATTGGGTCTCGATGAGCGCTACAAGCCCCAGACCCGTGCGTACCTGGAGCGACTCATGGAGCGCGAGGCGTTCCGCCGAGCCGATGCCCTGGGTCGTGAGACAGCGGACGAAAACTAGGCCCATAATTCTGTGCCGGACCCGGAAGCAGGGAGAGCGATGCGATGAATGCTGCCGTTAAAGAACTCGAAGATTTCCGCCGCGAGGTGGCCAGCTGGCTGGATGCCAATCGACCTGCCGATCCTGGTTTCCTCCTTCCCCAGTCGTTCATGGAAGTGGGGTCCGAGGAACAGCTGGACTTCCTCCGTGAATGGCAGCATCGCGTGTGGAGTGCTGGCTATCTTGGCATGGCCTGGCCCCGGGAATACGGCGGGCAGGGTGTCGACGCGATCTACCAGTCCGTCGTCGACCAGGAAATGCGTCGCAAGGCCGTGCCCATCTGCTTCAACGTGATTGGCCTCGGCTGGGCCGGGCCCCTGATCAACGATATCGGTACGGAAGAAGAAAAGGCGAAGTACCTCAAGGGCATACTCAGCGCCGAGGACATATGGTGTCAGGGCTTCTCGGAGCCGGATCACGGTTCGGACCTGGGCAACGCCCGGACCCGAGCCGTCCGGGAAGGCGATGAGTACCTTATCAACGGCTCCAAGATCTGGACGACGCTGGGCAATTACGCCAGGTACATGATCCTGCTCGCGCGCACCAATCCCGAGGCGGAACGCAAGTACGATGGGCTGTCTTTCTTCCTCGCCCCGATGACCGTCGACGGCATTGAAACGCGGCCGATCCGCAAGCTGACCGGCGAGTATGGCTTCACCGAAACGTTCTTCACCGATGCCCGTATTCCGGCCTCAAGCCTCATGGGTGAGGAAGGCGAGGGCTGGAAGATCGCCATGAAGACGCTGCAGTACGAGCGGGGAGCTGAAGCGGGCGCCGCCGGTGGCCTTGCCTTCGTACGCATTGTGATCGATGACCTGGTGCATGAGCTCGATGACGTCACCCGGGGTGGTCGTCCGGTATTGGAAGATCCGGTAATGCGCGATGAGCTGGTGCGGCTGATCATAGAGGAGAAAGCCATTGCCCTCGGCGACCGTCGTGCGTCCATACCGGCTCTGACTTCCGATTATCCCCTGTCCCTGCCCCTTTCGCACAAGCTGCGCTGGACCGAATACACCCGGCGCATGCGCCAGTTCGCCATCCGGGCCCAGGGCGGCGACGGCGCGCTCTACGTAGGTGACGAGGATGCGCGTGCCGGGGGGTTCTGGCAGCGCGCCTATCTAAACAGCTTCTCGGCGACCATTGGCGGTGGGACCAGCCAGGTGCAGGCGAACATCGTGGCTGAGCACGTGCTCGGCCTGCCGAAGTAGGGGTGAGCCGGATGTCAGTGATTGGAAACACGGCTCTGCGCTTCGGCGAGGAGCCGGCCATGTTGATGGACGTGGCGCGGGACTTCTGCTCGGATCAGGGAATGGAGGCCGCTCGCGCAGGGCTCGAAACGCCGCTTGCCCATACGGCGGCGCAGTGGGACGCCATCGTGGCTATGGGCTGGACCGGTATCGGCATCGACGAAGCCAGCGGCGGCGCCGGACTCTCCGTCGCGGCGGCGGTACCGGTTGTTGAGAGCATGGGGCGGGTTCTCATGGGCGCGCCCTTGATCCCGACGTTGCTCGCAGCGCAGCTGCTCCGTCGATGCGGGGGCGACGCCGCGGAAGCCGTGCTCAACGCGATCGCCGCCGGGGCGCCGGCCACCGTCGCCGAACTGGAAAGCGAAGACTGGAATGCGGCCGTGACAACGCGTCTGGATAGCGCCGGCCTGCTGCGCGGCGGCAAGCGCATGGTCTGCGATGCCCAGAGCGCCCGCTACTTCGTCGTCACGGTGGCCGGCGAAGATGGCCCGGCCGTCGCCGTCGTCGATATTGAGGCGCTCGGCGCAGGCGCCCTGAAGCCGCGGGTGCTCATCGACAACACACGTCGCGCTGCAGACGTCGACTTCGACGGCATCAGGCCGCTCGCCGTTTTCTCGGGCATCCGGGTAGCCGCGGCCCTCCGCGACCACCGGCTCCTCGGCGCGCTTCTCGTGGCCGCTGAAAGCGCTGGCGCGGCGGCGAGTTGCCTCGACACGATCGTCGCCTATCTGAAAACGCGTAAACAGTTCGGCAAACTCATCGGTTCGTACCAGGCGCTCAAGCATCCGAGCGTGGAAATCCTGAATGCGGTTGACGCGGCGCGGTCCTTTGTCTTCCACGCGGCAACGCTTGTCGACGACGGATCGCTGTCTCGCGATGCGGAGATCGCCTGCCGCATGGCCAAAGCCCAGGCCAGCGAGGCGCTGAGCTTTGCCGGAGACCGGGCGATCCAGTTTCACGGCGGCATGGGTTTTACCTGGGACTGCGACGCCCAGCTATTCCTGCGTCGGGCGCAGTGGGCCCAGCAGCAGTTCGGCGACGCCGCAGAGCACCGGGCACGCCTCGCTGAACTCCTCATCGATCACCGCGACACAGCATCGACGACCTGAATCCCCGTACGCCCGCCGCGCGTACAATGAGTTATGGCAAAACGATCAACAATCCGCCGCGGCAGTATCGGCCGCGGCCTGGCGGTGTCCGTGGCCGGTTTGCGCGCGGGAGGCGCTTTCGCCCTGGGCTCGGCGCTCGAGCGCCTGCGTGGCGGAGATGGCGACGGCAGTGAACTCATGCGCCGCGAAGCCCGGCGCTTCACCGCCGAACTCGGTCGCCTGAAGGGCAGCTACGTCAAGATAGGCCAGCTCCTGGCACTGCTCGGCGAGCACTTTCTGCCGGCTCCCCTCACCGAAGCGCTTCACGATCTGGACTCCCAGACACATCCGCTTCCCTGGAGCGAACTGGAGCCCCACGTGCGCGCATCGATCGGCCCGGCCTACGCGGATCTCGACGTGGAGAAGGAGGCCCTCGCCGCCGCGTCCCTGGCACAGGTTCACCGCGCCCGCTGTCGTCACGATGGCCATGAACTCGCATTGAAAGTTCAGTATCCGGAGCTCGCCGCGGTTATCGACGACGACTTCGATGCCGTGATGCGCATGTTGGTCCTGGCGCGCTGGGTGCGGGCGGGGCGCGAGCTGGACGAGTGGATGGAGGACCTCCGGTGCCAGCTTCATTATGAGATTGACTACGCGCGTGAGCTGCAGATGACGCGCGAAGCCCGGCGTCGGCTACACACGACCCGCGGTCCCTACCACGTCCCGGAGGTTTTCGAACAATACAGTCGAGATTCGGTGCTCGCTCTTGAGTACGTTGAGGGCCGGAGAGTTTCCGACACCGAGGTCGCCGCTTTGCCGCAGGCGCGCCGTAACGCCCTGGGGCGCGCCATGCTCGAACTGTTCTTCATCGAACTCTTCGACTGGGGCGTACTGCAGACCGATCCGAACTTCGGCAATTACCTGATAAGCAGCGAAGGAAAATGCGACCGTCTCGTGCTTCTCGATTTCGGCTCGACCATGCCCTGCGACGACGCGTTCCGGCACAATTTCGGCAACGCGATTGCCGCCGGTCAGACCGGGGATCGGGAGCTGTTGATCGACAGCCTCATCGGTCTCGGGTGCCTGCGCAGCGATGCCACGGAATTCGCCCGCGACAGTTTCTGCGAGTTTTGCGAACTGCTCCTCGAGCCCCTGCGCGACCCCCGCCGCCTTCCCGCCGAGTACCTCAACGGGCAGGGCGAGTACTGCTGGGGTAAGTCCCGGCTCATGCAGCGCGTGGGCAAGAAAGCTGCCGGATCCGCGGCGACCCGCCACTTTGCCACGCCATCTCGCGAGTTCGCGATGATCGTACGCAAGCTCACGGGTGTGTTCACCTTCATCACGGTTCTCGACGCCGAGTTCAACGGACACGCGATGGTGCATCGCTATATTGACGAGTGGATCGGGGCGCGGCGCTGTGCCTAGGCTCGGGAGTTCAGCCATCCGCGGTCCCGGGCGTCACGAAAGCAGGGAGTCGGCGCAGTGAGTACAACCGATAGCCGCGGCTCGCGCAGTAGCAAGTCCGTTCCCACCACTCGCGTCGGTCGCTTCGCGCGCGTCGCGCGCCTTGCGGGCGGCGTAGCCGGCGGCATGCTTGCCGAGGGCGCCCGGCAGTTTCGCGCCGGAAACAAACCGCGGAAACGCGATCTGCTGCTCACACCCGCGAACGCCCGCCGGGTGACCCGCCAGCTTTCGGAGATGCGCGGGGCCGCCATGAAGTTGGGGCAGATTCTTTCCATGGACAATGGCGACCTGCTGCCCAAGGAACTGACCGACATTCTGGCCAGCCTGCGCAACGACGCCACGAGCATGCCCGAGGAGCAGCTTGAGGCCGCGATGATCAAGGCCTACGGCAAGGACTGGGAGTCGGAGTTTCGGGTCTTTGACCGCTATCCCATTGCCGCCGCGTCCATTGGCCAGGTGCATCGCGCGGTATCCCACGATGGCGACGAACTCGCCCTGAAAATTCAGTACCCGGGTGTTGGCGAGAGCATCGACAGTGATGTGGACAACATCGCCACGGTGCTGCGTATCTCGGGTCTGCTCCCGGATGAAGTCGACATGACGCCGCTGCTGGACGATGCCAAACGCCAGCTTCGCGACGAGGCGAACTACCTCAAGGAAGCGAAATTCCTACAACGCTTCAACGAGGTGCTGGAAGGCGATGATCGCTTTGTGCTGCCGGAGCACGTGCCCGAACTGACCCGAAGAAACGTGCTCGCGATGACCTATGTGGCCGGCGGCCCGGTGGACGCGGTAGCCCGCCGTTCCCAGGAAGAGCGCGATCGCGTCATGTCCGCCCTTGTGGAGCTCATGCTCACGGAACTGTTCGACCTGCGCATGGTTCAAACCGACCCCAACTTCGCCAACTACCAGTACCGCTGGTCTTCCGGCGAGATCGTCCTGCTGGACTTCGGCGCCACGCGTGAATTCAAGGCGCGCTTCACCGCCAACTATCGCAAACTTGCCGTGGCCGCCATGAGCGGCGACCGGGAGGCCATGGCCGACGCGGCGGAGAAGGTCGGCTACTCCATCGGTGACGAGGACTCACGCTACCGGGACCTTGTCCTGGAGCTGCTACTCCTGGCCCTGGAACCGCTGCGCTACGACGAGCTCTACGACTTCGGCGCGTCGACCATGCCCGCGCGACTCTCGGAGCTCGGTCAGCACGCCACCGAATACGCCGACTTCTGGCATGCCCCTCCCACTGACGTCGTCTACTTCCATCGCAAGCTCGCCGGCATGTTCATGCTGGCATCACGGATGGAGGCGCGGGTGAACACACACGAGCTGATGGCACGCTGGCTCTGAGCCAGACCTCACCGTGAGCAAACGCATACTTCGACTTGTCCTCGGGGATCAGCTCGGTGGAGCGAGTCCCGTTCTTAGCGACGCCGATCCCGCGCGCGACGTCGTCCTTATGGCGGAGGTTGCCGAAGAGGCGACTTACGTCAGGCACAATCGCCACAAGATCGTCCTGATCTTCAGCGCCATGCGGCACTTCGCGCAGGCGCTGCGCGAGCGTGGATTCACGGTGGAGTATCGACGTTTTGAAGAGGGCCTCCCCTCGCTGCGCGCCGCTGTCGAGGAGGCACTCAAGAAGCATACCTTCGAAGCTCTGGCGCTGACGGCGCCCGGCGAGTACCGGCTCCTCGCCGAGGTGCAGGGCTGGGAAGGCGAGCTGGATATTCCGGTGCTGCTTCGCGAAGACACGCGTTTCCTCTGCCCAACGGCAGACTTCGACAGCTGGGCGTCCGGCCGCAAGCAGCTGCGCATGGAGTACTTCTACCGCGACATGAGACGCCGCTACGAGATTCTCATCGACGCCGACGGTGAGCCCGAGGGCGGACAGTGGAATTACGACGCCGACAACCGCAGCGGCTGGCGCGGCAGGGAAAGCGTCCCTGACCGGCCCGAGGCGAAGGCGGATTCCATCACGCGGGAAGTCATCGGCCTCGTTGAGGGGTCCTTTCCTAACAACCCCGGGAATCTGGACGAGTTTCGCCTGGCGGTCACGGAAGAAGGCGCCGCGGGGCACTTTGATTGGTTCCTCGCTCACGCCCTGGATCGCTTCGGTACCTATCAGGACGCCCTCGCCGAAGAGTCACCGTGGATGTTCCATGGACTCATATCGATGTACCTGAACATCGGTCTGCTCGAACCCCTGAAGCTCTGCCGTGCGGTCGAGGCCGCTTACAAAGACGGTTCCTGCTCTCTCGCAGCCGCCGAGGGCTTCATCCGTCAGATCCTCGGCTGGCGCGAGTACGTTCGCGGCGTGTACTGGCACGCCATGCCCGGCTACGCCGAGCGCAATACCTTTGAAACCTCCCGCGCGTTGCCGGAATGGTTCTGGACCGCGGAAACGGACATGCGCTGCCTCTCCCGCGCGCTGGAGCAATCCCTGGACCTCGGCTACGCCCACCACATCCAGCGCCTCATGGTCATCGGTAACTTTGCGCTCATCGCGGGACTGGACGTACGCGAGGTTTGCGACTGGTATCTCGCCGTGTACGTCGATGCCTTTGAGTGGGTGGAACTACCCAACACGCTGGGCATGGCCCTGCACGGCGACAACGGCCTGATGGCCAGCAAACCCTACGCCGCCTCCGGCAAGTACATTCAGCGCCAGGGCAATCACTGTGCGCAGTGTCGTTACGATCCCAAGAAAACCACCGGGGAGGGGGCTTGCCCTTATAACAGCCTGTACTGGCGCTTTATCGATGAGCACCAGGAGTATCTAAAGCGGAATGCTCGGATGGGGCTTATCGTTGGCGGGTGGCAGAAGCGTGATGCTGCAGACCGGCAGGCCATTGTCGATTGGGCTAACGGGGTACTCGAGTCTCTCTGAAGTCTTTGGGTTGGTGCTTCGTCCACGAGGACTCGGCCTGGGAGCTCGGGTCTGACGGGACGCCAAAAAGCGGCCATCCATGGCCAGGCTCATCTCGCGCCATACCCGATAAAGCGGGCAGCCTCTCCAGGCGCTAGGTACCCATCAGCTGGCCTGCAGTACCCCAGGACTTCTACACGCGCGCGACTTCGAACACCGTCGTTAATCGCTCAGCGCCGTCTCGAGTGAAGTTCGCAGTATGAATCTTGCTTACGAAGCCTTAGCGGTCGATGCCCTAACCCTCACCGCTTGCACGGCGCAGAGGGCTTGGTCTGACAGTTCGGGTCTGACGGGTACTGAGCGACAGGATGTCGCGAAATAAGCCTGGCCAGGGATGGCCGCTTTTTGGCGTCCCGTCAGACCCGAACTGTCAGGCCGAGTCCTCGTGGACGGAGCATCTCCCCCTCGAAACCTAGGACGGAGACTTCACCCGATGTCGTTGCGAAGAGCACCTTCGAGAGCAGTAAACGATTTCGTCCCAGTTGTCCTTCCACCGGGCCCGCCAGTGAAAGGGACGCTCGCAAACAGGACAGATCTTCTCGGCCCTGGGATTGGCGGAAGTACCCGAGCGCTTGCCGCCACGGCCGGACGCTTTGCTGCGCTTCACGATGCGCCGGGCGTGAGTGGCCAGTCGGCAGCGTCGGTAACGTAGTCAGGTTGAGGAGGACGGTTGCCTTCCCACTTGGCGATGAAGCGTCCGTCGGGGTCGTACTGAGCGGTCTGTTTCTCGATGTTGAAGGCCCGTCCGCCCCGGGGATCGGCGCCGACGCCGGCGATGTATTGCCAGTTGCCGTAGTTGCTGGCGACGTCGTAATCGATAAGGTGTTTCTCAAAGAAAGCGGCGCCGTAGCGCCAGTCGATGCCGAGGTCGTGGATCAGGCAGCTGGCGGCGATCTGGCGCCCGCGATTGCTCATCCAGCCGGTCGCCGTGAGCTGGCGCATCAGGGCGTTGACCAGGGGGTAGTTGGTATCGCCGGCACACCAGCGGGCAAAGTTGCGCGGTTCGAAGGTGCAGCGTGATACGGGCCAGGGATTGGCGCTGTTCCGACCGCGCAGACGGAAGAGGGCATTGCCATCGCGGACGGCGCGCCAGAAAAAGTACTCGCGCCACAGCAATTCAAAGTAGAGCCAGTAAGTCGATTCGTTGGCGCCGTGCTCGGCCTCGTGAGCCGACACAGCCTGCGCCACCTCGCGCGCGGACAGGTTTCCGTTTGCCAGCCA
This sequence comes from Pseudomonadota bacterium, assembly GCA_039818725.1. Classification (GTDB taxonomy): domain Bacteria; phylum Pseudomonadota; class Gammaproteobacteria; order Pseudomonadales; family Halieaceae; genus Congregibacter. The sequence continues at coordinate 57,788 of JBCBTK010000005.1, forward strand.
GGGCGACAGTGTGGAGCTGCCCGCCAGGGGGTCGAGGTCGTTGCGTGTGGACTTGTAGCTGCGTATGCCGCCATCCGTGGCGAGGAACTGGCGCAGTCGCCGCCGGCCGGCCTCGCTGCCGCCACGCAGCGGCATGGCCATATGCGGCCGTTCACCGGCAGGTGGAACGGCGTGAAAGCGCACGGCCGGCGGTGGTGGCAGCTGGGGGAGACCGCGCTGCGGCGCGTCGGGCTCCAGCCGCTGCTCCACGCGACGTCGAAAAGGGGAGAAGCTGTCCGGGAGTTTGTCCGCGATGGAACTCACCGCGCCTTCGCTGAACAGCGTGTTGCCGCGGTGCTCCTGAACCGGAACGGCAAGCCGTTCGCGGAGTGTACGCACCGCGCGACGCTCAAAGCTGCCGGCGCTCTTGCTGGTGTGGATAACGTCGACACCGTAGTCGCGGACGAGGTCCGGCAGGACCAGTTCCGGCGATCCCTGAAGAAACAGCAGGTTCTGGCCGAGAGGGGCGAGCTCCCCCACGAGGGCCGCGAGGCTCTCGCTGATGAAGCGCTCCCGCTGGGCGCCCATGCCATGGGTATTGCACCAGGGACGCTGCCGGGGCCACAGGTACACAAGCAGCAGCTCATCGGCCGCCACGGCCGCTTCCAGGCCGGGGCTGTCGTGAAGTCTGAGATCAGTTCGGAACCAGTAGAGCGCGCGCATAGTATTTGCCGGATTCGTGTAGGGCCGTCATTTCCGCGCCGCGAGCGCCATGCTCAGGCGGCGCTACGTAGCAAGGCGGCGGCCAGCAGGAAATACGCAGAGAGGGGGCGGGCAGATGGAAATCGCCGGCCTGCTGGGCTACGCTGCCGCGCCGTCGCGGCGAGGAAGTCCGTGGCGGAAAAGCGATCGGTGGGGCGGCGGCCCGATGTCGGTCGACGTTAAAGAACCAATAAAGCATGGCCAGGCTATGTCCTTCGGCCGTGGTAACAGGACCAGTTCATGCCCGATATCAGCGCCCTCTTCAGCCCTTTCAGTCTGCGCTCACTGGAGCTGCCGAATCGTATCGTCATGGCGCCGATGACGCGCAACATGTCGCCGCACAACATACCGAACGAGCGCAGCGTTGAGTATTACCGGCGCCGGGCCGCGGGCGGGACCGGGCTGATCTTCACCGAGGGCACCTGCGTCAATCACATCGCGGCCAATGGCTATCCCGACGTGCCTTATTTCTGGGGTGAGGAGCGCCTGGCCGGGTGGCGGAAAGTCGCAGCGGCGGTGCATGCGGAAGGCGGAAGGATAGCGCCGCAGCTGTGGCACTGCGGAGGAATGCGTCGCGCGGGTACGCCGCCGGAAGGGGAGGTCAACGGTTACACGCCTTCCGGCATGAACGTGCCGGGCAAGGTCAATCGCCACATCATGACCAAAGAAGACATCGCCGATGTCATTCGCGCCTTTGCCGAAGGTGCTCGCGATGCCGTCGCCTGCGGCTTCGATGCGGTGGAGATTCACGGCGCGCACGGCTATCTCCTGGACCAGTTTCTCTGGGAGGGGACCAATCAGCGCGACGACGAGTACGGTGGATCGATCGAGGCGCGAGTGCGCTTCGTCCGTGAAATTGTCGAAGCCTGCCGCGATGCGGTCGGTCCGGACTTTCCGATCTCGCTGCGCTACTCGCAGTGGAAGCAGCAGGACTACGACGCCAGGCTCGCGACGACTGCGGGGGAGCTGGAGCAGATACTCCTCCCCCTTTCCGAGGCCGGTGTCGACCTTTTCCACTGTTCCCAGCGGCGCTTCTGGGAGCCGGAGTTCGAGGGCTCAGACCTCAATCTTGCCGGCTGGACTCGCAAAATCACCGGGAAGCCCAGTATCACGGTCGGTAGTGTCAGCCTGGATGCGGATTTCATACCCGCGCCCGGTGAGGCGACGTTCAAGGAGGCCGATCCTGCCTCACTAGACGACTTGCTCCGGCGTTTGGAAGGGGGAGAGTTTGATCTGGTCGCCGTGGGCCGCGCGATGATCGCCAATCCGGACTGGGCGACGCTGGTGCGCGGTGGCGAAACCGCGGCGCTTGAGCCATTCCGCAAGGAAATGCTGGCCCAGCTCGTCTGAGCGCGAACGCGCTTCGCTCTCGCCGGTGGTCCCTGGCGGCTCCCGCGTCTGTCCTACGCGGGCCCGGCCATTTGAAGGAATGCTCCTGCTTGTTCGCCCTGCGAGCTAATCTGTTCCGGTAGCCGGTACTTCGAGCGTTGACTGCTCGGAGTCAGGCGTGGCGGTCGAACTTTTCAATGCCGCTTGCAGCTCACTCAGACGGTTGCGCAGCAGATAGTTGGTCTCGCGGAGGCTGTTCGCATGCGCCCTGGCGTGAGCCAATTTGTCGGCGGCTTCGGCGGCTTCGGCGGCTTCGGCGGCTTCGGCGGCTTCGGCTTTTTGCATCTCCTGCACCAACGGAAGAGCGACGGGTACGACGGGAGCGGGTTTAGGCCCCGCCGCGACAGTCGCGGACTTCGAGCGCAGGCCGGCGGCGGCCTCACTTAGCGTCACGTAGCTGAAGGCCGCACAAGCGCTTAGCAGCGTGACCACCGCGGCGCGAAGTAGCAGCGTGCTGAGGCCCCCCTTGGCCCGGGCTTGGCGGCGCTGCGGCTCAATTTGGGTCTCGCCCGGTCCGGTCTGTCGAAGCGCCGCGCCGCCGACCGCTGGCGGCCTCAATGTCGCGTCTGGCTGCTTAACCGTAGCGATAAGCTCAGGGCTGAGCCAGCGATTCACACCGCCGTGCATACGCGAGCCCGACCCTGGGCCTTAGCGTGGTAGAGGTGCGTGTCGGCGCGCTGCATCAGCGAGTCATCATCATCGCCTTCCTGGTAGCACGCGATACCGATGCTGACATCCGGGCGAAGCGCTCCGGGAACATCCTGGCCGCCGAAAGCCGAGGTATCGACCTTGGCAAGATTGGCGCGAATCTGGCGAGCGGCCTCCTGGGCGCCGCTGCGATCGGTGTGAGGAAGCAGCACCGTGAACTCATCTCCGCCGTAGCGGAAGACGAGGTCCGAGCGTCGCGTGCTGGCTCGAAGTACCTCGGCGATTGTGCGCAGAACCTGATCACCTCCAAGGTGACCCAGCTCATCGTTGATGGTTTTGAAATGATCGACATCGATCATCATGACCGCGAGGGGATCGCCGTGGCGACGGGCCCGCGCCAGTTCGCGATCGATCCAGTCCTTGAGGCTGCTGCGGTTTCCAAGGCCCGTGAGGGGGTCCTGGGTAACCAGGGAGCGGAGACTCTCGATTTCGTTCGCGGCGCGCAGCGCGCGGGCGAGAGAGCCCAGGGCCTCTTCGATCGATACCAGCTCCTCTTCGCTGTAGCGCTTGCGTCGATAGAGGCTGATGTCGCCGACGGGCGATTTGTCGAGGCTCAGATCATACTGGGCGCTGTGATGGCGCCGCTGTCCGATGAGCAGCGACGCCTTGCTTTGACTGGCGCGATAGCGAACCCCTTCGGTAAGCGTCAGGTCCGAAGCCCAGCGGAAAAACCGCGCGATCAGCGTCTGCTGATCCGTGCAGCCCATGAGCCTTTGCAGAAGCTGCAGTTGCTGCTCGGGGCCGACCGCGGGCGTGGGCAATTCGGGGGCTGCCGGACGCGTTACCGGTGCGGCGCTTTTGGCCTTGCGTACGACGTCTCGGTCGCTGTTGAAGGGGATCACTTTTTTCATCGCTCTGTTCCGCATTCTTTTCTCTGCCCGATCCTTAGCGGGCGTTCAATGCAGTATTAGCAACGAGTGTGCCAAGTTATTTTCACGAAGTTAGCGACATTTAAGCGCTTTTTATAGGCTATTCGAATACAGATCGAGTGATTGCCGGAATATTGACGTCAACGCCTCGGCAGCTCCTCAGGAATCGTGGGTTTTGTGTCGGAAATCAGGCGCCCGGCAGGCTCGGTACCAGGCTTGTCCGCCGGACCGCCGGACCGCCGGCTCAGGCTTTGCCGAGAGTTCGGCTGTCGCTCTGGTGCTCGCGGGCGCCGCTCAAAGAGTAGAGGTCACCGCTATCGTCGCGTCGAAGAATATCGAGTGCCCCGCGGGCGCGCTCCTGGAGGCGGACGATCAGCCCGCCGTTGCGTCGATTGTTCTGCTGGCAATCGCTGGCGAGCGCTGCCAGGCGCGCCTGCAGCGCCGCGACATTTTCATCGTCTCCGGCCATGTGGACGAGCTGCTTCAGACCGGTTTCTGTTGGAAGCCCACGCGCGGTGAGCCAGGAAAGGCGCTTTTGCTGCTGGGCTCGATGCGCATCGACGCGCCCGGCCTTCGCATGAGTCGCGCTTTCGAGGGCCTGGGGATCGTTGGCGATGAGCGCGTCGTATTCGGCGTCGAGGGCGGCGCTCAATTCCGTCAGGGTCGCCAGCTCAGCTTCGAGCATGGCGCGACAGTCGTCGGCTAGTCCTTCCCCACCCGTGCTCATCGGCGGAATGGCGGGTTAGCCGGGCAAAAGCCCTCAGCCAAGCTCGCGCTCGCTGCGCAGGAGATTGTCAACAATGCGATCCGTATCAATTTCGAAGCTGCCGTTATCGATGGCGCTGCGGATACGGTCAACGCGGGCCTGGTCGATACCCGGAAGTTCGCGGAGCTGTGTCTCCAGGGAGAGAAGATCCGACGCCGTCTGTGTGAAAGACACGGACTCGCCGCGCCCTGCGCTCTCGGCATCGCCGGCGCCCGCTGCGGCGCTTGCCGCACCTTGGACGCTGGTGCCCCGCTCGGAGCGCCGGGTGCCCTGTTCCCGACTGCTCTGGTCGAGATCGCCGCGTTGCGTTCGCAGGCTGGTGTTGTTGTCAACGGGGTTCATGATATTTTCCCTGGCTCGGAGGTGAAATCGCCCCGTCTGCCTCATTTCGGCTGTAGCCACAATCGCAAAAACAATCGCCACAGTAGCTGGGAGCGACAGCCGCAGTCAGCGTTTCCACCACGTTTGTAGCTCTCGGTTCACTTCTTGTAGTGGTTAGCGACCGAAATCGCAAAAAGTTTAGCACAGCGTTAGTGATCATTTATCGCACGGTTTCCCCGCTGTATCCGGCCTGCAATAGTTAGTGCCAACTTCGCCTGCAGGCCATTTGATAACGATAGCTGGGCCTGCAACGCATAACCAAGAGCCCCAGCGCAGGGCTCAGCGTATCTGAACGCTGCCATCGCGCTGGACGATCCCCTCTACACGGCGGCCCGAATTGAGGTTGGTGACGACGAGACGGTCGCCCATCGCGCCACTGCCCATCGCCTTGCCCTGCATGCGGACTTCCAGACCTCCTCCACCGGCCACCAGGGTCACGGTTTGCCCGCGCGTGACTAGCACGGGATAGTCCACCTGGCCGTGCCTCAGCGGACTTCCGGCGGGGATCGGGCGCCGTACTTCCATGCCCAGCAGCAATTCGGGTTCCAGGATGATATCGGCCGCTCGAGCCGTGATGCGGCGCGTGACAAGCTCGATATCGCGCTCACTGATCAGATCTCCCCGCGTCAGGCCGCGGCGCAGCACGGGGATTTCCAGGGAAGCACTGACGCTGGCCCTCAGGTACAAGGTCCAGGGACTGCTTCCGCCACAGCGCACACCGTAACTCACCGGTCCAAGCACATTGCCGTTGTTGGGACGCACGATTTCCAGCGGTTGATCGCAACGTGCCGGTTTGAGGCGCTGATCCAGCGGGCGTACCCGGACTTCTACATTGTCCAGTCCCTCGGCCATAGCCGCGTCCAGGGCCGCCACCTCAGCCACCGCGATAATGTCCCCATGGGGATGGCCGCCAAGCGCAGCTGGTGCCTGGGCATTCGCGGCAAAAACACCGGTTGCAGTGAGAGCGAGGGCCGTCGAGCTCATCGCCCGCGCCAGCGTTCCCAGCCGTGTTCTTGAAGAGCCGGTTTCCATTGAGTCTTGAGCTAGCGTCATTTTTCTGTCGCAAAAAAACGGTTGTTCTGCCGCGCAGCATGAAGCGTGCCAGCACCTGGGCCATGGCCGCCTATAGCGGTCGGGGGAGCGGCAGGTCGCAAAGCGGCAAGCATTGCCACTTCGGTTTGCCATTGCCGCCCTGGTCTGCCCTCGAAGCCATGTAACCATATGTTTTTATTGAATAAATAGAATTGGCACGCCATTTGTATGTTTCCGCCTGGATTCAATCTTTGCCGCCCATCGGCGGACGGAGACTCAACAACGATGAGCATTGACAGTGCATTAGGAGTTTCACCGCAGGTGCTGGCGCTGCGCGCCCAGCGCACGGAGATACTTTCCGCAAACATCGCGAATACAGATACCCCGGGATACAAGGCCCGGGATATCGATTTCGCGCAGGCGATGCGTGAGGCGGCGGGCGAGCAGAGCGGCCTGCGCCGAACGCACGAGCGCCATCTCGGTGCCGGTGCCGCCGGTGCCGCCGGTGCTGCCGGTGACGCCCTCAAGTACCGCATCCCGTCGCAGCCATCGATGGACGGCAATACGGTGGAGAGCCGACGTGAACACGCCGAATTCATGGACAACGCCGTGCGTTACCAGGCAAGTGTCAATTTCCTCGATAGCCGGATTCGCGGCCTGCGCACTGCGATTCGCGGTCAGCTGTAAAGGGAGTAACGCATGAGCCTGTTCACCGCCATCGACGTTGCCGCGACGTCTCTCGAAGCCCAGAGCGTTCGACTGAACACGATCAGCAGCAACCTCGCCAATGCCAACACCATCAGCAACAGCGCCGAGAGTGTCTATCGGCCCCAGTATCCGGTGTTCGAGACCATCTATAACGAGATGACCACCGACGGTGGACTGTCCGCCGGCGTGCGTGTGTCGGAAATCACCCAGTCAGATATACCGGCGCGACGCGATTTTTCACCTCACCATCCGATGGCCGACGAGAACGGATTCATCTACCGCTCCTCGGTAAACAGCGTGCAGGAGGTGGCCAACATGATGGAGGCCTCCCGTTCCTATCAGGACAGCATCGAGGCCATGAATACCGCCAAGCAGTTGATCATGCGCACCCTCACCCTGGGCCGCTAGCAATAAAGGAGAACGCACGTGGAAGCTATCTCATCGTTTGAAGACATCTTTCCCCAGCGAGCCACGGATACGGGTCGCGGTGCCAACTCGGTCGAAGACCTGGGCTCGGAAGACTTCCTGGCCCTCATGGTGGCTCAGCTCGAAAACCAGGATCCGACGTCGCCCATGGACAACACGGATTTCATCGCCCAGCTGGCCCAGTTCGGTTCCGTATCCGGAATTCAAGAATTGAACGACGGGTTTGGCGAACTGTCCGCGTCACTGACCGGGAATCAGGCACTGGAGGCGGCGTCCCTGGTCGGCCGCAGCGTGGTCACGGACTCCAACCTCGGCGAGTTGCGCCAGGTGGGCGTGGCCGAGGGCGAACCCGTTTATACCCTCGACGCGACCGTCGACTTCGGCGGCAGCGCCGGCGGCGGCACCCTCTACATCCAGGACGAGGCCGGTCGCCTTATCTACAGCTCACCCCTGCCGCCCTCCGATGGCGACATGAAGATCAGCTGGGATGGCCGCAATGCCGACGGCATTGTCATGCCGCCGGGGCGCTACCGCGTATCCGCCGAAGCCTTTATCGGCACCGAGACCCAGAGCGTCTCCGTGCATGCGCACCAGCCGGTCCAATCCGTCGCCGTTGATGGAATCACGGGTCGCGTGACCCTGGAACTGTCCAGCGGCGAAGACATTTCTCTCGATGAAGTTAAAGCCTTTCTCTAATCGATTTAGCACCCGTCACGAAGGAGAGCCATCATGACATTCAGTACCGCCATCTCGGGAATCAACGCCGCCAACTCGGATCTCGGCGTCATTTCGAACAACATCGCCAACGCTTCCACGACGGGCTTTAAGGCGTCTCGCGCCGAGTTCGCCGACGTATACGCCACGAGCCTGCTGGGTGCCGGTGACAACGCCATCGGCCGCGGCGTGAGCCTCGCGTCGGTGACCCAGGAGTTTGCCCAGGGCAACATCACCTTCACCAACAACTCGCTGGACCTGGCCATCAACGGTGCCGGGTACTTCATAACCAGTGTCGAAGGCGCCACGCAGTACACGCGCGCCGGCGGTTTTCAGGTGGACCGGGAAGGTTTCCTGGTAACCAATCAGAATTCGCGGCTGCAGGGCTTCCAGGTCGACAGTCTCGGTGAGATCACCGGACAGCTCGGCGACATCCAGATTGACCGCTCCCTGGTCAGCCCGAATCCGACTTCGCAGGTGACCCTCACGACCAACCTCGACTCCCGCGAGACGATCCCCGGACCGGCCTTTGGTGGTCCCTTCAACGCTCCGGTGAACAGCACCGCTCCAGACCCCCTGAGCTTCAACGCCACGACCTCTACGACGATCTTTGACAGCCTGGGTAATCCGCACGTTCTCAGCCTGTTTTTCGTTAAGAACGCGTCCAACACCTATGACGTTTTCTCCCTGATCGATGGCATCACTGTGGACGGTGGCACGCCCTTCACGCTTGCGTTCAACGACGCGGGTGAGCTGACCACGGACCCCGCTGACCTCGTGGTTTCGGGCTGGGACCCGGTCGATGCGGACGGTGTGGACAACGGCGCGGCGACCCAGAACGTCACCGTGAATCTGACCTCAACGACGCAGTTTGGTGCGGACTTCGCTATCTCCAGCGTTATCCAGGACGGATTCAGCGCGGGTCAGCTCCGGGGCCTTGAAATCGACGAAACCGGTATCGCCTTCGCGCGCTACACCAACGGTGAGTCCCAGGCTCTCGGACAGGTGGCCCTCGCCAGCTTTAACAACGAAAACGGTCTGCAGCCGATCGGCGACACGGCCTGGGTTGAGACCTTCTCGTCCGGCTCGCCCAACGTCGGTGAGCCCGGTACCTCTGGCCTCGGCGCCATCCAGTCCGCCGCCCTTGAAGACTCCAACGTGGAGATCACCCAGGCTCTCGTGGACCTGATCATTGCCCAGCGGAACTTCCAGGCCAACGCCCAGGTGATCCAGTCCAACGACGCCATCACCCAGACCGTGATCAACATCCGATAGCGGATGACTGACGGAGCTCGCAGGTAAGTCACCATGGACCGTTTCGTTTTCATCTCTGCCTCCTCGGCGAAGCAGGTGCAGTTTGCCCAGGCAGTCAATGCGCACAACCTGGCGAACGCTTCCACCGTCGGCTTCAAGCAGGACATGGTGGATGCGGAGACCGTGTACCTAAAAGGTGCCGGTCAGGATTCCCGGGCGTACAACGTGATTCGCGACACTCCCGTGGATCTGCGCGACGGCCTGCTCGAGCAGACCGGGCGTGACCTGGACATCGCTATCAACGGTGCCGGCTGGTTTGCGGTACAGGGAGAAGATGGCACGGAACAGCTGACGCGCCGTGGCGACCTGCGAGTCGATGAGTTCGGTCAGCTGGTGAACGGTCAGGGTCAGGCGCTGCTTGGCAACGCCGGGCCCATCGCCCTGCCGCCCTTCCAGTCGCTATCCATTGCCTCTGACGGAACGATTTCCATCGTCCCCCTCGGGGAACTGCCGAACGCGGTGGCGGCGCTGGATCGCATCAAGATGGTGAATCCGCCGACCGAGAGTTTGCGCAAGACCGAGACCGGCGTTATCCAGTCCGACGATGGTCTGCCCGCGGCCGCGGACGGCTCCGTCCAGCTGACCACCGGCGCCCTCGAATCCAGCAACGTCAATCCGATCACGGCCATGGTGCACATGATCGAACTGGCCCGACAGTTTGAGCACCACATGAAGATGGTGCAGATGGGCCAGGAAATCGGTACCGCAAGCGCAAGCCTTATGCGCCTGCAGTCCTGAACAGGACCTAAAGGAACACAGTCATGAATCAGTCTCTTTGGATTTCCAAGACCGGCCTCGATGCCCAGCAGACCAAGATGTCGACGATCGCCAACAACCTGGCCAACGTCGGCACCACCGGCTTCAAGCGAGGCCGGGCAATCTTCGAGGACCTGATCTACCAGAACGTCCGCCAGGTCGGCTCGCAGACCTCGCAGCAGACCCTGCTGCCTTCGGGACTGCAGGTTGGTACGGGCACGCGCGTCGTGGCCACGGAGCGCCTGTTCACCCAGGGCAACCTTACGCAGACCGACAACGCCCTCGACGTGGCGATCCAGGGCCGGGGCTTCTTTGAGATTCTGCTCCCCGACGGCACGCAGGCCTTCACTCGCGACGGCTCGTTCCAGATCAACGACCAGGGCATCCTGGTGAATTCCCAGGGCTACCAGCTCCAGCCGCCCATCACGGTTCCGCAGGATGCCATCTCGGTGTCTATCGCTGATGACGGAACGGTATCCGTTCAGCAGCCGGCGAGTCCCCAATCGACGCAGGTCGGCGCCATTCAGCTGTCGGACTTCATCAACCCCGTGGGCCTCCAGGCCCGGGGCGGCAACCTGTATCAGGAATCGGGAGCGAGCGGCGCGCCGCAGCCGGGCAACCCCGGTTTGAATGGCCTCGGCACGCTCGTGCAGGGCTACGTGGAAAGCTCCAACGTGAACGTCGTGGAAGAGCTGGTGAGCATGATCGAGACGCAGCGGGCCTATGAGATGAACTCGCGCGCTATCTCGACGGCCGACCAGATGCTGCAGTACGTCTCCAACAACCTCTAACGGTCGCGGAGTGACTCTCATGAATATCGCATCGAAGCTGATACTCCTCGCCACGGCGATTCTGGCCGGCTGCGCCGATATCGCCGAGAAGGAACATCCCGAGTATCTCGCTATCGAGCCGATCTCCTATCCCGAGCCGGTAATCTCATCGGCGCCGGCGACGGGGAGCCTGTTCGCGGGGAGTCGCTCCATGTCGCTGTTCTCCGACGTTCGCGCCATGGAGATCGGCGATATCGTGAGCGTGACGCTTGTGGAGGCGACCTCGGCCGCGAAATCCGCCGACACGGAACTCGACAAGAGTTCGGATGTGAGCATCACCGACCCGATCATCTTCGGCGCGCCGGTCACCATCAACGACGGACGCTACAACCTGGGCTCATCCCTGCAGTCGGCGAGCGCCTTCGAAGGCGAAGGAACGAGCAACCAGAGCAACAGCCTTACGGGCTCGATCGCCGTGCAGGTGTCGCGGGTACTCCCCAACGGCAATCTCATGATCCAGGGCGAGAAGTGGATCAAGATCAACCAGGGTGACGAGTACATCCGCCTCAAGGGCGTGATCCGTCCCGAAGACGTGAGTCCCACGAATACGATTCCCTCGACGCTGGTGGCCGAAGCGCGAATCTCCTATGGCGGCACGGGCCCGCTGAACGAAAGCAACAAACCGGGCTGGCTTACGCGCTTCTTCATGAGCCCCCTGATGCCCTTTTGAGGATGGCGGCCATGAATCCCTTAACCAGAACATTTATCGCGACTCTCATCGCGTTGCCGCTGGCCCTGCCGTTCGTGCTGGGCGTCGCTGCGCCGGCGCAGGCCGAGCGCATCAAAGACATCGCGGGCATCGCCGGCGTCCGCGCCAACCAGCTTGTCGGCTACGGTCTGGTCGTCGGCCTGGACGGCACCGGCGACCAGGTGATCCAGGCACCGTTCACCGTGCAGAGTCTGAAGAGCATGCTCGCCCAGCTCGGGGTGAACGTGCCCGCCAATGTGAACCCGCAGTTGACCAATATCGCCGCCGTGATGGTCACGGCGGAGCTGCCCCCATTCTCCAAGCCGGGACAGACAATCGACGTCACGGTGTCTTCCCTGGGTAACGCGGACAGTCTGCGCGGCGGTTCGCTGCTCATGACGCCGCTGAAGGGTCCGGACGGCCAGACCTACGCCCTGGCTCAGGGGTCGCTGATCGTGAGTGGCTTTGGCGCGGAAGGCGCCGACGGTTCGAGCGTATCCGTAAACATTCCCAGCGCCGGTCGCATTCCCAACGGAGCCATCGTCGAGCGCGGTGTCCCGAGCCCCTTTGGTCACGAGCCCGTGATGGTCATGAACCTCAACGCGCCGGATTTCACCACGGCGCAGCGGGTGGCCATGAGCATCAACGATTCCCTCGGTCCGGACACGGCGGCGCCGCTGGACGCGGTTTCGATCCAGGTGCGGGCCCCGACCGATCCCGCGGACAAGGTCGCCTTTCTATCCATCCTGGAAAACCTGCAGGTCGACCCGGCCAAGGCTCCGGCCAAGGTTGTGGTGAATTCGCGCAACGGCACCATCGTGATCGGTGACCAGGTGCGCGTTGAACGCGCCGCGGTGGCCCATGGCAACCTGACCGTAACGATCTCCGAGAACATCCAGGTAAGCCAGCCCGGCGCATTCGCCGGTGGTGGGCAGACCGCTGTAACGCCAAGTTCCGACGTCAGCATCGCCGAAGAACCGGCCCGCATGTTCCTCCTCGAGCCCGGCATCACGCTGCAGGAGCTGGTGACAGCGGTTAACAATGTAGGCGCTGCCCCCGGTGATCTCATCGCCATCCTCGAAGCCCTGCAGCAGGCGGGCGCCCTGCGCGCCCAGCTGGTGGTGATCTGAGCCATGCAGTCGGCGGCCCTCTACAGCGACTTCGGCTCCCTGGCCGAACTGCGCACCGATGCGCGCCGCGACGGCGACGCGAGCATCCGGGATGTCGCCGCTCAGTTCGAATCCCTGTTTGTGCAGATGATGCTCAAGTCCATGCGCGAGGCCACGATGAAGGGAGGTCTCTTCGAAAGCCATTCGCTCGAGAGCTACGAACAGATGTATGACCAGCAGCTGTCCCTGGAGCTGTCACAGTCTGGCGGTATTGGCCTGGCGGATGTGCTCGTGGAGCAACTCAGCAGTGAGCGCGGCGTGAAGTCGCGGGCGGCGCAGTCCAATCCCGAGGGTCTGCCCCTGCACGGAGGCCCCGCGCCGGGATCGCTGCCCATGGGCGACTATCGTGAGCGCGCGCTGAAAGCCATGGAACTCTCCCCGCTGCGGGCGCCCTCGGCGGCGAGCGATGCCGTGCAAGAGCGGGGAATCGATACGGCCGCGGCAGCGAGTCCTCGCTTCGAGTCCCCACAGGACTTCGTGGACGCATTCAGGCCGCTGGCGGAGGAGAGCGCTCGCCGCCTGGGCGTGGATCCCGCCGTTCTTCTGGCGCAGGCCGCGCTGGAGACGGGTTGGGGGCGCCATGTAACCGCGGGCCAGGGCGGCAGCAGCAATAACCTGTTCAACATCAAGGCCGGCGGGGGCTGGGCAGGCGATACGGTGAGTGTGAGCACGCTGGAGTATCGCGACGGCGTAGCCGTGCGCGAGAGCGCCGAATTCCGGGCCTATGCCTCACCGCAGCAGTCCTTCGATGACTATGTCGAATTTATAGAAAGCAGTCCGCGCTATCGCAAGGCCGTAGAGAAAGCCGGCGACGGCGAGGGCTATTTGCGGGAACTGCAGGCCGCGGGCTACGCCACGGACCCGGCCTACGCCGACAAGATTCTGGCCATCATGGCCCGGGGTGATCTCGACGCCGCGGGATGAGGCACCCGAGGACGTGAGCACAAAGTTAAAGCTTCCGCAGAGGCGGTCGCTAACACGACGGAGCTGCGCGGACCTCGAGGTCCGGGCAAAGGACGGTAAGCAACGTGACTGACGTATTCAACATAGGTACCTCGGCCCTGGTGTCGCTGCAGCGCGCCATCGCGACAACGGGTCAGAACATCGCCAACGTCAACACCGAAGGCTACAGCCGTCAGCGCGTGGAGTTCACGGCGCTACCGCCGCAGCTTACCGGTGCCGGTTTCGTGGGCTCGGGCGTCACCATCGCCTCCATCACGCGCAGCTTCGATGCGTTCCTCGCAGACGACGTGCGCGCGCGCACCTCAAGCGCCTTCAATGCGCAAACGGCGGCCGATCTGTCCGGGCGCATTGACAGCATTCTCGCCAACCCAGAAACGGGCCTGGGTCCGTCTCTCGACAGCTTTTTCGCGGCCGTCCAGGACGTCGCCAACAATCCGGGATCCATACCCGAGCGTCAGGTGCTCATTCGCGAAGGCCAGGGCCTCGCCGACCGCTTCGAATACCTCGACGGACGCTTCTCCCAGCTCGACCGCGATATCAACGTGCAGATAGCGGACACCGTTCGCGATATCAATGACATCGCCAACAACATCGCCGACCTCAACGTGCAGATCGTTTCGGAAACAGTCCGCGCCGGTGGTCAGCCGCCCAACGATCTCCTCGACAAGCGCGATGTGGAGTTGACCCGGCTTGCGGAGCGGGTCGGCATAAGCACCTTTGAGCAGGATGACGGCGCCATCAACGTGTTTCTGGGTAACGGCCAGTCCATCGTCGTGGGCGGCGAGGCATCACAGCTTGAGACCTTTGCCGACCCCTTCGATTCGGGTCGCACATCCGTCGGCCTGGCGGGTCTTTCCACCCAGACGGACCTCAGCAGCTTTATCAGCGGCGGTGAACTTGGCGCTCTGTTCAATTCGCGCAGCTCGCTGATTGACTCCGGCAGAGCGCAGCTCGGCGTGATCGCCACCGGCGTGTCCACGCTCATCAACGAGCAGAGCCGGCTCGGCCTCGATCTGAACGGGAATCTGGGTTCGGACTTTTTCACGACCCAGACTCCCGCCGTGGTCCCGAACGCCAACAATGCCGGGGGCGGAAGCGTCACGGCATCGATCGTGGATCCGGCGGCCCTGACCGGGGACACCTATGAACTGAGCTTCGATGGCACGGATTTCACCCTGCGCAACACCAATACGGGGACGACGCAGACCATTGCCGGGCCTACGCCGACCTTCACCGTGGACGGCGTGGAGGTCACGGTGGCCACAGACCCACCGGCCGGGGACAGTTTTCTTATCGATCCGGTTAACCAGGCCGCCAGTCTCTTTGACGTGCAGTTGACGGACCCGCGCACCTTCGCCGCCGCCAGCCCGTTGCGAAGCGGCGCATCGCTGAACAACGCCGGTAATGGGGAGCTGCGCGATCTCGCTGTAGCCGACGTGGCCGGTCTTCCGCTGGGTACGGACATCACGCTGACCTTCGCCGCGGATACGGGCGGCGGCAGCCCGGGCTTCCTCGTCTCCGGCATCGCCGGCGGCCCTATCGCCTACGATCCTGCCGTCGATGGAGCGGGCGGTTTGAACGTTACGCTCGGAGGGTTCACGTTCACCCTCTCCGGAACTCCCGAAGAGGGCGACAGCTTCACCATCGAGAACAACGTGGACGGCAGCGGCGACAACCGCAATGCGTTGGCCCTCGCGGCTCTGCAGACTTCCCCGCAGCTCTTCGGCGGAACGGCATCGTTCCAGGACAGCTATGCATCCCTGATCGCCGATATAGCGGTGGAATCGCGGCAGGCCAGGTCGGCGGCGGAAACAGAGCAGGCGCTCCTCGATCAGGCGCTATCAGCGCGAGACAGCATCCAGGGCGTGAACCTCGACGAAGAGGCCGCGAACCTCATTCGTTTCCAGCAGGCCTACCAGGCGGCTGCCCGGGTTGTGCAGGTAGCGGACGAAGTGTTCCAGACCCTGCTCAACGCAACAGGATAAAGAGAAGAGGTAAGGGAAGTGGTTGAGCGTTTATCTACGCTGCAGACTTTCAATCTCGGCGTCGCCACGATTCTAGACCGGCAGGCCGAGCTCTCGCGCACGCAGTTGGAAGTGGCCACCGGCCGAAAAATTCTGTCCCCCGCCGACGATCCGAGCGGCGCAGTGCGCATCCTGGATATTCAGGAGGATCTGGCGCTCGTCGATCAGTACGGGCGCAATGCGAGCCTCGCGCGCAGTCAGCTGTCCCTTGAGGAGACGGCGCTGGATCAGATCGGTGTATCCCTGCAGCGCGTCCGCGAGCTGGCCATCCAGGCGAACAACGCAACCCAGAGCCCCGAGACACGTGCGGCCATCTCCGTTGAACTGAGCGAGCGTCTCGACGAACTCGTCGCCATTGCCAACAGCCGGGATGGCAACGACGAATACCTATTTGCCGGTTTTCAGGCCCGGCGCGAGCCCTTTTCCCGCAGCGGCAACGTGGTCAGCTACAACGGTGACGATGGCCAGCGATTCCTGGACATCGCGGCCGGCTCCCAGATCGCGGTTCGCGACTCGGGATCCCGCGTGTTTCTTGAAGCTCGAGCGGGAAACGGGGAATTTGATTTCAGCGCGGGCGCCGGGAACACCGGGACCGCGGTGGTCAAGGATAGCGGTACGAGCGGGGCATTCACCCGCGATGACTATACGATTACCTTCACGCAGGCCTCCCCCAGCGATCCCATCACCTACGAGGTAACTGACGGGGCTGCCGCAAGCGTTGCCACGGGTACTTACGCGAGCGGTAGTGTGATCGCCTTCAACGGTGCTGAAATCGTCATCGAAGGCGTTCCCGAAGATGGCGATGTCATCAATATCGACAGCAGTCCGCGGCAGTCGGTGTTCACCACCGTCGCTGAACTCGTGGAGGCCCTGGAGTCCACCACCGACGATGCCTCATCCGATGCGGCGGTAGCCAATGCCGTCGCGTCCGGACTCAACAATCTCGATCGGGCGCTGGACAACGTGCTCCAGGTTCAGACCGACGTTGGCGTACGCCTGGCTCGTCTCGACACCCAGGACGAGATCAACGCGGATTTTGACCTCACGCTGCGCGAGACCCTCTCTGATGTCCAGGATCTCGATTTTGCAGAGGCGATCAGCCGATTGAATCTGCAGCTCGTGGCGCTGCAGGCGGCGCAGCAGACCTTTGTGAGCACACAGCAGCTTTCGCTCTTCGACTACTTCTGAGATCCGCGTCACCTTTTGATGGCCGAGAACCTCGCGTTCCCGCGCCTGTCTGCCCTCTACGCGACCTACCTCACTCTCTCCGCAACTGTCCTCAGCTGGCCATAAACCTCTGAATATAGGGGATTTTTGATCATCGGCGTCGTTCCCAGGTGGCCCCGGTGCAGGCCTGGACCAGCGGTGTAAATTTTTTCAACAAATTCCTAAAGCGATCCCGGTGACTGCCGCTAACGCTCTTGAAGGCCGATGGGGTCGCGCAACAGCGGCGCCCGAGGTCATGAAACACAGATGAAAGGGAAAGGGATATCACACCGCAGGCGATTCATAAGCCAGGGTGATTGAGACCAGATAAAGGGACGCAACCATGCCTCAAGTTATCAGCACCAACGTACCGTCGCTAAACGCGCAACGTAACCTGGATGGATCTCAGAACGATCTGAATGTATCCCTCCAGCGACTCTCTTCCGGCCTGCGGATCAACTCCGCCCGTGACGACGCTGCCGGCCTCGCGATCTCCGAGCGCTTCACGGCTCAGATTCGCGGTCTGAACCAGGCCGTACGGAATGCCAACGACGGCATTTCACTCGCACAGACGGCTGAAGGTGACCTCCAGCAGGTAACCAACAACCTGCAGCGGATTCGCGAACTGGCCGTACAGTCAGCCAACGCCACCAACTCTTCATCGGATCGTCAGGCGATCCAGGCTGAGGTGGATCAGCTGTCTGCGGAAGTCAACCGGATCGCTGAGCAGTCAAACTTCAACGGCGTAAACCTGCTGGACGGTACCTTTACCAGCCAGGTTTTCCAGGTCGGTGCCAACGCTGGTCAGACCATCACGGTCGATAATATTGTTGACGCACGGAGCTCCAGCCTGGGTCGGAACGCCCTCGAGCTGTCGGGTACAGCTCTCAACACCGAGGCCGCCACGAACGCTGTAGGCGCGGAGACCGACTTGACCATCACCACGGCCGACGGCGGTGCCAGCGAGGTTATCTCTTACGCGGCCGGCGCAAGTGCTGCGGACATTGCGACTGCCATCAACAATGGTGCTGCAAGCGTTGGCATCTCGGCCACGGCAAGCAACTCGGTCACGCTCTCCGGTCTGAGTGGGCTCGGCGCGGGTACCGGTGAGGTTTCTTTCACCCTCGAGGGTCAGTCGATTACGGCTCTGCCGACTTCCACTAACGATCTGAGTGCGGTCCTCGACGCCATCAACGGCGTGCAGAACCTCACCGGCGTTACGGCGACCTTCAGCAGCGACACGGCTCGTGATTCGATCACGCTGACGAACTCCGATGGCGCTGACATCGATATCGCTGCCTTCGCCGTCAACGGCGCCAGCAACGAGTCGATCTCCTTCGGAGCGCTGACCCTCACCGAGGGTGGCACGGTCGCCGGCGCATCCACAGGTACGGTGCAGCTGGAGAGCTCTCAGGGTGCGATCACGACGACCAACGCCAACGCTGACGTATTCAGCGCCACGTCCGGTACGTTCTCGTCGGTTGCCGGTATCGATGTGTCTACAGCGTCGGGCGCCAGTGACGCGCTGGCGGTCATTGACTCGGCGCTGAGCCAGGTCAACGGTGGCCGGGCGGACCTCGGTGCGATCCAGAACCGCTTCGAGTCCGTCGTAGGCTCCCTGCAGACGTCTGCCGAGAACCTCTCCGCTGCACGTTCGCGGATCCGCGATGCGGACTTCGCGGCAGAGACGGCCAACCTGGCCCGTGCGCAGGTGCTGCAGCAGGCTGGCATCTCGGTGCTTACCCAGGCCAACGCCCAGAGCCAGAATGTCCTGGCCCTGCTCCAGTAAGGTAGGCCGGACAGTAGGTTCGGACAGTGAGGCGGGGCTTTGCCCCCCCTCACTTTTCGTGTTTGTAAGCGCTAGCGCGTGCGTTAGCGCGGGGGAATAAGGAATGGTAAATCCGGTAGACAATGCAACGCCTCCGGCGACCCCCCTGTCCACGGTTGTACCGCTTCGCAGGGAGTCCGCGGCGGCTGCCGATCCAGCGGCGGATACGCGGCAGGTATCTGCCACCTCCGGCAGCTCTGTGCCGGAAGCGGCAGCAACGCAGCAGGGTGAAGCCTCGGCCGCCGCCGAGCAAAGGGCTTCGGCCCGGGAGCTGGCGGAGGCGACGAGAGATGTCTCCAGCTTCATCCAGACCGTGTCCCGGTCGCTACAGATCAGCGTCGACGACGAGCTCGGGTCTACGGTTATCCGTGTCGTGGACGGGGAAAACGGCGACCTGGTGCGCCAGATTCCTTCCGAGGAGGTGCTGGAGATCGCACGCTACCTGCGTCAGCAGACGGAGGCGGCCAGCGCCGATACGGTGCTGCGCGGCGTCCTCATCGACAGCGAAGGGTAGGCGGACCTTGAATCCCACGAGGCGGGAAGCGGGCGGCTCTGATCTGGCGTGCTTCTTGCTGCGTTATGTACCTGGGGCTGCGGCGTAGTGTTACCCGACACAGCGCAGCGGCTGCCAATAGTCAGGCCATACGCAGGGTGGAAACCGGTTTCGCCGCGAAGGCGAGATCAATAGCATCGGACGCCGGCCAATGCCGGCACGAGTTCCCGGTGCTAAATTGGACTGAAATTGAAATTGGACTGAGATTGGATCGAGGGCACCCGGGGATGAACCCAGAGGCCCGATAGGCGAACAAGAGCGGCGGTATACGTCATGGTAGCGGCAACGGGAATAGGATCGGGCCTCGACATCGAGGGGTTGGTAACGCAGCTCGTCGCGGCCGAGGGTGCGCCCCAGGAGAACCGGATTTTTCGCCGTGAAGCCGAGCTGACCAGCGAAATCTCAGCCCTGGGAACCCTCCAGGGTGCCCTGTCCAGCGTACAGGGCAGTCTCGACGACCTCTCTTCGATCAGCACCTTCAATCAGCGCAGCGCGTCGGTCTCGGGAAGTGACGGGGTTTCGGCGTCCGCTTCCACGGACGCCGCAAGCGGCAGCTTCCGGGTTCAGGTCTCCGCGCTGGCGCAGTCCCAGTCGCTCGCATCAACCTCCTTCGCGTCGCTTACCGATACGGTGGGCGAGGGGACGCTGACGCTGCGCTTTGGCACCGTCGATGTGACACCGGCCGATCCTGGCCCCGAAACTGTCAACAGCTTCAGCGGAAACCCCGAGCGCGATAGCGTCACTATCGAGATCAATTCCGGCAATAACACGCTGGAAGGCGTTCGTGACGCCATAAACGCATCGGATGCGGACGTGAGCGCCGTGATCGTCAACGACGGTTCGGGATTCCGCCTGCTGCTCAGTTCGGAACAGACCGGCGCTGCGAACAGTATCGACATCCAGGTTGCCGATAGCGGCGACGGGAACAATACGGATGCGGCGGGCCTGTCACGCCTGGCGTTCAATACCGAGGCCGCGAACCTGACCCAGACGGTCGCGGGTCAGGACGCGCAGCTCACGGTCAACGGCCTTCCGATCACCAGCGACAGCAACACGCTGACCGATGCGATTGAAGGCGTGACGCTGAACCTCAACGATACAACGGAAGGCACCGGTGCCCTGGTCTCCATCAGCGAAAACCAGAACCCCGCCCGAGCCGCCATCGACGGCCTGGTGAACAGTTACAACAACTTCATCACCATCGCCAACAACCTTACCGATTTTGATCCGGAGTCCGGAGCCGCGGGCCCTCTCCAGGGGGACTTCACAGCGCGGGCCGCCATCAACCAGGTGCGCTCCGCCATCTCCGGAACGGCCGATGGTTTTGACGGTGCCTTCAACTCGCTGGCGGAGATCGGTGTCACCACCGGTGAGGACGGCACCCTGGGCATCGACGCGGAGCGCCTTAACGACGCGTTCGCCAACAACTTCGAGGATGTCGTTGGCATATTCGCGCGCCTTGGGCGTCTCGACGATTCCAACATCAACGTGCAATTGATCGGCGATCAGACGGCCGTGGGCTCTCTGAGCGTGGAGGTCACACAGCTCGCCAGCCAGGGCAGCCTCAGCGGCGCTGCGATCACCGCGCCGACCCAGGGTTCACCGCTGCTTATCGATGACCAGAACGATGCGCTCACTCTGCTGATCGACGACATCGAAACGAGCTTTACGCTGACCCAGGGGAGCTACGCGAGCGGCGCCGATCTTGCCGCCGAGCTGCAGACCCGGATCAACGGCACGGCGGCTATCAGCGAAGCCGGGGCGCGGGTAAGCGTTTCGTTCTCGGACGCCAATCAGCTTCAGATTACCTCGGACCGCTTCGGCTCGAACAGCAGAGTCGAGATCACAGCCATTGACACAAGCACCGCGGCAACCCTGGGTCTCAGCGTCGCCGCTGGCACCGCGGGGCAGGATGTTGCCGGGCGTATTGGCGGTGTTGCGGCCACCGGCGACGGGCAGACGCTCACGGGAGCCGTCGGCAGCATCGCCGCTGGCGTCGCGCTGACCGTGACCGGCGGTTCGCTTGGCAATCGCGGCATTCTCAACGTCTCCGAGGGCATTGCGCAGAGTCTCGACACCGTTCTCGATGGTCTGCTCGGCGGCGATGGCATCCTTGGCAGCCGCACCGACGGATTGCAGACGAGCGTAGATCGCCTCGCCGACGAAAGGGACGCCCTCGATTTGCGTCTCCAGGCGCTCGAAGCCCGCTATCGCCAACAGTTCAATGCTCTGGACTCGCTGCTCGCCAGCATCTCGTCCACAAGCGATTTCCTCACAACCCAGCTGGCCACCATACCGGTGCCCGGCAGCGATAACTCGAACTAAGAGCCCCCCGGGGCGCAGGAGTCTCTTCTATGCAACCGAACCGCGCATTGAATGCCTACCGAAAAGTGGGAGTCCAAAGTGCCGTCATGGACGCAAGTCCCTACCAGCTGATCACCATGCTCATGGAAGGCGCCCTCGATCGCATTGCATCCGCCCGAGGCGCTATGGAGCGCGGCGAAACGGCGACGCAGGGCGAAATGATCGGCAAGGCCATCAGCATCATCGATACCATGCGCGTCAGCCTGGATCACGATAAGGGCGGCGATCTCGCCACGCGCCTCAGCGACCTCTACGAGTACATGGGGATGCGCTTGCTCGAAGCCCGTAGCGAAAACGATCCGGCTATGCTCACAGAGGTCGCGGGTCTGATGCGCGAGATAAAGAGCGGCTGGGACGGGATTCCCGCGCAGTACCGCTGATTGCCGCAAAGCCATGACCGTAGAGCAACTCCACGCCGTCCGCGGCGATCACACGGGCCGCTGCCGGCGCCTCGCCGACGTACTGACGCTTACGCGCGACATGCTCGAACGTGCGCATGAGGGAGACTGGGACGCTGTGACGCTCATGGAGCGCGAGCGTCGCGATGGGCTGACACAGTGTTTCGCGGAGCCCATGAACGCTGAGTTCGGCGAGCTCGTTGCCGAGGCTCTGGCGGTGATTCTGCATCTCAACGAAGAGCTCATGGAGAAGCTGCGCGCGGCCCGCGACGACGTGCTTCAGCAGGGAGTCGACCAGGCGCGCACGCGATCCGCTATCGGTCAGTACCAGGGTGTGAAGCAAACCCACGCCTAGACATTATGGCCTGCCGTCGATAGGCGCGGCCGTGCTCAACTCGCTGTCGGCGGCGGGGTACCTGTGCTAGCGTCGCCGTATGGCTGAATTTCAGGACAGCGCCGACTCCGGCCTTGCTTACACCGACAATATCTCCATCGTCTGGCGCGAGGTCGACCGCGAACCCGACCCGCAGCACCTCGCCATGGTCAATGCCTCGAACGAGGGCTTCCTGCGCGACCTGAAACTGCTCGGTGACGGCGGGCAGCCGCGCGAACTCACGGAGGCATCGGCGGATTTTTCCCAGGAGCTGCACCGCCTCGATCTGAAACTGAACCTGGTCCTCGACCTGGTCAGCACGCTGATCTACCGCGACGCGGATCTTCCCGAGCCCGGCCCGGTGCGCGTGGCTGCCGATGGCCTGTCCTGGCGCGGCGACGTGCCGGCTCCCGGTACCCTTGTGTACGTGGAACTCTACATACAGCGTGGCCTGCCCAAACCGCTGTGCTGCTACGGCGAAGTGGTCTCGACCGCCGCCGAATATGAAGACGGGCTTGCCCGCCTTTCGTTTCTGGGGCTGACAGGCGGTGCCCGTGCCTGGCTTGAAAAACTGATCTTCCGTCATCATCGGCGGGAAGTGGCTTCCCGCCGCGGTAAACAACGTTCGCCTCGCGAAGACGGTCTGGACTGAACTGCTCGTCGAGCTGGGGCCGGGGCGCGTATACTAGCTAGCGTCAAAATCTTGACTTGCGCCGTCAGGGGTCAGAGACTCGTGTTTTGGCTTTGCAGTCCCGGACGAGGCAACTTAAGCATGGCAGATGCGGCGCAAGAGTTGGCGCGAGCCAGTCGGAAACTGGCGGCCGATCTCGTCGGCTCCAGCGCCGCCATGGAGAGCATCCGGCGCCTGATTGCCCAGGTTGCACCCGCTGAAGCGTCCGTGCTCATCCTCGGTGAATCGGGAACGGGCAAGGAAGTGGTTGCGCGCGGTGTTCATCGACTGTCGCCCCGCGCTCGGGGGCCCTTCGTTCCCGTGAACTGCGGTGCCATACCGGGTGAGCTACTCGAGTCGGAGCTCTTTGGCCACGAAAAGGGAGCCTTCACCGGCGCCATCAGCGCCCGCCAGGGTCGCTTCGAAATGGCCGCCGGCGGCACGCTTTTTCTCGATGAAATCGGAGATATGCCGCTGCAGATGCAGGTCAAGCTCTTGCGCGTGCTGCAGGAGCGCTGCTTCGAACGGGTGGGCAGCAATCGCACTCAGGACTGCGACGTGCGCGTCATTGCAGCCACGCATCAGGATCTTGAAAGACGAGTGGACGAGGGTGAATTTCGCATGGACCTGTTTTACAGGCTCAATGTGTTTCCCATCGAGGTACCGCCCCTGCGCGAGCGGGTCGAAGACGTGCCGGCCCTTGTGCGCCGATTTACGGAGATCCTGGAGAGCGAGCAACGCGGGCAGGTTCGTATCGCCGAAGACGCCATGGTCACCCTCATGCACTATCCCTGGCCGGGAAACGTCCGCGAGCTTTCCAACCTGGTGGAGCGGCTCGCGATTCTGCATCCGGACGCCGAGGTGCGCAGCGCCGAGCTTCCGGAGCGCTTCCGCGCCGCCGCGGCTTCGCACCGCGGTGCCACAAAGGCGGCGCCGGGCGCAGCGTCCCCGCGCCCGGAGGATCCCGTGTCGACAACGCTGGCGACGCCATCGGCTGAACCGGCGGCGGGTGATCTGCCCGTGGGTCTTGCGGCCCAGCTTGACGATGTTCCCCCGCTTGTTGCGGGGCCGGACGCCGACGGTGAAGCGGCGGTCGCGGGCTCCGCGGTTCTCGACTCCAACGGCCTGGACCTGAAAGCCCATCTCGCCGACATGGAGCGCTCACTCATGGTTCAGGCCCTCGAGCAGAGTGAATGGGTCGTGGCGCGCGCGGCCAAACTTCTCAATCTGCAGCGCACAACCCTCGTCGAAAAAATGCGCAAGTACGACATCGTCCGTCCTGAGGATGCGTCGGAGTCTTGACGCTTTGAGTCCTCTAGATTCTATCTATATGATTTTAAAGGATTAATTTTTCGGCACGGTGCTTGCTAAGTCCTCCCGCACATGGCACACGCATAGCGGGAGAAGAACAAGGTGCATTCGAATCAGGCATCGACGGCCGAAGCCGCCGAGCACACAGCTGCGACGAGGGTTGCGCAAGCGCTGACGGGTGCTGGCGCTGAGTCGACGCTCCCAGGCGCTGACGAGCTGGCATCACTTGCCGCGGTGTCGCGGGAACTCGATAGCAGCTACCGGGATCTGCAGGATCAGGTTCTCAGACTGCGCGGTGAGCTAGCGCACAGCCACCGCGCAAGACTTCGCGAACTTGCTGAAAAAGAACGGCTCCTGAATCGCCTCTCGTCGCTCCTCGCCGTGCTCCCTGGCGGTGTGGTGATCGTCGACCCCAGCGACGCCATCAGCGACGCCAACCCCGCGGCGCTCGGCATGCTCGGCGAGCCGCTTCTCGGCGAGACCTGGCCCGAGGTGTCGCAGCGCAATCCCGAACTGCGCGGCGAGGTCCCGGGCCACCGTCATCTGTCCGTGAGTGCGAGACCGCTTCGCGACGACGGCGAACACGTGGTGCTGATTACCGATACGACCGAGATTCATGAGCTGCAGGAGCAGCTCGGACGACGCCATCGCCTCGCGGCGATGGGGGAGATGGCTGCCCGGCTGGCACATCAGATACGCACGCCGCTTTCCTCGACCACGCTCTACCTCGCCCACCTGGCCCGGGAGGATCTGCCCGCGGCCGAGCGCGGGCGCATCTGCGACCTGCTCAGCGACCGCCTCCGTCATATGGAGGGGTTGATCGAATCCATGTTGAGCTTCGTGCGCGGAAGAAGCCCAAGCCTTGAGCCGCTGCTGCTGCGCGATGTGTTCTACAACCTCGTCGCCACGGTTACGCCGCGTCTGCCGGAGTCCGCACGCCTTGAGGTCAAGCGTATCGACGACACGCTGCGGCTGCGCGGCTGCGCCGATGATCTCGTCGCGGCCCTTTCCAACCTCGTCATCAACGCCGTGGAAATGGGCGGCGAAGAAACGCAGGTGGAGGTCTGGGCGGGCGCATCGAGCCGGGACTGGATGCAGCTTCGCGTTCTCGACAACGGCCCCGGCATTGCCGAAGAGTCTCTGCCCCGGCTGTTCGATCCCTTCTTTACAACGCGCGCCAGCGGCACGGGCCTGGGCCTGGCGGTCGTTGCCATGACCATCGCCCACCACGGTGGGCAGGTGCGGGCGCGCAACCGCCGCGAAGGCGGTGCGGAGTTCCTCATCGATCTACCCCTGCTGCGCCGTGTGGAATCCGATGCCGAGGATGAGGGCGCCCGGTGCGAGGAGAGCAATCCATGAACCATGCAGCTCGAGTACTGGTGGTGGAGGACGACGACACGCTGCGGGCGGCCCTCTGCGACACGATAAAGTTCGGTGGCTACCAACCGGTGGCCGCGGGCAACGGCCGCGAGGCGCTGGATCGCATGAACGATGGCCCCGTGGACCTGGTGATCAGTGACGTGCAGATGGATGAGCTGGATGGTCACGGCCTGCTGCGCGAAATCCGTTCGCGTCGGCCCAGCATGCCCTTCGTTATGATCACGGCCCATGGCTCGGTCCGCGACGCGGTCACGGCCATGCGCGATGGCGCCACGGATTACCTGCTCAAGCCCTTCGAGGCGCAGGTGCTGCTGGATATGGTGGCGCGTATGGAGCCGGCGCACTCGGACAACGCGTCCATGATCGCCGCCGATCCCCTGACGCAGCAGCTCTGTTCGCTGGCCCGGCGCGTGGCCGGCTCCGACGCGACGGCGCTGATCTCCGGTGAGTCGGGCTGCGGTAAGGAAGTGCTCGCCCGATTCATCCACGATCACTCCCCGCGCGCGGAGCAACCGTTCCTGGCCGTGAACTGCGCGGCGATCCCCGAGAACATGCTCGAGTCCATGCTTTTTGGCTACGAGAAGGGCGCCTATACCGGCGCCTACCAGTCCCGTCCCGGCAAGTTCGAGCAGGCCAACGGCGGAACGCTGCTCCTCGATGAGATCTCTGAGATGGATATCGGCTTGCAGGCCAAGCTACTGCGAGTGCTGCAGGAGCGCGAAGTGGAGCGGCTTGGAGGGTCCAAGCTCATAGCTCTGGACGTGCGCGTGCTTGCCACGACGAACCGCAAGCTGGAAACCGAGGTCCGCGAGGGTCGCTTCCGCGAAGACCTCTACTACCGGCTCAACGTATTCCCTCTTCACCTGCCGCCCCTGCGCGAGCGCCGCGGCGACATTCTGCCGCTGGCACGGCTTTTCCTGGATCGCTACGCCGACAAAGGCGGTATGCATTTTTCCCCGGCCGGCGAGGAATCTCTCCTGGCCAGGCCCTGGCGCGGCAATGTCCGCGAACTGGAGAACTGTATCCAACGCGCGGCGATTCTTAGCCAGGGAACGGCCGTCGGGCCGGCGGAGCTTGCCGCGGGGGACGCCTTCGCCCAGCCAGCAAATGTCGCGGCCGCTGCGGCATCGCCCGCTGTCGATCTTTTGGATGCCGGTGCGGCTTCCGGCGATACGGAACAGGCTGCAAAGCCTCCGCTCGAGGGCGATCTGCGGCAGCGGGAGCAGGAACTGATATTGCAGGCGCTGGCGATAACCGGTGGCAGCCGCAAGCAGACCGCGGAGCGCCTGGGCATCAGTCCGCGCACGCTCCGCTACAAGCTCGCCCGCCTTCGCGACCAGGGCGTTGTCCTGCCCGGTGAATCGGCCTCCGGGAGCGGGCATCCTACCGCGGATGTCACCCAGACACAGGATAGTTTCATGCCGCCGTCGCACGGTGTCGATGAGGAGGTGAACTGATCATGAGTGATGTAGCGATCAACCAGGTGCTTGCCCAAATGCGCGTCATGGCGTCGCAGGTCGGCACGGAGAAGGCGCCGGTGGAGGGAGCTGGAGTTCCAGGTGCGGACTTCGCAGCGCTGATGCAGGACTCCATCGAGGACGTGAACGCCTCCATGATGCAGGCCAAGTCCGTGGCAACGTCCTTCGAGATGGGGGAGCCGCAAACTTCCCTGGCGGAGGTGATGGTGGCTTCGCAGCGCGCCGGGCTGCAGTTCCAGGCCATGACGGAAGTGCGTAACAAGCTGCTGACGGCGTATCAGGAAATCATGAGCATGCAGGTCTGATGGCGAGGCCAACAGGCGAACACCCGCGGCGCTCGGGAACCCTTCCCGGGCGCCGCCTATCCCCTAGCGAAAAAGAGAAGCTGAACCATGGCTGAGGCAGCCGAAACAACCCTGGTCGACCGATTCAACGGCTATTCGCGGCAGCCCGTGACGCGCCAGCTTGCTCTGTTGGTGGGTCTGGCGGCGAGCATTGCCATGGCCATCGGCCTCGTGCAGTGGGCTATGAAGCCAACGTACAAGCCGCTCTACGGCAGCATGGCCCCGGAAGACATGAATCAGGTCATCACGACTCTCGAAGCCAATGGAGTCGATTACTCCCTGAACCAGCGCACAGGCATGGTCGCCGTACCCGCCGGGCAGGTGCACCGCGCGCGCATGATGCTGGCCAGCGATGGCTATCCCAAGGGCGAGGGCGTGGGTTTTGAGAGCCTGTATCGGGAACAGGAAATCGGCCTGTCCAGTTTCATGGAGCAGGCACGCTTTCATCGCGCCCTTGAGGCGGAGCTGTCGCGGACCATCAGCGCCATGGACAGCATCCGCGGGGCGCGGGTGCACCTGGCCATGGCCCGCCAGTCCGCCTTCCTGCGCCAGCGGGAGCAGCCGGCGGCCTCGGTGATGCTCAATCTCTATGCCGGTCGCGGTCTGAACGAACGACAGCTGGCGGGGATCGTTCATCTGGTTGCGTCCAGCGTGCCCAACCTCGATGCGGAACAGGTGTCCGTGGTCGACCAGCAGGGCAAGCTCCTTTCCAGCCAGGGCGCCGATGACGAGATGGCCTTTACGCAGGAACAGTTCCGTCATCGCCGCGAGCTTGAGGAGGACTACAGCCAGCGTATTCTTGCGATCCTCGAGCCGATTCTTGGATCCGGCTCGGTCCGGGCCCAGGTTGCCGCCGACATGGACTTCACGCGCATCGAGCGTACCAGCGAGGTCTACGCGCCGGACACGATCGTGCGCAGCGAACAGACGTCGGAGGAAACCTCCAACCAGCGCCTCAGCGGCGGTGTACCGGGCACTCTATCCAACGAGCCGCCCATCGATACGGCCGTGAATGTGGCGGCGCCGGATCCGGCGCTGCAGGCCGGTGCCGGTCAGGCCCCGCAGGCCCTTCCACCATCGCGCACCAGTCGACGCTCCACGGTGAACTATGAGGTCGACAAGACCATCAGTCACATTCTTGAGACGCCCGGGTCCCTGCAGCGCCTTTCCATCGCGGTGGTTCTAGACTACGTCGAGAACACGGCGGACGACGGAACGGTGACTCGTGACCCCATGGCCCAGGAGCGCGTCGATGAGATCACCGCCCTCGTTCGCGAGGCGGTCGGTTTTAACGAGGCCCGCGGGGACACGGTCAGCGTCATCAGCGCCTCCTTTGTGGAAGCGCCGCCGGTCGAGGACGTCGTTGTGGAGAGCTCGATCTTTGAACAGGATTGGGTCTGGCAGCTTGGCAAGGGACTGCTGGCGCTCATCGTGTTGCTGACGCTCATCTTCGTTGTCCTGCGCCCGGTCATGAAATTCTCCGCGGCGCCGGCGCCGGTAATCGCATCACCGCAGGGTCTGCCTCAGCAGGCCGTCGCCGGCGCCCTGGGCAACGACGGCGCGCAGATGGGTGAGGACCAGGTCACCCTCGGTGGTGAGCAGGCGGGTCTGCCGGCCGCGGCTGGCGGTACCATGGGATACCAGCAACAATTGCAGATGGCGCGCAGCGTGGCGGAGGGTGAACCCGAGCGCGCCGCCTACGTAGTGAAGAACTGGGTGGCAGGTGATGGCTGAAGCCGGCTCAAACCTCAGCGGCGCTCAACGCGCCGCGATTTTTCTGTTGGGCGTGGGGGAGGAATCCGCCGCGTCCATCATGCGTCATATGGACCCGCGGGAGGTGCAGCGCGTCGGCGAGGCCATGGCTTCCCTTTCCGCTATATCCGACGAGCAGGTATCCGAGGTGCTGTCGGAATTTCACGAAAAGGCAGGCGCCGTGAACCCCCTGGGCCTGGGTGCACCGGATTTTGCCAAGCGCGTCATGGTTCAGGCGCTCGGCGAGGCAAAGGCCCGCACCGTGCTCGCCAAAGTTATGCCCGGTCAGGCCGATAGCACCGGCATCGACGCTCTTAAATGGATGGACGCGCACGCCGTGGCGGATCTTATCGGAGATGAGCACCCGCAGATCATCGCCATCGTGCTGGCCTCGCTGGACCAGGATCACGCCGCCCAGGTACTGGCGGAGCTATCCGAAGACATCCGCGTGGACGCCGTGAACCGCGTGGCGAGGCTGGAATCCATCGATCCATCGGCGATGGAAGAGCTTGACCGTGTGCTCGAAAAGCAGCTCGGGAAGGCTTCGAAGTCCGCGCCGCGGGCCGTGCTGGGCATGCATGCGGCCGCGGCGATGATGAACAGCGTCGATGCCGAGCTGGAAAATGCGGTCATGGACGCCCTGCGCGAGCGCGATTCAGAGCTCACGGAAAAGCTCAACGAACTGATGTTTGTCTTTGACGATCTCATTGGCCTGGATGATCGCGGCATGCAGCGCCTGATTCGCGAGATATCCGTCGACGTTCTTGTGATTGCCCTCAAGGGGGTGGACGAAAACCTGCAGGAGAAATTCTTCACCAACATGTCGTCGCGCGCCGCCGACATGCTGCGCGAGGATCTGGAGACCAAGGGTCCGGTCAAGCTCGCCGAGGTTGAAGCCGCGCAGAAAGACATCCTGAGCACCGCGAAGCAGCTTGCGGATGACGGCGAACTCATGATCGGTAAGGGCGGAGATGACTTCGTCTAATCAGGAACAGGGCGGCGCTTCCGGCACGCGATCCGGCTGGTTGCCCCCCAGCCTCGACCCGGGCCCGTCGGCGGGCGCGGCGGCCGGAGCCACCGAAGCTCAGGCGGAAGATCCTGATGCGGTTCGCAAGCGCGCCTACAACGAGGGTTTTGCCGAAGGCCTTGCGGCCGGTCGAGCTCAGAGCGAGGCCATTGCCGCCGAAATAGGTACGCTGCTGCAGGCGATGGCGTCTCCCTTCGCGGAAGCCGACGCGGTGCTGATCCGCGAACTCACAGCCCTCGTGGAGCGCGTTTCCGAGGCGGTGCTCGACCGGGAACTCGCGACGGGTGACTACGCTATCGAAACCCTGCTGGAGCGGGCGCTCAAGGTGATGGGCTCGGTCGATCTGCCGGTGCAGCTCACGGTGAATCCCGCGGATGCGGCGCTGTGTCGGGGGCTACACATGCCCGAGGGCCAAACACTCGAGCTGCTGGAGGATTCGTCGCTGCAGCGCGGGGGCCTGCGGCTGAAAGCCGGCAATCGGATCGTCGACGCCAGCGTCGAGGCGCGCCTGCAGGAAGTGTTTGCCAGCCTGCGTGACGGTGCCGGTCTCCCGGATCCCGAGACGGAAGCGGGGACGCCAGTCAGCGCGATCGCGGACGCAGGGGACGACGGAGAAGGTCATGGAGCACGCTGAAGCACTGATTTCGCAGCGCGATGCCCGCCTTCGGAGCGGTATCGCCGCCCTGGGCCGCGATTTCGACGAACGCCGCCCCCAGCGCGAGGGTTCCCTGGTGCGCATGGTGGGTATGAAGCTCGAAGCCGAAGGCTGCGACGGCGCTATCGGCGAACGCTGCCGTGTTTCCTGCGAGGGTGTCAGCGTGGACGCGGAAATCGTCGGCTTCGCCGAGGGCCGCCTGGTGTTGATGCCTGAGGGTGAGATCTCCGGGCTCCAGCTTGGGGCCCGCGTGCAGCCGCTGGGCGAGCGGGCTATCGTCGCCGTGGACGAGCAGCTTTTTGGCCGCGTGCT
Source organism: Pseudomonadota bacterium (assembly GCA_039818725.1). Lineage (GTDB taxonomy): Bacteria > Pseudomonadota > Gammaproteobacteria > Pseudomonadales > Halieaceae > Congregibacter. Next base: position 88,917 of record JBCBTK010000005.1, read on the forward strand.
CGACGGTGCCGGACATTTTCTCGATGGCGCCCCTCCGCCGCAGTGCAGTCACAGTACCGCCCTGCGGGCGAAGGCCCTGAATCCGCTTGAGCGGCGGCCGATCCGAGAGCCCCTCGATACAGGGGTCCGGGCTATCAACGGGCTTCTCACCATGGGCAAGGGTCAGCGCCTGGGCCTCTTTGCCGGTGCCGGTGTGGGTAAGAGCACGCTCCTGGGCATGTTCACGCGACACTCGAGCGCCGATGTGATTGTGGTCGCTCTGGTCGGTGAGCGTGGTCGCGAAGTGCGCGAGTTCATTGAAGACATCCTGGGGCCGGAAGGTCTGGCTCGTTCCATCGTGGTGGCGACGCCGGCCGACTATCCTCCGCTCATGCGAATTCACGGCGCCTGGCGGGCGACGGCGATTGCCGAGCATTTCCGGGACCAGGGGCGGGACGTGCTTCTGCTCATGGATTCGCTTACCCGTTTCGCCCAGGCGCAGCGCGAGATCGGGCTCGCCGTGGGTGAGCCGCCGGTGTCCAAGGGTTATCCGCCGTCGGTGTTTTCGCTGCTTCCGAACCTGGTGGAGCGGGCCGGGAACGGCCAGACGGGCTCAATCACCGCGATCTATACCGTGCTGGTCGAGGGGGATGATCCCTCCGATCCCATTGCCGACGCCGCGCGAGCCATCCTCGACGGGCATATCGTGCTGTCGCGGCAGGTCGCCGACTCCGGTCTCTTTCCCGCTATCGATATCGAGGCTTCCGTGAGTCGCGCCATGATCGCTATCACGGACGATCTTCAGGTAACGGTGGCCCGATCCCTCAAGGAGCTATACTCGACCTACCGGCAGAACCGCGACCTGATCACGATCGGCGCCTACGAACGCGGCAGCGATCCAAAAATCGATCAGGCGCTGCTTGCCCACGAACCGCTGCGACAATTCCTGCGCCAACCCCAGGGTCAGCGCGTAGGTATGGATGAAAGCCTGCGTGATCTGGCGCAAACAGCGCAGCTGGCGCAGCTTGAGCTCGGGAAGCCATGATGGATCTGGACAAGCTCGACAAGGTAGCGCTCGTCGCTCGCTCCCGCGAGTCCTCCGCGGCGAATGCCCTGCAGCGTCAGCAACAGGAGCTACAGACTTCGAGCAGCCGTCTCGAGCAACTCCAGACCTTCAAGAACGAATACGAGGCGCGGCTTCAGGCCATGTCGAGCTCAGGTATGGACGCGCGTCAGCTCGTTGACTATCGACGCTTCCTCGCCGGGCTGAACGACGCGATCCGCGTCCAGGGCGATGAAGTGGACCGGGGTCAGGAGCGGGTTGATGCGAGCCGCGAGACCTTCATCGACCGCAGCCTGCACCGCGGCAACGTCGACGAGCTCATCGGCCGGAGCCGGGTGGCCCAGGCCCTGGATGACGCACGCCGCGAGCAGCGCCTCGCCGACGATGACTCCCTCACCCGGCATCGCGACGACTAAGCGTGGCACAGGCTTTGCAGTTTCCCGTTCAACAGTGTGCTAACCACAGTGAGCAACGGGTGCTGATGCAATGACCGACGGCGTAGACCCACAGATTCTGGCCCTTCTTGGCGGCGATAAAACCAGCTTACTTGGCGGTAACGCCGGTAAAAGTCACGCTAACGTCGGTGATCCAGACGCCTTTTCGCGAATTCTTGATCAGCAGCGCAGTGCCGATGCGAATCCCGCGGCAAGCCCGTCGGATAGCGGCAGCTCCTTGCCGCCGGGGGGGCGGGAATCCGCCGCCGGGGGCGATAGCGCCGCTCCCGCGGGCCCGCTGGAAAAACGCGGCGACTCCGCAGCGGCCGAGGGGTCTGGTGGTGCCGTCGCGGCTGCTTCAGCCAACGAATCGACCGAGCAATCGGGAGCCGGTCTCGATGAGACGGGATCCGAAACTGAGACGGCGGCAGGACGATCCAGTGCCGGGGCGGCGTCCGACGCTGCCCGGGCCGGTGTCGCGGCGTCTCCTGCGCTGGGCCGTGCCGCGGTGTCCATTGAAGGCCTGCCGGTCGCGCAGTCTGAGCGTTCCCTCGCCACGGTGGACGCCGCAGGTCTCGACAAAGCCCGGGCTTCGCGACGGGATGCCGCGCTCGAGGTTCGAGCGGCCGCTGTCTCCGAGCGGGCTAAGCTGCGCTCTCCGGGGCTGACGGCAGGCCCGGGCGCTGCTGACGACGGCACCACCGGACCGCAGCTTGCGTCGCGCGGGGCCGCCTCTGGAAGCGGCCCCCTTGCCGTGACTGCAGAGCAGAACGTGACTTTTCCGCGAACCACAGGACCGCTTACGAGCGAGGCCGGGACTGCGAAAGACGGCCGTACCCCGCCAGCCCAGGCGCTAATTTCCGATACGGCCGCCGCCAAGTCCGCCCTTGAGAGCGCTGATCGGCAAAACGCCCGCACCGGCGACGCTCGCGCCACGAGCGGCGCCGCTCCGGCGCCCCGGTCTGCCGAGGCGGCCGCGCTGGCAAAGCTGTCCTCCGCCGAGGGCGACACGGCCCCGGTGCAGCAGTCCGCTTCCCAGGAAGCGAGCGCTCCCAAAACTCCGTCTGATGTCGCCGCCATCCAGTCCCAGTTGCGCCGGTCACAGGCAGCCAGTGCCGGTTTCGGCGGCACGACGGCGGTTGACGACGGCACGCCTGAAGATCAGGCCCTCGAGGCACCGCGCGGCGTTTTGCTCGCGCGCGAAGACGTGTCAACGCGCCCGGGCCAGCGCCCGGGTTCCCCCGATAGCGCGATCACCGGCGCTCCGATCAATCCACGAGCAGCGGGGCAGCCGGATGCCGGCGCGTTGTCTCCACGGGGAACGGAGGGGCGGAGCGAGACCCGCGCGGGAATCGAGCTCGCGGCCGGACCGGCCGGTGAGGCGACGGCCGGCGGAGCATCGCGTGCCGTCGACGCCGGTGTGCCAACCGCTCCGACGGCCACCACCGGGCCCGCTATCACGAATACTTCGGCCAACGCTCCGGCCGCTACTTCGGGCGCTGAACGCATGCCGGAGTTCAGTCTGTCCCGGGCGCCCGAGGAACCGGAGTTTGCCGGAGAGCTGACCACGCGCATGAAAGTGCTGGTGCGCGATGGCGTTCGCGAGGCGCGCATCAACCTGCATCCGGCCGAACTCGGTCGACTCCAGGTCACCGTGAGCACGGAGGGTGACCAGGCACGGATCAGCTTCATGGCCGAGACGAGCGCCGCGCGTGACGCGATAGAGCAGTCGCTGCCGCGGCTTCGCGACATGCTCGAGCAGAATGGCCTGCAGCTTGCACAGTCGGATGTGGGTCAACAGAGCCTCGCCCAGGGCCGACGCGACGACAGTGATGAGGCCGGCCCGGTTGCCGCGGCCGGCGCCGGAGAGAGCGATCATGAGGCCCAGGAAGGTCTCGATACACCCGCCTCAGTGAACGGCACTTCGCGAATAGATACCTATATCTAGCATCGCAGCGCGCTACCGCGCCGTTGTCGGCCCCGAGCCCGGAATGCGGCCAGGCCGTTTATCCGCCGTCCAGACCGTTCTAACATCCACCCCTGCCTGGGGCGTCGGGGCCGGTTGGCGCTTTGTGCTGACCGACATTTGACGCTCTGGCCGCGAGGAGCGGCGTCAAGGTTATGACGCCAAGCCGGTTTATCTGGCTAACCCCATGAATTTAATGAAGAAATGTCTGCTGGTATGACGTTTGCTGTGTTCGTCGCACACAGTGTGCGTCAGGCTCCAGCTAGCCGCACACACGGGAGCAAGGCTGATGGCCAAGAAGAAACAAGACTTAAATCTGGGAAAGGACGGCGCCGGCGAGGAGAAAGGCGGCAAGGGCAAGATGATCATCATCATTGCCGCGGTCGTCCTGCTCCTTGGTGGAGGGGCTGCTGCCTTTTTCCTGATGCCCGGCGGTGAAGAAGCCGAGGGCGAGGGAGCGGAAGAGGTTGTCGAGGAGAAGCCCGATGAGCCGCTCTACCTCGATATGAAGAAGCTCCTCGTGAACATTGAATACGACGGCCGCACCCACTACGTGCAGGCCGAGATGCAGCTCATGTCCTATTACCAGGAGGTGATCGACCAGGCCTTTCGCGATCGCCCGGCGATCCGAGATCGATTGATCATCCTCTTTAACGGTCAGGATTTTGCTGCGCTGAAAACGGTTGAAGGCAAGGAGGCGCTGCGCGCGGACGCTCTAGTGACGGTGAACGAGGCCCTGGGGCTTACGGCACCGAAGGTGATCGAAGAAGTCTACTTCGAGAATTTCGTGTTGCAGTGATCATGGGACGAGGATGGCTGAAGAAGACGTACTGACGGAGGGCGAGATTGATGCGCTGATGGAGAGCGTTGACGACGGTGCGCAAAGCATCGACGCCTCCGATGACGGCGAGTATCGCCGTGTAGACTTCTCGGCCCGAGAGCGGTCCCTGCTCCGTGCCTTCACCACCATGGAACCGCTCCTCGAGCGCCAGGCCGAACTTCTGACCTCGGCGCTCGAGAGCCAGTTTTCCATAGAATTCCAGGTTCGTGCTCAGCCGCTTGAACTAAAATCCGTGGGCGACGTGCTCGCTTCGCTGGAGCGTGCTGTCGCTGTTTCCACGGCCCGCCTGAGTCCGCTTTCGGGCGCTGTGTTTACCGTCGCCCCGATGTCCCTGCTTTCCTTCACCGTCAACGCCTATTTCGGCGGCGGCATCGCGTCCGCCAACGAGGAGCGTGACAGCCTGACGCCGACAGAACTGCGCATCGCTGAACGCACGGCCGAGCACTTCCTGGTCACCCTCGTTGAAGCCTGGCAGGAGAAGCTCCCGCTTGAGCTGTCGGAGCTCGCCACTCTGGGTGTTGCCGACCGTCTCGAGGCCCTGCCGGCCAGCGACGTCATGCTGCGCTTCGCGTTTTCCTTCTCGATCGACGAGTTCGAGAGCCACGCCGAGATCCTGATTCCCTTCGAAGGTATCGAGCCGTTCCAAGAGCGCTTCGCGCCCCCGCGGCGCAAACAGGAGACCGTTGAGGGTGAGGGCTGGGCGCCGCATCTGCGCCGCGAGCTGCCGGGCATAGAGCTTGAACTGGCGGCCGTACTGTCGTCCCGACCCATATCCCTGGCCGCTCTCCTCGAACTGGAGGAAGGCACCGTACTACCGATGTCGCCGCCGGAGCAGGTGAGTCTGAAAGTAGATGATGTGACCCTTGCGGAGGGTCGCTACGGAACATTCGAAGGTTTGAAGGCCGTCCAGCTTCAGCGCCTTGGCGACCTGGACAGCTAGCGTATTTGGAGAATCAGCTATGAGTGACGAACAGGAAACAGTAGCGAATGCCGCCGCGCCCCCGGAGGAGCTGTCCGGCACCGCGTCGCCGGCTCCCGCCGCGGGCCCTGCCGGTCGTATCGACCTCGACCTGCTTATGGATGTCCAGGTAAACCTGACCGTGGAAATCGGTCGGGCGAAGCTGCCTATCAAGGACCTGCTTGCCCTGAATCAGGGTTCCATCGTAAGCCTGGATCGGGAAGTGAACGATCCCCTTGACCTGATGGTCAACGGTACGCTCATCGCGCGTGGTGAGGTCGTGGAGTCCGATGGCCGCTTCGGCCTGCGGCTGCTCGACGTCGTCAGTCCGGGCGAACGCCTGAAGAAGCTGAAGTGATGAACTCGGTCCTGCTACGCCTGGCGCTTCTGGCCGTGGTATTCGCTGCTTCCGGCGCTGTGAGCGCCGAGGAAAGCGCGGCGCTGGTCAACGCGAACGCCCCGCAGGAGCTGTTCAGTGCGGGCTATCTCGCCCAGGTTCTCGGTTCGCTCGTGCTCGTGTTCGTCTGCCTCTTCGCGGTGGTGTACCTGCTGCGCCGCTTCAACGGCGTGCGCATGGGGCCGGGCACGCCGCTGCGGGTGCTCGGCAGCGCCAGCGTCGGGCAGCGGGAGAAAGTGGTTCTGCTGGAGGCGGGCAAAGAGCAGCTCCTTCTCGGCGTCGCGCAGGGCAGCGTGCGAACGCTCCACGTGTTCGATGAGCCGGTGATGATCGCGGAAGCCGACGCGCCGGTGGCGCCTGATTTCGCGGCGGTCCTGCGAGCCGCCAACCCCCTGGGAGGTCGCTCGTGAGTGGGGAGTCGCGCGCGATGCGCTGTCTGCGGCCGCTGGGGCTGACGCTGCTGGTTGTAATCCTGGCGGCGCTGCCGTCCCTGGCCCAGGCACAGGCCAGCATCCCCCTGGTGTCCGTGCAGCCGTCGAGCAGCGGTGGCAGCGACTACTCCATGAGCATCCAGATTCTGCTGCTCATGACGCTGCTGACCCTGATTCCGGCCGCGCTGATTACCATGACCTCCTTCACGCGGATCCTGATCGTGCTGGCCATACTTCGCCAGGCCATGGGAACGGCGCAGACTCCGTCCAACCAGATCATCCTCGGGCTTTCCCTGTTCCTGAGCCTGTTCATCATGGCGCCGGTGTTTGAGGTCGCTTGGAACACGGCGATGCAGCCCTACATGAACGAGACCATGGGCTTTTCGGAAGCGCTCGATGCGGCCAAGGCTCCGTTCCGGGAGTTCATGTTCGGTCAGACCCGGGAGAACGACCTGATGCTGTTCGCGGAGCTTGGAGGCTATGGGGCCTTCGCGACGCAGGACGACGTGCCGATGGTCGTGCTTTTGCCCTCATTTCTTACCAGCGAGCTGAAGACCGCGTTTCAGATCGGTTTCCTCATGTTCGTCCCGTTCCTGATTATTGACCTGGTTGTGGCGGCGGTGCTGATGTCCATGGGCATGATGATGCTCTCCCCGATGCTCATCTCCCTGCCCTTCAAGCTCATGCTCTTTGTGCTTATTGATGGCTGGTCGCTGATCGCGGCCACGCTGGTCACGAGCTTCGCGGTCTGAGGAGGGATCGATGGGACCGGAAGTCGTTTTGACCGTGGGCCGCGATGCGCTGTGGCTGGCGATACTCCTCGCCGCCCCCCTGCTGCTCGCGGCGCTGGCCGTCGGCCTGCTGATCGGGATATTTCAGGCCGCTACGCAGATCCAGGAAATGACGCTGAGCTTCATTCCCAAGCTCCTCGCCCTGGTGGTGGCCCTGTTCGCCGCCGGTCCCTGGATGATCCGCGTGGTCGTTACCTACTCGCAGCGTCTCATCATGGATATTCCCGGTCTCCTCGGGTGAAAACAGGTGAGCTTCTCTCCTGAAGAATTCGTGCACCTGATCCAGATCTATCTCTGGCCGTTCCTGCGTGTCTCGGCCATGATGCTCGCCGCGCCGATTTTCAGCCAGTCTCAGGTTCACGTGCGGGTGCGCATTATCCTCGGCCTGACCATTGCGGCGCTGATCGTGCCCCTGCTGCCGGCCCCGACGCCGGTCGATCCTCTCACGCCGCTGGGCCTGGCCCTGGCGCTTCGCGAGATCGCCATCGGCCTGGTCATGGGCTTCGTGATGCAGCTCGTGTTTGGCGCCGTGGTCGTTGCCGGGCACAGCGTGGCCATGAGCATGGGTCTCGGCTTCGCGATGTCGCTTGATCCGCAGAACGGAGTCCAGGTGCCGGTGGTCAGCCAGCTGAACGTGGTGCTGACCACGCTGCTGTTTCTCGCCATCGACGGTCATCTCCTGCTTATTGCCGCCGTGGCCGAAAGCTTTAGCGTGCTTCCCATCAACAGCGTCGCGGCGACCGATTCGATCTTCGCCAGCGTTGTGGCCCTGGGAAGCCAACTCTTCGCCTCTGCGCTCTTACTCGGCCTGCCGACGCTGACGGCCATTCTTATGATCAATGTGGCCTTCGGTGTGATTACGCGGGCCGCGCCCCAGCTCAATATCTTTGCCGTCGGCTTCCCCGTGACCATGCTGGCCGGCTTCCTGTTCATGTTGTTTTCCCTGCCGACCTTCCTCTCGGTGATGCGTCGTTTCCTCGAGCAGGGGCTCGAGCAGACGCTGCTGGTCCTGGGTTGAGGAGGGCGGACGATGGCCGAAGAGCAGACCGGACAAGAACGCACAGAACAGCCCACTGAGCGCCGTCTTCAGGAGGCGCGCAAGAAAGGACAGGTTCCCCGGTCCCGGGAACTCAACACCATGCTCTCGCTGCTGTTTGCCGCGACGGGACTGTGGGTTCTTGGGGCTGCTCTCGTGGACGACATGTTCAAACTGTCGGCCGCCGGCTTTAGCGTGGATCGCGACCTGGCCTTCAACGCCGAACTCCTGCCCGTGCACTTCATGTACATGGCCTCGTCAGCGATTCTGGCCCTCGTACCCTTTTTTGCCGTGACCGTCGTCGCCGCCTTCGCGGGGCCGCTGGTCATGGGCGGCTGGTCCTTCAGTACCGACGCAATGAGCTTCAAGTGGGAGAAGCTGGATCCGGTCAAGGGCCTGGGGCGTTTGTTTTCAGCGAAGGGTCTGCTGGAGCTGATCAAGGCACTGATCAAATTTCTTCTTCTGATGACCGTGGCCTACCTGCTGATCCTGGCCTTTGAACGGGACATCCTGAGCCTCAGCGTATTCAACGCCGAGGAGGCGAGCCGGCGAACCGTCAATCTGCTTCTCATCGCATTATTGACGCTGAGCGCGACGATGCTCCTGATCGTTATGTTCGACGTGCCCTTCGAGCTGTGGAATTTCAGCCGTCAGCTGCGCATGACGCGTCAGGAAGTGAAGGAGGAGATGAAGGAGACGGAAGGGCGTCCGGAGGTCAAGCAGCGCATCCGCAATCTGCAGCGCGATATGTCCCAGCGCCGCATGATGGCGGACGTGCCCACAGCCGACGTGGTGATCACCAACCCGACCCACTTCTCCATTGCCCTGTCCTACGCCGATCGCAGCGGAGCTCCCAAGGTCATTGCCAAGGGCCGCGATCTGGTCGCCCTGCGCATTCGGGAGATCGCGCGGGCCCACGACGTGGCGATCTACGAGGCGCCGCCGCTGGCGCGGGCGCTTTACGCGAGTACGGAGGTGGGCGGCGAGATTCCCCAGGATCTGTACCTCGCCGTGGCGCGGGTGCTGGCCTACCTGTTCCAGCTGCGCCGCTCAGGACCCACGGAGTACGTGCCGCGTCCCGACAAGCTGGATGTCCCCGACAACTATGACCACCTGATGGAAGAGGAATTCGAAGATGGCGACTGACGCCCTGCCCGCGCCGGGTCGCAGCGGCATCATGTCCGGTATCGGAGCGCCGCTGGTCATGCTCCTCATGCTGGTCATGATCGTGCTGCCCCTGCCGCCGATTGCCCTGGACCTGCTGTTCACGTTCAACATCGCCCTGGCGATCATCGTGTTGCTCGCCTCCGTGTACGCGTCCCGGCCGCTGGATTTCGCTGTATTCCCCACGGTGCTGCTCATTTCCACGCTGATGCGCCTGGGACTCAACGTGGCCTCCACGCGCGTCGTACTTCTCCAGGGTCATACCGGTACCGGCGCCGCGGGTAACGTCATCGAAGCCTTTGGCGAATTCGTCGTGGGCGGGAGCTACGCGGTCGGCCTGGTGCTGTTCACGATTCTCGTCGTGATCAACTTCGTGGTCATCACCAAGGGTGCGGGACGGATCTCGGAAGTCACCGCGCGTTTCACCCTCGATGCCATGCCCGGCAAGCAGATGGCGATCGACGCTGATCTGAATGCCGGTCTCATCACCCAGGACGAAGCCCTGCGCCGCCGCGAAGAGGTCGGACAGGAAGCGGACTTCTATGGCGCCATGGACGGTGCCAGCAAGTTTGTCCGCGGCGACGCCGTGGCCGGAATACTCATTCTCTTCATCAATATCCTCGGTGGCTTCGCCATCGGCACCCTGCAACACGACCTGAGTGCCGCCCAGGCCGCCCAGAACTATGTCCTCCTCACCATCGGTGACGGCCTCGTGGCGCAGATTCCGTCCATGCTGTTATCCACGGCAGCGGCGATCGTCGTCACGCGCATGTCCGGAACCGCCGATATGGGCGCCGAAGTCGCTTCCCAGCTCACCGACAACCCCCGCGTACTGTTCGTGACCGCGGGAGTGATCGGTTTGATGGGAATCGTGCCCGGCATGCCCAATCTCGTATTTCTCTCCATCGCTGCGCTGCTCGGCGTGACCGGCTACCTGCGCTCGCAGCCCGAACCCGAGGCGGTCGTGGAGGCCGCGCCCGTCGAAGAGTCCCGGCCCGCGGACACTCGGGATCTGAGCTGGGACGATGTACAGGAAGTCGACGAGATCGGTCTCGAGGTCGGCTACCGGCTTATCTCCCTGGTCGACAAGAACCAGGGTGGCGATCTACTGAGCCGTATCAAGGGCGTGCGCAAGAAGCTGTCCCAGGAGCTTGGGTTCCTGGTTAACTCGGTGCACATCCGCGACAACCTCGACCTCTCGCCGAATACCTACCGCATAAGCCTTCACGACGTGATCGCGGGCGAGGGCGAAGTGTTCCCGGGTCGCGAGCTGGCCATCAATCCGGGACAGGTGTTTGGCGACCTGGAGGGCGTGGCCACCAAGGATCCGACCTTCGGCCTCGATGCCGTCTGGATCGACGCCTCGCAGCGCGACGAAGCCCAGACCATGGGCTATACCGTGGTCGACAGCAGCACGGTGATCGCTACTCACCTGAGTCAGATCCTCAAGAACCAGGCTCACGAGCTGATCGGCCAGGACGGCGTGCAGCAGCTTTTGGACAAGCTGGGCAAGAGTTCGCCGAAGCTCGTGGAGAGCCTCGTGCCCGGTGCCATGACACTTGCGGAGCTGACCCGGGTTATCCAGAACCTGCTCGAGGAAGGCATTCCGGTTCGCGATCTGCGCACCATCGCCGAGGCGCTGGCCGACCAGGGCGGCAAGGGTCAGGATTCCGACGCTCTGACCGCCAGGGTTCGCGTCGCTCTTGGCCCGTCAATCTTCCAGACCGTCAATGGAACGACGCGGGAGATGCCCGTTATGGTGCTGGACAGCCAATTGGAACAGATATTGCTGTCGTCGGTGCAGGGCGCTCCGGGCGGACTGGAGCCATCGCTTATGGATACGGTGATACAGCAGGTCATGCAGGCATCAAGCAAGCTTGAAGCGGACGGACGCAATCCGGTTTTGCTGGTGGCGGGCAACATTCGTCTGTTCCTTTCGCGACTGCTGCGCGGGCGCATGAACAACTTCTACATTCTCGCCTACGACGAGATTCCGCCCACGAAGTCGATCCGGGTCGTCGCGACCATCGGTGGCGCTCCGGGAGTCGGGGCGGGTGCGTCGAACGCGAGTGCGCAGGCCGTAGCCTGATCAGGGAGCTATGTCGATGAGAATTGAAAAGTACCAGGGACGCGACACGCGCGAGGTCATGGCCAAGGTCCGCGCCGACCTCGGCGCGGAGGCGTACATCCTTGCCAATCGTCGCGTCGGCAATCGCGTTGAGCTCACCGTGGCGAAGGACATCGAAGAAGCCATAAACGGAAGCGTCCGGTCCGGTACTCAAAGCGCGGAAAACCGAAGACGTGAACCACAGCTGCAGGTACTCGAGCGCGAGCTCGACCGCCTGCGCGGTATGCTGGAGAGCGAACTCGGGGAACGCAGCTGGCGCGACGTCGCGGGCCGTAGGCCAACGGCGAGCACCCTGCGTCAACGGCTGCTGCGCCTGGGGCTGTCGCGGAGTCTCGCCGGTTCCCTGCTGGAAGGCATACCCCGGGACGCGGACCTCGAGCGCGGTTGGCGTCTGGCCCTGGGCGGCCTTCGGCGCAGACTCACCACCGCGGCCCTGTCGTCGCGCAGCGATGCGGTGACCGCGGTGTACGGCGGTACCGGTGTGGGCAAGACTTCGACCATTACCAAGCTTGCCGGCCGCGACGTGGCGCGGCTCGGTCCTTCGGCCGTGGCGCTTATAACTCTCGACGGCTACCGGATCGGTGCCCGGGAACAGCTCGCCAGCTTCGCTGACGCGCTGGGGATAGAACTCCAGGGCGCCGAGGATGCTCGCTCCCTGGCAAGGGCGCTGCGCCAGCTCCGCGGCCGGCGAATCTATATCGACACCGCGGGAATGAGCCAGCGCGATCCGCGTCTGCAGGCTCAGCTGCAGCTCGTTGCTCAGGTGTGCAAACGGGCGGAACATCTGATCGTCCTCGCGGCGTCGTCACAGGCGGCGCAAAGCCGGGCGCTTGTGGAGGCCTTTAGTCCCGGCACTTTGAGCGGTGCTATCATCTCCAAGGTCGATGAAGCGCAGTCCCTGGGTGGTGTGCTCGATGTCCTGCTACAGGCAGAGCTCGCGCTGTATGGCCTCAGTGATGGCCAGCGCATTCCCCAGGATTTCTACGACGCCGACGCGCACGACCTGGTGGAGCGGGCTCTCGACCTGGCCCCGCCCGCGCCGACCGCCGGCAGAAAAGAAACAGCGCCGGCAAGACTTCGGGCCCGTGCCTGACGTCGCGCAATGACGCTAAACGGGAGTAGTGACCATCAGTACAGCGGCACAGGTCCGGGTGATCGCGGTAACCAGCGGAAAGGGCGGCGTTGGCAAGACCAACATGGCCGTCAATCTCGCCGTGGGTCTTGCGGAGCTTGGTCAGGACGTACTCCTCTTTGACGCCGACCTCGGTCTCGCGAACGTCGATGTCGCCCTCGGCCTGAAACCGGAATTCGATATCCAGCACGTAATGGCCGGCGAACGCACGCTGGATGACGTGCTGCTCGCCGGCCCCAAGGGCATTCGCATCATTCCTGCCGCCTCCGGCGTGGCGCGTATGGCGTCGCTATCCGCCACGGAGCAGGCCGGACTGGTGCATGCGTTCAGCGATCTTCGTCAGCCCGTCGATACGCTGGTCGTGGACACCGGAGCCGGCATTGACAACACCGTGCTTACATTCACCGCGGCCTGTCAGGAGGTGATCGTCGTTATCTGCGACGAGCCGACGTCGCTTACCGATGGCTACGCCCTGATCAAGGTGCTGAATCAGCAGTGTGACGTGAAGCGTTTCCAGATCCTGACCAACATGGTCGACAACGATCTCCAGGGCCGCCAGCTGTTTGAGAAGCTGTGCCGCGTTACGGACCGCTTTCTGGACGTGCATCTCGGTCACCTGGGCAGCGTTCCCCGCGACGACTATCTGCGTCGCGCCGTGCGCGCCCAGCGCGCCGTGCTCGCCGAATTTCCCCGCGCCGAGTCCTCCCGCGCCCTGGCACAGATCGCCGAACGCGTCGCCAATCTGGCCCTTGCCTCCTCCGCCGGAGGCCTGGGATTCTTCATGGAGCGGCTCATTGAGTACCGCAGTGGCAGAGCCTGAACCGGGGTCGGTCGCGCAGGCGTTCGCGGCGGCGCTTCCGGGCGGCGCGAATGCGGGCGCGCTCGACCGGGGTATACGATCGTGAATCGCGTGGCCGCCTACCAGAGTGACGACGCCGCCAGCGCCGATGCCCTGGTGCGCGAGTATCTTCCGCTGGTGAAGAAGATTGGCCTGCGCCTCGCGGCCAAACTACCCGCGGAAATTGAACTCGACGATCTTATGCAGGTTGGTCTGATGGGTCTGCTCCGGGCCCGCGACAGCTACGACGAGGGGCAGGGGGCGAGTTTCGCCACCTACGCCGGTATTCGGATCAAGGGCGCGATGCTCGACGAAATCCGCGCCCACGACTGGCTGCCGCGCTCGGTGCAGGTACAGCTGCGTCGTGTCTCCGAGGCGATCGCACGCGTGGACGCGCGACTTGGGCGGCAGTCCCAGGATGCCGACATTGCCGAGGAACTCGGTATCTCCCTGGGCGAGTATCAGCAGCTTTCCGGGCAGCTCGCTTGCGCGCGGATGACGCATATCGCGGACAGTGTGGAAGCCGAGCAGGCGGTGGACGATGAAGCGAGTCCTTTCGATGCCGTGGGTCGCGAATCCTTCCGCGATGCCCTCGGGGAAGCGGTACAGACGCTGCCGGAGAAGGAAAAGCTCATGATGTCGCTGTACTACGCCGAGGGTCTGAACCTGAAAGAAATCGGCGCGGTGCTCGGCGTCTCCGAATCCCGCGTGTCGCAGCTCCACGGCCAGGCGCTGGCCCGCCTCCGCGCACAACTCTCTGCCTGGCGGTCCTGAGGCGCAGCACGTGGCCAGGGAAGGGCGGAACAGACGCGGGGGTATGTCCCGACGCCGGGGCGCGGGCATTGACCTGCTGACACTTCTCGGAATTTTCCTCGCCTTCGGGGCCATATTTCTCGGCAACTGGCTGGAGGGCGGTGCCGTTGACGCGCTGCTCCAGGGTACGGCCTTTGTGATCGTGTTTGGCGGAACGCTCGGTGCGGTCATGATCCAAACACCGCTTCGCGATTTCTTGCTCGCCATGGGTTATCTGCGCTGGGTGGTGCGACCACCGGCTTTTCCTCGCGCGATGCTGCTCGACAAGACTATAGACTGGAGCCGCATCGTGCGCCGCGACGGCCTCGTTGCGCTCGAGAAACGCATTGCCCAGGAGAGCGATCCGTTCGCGCAGAAGGGCATGCGTCTGCTGGTCGATGGCACCGATCCCGACGATATCCGCGCCGTGATGGAAGTGGAGATCGACAGCTCCATCAGCCAGCTTGCCCGAGCGGGCCGTCTCTTCGAAGCCATGGGGGGCTATTCGCCGACCATCGGCATCATCGGCGCCGTGCTCGGTCTGATCCAGGTGATGAACAAGCTCTCCGATCCCTCAGAGCTCGGCTCGGGTATCGCCGTCGCCTTCGTGGCCACGATCTACGGCGTGGGTTTCGCCAACCTGCTTTTCCTGCCGATTTCCAGCAAACTGAAGACCCTGTCCCGCGATCAGATGGAGTATCACGAAATGATTGTGGATGGACTTGTGCTCATTGCCGACGGCGATAATCCCACGGCGATTCGCAGTCGCCTCGAAGGCTACCTGGACTGAGCTGTGACCCGCAGGCGACGCATGCCCGAGCACGTCGATAACCACGAGCGATGGCTCGTTTCCTATGCCGACTTTATTACGCTGCTGTTTGCGCTCTTCGTGGTGATGTATTCGACAACGCAGGCGAGAAAAGAGGGCTTCGACGCACTGTCGGACTCCATACTTGAAGCTTTCAATCTTCCCGTGACGATCGTATCCCAGGATCAGCAGCCCGAGGAACTCGCTGACCTGATTGCTGCGCGCGCCGACGAGATCGATCCCAGTGTGCTCGTGCCGCTGCGGCCGCCCCCCGACGAACTCGGTACCGAAGGACCCGAGGCCACGGCGGCGGATGTGGACACGGTAGCCGATGCGTTCGAGGCTTCCGTCGGCGAGCTGTCCGTGGCGAACGACCTGAACATCCGGCGCACGGACCTGTTTGTGGAGATCGACATTCCCGCGAGCATGATTTTTCCTTCGGGCTCGCGGGTCCTGCTGAACGACGCCGTGCCGCTCCTTCGGAGCCTCGCGGAAGGCCTGGCCGCTATCCCCAACCGCGTCGGCGTGCAGGTGCATACGGATTCGCAGTTCATCGACAACGGCCTGTTCGAATCGAACTGGGAACTCACCACCGGGCGCGCGGCGGTGCTTGCCCGCGAGCTGGTGGACCTCGGCGTGGATCCCGCGCGCATTTCGGCGACGGGCTTTGCGGAGTTCAGACCTGTAGCCGACAACAGCACCGATGAAGGACGGGCCAGCAATCGGCGTATTGTCCTGCGCATCCCCGCCCTGCGCGTCAGCTCGGCGCGGGCCCTGCAGGAGAGTCTCGGTTTACCGCCGGAAAGCTCCGATGGCTAGCAGTAGTGGAAAGCGCTGATAGGAAGCCCGGATTGATCGCTCCGATGAATAGCTCCGATGAATAGCTCTGATGAATAGCTCTGATGAATAGCTTCGATGGTTAGCCCCGTGGACCCTGTCGGCCCCCGCGCCGTCGGGGGCACACCGCCTCTGAAGCGTGTGCGCCGGGGCTCGCGTCGCAAACATGGCGAGCCGCTCAAGGAGCGCGAACACGAGGATGGCGAAAGCGACAAGGACGGAAACTCGTCACCGCGCAAGGGGCGGCATATCGACGAGCGATGCTGAGGACTATCGCAGCCGTATGCGTCCTTCCGGGCCCGCTGTGTCCTCCAGCACCTCGCTAGCCGACATCGACCTTGCCTTCGGAGAGAAGGGCGCCCTGCTTTTGCACGACATGCTGAATGAGCTGTTCCTGGGCCGCTGGATCATCATCAAAGCTGACGCGAATCCAGTGCGGCATGGACGATGAGTGAAGTCGATCCTCGCTCGCGATGACCGTACCCATGATCGACAGCGTAACCTGCGAAGGTCGAAGGATTACGCTGAGCCTCAGGCGCGTGCCGTTTTCCAGCGGTCGGCGTGACTCAAAGGCGATGCCACAGCCGCTGAGACTCACCATGGCGTCATCGTAAGAGTGTGCTTCGGCTTCTTCATAGCCCAAAGCCTGCGCCGCTAGCACTGAGATCTTCCGATTCAGCAGCCCGATGGCCTGCGCGACGGAGGGGTGTTCCCGCCACACGTTGTTGATGCTGCTGTTAAGCTCGCGATCAATCTCCGCGAGCAGATCACCCGTACTGATTTCCAGGCTGCCCGCTCCGCCGTCGCGCACTTCGCCATCGGGGGAGTCCGTGTCGATGACTTCGTAGCGCAGGAGCACCACGTCATTGATGCGGTAGTACTTACGGCGTTCGGGCCGGCTCGCCCGGCTGAAGTCGTTCATGGCTTTAGTCCAGTCCCAGGATGTCCAGAGCTTCGGGGTTCGTCTCGCGCAAGGCGTCCAGATCGGCCTGGTCGGCCTCTTCGAGGCCCTGGCGAATCACAATCTCTACGCGACGATTCATCGCGCGGCCTTCCGGCGTATCGTTAAAGGTGAACGGTCGAGTATCTGAAAAACCGGCCACCATCATGCGCTCCTGTTCGATCTCGCCGCTGCTGATGAGCTGGTGCGTGACAGACAGCGCGCGACCCGCGGACAAGCCCCAGTTGGATTCGTAGCGTCCGCCGCTGAGTGGTACGTTATCGGTGTGGCCCTCGACGGAGATGGTTCCGTCGATTTCCCCGAGCGCATCGCGAATGCGGTTGACCGTGGGCAGAAACTCCGTGGCAAGCAGCGCCGAGCCGGAGGGAAAGGAGCCCCGCTCCCGGATCCGGATAACGATGACCCGGCCTTCGGCCTCGACGTCTACCTTACCTGTGTCGATTTCTTCCTTGAGCTCTTCGCGCAGCTTCTCAGCGTCTTCCTGGGTGTCCTCTAGCAGCGCTTCGATCTTGGCTTCCAGAAGTTCCTGGACGTCGGCGTCGGAGAGATCGGAACGCGTCACCTCGAGCGTCTCATCGTAGTTGTCGTCGGTGACCTGCTGAATCGTTTCTACCGGCGTATCGGTGGTCTGTCCGGGACTGAATTCGGTCGCTATGACGCTGGTTCCCTTCGGAATATCGTCGAGGTTGATCTGATTCTGCACACCGAAGGCCATCGCCATGGAGCCGGCAATCTGCTTGAACTTCTCCACGTCCATTTCCGAGAAAGACAGGAGGAGGACAAAGAAGCACATAAGGAGCGACATGAGATCGGCGAAGGTCGCCATCCATGCCGGGGTGCCTGGTGGGCCGTCGTCTTCTTCTTCCATAGCCACAGTTCAGTTGCTCCGGGTCAGCCGTCGTCGCCGCCACGTTTGGCGGGATCGAGATAGGCCTTGAGCATGGATTCGATGATGCGCGGGTTCTGTCCCTCCTGGATGGCGAGAACACCGTCGATGCACATGGAACGCGCGCGCAGTTCGTCCACCTTGCGCAGCGTGAGCTTGTCGGCGATGGGCATGGCAATCATGTTTGCAATCATGGCGCCATAGAGCGTGGTCAGGAGCGCCACGGCCATGGCCGGGCCGATGGATTTTGGATCGGACATGTTGGACAGCATCTGTACGAGACCGATCAGCGTGCCGATCATCCCCATGGCCGGCGCCACATCGGCCGTGGCGCTGAACACCTTCGCGCCCCAGGTGTGCCGATCGATGGTTGCTTTGAGATCCTTGTTCAGCACCGTATCGACGACTTCCTTGCTGTTGCCGTCGATGAGCATCTTGATGCCCTCATCGAGAAACTCGTTTTCGATCTCCTGGTTCTCCAGGGCGAGCATGCCCTCTTTGCGCGCCACGTTGGCCAGCTCCACAATCTTCTCGATGAGTTCGTCGGGGTCCTGGGTTTTGTTCGAGAACGCGGTCATGGCGACCTTGAAGGCACCGAAAAACTGGCCCATGGAAAACTTGATCATTACAACCATGACCGTGCCTGCCACCACGATGAGGATCGAGGGCACATTCACGAATACCAGCGCGGAGCCGCCGGTTAAGATGGCGGCGAGGACAATGCCGATCGCTCCGAGCATGCCGACAAGGGTGGCGAGATCCATAGTGCTCCTCAGGTAAAGATCACGGGCCGAATGACCGCTAAAGTATACACAGGGCCCGCACAGTAAACGGACCGCGCAGTTCCGCCCCTGCCGCGTCCCCCTCGGTGATCAGGAGATCGCCCCCGGACCTGAACGCAGGGCCTGATAACGGACAACAGTCTTGGAAGAATTACAGCTCGCTTTAACCTCAAGCCGCGTCGACCAGCGAAACTACGGCCTCTGGATCAACAACTGGCAGGTAGGTCAGTCGCTGAACGCGCTCGTCACCAATCAGTTGCCCAGCGGAGAGCTGGTATTGCGCGTCGGCGGTCAGCAGGTGACGGCCACCAGCGATATTCCGATTCAGCAGGGCGCTCAGCTGCTTCTCGAGGTGAAGCAGCTACAGCCCGTGCCGACGCTGCGCGTGCTCGCTGCACCCGAGGGCGCGGCCGCCGCGGCCGGAGCCAGCGCCACGGTGCGTGTCATGCCCGGGCTGGCCAGCGAGGCCGCGACCATACCCGTCGCCAGCCTTATGCAGTCTCTGCAGACCAGCCAGGGAACGCAGGCCATGCCGCCTCCGGTTGCCGCTTCCATCGACGAACTGCTACGCCTGAGTACGCGCCCCGAGCGACTCGCGACGCCGGACGGGCTGGCGCGCGCCGTGCGTGACTCGGGGGTGTTTCTGGAAGCCAAGCTCGCCGGCGCGAACGATCCCGGGCGGGCGGCGACCGCGCGGGATATCAAGGCCGGTGTTCTGCGCACCCTTGCTCAGGCGAACAGCGCGCTGGGCGGGGTTGAGCAGGCCGCTATGAATGCGGCCGATGCCGAGTCCCTTGCGGAACTCAAGCGTGAACTCGAAGCGACGCTGGGGCGACTCAATCTCAATCAAATCGCCTCCCAGGGCGGCGAAGGACAGCAGCGGAGCTGGCAGCTTGAGGTACCGGTGCAGTACGGCAACGCGTTTCATACGCTGGGCATTCAGATCGAACGTGACGGCGGCGGTGCCGAGCGGCGCGAGGCAAGTGACGACGAGTCCCCCTGGCGGGTAAAGCTCGATCTTGAGCCCGGATCGCTCGGCGCGATCGAGTTGGATCTTCGCCTGGACGAAAAACAGCTGCGCCTGGATATCGCGGCCGCGCGGCCCGAGACTCGGCGCCTTCTCGATGCGGCCCTGGGTCTCCTCGATTCAGCCCTGGCGAGCCGGGGACTGAACCTGACGGCGGGGCCGGCGCGGGAGGTGCCCGCCGACACCGGCAACGAACCGGAGCGAGAACCGCGCGGCACACTGGATCTGCGCGCCTGATGAGCCAGGGTAAGGACAAGAACGCGTCTTCGCGACATTCGGCCGCGCTCTCCTATAGCGGCACGGGGGCACCGGTCCTGGTAGCGAAGGGTGGCGGCCAGGTTGCCGAGCGCATCATCGACCGGGCCCGGGAGCACGAGATCCCGATTGTCGAAGATGGCCAGCTCGCGGAAGTCCTCTGCCAGGTGCCCCTGGGAGAGGAGATTCCGCCGGAGCTCTACGTGGCCGTTGCCGAGGTCCTGGCCTACGTTTACCGGCTCGCCGAAAGCGTTGATCGTCGTGTCTGAAGGCGCGCCGGGAACCCCCTTAATAATATATCGCCTGAGTGGGGCGCCTGCGCTATCCTTCGGGCTTTGCGCCGTTTAAGTCAGCAGCACCTATGGATCGGGAAACAGCTCTAGAGCAGCTCAGCCTGCGGCTCTCGCATATGGCGGATGGAGTCGACCCGGAGCTGGATCAGCTCCTGGAGTCGATTCGCAAAGCGGTTCGGGACGGTGTCCGCGGGAACAAGCTCGACGATCTCTCAAGCCGTCTGGCGCGTTCGCTCATGACCAGCGCCGGCATCGATATCGACAAGGGCCCTACCATCGATGGCGGCTACGATCTGTCGGGTCTACGCAAGTTGATCCGGTCCATGCCCGTCGAAAGCGAAGACCAGGAGCGCATGAATGATCTTGTGCGCCAGGCCGCCGCGGGGCAGACCTCCGTAAGCCGGCAAAAGGCCCTCGTCGAGTTGCTCGGCGTTGCCGCCGAGGCCATCCAGGGGAGCGTGGTGAGCGGCCGCGGTCAGGGCAAGGTGATGGGCTGGCTCGGCAAGAAGTCCAACGGCGATGACACCGACGAGCGCTATGTTTCTCTTTTTGCGTCGCTTCTGCAGCGCCTGGTTGAACACATCGACGTGCTCAACGGGAGTCCGCTGCGCAGCACTGAGATCCGCGATGCCCTGGATCAGATTCTGCATCCTATGCAGGCCAAGGAACTGCTGCTCGAAGTCACCGAGGAAATAGAACGCATTGACGCGCGCATCCGCGCCGAACGCAGCCAGACTACCGACTTCCTCGGCGACCTGCGTGAACGATTGGATGGCTTCGAAGACGTCATCACGCTGCTCTCCAACGATACCACTCGTTCCCTGGAGCGCTCCGAGGGCCTCCAGAGTGATGTCGATGAAGACGCCCGCTCCCTGGGCGACGCGGCCGCCGGCAGCGATGTCGAGGAGATCCGCGGGCTGATAAAGGAAGGTCTTTCCAGAATCACGCATCGCCTTGCCGAGCACGTGATCGCCGAGCGGGAACAGCATGAGCAGTCGCAGGAGCGCGTTGTCGAGCTGACGGATCGACTTGCGGCGCTTGAGAACGAGGCAGATATGCTGCGCAGTGAACTTCGCAGCAAGAACGACCTCGCGCTCAAGGACGCTCTCACCGGCGCCTACAATCGCGCCGGCTACGAGGAACGCACGCGCGAACTCTACGCGCGCTGGAAGCGCGCCGGTGCTTCGCTATCACTGGTATTCGTGGACTGCAATCGCTTCAAGCACATCAACGACACCTACGGCCACGCCGCGGGAGACCTCGTGCTGGTCAAAGTCTCGGATGTGCTGCATGGAAGAGCCCGCGCAAGCGACATCGTGTGTCGCTACGGTGGTGATGAGTTCGTCATCCTCCTTCCAGATACTCGTGTCGAGGGTGCGGAGGTGTTTGCCCGCAGCGCCTGCCAGGAGATCATCGACGCCGGTTTCAACGACAACGGTAAACCCATTGACGTGTCAATTTCCTGCGGTGTCACGGAGCTTATCGAAGGCGATGAGATGGAAGACGCCATGGGCCGCGCTGATGAGGCGATGTACGAAGCCAAAAAGATGAAAGGCATCTGCGTGGCCGTGAAGACCTGAGGATGTCCGCCTTCTTTTTCGGTGCGCGCGCAATTCACTTCGCACCGCCCGCTCCAAACAAGCTCGCGTCATGAGCGAAAAAGACGACTGGAAACGGCGCTATCTCGAGGAAGCCCGGGACTGGGAGGCGAACGAGAAACGCCTGCGCCGCGGTCTCGCCCGCGTGGCTATCGCCGCGGAGGGCAGCTCGGAATCCCTCGATCGGGCCCTGGAACTTGTGCAGCGCGCGGCCAAGGGCGGAAGCGGTGCCGATCTCGACAACGCTGTCGACGAAGTCAGTCGCGTAATCCGCAGCATGGACAGCGCATCGTCGTCAGCAGACCCTGCGCCGACGGTAGCCGGCCAGGATGCCCGAACCTTCTCCACCCAATTGATAGACGCGCTGAAGCTCCCCGACGAGCGCAAGTCAGAGCTGCGCAGCTTCCGGGAACGCATTCCGGATCTGGAGCCGGAGCAGTGTCTCGCGGAACTCGCTGCTGCCGTAAGCTCCCTGCTGCGGGATGAAGCAGCCCAGAATTCCCTGGAGGGCGCTGCCCAGTCCAGCGCGCTGGCGGGAGATGTGAAAGCCGTGCTCCTCGCGCTCATAGATGAAGTCGCTGTAGTGCAGCCCGGACTGAGTTCCCTGAACACGGTACGTGAGGTGCTGCTGCGCGAAGGCGCCGGCGACTGGCATACGATCCTGTCCCGGATCATCGCCGAGATTCGCAACATCATCCAGCGCATCAGCTCGGACAAGCAGGCCCTGGAAGCACTCGTGGAGGAGGTCAGCGAGGAACTCGGCGATATCACCGGGGTCCTCCAGAGCGATCTTCAGGGTCTTCAGAGCGGACGTGAACAGTCCGAGCGCCTTCACGAAGTAATGGGTGAGGGCGTCAGTCGCATCCAGCAGCAGATAGACACGGAGTCCGATATCGATCGGCTCAAGGAAGCCGTCAGCCAGTCGCTGGATGGGATAAAGACGGCCATTAGCGATTTTACCGACGGAGACGCCGAGCGTCTCGCGGAAGCGGAGGCGCGCAACGAAGAGCTGAGAGATCGCGTGGAGCGCATGGAGAAGGAATCAGCACAGCTCCAACAGCGCCTGCAGCAAAACCGCGAGCAGCTCATGCGCGACACGCTGACCGGCGTGCGCAGCCGTCTCGCCTACGACGAATCCCTGGCCCAGGAGTTCAGCCGCTTCCGTCGCTACAAGGAAGCGTTCTGCCTCGCTGTTCTCGATATCGATCACTTTAAGAACGTCAACGACACTTATGGCCACAATGCCGGCGACAAGGCCCTGCAGCTGGTTGCGCAGCAGATTTCCGAGCGCGTTCGCGAGACCGACCTATTGTTTCGCGTGGGCGGTGAGGAGTTTGTACTGATCCTGCCGCGAACGCCGCTTGCGGCGGCGCAGCCGATCGTGGAAGCCGTTCGCGGTGCCGTGGGGTCCAGTGGCTTCCATTTTGAGGGAAAGCCCGTTCCCATCACCCTGAGTGCCGGCGTCACCGCGGTACGCGAGGAGGACACCACGGAGACCCTCTACGCGCGCGCCGACGACGCCATGTACCGCTCCAAGAAGGGCGGCCGCGATCAGCTGACCGTGCTTCAGTAGGCGCGCCCCTCAGGCCGCCAGAGCGCGGAGCATCCAGGCTGTCTTTTCGTGCACGCGCATGCGGTCAGAGACCAGCGACGCGGTGGATTCATCCTCAGCCTCCTGTGCCTTCGCCAGCACAGCACGACAGGTCTTTACGATTTGTTCGTGACCGCGGGTAAGACGCTCGACCATCTCCGAAGCCGCCGGAACGCCCTCTACTTCCTCGATGCTCGATAGCTCCGCAAAGGCCTTGTAGGTGCCGGGCGCGGCGATGCCCAGGGTGCGGATGCGTTCCGCTACCTCGTCGACGGCCGTGGCCAGCTCCGTGTAGTGCTCCTCGAACATGAGGTGAAGCTCGCGGAACTGCGGTCCGGTTACGTTCCAGTGAAAATTGTGAGTCTGCAGGTAGAGCGTGTAGGAGTCAGCGAGCAGAGCCTTGAGTCCTGTTGCGATGCCAATGCGATCTTCTTCGCTGATGCCTATATCCATAGCTACTCTCCAAAATCCTTGTTGAGGGGTTCAGCCCGGGGCGGGCGCGACAGTTTGTCATGAAGCGGCGCGAATTGCCGTATACAGCAGCAAAAGCGCCGCGACGCAGATGGTGGTGAGGCTCATGGCCATGCCAAAGATGCGAAAGAAAAAGGTCTCGCTCATCTGGCGCACGCCCCAGGCGTGGCTGAGTCTCCCCAGTAGCAGGCTGGCGCCCAGGGCATGCACCACAAGGGCGTTGACGCCATTGAGCTCAGCCATGGCGATCAGCAGCAGGGCGATGGGTGTGTACTCGGCGAAATTGGCATGCACACGCATGGCGCGAAGCATCTCGGCGCTCCCGCCGTCTCCGACGGCGATCTGCAGACTCCTGCGCATACGCAGCGTGCGGACGCTGAGCGCGACAAATAGCAATCCGAGAAGGGCTGCGTAGATACCCGTGACGATAAGCATAGATTCCATTCTCCAGGGGACAGGCCGGCCGGGTGCCTGTCATGAGCCTTGTACAGGGCGAGGTGGGTGAACGTTTCCTAGTCAAGCAGCTCCAGGTCCAGCCACACCAGGCGGTGATCCGACGAGGCGCTGCGGTTCTCCACCAGTCGGTGCAGAGCGTCGCCGGGAGGGGGCCAGAAAACACCGGCGTCGCGAACACGCCAGCCGGCCTTACTGGGAATGACGTAGTCCGCCCGCATCCCCCAGGCAGCGGTATGCGCGGGGCCGAAAGGGGAATCCGCGCGGTTGGCGCGACCGCCGTCGCTGGTGGGCAGCATGCCGCGACGCACAAGATCGTGTCCCAGCAGATCGGAGATTCCCTCGCGCCGCGCGTCGCCTTCTTCCATGGATGCGTTGAGGTCGCCGAGAACGACGAAACGTTCACCGCGCAGGCCGCCGCGCTGGCCTTTGTCGTCGTAGATGTAGTCGGCCAGCTCAGCGTCCAGATAGTCGGTCCAAAAACGGATTTCGTCATGATTTCGCCGCCCGTTGCGATCCTCGGGACCGTCGAAGACCGGCGGCGTGGGGTGGCTGGCCAGCACGTGCAGCGTTCTACCGTTGATGGTGATCGGTATATCCCAGTGCGACTTGGAAGACAGACGCAGCTTTTCCTGGACCGGCTCCGGGTACCAGAGTTCGCCGTCCTCATCGCGCATGTCGACCATCAGGTTGTCGGGCATGTCTTTCCAGAGGAAGTGCTGAAAGCTGCGGCGTTCATCTTCCGCTATGGGAAAGCGACTGAGGAGCAACATGCCGTACTGGCCGGGATAGAGCCCGTAGCCAAACGCGTCATTGCCCGTGCCCGACGCCTGCCCGTCGCGATCAAGGTCCATGCCCGAGTCGACGCCGGTGTTGACCGGCCCCTGGAAAAAGTAGGGATAGTCGATGGATTCCGTGCCTATTTGCGGCTGGCGGAGGTAGTTGTTCAGGAACGGGAGGACGCCGCGCTCGGGATCCGGGTCGTAGTCGAATTCGTTGAGCAAGAGGATGTCCGGACGCACGCGCTGGATGATCTCGGCGATATTGCTGATCTGCGGGTGGTCGCTGTTGCTCAGGGCTGCCGGCAGCTCATGTCCGCCGGGCGTGGTGCCAGGGGCGACATAGTTCCCGCCCTCCATGCTGACGTTGAAGGTGGCGACGCGAATGATTCTGCCCGCGGTGTCAGCCACGGCGTGATCCGGGAACAGCGACGCGGCTGCGATAAGCAGTGACAGCAGGGTGGTCAGGCGCGGGGACACGCAAACTCCAAAAGCCGAAAAGCACCAGTAACTCAGCACAACAACGTAGCACGTCGGAGATACGAAGCCGTGACAGCGCTGGATCGCGAAATCTTACCTGGCCTTGACGTACACTAGCGCGTTTGCCGCGAATCTTCGCGGACGAGCCACGTGAATCCGGGGGGGATCGGGCTATGGCTATGGATCGAGAGGCGCTCCGGGAGCTGCTGGCGGGAGATGTCCTCGACTTTTTTATTCGTCTTGGCCTCATCGTGCTCGCCGTGGTGGCCTGCGAGCGGATCTTTGCGCCCTTCATCCCGATCATGAGCTGGGGACTTATCCTCGCCGTGTCGTTCTACCCGCTGCACCTGACGCTGATGGCGCGCCTGGGCACCTCACCCGGCCGGGCGGCAACGCTCCTCGTCCTTGCGATCCTCTTGCTTATCGGCGTACCTACCGTGCTCCTGGGAACATCCTTTGCGACGCATATCTTTGAGGTGGTGGGAAACTTCAACGCCGAGGAGGTTCACATCCGACCACCGACGGACGCGGTGCGCGATTGGCCGCTGATCGGTGAGCGCGTCTATGACACCTGGATGCTCGCTTCGACAGATCTGCCCGCACTGTTCGAGGAACTGCAACCGCATCTTGGCAACTTCAGCCGCACGGCGCTGTCCTCCGCTGCCGGGACCGCCGGTACGCTGTTTTTCTTTTTCGGCGCGATGATCGTCGCCGGCATCATGATGGCTTACGGCGAATCGGGGTCGGGCGCCATGCGCCGCGTGTTCCGTCGAGTCGCCGGCAGCGGACGCGGTGCGGACCTGCATCGCCTCGCCACCCTCACCGTACGCTCCGTGGCGCTGGGGGTCGTCGGCGTTGCTGCCATTCAGGCGGTACTTCTGGGCCTTGGTTTCCTCGTTGCCGGCATACCGGCCGCCGGCCTTCTTGCCCTGGTTGTGCTCGTCGTCGGGATCCTTCAGCTGCCGGCCCTGATCATTTCCCTGCCCGTGGTTGCCTACCTGTGGGGTTTTACGGAGCACAGCACGGTGATCAACGCCGGACTCACGGTGTATCTCCTGGTCGCGGGAGCCGCGGACAACGTCCTCAAACCCATTCTCCTCGGACGAGGTGTCGATGTGCCCATGCCGGTGGTGCTGCTCGGAGCCCTGGGCGGCATGGTCGGCGCGGGCATCATCGGTCTGTTCATTGGCGCGGTGGTGCTCAGCGTGGGTTATGAACTCTTCATGGGCTGGGTGGACGAGATGGCGGATGCCGATCCCGCGGCCGGCGAAGCGGTGGGGGAATAGGAGCACGTCCTGAATCCGTTTGATCGTCTGAGTTCAACGCCGTGACCCGGGTGTTTCGTCGCTGCTTCACCGCCGTTGGGTTGTTTGCCCTCGGGGCCTGCACGACCCTCGGCCCCGACTACTCCGAACCCACGCCGGATTGGCTCGCGGCCTGGCAGCCGGATCTCTACGGGCAGCAATCCCGCGGAGGCAGCGCGGCGAGCGAAGATCTGGCGACCTGGTGGGAGCGCTTCAACGACCCCGCGCTGTCTGCACTGATTGATGCGGCGCTCATGGCGAGTCCGTCGCTGCAGCTCGCCGGACTCCGGGTGCTGGAAGCCCGGGCCCGCCTCGGTGGGGCCGAGGCCCTGCGCTTGCCGCAGTCGCAGACCCTGCAGTCCTCCGCGGCCTACCTGCGCCAACGCCGCAGCGACGGCCTTCTGCCGGCCAGCCAGGACAGCTTTGGCAGCTATGACGGTTCGCTATCGGTTGGCTGGGAGTTGGATTTCTGGGGACGCTTCGAACGCGGCGTCCAGGCCGCGGATGCGGCCTTTCTGGCATCGATCGCGGCGCAGCGCGACGCGCAGGTGCTGCTCCTTGCCCAGACCGCGGAGCTGTACTATGCCTACCGCACCACGCAGCTGCGCATCGCCATTGCGCGTGAGAACGCTTCAATCCAGAAACGCAGCTTCGAGATCACCACACAGCTGTTCGAGAGCGGCCAGGAGTCGGAACTGGACCTCCAGCAGGCGCGCACCCAGTACCTCGCCACCCTGGCCACGATTCCCGATCTGGAACGCGTGCTGACGCAGCAGCGCAATGCCATGGCCCTGCTGCTCGGTCGCCCACCCGGGGAGCTCGCGGAGCTTGCCGCACCGGTGGCGCCACTGCCGACCGTCAGTCCGATCAGCATCAGCGAGGTACCCGCACAACTCATCCTACGCCGTCCGGACGTGCGCGTTGCCGCCTGGCAGGCGGCCGCTCAATCCGCCCAGATCGGCATCGCGACGGCGGACTTCTATCCGGCGATCTCGCTGTTCGGCAGCTTTGGCTGGGCCGGGGACAGCCTGGGCGCGACCCGCGATGGCACTACCTTCGTGGCGGGCCCGTCCCTGCGCTGGAACATCTTTGACTACGGTCGGATCCGCGCCAACATCCAGGTGCAGGACGCTCGCCTGCAGCAGGCGCTGCTGGCCTTCGATGTGAGCGTTCTGGATGCGGCCCGGGAAGTCGATGATGCCGCGATCGCCGTCATCAAGAGCGCCGAGGCCGGCCTGGTGCTGGCGGAGTCGCGGGCGGCCGCGGAACGCTCCCTGGATCTGGCCAATCGCCGCTACCAGGAGGGCTACGCCGACTTTCAGCGTGTTCTTGATGCGCAGCGGGCGCTGTTCTCGCAGGCGGAGAAGGAGCTGCTCAACCAGGGAGCGCATCTGTCCGCCGCAATCGGTTTGTTCCGCACCTTGGGCGGGGGCTGGCAGTCGATGCCCATGGAAACCATGATCCCGGTGGAGATTCGCGACCAGATGCGTGAACGAAGCAATTGGGGCGATCTTTTCGACGGGTCCCTACCCGTTGATCTGGAACGGGCTGAATCGCTGGGCAGCCGCAGGCAGGGAGGCTCGAGATGAGCGATGAGAGCGTAGGCGAGAAGGGCGAGAAGGGCGAGAAGGGCGCGAAGGTCGCAACGGAGGAGCCTGTCGAGGCGACAGAGCCAAAGGGCGCCACGGCGCGGCGCGGTGGAATCGTGATTCTGGTGCTGATCGTCCTCTCGCTTTCCTGGTACCTGGTCGCCGACCGCTACGCGCCGTACACGGATCAGGCGCGGATCCAGGGATACGTCATCGGTATCGCGCCCGAGGTAGCCGGCAGGCTTGCGAAGGTGCAGGTAGCGAACAATCAGGAGGTTGATGCCGGACAGCCGCTGTTTGAGATAGACCCTGCCCAGTACCGCATCGCCCTGGCTCGCGCCGAATCGGATCTCGCCAACGCCCGCAGCCAGGTGCAGGCGGGTGACGCGGCGGTCGAAGCGGCCCGCGCCAGTCTGCGCGCCGCCGAGGCCAGTGAACTGCGTTCGCGCCAGGACTACGAGCGCCTCAAGCGTCTCCGGGAAGAGGACCCGGGAACGATTTCCCTGCGTCGCCTCGAGTCGTCACAGGCTTCCCTGGATCAGGCCCGGGCACGGGTCAGCGCCGCCGAGTCTGATATTCAACGCGCCATCGAGCAGAAGGGCGGCGACGATGAGGCGAACAACGCCATCCTGCTGGCGGCCCAGGCTTCCGTCGAGAAGGCGCGCCTGGACCTCGAACGCACCACCGTGACCGCGCCATCCCGGGGGCTGATTACGGACCTGCGCGCCGATGTGGGTCAGTACGCCGGCACCGGCACTCCGGTGATGACTCTGATTACGATTCACGATCTCTGGATCAGCGCTGACTTCACCGAGAATAATCTGGGCCATATGGCGGGGAATACGCGTGCCGAGATTATCTTTGATGCGGTCCCGGGGCGGGTCTTTGAGGGGCGCGTCCGCAGTGTGGGGCTGGGTGTAAGCACCGGCCAGGCGCCGCCGCCGGGCACCCTGCCCTCGGTAAGCAACAGTCGAGACTGGCTCCGCCAGGCGCAGCGCTTTCCCGTGGAGGTGGGATTCGACGCCGAGGATCCGCAGCTGCTCCGCCAGCTGCGCGTTGGCGGCCAGGCCTCCGTGATTGTGTACAGCGACCGGGCAAGGATCACGCGTTTCCTCGGGAAGCTCTATATCCGCCTGATGAGCTGGCTCTCCTATGCCTACTGATTCCGGGGCGGCCGATCGTCGCTCCCTGCGTTTCGCGTTCGCTGCCGCCCTGGCCCTGGTTGCCGCCTATGCTCTCGCCTTTCCGCTGCCCTATCTGGCGCCGCTGTTTGTCGTTTTTCTATCGGCGGTCCCGGGTCCTCCACCTGGCCCGAAGGCACTTCTTGCCCTGATCCTCGTCGTGACCGTGTCGCTGATGGTCGGCGTACTGCTCATTCCCCTGCTGCGCTACTACCCGGTCACGGCGGTGCTGGTGGTGGCCGCGGGTCTCTATTTGGCCATGTATCTGACGGTCATCCGTGGCAAGCGCATGCTCGGCATTTTTCTCACCATCGGCTTTACGCTGATCTCCGTGGCGGGCTTCCTTTCCTATGCGCTGGCGACGACCTTGATCTGGTCCCTGGTGCTGGGCATCGCCACCGCGGTGCTGTGTCTATGGCTCGTCTATCCGTTTCTGCCCGAGCCGGTGGAGGCGCCCGGAGCGGCTCCCGAGGCCCCGGTGCCGGCACACACTTCCAACTGGTTGGCGCTGCGGGCCACGCTTATCGTGATGCCGGCCTACTTGCTGGCTCTCACCAACCCGCAGCAGTACCTCATGACCATCATGAAGTCGGTGTCTCTCGGTCAGCAGGCCTCGGTGATCGATGCGCGGCACGCGGGGCGCGAACTCCTCGGTTCCACCTTTGCCGGTGGACTGCTCGCCGTGCTGATGTGGTGGGCGCTGTCCCTGAAGCCGGATTTGTGGATGTACTTCCTCTGGATGGCGGCCGCGTCGCTCTATGTAGGCTGCAAGCTGTTCAGTGTGCTGCGCACGGGGGTCGCGCCTTCGTTTTGGATCAACGCCATCGTCACGATGCTCATACTCCTCGGACCCGCAGTGGAAGACAGCGCAAACGGCAAGGATGCCCTGACCGCTTTCCTGGTGCGGTTCGCCACCTTCATCGGCGTGACGCTGTACGCCTGGTTCGCGATCGCCATGCTCGAGGCCTGGCGCGAACGGCGCGCCGTTGCCGCGCTTTCCTAAACGTACTCGCTCAGCGAAAGAAGCGCAGCTCGGTGATGGCGATGTCCACGCGTCGCGCCTCGCCAATCGCGATGAGTCCGATGCGGCGCAGACGAGCCGGGTTAAGGGGGCGATCGGTACGCTGGGCTAGGAAAGCCGCGAAGGGAACGCGGTGCGTCGTCCAGCTGGCGGCGCTGGCGACGGCAGCACGATAACTCTGCCAGGGGTAGCGCAGGTCCGAGGTGCGGAGATTGACCGCGTAGTCTGCGCCGTCCCCGCGAAGCGTCAGCTCCACGCCTGCAAAGGCGCTGGCATCCAGGGTATGACCTTCCGCGGTGAGATCGAGAGCGACCTGGATGAAGCCTCCGTTGTTCTCAAGGCTTACGTCACCGGTGAGCCGAAGTGCCGGACGACCGTCGACCGTCTCGTGCTGCGCGGTGCCAAGGGATACACCGCCCATGACGCGGTCGCTGAAGAAGCGCCAGCTTTGGCCGTTGCGGGCTCTCGTCGGATCCGAGAAATCGTCGATGAGGGTGGTGTCCACGCCTGGGCCGTCCTTGAGTACCATGGCTCTATACGCTTGCTTATCCGGGAGCGATCGCCTGGCTTCGCTAACGAGCCCTGCTCCATCACGCATGCTCGACCTGCGCCGGCCCGGCTGTACAGCACGAGATAAGGTGCATGAGATCGTAGGTCCGGAGGATCGATCGGAGCGAGCATCCGCGACAAGAGCCAGAGGCGATCTCAAGTGAATTACCTTGCCCATGCACTGCTCTCGGAGCCTCATGCTTTCAGCGTGATCGGCAACGTGGCGGGTGACCTGGTGAAGGGTCGGTTGGAGCATCACTCGCTTCATCCCCGGGTAGCTGACGGCGTGCGTCGCCATCGTCGCGTCGACATGCTTACCGACACACATCCCCACTATCGCGAAATGGTGGCCTCCTTCGGAGGTCCGCAGCGCCGCGTCGCGCCCATCGTCCTGGACGTACTCTTCGACCACTACCTGTTTCGCAACTGGGGCCGTTTTTCGACATTCGGCCGCGACGCTTTCATCGACGACGTGTACCGGGTGCTTTCAACACCGGGAGCACCCCTGCCGCCGGCCCTGGCTGAGCGGGCGCCGATGTGGGTGGGGGCGAACTGGCTGCGGGCCTACAACAGCATGGCGGGCGTCGAGGCAGTCCTTGCCCGGCTGGCCACGCGGGCCCGGCGCGAGCTGCCGGTTATTGAAACGCTGGCCGCTGCCCAGCATCTGGATTCAACCCTTGAGGCCGGTTTTCTCAAGGTATTCGCGGATGTGCAGTCCCGCGTTGACGGTCTCAGCTAGTCACAGTACGGGATCGCGCCGATTGACCATCGACTCGATCGTAGACCGGTGGTTGGCTTCGCTCGCATAGATCGCATAGGGTCTTGGGCTGCGGCGCTATTGGAGGAATGACATGAAGCATCTCATCGCAACCGCGGCGATAGTCCTTCCGCTGATACATGGACCGGCCTTACGAGCCGAGTGCGACGATAATCCAGCGATTGCCTACCTCAACGTGATCGAGGCTATGGACTGGTCGACGATGCAGCAATTGCTGGCACCCGATGCGCGCTACCTAGATCCCACTATGATCTACTTCGATCGACCTGCCATCGATATTCACGGTGCGGAGAACATTGTCGCCTTCTGGCGCCGAGAGAGTAATGGCTCCGCCACGCAGAAGCTTGAATTCAATTATCGGGCCTGTGCGGTTACGGCCGGCTACCACATGATTCTTTACGAAGTGGTCGGCACTACCGCGGGCGCCACCTGGAACGTGAACAAAGCGGAAGTCACCATCACGGGCACGGTGGCCAGCATCATTCGTGTCGATGAGGGTGCGATCATTGAGCATCGTGACTATGTTGACTATGAGTCAGCCATAGCCAGTGTCGATCGGCTGCGCGATCAGTACGGCCCCGCGGTCGATGAGTAGATGGCATTGAACGCCTGAAATTCAAGCTTTGCGAGGGAGGAGCGCCCGATGCGACGCTTTACGATCCCGCTCGTCATACTGCTTTTGCTGGGCGGCCTCGGGCCGCTCCTGGGAGCCCAGGAACTGTCACAGCGCGATGCGACGGTGCTTATGCTGCTGCTCGGGTCAGCGCCGCGGGATGATGACGGTGACGGATTGGATGCGTTTGAGGAAGAAGAGCTTGGCACGGATCCCGAGCTTGCCGATACCGATGGCGACGGCCTCACGGACGGCGATGAAGTCAACGTTCATCGCACCTCGCCGCTGCTTGCTGACTCCGATGGTGACGGTATCGATGACGACGCCGAACTTGCCGGCGGCAGCGATCCGCTGGTGTTTGACGAGCCCGAGCCGCTGCAGCTCTCCAGTGACGTTGATGCCGACGCGGCGGAAACCGTAGCCCTTTCGCTGGACGGCGGATCGCTCACCCTGCCGTCAGAGGACGGCACAACGCTAACGATGAATGTGCCTGAGGCGAGCGTAGCCGCCAGCACCGCGTTCAGCGCCGCACCCATCACGGCCGTTGATGGCTTTCCCGAGGGAGTGACTGCCTTGGCTGGGGCTCGCCTGGGTCCGGCGGGTCGGGTCTTCGGTCAGCCCATTGCCCTGGAGTTCGATGTCACCGGAATGCGTTCCCCGGGCACGGCTCTCCTCGGGGTTGTGGCCGATGAGGACGGGAGCGACGTCCGGCTCGTGCCGCTTTTCCCCACGGACGGTGCCGAGGGGACGACCGGTGCGGGCAGCCTCGTTGAAACGGCCCGCTCCGGCGAACGCGTGACGCTCGAGACCTTCGGATTTTCCGACGTCTGGATCGTTGAAGTGGTCGAAGAAGCCGTCGCCGGTCTGCGCGCGGCTGGAGGCTATGCCGTGGCGGCCACGGTAATGGAAGCGGTCTATGGAGAAGTACCGACGGAGAACGTGGAGAGCGAAATCATCCGTCTGACCAATGAACGCCGGCAGCAGCTCCTCGCCGATATCGAGAGCTTCATCAATCGCGAAGTCATGACCGAGGACATGCAGGAGGAGTACAACGGGCTCGTCTTCCTTGTGCTCACGGTTGAAAACCTTGCGCTGGGCCTGGGATCTCCGGAGTCCGACAGCAAACCGATGTTCGAAGCCGCGATACAGCTCGCTTCCGTTTACGCCG
The DNA here is from genome assembly GCA_039818725.1 of Pseudomonadota bacterium. Lineage (GTDB taxonomy): Bacteria > Pseudomonadota > Gammaproteobacteria > Pseudomonadales > Halieaceae > Congregibacter. Next base: position 122,291 of record JBCBTK010000005.1, read on the forward strand.
CCGGTCTGCATCTGCAGTGCTTCTTAGATCCGGACGGCCTGGATGAGGTACTCGGCGAAGTCTTGGTCGGTACATTGCTCCGAGCCTCGCCCATACTCAAGGAGGCTGCGATCAGTCAGACGGAGGCACAGCAAATTGCGCAGCTGTTCAGCAAGTGCTACGCCGTGCCGGTGCTCAATGCCTTTTTCGAAAGTCTGGATGTGGATCTGAACGACACCTTCGACGGGGTATTCACCGGCGTCCAACGCCGAAGCGCCAATGGCGTGCCCGAGGAGCCGGAGGCCCAGGTGTACGCCACGGAGATCAACTTCATCAAGCCGAAACTGGTCACCCGGGACCCGCTTAAGGTGAGTGTTGACGAGGCCGGCGTCGTCGGAAGCTTCGGTGGTGACAACAGCGTGGCTGAGATCGTGTTCCTCTCCCCTGGTGGAGCCGAACGCACGGGCCAGCTGTTGATCAGCGCATTCCGGCAGACCACCACCACGGTGACCGACATAGAAGGGACCGTGGACAAGACGTTCACCTTCGAAACGGCTGTTGCCGGCGAAGTGCGCGTGACCGCGACATCCATGAACTTTGATCTCGAAATCTTCAGCTCGTTTACCAGTGACTCACCCCGGCCAAACGACCGCAATGTGACCACGATAGAAGGCAGTTTCGTGGGTGGACGCAGTTTCACGCCGCTCGCGTTTGAGCAGGAGCTCGATGTCGACGATGAGGATCTGAGCGGTGATCCCTGACGATCTACATCAGCTCAGCGTCCGCATGATCCGTTTCGCGGGGTCGGCTTTGCTGCCTACGATAGAAAACCCTTTGCTCTAGCAATGCGCCCGTCGTTGTCCCGCTCCTTGCGATGAAAAACGTCGTCTATGCCCTGCTGGACCTGCTCATGGAAGAGCTGGCTTACGTGGCGCTGATCTGGCTGATCCTCGCCATCGTCGGCCTCGGCCTGATGGTGGCGGCAATCATACGAAGACCGGCTTCGCGCGCTGTGTCCGTGTCGATGCTCGTGCTGGCCCTGGGCTACGCGATAGTGAATGTCGCCGTCTTTCGCTTCACTGTCTCCATCGATGCCTTTGCCATCTTCACCGCGGGCTACCTGCTGGCCTGTTCCGCCGCCCTCCCGTTGCTCGGCCTCGCTGCGATGATGTTGCTCTGGCGGCGCTACGAATCTACGAGTTGGGACAGCGTCAGCGGCTACATTCTCTCAATCGGCTGTGCCACCTTCGCTCACCTGTACGTTGTAGCAGCGGTATCGGCGAGCGTGTAAGTTCGGCGTCCCCAGGGCCATGCGCACCGGCCTGCGGCGTAGGATTCGAAGACAGCACCCAGCAACAGAATGGTCGGGTTGACCTGCACCAGCCGGGTCCGTCTGCGCGGCCAGCCGACAAGCGGAACGCTCAGGGCAGGTCGCAGTCCCCGCAGTTTTCAGCAAGGGCGAGTTCCAGGGATCGATCGAAGGAGCGATACAGGGGAAAGCCTGTCGCAAGCTCCAGCAGGGCGTCCCTACCGAGTACCTGATCCAGCGAGCGGACCGTTTGCGCCGAGGACCGGTAGTGCTCCCTAAGGTTGTCCTGGGCAAACTCACGAAAGCTGAACCATTGGCGAACCCGGGGCAGCGATTTCTGAAGATCCGCGGGCGCTTCGCTGCGAAAAGCATCTCGCCAGTCGACCTGCATGCCCAGGCCCTCGATGAACCAGGCCGGGGTGAGGGTCCAGCGCAAGTACCCCGCGCGGCTGAGATGTTCGGCATGGGCCAACTCATGCGCGATTACGTCTACGCTGCTGAGGCCCACGGGTCCGATCATCACTGTGCCGCCGCGCAGCGGCGAGCCGTGCATGGCGCCAAACACGTTGCCGTAGCGCTTCGCGACGGTTTCGGACTGTGCCACGATGATGTTCGGCGTCGCGCTGCTCGATCCGAACCAATCGTTCACGCGCTGCCGCGCCCGGTCCAGCCTGGCAGCTATGTCGGCTTCCGACACCGGGCCGCTTTCAACGAAGACCCCCGGGCTCATCTCGGTGAAGAGGGGAGACAGGGGAACGAACTGGGAGCGCGCGGCCGCTGGATTCAGCAGCGCCCAGCTGAAGTTGAGCAGCAAGACGGCGACTAGAAAGTAGGCGACGCGCTTCATAGTCAGCTCCGCGGGCTGCCAGGTAAGAGGAACTTGCCGTAGACCGGTGATAACGCGACGGCTAGAGCGCTGCCCGGTTCCGGTGCCGGCACTACAATAGCCCAGCCTGCGTAATTCAATGAACTCAAGGAAAGACAATCCATGACCCTGACGGCAGAGCTGAGTCTCTATCCGCTTAACGCGGACTACATCCCGATCATCCAGCAGTTTATCGATGAACTGAACGAACGCGCAGGCCTTACCGTCGTCACGAACGCCATGAGCACACAGATTCGCGGAGAGCACGATGCCGTGATGGCCGCGGTCAGTGACACGCTTCGCGAGAGCGCCCGGCGCGCCGGTAACCAGGTCCTGGTGTGCAAGTTCCTTCCCATGGCGCTGGACATCGCCTGACCATGGCAACGCTCCGCAGCGCCGCGCTGGCGGGCATCCGTGACGCCCTGCCGCTCTTTGTGCCGGCGGTGCCCTTCGCGCTGGTCTTTGGTGTGGTGGTCGGGGAGTCGGCCATCGCACCCTGGCTGGGCTGGAGTTCGTCGCCGATTATCTTTGGCGGAGCGGTACAGATAACGCTGCTAACGCTGCTTGGCGAGGGGGCAGGCGTTGCGGCTGCGGTAACCGCGGCGTTGATTGTTGGGGCTCGGCACCTGCTGTACTCCGTGACCATGGCACCGCGTTTCCAGGGTCAGCCGCGCTGGTTCTGCTGGCTCGGGCCCTATGTGCTGATCGATCAGGTTTTCGCGCTGTCCATGCTGTACCGCGATGAGGATCCGGCGTCGTTCCGCGCCTACTTCCTGGGCGCGGGTTTCACCTTCTGGACTCTATGGATGCTGTGCACGGCGTTGGGTTTGTTTATCGGACCCGTCGTGCCGGTGGAATGGAATCTCGCCTTCGCAGCCCCGGTTCTGTTCATGGCGCTGCTCGTTACGGCGATCGACCGCTGGGAGAAGGTACTGGTAGCGCTTGTGGCCGCCGGCCTTACCGTGTTCTTTGCGGAGCTGCCCAATCGATTCGGCCTGCTCCTCGGCGCCGTACTCGGCATAGCGGTGGGCCTCTCCATCGATCTCCTGAGGAGACGTTGATGCGCGCTCATTCCGAACGAGGGCCCCGCGAAACGATCAATACATGGGAGTGTTTGTTGTGAGCGCCTTTATGGCGATCCTGGTCACCGGGCTGGGCACCTATCTGAGCCGGGCGATCTTCATCGTGGCTCTGGCGCAAAGGCGCTTCCCTCCGCTGGCCCTGCGGGCGCTGGAATATGTTGCCCCGGCGGTAATGGGGGCCTTGATTATAACCATGCTCACATCACCGCGAGGCGAAGTGCTGATCGGCGCTCCCGAACTGTTCGGGCTCGTAGTCGCCGCCGTCGTGGCGCGCACGACGCGCAATCACGTCCTCACCCTTTTTGCCGCCATGGGCGCCTTCTGGCTCCTGGCCTACGTCATGTAAAGCAACGGCGGAGCCCTAGAGCCCCGCCGGTGCGGGCAGTGCCGGCGTCTTCTCGCGGCGGATGCGTACGCCGAGGCCGATCGTGACCGCGATCAGCACGGGAGCGAAAAGCAACACCAGACCGATCAGCGTGGTCTGCATGCCCAGTTCATCCAGCGCCCATCCCAGGACGGGGCCCGTAACGATGAACAGGCTCCGTACCGCGAGGCTGACCAAGGAGTTGACCGTCGCGCGGAAGTCATCCGGGATGCGACGATTCAACGCGTCGTAGAACAGCGTCAGACTCATACCGCGGCTGACCTGGATGGCGAAACCGAACATCACGCCCACCCAGCCGCCGAAGATCGTCATGCCAAGCAGCCCGATCATGGGCAGCAGCGCCGTCACGATCAGCAGTATCCGCCAGCCGAAGCGTGCCTCGAGATAGCTCGCGTAGCGTGCCGCCACGCTCACGGTAATCGCGAAGATCGCCCAGATGTAGCCGAACTGCGCCACCGGTATGCCCTGCAACTCCCAGTACTTCTGGTAGATCCAGAAGGCATAGAGCGCGAGCAGACCAAAGGCCGCAATCGCCAGCGCCGTCCACAGCACGACGGGTTGCCCGCGCAAGAGCAGCTTGAAGATCGCGCGGGTGTTGGCCCCGTGGTTCTGTGCGAGCACCGGGCGAGGCGTCTCCACCAGGGCAAAGCCCAGGAGCAGCGGCATCATGCTGAAGAACGCCTGGGCAATCACGAGGCCCTGCAGATCCGTGAACAGCAGGAGCAGGGCCGCCCCCACCCCGGCTATTCCCGAGGCCCCGGCCTCAATAGCGATGAGGCGGCTCAGTGCTTTACTACTGCCGGCTCGCGATTCGCCGCGGGCTTCCAGGATTTTCTCCGAGTCATAGAGCAGCGCCAGGTCCGCCCCGGAAATCAGACTGATCCCGATGCCGAGGAGCACTTCGTAGACGAGGAAGTCGACGAAGACGTCGGCGCTCAAGAGCCAGAGAAAACCAATGGCGTTGACCGCTGATCCGAGGAGTACGGCGCGCTTACGACCCCATACGTCCGCCACGTAGCCCGAAGGGACTTCGAAGCAGGCGATCGTGAGGGCGTAAAGAGCCTGGGTCTGCAGAATCTGCGACATGGACAGGCCGTAGCCCTGGGCGAGCGGCACAAACACGGGCACGATCAGTACGAAGGCATGGAAGAACCCCATGGCGTACACGATGGCCGGATTGATACTCAGTGACCGTTTCACGGTGTTTCCCCTTGCGGCATCCGAGGCCCGGGGAGCGGAAGTCTGTTTCGACGAAGATAGTATCGTTGAACGAAAAAGGCCTCCGAGCCCTGGGTTCCCGGAGGCCTTTTTTCAGTAATCTGGTGTCAGTTTACGATTTCAGCTTCCTGGAACTGCGCTGAGCGCTTTGCGGCGATCACCACATGCTGCGGCTTTCGGCGGGGCATAGAGACCCAGCCGCACAGCGCAGCACCGGCAAACGCCCGGAGTTCACTCCGGATCGCGCTCGTGTGCGTCGATGTCGATGCTGAGATCGTCATGATGGTTAATCTGCCCTTACGTTTTTTTCTTTGACTTGCCGCCCGGTCCGCGCTGCTTTTCACTCGCGAGTCTCAAGCGAGTACCGCTCGGTGATCGGCGTCTAACGATCGGCTCCGGACCGAGGCTGGTAGCTGCTCGGTCGCGCGTTTGCCGCCGGAGCAAGTCGAGAGTCCCGATCCACAGACTATACGCCCGCGGCGCTTCGTATGGATGACGAGACTGCGTTCAGAATATTCCTCTCGCATGACAAAGTGAGGTCCGTATCGCTCTTCTGTGACTTTTTTACGCAGATTGACGGCGCTATGCTGGCGCGCCGGCGGACCTGGCCCATAGGAGCCCTGATGAAAACGATAATTCTCGCCCGTAACACTCTCCTGCTTTCCCTGCTCATGCTCGGCGCCTGCGCCCGCGATGACGCCCCCCAGGATTCCCTGGGAGCCGAGCTCCGGGTGTTGGCTTCGAGCTATACAGCGGCTTGGAACAGCAGCGACCCGGCAAAAGTTGCTGCCTTCTATGCGCCCGACGGTGTGCTCACTATCAACGAAGGGGAGCCCGCCCGCGGAAGAGAGGCGGTCGAGGCCGTTGCGCAGGGTTTCATGAGTGCGTTTCCGGATCTTAGGCTCAGCCACGACCGCCTTGAGCTTGACGGGGACCGTATCAACTACCACTGGCGTCTCCAGGGCACTAACTCGGGCGAGGGTGGCACGGGAAATACGGTGGACTTCAGCGGCGTCGAGTCCTGGCTTCTCTCGGAGGAGGGACTTATCCAGGATTCGCTGGGCACCTACGATGCACAGGAGTACGCGCGGCAACTCTACAAGGTGCCCGAGGCCATCGCGGCCATGGGCCTTTCCCTGTTCCCCGCCGACCAGTCCCTGGCCCGCGCGGAAGACGGCATCGCCCTGGAGGACGGCAGCCTGCTCGTCGTAGACCAGTTGCATGGACTGCGCAAGATCAGGCCCGACGGCAGCAGTGAGCCCTTTGGGAAAATGACGGTTGTGGGCTACCGACACGAGCCTCCCGAGTCGCATGGGGGTGCCAACGGCATGAGCCTCGAGCCTGCCGGTACACACGTTCTGGTGGCCGACATCTTCGGCGGTGGCATCTACCGCGTGAGTCTCAAGGATGGGCAAACCTCCCGCATACACCTGCACGAATACGGAGTGAACGTGGCCGTACGTGACTCGAGCGGAGCCATCTGGTTTACCCAGAGCGCGCACAACCCCGCCGAGGTTGGCGAAGCGCGCATGTGGGCCGCGATCGACAAACCGCTCATCGAGGGGGCAATCTTCCGAATCCCGGCCGAGGACGGGCGTCTGGGCTTCAACGCCGAACTGGTCGCCGATGGATTTCAATTCGCCAACGGTCTTGCGATCGACGAGGAGGCGGGGGCGCTCTACCTGGCCGAAAGCTCGGCGCTGCGGGTCAGTCGTTTTGATGTGGATATCGCCGCCGGCACGCTCAGCAACCGGGAGACGATTGTCGACGGCATCCTTCCCGACAATATTGAACTGGGGGACGACGGCAGGCTCTGGATCGGCGCTCCGCTGCCCAACACGATCCTGATCTGGGACCCCAAAACGCGGGAAACGCGTTCGCTGTTTCCGGAGCCCACGGCCGAGCGTCTGGCCATGATGGACGAGTGGGTGCGTCGTCGCGACGCCGGTGAGTCATTGCTGCCGCTTGTTACGCCCGCGGCCTTCGCGCCATTTCCGGGCTTTGTCACCGGCATCATCCTGGGTGCCGCCGACGGCCGCACCTATTTCTCCGGTCTGATGAACACGCTCGTGGTGATGGATGAGGTTCCCGGCGGCTGATCCGCGATCAGCCCATGCGGTGCAGGGCGCAGATCTTGTTGCCGGCAGGGTCGCGGAGGTAGGCGAGGTAGCGCTTGCCGTGTTCCCCGCCGCGCGGGCCCGGAGGGTCCTCGCAGTGCTTTCCGCCATGAGCCAGGCCCGCCGCATGCCAGGCGTCGATGGCCTCCGGTGACGATGCCAGGAACCCTATGGTGCTGCCATTTCCGTTGTAGGCCTCCTTGCCGTCCCGGGGGCGGGACACGATAAACACGCCGCTTCCGGTGCGGTAGTAGTAGCGACCCAGGCTGTCCGGTTCCCCGGGCGGGTAGCCCAGGGCGCCGAAGGTGGCGTCGTAGAAGGCGCGCGACGCCTCCATGTCGTTCGCCCCCAGCATGATGTGGCTGAACACCGCGTTTGCTCCCCTTCCGCGGGCTGGATTCAGGCGATCGACGCGGCGTGGATACTGCCGATGGAGTTGTCCAACGCCGCGTTGTAGTCATCCTCGGACTGCGTCACGGACAGGCCCTCGGTCAGAGCCCGGGAGAAGCTGGCCACCACGCCGGGATTTCGCGCGAGGCGGGCGTTGGCCTCGTCGCGGGCGTAGCCTCCGGAGAGCGCCACAACGCGCAGTACGTGATCGTGCTCTACGCAGGGCGTATAGAAGCCGTCGCTTTCCGGCAGGGTCAGCTTGAGCATCACGGTGGCGTCTTCCCCGAGCGCATCGAGTTGCTCGAGAAGCCGCGCCAGTAGCAGGCGCTCGGCCTCGGCTTTGTCCGGGCAGTGAATGTCCACCTCGGGTTCGATAATGGGAACGAGGCCGGCGGAGACAATCTGCCGGCCCACTTCGAACTGCTGCGCGACTATGGCGGCAATGCCTTCCGCGTTAGCCTGCTTGATCACGGAACGCATCTTGGTGCCGAAGATCCCCGCATCCCGGGCGCGCGCAAGGAGTTCGTCGAGACCCGGCATGGGCTTCATGAGCTGTACACCGTTCGCTTCTTCCGCGAGGCCCTTATCGACCTTAAGGAACGGGACCACGCCTTTCTCTTTCCACAGATAGCTGGCCGTGGACTGGCCGTTCACTTCCCGATCCATGGTCATCTCGAACAGTATGGCGCCGAGAATGCGATCGCCATTGAATGCGGGCGAGGTCATGATGCGCGTGCGCATCGCGTGTATCAGGTCAAACATCTCCGCGTCGCTGCTCCAGGCACCGGCCTCGATGCCGTAGAGACCCAGAGCCTTCGGCGTGCTGCCGCCGCTCTGGTCCAGGGCGGCGATAAAGCCACCGGCGCTGCCCACTTTTTCGCGCTGCTGATCTAGGTCGCTCACAGAAACATCCCCCGTTATTGTGTTGGTGGTGGTCGCTCGCCAAGGGTTCGCGCCCTGGCGCGGCGACACGAGCATCGGGTACCGGGTCTCGGTATCCGGAACGAGGCCCTGAGCCTCGCGCTGATTCCGAGGTGCGGCGCGACGCCGCTCCCGCGTGCTGGGCATCATAGCGTGGAGCACCGCGGGATCACTATCCCGCCCGCGTGGATTTCGATCTGCATCACGCGCCGTGTATGCTGCGCTCCCACCACGACCGCATAATCAATCAGAAACGGAGTGCGCATGGCAGATCAGGCTCAGGCCGCAGACGCGGCGGGCGCAGAGGCGGGGCAGTTTCAGGTCTCTGAACGCTACAAGCGCTACGTTATCTGGCTTCTGTTCACGGTCTATGTGTTCAATTTCGTTGATCGGCAGATTTTTACGATTCTGCTGCAGCCCATCAAAGAAGAGTTCGGCTTCTCCGACGGGCAGATGGGTCTCCTCGGTGGTCTTGCCTTCGCCCTGCTGTATTCCACCCTGGGTATTCCCATTGCCCGTCTCGCGGATCGCAGCAGCCGCGTGAACATCATCGCCTTTTCCCTGGCCATCTGGAGTGCGGCGACGGCGCTCACGGGCTTTGCGCGCTCGTTCACCTATCTTCTTGTCGCGCGGGTCTGCGTCGGTATCGGAGAAGCGGGCTGCAGTCCGCCGTCCTACTCCCTCATCAGTGATTACTTTGAACCGGAGCGCCGCGCCCGGGCCATGTCCATCTATTCCATGGGCATCGGCGGCGGCATCTTCCTCGGCTTCCTGGTTTCGAGCTTCATCGCCGATGCCTATGGCTGGCGGACGGCGTTTTTCGTGGTCGGACTGCCTGGTGTTCTCCTTGCGGTTCTGCTGAAGCTCACGCTGCGTGAACCACCGCGGGGCTTTTCCGACGGAGTCAGCACACCCATCACCCAGCCGCCGATCGGTCAGGCCGTGGCAGCGCTTTGGCGCCGGCGCTCCTTCCGCCATCTTTCGCTGGCGGCGGCCCTTCACGCGTTCGTTGGCTACGGCGTTGGTTCCTTCGTTCCCGCGTTCCTTATTCGGTCTCACGGCATGACCGTGTCCGAGGTGGGCTTCTCCCTGTCGATGATCTCCGCCACCGGGATCATGGGAGGAATCTATCTGGGCGGCTTCCTGTCGGATCGTTTCGCCAAGACGCGCGAGGACGCGCGCTTTTACGTATGGGTACCCGCGCTCTCCACGCTGGCGGCGGTACCCATCTACCTCGCCGCATTCCTGTCGCCCACGAAAGAGCTGGCGCTCCTGGCCTATCTTCCGGCGGCGCTGCTCGGCTATATGTACCTGGGACCGAGCTTCACCATGACCCAGAGTCTCGTCGGTATCCGTGAGCGCGCGCTATCCGGCGCCGTGCTGCTTCTCATCATCAACCTCATCGGACTTGGACTTGGGCCGACGCTCAGCGGTTGGATCAGCGACATGTATCGCGGAATGCTAGTCGCTGACGGTCTAGAGAGTACGCTCGCGACCGCCGAGGGCTTGCGCTACGCCCTGTGCACCATGATGCTCGTGGGAGTGTGGTCCGCCCTGCATTATCAGCTCGCTGCTCGCAGTCTCCGGGAGGACATAGCAGCGGTCAGCGAATAACAAATGCGACGCTGAGCACAGCAACAAGCGCGTGAATCGGCTATGATTCCGCCTCGGCGTTGGGCTGCTCCCAAGAGCAGAACTCATCGGCGCCGCATCATGCTACGTACTCGTTGTATTCGTTAGATAATGCCCCCCGCGCTGAACGCCGCGGCGCACCGCCGCCGCAATCCAGCCGCAGGGAAAGGTGCCCCGCGAGGGCAGGGAATTGGTTCGATATGAAAATCATGGTTGTCGACGACAGCAAGGCCATGCGCCTGATCGTCATCAAAACGCTTCGTGACGCCGGTTTTGGCGGTCATGACATCATCCAGGCGGCTGACGGCAAGGAAGCCCTGGATCTTATTCTGGAAGATCGGCCTGATCTGGTCCTCTGCGACTGGAACATGCCGAACATGAACGGACCGGAACTCCTGTCCGCGCTAAAGGCCGAGAACGTGAATCCGCCCTTTGGCTTCGTCACTACGGAGGCCACGCCGGCCATGAAGGAGCAGGCCGAAGAGTTGGGCGCCCGCTTCCTGATTGCGAAACCGTTTACCGCGGATACCTTCGAGACCACGCTCGCCGATTACATCCGCTAGGCCACGCCAGATCGCAGCGGGGTTTAACGCTCCGGCTGCGCGATCCCCGCAAACGTTCACCCCGTGCTGCCTAGCGTTATCAAACGCATGCGCGCGCGAACCCAGACCCATCAAAGCGAGAAAAACAATGGCAAACGTACCCCTCCCCACAACCGATGATGTACGTCGCATGCTGGCGATGATGTATGACGATCTGGAGGTCGCCGAAGGCGAGGCCGTCAGCGAGGAGGGCGAGAAGTGCGTCGTCGCCATCTACCTCAGCGACGATGACCAGCCGATAGCCGCGGCGCTCAGTGATTATCGTTTTGCGGCGTTCACCGGCGCGGCGCTTACCCGGATCCCTCCCGGCGGCGCGGAGGACGCGGCTGATGAGAAGGATCTGGGTGAGTCCATCCGGGAGAACGTGCAGGAAGTCTTCAATATCTGTTCGCGTCTGCTTATGACCGCCGACAGTCCGCATCTGCGTCTCGGCAATATGTATGAAGGCGTGGATGATATTCCGGATGGGGAGAAAGCCGTCTTCGCAGCGACCAGTCGCGCCAGTTTTACCGTCGACGTGCCGAACTATGGAGACGGAAAAGTAACCTTCATCGGTCTATAAGCTGTGCTTGGGTCCCGCCTGGACCGTCCGGGCTGGGCGGAGGCCGCGGGCACAAGCCCTCCGCAGGCTTCTCTGAGCGTTGCTAGCTTAATTCAAAGTCCGTCAACTCGTTGATGGCGTCTATCAGTGACGCGGCCTTGAAAGGTTTCTGGATGTAGCTGTCCACGCCTGAGTTGAAGGCGCGCTCAAGATCCTCACCGTAGGACTGGGTCGATACCATAACGATCGGGAAATCGGGCAGCGCAGCGTTGCAGCGCAGCGTCGAGGCAAGTTCAACTCCATCGATCTCCGGCATATTCAGGTCGGTAAAGAGCAGATCCGGTGGCTCCTGTTCCGCCCACTCAATCGCCTCGAAGGGATTCTCAAACACCTTGAGCGTACAGGCCGCGGAACCGAGGGCGGCGCGATACATGCGCAGTACGGTCGTCGAATCGTCTACGGCATAGATCAGCGGCCCTTTCGCGGTCTCGGCGCGTTCGAGGAAGCTGCTGACCAGGCGCTCAAGAGCGGTTCTACCGCTGCTCTGCAGTAGTGGCTGTACCTTGCGCAGGAATTCCGGGTCCGGATCTTTCTCCAGGTAGGCAGAGAACGGGCCGATGAATGCGTCATCCGCGAGCAGCACCTCGAGTAAGAGCATGGCTCCGGCCTGTGCCGCGGCACTGGCTATGTAGTCCGGCGTCGGCGCCGGATTGCCAAGCATGTTTTTCACGCCCTGGCACAGGCTGTCGGACAGGTTTTTGTCGATCGCGCGGGCGGCCGCGATACGCACGGAGACCTCGGGGTCCTCAAGGCCGGCCGCCAGAACGTAGCCGCCCGCGCGCATGGGCAGCTTGCTGACGGCTTCATACACGGTGAATCGGAGGTTCGCCGAATTTCGGCCGCTGATGAGAAGGCGCCGCAAGGGCTTCAGGCAGCGTTCATTACCGCTTTCGCCCATGACCGTTACGACCTGGATAATCGCGTCTTCCGACAGGGTTTCCATGCCGCCCGGGTCGTCGATGACCTTGTCGAGTACGAGTTTCGCGATCTCGGTCCGTGAAACGGATAAGGAACCGATCGGCAGGTCGAGAATCTTCCCGAGCACGGGCACGGCAATCGGCTCCTGCCAGGCCGAAAGCATCTCCAGAATCGTACTTTGCAGCTCCGAAGACTGGCCCCCGAGATGCGACGCCACAAGCTTCGCTTTGACCACGTCGTCCGCGGCCAGATTCGCCTCGAGTTCGTTTATGAATTCCTGCTCCGCGATCATCGCAGCGCTACCTCTCTGTTATTTTTGGCGCCCACGGTCCATCAGCGCACTGTGTAGAAAGCCGAGCGCAGGTATTCCTTGCGTTCGTAGACGTCCGTGACGCCGTGGAGCGTCTCGGAGGAGCCGATGACCAGCATGCCGCCGGGTTTAAGCTGGCGCGCCAGGCGCTCAAAAAGGGACTTGCGCGTGGGCAGGTCGAAGTAGATGGCCACGTTGCGGCAAAAAATGATGTCGAAGGAGCCGAGGACACCGAAGGATTCAAGCAGGTTGAGCTGCTTGAAGGTTGCCAGGGCGCGCAGGTCCTCCCGCACCTTCCAGCGCGTGCCGTCGGATTGCATGTATTTGTCGCGGAGCGTTGCCGGCAGACCACGCTCGACCTCATAGTTGCTGTAGCTGGCCATGCTCGCGGCGCGCACGGCTCGATCCGAGATATCCGTGCCTACAAGACGAACGCGCTGCAGATCCGCCATCGGGAGGAGTTCGGCCAGACACATGGCGACGCTGTATACCTCCTGTCCCGTGGAGCTCGCGGCGCTCCAGATGTTCAGCCGATCGATGCGCCCGTTGAGACGGTCCATGATTTCCGGGATCAGCTTGTACTTGAACAGTTCGAAGGGAGAGCTGTCACGGAACCAAGACGTTTCGTTGGTACTGATCTCGTCGATGATGCGATTCAGTACGCGGCTGTCCGTACTCGCGCGACGACAGAGCTCGAGGTAGCTGCTCGCACCGAACTCGTCGAGGAGGGGACCGAGGCGGGTCTCGACCAGGTAGCTCTTGTTGGCATCGAGCTGGATCCCGGACTTGAAGTGCACGAACTGTGCGACCTCGCGAAACTCAGCTGCCCCTACAGGATGAACCGCCACGTTCACCCCGCGCTCCGGAATACCTGCGCCACCCCGTTGAGGGGTAGCTCGAAGGCGGCGGCACCGATGCGCACCGCCTGCTTGGGCATGCCGTAAACCGTGCACGTGGCCTCGTTTTGCGCGATGGTCAGCGCTCCGGCCTCTTTCATGAGCAGCAGACCCTGGGCACCGTCGACGCCCATACCCGTGAGTACGGCCCCCAGCGCATTGCGGCCATAGCTCTTGGCGAGGGAGCGAAGGAGGTAATCCGCCGCGGGCAGGCAATGATTCTCCGGCGGGTCGTCGCGAAGTTCGACATGCGCCGCGATGCCCGGCTTCGAGATAGCCATCTGTCGGCCGCCGGGAGCGATGTACACGGTATCGCGCAATAGCGTGTCACCGTCCGCTGCCTCCACCACATGCAGTTCGCACAGGCTGTCGAGCTTCTCGGCCATGGCGGTGAGGAAGGGGCCGGGCATATGCTGGACGATACAGATGGGGGGCAGGCCCGGTTTCAGTTGCGGAAGGAGCGTCGTCAGCGCCTGGGGCCCGCCGGTGGAAATCCCTATACCGATGACATCGATTCTCATACGCTTTGCTGCATCGCAGCCAGCCGAGGTGCTCACGGACGCTGGGACTGCGGAAGTGCTGGAAACAGCGGTTTTGGATGCCGGCGCTGCGGAGGGCTTCGTCAGAGATGCGGGCGACGCGGGGCGGGGAGCGCTGCCGCCGACCCTGCGCTGGCGCAGCGGCTCGAGCTTCGTCTGCAGCTGCTTCAGGAGCTCGGCCCGGGACGCCTTGGCATCGCTTTCCTCGGGTTTTGTGATGAAGTCGAAGGCACCGCGCTGCAGCGCATCGAGGGTAACGCGGCCACCTCGCTTCGACAGGGAGCTGATGATCAGGACGGTGATGTCCGGATGCTCACGCTTCAGCACGGTTAGCATCTCGAAGCCGTCCATCACGGGCATCTCGAGGTCCAGAAGCACAAGCTTTGGCAATAGCGTTTTGACAGCCTGAAGGCCCGTACGCCCGTTATCCGCCTTTCCCACCACGCGGAAGCCGTCGATATGGTCGACGGCTTCCGTCACCATGAGGCGATAGAGCAGCGTGTCGTCAACGACAAGTGTAGGAATGTCAGCTTCGGTCGCAGGCATTTTGCTTTGGCCTCGTTCAGGCCCTTGTTCCCAGCTCGAACTGCTTTACGATGGCGCTGAGCTGCTGGCTCATATCCGACAGCCCCCGGCTGCCGGTGTTGATCTCGGCCATCGCCTGGTCGATCTCGGCGACGGAGCTGGTGACCTGGGCAACGTCCGCGGCAATCTGCGTCGCGACCTTGCTGGCCTCACCAAAACTGTCGTTCATTCCGGAGACGACCTCGGCCGTATCGCCGATGTTGCCGGCCATGCTCTGGGTGGTTACGGATTGCTCTTCCACCGAGGCGGCGATCGACGACACGATGTCGCTGACTTCGCCAATCACCGTTCTGATATTGCCAATCTCGTCGACCGTCGAACCGGTGGAGTCCTGGATTGCGCCGATGCTGCTGCGGATTTCCTCCGTGGCCTTATTGGTCTGCTGTGCAAGATCCTTCACTTCGGACGCGACGACCGCGAAGCCCTTGCCGGCCTCGCCGGCCCGTGCCGCTTCGATCGTGGCGTTCAGGGCGAGGAGCTTGGTTTGCTCGGCGATCTCCAGGATCACATCGATAACCCGGCTGATCTCGGTCGACGCCTGGCGGAGGTTTTCCACGCGGTGCGTAGCCTGCTCGACGTTGCTGACCGCCTGGCCCGTAATGGAGCGGGCACGCTCGGAGCTCGCGGCGATTTCCCGGATTGTGGACGTCATTTCGTCGGCGCCGCTCGCCACCGAGTGAATGCTTGAGCTGCTGCTTTGTGCCGAGGAAGACACGGTGGCCAGAGTCACGCTCATCTCCTCGGCGGCGGCGGCGACGTTGCCGGCGCGCTGGCTGGTTTCAGAGCTGCCGCGGGTAACCGTCTCGGCCTGGTTGAGGAGTGAGCGAGCGGTGCTATCCAGGCTGCCCGCACTTTCACCGAGCGCGCGCACTACCTTGTCGAGGTAATCGCCGACGCTGTTGATGCCCTCGGCGAGCTCCCCGATTTCATCCCCCTTGTTGTATCGCACCCGAGAACGCAGATCACCCTTCGCCATGCTGCGGGTCACGCCGGCCATCTCGACCAGCGGAGCCGCGAAGCGGCGACCGACAAAGGTGCCGGCCAGCAACGCGGCAAGTGCGATAACGACGCTTACAATCCATAGGAGGCGTCGCTGGGCGAGAGGTACGGCGGCGGATTCCTCGCGCGCGGTGCGGATGAGTACGCCCCAGTTCATCCCGGGATAGCCAAGGGCGCCGACCAGGTGGGTGTAGCCGCTCGCCTGTTCCTGCTGCTTTCGCGCGTGGGTTGTGTACACCGCGCCGGTCTCGCCGCGGATGGCGCGGGCGGCGGCTTCGATTCCCGCTGTCACGAGATTGAGCTTCATGAAGGCGTCCGTCTTGGTCACGGTTTCGCTGCCGGAAATCGTGGGATCGAAATCGATGATGATGACGCCGTCTTTGTCGAGGAGAGTAAGCTCCGTGCTCCCAAGCCCCAGATTCTTCATCTTCTGATAGGTGCTTTCGAAGATCTGTTCCACGGCGGCAAGATCGACGACGTTGTACCAGTAGCCAAGGAGCTCGCCATCGTGTTCCACGGGCGCCGCGAAACCGAGGGCTGCGCCGCTGTGTCCGGGGTAGAGCGCCTGGAGACGTTCTTCAATATAGAGGTCCTGAATCACGGTGCCTGTCGAACGGTCGTTTCCGGGAGCGGTATAGGGCTGCCGGGTCGTGTAGTCCCGGCGCTGCGCTCTCTGGAACCAAAGCTCGCCGCTGACGTCGGTGCCGATGAGCCTGCGGCTGTTGATCGATCGTCCCTGCGCGTCCAAGGTGTTGACGGCCTGTACGCGACCATCGGTGCCTGCGAACAGCATCAGCGGGTACAGGCCATACTGCCTGACATAGTCGTTCATCGCCGTGACTGTGCGATCAGGGTCATCGCCGATGCTGTCGAGGGCCGCATTACTGCCGAAGGCCTGCACATCGCCGTAGCGTTCCGCGAGATTCCGATCGATGGAATCGGCGATCTGCTGGGCAAAGATCGTGAACACGCTAAGGCTCTGATCTTCCTGCTGAAAAGTAGCGCGCAACAGGCTGTAGCCCAGCGCGAACAAGGGCACAGCGCTGAATACAAGCAGCAGAGCGGCGAGCCGAGTCGACAGTTTGGTACTGGTCACAATCATAAGAGTCTCCTCCCATACACCGGGCCGGGTATCACTGACATATTTGACTTTGCCGACTCACACAAAGAGAGCAGAAAGCTGCGGCGTTGCATGGACCGACGAGAGCTTCAGAGCGCTGCTGAAACGCGGCAGGCAGCCTTTCATTCTCGCCGAAGGCGTAAGGTGAAAGCGGCTGATGCTCAACAGCGAATGTCGCGAGGATAGCATCGTCGTGATGGGTGAGTAGACCCGGGAGCAGGGGCGGTGCGACGGTGCGGCGCAATAGTGCTGCGCGAAAGCGCGGCGAAAGGCCGCGCACTATCACCGCCGGCTCATCCAAGCCGGCGGTGTCGAATCGCTCGTCTGTTCCTCAGGTCGCCTCAGGCCCGCTTACCCAATTCAAACTGCTGCACGATGTCGCTCAGCTCGCGGCTCATGTCCGAGAGGCCCTGGCTACCGCTGTTGATTTCCAGCATGGCGCTGTCGATTTCCGAGACCGAGCTGGTGACCTGGGCCACGTCGGAAGCGATCTGTGTGGCCACTTTGCTGGCCTCGCCGAAGTTGTCGCTCATGTTGGAGACGACTTCGGCCGTCTCGCCGATGTTCCCGGCCATGCTCTGGGTGGTTACGGACTGCTCTTCCACCGCCGTTGCGATAGAGGAAACGATGTCGCTGACTTCGCCAATCACAGTCTTGATATTGCCGATTTCGTCGACCGTCGAACCGGTGGATTCCTGGATAGCGCCAATGCTGCTGCGGATTTCCTCCGTAGCTTTGTTGGTCTGCTGCGCCAGGTCCTTCACCTCGGAGGCGACGACCGCGAAGCCCTTACCGGCCTCTCCGGCTCGCGCCGCTTCGATCGTGGCATTCAGGGCCAGGAGCTTGGTCTGCTCGGCGATCTCAAGGATCACATCGATTACCCGGCTGATCTCCCCGGAGGCTTGACGCAGGTTTTCAACACGGTGCGTGGCCTGCTCCACATTGCCCACCGCCTGGTTGGTGACGGCGCGGGCACGCTCGGAGCTCGACGCGATTTCCCGGATCGTCGACGTCATTTCGTCGGCGCCGTTGGCGACCGAGTGGATGTTCGAGCTGCTGCTCTCTGCGGACGAAGAAACGGTGTTCAGCGTCACGCTCATTTCTTCGGCTGCAGCGGCGACGTTACCGGCGCGCTGGCTGGTTTCGGAGCTGCTGCGGGTAACCGTCTCAGCCTGGTTGCGGAGGGTGCGAGCGGTGCTGTCCAGGCTGCCGGCGCTTTCACCCAGCGTGCGTACCACTTTGTCGAGATAGTCGGCCACGCTGTTGACGCCGTCCGCGAGTTCACCGATTTCGTCGGAGCCCGTGTGCTGGACGCGGGTGCGCAGATCTCCATGGGACATGTTGCGAGTAACGCCGGCCATCTCGACCAGCGGCGCCGCAAAGCGACGGCCCACAAAGGCGCCGGCCAGGGCGGCGGCGATGGCTATGGCGATGGCCTCGATCCAGAGAAGCCGCCGCTGGCCCAGGGCGATCGCCGCGGACTGCTCCCGGGCGGTGCGGATCATCACGCCCCAGTTCATCCCGGGATAGCCCAGGGCGCCCACCAGGTGTGTGTAGCCCGCTGCCATTTCCGCCTGCTTCCGTGAGTGCATGGTGTACATGGACCCGGTTTCGCCGTTGACGGCACGCTGGGCCGCCTCAACGCCGTCCGACACCAGGTTGAGTCTCATGAAAGCATCGGTTTTGGTGACTCTCTCGCTGCCGCTGAGCGTCGGGTCGAAATCGATGATGATGACGCCGTCCTTGTCGAGGAGCGTGAGCTCCGTTGTGGTCAGGCCCCGGTCCTTCATCTTTTGGTAGGTGCTTTCAAAAATCTCTTCCACGGCGGCGAGATCGACCAGGTTGTACCAGTAGCCGAGCACTGCGCCGTCGCGTTCGACCGGAGCGGCAAAGCCGATAACGGCGCCGCTGTGTCCTGGATAGACCCGGCGCATGCGCTCGTCGATATAGATGTCCTGGATGACGGTGCCCGTCATGCCATCGTTGCCGGGCGCCGTGTAGGTCTGGCGCGTGGTGAAATCACGCGCGCGCACACGCTGGAACCAGTCCTCGCCGCTGACATCGCTTCCGACGATTTCAGCTGTATCGAGAGCGCGTCCGTCGGCGTCGCGGGCGTTCACCGCCAGCACCGTGCCCTGGGCGTCGGTGAGCATCATCAGGGGATAGAGCTGGTATTGCTCAACGTAGCCATTCATCGCCGCGACGGTCGCGTCCGGGTCGGTTGCGATCTGCCGGATTGCGTCATTCAGTGCGAAAGCCTGCACGTCACCATAGCGCTCGGATAGCTTGCGATCGATGGATTCGGCGATCTGCTGGACGAAGAGCGTGAACATGTCGAGGCTTTGGTCTTCCTGCACATAGGTGGCCCGCTGCAGGCTGAAACCGAGGATCGCCACGGGCAGCAGACTGAAGACGAGCAGCAGCGCGGTAAGCCGTGCCGATAGTTTGAGTTTTAGTAGGTTCACAGGGGGCCCTCCCGAGCTTCTTATGGGATGTAGAAATAGTTTTTGTTTGTGGTTATTCCTGCGCGAGTATTCGCGGCACGTTGAGCAGGCAGGCAAGGTCCTCGGGACGTTTGTACACCGCATCAAAAAACTCCCCGCGCACGCCGGATACGTTGGCGGGGGGTGGTTCTAGTTCGTCGCTTTGCGCCGGCACGATATCGTCGACGTGATCGACGAGCAGACCGACGACGCTGCCCTCGTGGCGTACAACCACGATGCGGCTTTCTTCACTGATATCTCGCGGCTCAATGCCGAAAACGATGCGCAGGTCGATCACCGTGATGACCTGCCCGCGGAGGTTGGCGACGCCGCGCACGGCAAGCTGCGTTTCCGGGACTTCGATGATTTTCAGCTGTCCCTTAATCTCCTGGGCACGTTCGATATCGAGGGCGCAGACCAGGTCGGCGACCCGAAAGATCACCAGTTCGCGCTTACCCTCCGTAGTGAGATAGTGTTCGCTGTCTTTGCTGGCTGCCGGTGTATTCATGCCAAAGCCTCCGCGGCGCTGGCGGCAAGGTAGCGATCCAGACAGGTCAGAATCTCTTCCTTGTCGAGCTTGATAAGGTATTCATTGACGCCGGCGCGGAAGCCCCGCGCCTTGTCGACGTCACCGGCCAGGCTGGTCACTGCGATGACGGCCAGGTGACGAAACTTGTTGCTGGCGCGGATGGCCTCGGTGAACGCAAATCCGTCCATGTTCGGCATTTCGATATCGGTCATGACCAGGTCGATTTCGTCGAGCTTGGCATCCAGCTGTTGCAGGCCGTCGCGGCCGTCTTCCGCCGTGATGACGGCGAAGCCGGCGTCTTCCAGGAAGCTCTTGAGGTGCTCGCGGAAGAATGAAGAGTCTTCGACCACAAGGATCGTGCGCTGGCCGTCCTCATGCTCCAGGGCTTCCGGGGTCCGCCGGGCCCAGTCCGGCTCGGCCGTTTCAACTACGCCAAGCAGGTCAACGAGGAACGTAGTGCGGTCGCGGATGATTGCCGAGCCGAAGATACCGGGCTGGCGGAAGGTCTCGCGATCGAACTCCACGGCTACGTTTACCGTGTCCTCAAGGCTCGACACCAGCAGACCTACTTCCCGCTTGTTCACACTGAAGACGACCACATAGGCTTCGTCACCATCAGCAATGGGCTGAACGCTGGCCACATCGTCCAGGGTGAACAGCACCAGAGATCCCTCGCGATAGATCATGCTGCGGCGCCGTCCACTGACTTCGATGCGGCCGCGGTCGATCTTCTCGATGCGCGTGATCAGTGGGAGGGGGATAGCAAAGGTTTCGCGCTCCCCGCTCTTGACGAGCAGCAGCGACATCTTGTCCTTGCCGCCCTCGCCTTCGCCAAGCTGGCGCCGCGCCGCTTCAAGCTCATGGGCGCGCGAGGCGTCGAGCGCTACGAAGCGCGACAGTTCGACCACGTCGAGAATCATGGCCACGCCGCCATCGCCCTGGATCGTCGCGCCGGCGTAGATCTGCTGGCCCTTGAAGTGGTTGTCCAGGGGTTTGACGACGATTTCCTCGGAGTCGAGAAGTTGATCGACCACGATGCCGTAGCGGAGCGAGCCGGCGAGGACGACGACCACGCTGACGGCGCTCTCGAAGCTGGTGCGACGATTCCCATCGCCAAGGCGGCGCTCATCGCTGATGTCCGTGTCCGTGCCCGCGCGACGGTCGTGCAGCAGCTGGCGACGATCGCGGCGAAGTTCGCCGGTTTCGCGATCGCGGTAGACCGGTTCCATGCTTAGGATTTCGCTGAGCTGCACGATAGGCAGCAGCTCACCGCGCAGGCGCATGATCTGCGAACCCCCGATGCTCTGGATTCGTTCTCCCACTTCGGCGGCGGGAATGCGTACGAGTTCCTGCACGTTCACCTGGGGCACGGCATAGCGGCGTTCCCCGAGGCCTACGATCAGGCTCGGAATGATTGCCAGGGTCAGCGGCAGCTTGATACGGATGGTTGTTCCCTGTCCTACCGCGGATTTGACGTCGACCACGCCGCCCATCTGCGTCAGGTTCGTGTTGACGACATCCATACCCACGCCGCGGCCGGAGATGTCCGTGATCTCGCCGGCCGTTGAAAAGCCCGGCAGGAAGATCAGCTTCACCAGTTCGGCGTCGCTCATGGCATCGAGGACGGCCCGATCCTTGAGTCCTTTTTCCGAGGCCTTTTCCTTGACCTTGTCGGGATCGATGCCGCTCCCATCGTCCGCGACCTCGATAATGACCTGGCCCGCCTCGTGGAAGGCGCGCAGGTTGAGGGTGGCCTCCTCGCTCTTACCGGAGGCCGCGCGAACGTCGGGCATTTCGATGCCGTGATCAACGCCGTTACGCACCAGGTGGGTCAACGGGTCCGACAGCCCTTCGATGATGGTCTTGTCCAGTTCGACTTCTTCACCCTCGATCTCGAGGTTGATCTTCTTATCGAGCTGCTTCGCCATATCGCGAACGACGCGGCGGAATTTGGAAAACACCACGCCGACCGGCTGCATGCGCGTCGAGACGATGGCCTCCTGCAGTTCGGAGGTAATCTGGTCGAGACGCTGCGACGCCTGCTGCACGTGCATGGTGTCGCTGCTGTTGATGGCCAGGGACATCTGGTTCCGGGTGAGCACCAGTTCGCCGGCCAGGGTCATGAGCTGATCGAGGAGCTTTACGCTGACGCGCAGCTTGCTCTCAGGCGTTGTGCCGCGCTTGGCGTCGCCTGCGGGCTCCGCTGCGTCCGCCGCCGGTGCTGTCGCTGCCGGTTCTGCCCTGGCCGGCGCCGGAGTCGGCGCCGCAGGTGCAGGTTTTGGCTTCTCAGCGGGAGGAGCCACGGCCTCCGGTTCCGGTGTGGGCTCTGCTGCCTCCGCAGGTTGCGCATCGGCCTCAGCACTTGCCGTATCCGGTTCGGGGTCTTCAGTTGCCGGGGTCGGAGCTTCTTCTATGGGCTCCGGTGCGTTCTCTGGCGTGGGCTCCGGGGCCGGCTGCTCGGCTTCCGCCGTTGCCGCTGCGTCTTCCGCCGCGGGGGCATCGGCCCCGCCGCCCTCCGATATGGCGCGCAGAGCCTGGACGCTGTCGGAGATATCGCGTTCGTTGCTGCCCGCGAGATCGTCAAACATTTGCTGGAGCAGATCCGCGGAGGCGAGCAGGACGCTGACGATCTCCGGCGTGGGCACCAGCTCTTTGTTGCGGATCATGTTGAGCACGTTCTCCATGTCGTGCCCAAGATCCTTGATGTTGTCGAGGCCAAAGAAGCCCGCACCACCCTTTACGGAATGGATACCGCGAAAGACCTTGTTCACGAGATCGGGATCGGCGTTCGCTCCTCCCGATTCGATCTCCAGCAGAACGTCTTCAATACCGTCGAGGTGCTCCAGCGCCTCCTCAACGTAGAGGGCGACTACTTCGTCGTCTAAATCCATCGTTGCCTGACCCCTGAATGCAGGTTGTGTTCGTCCCGGACGTCTTCGCGGCCTTGGGCGGTGTTTCCGTACACCATTTCCTTTTATTATTCGGCGGCGCGGTGCCCGGGACCATGGGTTTGCTCCCAAGCACCGCACTCGTATTCTTAAAAATCTGCGAATCGAGTCGTATTTAGCGGCGCAAAGGGCTTTAAACTTAACCCATTGGCCTGGATTTGTCGGTCCGTTACTCTGAACCAGACATCGTACGACCAGATCGGTGCCCACGGCGTTACCGCTGCGCTAAAAACGATAGCGAGGTGCCGTGGATAAGAAAGACTACGTTGTGTGCGGGTTTCCGGATGAGTCGGGGTGCCGCAACAGCACAAAAACTCTCACTCAGACTTAAAAAAGTCCAGAAAATCTACCGCAAAGTGTTAATTGGGACTCAATTGCGACCCAAAAGCCGCCGTTTTTAGCGGCGGCGCCGGAGTTGGCGACATATCGAATGACATGTCTGATCGATAGCATTTATCAGGGCATGCGCTAATCGCTAAACCTTGATGCCCTTCTCCTGAAAAAAGTCACCGTACTGCTGATCGAGCTTCATGATGTGGTCGATAAGCCAACTATTGAGGAAGTTCATCACCCCTATCATGTTGATACTCTCGCCGCGATCCACCTCCTCAATGTAGTCATCGACGGTGCGCAACAGTTCCC
Organism: Pseudomonadota bacterium; assembly: GCA_039818725.1. Classification (GTDB taxonomy): domain Bacteria; phylum Pseudomonadota; class Gammaproteobacteria; order Pseudomonadales; family Halieaceae; genus Congregibacter. Next base: position 145,361 of record JBCBTK010000005.1, read on the forward strand.
GATGCTGCCGCACCTGCTCGCCCAGGCCCGGGTAGGCATTCTCGCGCATGATTTCCTCTTCGCGCGTGAAGTGCTCGCGAGTAAATGACGCCATGTCCTTGAATACATCGACCTGCTTTTCCATCGGCTGACGAGACTTTGTCATCGCGTGGATCTCGTTGATGTAGTCGAAGATCTGCTGATGGTCTTCATCCATGGAGCCCACGAGAACGCTAAAGCGTCTGGTGAACTGGAAGAGCCCCTTGCCTGGCTCGTATTTATGCCCGTTCAGCTTTACGCCGCTGGTATCGAACTCCGCTAGCGTATCTTTCAGGCGTTCAATGACCTCGATCATATGGGCGTAGCTGACCGTGGCACCGGACGCGATGGCGCTCGCGTTGTTCCGCGTCTCTCTGGTTGCGGCGGAGGCCTCCCGGCTCTGTTCCGCGGTAAGCGCAATGCGTCGCGAGACGTCCTCCATTGCCGCTACGCCTTCGTCGATCGCTACGCTGATTTCCCGGAAATGCTGTGTGGCGGAGCCGGCGTTCTCCGCGATGCTGCCCGTTGTGATGGACTGCTCTTCCGCCGCCGCGGCGATGTTGTTCACCACCTCGTTGACTTCGTTGATGACGCTGGCCACGCTCTTGATGGCTTCGACAGTGGAGGAGATCGACTCGCTGATGGTGTCGACCTTGCTCCTGATGGAGGCGGTGGCATTGCGCGTCTCGGACGCCAGGTCCTTCACTTCGCGTGCTACCACGGCGAATCCCTGGCCGGCTTCGCCCGCCCGGGCCGCCTCGATCGTTGCGTTGAGGGCGAGCACCTTGGTCTGCTCCGAGATATCGTGAATGACCTGGGTCACGGTGTTGATTTCTTCGGCCGTCTCTTCAAGGGAGCTGACCTTCTGCAGCGTAGCGTCCACGCTGCTCACGGCCCGACTGCTCACTGAACGGGCGCGCTCGGTGTTTTTGGCAATTTCCGTCGACGCCCCGGCAAGTTCGCCGGTGGCTTCGGATACGGCGCTGATGTTGTCGTCCGACTGTCGCGCGCTTTCACGAATCTGCTGCATCGTGACGCTGGACTCTTCGGCCGTTGCCGAGACCGAAGTTATATTTTCAGTGATTTCATCGACGGCCCGGGCGGAGCTGTCGGAGCGTTCCTCGATCGAAAGGGCGCTTTTCAAAAGCGCATCCAATTCTCCGTTCAGCTCGCCGGTAATGGCGCAGATGTCTTCCGTGCGACCTTTGAGCGTTGTCAGCAGCGCTCCTACACGCGTGTTCAGCATGGTCCTGATCCCCCAGTACTTCGTTTTTTTCTTCCGGGGTACAGCCCCGGTAATCACAGGCCGGTCCCTGGCGGCCCGCCCAGTCAGGCCCGCATGCTACGTTTGCATTTCCCTCGTACAAGCAAGGATCTCTGGGAAATTGATCGAGATCATTGTTTGTGCGCGACAAATACAAAGTTTGCCGGGCCAGTTCCGTTCTAGCGTGGCCTCCAAAGAGCCAGCAGTGCGGTCCCGGGCGGAGGGCGCCTTCAGCCAACCGGGTAGCCGTCAGACTGATCTATTGTGATTGAGCCGTGACAGCGCGATCACAACGCGAGGCATCAGACCTTTAAAGAGCGAGCATAGGAAGGAGGAAGGCTGGGAAGGGCCGGAGGGCAGGGGGCCGCTCCAGCCACTTGTTCTGACTCAGGCCGCAGCCTGCCACGTTCCGTGGTGCAGCTGACTGATCTCCCCGCGCTCGTCGTCCAGACGGAACAGGTAGAGCCAGTCATTGTCGATAAGCTGGCGTACCACTTCATGGCGGGAGGCGATATCGGCGATGGCTTCCGCCGGGGCATCGATATAGACGGAAAGGCGCAGCGTGTCGTGCATCCAGCGCTCACCATTGTGCAGTGACTGCAGGGGCAGACCGATGCGCAGGTCGCCGCCGTTACCTTCGAAGACCCCGAGGTTGCCGCCGACCACGTTGTGCAGCACCTTGTTGCCCGAGCCGTAGCGCTCATTGTCGATAACCGAGAGGTTGTACTGCATGTTGATCCAGTGCGTGACCAGCATCGGTGCCGTCATGATCAACTCGAGTACCGGGTAGCCGTTTTCGGCATCGGCCTTCCAGTCGTAGTCGTGGAGGAAGCTTCGCCCACCCAGATTCATTGTCTTGATCCGGGATCGCTTGGCCACGATGAAGCAGGCGTTCCCCGCCAGGCCCCACTCCGGGCGCACCTGGGACCAGTCTCGGGAGCGCTCCCGGATGGCTTTGTCGGCCTTTGCGCTGTCCACACCCAGGTCGGCAGAACGCTCCCGGCGCGCCGACTCTCCCGCGCCATGAAGCCAGCCCTGGATGTCGCTCTCACCCTCGGGCAGATCCGTCAGGCAGTGCAGGTCGTCCGTGGTGGTGTCGTGAAGTCCGGCCACAAAGCGCGTGTCGTCCGGGATTTCCAGGCCGTGGTCGCTAGCGAGGATTGCGCGAACTTCGCCGTCATTGAGCACCTGCGCCAACACCCGTACGTTGAGTTCGCCGGTCTGGCCGCCACAGGCGCCGCAGTCCAGTCCCGCCGCGTGCGGATTGTTGCGAGTGCTGCTCCCGTGTCCCGCGAGAATTACGACCGGCGCGAAGTTCTCGGTGAGCGTCATGGCACCCAGGATGCCTGCAACGAGCCCCGCCTGCGCCACAGTATCGAGGGCGCCCTCGGCGTCGCTCAGGGTGTAGTGCTTATGCTCGTGCTTGCAGCTGCCGCTGTTCACCGGGTGGTCCGGATCGGCACCGAAGACGGACTCGCGCAGCAGCTTGAACGCGTAGGCCAGGCCGACAGATTCCACATAACCGAAAGCGGCGGGGGCTGCCCGGGAAATAGCCGACCAGCGCGCACTCCGGTTGAGGGACGTTGCGCGCTCTTCATCGGCTTCGCCGTCCGTTGTTTCAGTAACCGTGAGGGCTGGTGGCAGCAGTCCGGGAAGCTGGGGCCGTTTGTAGCTCGATGCCTTTGGCGCATAGGCGATGGGCAGGCCGAAGAAGCCGGCAAAACCGATGGTCTGAATGCCCGGGTCCTGGGCTTCCAGGGCGCGGCGAAACACCTCGGAGCGTACATCGATACACAGCGCGACCTGCAGCGACGGCCGTGAGCTTTCAGTGGCGGCGGGCTTCGCCTCGAGGAGCTGCCGGTGCAGGTTGCGCTGGTAGCTGAGTTCGGCGGCCCGCTGCCATATCCAGGCCGGCTGCTGCAGTTGACGGTGACGCGCTATAAGTTCCGGCAGACGGTCGAACTGCTGCTGCCACTGGCGTGCCACAAGTTCGATGCCGTCGTGATTCACGGCATGCTGGTGTCGCCACAGAGCGAGCTCCCAGGCCAGGCGCACCGCGAGAAGCTGGGGCATGGCGTCGTCGCTGCCTCCCGCAAGGTTCGCCTGCCAGCGCAGATAGGCAACCCAGGATGCCCAGCCGTTTACGTCCAGGAGCAGAGCGTGGAAGTAGTCCGCCGTGGCCCCAGCAGGTAGCTTCAATTCGGCCCTCGCCTCCTCCAGCAGAGCCTCCGCCGACTCGGGTAGGGCTTCAAACTCCCGGTGCAGGCCGCGGGCGCCCATCATGATTTCGATACCCCGGTCCTTGCGTACGCTGTCCAGCCACGCTTCGTAGAGGCAGCGATCGGGCTCGGCGGGGAGCGGCGTACCCGCGCTGTAGAAACTCGCGCAGAACTGGCTGATCTGGTGAACGATTTCGTCGTGCCAGCTCACGCTGCGTTCCAGATCACGCAGGCTGTCCACCTGATCACTGAAATTCCGCCAGTGCACGGGGTTGTCTTTCCCGGAGAGCCAGGCAATAAGGTCCTCGGCAGTGAAGCCCGCGGCAGCCTCCGCAGCGGCGGTGTCCAGGCTTTCGCGGGTGATGACCTGCGGGAACTGATCGCGGAACCAGCTGCGCGGCATGTGTCCCTCGGCGTGACCGAGCAGCGCGATGCGCGCGGCTACTTCCGGCAGGGTTTCATCACGCATCTCCCACCAGGGGTTTACGGCGATGAGCTGATCGAGGGGCCAGGTCGGGGCGATTCGCCGGCCCGCGGTGCTGGCCAGGCCCAGTGCTGTACTCGAGGTCGCATGCTGTTCTGCCGTCGCGCTCATGAGGGGTTCTCCTGGTCGAGGTATACGGTGTTCTTGCGCAGCGCCGCGCGCTGCGGCAGCTTCGCCGGCCAGATCGCAAGGGTGATGCGGGTCGCCCACTCATCCAGGTAGAAACCGGCGTAGAGATTGCGATACAGGGTCCGGCCGAGCTGGCTGTGTCCGTGCTGCCGGAGCAGCCAGTAGGACCCAAGCAGGAGAGAAGCGAGGCCGGCGCACCAGAGTGCCGGGATCAGAGCGGGCAGCGTGCCCTCGGGCGCCAGGCCGCTGAAGAAGTTCTTCTGCGCGACGTAGGCCAGTGCAAAGGCTGCGCCCAGACCGGCGGTAAGGATTACGGAAGCACGGGTGATTTCGCTCGAGCGCTCGCTCAGCATGATCATCGGAAACAGCGCGAGGAGCAGCCAAAGGGCGGCATTGCTTCCGAGGTAACCGGCACCGATAAGAGCCACGAGGGCGGCTCCAGTGATCGCGAACAGGGCGGGGAGCGTTTCCGCACTGGGCGTGGCCGGCACGGCGAGCTGCTTGCGCAGGTAGTTCTCCACCTCACCGCCCGCGGCGAGAAATGCGTAGGCCTTGTAACAGGAGTGGGCGACGAGATGCAGCAGCGCCAGCCCGTACTGTCCCAGGGCGCACTCCACCAGCATGAGCCCCATCTGCGCGACGGTGGACCAGGCCAGCAACACCTTGATGCTGACGCGGGTCATGGTGATGAGGGCCGCGGCGACGAAGGTCAGGCCCGCCACAACAAGAAGCAGGGCGTTAGCGACTTCGGCGTTGAGCATCAGTGGCGCAAAGGCCAGGAGGAGAAAGCCCCCGAGATTGATAACACCGGCGTGCAGCAGCGCCGAGACTGGCGTTGGTGCCTCGACGACCTGGATCAACCAGCCGTGCATCGGAAACTGGGCGCACTTGACCATGGCCGCGCTGGCGATCAGCACCGCGGCAAGCTGCTCCCGGAGGCCGAGATCCACATCGCTGCCGGCGTAGGCTGCGAGGATGTCGCTGAGGTAGAGACTGCCGTGGACCTGGTAGAGCAGAAGCGCAGCGCCGACGAGGCAGCCCTCCGCCAGGCGGGCGAAGAGAAACTTCTTGTGCGCCGCCAGGACGGCGCGCTTGCGCTCGGGGTAGTACATGAGCAGCTGATGCAGGCTCAGGCTGATGCCGACCCAGGCCGCAATCAGCACGCCAAAGTGATTGCAGGTCACAACGATCGCCACGCAGCCCAGGGTCACAAGCAGCCAGCGCTGAAACTGACCCTGACCCGGATCGCCGTCGAGGTAGCGCGTGGAGAACCGGGCGACGATGAATCCGATGAAGGAGACGAGCACAACCATGGTCAGGTTCATGGCCGCGGCGGAGAAAAGCTGGGTCGCGGGGGGAGCGAGAAAGACAAGGCTGAGCGCGATCGCCAGGGCCAGGGCGCTGCCGGCCTGAGTCAGCATCCATCCGCCGCGCGCCGAGAGCAGGGGCGCCGTCGCCGCGCTGACGAAGTAGGCCAGCGGCAGGGCGATAAGCGCTATGTCTGTCCAGTTACCAGTCATGGGGGGACCTCCGTGAAAACCGTGCCCAGTATCTGGATCGACAATACTTTTGTAAAATTTAAATAATTACCTTATTGATTAAATAAAATCTAACTATTGAGGTCACTAGCCGGAGGGATTACGCGGCACGGGCAGAACAATGCGGACCGATAAGCTTAGGATTTTTGGGAGAGCCTTCGCTCGCGCGAAACGGACCCCGTGCATCGCTCCGAAGCACCGCGGTCGAATGCCGTCCGGGCGAAGCGAAGTGCTTGGGAGCCGGATCAGGCCTTGCGGACGGCCTGGTTCGGGGCGTCTTCTGCCGGCGCCCCGCACAGGAAACGCGTCTCGAAAATGGCGGGATCGATCGGGCGGCTGAAGTAGTAGCCCTGGAAGAACAGGCGGTCGCCGTTTTCACTCAGCCAGTCCGCCTGCTCCCGGGTTTCCACACCTTCGGCCACGAGCGCGTAACCGAGGTTACTCGCCAACTGCATCACTGAGAGTACGAGTTTCGCGTCCTGCTCCCGGGCCTCGATGTCACGGATGAAGGATCGGTCGAGTTTCAGTTTGTCGACGGGGAGGTCCTTCAGATAGCACAGCGAGCTGTAGCCGGTTCCGAAATCGTCGAGGGAGAAGCGTATGCCCAGGGCAGTCAGGCGCTGCATAGCGTGGACGGCTTCGTCCATGTAGTCGAGGGCAAGGCTCTCCGTGATTTCAAACTGCAGCCGCGAAAACGCCAGCGAATGGCGACGGACAATCTGCTCTACGGTTTCGATGAACGAGGGATGGAGGAGCTGGCGCGCACTGATGTTCACGGCGATGTTGAAGTGCTCTGGAAGCGCCAGCTTGGTTTCAAGGTCGCGGAGGTAGGCACACACTCCGTTGAGGACGCTGTACCCCACATCGAGGATCAGGCCGCTCTCCTCAAGGAAGGGAATGAAGTCCGCCGGATTCTGCTGTCCGTCCTCCGATCTCCAGCGCAGGAGCGCTTCGGCACTTTCGAGTCGACCGCTGGCGGCGCAGAAAATAGGCTGCAGCAAAAAGAAGAAGTCGCCGGCGGCAATGGCGCGTCGCGCATCGTGTTCACGCTTGAGAAGCTCCACGGCGCTCGTTGCCATCTCATCCTGGAACATCGCCACGCGATTTCGTCCGCGGTGCTTTGCCTCGTGAACCGCCGTGTCCGCGCAGCGCAGTACTTCATGCACAGACGCCAGGGCGGAATCGAAGGTCACGACGCCGACGCTCGCGGTGAGGGTGAACGTGCCTGAGCCGATGATCATTTCCTTGGCGACGCAGGCACGAAGGTCGTCGCCGAGCTGTGTGGCGGCCCTGGCCGCGCGTTCGGCCGTGTCGGCGACTCCCTGCCTGACAAACAGGAATTCGTCATCGCCGGAGCGGGCAACCAGGTCAAGCTCGGCAAACTCCGCCTTGAAGCGCTGGGCAAGCTGCATGATGAGCCCGTCGCCCAGGCTGTGTCCCATCGTATCGTTGACTCTCCGGAAGCGGTCGACGTCCGCGATGGCGGCGATGCCGAAGCGCCGGCGCGGTCCGCGCTGCGGTTTGTCGAAGTGCCGGTAGGCGCTGTTTCGGTTAGGCAGGCCGGTGAGTTGATCGAAGTAGGCGAGTGCTTCGATCTTGCGCTGCGCCTCAACGCGCTCGCTGATATCGGACGCGCTGACCAGAATCTTCTCTCCACCCGAGTCCTCGAAACGGGTCAGCGTAAGCTGCACATCGCGCTCTACGCCGGAACCCACTATGCGCTGCGTTGCGCTGTCACGTGCGGGTGTCTTTTCCCGACTGAAGCTCTCCAGTCGTGAAAAGAACTCTGGATCACGCCTGCCGATGACGTCCCGGGCCGAACTCCCGCTCAGGGTCCGGGGCGTGCAGCCAAAGAACTCCGCGGCCGAGGTATTGGCGAAACCTACTCGGAGATTCTCATCGAGGGAAAAGATCAGCGAAGGGGTGGAGTCGAGAATCAGCTGCGTACGCTTCGAGCGATCGCTCAGGGCCGTTTGGTCCGCCGCGATGCGTTCGAGCATGTCATTGGCAGCGTCGACGATCAGGCCCAGTTCGTTGTCCTGATGGCCCGGGAGGGGCTCGATCTGGGTTTTCTGGAGTTTGCGGATATCGAGCCGTTGGAGTTTCTCGGCCAGGCGCAGGAGCGGCGATGCCAGCGACCGGTGAAAAATCAGACCCAGCGCCAGGCAGAAAATACTGTAGCCGGCCAGGGAGATCGCGAAGTTGGTCTTTGCCCGCTGTATTACTTCCCCCAGCGCCGTGTAGTTGTCGATCACCATCTGCAGTTCGCCCACGCGGGCGGGGCCACCGCCGGTGGAATCGGTCGCTAGCGCTATGCGCCGGCTGGTGAAGTGATCGGAGAACAGACCCAGCCATTGGGCATATGTGACGCTGGTCGACTCATGGTTCGCATCCTCGGCGTCGGCCCGGGAGTAACGCGCAAGAACCGCGCCCTGATCGTCGACAAGAGCAACTTCAAAGAAGAATTCGAACTTTGAGAGTCCGAGGATGAGATCTTTCGCGAGAGTCGGGTCTAGAAGAAATACTGCTTCCCGGGCAGTTGCTTCGGCGGATGCAATCACCGAGTCAATGGATCCCGCAACCCGTGCCTGCTGCCGACGGAAATCAGCGAGGGTTTGGACGGCGGCCAGCAGGGCACCGAAAACCAGCAACAGGAGAACGCTGCGCACCGTAAGTGCGACAGTCAGCTTCGAGGTGCTGTTTCCCCTGTGACTCGACATAGCTCGAACGCTTCAACGCCCGCTGAGACATCACCAAAGATAACGGTTAACGCGCTGGGCGCACACTGTTCCAAGGTATGGGCGGCTACCGCCGAGTGTGCAATGCCGAGGTCATAATCAAAGAATGTGCCTCGGCAACGGACCCGATGTGCGCGCGACGCGCTAGTTCTTTACGACCACGCCGCCTTTGAACACAAAATCGACGTCGAGCAGTTCCTCGAGGCTCTCCAGGGGCGACCCGTCCATGGCGATGATGTCCGCGTGCTTTCCGGCCTCCAGCGTTCCGAGGGTATCGCTCATGTCGATGAGATCGGCGGCGCTGACCGTGGCGCTTACCAGTACTTCCATGGGACTCATCCCCGCTTCCTGCATCAGCAGTGCTTCGCGGGCGTTCATGCCGTGCGGAGATACCCCCGTGTCGGTACCAAAGGCAACGCGAACACCCGCTTTGTGGGCGCGGGCAAAGTTGTCCTGCATCGCCGCGCCGACTTCGATGGCTTTCTGTGCCTGGGCGTCAGTGAGGATGCCGCCTCGAACCGCCATGTCCGCAACGGTCGCGCCAGCCAGCAGCGTGGGCACAAGATAGGCGCCGCTGCGCTTGAACTCGCGGATGGCTTCTTCCCCGGTGTAGGTACCGTGTTCAATGCTGTCCACGCCGGCCTTCAGGGCCGCGATGATCCCCTCTTCCTGATGTGCATGGCTCGCGACCTTGCGTCCCATGGCGTGCGCGGCGCGGACGACCTCGGTGATTTCATCGTCCTCCATCTGCTTGCCCGTACCCGTGGCGCGATCGGTCAGAACGCCGCCGGTGGAGGTGATCTTTATGAAGTCCGCGCCGTACTTGATGCGATTGCGTGTGGCGCCGCGGCACTCGTAGGGACCGTCACAGATGTTCTCGTCGGTCAGCAAGCGCATGAATTCATGGCGGCTTCCGCTGACGTCGGCATGGCCTCCCGTGATGCCCACCCCGCCGGCGGCGATGATCCGGGGTCCAACGATCCAGCCGTTGTCGATGGCGTCGCGCACGGCATAGGTCTGCTGCGTTCGCGAGCCTGCGTCGCGAACGGTGGTAAAGCCCGCGCGCAGCGTTTTCATGGCGTTGTGGTAACCGAACATCTGCACAAGCTCATCGGACCAGCGCAGCGCGCGGCTGTCGTTTTGCGGGCTGAGCTCACCCTGCAGATGCACGTGCATATCCATCATGCCGGGCATGACGAAGCTGTCGCGCAAGTCGATCACCTCGTCCGCGTCGTAGCTGGAGGCCGCGGCGTAACCGGCGACGACTTCCCGGATCATGCCGTCGGTGACAACGACGGTCTGCTCGCTTTCAGGCGCCTGACCGGGCACGGCGAGAAGCGTACCGGCGTGTATGAGCGTGGTTGCGGCATGGGCCGGCGCCAGGCTGAAGCCGGTCAGGGCGGCGCTGAGTATTGCGGTACGTAAATGCGGCATGGTCACTCCTCCATTGGGACAGCTTCTCGTTATAGAGCCGCGGTGATACGCCGAGCCTCTTTGCGATGCTGCGCCTAATCGGGACCGAGGGCAAATGGCGGCATTCAGGCGCGCGGTCCTACGGTCTTATGCAGTCTGTCCAGCATCTGGATAAGGCGTTGCTCGTTGCACAGGGAGCAGAAGTTCTGCCCATCGCGGGATCCATCCCCATGCGCTCCACCGTGGAACGCTATCCGCTGGAGCGGGCGGACGAAGCGCTGGTCGCCCTCATGCGTTTCTCGGTTACCGGGGCCAAAGTTCTGACCATGCTCTGAAGCCGGGTTGCATTCCGCCCGGGCTCACACGCCGTCTTCGGAGGCATTCCCGTCCGGAGCGTCGCTAGTGCCGCCCGCTGCGTTCCTGGACGGGGCGTCGGCGGCCCGGCGGAAGCTCTCCATGATTTCAATCGGAAGCGGAAAAACGACTGTGGACGAGTTGCTATTGCTCATATCGGTCAGGGTCTGCATGTAGCGCAGCTGCATGGAGCCGGGACTGCCGGACAGGACTTTAGCGGCTTCCAGCAGTTTTTCGGAGGCCTGCAGCTCGCCCTCGGCGTGGATAACCTTAGCCCGCCGTTCCCGTTCCGCCTCGGCCTGGCGACCAATCGCCCGTACCATCGATTCATTGAGGTCGACCTGCTTGATCTCGACGTTCGCGACCTTGATCCCCCATTCCTCCGTCTGTGCGTCGATGATTTCCTGCACGTCGTTGTTGAGCTTATCTCGTTCCGAAAGCATCTCGTCGAGATCGTGCTTGCCGAGCACGGAGCGCAGCGTCGTCTGCGCGAGCTGACTGGTGGCGATGCCGAAATCTTCCACCCGGATAATCGCCCGCTCGGGATCGACGACCCGGAAGTACAGAACGGCGTTGACGTGGACGGTGACGTTGTCCTGGGAAATGACGTCCTGGCTGGGCACATCCAGCGTGATCACGCGCAGATCGACGCGTGTCATCTGCTGGATGCCTGGGATCACGATGACCAGGCCCGGACCCTTGACGCCCTGGAAGCGGCCAAGGAAAAAGACCACGCCGCGCTCGTACTCGGGCACGATCTTGATCGCCGAGGCCAGAACGACCAGCACCAGCATGGTCGGTACAAAATAGGGAAGCAGATCGGTCAACATGGAGTTCCTCTGACTGGTTGGACGTGGTGACTCACTCTGGCCTTAACGCTGCCACGCTGAGCGTTAGGCCATCCATCGAAACGACGCGTACGGCCTCGCCGTTCCCGACCGGCCCGTCACTGATTGCACGCCAGCGTTCACCGTTCATGCGCACATAGCCACGGTACTGGCCGTGCTCGCCCACAAACGACTCGGTGGCAACGGCGGACTCCTGTCCCAAGTGCTCGACGCCATACACCGGCGTTTGCCGACGCAGGCTCAACACGCGGGTCACGGCCCAGAGCAGGAAGCCGGCGGCCACCGCGGCGACCCCGCCCACCACGGGCAGGGACACGGCCTGATTGGTTCCATCCATCAGGATGACGGAGCCGGCCACGAAGGCGATCAGTCCGCCGATCCCCAGTACTCCGAAGCTTGGCACAAACGCTTCCGCAACGATAAACGCGAGGCCCAGAAGAATGAGTGCCAACCCCGCGTAGTTGACCGACAAAATCTGGAAAGCGAAGAGGGCCAGGAGCAGGCAGGTAGCGCCGATCACTCCCGGGAACAAGCTGCCCGGGTTGGAAAACTCGAAGATGATGCCGTAGAAGCCGATGATGAGCAGGAAGTAGGCGATGTTGGGGTCGGTAATGACTGACAGGAGCCTAGTGCGCCAGTCTGGATCCATGCGCCGAAGCTCAAGATCGCTGGTTTTCAGGGTTCGCGGCCCGCTCGCCAGCTGCACGGTGCGGCCATCCAACTGCCCGAGCAGATCGCCGACATCGCTGGCGATCAGGTCGATTACGCCCGCTTCCAGCGCTTCCCGGGCACCGAGGTTTGCCGCTTCGCGCACGGCCTGTTCCGCCCACTCCGCGTTCCTGCCGTGGCGCTCCGCCAGTTCGCGAATGTAGCTGACGGCATCTTCCAGCGTCTTGCGCTCCATAGCGGTGCTGTCGGACGCCGCCGGTGCGGGATCCATCGAATCCTCATCCGCGGCGTCATCGGCAGGAGCGTTCGCGGGACTCTGCTGAGGCTCGTCCGAGGGCATGCCCGGCAGTCCCCCGAGCTGAACCGGAGTTGCCGAGCCGACGTGCGTCGCCGGCGCCATCGCCGCGATGTGGCTTGCCAGCAGGATGTAGGTCCCCGCACTCGCCGCCCGCGATCCCGATGGCGAAACGTAGGTTGCCACGGGCACCCGCGACGCCAGGATTGCTTTGATCATGTCGCGGGTGGAAGTCATGAGGCCACCGGGCGTGTCCAGCGCGATGACAAGCAGCTCGGCGCCCTCGTCCTCCGCGCGAGCGATCCCGCGGCGGATGTAGTCCATGGTGGCGGGGGTGATGGCGTCGACGATCGTGTACTGGACGGCGAAGCCTCGTTGTTCGTCCTGCGCAGCCAACGTGGTGAAGAAAAACAGCGCGCAAAGCAGCAGCGCCGCCGGAACTCGCGCCAAGAGTCGGCGCAAGCCCCCGCGATCTGCCGGTGCCCAACTCACGATCAATCCGGAGCCGCGGGCAGCTTTTGCGCAGCGAGTGCTGATTGTGTTCTCCCGCGACCGCATGCAGCTTAAGTGTAGTGCGTTGTGCGAAAAGAACACGGTGGCCGGCGCCGGAAAAACGCTGCCCTGGACCCGCTAAACAACCATGCCGGGGCGGTTTCTCACCGGCACAGTCTCGCGCTTTCGCGCGCCCATACCCGTGATGGATTCAGAAGTTGAGTTCCAGTTCGACGCCCACTACACGGGGAGGCCCCAGTGGCGCGTACTCGTTGCCGTCGTCACCCGCGGTGTTGGGGAAAGCGAGCCCGCTAAACACGCGCTCGTCCATGAGGTTCTCGGCAAAGAATCGCAGGGAGAACGACTCACCTTCATAGCCCGCCTGCAGGTTGACGACGGTGACGCTCTCCTGCACGGAGCTGGCGCGTTCATTGAGCGGTGTATCGCCGGTGAGGCTGAGTTCGCCGCGGCAAAAGAAACCGCGATCGGATTCATAGCGAAGCGCAATGTTGGCGTCATACTCGGGAACGAGCTTTACTGAATTGCCGTCGAGGTTTTCTGTTTCGGACACCTGGAAATCACGGTAACTCGCGTCGGCATAGCCGTACGCCGCGGTCAGTTTGAGATTCGGGGTGATGCTGTAGAGCGTCTCGATTTCAAACCCGATGCTTTCGATGGATGCGTCGGCGGAAATAAATGCCGTGGAGAGCACTCTTCCCTGTTCGTCGAACAGCACCTGGACTTCCTGCCAGTTGTCCGATTCGATGTAGAAGGCAGCAAAGTTCAGATAACCTCGGCCGTCCGGATACTGATACTTGAAGCCGGCTTCATAGCTCCAGATCGATTCCTTGTCGTAACTTGTCACATCGTCGGCAAGGTCGATGTCGGCGGCGGCCAGATTGAACCCGCCCGGAATGTAACCCCGCGACGCGCTCGCAAAGAGATTCAGGCTGTCGCTGTACCGATAGCTCAGGGCGAAGCGCGGCAGCAAGGCTTCGTAGGTTTCATCCAGCGCTATATCCTGGAAAACCAGCTGAGCAAATCCGAGATCAAGGATCCCCGCCTCCTGTCGGGTCTCGCGCTGGGCGTGATCGAAGCGCAGACCCAGCGTGCCATGCAGTCCGTCCACGCCCAGGCGCGTCGTCATGGATGCGAAGAGGGCAAAGTCCTCCGCCCGGTTTGCTTGCAGCGGCGTCAGCGAATACTCCGCGAGTGAGGCGGGCTGACCGAAGCCCGTGCCGAGACGGGTTTCGTCGTCTTCCCGGTACCAGGAAGCACCGACCAGATATTCAAAGACATCGCTGTCCGGCGATGAAAAACGCAGTTCGGCGCTCCATATTTCTTCGTCCTCCAGCTCGCCTCCCGCCACCGAGGGAAAGGCCGTGGAGTCGAGATCCAGGCCGTAGGATTCTTCTTCCCTGGATGCGTACGAGAGCGCGGTGTCTATCGCGCCGTGGGTCAGGAAGTAGGTGCTGCTCAGCCCGGTGACAATGTTCTGCTCTTCGGTGCGCTTGGGCGCATCGTGGATGAACTCGAAGCGGTTGATGCTGCGTCCGCCGTTGAACAGGTCCTGGTAGGTCGCGTCGTACAGGCTTCGGTCCAGGGGAACGAAGTCCTGATCGAAAAGACCCGGAGCGTCGGTATCCAGAATGTACGCCGTGGCGTTTACGACAAAGTCGTCGTTCGGTGTGAAACGCAATCGGCCCTGCAGGAAGAGGTCCTGGACTTCGCCGGTTTCGCCGTCCGCCGCCCCCGCGTTGGAAACGAAGGCATCGTCTTGCGAGGCCTTGAATGCGATGGAGCCCTGCAGCGTGTCATCGATGAGCGCGCCTCCCAGGAAACCGTCCACGCCGTAGGCGACGTCGCCGTTGTAGGTCGATGTAGTAAAGCGGAGCTGTCCCTCAAACTCTTCCTGGGGCTGTCGCGTGGTGATGAGCAGAAGGCCTGCTTCACTGTTGGCGCCGTACAGCGTTGACTGCGGTCCACGGAGGACCTCGATCGACGAGATTTGGTTAAGCACCGCGTTGCTCAGCTCCCGAAAGGGAATACCGTCGATGTAGATGGCCGCGCGGTTTACGATAAATGGGTTCGATTCGATGCCGCGGATCGATACGAAAACCGAACTGAGCTGTCCCGCCTCATTGAACTGTACGTTGGGCACGAGGTCATCGATCCTGCGGATGTCCCGCAGCCTTGTCTCGCGAATTGCGCTCTCGTCGAGAACGGTTACGGAAAGGTCGCTTTCCTGGAGAGTCCGGTCGCGCTTCTGACCGCGCACGATCACCGTTTCCATAACCCGCTCGTTTGCCGTTGCATCCGAGCTTGGCGGATTCTGCGCGTGAGTAGGACCGGTGGCGGCAAGACAAAACACTATGACGAAAGCCGGTCTGCCAGGGTGGCCGGTCGTTGGGGAGTGGGTCATTAAGAATCTGCGCAGCGGAAGTACGCATTCATTATCTGGGAGGCGATACGAGCCTCAAGAACAATGATCTACGGCGTCGGGAAGTTTTGCTATTCAGTCGGGCAATCGGGTGCGCAACAGGCTGGGACTGAAGTCAAAGTGATCCTTGAAGGCAGCGGAAAACGCATTCGGCGTATAGCCCACGAGATAGGCCGCTTCGTGGACACTCGCTCCGTCCTCCAGCGCCCCGGCCGCTACTTCCATGCGGCGGCGTCCAAGATACTGGCCAATGGATTCACCAAAAGTTGAGCGGAAAGACGCTGTCATGGTCCTAACACCCAGGCTGTTGCGCCGGGCGACATCGGAAAGCAGGTTTGGCTGATCGAGGTTGGCCTCGAGGTCATCGCGTACCCGGTGTGCGTAGCGTTCCGCCGCGTTTGTGGGTTCCGCTGTGCGCGTCTCGCCAAAGTGCCGGGCAACGATAGCCAGAAGCTCGAGGCCACGCGCCTGAAGCAGATTGTTTCTCACAGCCTCCATGTCGCCTTGCAGGAGGCCCGTAAGCCTCGGCACCGCACCGAGAGCGGGTCCTCGAATTGACTGCAGTGGTTTACCTATCGTTTGGGCCGCAATCGACCGAATGATGGCGTCATCCCTATCCATTTCTTCAAGCGGAAGATAGTAGGACAACGCGCGAATCGGACCGCCCGCGCTATAGGTATGGAAGCGCGCGCCGCCGTCGGGTACAAACAAGGCCGATACGATCGCGCCACTGACGTCGAAACCGCCGAATCCATCCGAATAGGCGGAACTTCTCGCTATGGCACAGGATAGATGAAGGCCGGGAGGCAGATCCGCGTCTGTCTCGACAGCGGGACCGCTGAGGCGCGCCGAATGGCCGACGATTCCGCCGTCGAGCTCGGCCAGGTCGTTGCTCAGCTGCACCTTGCTGGCGAAGTCAGAAAACTCATCGGGCCCACCTTCCACCATGCTTGAATCCTCCCACGCGCTGGCCCGGCTGAGCGCCAGAAAACGAACAGCACTGTAAACGATATATCATATCTTTACGCGCTCCCTTTTCAGTGATGGAGTTGGACGGCGTCGCGCGCGATCAGAGATCGGCAGCTCGACCTCGCAAAGCGATGCAAGGCCAGCGAGATCGAGTTGAAGGCCCATCTGACGGCTTCTACACTCGGTGAGCACAGCTCTCGGCGGGTCATCAGGGCCGCCCGTATGAGCCCGCGTGCGATTTGGAGGTGCCTATGAGTGATGTAAGGTCTCAAGAGCTTTCCCGGCGGGACCTGCTCTTGACCACCGCCGCTGCGGCGGTGTGTCTATCCGCGAATGCCGAGAAGATTGCCGCCGCGTCGCTTGGGAATGTCCGGGGACGCAGCGCGCAGGAGTTGGCGCGGGACGAGGACTTTTGGATTCCCATTGCCCGGGCCTACAACCTCGACGGGCAGTACACGATCCTGAACGGCGGCGGCAATAACCCCATACCCGCGTCGGTGGTTGATGCCATGCATCGCTTCGACGAACTCACGGCGAGCCAGCCCCGCCCGCACAACTACGTGCTGCTGAACCGCATCGATCAGCACCGCGAGCGGCTGGCACGCTTGTTCAATTGCGACGCGGACGAACTTGCGATCACGCGAAACACCACGGAGGGGCTCAACACCGTTTGCGCCGGCCTCGATCTTCGCGAGGGAGATGAAGTGGTTCTTTCGAATTTTGACCAGAGATATGTACAGCCCATCGTGGACCAGCTCGTTGCGCGCCACGGCGTGGTCAGCCGCACCGTGGAGCTGCCCATGTCGCCCACAGCGAGTGACGTGGTCGCGCGGTACCAGGAATCGTTTACGAGCAAAACGCGTCTTGTGGTTGCCAGTCACATTGTGGACGGCTTCGGTTTTGTGCTCCCGGTGCAAGACCTGACGGCGCTCGCTCACGGACACGGAGCCCAGATGCTGGTGGACGGGGCTCTGGCGTTCGGCCAGATACCTGTGGACGTTCGCCAGATTGGCTGCGACTACTACGCGACGTCTCTGCACAAGTGGCTGAACGCACCGCTCGGGACCGGCGCACTTTTCGTAAAGCGCGAACGGCTTACGTCGCTGTGGCCGCTCTATGGAAACTTCAGGGCGAGCGACGACATACGAAAATTCGAACAAATAGGCACGCGATGTGGACCCACCATCGCGGCGATCGGCCAGGCGATCAGTTTCTACGAACAGATCGGGCCCGAACGCAAGGCGGAAAGAGTGAAGTACCTCAGTAGCCTGGTTCGAGATGCCTTGCAGGGCGTCGCCGGAGTTACCGTGCTCACGGAAGTAGACGAGTCGAGGCGTTCGGGGCTCGCGCGAATAGTAGTGGCGGGTCTCAGCGGAAGGGAGCTCACGACAATTCTGCGGGAAGAACACCGAATCTACACCTACGGCAATTTCCCGGGCCCTTACGACGGCGTCTATATCTCGCCCAATGTGTTCAACAGCGGAGAAGACATGGGTCACCTGGTCGATTCGATAAAGCAGATTGCCGCACGCATGGCCTGATAACTCAGCGTGATCGCCAGACTGATGCGCGTCGTTTCAAGACTTAGGGTTCGGCGCTGCAGGATCGCATTCAGCGTGCTCGCTTGCCTCGGTGTCGCGATCACCGTCAGCCCGGTCGCGGGCCGGGAAATCTCCAGTTCGGCCCGGGTCAACGAAGACGCCACCCTGCGCATCGACGGTAAGACGATTCATCTCTACGGCGTTCACGTCCCCGATAGCGGCCGCCAGTGCACCACTAACCGTCGCCCGCAAGTCTGCGGAACCCGCGCGGCGCTGGCCCTGGATTTCAAAATCCAGGGCTTCGTGCGCTGCGAGATCATCGAACGCCGTGAGGACCGCAGCCTCGTGGGACGGTGTCGAGTAAATGCTCGCGGCTCTGATGAGGGGGAGGATCTGAGTGCCTACCTCCTTGATCGGGGATGGGCTGTCGCCCTGCCCGAGGCGCCCGTGGAGTACCAGGCGCTTGAAAAGATCGCCCGGAACCGCGGAGTTGGGGTCTGGGGTAGGCCCATCGACAGTCTGCAGAGGAATTGAGGCGTAAAGTGACTAGCGCGGGGACAGAAATCGGATTCAATTCGACGTCGCGCTGATCCTCAACGTTGGCGCTGAAGTGCCACAATGTGGGGTCATGAGGCTCGCTGTGACAACGCCGCTGGCCAGCGGCTTGTGACGAACTAGACAAAAACACTACTCACCTTGAGACAATTGTTGCCGCTGTGTTAGCTTGAATTTCGGGGTGAGAGAAAGTCAGCTTTCGCCTCACACGGGCCGACGAGGGGTTCGTAGACACACCGAAAACCAGCAAGGACGCTAGTACCAATAGCTAACAACAATACATAAGACCCCGACAATCCGCTTCGCCCGCCCGCGTCCCTGACCAACACGCAGGGCCGGTATCCAATAGAAAACAAGCAGCAAAAGTCCCCGCGCGACGGGGCGCCAATAAGCTGTGGGCGGAATTTGTGTTTGGGGAAGGAGCCTCTCTCAGGTGCCCACATTGCCAGCACAGCCAGCACCCGCGACCGTCCAGCGCGACGCGCCGCCACGCCCTTTATTTGCGCCCGCAGGTAGTCCCATTTTTCCGCTCCGGCTGCGTTTCCTGTTCGGCGTCGCCGTGGTGTGCGCGACGCAACTGGTATCGGCGCACAACGATCTTTTCGATTTAAGTCTCGATGAACTCCTGGACATCGAGGTCGTTTCGGTCTCCGGTCGCGCGGAGTCCGCCGGAGATCTGGCGGCCGCTGTGTTCGTTATAACGGCCGAGGACATCCGCCGCTCGGGCGTCGTGTCTATTCCCGAAGCGCTGCGCCTGGCGCCAGGTGTCGAGGCCGCTCAGATCGACGGCAACAAATGGGCCATTAGCATTCGTGGCTACAACCTTCGCTTCTCGAACAAGCTTCTGGTGCTCATCGATGGCCGACCCATCTACACACCGGTGTTCTCCGGCGTGTTCTGGGACGTGCAGGACACCGTGTTGCAGGATATTGATCGTATCGAAGTTATTCGCGGCCCCGGAGCCACCCTGTGGGGTGCGAACGCCGTCAACGGTGTCATCAATATCATTACGCGCTCGGCCGAGGACACACAGGGCGGCTTGATCGGCGCCCTCGCCGGGAATCAGGAAAGCGGCACCCTGACGGCGCGCTGGGGAGGCGAACTCGGCGCTAGTGGCGCTTACCGTGTGTACGCCAAGCACTTCGAGCGCGACAGCAACCGCCTCGCGTCAGGGCTCGACAGCACCGACGAATCGGATCAGACCCGGCTGGGCTTTCGCGCGGACCTCTCCCCGAGCACGCGTGACTCAGTCATGATTACGGGGGAAATCTATGACGGCACGTCCTACGAAAAAGCCTGGAATGTGGGTATCGCACCTCCGTTTCGCACGCTCGCGGACCGGCAACAGGATGTCGACGGCTACCATTTCCTCACCCGCTGGAACCGACAGTTGTCCGAGACGGATAGCTTCACCTTCCAGGCCTTTGTCGACCATGCAGACCGCAAGTGGGCGATTGCCAACATCGACAAAAACACGGCCGATCTGTACGTCGACTACGCCACCAGTCGCTTCGAAGGGCACAACATCATCCTGGGTGGGGGATACCGCTTCTACGAAGATACGATTTCCCCCGGCGTGGGAGAGCGCGCCCGGGCGCGTCCCCCGCGCCGCGAGGAAGAGGTGTTCAGCTTCTTTGCCCAGGACGAGATCGAGCTGGTGCCGGATCGTTGGTTGCTCACCGTAGGCAGCAAATTCGAGTACAACGACTTCGTCGGCACCCAGATCCAGCCAAGCGTTCGGCTGCTCTGGAAGCAAACGCCTCGGGCAACCTGGTGGGCGTCGGTGTCCCGGCCGGTCAGAACGCCGGGACGCTCTGATCGGGATTACGAACTGCTGTACGACGTGGTTGCTCCCCCGGGACCCGGTCTGCCGCCAGTCGCGGCCATTGCGACGGGAAACAAGGATTTTGAATCGGAGCTGCTCGTGGCCTACGAGGCGGGGGCGAAGCTGCGACCGCTGCCAAATCTGTCCCTGGATATCAGCGCCTACTTCAACGACTACGACCGGCTTCGTTCGGCCCGAATACTGCCACCGATCTGCCTACCCTCGGAAGCACCCGTACCGGACTGCTTCGCGCAGCCACCGGTATTCGCCATCGGTACCGTGGCCGAGCAGATCAACGGTTCGGAAGCGGACACGCTGGGGCTTGAGATTTCTGCTGACTGGCGCCCTTCGGACGACTGGCGCGTCCAGACCAACTACTCCTACTTCAACGGAGAGGAGGAGAACGAAGGCCAGGGTTTCGTTACAAGCGGTGATACCTTGGTAACCACTCCAACCCACCAGGCCTCCCTGCGCGTCGGCTACAAGCCGAGTTCAAACTGGGAGCTTGATGTGTGGATGCGTTACGTGGACGAGCTGTCCGCCTTCACCGGTGAGCCCATCCACGACTACACCACGGCGGACCTGCGTGTTGCCTGGTTGCCTAACTCTAGGTTCGACCTCTCACTTGTTGCCAAGAACGTCTTCGACGACGCCCAGGCACAGTTCCTCTCTGAGCCGGTAGATGTGCCGCTGACTGAGATCCGTCGCTCCGTATTCCTGCAGTTGAACGTCAGATTCTGAGGGCAGCATGACGGCAGGGCACGGCAGAGCCGCCGCAGTGAAGCGTTTCGCTCTACTCCCCGCGAGGGCCGGCGCTCCCGTCGGCTTCTTGCGTTTTCTCTGCCGCAGCGTAGCCACGATGCGACTTTCCGCAGTTTGCTTTGCGCTGTTCGCCTGCATGTCGTTGACAGCGGCTCATGCGCAGGCTGATCGCGAGGCCATGATCAAGGCTGCGATTGTCTTCAAGCTGACGCGCTACGTCGCATGGCCGGAAAATGCCTTCTCTGCCGAGCCGGGATCCCTGCGCATATGCCTTGCCGGCGATGCCGGGATGGTCGATGCGATGTCTGAGGCCCAGGGCCGAGAGGTGGATGGGCGTCGGGTAGACGTGATTCCGATCAAGGCTGCGGAGGGCGTTGTGGGTTGCAACATGCTCTACCTCGGTACGGGTGAGGCCGATCGTTTGAATGATCTCGCGGCTACGCTGAGAGAGAACTCGGTGGTGTCAGTAAGCGAGATTCCAAGCTTCGCCTCCAGTGCGGGGATGATCGAGCTGGTAAGGCGTGATCGTCGCTTCGGCTTCCGTATCAATCTGGCCAATGCCCGTAGCTCGCGCATCGAGGTGAGCGCCCAGCTTCTGGACCTGGCGGAAGTCGTCGATAGCGGCGACTCGGCGAGGAGTGACAAGCGATGAACACGTCGGGGCGCTTTAAGAGCCTGAGCGTCGCGGCGAAGCTCCGCGTCACCATCATCTACACAACGGCCTTCGCGCTGACGCTGTCTGCTCTCGCGATTTCCGGGATGCAGCTTGTCCACGATCGTCGAAACCTCGTCGAGCATGTCTCGGTGCTCGCCGATACCATCGCCACGTCCGCTACGGCGGCGCTGGAGTTTGAGGACCAGGGCGCGGCCGAGCGCCTGCTGAGTTCGCTGCGGGCTGAACCGCAGATTCTCCATGCCGCGCTGCTTGATTCGAGCGGCACCCAGTTCGCCAGCTACGTGCCCGATCGAACGCGTGGAGATCGCACACCGCCGGCGATCCACTTGCCTCTGGAATTCTCCCCGGGGGGCAGTGGGCAAAGTTTCGCTCTTCATCATATGGACCACTACGCTTCCGTCGTCGCCGGCGGAGAGCTGATCGGCTACATCTATATCCGCACGAGCATGGATCGCGCCTATACGCAGCTGATTCAACGCATTGGCATCGTCGCGTTGATTATGCTGGTGACTGGCGTCTTCGCCGTCGTTCTTTCCGCCGCGTTGCGCCGGCGTATCTCAGAGCCCATCACGCGGCTTGCGTCCGCCATTGACGATGTATCCGCGACCCAGGACTACAGAATTCGCGTGCCCGAAGGCGAGAACGATGAGACCGGTCGTCTTATCCAGGGCTTCAACGCCATGCTGGAAGAGGTCGGTGATCGAGATCGGCGCCTCGCCCGCTATCGCGAAAATCTGGAAAAGCAGGTTGAGGAGCGCACGGCGGCACTCTCGAAAACAAACACCGAACTGGAGGCGGCGGCGGAACTGGCGGAGTCCAGACGAGAGGCCGCGGAGTCCGCCAGTCAAGCCAAGAGCGATTTCCTGGCAACCATGAGTCATGAAATCCGTACGCCCATGAACGGTGTTCTCGGAATGGCAGAGCTGTTGCTGGGCACGACGCTGAACACGCGGCAGCAGAGATTCGCCCAGGTCATCAAGCGATCCGGTGACGCGCTACTGGGCATCATCAACGATATTCTGGACTATTCAAAGATCGAAGCGTCCAAGCTTGAACTTGATCCTGAAGACTTCGAGCTCCGCACGTTCCTGGAGTCAACGATCGAGATGGTCGCCGAGGGAGCGCATCGCAAGCACATAGAACTCAATCTGCTGTTTGAGTCGCAGCAGGCTCTCGGTGTCCACGGCGATGTAAGCCGGCTGCGGCAGATTCTCATCAACCTCTTGGGCAACGCCATCAAGTTCACCGAGGCCGGCGAAGTGAACCTCGCAGTTCGCGCCGCTTACGGCAGCGATAGCGAGGTAGACCTGCGCTTCGCCGTCACCGATACGGGTATCGGCATCCCGGGTGATCGCATCGAATCCATCTTCGATGCCTTCTCACAGGCGGACAGCTCGACAACGCGGCGTTTTGGCGGCACCGGCCTCGGGCTTGCCATCACTTCCCGTCTTGCTGCGCTTATGGGCGGAGACATCTCGGTAGAGAGTGAGCCGGGTGTCGGCTCGACCTTTGTGTTCGAAGTGCGTCTGCCTCGCGCGACCCTGGACGAGTTGCCCGCAGCTGCGGACGCGGACCTCAGCGGATTGCGCGCCCTGGTTGTTGATGACAATGAGACAAACCGAACGATTCTTCTCAACCAACTCCTGAGCTGGTCCATGGAGGTGGAAGTTGCCGCCAGCGGTCCCGAGGCGCTTGCCATCTCCGCCCGGGAAGAAGCGCAGGGGCGGCGCCTGGACGTCATTCTCCTGGACTTCAATATGCCGGGAATGAATGGTGCAGAGGTCGCCCGGGCCCTACGGGCCTCGCCGCTTGGCAGCGACGCGAGGATTGTCGTTCTGAGCTCATCCGTGGGCAACGCGTCGGAGCTCGGCGCAGCACGGGCCCACGTGGACGCGCAACTCTCGAAGCCCGTGCGCCAGGCTGAGCTTCACGACTGTCTGCAGCGAACGGTGGGCGGCGGCGAAGTCGCGACGGCGGCAGAATCGGGCTCGGCGGAAGTCCCGCCGGCCCTTCATGCGCGGGTCCTGGTTGCCGAGGACAATCTGGTCAACCAGGAAGTCACTCGCAACATTCTCGAACTACTCGGCTGCGACGTGGTGATGACCGCCAACGGCCGCGAGGCCCTTGCAGAAGCCCAGAGCCAGCATTTCGACATCATTCTGATGGATCACCATATGCCCGAGATGGACGGCTTGGAAGCCGCGACGGAAATTCGCCGGTGGGAAAACGACGTCCAAGGCGGCAGCCGGCGAGTGCCGATCATCTCGCTTACGGCTGATGTGCGCAGCGATACGGAAGAGCAGGCGCACCTGGTCGGCATGGATGCTCAGGTGGGCAAACCGTTTACCGTTGCCGAACTGGCGTGCGCCATGGCCTCGCTTCTTGAATCGACGGCGGCGAGCGATGGGTCGGCCCTACGCTTTGTTCCCCCGGCGACCGGTGCAGGCCCTGGCGAAATCACCGACGGGGTGCCGGAAGCGGCGATCAGCGTCGAGGATGAATCCGTCCTGGACGAATCTGTTCTTGAACGTCTTGATGCGTTTAGACAGAGCGGCGGCGCCGACGTTGTTAGCAACATTATCCGCGTGTACCTGCGCGACTCCGGTCCAAAGGTCGCCACCCTGGAAAGCGCTGTATCTGAACGCGACCTTGTCGCACTGCGAGACACGGCGCATTCGCTGAAGTCGAGCAGCGCAAACGTTGGGGCGATGAGACTTTCATCTCTGTGCGCCGAGGTAGAGCGCGCGGCCAACGTGGAAGTCGATGCAAGGCTTGAACACATGGTCGGTCAGATTGCTCACGAGTATGTGATGGTCGAGCAGCAACTCAGCGCGCGTCTGGGTTCCGCCGCATGAACACCTCATCACTACAGCTTCGGAGCACCGTGCTGGTCGCGGACGACGACGGAACACAGCGCCTGTTGACTGAGCAGTACCTCACGCAGGCCGGGTTTGACGTGCTTACGGCCGATGATGGCGCCGAGGCGGTCGAGCTGTTTATCAGCGAGCGACCCGACTTGCTGCTGCTTGATGTCAAGATGCCGCGCGTGGACGGTTTCGGCGTTTGCGAGAAGGTGCGCGAACTGTCCTACGGTAAATCTGTTCCCATAATTATGGTTACCGGCCTCGAGGATATGGAGTCCATCGAACGCGCGTTCGCCGTAGGAGCCACGGACTTCATTACCAAACCCGTAGTCTGGGAGATTCTCAGTCATCGGGTGCGGTATCAACTCAGGGCCGGCGAGGCGATCATCTCGGTGCGGGAAAGCGAGCTGCAACTCCTTCGAGCACAGCGGGTGGCGCGCATTGTGCACTGGGAGTGGAACTCGGAGACGAATCAGCTTCTGTGGTCGTCCGCCGTATCCGAACTGCTCGATGTCGATCCAACTGTCGCCTGGAAGACACCCGGCGAGTTTCTCGCCTGTGTCCATCCCGGCGATCACCGGCGCGTTCAAGATGCCATGCGTGCGGTAGGCGGATCCAGCGAGCGTCCGACACGCGTGGTGTTGGAGCACCGGCTCACCCGTCATGGGAACGACGATCTTGTCGTTGAGCAGGTATGCGAGGTGCTCAACGCCGACGAGAAGGGTCTTCAGCGCGTGGTTGGAACGATGCGTGACATAACGGACCGACGCCGCGACGAGGAGCGTATCCACCAGCTTGCCTACTACGATCCGCTGACGGCTCTCCCTAATCGGGAACTCTTCCGCAGGCGTGCGGAGCGCGCACTCATGAGTTCGGGACGCAACGAGGAAAAAGTAGCGCTCATTTTTCTTGATCTGGACGGGTTCAAATACGTCAACGATAGTGAGGGCCACGAAGCCGGGGATGAACTCCTTCGCGTGGTGGCCGATCGGCTCCAGAGCAGCCTTCGCGGGAGTGACGTTGTCGCCAAGTTCGGTACGGAATTGGCTGATCGCGCGTCGGTTTCACGTCTCGGCGGCGATGAGTTCACGATTCTCATAACCGAGACTACCGGTCCGGACATGATTGCCGCGGTCGTTGAGCGGGTGCTGGAGGTTCTTCGAGTCCCGTTGCGCGTTCACGGTCGGGAGTTTGAGGTCACCGGAAGTGCCGGTGTCGCCGTCTATCCTGAAGACGGCAGCGACGTAGACACGTTGCTCAAGCACGCCGATATTGCCATGTACGAGGCGAAGAAGAACGGCCGCGATGGCTATCGTTTTTATGCCCGCAAGATGCACCGGGTGGTGGAGCAAAGACTCAGCATCGGCACAAGGCTGAAAAAGGCGCTTGCTGAGGGTGAGCTTTGTCTGCACTACCAGCCCAAGGTTGATCTCAGTACCGGCCGCATCGTCGGCGTGGAATCCTTGCTTCGATGGACCGACCGGGATCTGGGCAACGTCTCCCCCGCCGTGTTCATACCCGTGGCGGAGGAGACCGGCCTCATCAAACAGGTCGGCGAATGGGTTCTGCGAACGGCCTGTCAGCAGGCCAGTCAGTGGAGCGGAGTTGAACGCGCTCCCGCGAGTATCGCGGTCAATCTCTCGGGTCATCAGCTACGGCGCCCCGATTTTGCAAAGTTTGTGGAGCAATGCGTGGCGGACGCCGATATCGATCCGACGATGCTCGAACTCGAGCTGACTGAGAGTCTGCTGATGGACAACACAAAGGACACGGTGGCGCTGCTGCATCAGCTCAAGGAGCTGGGTACTCAGATGTCCGTTGACGATTTTGGCACCGGATACTCGTCGCTGGCGTACCTGAAGAACTTTCCGCTGGACAAGCTGAAAATCGACCGGAGCTTTGTCAACGACCTGTCCGATCGCTATAGCGATTCGGTGATTGTGCGCGCGATTATTGGTCTGGCCCGAAACCTTGAAATGGATACGATCGCCGAAGGTGTGGAGACCGAAGGGCAGTTGCGTGCGCTCAAGCGCTTTGGCTGTGACCAGGTCCAGGGATTTCTCCTCTTTAAACCGATGCCCGCGCACGAAGTCGAACGCTGCTTTCTGAATGACGGCTCTGCATTAATCAAGCGGCTCAGTGCACCCGTGTCGAGTCGGGTGTTCTGACTTTTGCCTTGCTGCGACGGCCTCCAGAGCTTTTGCTTTGCGGAGGTGCTGCGACCAAGCCTTCGTCACAGAATTGCGTTTCCATTGGGCGGGAGTTGCGGAATGAACCTATTATTCGCCTCTGTACGCCACATTTGGAGCTGAACGGGTCGCGGCGCCTCCCGCGCCTCGTGAGAGAGTCGTCCACGGACTATCGTTAACGCAGCATGAGTATTGGTTCAGACAACGATCCCGCGCTGGAAGACGTCTCCCAGGAGACACTGACGCGCCGCGTTATGCAGGAGCGGCTGATCATCGCCTACGAGTCGATGAGCCGCCTGTTCCAGGCCGTGTTCCTCGCCGTGGCCGTGGTCTCGGCGGTAGTCTGGACACCGACCAATGGCTACATGGTTGCCCTCTGGTGCGGCATTACGCTTCTGGTAGCTGTATACCGCCTGAACCTTCTTCGTCGCTTCCGGAAGATGAGCGAAGAAGAGCGCGAAGAGAAGACGGTCACGCTGCACTGGAAATACGTCATCGGCGCGGCTCTCGGCGGCATCTCCTGGGGACTGCTGGCGGTACTGCTCTGGGAGCCGTCGGACGCCTCCCTGCAGGCACTCATTGTCCTTGCGATCGTGGGCATGTGCTCGGGCAGCATCGTAACGCTGGCGGCTTTCGGTGAAGCGAGCGGCGCCTTCATCGCGACGGCCATGGGTCTACTCATGGCACGCCTGCTGATCGAGGGCGGGCCCGAGTCTCACGCGATGGTGGCGCTCGCGGCGGTGTACGTGGTCCTTGTGGGGAGCTACGCGCTTCGAGCGAGCCGTACGCTCGTCGAGGGACTGGAGATGAAGCTCCTGCGTTCCCGGGCCGAAGACAAGATTCGCCGCCAGGCGCTCTATGACGAACTTACCGGCCTGCCCAATCGCCGGCTCCTCCAGGATCGTCTGGGTCAGTCTCTGGCCAGGGCCAAACGCCATCATCAGACCGCGGCCCTGCTTTTTTTGGATCTGGATTTTTTCAAGCGAGTGAATGATTCTCTGGGCCACCGGGTAGGCGACGAACTGCTTGTGGAAATTGCCCGGCGCATGCGTCGTCTGCTTCGCGCGGAGGACACGGCGGCGAGGTTGGGCGGCGACGAATTCGTCGCCCTGATCACCGAGCTGGACGACGACAGTCAGACCCTGGCGTCGGTCGTGCAAAGACGAGCCGAAGAGCTCCGCGAAGAGATCGAGAAACCGGCGAACATCCGCGGCAACGAAATCCACATCACCGTGAGCATCGGTATAAGCATGCTCGATGCGCATACTGCGGACATCGACGATCTGCTCAAACATGCGGATACGGCCATGTATCGGGCGAAGGAGGACGGCCGCAACCTCGTCCGCTTTTTTGCCTCCGAAATGCAGGAGGCCCTCGCACATCGCGTACAGCTCGAGAATGCGCTACGCGCCGCGCTGGAAGAGGAGCATGGTCTCAGTCTTTATCTCCAGCCGCAGTACAATGCGCAGATGAATATCTGTGGCGTTGAGTTGCTCCTGCGCTGGAACCAGGATGGAAGCTTCATTCCGCCCGATGAGTTCATCCCCATCGCCGAGGACTGTGGTCTGATCTACCCACTGGGAGACTGGGTAATCAATGAAGCCTGTGCCATCGGCGCCACGCTCAAGCACCGCTTCGCGCAGCGGGAGTTTTCCGTTGCCCTCAACGTGAGCCCCAGGCAGTTCCGTTCCAAGGGATTTACCGAGACGGTGCTCAGCGCCATCGAACGCCACGACCTGCCCGCGGGTCTCATGGAGCTCGAGGTGACCGAGGGACTGCTGATCGAGGATGTGGACGACACCATCGAAAAGATCAGCGTGCTCCGGGACCGGGGCGTGCGCTTCTCCATTGATGACTTCGGCACCGGATACTCGTCACTGAGCTACCTGAAGTCGCTGCCCCTGGATACGCTGAAGATTGACCAGTCCTTCGTGCGCGATGTGTTGACGGACCCCGGGGATGCGAGCATCGTCCGCGCCATCATTTCCATGGCGGCGACTCTCGAACTCGAAGTCATCGCCGAGGGCGTGGAAACGGAAGACGTGCACCGTTTTCTTGTGGACGCAGGCTGCGAGCGTTACCAGGGATTCCTCTACAACCGGCCCATCCCCCTCTCCGATTTCCTCGCGCTTCTGGATGAAGAGAAAGCTCCCGTTGCGCGGCTCATCAGCTAGTCCTTGAGGCAGCACGGGCTGGCCAGTCTTCTGCGCGGAGCCCGCATTTTCCCGCTTGCCCCAGATCCGGCTCAAATTCGATCGCGGCTGCCAGCCGTCCCTGCCCAGGTCCGCGGCGCCTCTAGTGGTGGATCCGATCGCGACTCCCGCGGTTGAAGGTATCTTCAACGCCCGTTGAGAAATGTCCCCCAACCACGGGACATGCGCTGACTAGGGGCTGGAGCTATCCTTACGATATGTAAGGACACAAGCCCTGCGCCGGTGAGCCCAAGCGCGTTATCCATAGGAAACGCGCCTCGCCGACGGCGCTTGGGCCCGCGCTTCCGCCGCGCCGCCCTTGGCTGTGTCTCACACCCAGATACCTCGTGATCAACCACCGGCTTCCCATAGAGCTTCGGTGGCGCGTTCACGCGCTTTTTTTGGAGTTGAA
This sequence comes from Pseudomonadota bacterium, assembly GCA_039818725.1. Lineage (GTDB taxonomy): Bacteria > Pseudomonadota > Gammaproteobacteria > Pseudomonadales > Halieaceae > Congregibacter. The sequence continues at coordinate 174,247 of JBCBTK010000005.1, forward strand.
GCATGGAGATTCACGCGGTTTGTGAGCCGTCGGAGATGTCGCCGGACTACATGAAACGCGCTCAAAGCGTTTCGCAGGACGTTCAGTACCTTATGTGGTTGCTGCGCCATCGCGCTCGACACATTTCAAGGACCATGTCCTGGGAATACGTCGCGATGGGCATCGCCGAGATCAATGAGGTAGCGCGTTGCGCCGCCGAGCTGGTCCGTGAACTGGACAGCAAGCCCATTTCCAGGAACGTTGGGCTGCTGCTGGGTCAGTCCATAAAGTATATGCAGACCCTTCTGCGCACCGTGGCGAGCCCGCAGGTGTCACTTCGCTACGACTTTCAATCCGCGCGTGAAGCCCCGGTACGGATTTCGGAGGCGGCATTACAGCAGATCATGATTAATCTGGTATCAAACGCCCGAAACGCGGGCGCCGGCGTTGTAACCATCGCGGTGAGTTACGAGTCATCCGGTACCGGACAAACACAGGCCGACACTCCGTCCGGTCGTGCGAGGGTCACGGTCACTGACGACGGTTGCGGACTTCGTGAGGAACTCGCCGACCAAGCGCTGGGCCTCGCCGTGTTCGACGAAGAACCCGATTGGTTTGGCACCGGCCTTGCAACAGTGCGCAGTATAGCGAGAGCCAATGACGGCGAGCTCGGGATGAGGAATCAACCGGGTGCGGGCCTCCTGGCCGAAGTCTGCCTGCCGACGATGTGATTGCCTGCGGACCGCGCCGGCGCCGGATCTACACCCTCACAGGACGCCCAGCGCCGCCCCGCGCAGCGCGGCCGTCACCCGATCCTGCACGCCGAGCTTTGTGAAGGTGCGGCGGAGGTGGGTGTCCACCGTGTGCCCCGAAATCTCGAGAATATCGGCGATCACCGCGTTGCTCTTGCCCCGCGCGACCCAGATGAGAATTTCTGACTCCCGCGGTGATAGATGCACCGCTGAAGGCTGGCGCGCATGGAGCATGCGGCAGTAACGCTGGTGACCAAGCTGACAGGCCGCCTGCAAAAAGGTGATGGTCTTTGTGTCAGGCTGATAGTCGTCCGTCCCAAATCCAAGGCCAACGTAACCGTTGCGCCCGAGCGGTCCAAAGACCGGTACGGCCAGGCCATCTCCCAGCCCCGCTTCGCCCAGCTGCTCCAGATAGTGCTCCTCCTCGGATGAGAGGTCGTCGAAGTGCCGCGCCTCGCTCCAGAGAAAGCTCTCCGTCGCGCAGAGCGCGTGTCTTGTGATCGGATCGCAAAGCGTGAACGCCTGTTCGTACTTCTGTACCCAGGCGCCGGGGAAGCCGTGGGCGGCGACCGCGATCTGCTGCGTATAGTCCAGTGCGCCCGGGGGCGGTCGATGATGGTAGCTCATCATCGCGATCCCCGAGGCTGTGTGAAAATCGATAAGCGCCTGCCTTAAATCGGCGAAGTTTGCCGCCGCGATGGCCACGTCCACGAACCCGGCGAAACGACTGGCCATAGCGGTAGACGATGCATTGCCGGTGTTCACCGGAGCGCTCACGGATTGTGGCCGATGGCGGCGCCTAAGCTGTGGTCAACCCGGCCGGTGCAAGCCGCATATTTTGTGACCGTCGGGATCCAGGAAGTAACACAGGTACATCGTTCCCAGATCGCCTTCGCGCGGTCCCGGCGGGTCTTCGATACTGGTTGCGCCGTGGGCGATGGCTACATCGTGCAACTCCGCGACCTGCTCTGGAGTTTCGCAGCGGAAGCCAATTGTGGCGCCGTTCGCCACGCCGGCGTCTTCTCCGTTGATGGGCTGGGTAATCCCGAACGTCGAACCCCCGTGCATGTAGAACAGGCGCGTCTGCCCCGTTGTGTTGCTATGCTCCATGGGCTCCCCGGCGCCCAGTACGCCAAGGACCGCGTTATAGAATCCGCGCGCGCGCTCGATGTCATTCGTGCCGACCATTATGTGACTGAACATGTTTTACTCGCTGTCCTTCAGATGAGTTTCCGCATTGCCCGACGGCGGCTGCCCCCGGTTCCTTATTCTGAGCAGAGCATGGCGAGAACACCAGACCGACCGCAAGATCTTCGCCTGCTGACTCCAGGGTCAAAGTGGTTCCCTTGGCGTGAGGCCCTAAGCCGCCCTGGCGGCCTGTTCTATACTGGGCCCTCGTCAGCCGCGGTGGAACCATGAGCCAGGACGATTCCGAACGCTCCGCGCAGCGCGGTAGCCGACTTTTCCTCGGCTACGGACTCGCTTTCGTTTTGCTTGCCGTGGTTCTCTCGCTGACTGGTCGCTCCTCGGTTCAGCCGCCCGGCCCTGGCGATGATGACATCCCGCCCGTGGAAAGTGCCTTAGCGTCGGTGCATGAAGGCGCAGAGAGCGCTGCGCAGGCCATGCTCGGCCTGGTGGAGAAACGACGCCATGATGTGCGTCGAGCAGCGCAAACCCCCGAGTTCACCGCGGCGATGGCCGGCCTGGCCGCGCGTCTTTCGGCCCGTAGCTTCGTGGACGCGCCTCCGGCGGCTGTACCCGTTTTCGGCGACCCCTTTGCCGGCGTCGCAGGAGGGCTCGGAACAAACCTTACCTACAGCACGCCGGCGGGCTTGCCCGCGCTGAACGGCGATGAAAGTCTTTGGCTTGAACTGGGGACCTTGGAAGGGCGCCGGCGCTTTCCCTTGACCGGATTCCCGGAGCGAGCGCCTCTATCCGTCGGCCCAGAAGACGAGCTCACCATCGGCATCAGTCGCTACGCTCCCGGAGGCATTTTCTCGTCGGCGCGACACGACCTCTGGACCGAGACCAGAGAGGTGTCCCTCGCCGCCATCCGCGCCGAGGATCCGCTGACCGTGACCTTGTCGGGACGCTTCGCGCTGCGCCGCGATACACCGGCGGGCACGCTGACGCTTGAGCTGCGGCTTCGGGACCAGCGTTTTGAGCCCGCTGGTATCGGCGACCTCAAGGATCCAGTCCTGCTGCGCGCGAGCGCCGGGGATGGTGTGGCTCGCTTCAGCGGATCACCCGCTGCCGAGGAGCGCTGGCTGCAGGAACTGGTCGTACCCGCCGCGGGTTCCTTTACCTACGTGCTCGTGTGGCAGGATCGCAGCGACGCGGGGCTGGTCGGGATCCGTCGGGCCGACGACGGAAGCTACGTCGGGGCTCGCGCACCGGGACTGCCTTTACTGGTTGGCGCCGTAGATGGCTGGGGTTCTCTGGAAGTGGCGCTGGCCAATGTGCCCGGCCAGGTTGAGGTCAGCTATCAGGTGCTCGCCGCCAGCGGCGACGAAGAAGCCGCGCGGGCTTTGTTCGTGACCTTTGTCGCGGAACACCTTTCCAAGCTGCAACGAGATGGAGCCCCGCTCACTAGGGCGCAGCTTCGCGAAACTGCCGGCTGGGTTCGTGGGGCCCTCGGACTCCCGGCGGATGCAGACAGTCTCATCGCGGGACTGCCGGCGGATGCCGCAGCCACGCTCGGCGAACTCCTCCGATGAGCGATACCGCGGACGAACATCGTCCGACGCGGCGAAGGGCCATGTTCTGGCACGCTTTTGACCGCTCCGCCCGGACTCTCGAAAGCAGCAGAAGTGCGCTGGGCGAGCGGGGCGCGGAATCCTTCGTCATGGCTGTGGCCGCGCCTCTGATCGGGCTGGCGGTGATGCTGATCGCGGGGCTCTTGTATGCGCAGCGTGCAGCATCGCAGCGTTTCCTCATAGGCGTGATCGCCGCAGCGGTGGCCCTGGCTGCTCTTGCAACGTTGCAGCGCCATGGGCTGGGTCGCAGCCGCAATCATACGCTGCATCTTGGGGGCGCCCTGGCCTTGCTCGGCCTCGCCCTGGTTTGCAACGAGGCCGCGTTGGCCTATGCAGGCGTGGTCCTGTTACTGACAGCTGTGACCATCGCTGCGGCCACAGACCGGATTCGGCAGGCGTCGGTGCTCGTGCCCGCAGTGTTTGCACCGCTGGCGCTCGCCAGCCTGCATCCCCATTTGTCGCTGCTCGTGCCGGCGCTGCTTTCCCTGGGTCTTGCCGCCGGACTGCTGCTGCGCCGGCGTCCCGTTGCCGCAGGCGGGCTGTTGGCCGCCCCGCTGGCACTCTTGCACGGTGGCGCGGGGGGAGACGGCTGGCTCGCCGTGGCCCTGGCAGGCGTAATCGTCACGGCCGCGCTTCGTCACCGGGAATTCGGAGCACTACGCTCGGATCTCTCCCTGTTTGCGGTAGACGCCGTCGTGCTGCTCTACCTGCTAGATGCGCTGGATCTGTGCGGGTTAGAGCTGGTATCCGCCGCCTGGACTTCCGCCGCGCTCGCGCTGGCGGCCCTTGCGCTTGAGAGCAGATTCCGCCAGGGCATTGATGCGCCCGGTATCGCCTGTGCGGCGCTCCTGGCCGCGTTCGCGGTGGCCGCGGACGATGCTGCGAACGACTCGCTCGCGCTCGCGGCGGCGCTCCTTGCCATCGGCGGGGCCCTGCAACTCGCGGCTTTGTGGCTTCGCAATGTCTTCGCGTCAAACATCGCTCTTGGTCTGGTGCTACTGGGTGCGGTCGGGCCCCTCGTGGAGGCCGCGGGACTGTTCGGTCTGGTCAGACGCAGCACGGCACCGCTGCCGCTGTATACCGTGGCCGTGGGACTCACCGCAGCCGCTATGCTCAGCCTGTTCGCGCGTCGAGTGAGCTGGAAAGTATCAGAGCCCTGGTGGCACGGATTGGTCCTGCCGAGGACAGCCGTGCAGGTTCGACGTCTCCTGCGCCACGGGCGCAAAGCCATCACCGATATCCCACTGCTGGGTCCGATCATCCTCGTATTCCAGCGTGCCGTTCGGGTCTTTACCGGTTTCCTGCGCCACGAGTACCAGCTTGGTCTACCGGAACTTGTCGTAGTGGGGGCGCAGCTCTACGTGCTGACCCTGCTCGGTGCCTGGTTGGAGTCAGCGGCGCTGCAGGCCGGGTTGTCCGTGGCCAGCGAACGCGCCCTGATCGCCGGACTATGGTCCGCCGCGGGTGTCCTGGTCTTTGTTCTCGGGCGATTCCGGCAGCGGCCCTATCTGCGCCTCGCGGGGCTTGTTTACGCGATGACCAGTCTGGCGCTTGCCGGTCTCGAGCCTGCGGCGGCCGGCTTCGAACTCATGGTGCTTTTGGGCGGAGCGGCGCTCTCGGTTATCGGCGTGCTAAGCCTGGGAGCCGTCCTTGCCGGGAACCGGGGGCAGGGTAGGAAGCCCTGAACTCCGGCTAGGACACACCGGGGCTCTCGCGTTACACCGCTCCGTAGGCGAGCATGGCATCCGCTACCTTCAGGAATCCGCCTACGTTGGCGCCTCTGACATAGTCGATCCTCTCGCCATCGCGACCGTGGTCGCAGCACTTCTGGTGAATGTCCTTCATGATGGTCTGGAGTCTCCTGTCGACCTCTTCGCGGCTCCAGGCCATGCGCAGTGAATTCTGGCTCTGTTCCAGTCCCGACACGGCAACGCCGCCGGCATTGGCGGCCTTCGCCGGGGCGAACAGCACGTCGCCTTCCTGAAACATGCGCATGGCCTCATATTCTGTCGGCATATTTGCGCCTTCGCAGACGACTCTCACTCCGTTCTTCATCAGCATCTCGGCGTCTTGCGGAGAAATCTCGTTCTGCGTTGCACATGGGAAGGCGATATCACCCTCGATGCCCCAGGGCTTCTCGTCTTTGTGAAAGCGGGAACCGGGGAAGCGCTCCGCGTACTCGTTGATGCGCCCGCGGCGGACTTCCTTCAACTCCTTAACGAACTCGAGTTTTTCGAGATCGATTCCATCGGGGTCGTGAATAAACCCGGAGGAATCCGAGAGGGTGAGGATCTTTGCGCCGAGTTCCAGCGCTTTCTCCGCGGTGTAGATCGCCACGGCCCCCGAGCCGGAGATAACGCAACGCTTGTGCTCGATCGTGTCGTCGTGTTCCGCAAGGAGATTGCGGCAGAAGTAGACGCAGCCGTAGCCGGTCGCCTCGGCGCGCACAAGGCTGCCTCCGAAGGCGAGACCCTTGCCGGTCAGGGTTCCGGCGAAGCGGTTCTCCAGTCGCTTGTAGTGTCCGAACAGGTAGCTGATTTCCCGGGCCCCGACGCCGATGTCCCCGGCGGGCACATCCCGGTCTTCGCCGATGTGTCGATGCAGCTCGGTCATGAGCGATTGGCAGAAGCGCATGACTTCGCCATCGCTCTTGCCCTTGGGATTGAAGTTCGACCCGCCCTTGGCGCCTCCCATGGGCAGACCCGTAAGACTGTTCTTGAAGGTCTGCTCAAAGCCAAGAAACTTGAGCACGCTCTGGTTGACCGAGGGGTGGAAGCGTAAACCACCCTTATAGGGACCGATGGAATTGTTGAACTGCACGCGCCAGGCCCTGTTGGCCCGGAAGTTTCCCTCGTCGTCTTCCCAGGTAACGCGGAAGATGATGACACGGTCCGGCTCGGTCATGCGCTCGAGTATCTGGGCGTCCCGGTACTTCCGGTTGTCCAAGACGATCGGCATTACCGATTCGACAACCTCACCAACGGCCTGGTGAAACTCCGGTTCATACGGGTTGCGCTTCCGAAGACCATCCATGAAGTGCTCGATGGCTTGTGTTGTTTCCTGGGTCACGTGTTATCTCCAACGGGATTGGTCGGCGCCGTACTGACGCCATACTACGGCAGAAACTTCGAAAGGCGTGGACTCATGTAAGGCACCCGTTCGCGGTAGCGCTTCCAATCTTCGCCATGAAGTCGCGCATAGCGCCGCTCTTTGAATAGGGGGGCGAGTACGCAGTACACAGTCCAAAGCATGGCCAGCGCCAGCTGGTCCGGGGTCCAGGTCGGTACCGTCCAGAGGGTACAGGCAAAGGCGAGATAGATGGGTTGGCGGATGTGGCGGAAGAGGCCGAGTGTCGGCATGGCGGGGAAACTCGGAGCGCGGTCGGCGAGGAGCGATAACCACCCCAGTGCACCGCTCTGCAACTCTACTCCGGCGTCGAAAATCGCTTTTCCGAGAAGGAGGAAGGCGAGCAGGTAGAGTCCCGAAACCACGTACAGCGTGACTCCTTCGGCCTGCCACCACAGTATTCCCGACGGGGTCCACAGCCAGAACAGAGCGAGCAGCTGCAGAGACGCGATAATGGCGTAGGTGGTCGTGCTGAGGACGCTGCCGTGGTTCCCGGGGATAAGTCGCCGTAGAAGTCGTCCGCCACCTTTGCTGAGCAGCAGGGAGTGGCCCAGGGGGAACTGAACGATAAGAAGAAGATTTGCGAAGACCGCCCAGGGATAGGACACACTCCCCAACCCCCGGCTGAGACCGTGGAACATGGCATAGATCATCGACAGGATCGCCGCCGCAAACACGATGTGACAGCAAGCGCCCATGGCCAGGGCAAGGGCGATCCGCCCACGACCGGGCGGCGCCGTAAGGGCGCCCTGCCAAAGGTCCAGGAGGCGTCGGATGCGGGGGTCGTCGATATTGTGGTTCATGGGCGCCTGATGAATACGCCGGGGCACGATAGGCGGTTTTTGTTGAAGTTGGACATGTTGCGGGTTACGGCATGCGTGCTGATCGCGTAACTGTGCTCGACTTCGAGGTGTTCCCTTAGTCTCGCCACTGCCGATTCAACCTTGATGCGCGGGTTCGGGTAGGTCCAGCGCTGTGAGAGCTTTCATGATGGGGGTTTATACTGGCGACTCTTTCCGGCCAGCCAGTCTCGGAACCCGGCCCGGCGTAGCCTCAGTTTCACGGGCTGATCGCGTTGGCCGAGTGCGAAAGGTCCGCTCACTCCCAGATGTAAGGTTCTGTTAATGTCCGTGTCTCCGCTTCACTCCACCGTCGCCGCGTTGCTGTTGACCTCGGGTGCCGCTACGGTGCTAGCCCAGGCTTCCGCGAGTTCCTGGGAAACTATCGAAGCGCCGGCACCCGCCCAGTGCAGCGATGGCAGCGCTTACAGTTTTCACGTCCGCCGGGCGGATCCCGAGCGATTGCTGCTGTTCTTCAACGGCGGTGGTGCCTGCTGGGATGCGACCACCTGCGATCCCCAGGGATCGCCCAGCTATCGCGTGAGCGCAGGACCCGGCAGCGGCAATGACCCACGGGAGTACAACGGGGCCTTCGCTCTCGATAACCCGGAGAATCCGTTTCGAGACTGGTCTCAGGTCTTCGTTTCCTACTGCAGCGGTGATGTACATCTCGGTGACCGCGCCAGTGAGTATGCGCGTGAGGACGGATCTTCCTTCACCGTAGAGCACCGCGGGCGAAGGAACGCCGATGCCGTGCTCAAGCACGTAACGGAGAGTTTTGCTCCGCAGCGAATCCTGGTTGCCGGTGGCAGCGCCGGCGCCATCGCCTCACCGGTCTACGCGACCGTCGTCGCCGAGGCTTATCCGGATGCCGAGGTCATCCAGTTTGCCGGCGGCGCGGCGGGTTACCGAATTCCGCCACCCACTGTGCTCTGGGAGCGCTGGGGGACGATCGGAGCGCTCCCTCGGGCACTCGACGCCAGCGACGCAAACGCAGAGACGCTGCAGATGCTGGATTTCTACCGCCTCGCCGCGAAGGCGAAACCGGAGCTGCGTTTTTACACCTGGGACAACGCCTACGACGCGGTACAGGAACGCTTCCTGGCTCTTCTGGGCGCTCCGGGAGAACTGCTCCTCGGCCTCAACGCAAATTTGCGGGAACTGCGCAGCGATGTACCCACACTGCGCAGCTACATCGCTCCGGGAGAATTCCATACCGTGCTGCGCTATGAGGAGCTGTACTCTCGATCCAGCGATGGCGTGCGCGCCGTGGAGTGGATTCGCGATCTGGCGGGAGGCCGTGATCCGGGTAACGTGCACTGCGCGCCGTATTGCGACGACCCCTGAATACCAAGCAACGTTCGAAGAACCCGACGTATTCCGTGTTGAGTCGAATCTCGCCCCGCTCTACGGGGCGTGGTCGCTCTCTCCAAACAGCGAGCCGTCAATAAGCGCGTCGTGGAGGCTGGACGCACCCGATACAAGCTCAACCCAGAATTCCCTATCGCTGTAACTGAAGTCGTCAGCGGAGAAGGTTGTGAACTCCTCCGGTTGTTGCTCGGGATTCGCCATGCAGTAATCCCCCGCATGGCCGTAGGCGATGTTAAGCAAGAGCTTCTGGCCTTGGACCTGCTCAAGGTCCGGAAGCAGTCGTGATACCCATTCAAGGGCCAGTAGTTCATCGCCGCGGGCGATTTCGCTCTGTGCGCGCAACAGGCCCGGGATTCGCTGCAGTACCGCCCTTTGCTTGAGACCCAGCTTTTCGGAAACAAAGCCAAGAATGCCGAAGTCGAGGCCCCCGATAAACGCCAGCGTATAGTCCAGCAGATTAAACACCCGTTCGGTCCTCGCGAGGGGAGCGTGGGTCGCCTTTACACGCTCATCAAAGGTCTGCAGGACCGCCATGGTCTCGGCGTCGAGGGCCGCCAGTTCGCGCAGTGCCTTCTCGCCCGCTAGCGATGTAAAGTCCGCGGCTTCAAGCAGCTCCTGGCGCTCCATACCGCGCCTGTGAATGGACTGGCGCAGATCGCCGAATCGGTCCCGCCCGAGCAAAACGGCGTCGCAGAGCTTCTCGGCATCTTTGCAGTCACGCAGGGAAAGGATGCCCAGCGGCGGGATACGCCACTCCTCAAAAAACTCCTTCCGGCCGGGGATCGACAGGGCCGCCGCATCCAACCTGCTCTGTATCTCCCCTATAAGGTTACCGCTCTGGGTATCGCGCAGCGGAAAGTCCAGTGTCGTCAGCGCCAACAGGGGCTGCTCAAGCACCGAAGTCAAGGTTTGCAAGCCCCAATGCTGACCAAGTCGATAGAGCGACACGGAGTAGTGCCGGAATGCCTCCAAGGCCGGCGCCAGCTTCTCAAGGAACACGGCCCTGGATTCCTCACTCTCGAAACGCAGGATGTCCCGGGAAAACTGGGCGAGAACCATCACGTGGCGCAGGGACCGCAGTCGCTGGTCCTCCGGTCGGCGCTCGCTACCGGGAAGATGACAGAGCCGACTGAAGATGGGTGCCGCGCGGAGGTTTTCGCTGTGCGCCATGGTCAGTGCCAGATCGCCGGCCGGCTGATTGGCGATGAGCTGCTGGCGCTCATTCAGGTCCACAAGGATTTCCGGCTTCTCTTCGGATAGTCCGCCGTCGTGGGTATCCTCCGCGACGGCCACGTCAACGGTGGTCACGAACTCGAGATCGCGAAGAAAGTCGCTGCGCTTGAGTGCGTCAGGTGTTACATATACTCGCTCTGACAGCATCGCCGTCTGCGCGAATTCAAGCAGATCGATGACCATGGACAGGTCACGCGGGCCTTCCCTGAGCAGGTCACTCAGGTTAAAGGCGGCTGTATCGGAGAGAAATCCGCAACTGCTGAGCCTGGGCTGCGACACGCTACTGCTCCCTTTGGGCAGCGGAAAGACGGTAACTCCAGTCTAGTCGTTCGCGTCGTCACACGCCTCAGCACATGACCGCGTCTGATCCTCGCGACTTCCGTTGTGTCTGCCCAGGCAAGGAGGGTTCTTCCCTGGCTCCCCCCGGGAAGACGGTTTACTGCCAGAATACGCTCATGCGACCAAACACTCCTCCGGACAGACTCCAGCTCCTGGCTCTGGCTTTTGTTTCCGTCGTTATCGCAGTTCTGGCCCATACCCACCAGCTGGTTATCCCGATTTTCCTAGGGCTTCTCACCTGGGGGAAAGTCTGGATCAAGAGCCTCACGCCCAAACTCGGGCTGCTGTTGCTCAAGAACAGTGCCGTCATGCAGCTGCGTCGTTTCGTGATGCAGGCGTCCGCGCATCTATTCGTGAAGTCGCACAGACCGTGGCGACGATTCCTGACGAGGATGCGCATCGCTGCATTCACAGCGCTCAGTGATCTGCTAGGTGCCTACCTCAGGCTGCCGCTCTGGCTGCGGACGGCCATTGCCGTCGGCATTCTTGTCGCGACGGCGGGGAGCTCCGTCGCCGTATTCGCCCTTTTGATCATTCCGCAGCCTCTGCTCGACTGGCTCCGAATCCGGGCCGGCGCCGTGCTCAATCGGCTTGGCGTGTCCCAGGTCCTCTCGGCGCTATGGAAGACGCTCGTGCCCCGGGCCGTGCGACACCGCTGGTACATGTATGTGAAATGGACCTTGGGGAGGCAGCAGGTGGCCGCAGCGAGGAGCGTTCACGAAAGAGTTCTGAAGAATCGAAATGCGGCTGCTGACTCAACAGTGACGGAACATGCATCGGAGCCCGCTGACCGGGCCGGGAATGGAAGGTCGCCCACCCCGGGACTGTAGTCGGCGAGAACGAGAGAGCGGGCCGAAAGAAGATTCTCGGGTGACGAGGCCTGGGTGCCAGCATCGCCAATCCGTCGCTTCCCTGGCGGTCGGTGCACGCCATGGAACAGGTTCGCGTTCACCGCGTTAGATCAGCTGGAATTCGCGGAAGGCTCGGCCAGCAGGCATCTGGGTTTTGTTCGACAAGCTGATGAAGAGACATCTGATCGCGAGTATCGTCCTCGTGTTCGGAGCTAGCGTGAGCGCTAACGAACAGGGCTCTGCGGTTGGGTCGTAGCTCGGATCGAGTTCTCCGGCTCGCTGCGCAACTTGCTGAGGCCCTCGGTGATACGTCTCTTATGCCGATTTGCATGCACCTTCAGACGCGACCGACTAGAAAGGGCGTTCTGCTCCGGACCATAAACCGTGAGCTGGTCCTCAACTTCCTAAGGCCGGCCAACAATCGGTGGGGAGTTTCGCAACGGGCGAACACCGCGGACCCACAGACTTCCTGGGTGTTCCTTCTATCCCGAAGTGTCTAGAAAAATGCTCTCTTGCCGCATTTCGGGCGCAGCGTAGAAGGCGTCGACCCGGTGCGGTCGTACTACTAAAGACGCATTTCAAGTAGTGAAAAGGTCGCAACTACTCCCCGTTCAAAAAGTGTCACAATCGCCGGACTAACGATAACCACACGCACCGCCGAATAAGCGGTTCGGCGGTCACAGCGAGGGGGATACCAGCTGTGGAACCAACCGATATCAAGGATCCCGAGTATTTTCACAAGGTGGTGGATTGCCAGTACGGCTGTCCCGCGCACACTCCGGTTCCCGAATACATCCGTCTCATCGCCGCGGGTCGATACACCGACGCCTACATGGTCAACTGGGAATCGAACGTGTTCCCGGGCGTGCTGGGCCGCACCTGCGACCGCCCCTGTGAACCGGTCTGTCGTCGCGGACGGGTCGAGGAAGACCCGGTAGCGATCTGCCGCTTAAAGCGGGTGGCGGCGGACAACAAAAGCTCTATTGAGGACCGCGTTCCGGAAGTCCCGGTGAGCAAGAACGGCAAGCGGGTTGCGCTGATTGGAGGTGGGCCGGCATCCCTGACCGTGGCCCGTGATCTCGCTCCCCTTGGGTATACCCTGGAGCTCTACGACGACCAGCCCCTGGGCGGCGGGTTCATGCGCAGCCAGATTCCCACCTTCCGCTTGCCTCTCGAAGTTCTCGACGAGGAAGTGGATGTCATCCTCGGCATGGGAATCCACACTCAGTTCAATACCTACGTAGACAGTCTGAAGTCGATTCTCGACAAGTCTTACGACGCCGTGTTTGTAGGCACGGGCGCGCCGCGGGGATCGGACCTCGATATTCCCGGTCGCCAGGAATGTGCCGCGAGTATCCATGTGGGCATCGACTGGCTGTCGTCGGTGGCCTTTGACCACATCACATCCACCGGCAAGCGGGTGCTGGTACTGGGTGGCGGCAACACGGCGATGGACTGCTGTCGCACGGCGCGTCGCCTGGGCGGCGAGGACGTTAAGGTGGTTGTCCGCTCCGAGTTCGAAAAGATGAAAGCCTCCCCCTGGGAGATCGAGGACGCCCAGGCCGAGGACATTCCGATTTTCAACAATCACGTTCCCAAGGCTTTCGTGCACGAGGACGGAAAGCTCAAGGGCATGAGCTTCGACAAGGTCAACGTGGTGTACGACGAGGAGGGCAAGCGCAGTCTCCTTCCCACGGGCGAGGAAGTGTTCTTCGAAGCCGATGAAGTGTTGATCGCCATCGGCCAAGACAACGCCTTTCCCTGGATCGAGCGAGACCTGGAAATCGAGTTCGGGCGTTGGGACATGCCAATCCTCGACAAGACCACGTTCCAGAGCACCCTGGACCGGGTGTTCTTCGGCGGCGACGCGGCCCTGGGGCCCGAGAACATCATTACCGCGGTAGCACATGGCCACCAGGCCGCGATTTCCATCGACCTGTTTCTGAGCGGACGCGATGTGCATGAGCGTCCCCCGCCGGGTGTCAACCTGGTGAGCCAGAAAATGGGGGTGCACGAGTGGAGCTACGACAGCGCGATTGTCGACGATCAGCGCTATGCCGTGCCTCACCTTGAGAAAGAGAAAGCCCTCGCTGATCGGAAGGCCGAGGTGGAACTCGGTTTTGACCGCGAAGTCGCGTTCCAGGAAGCCATGCGCTGCCTCAACTGCGACATGCAGACGGTGTTCACCGAAAGCAAGTGCATTGAGTGCGATGCCTGTGTGGATATCTGTCCCACGAGCTGTATCAACTTTATCCAGAATGCCGATGAATCGGACCTGCGTCCGGCCCTGCGCATGCCGGCAACCAACCCGGCCCAGGATCTCTACGTATCCGACGCCCTGGCTCAAACACCGCGGGTCATGGTGAAGGACGAGAACGTCTGCCTGCACTGTGGCCTGTGCGCCGAACGCTGTCCGACAGGAGCCTGGGATATGCAGCAGTTTCTGTATGAGGTGACTAAAGCCGGGAAGGAGGTCGTCACCGCATGAAGGCCAGAACGGCGATTAACGACTTTGTCATCAAGTTCGCAAATGTGAACGGCACCGGCTCGGCCAGTGCCAACGGCATGTTTGCGAAAGCGATCTTTCGCATGGGCATTCCCGTCAGCCCGCGAAACATTTTCCCGTCCAACATCCAGGGCATGCCGACCTGGTACGAGGTGCGCGTGTCCGAGTCCGGGTACCTCGGGCGCCGGGGCGGCACGGACATCATGGTCTGCGTCAATCCCCAAAGCATGGCCAAGGATGTTAAGGACGTGGATCCCGGCGGCTACTTCATTTATGACTCCACGAAGCCGCTGGATCTGTGCTACCAGCGCGACGATATCCACTACGTCGGTATCCCTCTCACGCAGATCTGCCTGCGTGAATACACCGATGCGCGGCAGAGACTTCTCTTCAAGAACGTGATCTACGTCGGCGCCCTGGCAGCGCTCCTCGACATGGATTTCGAGATTCTGAAAGATCTGGTGGAGGATCAGTTCAAAGGCAAAGAGAAGCTCATCACGCCGAACATCTACGCCTTGGAACTCGGTTACCAGTACGCCCACGAACACTTTGAATGCCCCATGGGCATGCGTCTTCAGTCCGGGCGGGCCGTGGCCAAACACATCAGCGACTTCGACCAGATCCTGATGGATGGCAATACTGCCGCCGCTTTGGGGGCAGTGTATGCCGGAGCTACGGTCGCTGCCTGGTATCCAATCACCCCTTCCACATCCGTCGTGGAAGCCTTCGACAAGTACTGCCGGCGCCTGCGCATCGATCCCGGTACGGGAAAGAGAAACTACGCCATCGTGCAGGCGGAAGACGAACTGTCGGCTATCGGCATGGTGATCGGCGCGAGCTGGAATGGCGCGCGCGCGTTTACCGCCACGAGCGGACCTGGACTGTCGCTCATGAGCGAGTTTCTCGGGCTTGCCTACTTCGCCGAGATTCCTACCGTGCTCGTCGACGTACAGCGTTCCGGTCCGTCTACCGGAATGCCGACGCGCACCCAGCAGGCCGATATCCTGTCGGCAGCCTATGCGTCGCACGGAGATACCAAGCACGTGCTCTTGTTCCCGGCCACGCCCGCGGAGTGCTTCGGTCTGACACTCAAGGCGTTTGACCTTGCCGAGCGTCTCCAGACGCCGGTCATCATCATGAGTGACCTGGATCTGGGCATGAACGAGTGGATGTCCCCGCCCCTGGAGTTCGACGATAACTTCAGTTACGACCGCGGCAAGGTCCTGAGCCGTGAAGATCTCGACGCCATGGACGCGCGCTTCGGACGCTACCTCGATGTGGATGACGACGGCATTCCCTATCGAACCTATCCGGGCGTGCATCCGGAAAAGGGCGCCTATTTCACGCGGGGATCGTCCAAGGACGAGTACGCCGCCTACACGGAAGACGGCGCGGCCTACGTACGCAACGTCGATCGACTGCTGAAGAAGTTTGAGACGGCGAAGAACTACGTGCCGGGAGCCAAGGTCAAGAACGCATCGAAGAAGACGGACTTCGGCGCCATATTCTTCGGCACCACAGCGTCACCCAGCTATGAGGCCGTGGAGATTCTGGAGAAGGAGGGCATCGCCATCGATACCTGCCGAATCCGCTCATTCCCGTTCAACATGGACGTGGAAGACTTCATTCGCGACCACGAACGCATCTTCGTAATCGAGCAGAACAGAGATGGACAGATGCGCCGTCTATTGCTGAACGAAACGGCGGTGAATGCAAAATCCAAGCTGGTGCCCGTGCTCGAATACGACGGACTCCCGGTCACCGCGCGCAAGATTGCCGGCGTCATGCGTGACTACATTACAGGCACTGATGTGGCGGCATTGGTCGACAATGTGGCACCCGAGGAGCTGGACTCATGACCTATCTCAGACCGAGCTTTCGCCACCCGGATGCGCCCATCAATTCCCTGGGCTATACGCGGCAATACTACGAGGGCGGCCTATCGACGCTGTGCGCTGGCTGTGGCCACGACTCCATCTCCGCCGCGATCATCGACGCCTGCTTCGATTTAAACATCGAGCCGCACCGGGTTGCGAAGATGTCCGGCATCGGCTGTTCGTCCAAGACACCGGCCTACTTCCTCAACGGCTCGCACAGTTTCAATAGTGTTCACGGGCGTATGCCCTCGGTGGCCACGGGCGCGAACCTCGCCAATCGCGATCTAATCTACATTGGCGTTTCCGGCGATGGCGATACCGCGTCGATTGGTATGGGGCAGTTTGCTCATGTAATCCGCCGCAATCTGAATATGTCCTACATCGTGGAGAACAACGGCTGCTACGGGCTTACCAAGGGCCAGGATTCGGCGACCATGGACCAGGGCTCGATCAGCAAGAAGGGCGACAGCAACATGTATTCGCCGATCGATCTGGTGCGCATTGCCATTGAGATTGGAGCCACGTTCGTGGCGCGCAGCTTTTCGGGGGACAAGGCCCAGCTCGTGCCCTTAATCAAGGCGGCGATCAGCCATCGCGGCTTTGCGCTCCTCGACGTGATATCGCCCTGCGTGACCTTCAACAACCACGAAGGCTCCACCAAAAGTTACGCCCACATGCGCGAGCACAACGAGTCACGCCCGGTCGACTTCGTGCCCATGCGCCAGGAAATCACGGCCAGCTATGATGCCGGTACAACCCACGAGGTGTGTATGCACGACGGTTCCGTCGTGCGACTGCACAAGGCCAGCGAGGACTACGACATCGAAGACAGGCAGGCCGCGCTTCAGGCTATTGCCCACCATACAGATGAGGGGCGCGTCCTCACGGGTCTTCTGTACATCAACCGCGATGGGGAGGATTTGCACGAGGCCCTGGGCACAGCCCGCCGTCCTCTCAACTCGCTAACGGAGAAGGAGCTTTGTCCTGGGTCGCGTTTCCTCGACAGCATCAATGCGGGCCTGCGTTAGCCCAGGCTCACGTTTCAGGTTTGGGTGCACCGCCAATTACTGACACTATGATCGCATTGGGAAAAGCGAAAGGAGTCAGGACGCGATGGACGATGATCAGCTACAGGCCCTGAAGATAGCCTATACGTATATGCCGCAGGCCATCGAAGTTACGCGTTTCGAACACGGTGATCGCTACGAAGTGATCCTCGAGCACATCGAGACCGTGCGTGCGGCGCTGCTTGATCGCGGTGTGGATCCTGATGAGGTGGCGGGGGAGATCAACCCGGATCTGTCTCCGAACTCCTGCTACTGAACGGCTGCTTTCTCGGCACCGATTGCTTTCCTCGCGATTGTCGCGGTACGCGCGACCACGTAGCTTGAGCGGAGCCGGTGGGCGATCGGGGAGAAGCTGCTTACGGAACACGACCACCGCTTAGTCCGTTACCTGTGGCGTCTGAAGTCAGCGGGTAATAAACCAATAGATCAACCAGTTCCGCTGTTTCTCCTTATCGATGTACGGACTGGGATTGTTGGGGTCCGGCAGCTGCCCTGGCTGTCCGTCCTCATCATTCGGTAAGGTTTGCACGTGAAGAAATTTGGCGGAGAAGCCATCCCACCAGTCGCGCCCGGCCGCACAATCCGGTCGCGGTCCAACCTTCCATCGGAAGGTGTTTTCACCGGCCACCAGCGCCCCGGCATCCAGGGGCAGCCGGAAGCTCACCCAGTCCCGCCATTCTCCCGAGACGCAGTCCTCCACGGCGAAATCCTTGGGTCCGACAGCGAGATATGGTCCGTCGTTAACGCTGAGTAACGGTTGACCGTTCAGGGGCGCATTGAGTTGTCCGAACAGCGTCGGATTTGCGCCGAGCGCCTCTGGAAGTTCGATGCGCACCACGGCTTCATCTCCGATGGGCCTGCTTCCGTTGCGTTGCAGGTACACAACGTCGTCTGCGTGGTATGCCTGGTACGGCTCCAGACGGGGACCGGAAAAGCGAACGTTGTCCCAGTGGAAGGTGTAGGTACTGTGATTGCCGAGCTTATAGGGTGTGTAGGCGTGGGTTTTAAACTGAACGATTCCGCTCTCGAAGGGCAAACCTCCTGGGATATCGACAACGAATTCGTCGTACTCGCCGCTCGCGGTTTCAATGCCCCAGGTGACTCGATCCTGGTCGAAGCGAATGCGCATTTTGCGGCGAATACGCCGATCGCCCAGGGCGGGGTCATCCGGATGCAGATCGCGCCAGTCCAGGTAGTCGTACGCTCCGAAATGCCGGTCTTCGACGATCCAGCCGTTGGGCGCCGTGCTTCCCTGTCCGACGCGAATCTGTCGTACGTTGCCCCGGAAATCGAGCACGATGCGATCCCGCGGATAGGTTTCGTCCACGGCCGACTGCAGCGGCGCGGCGGCAAAGTGCATCTGTGACCTGGGGGCAATCAGCACCTCCCACCAGCTGCGGATGGTATGGCCTTCGTTGATATTTACCTCGAACTCAAGAACGCCGCCATCGCCGAAGTTGAACTCCTGCCTGGGCCAGAAAACCGAATTGGAATAGGCCTCCACCTGGCCCATGGAAGACATCATGTGGTTTTTGCACAGGAAAAAACTGGGATCGGGGTTAAGACTGTTCGAGCTTTGTGTCGTGAAGACCTCGTGCTGTGGCAGGGGAGACAGTGCAGGGTTGGGACCTGCGCAGTCGTATCCGTGATCCGCGGGGAATGCGGCATAGGCCTTGGTGAACTGCTCTTGCGGGTGCGATCGGTGTGTCACCACATACTCGAGGCTGTCCGGCAGAAGGACTTGCGACGGCGCCGAGGGGTCGCCGTCGAAAGTCTCCTCGAAGGCCCAGGTCTGAGCCTTCGCCGGCACGCTGCAGGCGACGCAAAGTACCGTGAGTACTAGCGCAGCGTCGGTGGACGTGCGGTGCAGTTTCCCGAGAATCGGGGCTGCCATGCCCGTGAGGGACATACGACAAGTCCCCAGCAAGTGTTTTGCTGCGATCACTGCATCAGTTCGCCTGTCACCTGAGTCAAAGGCGCTGGACGATGGCACTTCCAGGAGAAGGAACAGTCCGGTGTCTGCGCCTGTCTGATTGTTGACGTGTGAAGAGAGGAAATATTGCGCGCGATGACCACGCTACATCGTGATTTGGCCGACTTAGCTGTCCGGCACATCGAGCCATCCGCCAACGGCCTGAAGCGGCTGCACGCTGCCGCGGGGACTTACCCAGGCAGCAAGCGCCAGCCTGCTTGCCTGCTCTGTATAGGGCGAGTCCGGCAGCTCGAGCTCCCAGTTGCCGTCTCCCGGCGCGCGCCGGTGCCCAAGAACAACAAAGTCATGCCGCAGCAGCTCACCGCGGTTCTCGCCGGCTTTTACCGGGGTCATCAGGCCGAACCCGAGAACCGCAATGTGCAATTCCAGTTGGTCCGGGATTGTCGTCGCCGGGTCGAACTGCGCGACTACACGATCACCGCTCAGAGAGAGCGACAGGACACCGGAAGCATCGGACGAAACCGGCGGCTTGCCGGGTCGATAGCGCCAGTCGCGCCACTCCCGCCCGAGTGCCATTACGCCCGGGGTGTAGACGGCGCTGGCCGCGCCCTCGGCTTTGAAGCTTCGTTGACGACGTGCGTAGTCAACGTGCGAAAACCGATCGTCCCAGCCGAGGTAATTCCAGTAATCGACGTGGAACGCCACCGGCACCAGGTCCTGCCACAGTCGCGGATGAGTTTGCAGGCTGGTATACCAGCGATCCGCCGGGGGGCAGGAGCTACAACCTTCGGACGTGAACAGTTCCAGGAGGGTCGCCCGCGTTTCGCCGGAGCGGAGTTCAAGGGCCTGGAGCGGGGTGCAGGCGAGCAAGAGTGCCATCAGGAATACGTTTCTCATGCAGCTATGACTTTCTCGCGCCGAGATGGTTCAGTGCAAACGACCCTGGAAGCCTGCCTGGTCGTTCAGGGACTGCTGATGGCCTCGTCGATCAATTCGTGAAAATCAGCAGCGGCTGACTCAAGGCCGCCAAAGAGCAGTGTGTCGTTGGCACCACTGGAGAAGCCGCGCTGCGCTTCTATGCAGACGTGCAGATCCTCGGCCTCGAACACGCCCGCATCGATCAGCTGGAAAGACCGCTCGTAATGCGCGCGGCGCCCGTCATCCATAGGCCCGTTGGGGACCAGCATGCTGTGCACGAAGATGGTTTCGTTCGCGCGTTGGGGGAACAGGCTGATGATGCTGTTGTAGTCCGGGTGCATGATCAGCACCGAATTCGGGAAAAGGGTGTAAGAGTAGGTCGCATGATGGCGTAGATTCAGGTCTTCCGGACTCAGCTTGGGCGCCTCTCGAATCTCGTTGCGCGCCACCGCATTGCGAATGTGTCGCCCTACCTGGTCCGATTCCGCCACGGCGTCGGGGAAAAAACCACCGACTGTATTCTTGTGCAGGCGCACCACGTGGTAGCCGTCAAGAAAAGCATCCTGAATCAGCTTCCAGTTGCACGGTACGCGCTTGATGCTCTGCGTAAAGAAATTCGCCGCGGGCAGTCCGAAGATATCGAGATCCGCGCCCAGGCCAGCGAGGTGCGTATCCAGGTCCATTTCGGCGTTCGGTGTTGCCTGCACCCACACAAAGCCGTGCCGCTCCTCCGTGGGTAGGGAAACGAGACCGTTCTCCCGCAGCTCCAGGTCGGTGAAACTATCCGGCCTGGGAACGTTGCGCAGACCCCCATCGAGTCCGTAGGTCCAGGTGTGGTACGGACAGATCAGCGACTTCAGCGTGTAGGAGCCCTCATCCTGCAGCAGGCGCATGCCGCGGTGTCGGCATACGTTCATGAATGTACCGACCTTCCCGGTCTGGTCGCGCATGGTGATCAGGGGGAGTCCCAACCAATCGTAGACGATGGCGTCACCGGTGCTCGGTATCTGCGATCCGTGCGCAACGATCTGCGGCAGCTGCTGAAACAGTGCGTCACGTTCCTGTTCAAAGCGCGTTGTAAGTGTGTAGTTGCCTACGGGTACCCGGTGGGCGCGCGGCTGTGGTGGGGGGCGCTCGCCCGCGACGCGCAGGGCCAGTCGTTCGACAAGCACGCGTGGATGCGCGGCAGGGTAGTCGGCATCATCTTCTTGAGTGTGTTCTTCGGAGTGTGGCTCCTGAATGCGCGGGTGGTTTTCTGAGCTGTTCCTAGCGCCCATGGAGTGCAGGTCTCCGCGTCTGGTTATAGTCCCCACATATTGGCTGCACAGGCGATCACTGTGCAAGGCGGGTAACTCTTCTCTGCGAGGAACCGTCGCCATCGGCGTGCCGTCCGCCTTTCGGTCCAGCCTGTCTTGAGTCCGCCAGTCTCGGCTCACGCCAACTTTGTCTCTACCGAGTTCCTACCGACGGCCTCCAGGCGCGGCGCTTAGGGAGCGCATGTAGATATTTGCACGATTATATGCAATTTCCTAGAATTGCACTGATGAATGCAAAATTGCGTCAAGGCTTTGCCCTGCTTGCGGATGTGGTCCATTCCACCGAAACCGCCGATTTCGTGCGCGGTAGAGACCGGCGACTCAAGGAGCTATCACTACGCCACCGGGCGGAGGGACGGATCCGGGCCGACTATACGGTGACGGCCTGGGATGAGTTCCAGACCTACACATGGGACGGCGCCTCCCTTCCGAGAGTTATCATCGAGCTCCGTCAACTGTTTATGCCATGGAAGCTCCGCATTGGTGTCGGCGGGGGACAGATTAGCGGTTGGCGCAGTCGACGGCCGATCAACGTTGCGCTGGGCGGAGAGGCGTTTGAGCGCGCCCGGGACGCGCTGGAATCGCTGACGTCTTCGCGTAACAAGTATCGGCGAATGACACGCTTCCGCACGGGAGATGATGCTCAGGATCAGCTTCTGGACCTCGTCTACGGGCTGCACGACACGCTCGTGCAGGACACAACCGTCCGTCAGTGGGAGACAATTGGGCCGGCGTTCCGAGGCGCCAGCCAGGATGAGATCGCCGAGCTGCTGAGCGTCGGCCCTTCGACGGTGTCCAGGAATCTGGCCCGAGGGGCCTACTGGCAGATGAAGGAAACCATTGACGTCGTGGCGTCGATCCTGACGCCAGACTGATAATGTACGTTTCTGTGCAATATCTAAAATGTGTACTTAAGCATGCAACATAGCGCACTAGTGCTACTCGCTCTTCTGCTGGCCCATGTACTGGCAGATTTTCCGCTGCAAACCTCGCGCATGGTGGAGGGAAAGGGACGCCGCGATATCGCGGCCTTCGCATCTCACCTTGGCATGCATCTCGTTGCGGCGATCGCATGCCTCTTCGTCTTCACGGATGTCCCACTCATGCGCTACGAGACCGGCATCGCGCTGCTCCTGCTGGTTACGGGGCACGGACTGCTGGATCTGGCGAAGTCGATCATCATCGAAAAATCGCCGCGGCTCGACAACTGGTGGATGTTCCTCGCGGATCAGATGCTACACGTGGTCATCCTGCTCGCCGTAGCCACGATTCTTCCCGAGGTGACGCTGGAACTCAGGGCGCTCGAGCGATTCTGGGATATGCAGCGGGATCGAATTCTTACAGAGGCTTTCGTCATCACTGTCTTTGTTTTTCCTACCGGATACCTGATCCGCTATCTGCTGGAGCCGCTCAGTATCCGGCTCAAAACCAGCGGTGAAGCACCTTCAGCGGAGACGGGGCTTGCCAATGCCGGGCTCTACCTGGGCTGGATCGAACGCTCCCTGCTGTTGTATGCATTCACCGAAGCGTCGATTACAGCGGTCGGTCTGATCGTGGGGGCGAAATCGGTAGTGCGCTTCCCGGAGTTCCAGACCCGCGCTTTCGCCGAGTATTTTCTGCTCGGATCGCTGCTGTCAGTAGGTGTTGCCGCAATCGGTGCGCTGGCGCTGACTGCCGCAAGGTCGTTGGTCTCCTAGGGATCGCCAGTCTGTCGCTTGAATGCCGAAGCATGGGGCACGGCTTTTCGGTCGCCCTCAATGCCCGGATTGCTGAGCCCGCACTTACCTGGCCTGAAAATCGGTTCGGGGCCGCTGCCCTGGAAAAGGCCCGCACAGCATTGATGCTATTGCGCTCCTCACCGATTTCTCAGGACCGGCAGCGCTTGCCCAGGTGGAGTACAATGTCAAAAATCTTTGACATTTGGTGAAGGCATGGCGTTCCGAGAAAAATCGGCCTGGATCATGGCCGCCGCTCTGCTGTTGGGCGGTGTCTTTTACTTTGGTGTCGTCCTGGCAAGCTGGTCAGCCTCGGGCCTGCTGCTTCCGCCCCTGATACCGCTGGTCGTGTTGTACACCGTGTGTCTCATAGGCATTGCGCTTGTCGGGCATGTTGTCATCGCCGCATTGAAGCCGAAAGAGGCCAATATGCCCGTGGATGAACGCGAGAAGGGTATTTTCTTTCGAGCGGGTCACTACTCGTCTCATCTGTGCGCGCTGGGATTGCTCGCATCGCTCGGCCTCTACCTGGTTTTCAGAAACGGTGATCTGTTGTTCTACACCGTTTTCGCAAGTCTGATGCTGGCGCAGCTGATGGAATACGTGCTGCAGATCGTCTTTTATCGAACCAAGTCCTGAGGCATGGCCGGGAAACCGCGTATTGCCAATCGCATTCGCGAGCTGCGTGCTCAACACGACGCCATGACCCAGGCACAACTCGGGGACGCCATCGGCGTGACGCGGCAGACCGTCATCGCGATCGAACAGAATCGTTATTCGCCTTCGCTTGAAAGTGCGTTCAGAATTGCGAGGCTCTTCGAGGTCGGCCTGGAAGAGGTTTTCAGCTGGGTTGACTAGGAAAGAGCGAACTCATTCCCGGGTTTCGCATACGGATCTTGCTGCGCTTGCCCAGGTTGGTGAGTAGCCGGGGAAGGTCTCGGCGAGAATGCCCTTGAACGCGGGTTCGCAACCTCGGGCGCGCCGGGACCGTCCCGGCAAGTCACCCCGAAACTGACGCACGGGCTGTGTTTAGTCTCCCCTTTTCGCTTTGAGGCGCTTTGAGGCGCTTTGAGGCGCTTTCGCTAGTCGGAGGGCAGTGCAGATTGTTCGATGGATTGCCGCGCCGCTTCGACCGCCTTTCGGATATCCGCAAGCAAAGATCTGTATTCGTTCGTATCGTGCAGCCTGGTAATGATCGGATCGTTGATGATGATCGGCTCGTTGCGCAGCCCCCTCGAGAACAGGGCCGGTAAGCGGGCGCGCGCCGATGCATCGTCGTTCTGGAGTACGGCCAGGCGAATGTCGCTGACCATCATCGAAAGGCTGTTCCAGCCCTGAGCTTCGGCGGTGCTAAGGTCAGCCAGACACTCGGAAAGCTGAGCCGCGGCTGCTTCCGGGTCGCCGCTTCGCTGAAGGGCGTCGACCAGCGAAGCACAGGCATACAAGTCGTCGTCGGCTCTTATAACCGGGAATGTCCGGCCGCGCATGGCCTTACCCAACAGGGTGGTGGCGCGACTCAGATCGTCCCGGTGATAGGCCGACATGCCCACATCCAGATTGGACAGGCGCCACTCGATCTCCAGTGTGTCCGGCTGGCGCTGAAGCTGAGCGAGATGCGCACTCAGCAGCGCGTGATCGAGGATCCCCGGCGCGATGACATTGGCGCGACCCAGAAACTGCATCGTGCCTCGACCCGGTTGTACATCGTCATAGAGGCGGCTTGCCAGACGTCTAGCCTCATCATCCCTGCCGAAGAGAGTGAGCAGAACAACTTTGTTCGCCAGCGACAGCTTGGAATCGGGGGCAGCTTCAAGAGAGCGTTCGGACCACAAAAACGCCTGCTCCAGCGACCCAGATTTTCGCAGCACAAGGCTCAGGGTGCGAAACAGCTGATCGCGGTTGTCCATCGATGCATTGGCTTTGTCGGCAAGATTCTCCAGGAGACTCCGGGCCTTGTCGCTGCGACCACTCCACACCAGGGCCTCGGCGTAATCCACGACGGCCGTTACGAGCAGTGGTTCCAACTGGCTCGCGTACTCGAACGCCTTCAGCGAGTCGCGAAGTCTGCCCTGCTGCTGCCGCGTAAGACCAAGCCACATCCACGCCTCGTGGAGGTTGGGATGGTCTTCCAAGGCCCGTAGCAAAGAATCCTCTGCCAGTCCGTAATTGCCCTGCAAGTACTGCGATAGGCCGATTAACGCCAGTCCTTCCGGTGACCCAGGCTCAAGCGCCATCGCCCGTTTCAGATTCGCTTCGGCCTCGGCGTTGGCCTGCGACAGCGGTTCGCTTCCATAGAAGAACAGCAATAGCTCGGTGGCCGCCAGTTCCCGCAGAGCCGGCGCATAGTCCGGGTCGAGCTCGAGCGCGCGCTGGAAGTACTGCCGCGCCCGCTCCAGGTCGTGTTCGGTGCGCAGGTGGCGGTAGTAGCGACCGAGCAGGTAGTTGTCGTAAGTCGCCCGATCGGCCGTTCGTGCAACAGTAGTCGGCGCCGCCGGGAGCGTGGGCTCGCTCTGGAGAAACTCGTTGAGGGCGGCCGCGATAGCCACCGCCACGTCCTCTTGGGCCGCGACGATGTGCTGATCATCGCGGTCGAAAACCTCGCTCCAAAGCTGGTAGCCCGAGGGTACTTCG
Source organism: Pseudomonadota bacterium (assembly GCA_039818725.1). Lineage (GTDB taxonomy): Bacteria > Pseudomonadota > Gammaproteobacteria > Pseudomonadales > Halieaceae > Congregibacter. Next base: position 199,456 of record JBCBTK010000005.1, read on the forward strand.
GTCAGGGCGCTGGACACGCGAATACCGCTGTCCGAGCGCCGCAGCGTACCGCTCACCACAACGCTCGCATCCACATGCTGGCCGATTACACCCGTGTCCTGCCCAAGGCGGGTTGCCAGCGTACTGGACGCCGGGCCTATCACGCGTACATTCCCGGATCGACCCAGAACGTGCGCGAGTTCGATCGCGAATCCCGCCGCAAGCAGCTGGTCGTCCGGGTTTTCCGAGAGCACGGAAAACGGTAGCACGGCAACAACGTTGTCGCGTTGCGCGGGCGCAATTGTTGGCGTGGATCGAAGCAGCAACCCAGCAAACACGAGCAGTGCGCTGCCCAGTACACCAAAAACCAGCCAGCGCCTTGGAAAAGAGCGCGCTTCCGGGGTAGCGTCGCCCGCTTCGGACGCCTCGATGGGTGCGGTGCTGGTTTCCGCTGACACGTCGGCGATCAGGCGGTAGCCCCGTTTTGATACGGTCTCGATATAGCGCGGATCGGCGGCGTCGTCCCCGAAGGCCTTTCGCAGGCGGGCAACGGCCTGGTACACCGACTGGTCCGTGACGACCTGTCCCTGCCAGACCTGCTCAATAATCTGATCGGCGCTGACAACCTCACCGGGATGCCTCGCCAGGAACAGCAGCAGATCGGCGTGCCTTGGCTCAAGCCGCGTCGTGCGTCCCGCCCGGCGCAGCACATTGCGCTGCGGCAGCAGTTCCCAGTCCCCTATCCGTACCGCTCTGGCGTCCGATGATGCTCCGGGCATTCGTCTAACTTACTGATATATATATGAAAAAAACCATCAACAAATGATCAGCGGTTGATCAGGTAAGGACCGGCGCGAAGACGGAAAACTGCAGCTGAAAACAATTGCAAAGCGCTCCGCGGAGCCGTCGAGATGTCCGAATTTGATCAAGAATCCCGCTCCAAGCCGGACCTGAGTCCCGTGTCGCCCGCCCAGGCCGCCGTGCGACGTCTGCGCACCCTGGCTCCGCTTCCGGCCACATCACAGCTATTGCTGGAAATGCTGTCCGATCCTGAGCTGGACATGCTGCGCCTCGCCGAGGTCGTCGAACAGACGCCCGCCCTGGCAGCGCGAATCCTCGGCGTCGCCAACTCGGCATTCTTTGCCCACGCCCGGGGTGTCCGCGACGTTCCCGACGCCATCATACGCGTTCTTGGGCTACATCTCGTGCGAGATCTGAGCATCTCCTTTGCTCTGAGTCAGCCCTTCGATCTACGCGACTGTCCGCATTTCGACGCTCTGCGCTACTGGTCCTCCGCCATGGAATCAGCCGTGCTCGCTCAGCTCATAGCGACCCGCCTGCCGGTCGAGGATGTGCCTACCCCCGCCGAGGCCTACCTCGGCGGTTTGCTGCACAACCTCGGCTTACTGGCCCTAGTGCATGTCGCTCCCGAGGCCATGAATACGATTTTCGCCAGCGTGGAGCGTGAGCCGGGGGAGGGTCTGCGTGCCCGGGAGACTGAGGTCCTGGGACTTGATCACGCCATGGCGGGCACGGAGCTTGCGCTCGTCTGGCGGCTGCCCACGCTCCTGGCCGTCGCCATGGGACCGGGAGACGCCCGGCCCCATTCCCATCGGCACCACGCGCTGCTGAAGCTCCTGCGCCTGGGTGCGCGAATCAGACACTTCCTTGGCGCCGATAGGGACCCAGGCGTCGAGCCTGTCGTACTCGCAGGCTGGTCCGAGCTTGGGCTGGTGTCCGAGGCGATGCCGAAGGTGATCGCGCAGTGGCAGGCGCGGTCGAAGGAAATTGCCGATCTGGCCGCTGCTTTCCTTGGAGCGCAGCGATGAGCGGCCGCGACGACGGCATGGCCGCAGCCGGGGTACTGGCGCTCGCCGACTCTCTCACGACTCTGCGCCAGTTGATCGATGCCAGCCATAGCCCCTCCGTGGCGGATCTGGTTTCCGCGACTGTGAATGCCCTGCTGGGGCACCAGGACTACGATGGCTGTGTGGTCGTCATGGGCAGCGACGGCGATAGTCAGCAGGCGTCAACTTTCGGTCAGCGCAGCGCGGCGCGTATGCCCGCATTTCTGGACCCGATTGTGTCCTCCGAAATCGTCCCCTTGCTGATGGACGAGGGCGTCGCCTGCTTCGAGCCAAGGCTCGGCGACCGGATCGAGACTGGCTATGGCAGCCTGCTTGGTGTACCGGTCCGCGAAGGCGCCCGGGTGCTCGGAGGACTCATCGTCTGGAACCAGGAGGAGAGTGTGCTGATGCCCTGGCACCAGAACCTGCTGGAGATGGTGGCCGAAGTGCTGGTCATGTCCCTCGGACGCGTTGGCGCGGCCGACCGTGCACCGCTGGGCCGGGCGGGTGGCCCCGTGCTGCCGATGCTCGCGCCCGGTGTCCGCGCCCATGAACGGCTCTCGGATGACGGCGGCACGGGTATCGATCGCCTGGCCGGTGTGGAAAACCACCGATCCTTCGAGCTCGGTCTTGAGGACATGGCGACGGCGCCGGTCAGTGGCCTGCGCATGCGCTACGTGCTCTTTGTGGATATCGACCGATTCCGACTCATTCGCGAGTACGGCGGCGAGATGACGGCCGAGCGCATGATCCGCGTGTTTTCCGAACTGCTGCGTCGCGAAATGGCCGGCGAGAAGTTGATCGGTCGCCTGGGTATGGACAAGTTCGGCGTTGTGATCGAACGGCGCTCGCGCGAACAGGCCGTTCAGCTGGCCGAGGCGCTGGTGGGGGTAGTCGACTCACTGCGTCTGTCGTTCTTTGGTCAGCGCTTTGACGTCAGCATCAGTATCGGCATTGCCGAGCTGCACAACGGTACCGGTTCGGGCCTGGCGTGTCTGAGACGTGCCATGCAGGCCTGTCAGGCGGCTCAAAAGCAGGGCGGGGGAACGGTTCTCACTTACCACGACAACCTTGCCATTCCCCGTCGTTCGCGGAGTGAGGGCCGACTGCTCAATCGACTCACACGCGCGCTCAAAGACGACGCCCTGGAAATCTATGCGCAGCTGATCGCGCCGCTGGACGAGTCCGCGAATCCACCGGCCTCTCCGCCTTTCATGCATGAGCTCCTGCTGCGCATGCGCGATGAAGAGGGGGGCCTTATTGGCGCGGGTGCCTTCCTGACCGTGGCGGAGCGTTACGGCCTGTCGGTGAAACTCGACCGATGGGTGATCAAGCGCGCATTCCGCCAGATCGCTGCGACCCCCTATGCGCATGATCCGGACTACCGCTTCACGCTGAACCTTTCCGGGCACTCCATCGACGACCACAACTTGCTGGACTTCATCGTGGAAGAGTTTGATCAATCGGGACTGCCGCCGCAGCGGATCTGCTTCGAGATCACCGAAACCGCGGCGATCTCTGATATCGGAGCCGCGCAGAAATTCGTCGAGGACCTGAAAAAGCTAGGTTGTGAGTTTGCCCTGGACGACTTCGGCAGCGGCCACTCATCGTTCCTCTATCTTCGCGACCTGCCCATCGACTATCTCAAGATCGACGGCGAACTGGTCCGCGAAATCGCCAACGATCCGGTCAGCCTGGCTTTCGTCAGGACCATTGAGGGCGTGGCAAGGCTCATGGGCAGACGCACGGTAGCGGAATGCGTTGAGAACGATGCTATCCGGGACGCGATCGCCGAGATCGGCTGCACCTACGCCCAGGGGTACCTGATGGGCTCGCCGGTGCCGCTGGCCGATGTCCTTAAGGGCCCCGACGCATGACTCCCGTGCACGGACCCGGCAGTGCCGGGTGCGATACGCCCGCGCAGCGCAAGTCGTGACGTCCTCGAATTCAGCTTCATAACCGGCGCGACCGACTAAAGCCCCAACGGCGAATCCGCTTCCGCGCTCGCCGCTGTATCGGTGCAGCCATCAATCAACTCCCCTGTGCAAAGAGGTGAAAGAACGTATATGTACCGTAAGCTCGCAAGTACTTTACTTGTCGCGACAGCGACATCTGTGGGTCTGGTTTCCCAGACATCCGCCCACGGCTGGTCCGAATACCCCGCCGCGCGGCAGCAACTCTGCTACGAACAAGGTGGCATCTGGAGTGGCACACCCCCAAACGCCGCCTGCGCTGCCGCAAAAGCCGTGTCGGGCAGCTACCCCTTCGTACAGCGCAATGAGTTTTCCATCAACATTCCGGACTATTCGAACATGCAGACCGTCCGCGCGCAGGTTCCCGACGGCACCCTGTGCTATGCCAATGATTCCCAGAAGCGTGGTCTGGGCCTGCCTCGGGATGATTGGTATCGCACGGAAATGAACACCGGTAGCTTCGAGTACGTGTTCAACGCGACGGCGCCGCACAATCCGTCATTCTGGCAGTTCTATCTCACCTTGCCCGACGCCGACCTGTCCCAGCCGCTGGCCTGGGCCGACCTCGAACTGATCCAGACCCACGATGACGTGCCCGTGGTGAACGGCAAATATCGGATGGACGTGACCATCCCCGCTGAGCGCCTCGGTGACGCGGTGCTCCTTGTACGCTGGCAGCGCATTGATCCGGTGGGCGAAGGTTTCTACAACTGCAGCGACATCAGCATCGTCGCCGGTGACCTAACTCCTCCTGATCCGGAAGATCCCGAAGAGCCCACGGGTCCCTACCTGATTCAGGATGGGCCTTTCATTCCCGCCGACGTGAGTCTCGCCAGCGCCGGAATCGGCGATAGGGTGAACTTCGCCGTGTTCAACCGTTTTGGGGAACAACACAGCGCCTTTTCCATCGAGGTCACGGCCGACAACCTCAATGACTGGGACCGCCTCCTGGCCGCGGAGGTCAACGGCTGGTACGAGACGTACCACAACGGGAATGTGTTCATCGGCCGCTGGCACCCCGAGATGAATCACTACATGTACTTCCGCGACGACCTGTATGGAAATTACTTCAACTCAAGGAACGAGCGTGCATCCGGCGTGTTCTCCATTACGCCTGCCGAGGAATTCAGCGTCTCCGTGGATATCCGCGCAACGCAGGAACTCCCACTGCTCGAAGACAGCGTGGACTACGGCAGCGTGGTCTACCTTTATCCCGAAGTGGAAGCCGAGTTCACCGGCGTGCTGAATTGGCAGCAAACGGCCGGCGAGTCCGTGGCGACCGAACTGAGCGCAGATGACGTACTGGTGGTCGATACCGCACAGCTCAACCCGCAGGATCACACCTTATCCTTCAGCCTTCTCGCCAACGGCGGCGAAGGAGAGGCGATCTACAGTTTCACGGTCGTCTACCAATTCGGAAAAAACGATCCGGGTGAAGCTCCCGCCTGGAACGCTTCCGACGTCTACGTCGCCGGTGATCAGGTCCGTCACAATGGCCAGCTATGGACCGCGCAATGGTGGACGCTGGGAGAAGAGCCCGGCACCACTGGCGAATGGGGGGTCTGGCGCTAGCGCCTGTCCACCTTAATGTGACTCACTACCGATCGAGCCGTTGACGACCCGTTACAATGCCGCCTCGCTTTCGAATGAACGATAAGCTGAATACCATTCCGGGTCGCGCCAGACCCGGTTGGACATTCGAAGCGATGGCGGTTACGAAGCGATTCACTCACGCGGCACGCATGCATACCGCTGCCCATCAGCCGGGTGAGTCGCTTGTGTCGACGGCCCGGCGATTGGCGCACGATACTCAAGAGACGATACTAACGCGCTGTTTTCACCCACTGATCTGGCTGACGCTGGGTCGGCGCTCGACTGCGGAGCCGGCGAACGTTTTGCGCTATCTCGGAGCCCGGAGCGAGACCGGGCGGAAATCTTCAGCGGCAGACTCCGGAAGGGATGGCCGGGCTAGTTATCGAAAAGCAGCTCATTCAACCACGGCATGCAGACGCAGCGCACAGCAGGATTGTTGTCTGCCCTGCCAGGGCCAGGCATCGGGACTCCGGATCGCCGAGGTCTTCTCTCGGCCCGCTGTTCCTTTGTCTGGTCGCTTTGCTGTCCCTTGCCGGGCCGCCCCGGTCAGCGGGCGCCGACGATTCGGTAGTACTCCAGCTGCGTTGGGAACACGAGTTTCAGTTCGCGGGATACTACGCGGCCCTCTGGCAGGGCTTCTATGAACGCGAAGGGCTGAACGTCACGATTCGGCCCGCCTCTACGCGAGAAAGAGTCTTCCGCAAACCCATCAAGGAACTGCTGTCTGGACGAGCGCAGTTTGCCGTGGGTGGTGTTGATGTGCTCACCCGAGATGGCGGAGGAGCGAATCTCTCTGTACTCGCTGCCATATTTCAGCGCTCTCCGGCGGCCTGGTTCTCCCTGTCGGACGAACCGATTCCGGATCCCGCGGCGCTCGCGAAACTCCGCCTTTCGGCGGCCCCGGGCTCCGATATGGACCTTCTTGGCCGGGCCATGTTTTACGCCAATGGCATCGACTCGACGGACCTTCGATTTGTCGATGCCCGGGCCACCATCCCGTCGCTGGTGGATAACCGGACCGACGCCATATCCACCTACGCGATTTCGGCGCGCGTCGAGGCGGAGGAAGCGGGTATTGGGCTTAACGTTCTCCGTCCCGACGAGTACGGCGTTCAGTTTTATGGTGACCTGCTCTACACCCTCGACGCCTATGCGCGGGAAAACCCCGACATCACCCGGCGCTTTCTCAAGGCCAGTCTCAACGGCTGGCGTTATGCCCTCGAGAATCGGGAGGAAATTGCACGTCGCATAGGCGAAGAGCTGCCCCGCTACATCTATCCCTACGACGACTTCGTGGACTACAACCTGGCGTTTGCCAACATCGTAGATGAGTACGTGCGCTATCCCCTGGTGCCGCTTGGATCAATTCAGCCTACTCGCTGGGAGCGAATCTACGATCTGCTCGACAAGATCGGAGAGATCGACGAGCCCTTCGACCCCCGATCCGTGCTCTATCGTGAGGCAGGAGGTTTTGGCAGTCAGCTGGCGTCGCTTAACTGGGTGATGCTGCTCCTCGCCGTCGCCACGATTTCCCTGGCGGTATGGTTCCGCCATTCGCTATGGCTGACGCTGGCCGCCGTCGTGGTCTTCGTGCTCATCGCGCAGTACAGCCTGGAGGAATGGCACCAGAGCGACAGCCGGGAACGCGCGTTACAACAGACCCGCGAACGACTCGGATCTATCCGTGCAACGCTCGAACAGTTGATTGCTCAGAATCTCGCCGAGCTCAACGGTCTGGCGGCATTGGTGGCATCGAATCCCGATCTCGATCAGGAATCCTTCGAGGCCTACGCCCGGGCAGTAATTCGGCAGAATCCCAAGCTGAAGAATCTCGCCGTCGCCCCTGATGCCGTAAACAAGTTTGTCTATCCCGCGACCGGCAACGAGGCCGCTATCGGCCTCGACTACCGGCGCAACCCCGAGCAATGGAAAGCGGTGGCGCGCATTTTTGAAACCGCTGAGATGCTGTTCGCCGGCCCCGTCGATCTCGTGCAGGGTGGCAAGGCCTTCATCGGGCGCGCACCCATTCTCGTGGGCACCGATGGATCCCAGTCCAGGGTCTGGGGTCTGGTCTCGGCCCCGATCGAGGTCGCATCGCTCTATCGCGATGCCGGGTTGTTGAGTCCGGATCTAGGCATGCAGGTGGCGATCCGCGGCGTGGACGGCGGCGGCGCGACCGGCGACGTATTCTACGGTCCGTCCGCTCTGTTCTCCGACCCCGAGTCGATCAGGCAATCGGTGAACTTCGAAGGGGGCAGCTGGCAGATCGCGGCGCGCTCGACGATCAGCGCTGGAACCGGGCCACGCCTTCTGCTGATTCGCAGCGGGTCGCTTCTCTTCGGCCTGCTTCTGATGGGAGTGATGTTCCTCCAGCACAGCCATCTGCAGGCCCGGCTCTCCTTCGACCGGCAGCGTCGCCGTTTTGCGGAGTTCACCCATGAAGTCGAGAGCGTCGCCCGGGTCGGGGGCTGGCGCATAAACGCGGACGGGGAGGTCAATGAACTCAGTTCCCAGGCCCGTGAGCTCCTTTCCCTGACTGACGCGGAGGCACTCCTATCCCTTGAGGAGATGTTTACTGCGGTTTCCGAGCCGGATCCGACCTTCGTGATCGAGCAACTGCGCGGCGCGTGGGAGGAGCAGCATCCCATCGAAGTGCAGGTGCGCATCGATGGCGGCGAAGGTGACGTCCCGCTCTGGCTGCAGCTGATCGGCGACCCGATTCTCGATGAGAACGGGGCACGCAACCTAATCGGCGCGGTGCAGGATGTTACGGAGAAACACCTCAGCGCCCGGCGCATCGAGCGCCAGGCAAACTACGACGAATTGACCGGGCTGCCGAATCGGCGGCTGTTCCGCTCGCGCCTGGAGAACGCCATCGTGCATGCGGAGCGCAAGAAAAACCGCCTGGCGCTGCTCTTTATCGATCTCGATAACTTCAAGATGGTCAACGACAACCTCGGTCATCAGGCCGGGGACGAGCTGCTGTGCCAGGCCGCGTTGCGTATCAAATCCGGAATTCGGGAAACCGATCTCGTGGCGCGACACAGCGGGGACGAGTTCACCGTACTGTTTGACAACCTCGGCGATGAATCCGCCCTTTACGGCGTTGTCGATGCCATGGTTGAAACCATGGCCAAACCGTTTCTGATCGATGGGAACAAGGTGTTCTGCGGCGCGAGTATCGGCATCGCAATTTACCCGGACGATGCCAGAGACGCGGAGTCTTTGCTGGTGGATGCCGACCAGGCGATGTACGAGGTCAAGAAAAACGGCCGAAGCGGCTGGCACTTCTATACCGACGAGATGCAACAGCGCTCGGAGTATCGCCACAGGGTGTTCAACGAGCTTGCCGAGGCGATCCGCGACCGCGAGCTGGGGTTTGCCCTGCAGCCGATCCGGCGCCTCAGCGACAACCGCATCGTGAGTTGCGAGGTGCTCGCGCGCTGGCAGAAGGCCGACGGGGAGTGGGTGTCTCCCACGGATTTCATCTCCGTTGCCGAGGAGACCGGCTTGATCAACCAGGTGGACTACTTTGTACTGGAATCCGCCGCCGCTGGTATTAAGGAGCTGAACAAACTGACCGGCGAGCCGATCGGTGTATCGGTCAACGTGTCGCCCCGGGTATTTTTGTCGAAGGACCAGTCCCTGGACCGCTGGCTGGAGCTGGTCGAGTGGGTCAGCCGGGACGTGCAGCTGCAGGTCGAAATCACGGAAAGACTGCTCATTGACAGAACACCGGAGATTGACCGGGCGCTGGACCGACTCTCCCACCTGGGCGTGAGCATCGCCATAGACGATTTTGGCACCGGTTATTCATCATTGAGCTACCTCACCCGCTTTCCCATCAGCTGCATCAAGATTGACCGCTCGTTCGTTGCGGCCATTGAGGAAGGCGGCAAGGGGCTGGCATTGCTCAACATCATGCTCAGCATGTCCCGGCAGCTGTCGCTTGAGGTCGTCGCAGAGGGCGTCGAGACTCAGGGGCAGTACGACTATCTCGTGGCCTGCAATTGCGACAAGGCTCAGGGCTATCTGACCGGTCGCCCGGTCGATTATCACGAGACCCGCGAGCTTCTGCTGCGAGAGTTCGCCCCTCGCGCCCCCGAGTCCGCCAGCCGCTGAGTGGTTTCCATCCGCTTCTCACGAGGACCCGGGCCTGACATCTGCAGCTTACGGCTTCGTGTTCTTTCCCGCCCTAAAGAACTATGCAAAGCGGCCCAGTGCTGGCGATGCTGGAGTGAGCGGGCCGGCACATCCGGGCTGATAACCCGGCGAGTGACCCCGGGTCAGGCAATGGCCAGTTTCATCAAGTTGGCGACCAGCAGGCCAACGTAGTTTCCCAGCGCGGTACCCAATAGACCAACCGCAACGCCGGGCAGGATCAACTGCGGTGCTCCCCGAGCCCCGGCGATTGCCATGGCGGACGAGGCTCCCCCAACATTTGCCTGGGAAGCAATGGCAATCACCTTCGAATCGATCTTCAGCATGATCCCGATGCCGAAGATGATTACTCCGTGGATCAACACCGTACCGAGCGCAAAGAAGAAAATGGCGGGGCCGATCTCGACAATTCTGGCGATCACGGAGATGGCGCCGTTGGTGGCCAGGAACAGCAATAGCAGGTAGTTCCCCAGCACGAGGCTCCCGGACAATCCCTGTACCGCGGGCACCTGCGCGAGGATCAGGGCCAGGGTCGTGAGCCAGATTATCATCGGGATAAGCGGTACCAGCGATGCTATCTGGTCTGCCAGCCATAGACAGCTCATTACTATGAACGCCAGTGCTGCCAGGTCCCAGAGCCTGACGGGTTTGCCGGTGCTATGGAGGAGACTGCTGAGCGTGGGGTCGCGATCGCGCGCGATGCCGGGGATTGACGGCGCGTCGCTTTCCGTATCGCTTCTCCCGAAGTATTCGGGTATCGCGATACAGACGATCAGCCAGATTGCCGTGACGATCACATCGGCCGCAACGCCCGCCGTGAAGTACTCGCTCGATGTATTCAGGGCCTGGCCTACGGCAGCGAAGTTCACGCCACCGCCGATGTAAGTCGCAGCGAACTGCCCGGAGAGCTTCCAGGTATCGGGGCCGATGGCGTCGGCCAGAACCAGGCCCATGGCCGCGCCGCCCACCGCCGCGCCCAGGGCGCCCAGCAGAAAGGCTTTGAGCATGGGGCCGCCGGCCGCCCTGATTGAACCGAGATCCACCGTCAACAGGAACAGCGTTATCCCCGCCAGGACGCCGGGACCGCGGAACATATCGTAGACCGGTGATTTGCCGGGAATCAGCCCCAGGTTCGAGCACAGCATTGCTATGAGAATGCTCAAGGCCGCCGCCCCCAGCTTCTTGAACACCCGGGTGTGGTTCTCCAGCCAGATTGCCAGCAGGACCGTGGAAACCAGGATGAATGTAATGGTCGAACCGCTTGTGGTGGGTTCGAAAATCACGTCAGCAGTTTCTCCGGCGAATCCCTGTTCTCACCGCACACCGTGTAAATCAGAACGGGATGTCCTGATCCCCGAAGTCTTCGGGAGTTGGGTAGGGTGGTTCATCGCTATCGCCCGCACCGGGGTTATCCCCGAGTATTTCAACTTTCCAGCCCTGCAGATTATTGAAGTAACGCCCGTTGTACTCGCGGCCGCGAATATCGAAGCTTACGGTGACCTCCTGTCCCGGCTGGAGGTCGTCGAGGAGAGCCACCTTGTCCTGTACGAACTCCAGGTTGATCTCCTGCGGGTACCTGCCGTCCTCAACCACGACCACCATCTCGCGCTTCGTGAAGCCGCTGTCAAAGGTCCTGGGATCCTGGATCAGTTTGATCTTGCCGCTCAGCTCATAGGCCATACGCCTTTCCCCTGAAATAGTTTGTTGCCGCAAATATTGGCTACGCCTCGTCGGTGTGCGCCAGGCCCGATTATGCAAGCCGACTAGAATAACTTGCTAAGCCCGCGGCGCAGACCCAATCCCGGCAACATTAGTCTCTGGAGCATCGCGCGGTGTAGGAAGGCACAACTCCCGGGGCGCATGAAGGTGCTGAACAGAGCCTCCTCGACAATACCCGGAAGGTCACACTGAGAACGATACCCGAAGAGCTGGCGGCAATGACGCTACCCCTCGCATTCGTAGCGCGCCAAAAACATGGCTATCGCTTCGTCGAGCACCACGCCCTGTTCGCGTTTTGACAGCGGCTTTCCATACCCAGCGATAAGAGGCCAGAAGAGGGCGCCTTTCAACAGAGAGTTGAACTGCATGGCCGCGAGGCTGCTGCTCCTGACCTGCAATTTTCCGTCGGCATGAGCCGCTTCGATCCATTCCTCCAGGGGGTCGAGCTCAGCATTACTGTCCTTGAGAACCTCATCGAATACGCTCTGAAAGCTGCCTGCCTCGCCAAGAAATACCCGGAACATGCCGATGTAATCGGACCTTGTGATCTGCTTGATTTCGCGCTTCGCGATCTCTTCGAGTTGGTCCTTAAGCGGACGCTCCGGGTCGTAGGCCACGCTGATCGCCTGCCGCAGTTCCTCCATGAACTGGGATGCGATGGCCGTGAACAGGGCTTCCTTACTGGGGAAGTGGTTGTAGACGGTGCGCTTGCTGACCTGAGCGCGTTGCGCCACGCGGTCCATGCTCGTGTCTCGAAAGCCCGCCTCAAGGAACTCCGCCCGCGCGGCGGCCAGGATGTCCAGGCGCTTGCGCTGGCTGAGCGTGAGTCTGCATTCCGCCAGTTTCATGGCGCAAAAACTACACCACTGGGTTTACATTTTCAATTCGCAAACTATACTACACCGTATAGTTTACTTTTCTGTTCCTCGCGGTCATCTAAAGGACATCAATATGCGCAAAGTAGCGAACTGGACACCCGACAAGCTCCCGGACCTGAGCGGCAGGCGATATCTGATTACCGGCGGCAATTCGGGCATAGGCCTCGAGGCGGCGAAGATCCTGGCTCGCAAGGGGGCGGATATACTTATCGCCTGCCGCAATCCCAGCAAGGCGGAAACGGCGGCCGGGGAGATTGACACTGCGGGCAGGGGCAGCACCGACAGCGTCGCGCTCGACCTCTCGTCCCTCGCTTCGGTCCGGGCGGCGGCCGCGGAGGTCCGTTCCCGTTACGAAAGCTTAGATGGCCTGGTGAATAACGCGGGGATCATGCAATCCCCCCAGACGCGCACGGAAGACGGGTTCGAGTTGCAGCTTGCGACCAACCACCTTGGCCACTTCCTGCTCAGTCGCCTGCTGTTCGACCTGGTCGAGAGGGCCAGTGGTCGCATCACCGTCGTGAGCAGCATCGCCCACAAGTTCGGTCGCATCAATCTCAGGGACCTCATGTCCGAAGAGTCCTACGACCCGACTCGCGCGTACGGTCAAAGCAAGCTTGCCAATATGCTGTTTGCCCAGGAGCTTTCCCGTCGCCTGGAAGCTGCAAACAGCCCTGTCATGGTGAACGCCTGCCACCCGGGCTATTCGAATACCAACCTGCAGTCCACGGGTCCGGAGGGATTCCTCGTAGCGCTGTATGGCGTGCTGAACCGGGTCTGGGCGCAGTCCTCCTACAAGGGCGCGATCCCGACGGTGCTAGCGGTAGCGGGCGAGGAGGCGGAGTCGGGCGGCTACTACGGCCCGGTCAAGTTCATGGACTCGCTGGGGCCCGTGGGCAATGCCCGCATCGCCGGACGGAGTCGCAGCAGAAAAACAGCCGCGGAACTCTGGAGCCGCAGCGAGGAACTGGTCGGAGAGACATGGGACGTCTGATCCCGCGCAAAGGGTCGCGCATGGGACTGATCCTCAATCTGATCGGTGTGCTCCTGACGACAGTACTGTTGTCTCTGGATGCGAGAGCCGAGGGTGGGGCGGGTCGCTCAGATGGACGCTACATCAACAATACCGGAGCCCAGAACATGAAATTTGCCAAAGCGCTTTCGCAATTCCTTTTCTCCCGGCGGGACGATAAATCGCCGAGCGAAGCAATTCCCTTGCGTCATCTGGATGCAGACGCTCTCGCGAAGATACGCGGGCCCGTGCTGTACCGCCTCGGACACTCCTCCATCCTGATCAAGCTGGGCGGCGACCTCATCCTTGTTGATCCGGTGTTCAGCGAGCGCGCTTCGCCCCTGCAATGGTTGGGCCCCCGTCGTTTCCATCCCGTACCTTTGGCAGTGGACGCGCTACCGCGCATCAAGGTTGTATTGATCAGCCACAATCACTACGACCATCTGGACGAGGGCACCGTGCGCCAGCTTGCTGACAGGGCTGAGAGCTTTGTAGTCCCCCTCGGAGTGGGCGCCCAGCTGCGGGAATGGGGCGTTGCGGCAGGATCGATTGTGGAACTGGACTGGTGGCAGGAACTTGAGCTGGGGGACCTGAACTTCGTCGCCACTCCGGCGCAGCACTTCTCCGGTCGCTCCCTGACGGACCGGAACAAGACCTTGTGGGCGAGCTGGGTGATTCGCGGCCATGATGCAAACCTGTTCTTCAGCGGCGACTCGGGGTACTTCGCAGGCTTCAGGGAAATCGGTGAGCGCTACGGGCCCTTCGATGTAACCATGATCGAGAACGGGGCCTATAACGAGGCCTGGCGCAACGTCCACATGATGCCCGAGGAGAGTGTGCAGGCGCATATCGACCTGCGTGGTCGCGCCATGTTGCCCATTCACAACAGCACCTTCGACCTGTCTACGCACTCCTGGTACGAGCCCCTGGAGCGTGTTGCTGCCCTGGCGTCGGAGCGTGATGTCCATCTGCTGACCCCGGTGATTGGTGCCCCGGTAAATGTGCTGTCGCCACAGCCAACCTTCGCCTGGTGGCGAGCCCGGGGACAGGAGATGACGGCCGATGGTCGCGAACTGCAGCCGTCGTGCGAGGAGGTGCGCTAACGCTAAACCTAGGTGAGCGTTCTCACGGTGAGGAAAAGCACCGACGGCGCGAGCAGACAACCCACACCGGTGTAGAACGTTGCCGTCATCGCGCCGTAGGGCACGAGCTTTGGGTCCGTGGCCGCCAGGCCGGCGGCGACGCCGCTGGTCGTACCCATCAGGCCGCCGTACACCATTGCTGAGTAGGCATCGGTAAGGCCGATGCGCGCCGCCACGAGGGGTGTGCCTATCATGACGAGAATGGACTTGGTCAGCCCGGCGGCGACACTGAGCGCGATGACATCTGAATCCGCGCCAAGGGCGGTACCCGTCACCGGCCCAACAATGTAGGTGGCCGCTCCGGCACCGATGGTGCTGATCGACACGGCGTCCGTGTACCCGAAGGCCACGGCCATGCCTGCTCCCACCGAGAAAGAGAGCACGACGCCCAACACCACGGATATGCCGCCCACGAGGCCGGCCCTCTTCAATTCATCAAGATGCGCGCCGAAGGCTGTCGCAATGATGGCGAAATCCCGGAACATCGCGCCGCCCATTACCGCAACACCGGCAAATAGCGACAGGTCCGCTATCCCCCGCGAGCCCCCGGTGTAGCTGCCGCCGATGTAGGCGAGCACCAGCCCCAGGGCAATCGCGATCGCGGAGCCATGGACACGACCGCTGGTGAGCCGGGCCGAGAGAAAGTACGAGACCCATACGAGGACGCCGATGAAGAGGAATGCGGTAATCAGCGCATTCCTCGCCAGAACCTCGGCGAGCGTGTCAGCGATCACGGGCCCGGCCCAGGCGAGCCATGGCGGGAACCAGGAGGAAGCTCGCTACAACCGCGGTGGTTCCGGCGGCAATCGCCAGCCCACCGCTGGAAAGCGCCGCTAGCACGTTCTGCTTCGCGGCCATGGCCACAACAATGGGTATGTACATGGCATTCCAGAAGTTGATGCCGCTCTCCGTGGGTGCGCTTATCTTCAGGCCGTGGTCGTGCAGATTCGACAGGAGTATGAGCAGCAGCATGGCGACGCCCACGCCGCCGACGTTTGCCTCTACGCCGATCATCTGCCCGAGGAGATCACCGACGAACACGCCGACAAGCATGCAAAAGGACAGCAGCGCCACACCGTAAACAACCATTCACCGATCTCGCGTGTGAGGATTCTTCGAAGCGGCGCAATGTATCATGCGGTCGAACCTTGTCTTCGCTGCCAGCCACCATGAACCACAACCTGTACGCGCACTTTGCGAGCCGATTCGTGGGTGATCGGGATCGCCCCCTACTGGAGACCAGCGAAGGGCAGAGCTACAGCTTTGCCGATATCGACCACCGCGCCGCGCAGATCGCTGAAGTGCTTGTAAGCCGAGGCGTTCGCGCGGGCGACCGGGTGTCGGTGCAGGTCGAGAAGTCGGCGGAGAACCTCAGCCTGTATTTCGCCTGCCTGCGCGCGGGAGCCGTTTATCAACCGCTTAATCGCGGATACAAGCGAGCGGAGCTCGAGTATTTCATCGGCAACGCCGAACCGGCGCTGGTGATTTGCGATAGCAGCAGTGCGGCTGAGTTGCGGGCGATAGCCTCGCAAGCCGGTACGGATCAGGTCCTCACGCTCGATGGCGACGGCAGCGGATCGCTTGGCGAGGCTGCCGATACCATGCCCGGCGAATTCGGGGTACTGCAGCGCGAGGCGGATGACCTGGCCGCCTTGCTCTATTCGTCCGGTACCACGGGAGTGCCGAAGGGGATCATGCTGACCCATGGCAACCTGCTTGCCAATGGCGAAACGCTGGTTGACGCCTGGGGGTTCACAAGCTCCGACCGTTTACTGCACGCGCTGCCGATCTTCCACGTTCACGGTCTGTTTGTGGCCGTGAGCTGCGTCATGCTGAGCGGCGCGAGCATGCGCTGGCTGGCGGGCTACGATGCGGAGCGGGTCCTTGCCTATCTGTCCGAGTGCACCGTGTTCATGGGCGTGCCAACCTACTACACGCGCCTGCTCGCCGAGCCGGGACTTACCGCCGACGCCTGCACCGGTATGCGCCTGTTTGTTTCCGGCTCGGCCCCGTTGCTCGAGGAAACGTTTTGCGCCTTTGAGGCGCGCTGCGGGCACCGCATTCTAGAGCGCTACGGCATGACCGAAACCAACATGAATGCCTCGAACCCGCTTGACGGGAAGCGCCGCCCCGGAACCGTGGGCCCGTCGCTGCCGGGTGTGGATATACGCATTGTTGACAGCGAGGGGCGGCAGCTGCCGACGGATGAAATCGGACACCTTCAGGTGCGCGGGCCGAACGTGTTTGCCGGGTACTGGAGGCTGCCCGAGAAGACCGCGGAAGATTTCAGTGAGGATGGATTCTTCAACACCGGAGACCTGGGTCGTATCGATGCGGATGGTTACGTCACGATCGTCGGGCGCAACAAGGATCTCGTGATCACCGGCGGACTGAATGTGTATCCCAAAGAGGTTGAGCTCTTCATCGACGATCTACCCGGCGTACGGGAGTCGGCTGTGATCGGTGTGCCTCACGCGGACTTCGGCGAAGCAGTTGTTGCCGTCGTCGTGCGCGCGGAGGAAGCAGCCGCAGACGAGGCCGATATCATCGGGTTCTGCCGGGAGAGCCTGGCTGCCTTCAAGACTCCGAAGCGCGTGGTCTTCGTCGATGAACTCCCCCGAAACACGATGGCGAAGGTTCAGAAGAATGTTCTTCGCGAGACGTTTGCGCGCCTGTTTGTTTGAGGCGCCGATCTCCCGGCCGCCGGCGCAGAGCTTTCTCAGCTTCGGCCCGGGATCGACCGGGCGCCGCGGGAATGAAACAGCGGGCGGCGCGGGAACTCGGCGTCGGTCACCCAAGCCCACTACACTGCTCGCGTGGAACTTCTAGTTTTCGATCTGGACGGCACGCTGCTCGACCGGCGCGGTCGCATTTCTGCCTATACGAAAGCGACGCTGCTGGCGCTTAGGCAGCGTGGGATCGCCTACACGGTCGCCACGGGTCGTACCTACCCGGAGTGTCGGGAGCTGCTTTCCGCTCTGGAAATCGGTCTGCCGCAAATCTACAAGAACGGCGTCGTCGTGTGGGACCCGACGCTTGCTTGCTTTACCCAGCAGTGTTTCCTGACGCCCGGGGAAGCGGAACGCACCATCACCGCCGCGCTGCATACGAACCTCATGCCGCTGGTCCACACCATCGACTCCGCGCATCATCACGCGGTGTACCACCCGCCGATCAACGACGAGATCGTCGGTCGCTGGATTGGCACCTTTGAAACTGAGCTTGGCCTGGAGCTGCTGCCCCTCTCGCGCCTACCTGCCGATGCCGACATCACCAACATATTTTTGCTGGGCGACGGCGCGGCGATCGCTTATGTCCGCAGGCAGATAGACGCCCAGGACCACCTGGTTGCCTACGAAGGTGAGGCCTCCGAGTCTCCCGGCTGGCGATGGCTCGAGGTGCACCATACAAGCGCTTCCAAGGGTAGGGCGCTCGGGTATCTTAAACGGCAAATGAGGGTGTCGCGCGTTGTGTGCTTCGGTGACGCGGATAACGATCTCAGCCTGTTCGCCCAGGCGGACGAGAGCTATGCACCGTCAAACGCGACGGCATCAGCCAAGGCAGCGGCCACAGCGGTGATTGCGCATCACAATGAAGACGGTGTGGCGGAGTTTCTCCGGCATCGCTACTCGCTGGAAAGCTGAATGCGCGCGTGTCATGCCAGAAAGCGCTGAAGCGTCGTGGCGATCCGCAAACACGGTGCCGGGTCCGGAGACAGGCATCTGGCATTTGCGCTGGCTGCTATGGTCCAGCGGTTCGGGCATGCTCATCATCGCGCTAGCGGTACTCGACGCCGCGCTGGCGTTACTTGTCTATCTGCCCTGGGCCGCCGCCGCGTTTGTGCTGCTGGTCTACCCCTATCGGTCGGACTGGCGTGCCGCCGACGCCGTCACGGCCATGCGCGTGTTGCTGTTCCTGGTGGCGAGTGCATGTGCCCTGTCCGGCGGGCTACGCATGCTCGTGGCACCCCTGATGGCCCTGGCCGCCGCGGGGGACCTGCTCGATGGTCTCATCGCTCGACGCTACGGAGGTGGTCGTCACGGTCCGATCGTCGATATGGAAGCGGATCAGCTTTTTGTTTTCGCCCTGGTGCTTGCGGCGATGGCCGCGAACGGGTATCCCGCCTGGCTGTTGGTGTTTCCAGGCCTCAAGTATGTGTTCACCGCGGTGCAGTTTGTCCTGGGGGTCGACGTCGGGAATCCCCAGCCGCTGCGAAGCGGCAATCAGCGTGCGCGATGGATCTACCTCGGTGTCGTCCTGCTTCTGCTCAGCACCGCTGTCCCGGGATTTACGGCAAGCTGGCATCTGGTCGTGATCGCGCTCGCTGCGCTCGCCCTCGCCGCCTCGTTCGCCGGCGACATCATCCATCTACTTGCACATAATGCGAGCGACGACCCATCTTGAACTGGATCGACGTCTTTACCATCCTCGCCTATCTCAGTTTGGGCGCTGAGCTGCTTTGCATACCGGTGCCCAGCGTCGCGTCGAGCTATCAGCTTACCTTTGGACAAGCTGACCATGCCGGTGCCGCCCACCCTCCGGTGGCATCATCAGGGACAACGCTCCGGCGGGGAATGCGCTTCTTCGGCCCTGCCGCGCTCAACGTTGCCGTCTTTTTGCTGCCGCTCTCATCGGCGCTGTTTTCCGTACCAGCTTCAAGCTGGGAGCGTTGGATCGGAGCTTCGCCACTACTCCTGACGGTGATCGGATGCGCCGCGGTAGTTGCGGGGCGCAGTCTGACGATTTGGGCAGCGCTCGATATGCGACGCCTCCAGAGCCACGCCCTGGGTGAGGGCGGTCTAGACCAACCGCTGCAGACCGATGGCCTCTTCCAGCGCAGTCGGAATCCGGGTCTATGTGGCATGTACCTGTTTGCGGGTGGGTTGCTCATTCTGTATCCAAGCGCGCTCTTCGCGATCGGCCTGGCCCACTACCTTTGGCACATGCATCATCGGGTGCTGATTGAGGAAGGCGTCTTACGCCAGCAGTTCGCCGAACGCTACGCGGCGTACTGCGCGGATACACCGCGGTACCTCTAAGGAAATTCATGCAGCGTACTGGCAACGAAACACGGGCGGAACAGAGGCGCATCGCAGCCTGGTTCGATGGCGTATACCGGCGCCGTGGTCTGCGCTATCTAAGACCCGAGCGCGCCTACGCGATCTTTCTCGATTTGCTCGAAGTACGTGCCGGTCAGAGCCTGCTGGATGTGGCCTGTGGTCCGGGCCAGCTCCTGGCGCAGGCCGAACGCCGAAACCTGTGTGTCCACGGTGTCGATATCTCTCCCGTCGCGGTCGCCATGGCCAGTCAACGCCTCCCCGAGGCCGTCTTGAGCGTCGCCAACGCCGAGCGGCTCCCTTTCGCCGATGCGGCTTTCGATCATCTGACCTGCCTGGGCTCTCTCGAGCGCATCATGAATCGCCGCGCAGCGCTGTCGGAGATGGCGCGCGTCCTGCGACCCCAGGGTCGCCTGTGTCTCATGGTGCGTAATGCCACGAGTCTGCGCTGGCGCCTGGTGCAAGGTCTGCAGTGGCAAAACACGGAAGGACATCAGGACGCGGACGACCTCCTGAGCTGGGAGACCGAGATTACCGCGGCCGGGCTTGAGAGTATTGCCGTATACCCGGATCAGTGGCCGCTGATGTGGCGTGAGCGCGTCGGGCATCGTCTCGGAATTTTCGTCGCGCGCCGGATTCGTCGGTCTGGAATTCTGCCCCTCCACCTGGCCAATGAATTTATCTTTATCCTACGTCGCGCAGTGCACTGATGGAGGACTGCGTCGCACAGCAGTACGATGCCCTGGCGCGGATGACGGCGTGGAGTACGCGCCTGCGCGGGCGACTGCGCATGGATCGTCTGTGCATGCACAAGCGCCTGCTGCCGCCGCCGTCGGGGCTTGAAGGTGAGCGACCTGGAGCCGGGCAGTCTGCGCTCAATGACTTCCTCGCAAACCGAATTGCGCGCGATCAACCGGCGACAGTCCTGGATCTCGGCTGTGGTTTCGGCGCAACACTTGCGGCTACCGCGGGGCGCCACCGGGCCCGCTACGTCGGTGTGAGCAATGCGTCCTTTCCTATCACGTTGGGTCGAGGGCTCTTGCCGCAAATGCCGAAAGGGTACGGTATTGCGTTGCAACTCGCCGATCTGAACGATCCGCAGGCTCTCGGTCGCTTTGACGCGATCCTTGCGCTTGAGTCTCTGGCCTACGCCGATTGCCTGAGTGCCGCAGCGGCGAATATCGTGGCCGCCATGAACCCCGGCGCCGCATTCTGGCTTGTCGACGATTGGCTGGTCAGCCCCGTGCATCGTAGCGATCAAGATGCACGGGCCGTGTGTACATCTTGGGGGCGTAGAGAGCTGTACGACTGGCCCAGCTGCAGGCATGCATTTCTCGAACGGGGAGTGGAGCTCATCGAGGACCTTGATCTCACAGACCAGGTTCCCGCGACGCAG
Organism: Pseudomonadota bacterium; assembly: GCA_039818725.1. Classification (GTDB taxonomy): domain Bacteria; phylum Pseudomonadota; class Gammaproteobacteria; order Pseudomonadales; family Halieaceae; genus Congregibacter. Next base: position 220,210 of record JBCBTK010000005.1, read on the forward strand.
GATCCCCCGGGCGAGCTGCGGCGGGCGTTGCTGGCCGTGATAACTACCCTCGCTCCCGGCGCGCGGTGCAAGTCCCTGCTTCACGCCTTCCTCGGGGGCTGGCATCTGGAGCGTTTGTACGCGCGGGGTCTTACCTGCTATCGACTGGCGGCGTTTCGCAAGCCGGACAGTCATGAACACTGATCGTCGGGAAGTAGTGCTGTGGCGCCTGCTCGCCCTCGTAGTGAGCTACTGGTTGCTACTGCAGCTGTCATTCGCGCGCGGCTTCGGCGTATCCGCGGAGGCGCTGATGATCCCGGCCCTGGCGGCATTCGGCCTGGTGTTGCCAGCGCGCCCGTTCCGGGCTCTCCTTGGCCTTCTTGTGCTCTGGGTATTAGCCCTGCTGCTCTACCGCGCCGCGGACTTTGGCCTGCAGCTCTTCTTTGCCCGGCCCCTTGAACTCAAGTACGACCTCTACCTTCTGCCTAACCTTTGGGATCTTTTGTGGGATTCGAGCAGTACCGTGATGGCGATCGCCGTACTCTTGCTGCTCGGCGGTCTGCTCGGCGGGGCCGGGTTGGTCCTGGCCCGATTGCTGGGGGCCGCGGCGCGAACGTTACAGCCTGTTTCTGCCCTCATAGCCTGGTGTGGGTTCGGTGTGTTTCTCTTTAGTGTTGCGAGTCCACCGGTTCAGTCCCTGCGCATCGCTGACGGAATACACGACGCGTACCTGATCGCGGATGGGGATGACCGGCTGGAAAGTCAGGTCATAGCGGCACTGCGCAAAGAAGTCTTACTGCCGACCGATTTATCGCGGCTCGCCGGCGGCGACTTCCTGATGTTTTTCATCGAGTCCTACGGACGCGTGCTGTGGGACGATCCGAAGTTTCGTGATGACTTGCTTCCTGTGTTTGCGCAAAGATCGCGGGAACTCGAACAGAGCGGCTATCGCATAGCGAGCATCTTTGCCGAATCCACAACCTTCGGAGGCGCGAGCTGGGTTGCGCACATGAGCGTGATGACCGGAGTCGAGTGCCGAAACAGCGTGGCCTGGGAACGCCTGCTGCACAGTTCCGTGCGGCCGCTGTCGAGCTATTTTCGGGCACAGGGCTATGAAACGGTGAGCGTCATGCCGGCCATGGACATCGATCACTGGCCCGACGGCGAGTTCTTTCAGTTCAGCCGTCACCTGTGGTTCAAGGACCTTGGCTACGACGGCCCCAAGTACGCCTGGTCGCAGATGCCTGACCAGTTCGCTCTGCTGCAGTTTGATAAGCAGGTATTGAGCTCGACGTCCGAGCCGGTGTTCGCGGAAGTATCGCTGACCAGCAGTCACGCCCCCTTCTCGGAACGGCCGCTATTCCATGCCGGCGCCTGGACGGAAGCGGCCCTGAATGCCACGCTCGCGGGCAAGACCCCGCGACGAACCCGCGCCATCTGGGCGATCGACCCGGACAACTATCCCAGGGCCATCGACTACTCCGTGCGCAGCGTCACGCATTTCCTCAAGCACCACTATCGTCGCGAGGGCGTCGCCGTGATCATGGGCGACCACCAGCCCCCGCGAACCGTCCATCGCGCCGAGCAACTCGACGACGTCAGGCGCTTCCACGTCCCCCTCCATATCATCACCGCCAATTCCGCAGTTCACGAGGCGTTGCTCAAGCGAGGTTTCAGCGATGGCTGGTTCCCCGATGAGAACGCAGAGACGATTCCCATGCACGGTCTGCGGGGACTCTTTCTCGAGACGCTCAGCGGCGGCCCGTCTCCCGGGATCGTTTCCCGATGATCGCGATCGACGCCCTGTGGCCCGCGCTGTTGGAATGTCGGCGTTCTCTCCGGGCCGCCGAGGACCTATCTGATGGCGCCTGGGTTTTTAGCCGCGACGCTGCCGGGGTCTGGCGCTTTCAATGGGAGCCTGCAACGCAGGGGTGGTATCTGACTCACGACACGCTGCGCTGCGATTTGAGAACACCGCTACCCGAGCCTGTCTCAGAGGCGTTGGGTATGTCTTCGGTGTATTTGCAGCTGTTACTGGATCAGCATGCCGTGCTGCGCGACCGCGTGCGGAGCCACGTTACCGTGAGCTTCGCCCAGACGCTGGACGGCTACATTGCCACCACGGCGGGCCTGTCCAAGTGGATAGGCAATCACAGCAATCTGGTACACGCGCATCGCCTGCGTGCCCTGCACGACGCGATCCTGGTGGGTGCGACTACCGCGCGCATCGACCGTCCCATGCTCAGCGTACGCCACGTGGATGGCGACGATCCCCAGCGCGTAATCATCAGCCGCGACCGTTCGCTCCCCCTGGGAGATCTGGTCATGCAGTGCACACGTTCTACGCTGGTACTGATGCCCGAGTCGCTGTGCGCGAAGGCGCAGAGCGCGAACGCTACGCTGCGCCTGTGCCCGGTAGAGACGTCTTGCGCCGATGCGATGCTGTCACCGGACCGTGTCCTGGCGACGCTGCGGCAGCGAAGCATTCACTCTCTCATGATCGAAGGGGGTGGTACGACGATCTCCGGATTCTACGCTGCGGGGTTGGTGGACAACCTGCAGGTGCACGTCGCGCCCATGTGGTTCGGCGACGGCGTACGGCCCATCCAGGTACCGACGCAGACAGCCGTCGGTAGTAATCCCGATTTTGAGACGACGACCTACGGTCTCGATTCACAGGTGCTGCTCAGCATGCGTCGCAGGAGCCGGTGTGATGACTCGCTCTGAGGCCTATTGGGTGATGGCTCCGGGACGCGGGGGCATCCGCGAACAGTCGCTCGCCGCAGCCTCTTCGGGTTGGGTGCGAGGTAGCACGCTCGCTTCGGGAGTCAGCCCTGGCACCGAACGCCTGGTCGGAATGGGTGGCGTTCCCCCCGAGTGTCACGACACGATGGCCTGCGCTTACATGGAAGGTTCCTTCACGTTGCCCGCAAAGTACGGCTACTCCCTGGTGGCGAGACTGGACGACGGACAGCGGGTATTCCTCATGCATCCGCACCAGACCGAGATACTCGTAGAGCGCGCGCACCTGCTGCCGCTGCCCGAGGACATAGGCAGCGAGCGCGCAACGCTGTTTCCCTGTCTTGAAACCGCGCTCAACGCCGTCTGGGACGCCGAGCCACAGCCCTCGGAGCGCTGCGCCGTGGTGGGCGGCGGGCTCATTGGCATTCTGATCGCCTACATTCTGCATCGACAGGGAAGCGAGCGACCACGACTCCTGGAGAGCAACCCACGGCGCCGCGACAAGCTGCGAGCACTGCCCTGGCTGAACGTCACGGCGCCGGAACCCGGTGCCACGGAAATCGCCGACTGCTTGTTTCACTGCAGCGGTAGTGCGGGTGGACTGCAGTGGTCTATCGATGCGCTGAGTTTCGAAGGTCGCGTAGTGGAGGTCAGCTGGTACGGCGATCGGGAAATCGGACTGAAACTCGGCGGCAGCTTTCACTATGGGCGAAAGCGCATCGTGTCCAGCCAGGTGGCCGCTGTAGCAGCCCCGGTCAGAGACACGATCAGTTTCAGGCAACGTCATGAGCAGGTTCTGGCACTGCTTCTTGATCCGGAGCTGGACCGGCTGCTGGAGCCGCGTATTCCCTTTCGGGCCCTCCCCGATTTTATGCATCAGCTCTATAAGGGCGAAAACACAGGATTTGCACCGGTGGTGATTTATGACTGAGCGTTCCACATCTGAGTTCAGCCTGTCCGTGCGCGACCACATTATGATCGCGCACAGTTTCAGCGGGAGCGTTTTTGGACCGGCTCAACGGCTCCACGGAGCCACTTTCATCGTGACCGCGACGTTCATGGCGCCGCAGCTGGATGAGCATCATCTCGTGATCGACATCGGCTACGCGCGGGACTTACTGCGTGAGATTCTCGCGCCGCTGGACTACCGAAACCTCGATGAACTGCCGGAGTTCGATGGCGTCAACACGACCACCGAATTTCTCTGCCAGTACATTCACGGCAGAGTCGCGCAGCAGCTCGGGGACTCTGCCGTCGATCGGCTGCGTATTGAACTTGGGGAGAGCCATGTCGCCTGGGCGAGCTTTACGGCGCCCGTGCACGGTAGGTGAAGACGAGGCCCAGTGTCGTTCTGCTCCAGCCGGAAGCTGGCGGCCTGGTTTCCGGCGGCTATCTCTACAACGAGGCCATGGGTCGCGAGCTGAAGGAAGGGGGGCTCGGCGAGCTGCAAACCCGGAATGTTAAAGATATTGGCTCCCTACCTGTTGCCGACTATCTGATCCTGGACAGTCTCTATCTCTCCAGCGCTCCCCCACCCAAGGCCCTTAAATCAATGCCTGGCCGCGGGACCGGCCTGTACGTCCTGGCTCACTACTTTCCTCCAGCAAACCCGAGTCTACGTGCGCCGGCTATCGATCAATGGGAGCGCTCGGCTCGAGCCTGGCTCGCGCACTGCAAGGGTGTGATTACTACGGGTTATGGCATGCGGGAATCCTGGCAACGGTGGCTCGGCCATCGATACTCGGTCGGCGTCGCTCCCCCCGCGGTATGTGCGTCGCGCCGGACCTGGACTCGGCGGAGCTTCCGGGGTGTTGAGACCCGGATCCTGACCATAGGTGGACTGACCGCCGGAAAGAATCAGCGCCTACTGCTGGAACATATCGCCAGGCGATCGCAAAGAAACTTTCACTGGCAGCTTATCGGCAGCACGAAGCAGGAGCCCGCCTATGCGCAGAGTTTCAGGCGCGCGATAGACGAATACGGTCTAGCGAGCCGCGTTAGCCTGGCGGGAAGCCTTCCGCATCACGACACCTTAAACGCGCTGCGCGAGAGCGATCTGCTTGTGAGCACCTCGCTATTCGAGACCTTCGGTATCGCGGTGGCCGAGGCGCTGGCCAGCGGCGTACCCACGCTGGCCTTGGATGTCGGTGATATCCGCGCCTGGTCCAGTGGCCTTGACGGCGTATGGCTCCACGCCGTCGACGACACCCGGTCACTTCTACGTACCTTCGACGCGCTCCTCGATGAACCCGAGCGCCTGGATGCGCGGCCTGGAGAACCACAATTCAAAGTGCGTACGTGGCGGCAAACACTGACCATGCTGCTGGAGTCGATGCACGTCCCGCCCGGATGGAACGGTTGCACGAGCTGAATTCGGGGTGTCTCTACTGCAGCTCGGGCGCGTGGCCGGGCTTTGCAAAAACTGCAGTAAAACCCGCGGGCCTGGGATCAGGAAGGCGGCTTTCTGGCCCTGCCTTTGCGTGTCGCCGTTCGTTTGCTGGCTGCGGTCTTGGACGGAGCCTTTCTTCCGGCCTTGCCTTTGCCAGCCGCCGGTTGCTTCGCCTTTGCTTTCGTCTGAACTTTTTTCTTTGTTTCTGACTGCGCGCGAGTCGTCGCCCTGGTCTTGGTTGGGGCCTTGGCCTTTGCTCTGGAACTCGCCGAACTCCTGCTCGCAGTACCGGTTTTGGGGTTGGCCGAGGACCCTCGTGTGACCTTCGCTTTTGTGTTTGCAGCTGCTCCCTCAGCCGGGGAGCTTTTCTTCGAGGCCGGCGCTTTCTTACGAGTCGATCCCGCAGCCGTGGATTCGCGTACCGGCACTTTACGAACGACACCCGTGCTGCCCACAGTGAGCAGTCGCTTGCGAAGCTTTAGGCCGTCCACGCGTTTCCTGATGGAGCTATCGATACGAAGCCCGGCATTTAAGCTCTTCTCCATCGCCGCGCCGTCAAGCTCGACCTTGACGAACTCGACATCGCCGGCCTTCTGGACGAATGACTGGCGCGAGGTGTGAACGATCTCGTCGTCGTCCCCCAGCACCTCTATAAAGGTTTCCGGCTGGCTCTCCTCGCCGGCATCCATGAAGTCGGCCTCGGTGTACTCGATACGGAAATAGCCGAGGGAATCGGTGCGGGCGTTGCCCAGCTTGTCGTTCTGCTGGCGGTCGAGGTCGAACGCCTTGACTCGCACGTTGGGCAGGCCGACGCCGGTCTCCTGGTCCGTAATCCGTCCCGCAACAATGAACTTGTTGTCGTCGGCAGCAATCACCTGGCGAGTTCGACCGGTATAGGCGTCGATACGGCGACCGCGTTCTTCCACGACCTTGCCAATATCCTTGCGCCGCTCCGAGTAGGTGCTGTCGACCTTGGCCTCGCTGGCGGCGCGTTCGTCCCCCAGCCGCTGATTGAGCGTTTCCAGCTCACCGCTGCGTTTCACCGGCCACGCGCCGGTTTCGCGCTTGAGCCGCCAGGGCGGAGCTGCCACGTGATCGCTAAGGATTCTTACCACCCCGTCCACCAGGTTCTTCAGATCGAGTTCATTGTCAGCCATAGCGATCTACTCCTGATTCATCTTCCAGCAGGTTCCAGGCAGTCGGCGATCAGATCACGACGTCAGGGATATTCATGGTGTGTTGTATGTTGATCGAGGCGCTGACCTCAATCGGTGCGTTACTGACGTTGCCGTGGAGAACTCCGCCAAACATCTTGCGAATGATCAACCCTACGTCGCCACCGCTGTGCAGCTGGTTGTTCGCGACCAGGCTCACTGACGTATTCTCAACTTCCCCCAGGGCGCCGGTCATGGCCTCCCCGCGGCAACTGTTCCCGACCACGCTGACCCGGCCCAGGTTGAGCAGCTTGAACAGCGGCAGGGCGTCGGCGAGGCTGGTCTCGAAAGCGTTGCCCTGAACCGACGCCATTTTTGCGTCGGCTATCTCGTCGTTGCTCAGATTCGTATCGAGGTAGGCATTCACCGCGAACAGCAGCAGGTCGGGGAGCAGGGCGCCCTCACCCTCGCGGGCGCTGTTGGTCCATTGCAGGGCGGTTCCCCGATTCTGGGTAAAGCAGTTGTCGTGGATGGACACAACTCCGTAGACCTCCTGCAGACGCAGCCCGCCTTCGTCCAGGAGTGCCTGCGGTGACCCGTTGCTGATCAGCTCGTTGTTGTAGAAGCTGAGACCGTAGATGGTGTCGAGATCCACGCCCAGCACATTCAGCGTGCCTTCGTCGCGGCCGCACTGAACTATCTGGTTGCTGTGCATATGACAGCGCGCCGCGGCGCGTACCACGACGCCGCCCTTGGCCGCAGCAAAACCTTCCTGCTGACCACATAGGGAGATGTGGTTGGACTCGACATTCAGCCCAACAACGAACGCATTCTCGTTGCAGAAGATGCCAGCGCCCGCCATGTCCCGAACCTGATTGCCGCGGATCTGCAGTTCCTGGACATAGTCCGGGCGCCCGGCCACCCCCTGCACGCTGATGCCGTGACCGATGCCGCCAATGATCTCGTTATTCTCGAGAAGTGTCTGGGTGATGCCCAGCAGCGCATTGCTTGCGACGTCGTCATCGTTGCTCGCAAGTACCGAGTCACCGCCCAGCACTGTTTCCTGTACCCATTGGGCGAGGAACACCAGGACCGCGAGATTGAAGTAGTCCACGGATACCTGCACGCCGCCAAATGCGCGGGATTCCGAGTCCACATCCGCCGGTACCAGCACCTGGTTCTCAACGATCCGACAACCCACACCCTTGAGCAGGATGCCCTGGCTGTCGGTGTAGCGCAGCAGGCCGGCAAGGAAGGCCGGCAGCAGGCTGGCCATGCCTGAGGCATCGTTGTTGCGCAGTGCGTTGTTGAGCTGCGATGAGGCGGCCTGAAGGTCCGGGTCCGAGGTAATGCCGCCTACCAGCGCTACCGAGTCGGCTGCTTGAAGACGCTGCTGGGGCTCTACCAGGGGGCCATCCTCCGACAGAAGGTAGCCGCTGTAGCGGTCGGGATCCGTATAGCCCCCTTCGCGCAGGCTGACGGCGATGGCTTCGAAGGCACTGCTACCTTCCAGGGCGCCGGCCACGCTGGCGATCTCATCGGTGGTGGCGCGCAGGCTGGTACCAACGTATGCCACGGCTACATTGCTCCAGCTCATCCCAAGGGCCGCGGGTGTCGCCTCGAAGAACGTTGTGGGTAGCTGTATGCGCTGGAGAGCGAAATTCGCCTCCACCTGCTCGCCCGCGCTTATCGCGATTGTCTGCTCCTGCATCCAGTAACCCGATCGCACGGCGACTACCTGGTACGAGCCTGCGTTGACGTTACCGAGCTGATAACCGCCGTCGTCAAGAGTCAAGACAGAATGGCTGCTGCCAGCAAGTCTGACGCTGGCGCCGCCCAGGGCATTGCCCGCCGCGTCGGTGACCTGTCCGAATACGCTGCCCGTGGTGACGGGCCGCTGCGTATCGCGCTCGCGGATCGTGATGTGGTTTTCCACCACGGCCAGCTCGAAAAGATTGCTTTCGATGCCGGTGCGGAGACTGTGGATGGTGTTGCCGTCGATGCGCAGGTCCATCTCGAGAAATGTCTCGGATCCCTCCTGCCAGCTTTCCAGCAATTCGCGCGTGATGCGCTGCAGCTCGCTTTCATCGCCGTCAGGATCACTGCGATCCAGCAGTAGCTGCAGGACCGCTCGGAACAGGAACACGGTGAGATGGGCGTTCGCAAAGGAGGGCAGCGCCTCCACCCGCACCGCCTGGCCTTCAAGGCAAACGATCCGGTTTCCGCCGATACGGAGGCTTCCCAGCGGTATGTACGACTGGAGCACCACGCCGCTGTTCGCACAGCTCAGCTGGTTGTCCTCGATGCGCAGGTCGACCAGGGGCAGCGCGGTGCCGTCGTCGTCATCCATGCCCCGTTCTATCAGTACGGGCAGCAGCGCGGCGAGATAGAGGCTGGCCGGGTACCCGCCGGTGTCCGGCAGCAGTTCCAGCACGGCGTCTACGAGCTCCGCGAGTCCCATGATCCTGAGACTGGACTCCAGCATCATCCAGTACAGCACGTAGCCGTCGATTTCGTCGTCCACGCCATAGGCGGCTGCGAGCACACCGTGCACACCGAGCAGATAGCCCAGGGCCGGTCCCAGCGGCAGGTTGAGAATGCCATCGGCGCTACGTAGGTCGTTGTCGGTGAAACGGGTGCGGTAGCTCCCGGCCATGAGTACGGCGATGCCGGAAGGTTGTTCGAAACGGCAGCCGCGCACCCGGCACTGTTGAAGCCAGAAGGCGTTGAGGCCGGTGTCGAAAGCGCTCAGGCGGCAATCGGAGAGTCGACTGCGGATCGCCCAGAAAGCGTACACCGCCGTGGAGCCGCCGAGCGTGCACTGATCGAACCTTGCCTCCCAGAGTACGAAGGCGCCGAATGCCGTGGTCCCGTCGCGTATGCTGAGGTCAGCGCGACTGTTCCAGACCGGCTCGAGGTTGTCCTTAAGCGTCGTGTAGTCGGCTCCGGTCACCGCTTCTTCGAGAAATCTCACGAGGGGATTGATGGTGGCGACTTGCAGCGGCAGCAGCGTGTCGCGCTGGAGATGCCAGTTGGCGCATACAGCACCCATAACACCCATGCGGACGTAGCGGATTACGCTGTCTGTCATGCGCAGGTTGTTGACGCCGTTGCCGTAGCGCAGGTCCGGCTCTTCCCCGGGCTCGTTGCCGCGGAAGGTGACGTTGTCCAGCCAAAGCTCCTGGCCGCCCACGGACAGCGAGGCTATGGGCTGGGCTTCGGCCTGCATCACCAGCCTACCCCGGACCTGGGATTCATCGGTAAACACTACCGATACATTCACGCCACCGAGTGTCAGGCCATCGAGCGCCGCCATACCGTTAACGTTCGCCAGCTCACCGTTGATCCGCAGGTTGATGTTGCCACCGAACTCGCCAAAGTCGAGCAACGCATTGCTGAAGGGCGTGGGCAGGGCGAAGTTCAGGTTGATGTTGTTGGTGCCCATGTCCTGGCCGGTGGCACTGGAGTTGTTGCCGTCGTCCACCCTGGCAAACCCCCCGTCGAACTCTGTGCCATTGCCCCAGACAAAGGTCTCCCCGGTGATCAAGACCCCCGCTTCGGTGAAGCTGTCGCCCACTCGGATCTCGCTTCCCAGTTCAAGGTTCTCGAAGCCCAGAGTGATGAAGGGCGTATCCGTGCCGCCGGGGCCGCCCGGGTCCAGTGACGGCAGGGTATCGTTCCAGAGCGCAACCATTCCCACTTCCGCCGCCATGCGACAGTTGTCGATAACCACGCCATCACAGTGTCCCAGGCGAAGTGCACTGTTGATCCCCGGATTGTCCGCCCGCGCGGAGCTGGCGCTATTAATAAGGAGCAGCCCCGCGAGGGTGATCGAGCGGTTCATGGCCCAGTCCGAATCTTCCCGGGCCGTAATCAGTGATCTGACATCGTCGGATATCAGCATCATCTCGTCGATACGAATACGCTGGCTGTTCTCCAGGAGTAGACCGCCGTTGCCGCCCTGCGAATTCCGCAGGCGTACCACCGTCGATGGGCCCTGGCCACTCACCACGACGTCCCGGCCATTGCGAATCCGCAGCGGGCCGTCCACCTCGTGGAGACCCTGGCAAAGCGACACGCAGCCACCGCCGGCGCCGATCACCGTGTCGATGGCCTGCTGGATATCTTCACCGGGCTCGACGCGGACGCAGCAGCAGCCGTCATCCACCTCGGTGAGTGGCGGGAAGAGGTCGCGGCAGTCCTCCACTTCGGTCCAGGCGTTGCCGAAGCGTCGCACCAGGGCCAGGGTCGAGTAGTGGTGTTGGATGCCCAGGCGGTGGCGGTTGGCGGGTAAGCCTCCCTCCTGGGGCCACTGCACGTCGCCTTCGCGGGTGCGCGCCGGGATAACCCAGTAGTCACCCACGTTATAGTTCGCCGCCGTATCGAAGCGCACCTCGACACCGTCTTCCAGTTCGAACCAGTCGCCCTGAATGGGCAGCGCGCCGTCCTGCAGGGCCACCGCGTCCGTCGCCCGGTGATCCCAGCGCCGGACCTTGAGATGACTCTCGCCGCTGTGGACGCTGACGTCTTCGCTGAGAGTGATCTCGCGGTCGGCACGATCAATGCCATTCGGCTCGATCTGGCCGAGGGTGCCGTGGCGGCCGAACAGCTCGGTCTCGTCGCCCAGCACCTCGACCCAGTTGCCCACCTGTACCGTGAGCACGTCGTCGGGACCGATGCGCGTGAGCGTGACGTCGTCACCGTCGATGCCACCCTCTGCCACGGGCAGTACCACCGAGCCATTGTCCCGCGACCATTTAAAGGTGGGTGTGCCGACCAGGTTGCCGTCTTCGTCACGGCCATCATCATGTATCTCAACCCGGTACAGGCGGTTTTCCAGGCCGCGGTAACCGCCGCCTGCCGGGACCACACAGGGGGTTTCCGGCTCGTCGTCCACGGCCGACCGGGCGGCAAGGCGCCCGGTGTTGGGAAGCGCGGGGTAGGGCTGACACTCGAAGTTGCTAAGGGGTCCGTCCGCGTCCAGCGGCTCGAGTTTGACCTGGCAGAGGGTGCGCGTACGGGTGGTGGTGTCCGGTCCGCCCAGGGCCACTTCGCGGATATCCGGATCTTCGATGTAGGTGATGTGCCGCTCCCACACATCCACGTAGGCAAGGTAAGCCCCATCGTCCAGTGGCAGTTCGTAGCCCGGGAGGTCTTCCTGATCGATCAGCAGCAGGGGGGCATCGGGATCGGCGACATGGGGATCGAGTTCATTGCTGCACTGGATGCCGTGGACGTAGATGCGCCCGCGCGTGACGGCCAGTTCGCCGCCCGGCGTGACAATGACCCGGTATCCGTTGCTGGCCTCCGGCACGCCGCTGGGACCGATGACGTCTCTGGCTTCGCTACGCTCGAGCTGGGTAAAGATCTCGACGGCCTCGTTCCAGTCCGCGTCGAGGTCCACCCTTCCCTGCTGCTTGAGCACACGGGAATAGCGCTGCTGCGGATCGTACGAAAAGCGAGTGAAATCACCTTTCATAGGGCTCCCTCCTAGGTAACAAAGACCTCGCCGGCCTCGAGGCCGTAAGGCAGATACTCTTGTAGTCGGATGCGCAGGTTGGCCTGGCGCTGCGCCTGTTTCAGATGCTCGAACGCGCCCATCTCGGCACCGCTCTCGGCGCCGGTGGTAATCTCCGGCGCACTGCTGAGATTGAGCTGAGCATAGCCGGGAAAACCGTAGCGGACCGCGGTGAATCCCGGTCGCACCCGGGCGCGAATCGCCCAGGTTTCGGCCTGGGGCAGGCTGTTCAGGTCGAGCTGTTTGCGCCGGTTCTCCAGGGCCAGACCCGGCTGGCAGCGGAAGCGGCGCGGGGTCACGGAATCGGCGCTTTCAATGTAGCTGTAGCGCACGCAGCCCACTTGGCGGCGACGCGCCATAACCCGTCGGGTGAACAGGACCTCCGAGGCCAGGGTCAGGGCCAGCACATGCACCTCGCCGAACACCGTGGTGCGCTCAAGCACCGTGGCCGGGCCCGGGTCGGCGCCGTCATCGCTCGCGGCGATTGCTACTCGCGGCGTATTGTCCGGCTCGGCCACACCCTCGGGCCGGTCGAGGATGCTGTCCCGTACCGTCAGCCCCGCGGCCAGTTCCGGGAGACGGATGGTGCCGCAGATGCTGTAACTGATCTCGACGTTTAGATCCGGATTGTCATCCGCGGCGGACAGGCTGGCCTGATTGGGCTGCTGGGGCCTGCCCTCCTCGTTCAGGGCGATACCCGGCACCAGGGTGCAGTGGCGCAGGGTCAGCTGACCGAGACTGCGGGCAGCGATGCGGATCGCACCTTCCATGCGCAGCCCGTCCAGGACCAGCGTGGCTTCCTCGCCGTTGCCCCCCGAGACGTCGAGACCATCGATGGCATCCGCCAGATCCCGGAAGGCCAGCACGGGACGGCGCCGGTCCGCGGCCTGGATGATCAGCTGCTGGCCGGGACCCAGGTTGAGATCAATCACTTCGGGGTAGAAGCCGTTGTCGGCGATCGTGATTACGGCGCGGGGCCGCGTCAGCGGGTCCCAGTCGGCGATGGCGGCGGCCACGCTGGTACGCCACTCGGCCGGCAGGGGATTGGGCTGCTGCTGAGCGACGATGACTTCCCAGTCGTCCGGGAAGGCCTCCTCGATACTCTCGCGCCGGTCGTAGGGTCCGGCGCCCATGGCGGCGCTGAAGCCGTAATGAAAATCGACGGTCACGCCTTCCGCCGGTACCTCGCCGGGGGCGAAGGCCAGGCGGCCGAGCTTTGGATCCACGGCCACCATGCCTGACGGTGGCGACGCCCAGCCGCTGAGGTCCTTGCAGAGAATGTTCTCCGGTGGGATCAGCGCTGCCGGGTCATCGCTATCGCCGCTGTAGACCGCCAGGCTCATGTCGCTGCCGGCACCGTAGAAGGCATCGCGGTCCTGGAAGAATGCCACGGGCCGGATCGGTCCCGGTACGTTGAACTCGGTGGCCAGACCCTGCTCGGAGCTCTTGCGACGCGGATTGGTGAACAGCGGCTGGGGATTGCCCAGCGGACTGAAGTGGAAGCCCTCCGGACTTGCCAGCGACGGCCGTGGACGGACGCTGCTCAATGGGAAACTCTGCAGGCGCCAGAGAAAGAGGCCGAGGTGGCGGATGTTGTGCCAGCCTTCGAGCTGCCCCGGCGGACGGACGTCTACGGTGTGGCTGGTTTCGTCGAAGGCGCCGTCGATGCGATCCAGCACATCGAGGCTGCGCAGGTTCACGCTGCCGACCCGGTTGACGGCCGCCGGATTGAGGATATCCGGATTGCGTGGGTTGGGATTGGCGGCAAAGTCGTAGCGAAGGTGGTTGAGATTCTGGGTCCAGCCCAGGTGTTCGAAGAAGGCCACAGCATGGGCGCTCCAGCCCGTCACGTCGCGGGCCAGGTCCTCGAGCATCAACAGCGTGCCCTTGCGGCGGCGATGGCTGATCGTGTTGGCGACCAGGGCACGCTGGCTGTACACACCACCGCTGTCGATATTGTTCAGCAGCCGTACGCCGAGCAGGTCGCCGATGTAAGGCAGCAGCCACTCGTCGCAGGTTTCGATGAACCAGTCGTCGTAGAGACCGCTGATGTCCTGCTCGAGCTGCTCGAGCTGCTCCTCCATAACTCCAAGCAGCGCGCGCAGCGGCTGGCCGTGTTCCGCATCACGGATGCGGTGGATCGCCGGGAGCAGCTTATAGAGTCGATCCGTCATCGCTCATCTCCGCGAGGTTCACGCCGAAGGGATGGATGGTCAGCAACTGCGCCGCTTGCAGTCCCAGCCCTGATTCGAAGCGTGCCGGCTGGGCGGGCAGTACCGCGTTCCAGCTCGGCGTGGGTGTGCCGCCCTCCGGCGGGGCCACGTACAGGTGGTCCAGATCCACGGCGATCACGCCGGCGACGGTGTGAATCACCGACACGACCTCGGCAGCGCTCACGGGCAGCGCGAAGCAGCGCTCCTCGAAGTCGAAGGCGGCAAGGAGCGCGTCGGTGACGGCGGTTTCCACGTCGTCCCAGCGGTAGGTCGGATCGATCAGCACGCTCGCATCGAGCTGGAACACCAGCGGCTGGTAGGACTTCAGCACCACCTCACGCAGGGGATCGCGGGCGCCTTCGATAGCGGAAAGCAGGTTGTCGTACAGGGTGTCCTTAACCTCGCCGCCATTGCTGTCCGCCACGGTGAGCACCAGCCGTTCCGAGTCTCCATCCCAGACCACGTCGGCGCGGGCCTTGCCGATCCCGGCGAAGGCACGGGCGAAATCCTGGTAGTCCTGCACCGATACAATGCGGTCCAGCGTCAGCACTGTGAGGGGCGCATTGTCGCGGGCATCCTCAAGTACTTCGGGATCGGCGCCGCCACTGGCAGCGGCGGGGTTGCTCACCTCGCGAATGCCGTAGGGCCGCTGCTTGAGAAGGGTCAGGCTGCCCGCATCGACCTCGCCGGCGATGCCTGTACCGCTGCGGTAGTCGGCGGTGACGTTTTCGGCGCCGGTGGTGAGGCGCGCGCCGCGCTTGCCGTCACCGAACTGGATGTTGGCGGTTCCGTCATCGTCCAGCCGCACGATGTAGGCCTTGTCCTGACCGTCCAGCTCGTAGAGGGAGGCGACCTGGCGCCACTCGATGTCATCCACGCGTATGGATAAGGCCGCCTCGCTTCCCGAGGGCGTGGCGGCTGAAGTGTGCGTCAGGGGTGGTTTTTTCAGCGCGAAGCGCTGATGGGTTTCCGCGCCGCTGCCGCTTCCCAAGATCTCGCCCAGGATAGTTTCGCCGTGATTCGCTGGCACCACGTTGCCGTTCAGCGTGACGCTTTCGCGGAGGTAGCTGAAGTTCAGACCGTCCTCGAACTCGAGCAGGGTGCGGCCGGCCTGATGGCGGATGCTGGCCAGCACCACGATTTCGCTGCGAGGCAGGTCAGCTACGTCGGCATCATCACCGCTAAGGATCAGCCGCTGCCCTGTGACCAGTCCCAGCACCATCTCGCCAAGCCACAGCTCGGCGCGGCCGGCTTCTATAACGTATGCCACTGGCAGGGGCGCAAGATCGAGAGTTTCGTTCTGCACGAACACAGACGTTTCCCGCACCAGGCCCGCGAAGCTGTCGAGGTTGCTGCCCGAGAGCGTCAGGCGTGTGGTTTTCCCGCTGAGTCCGTACTCGGCCCGCGCCGATTCGATCACTGCGGTCGCGGTATAGGACTCCTGCAACCCGGGCGCACCCAGTACCACCCAGTCTTCGGCATTGATTTTGTCGTAGACCCGGTCCAGGTCGATCTGATTGCTGCTGCGGGCGTAGAAAACTCGATTTGGATCGGCGCCGGTGACCGTCTCTGAGATTGGAGTCGAAGTCGGTGATCGCACGTCAAACAAGGGCCACTCATTGGGGTCGCTCAAATCGACGCTGTCAGCTTCCGCGTTCCCCAGATACACCGAACGCGCACCGCTTCCCAGCGCCAGCCAGTCTGCCGCGTTGTAGCCGAAGATAGACGCGCTTTCGCGCAGGGCGATAAAGCGATTGTCGATGTCAAAGGTCTCTGCCAGTAACTGGGCAACGTAGTCGCTCACCAAATCGGCGTCCCACTCGTGGAGCGTGAAAAAGGCCTGCAGGTCAGCTTCGTGCCAGGTCCGCTGGAACACGAAGTTGTTGACGTTGGCGAGGGTGAATGCCAGCGGCTCGGCAAGGATGTCGAGTTCCGCGTCGGTACCCACGACAAGGCTGGTGTCGTGGGCCACGAGGTCGCTCGCGAGTTCGAAGTCCACCCGACTGACCTGAGCTTCGCTGTCGACCTCGATATTGAGCACCCGCCGCGGGGATGCGCTGCCGGAGATATCCAGGAGTACCAGATCCCCTTTCTGCAGTCCGGTGGCGGCGCCCTGGAGGTAGACATGGGTCATGGTCGAGGTGAGCGCCTGCGGATGTACCCGCCGCGGGCGCATGGCGTTCCACGAAAGCTTCGCCACCAATTCCTTCGAAGTTTCGAAGGTCTGCGGCAGCTCATCCTGCGCCGTGGGAATGCTCTGCACCGGGGTGCCCGCGTGGACGATGGCCTCGGTCGGGGCTCCGTCGGCATCGTCTACCAGGAAGCTGAGAAAGGTCTCGGCGGATACACCGGGATTGAGTTCGTAGCCAATGGCGCGCGCCAGCTCGAGCACCGAGCGCCGCTCGACGGCCGTGCGCAGGAAGCCTTCGTTGGCGATGCGCTCCTGGTAGAAGGTCAGCACATCGCCGAGCGTGGCCCAGGCGTCGAGCATGGCGATGGCCGGGTCGTCGGGCGACCGGGTGGCGAGCTCGGCAAGGGGACGCTGGTCGACAAAGTCGCCGTCGGGAATCCGGTACAGATGCAGCCGCGCCTTCATCCGCTGAAGCAGCTGAGGCTGCGTGCCCAGCCGGTAGGCGAAGGCCGACAGGCCCGCCGGGTTGTAGCGCTTGTCGATTTCCGCGGACGTGCCCTCGCAGCAGCCGCAGGTATCGAGAGTCTGTTCGGCGGACGTGCTCATACGCCGCCCTCCATGTGGAACTCGATGCGGCCGTTCTCCGGCGCGTTGGCGTCGTTATCCAGGCAGGCAATCTCGAAGCGCCCGATGGGCAGGACACCGTCGTCGATTTCCGTATTGGCCTTCATGCCCCAGCGCTGGAATCGGCCCGGGGAATTCGCGGCCGGATCCACCTTGACCCAGCGCACGCCCTGCACGCCCATGGCGGCCGCAATGATACGACTCAGGTAAACGTCCTGACCGAAGGTGTAGTTGTCGGGGTGGAAGTAGCCGAGGCTGCCGTCGGCGAGCTGGAAGCGGCTGAAGCGTTGCAGCAGCTCCAGCTTGACGTCACTGCGCAGATAGTTGGGTTTCACGCAGACGCTCATGGCGATATCCAGGGGTACGAGGCGCGGCGGTTCGATTTCCACGTCGTGGCCGGCGAGCTGGTAGCGTTCCAGGAACTCGCTGAGTTCGTCCTCGAAATCCCGGTCCACCGGCAGGCCGCCGACCCGGTCCACGGTGATGAACATCGTGTGCCAGCTCCCGGTCCAGCGTCGTCGGGCAACGGCGCGGTAGACCTCCGGGTGGCGCTGGGCGACCTCGGCGTAGTCTTCCTCGGTGACGGCGCGCTCCTGGCGGCGGAATGCCTGCGGCGCGTACTGACGGACTTCTTCGAGCGCCTCCGGGGGGACACCGCCGAAGGCCGGTAGCGGATTGCGGACGGATTCGATGCCGAAGCCCGGAGCGGTGAGTACGTGCACGATGGAGTGCGCGCCCGCGTTGCCCATCACTCCGCCGCCGATACGATAGGTCGCCTGGAAGACCACACCCGCTACGGGACGGCGACCGAACAGGTTGTCTCCGAAACGCAGGGTGCCGCGGCCGTCTTCGTCGACTTCCACCACGAAGTCCGGGTCGAAGCGGTCGCTCGCCAGGAGGTCGCGCTCCGGTCTCCAGCTATCGTCATCGGGATCCATCAGGGTGACGGCGGGCAGGGCCTCGCGCGGGTTCTGCACGGTTGCGGAGGCGGCGGACACCCAGGTCTCGGCATCCGCGGCCCAGGCCGCGTCGGTCAATGTCACTCGCTGTGTGATTCCCGTTTCGGAGAGCGTCGGGCGGAAGTAGCGGTCGCCGGTCGCTGCCGGCAGGGTCTCGCCCGCAATGCTGCGGCCGTGGTCGGCCAGCACCACGTTGCCCCGCGCGAGACTCACCTCCGGGACAAAGGTCTCGACGCCTTCTTCCTCGACCACCACAGACAGGCACAGCGGAAACGGGAGTGCATCTTCCGAGGACCACTCGATCTCCACGATCGCCTCTTCGTACAGCTCGTCCTCGACGAGCGGCCCGGCACTGCGGACGCCCTGTTCATCGACGACCGCCTCGGGGTCCACACGGGTGAGGCGCACCACGTGGCGATGCAGCGGATCGGCGTCTTCCTCCAGACCGGTTCCAGGTCCCAGCACTTCTTCCAGCATGAGCACGTCGCCTACCCGTAGCAGCTTTCGCGCATCGGGATCGTCGCGCAGTGTGGCCTTTGTCGCGCCTTTGGGCAGGCAGCACTGCTCCTCGCCCCAGGTGTAGAAATCGAAACGGTTGTGCACCGCAAACAGGCGTTGCTCGAACAGCGGCTCGAACACCAGCGGGTCGTACTTGGAGATGAGGGAGATGAAGTCCTCCTCCGAGATTGCCGTGCCCTGCGAGGGAAGACGGGAGAAGAACCGCGTGCGCTCACCCAATGCGTACTCACGCTGCAGCAGGGCGTTGCTGACGCCGGCGGTCATTTCGAGCGTCAGCCAGGCCCGGGCGTTGCAGCCGTCGTGCATGGCGTAGTCGAGCAGGCGCGCGTGACGGCGAATCGAAGTGCGTCGCCGTGCCGTGCCAAGGTAGGCCTCGGTCCCCGCGGCGTCCTGGTAGTAGCTCAGCCGGTCGCCGGCGTAGGCCATGACTTCAACGAGAGTGATACCGACATCCGCGGCCAGCCGGTCCTGCCAGTCGGGCATAACGATCGAGAGGCGGTCCAGCAGCAGCCTGCGAAAGCTGGCGTAGTCCTTGGCCAGGTAGTCGATCGGGGGTACGGGATCAACCGTCTCCGGGCACACCGGCTCCTGCTTGCAGTCAAACTCGGACGGGCACTCGACCTTGAAGGAGAACAGCACTTCGCTGAGCATCACATCAAAGCCGGTGAGCGGCGCGTCGTCGCTTACCAGGCGCAGGGTGTAGCTGGAGAAGTCACCGGTGCTGTCGGTGCGCACCACCAGGACATGGTCGGGCTCGTCTAGCGCCAGGAGGTAGTCGCGCAGTCCCGCGGTGATATTCCCGTCCGTGAAGGCATCGCCTGCCTGCGCCGCGGTGATCACCCATTCCACCGACACCGGCGTGACGCGCACTCCGCCAAGGATCTCAACGTTGTCCTCGCTCAGCCCCAGCGGGGCCGGCTTGATGCAGAACAGGAGCAGGGTCCGCTGCCGCGGGCTTCCCGCAGCCTCGGCGTCGGAATCCAGAACCTCAAGGTAGTCGATGCCGTTCAGCACGGGGTGTTCCCGCACCGTTTGCCGGCGATGGCTGTGCTTGCAGAAGTACTGTTCCGCCATCAGCTCGCCCTTCAACCCACCTGTCTTGAGAACTCAGCCACGCGGCGCTGCTGAGAGCGCCGCACCATGTAGCTCACGTGAACCGTCAACTTTGAATCGTTGCTCTCCACGGCAACCGATTCCACCGAGATGACGTCTCCAAGCCACTGCTGCAGCGCCCCCTGCACGGTGAACTCGGTCGCCGCCGCCACCTCCGGGCTGTTGGGCCCGAACACCAGGTTGAGCAGGCCGCTGCCGAACTCCGGTCGGTTCACACGCTCGCCGGGAGAGGTGAACAGCACCTGCTCGATCATCTGGCGGATGTGTTCTTCATCCGTGGCAGTGGCGCTGCGTCCGTCGCGGGCAACGCGGTAGGGCCAGGCGATGCGCATCACGTCCCCCTCACCCGGACCTGGGTGACCAGGATGTTTACCGGTGTACCGTTCGGTATGCAGGTGGCCTGACTGCTCTGCAGCAATACGGGCATCCCGCTGGCCTTGACGCGCAGGGCTCCGGTCACCCACTGCGCCGTAACGCAGGGCAGCGGTACGCCGGCGGGCGTGGTGAACGGGCAACCGGCCACGATGTGCGGTACGGGCTGGGTCACGACCATCTGGCCGCTTACCTTGACCCGCGGATTGGGGCTCGCGGCCTGCGCCTGGCCGCCGTGGGCACAGAGGATGGTCGCGCCCTGGTGCAGCAGAAATCCCGACATCAGATCACCTCCAGAGCGCCGTTGTTGATCGAGACGCTGGCAGGTGTCAGCTGGATCTTGGCTGCGCCATTGGTGATCTCGATACCGCCCGCATTCCCCACGACAGAAAGTGGCGTAGCGGAGGAGGGTGGATTTATCTCCAGCGTGAAGCCGCCGGCGCCCGGCGTGTCGTCCAGCTTGAGCATGATGTTGTCGGTCTTGAGGACCTTCACGAACGGTATTGCCGGCTGCGCCGGCGCCTCACCCAATCCCCAGAAGCCGCCCGTCCATATCGGGTAGTCCGGATCTCCGCCCTCAAACTCTACCCAGACGTTGGCGTCGATCGGCGGAATCAGGAACATGCCGACGCCGGGTCCGGCGTAGGGCACGCAGGGCATGGCCCAGCTCAGGCTGCCCTCGCCCAGTACCGCCGGTACTCTGACCTGGATGCGTCCCATCATCTGCGGGTCGATATTGTTCGCAACGGAACCGCGGTATTTGCCGAAGAACTGGCTCATGGCACCACCACCGGCGAGGTGGCGCCGGTGCCCTCCCGCTGCAGCGTAAAACTCTGGGTGTAACTGCCCTGGGCGATGCTGTGGTTGACCTCTTTCACGTAGTAGAACCCGTTGTAGGTATCGCCGACGCCGCGCACGCCAACCAGCGCGCGCGGCTTGAGAATGGCTTCGTAGCGCAGCGCATCGAGCTCGCCGCTGGCAGTGACCACCGAGTCGTAGCTTTTGTCGGTCTCCGCCTGGGCCCGGGCGAAGGCCTGCATGGTGTCGAGCCCGGTGCCGCGAAAGCGCCGCACCCGCCGTTGGGCCAGCAGCGAGGGCCGCGCCAGGGGGACCCGGAGACTGGCAAAGGTCTGCACCGGGACGGCGGAATCCAGCCGGCGGTCATAAACGCTCCCGCTCAGGTGGGTAGCGGACAGTCCGTCGTGCTGGAAACTGATGTTGTTCACGTTGGTCTGGGATCCCATGTTCGCCGACAGCGCGCGTTGCGGGATGCCCGCCCGGACTGGCGGCCCCCAGTAAGCCGTATTGGTGAGCGGAGCCGGACCGGGAATGACATAGAATACATAGGCAAAGCGTTCGGCCATCTCGGCCAGATACTCGAGATCGGTCGCCTGCTGCACCGGGATGCGCTCCGTGGGTATGGGCATGTCCAGGGACGGCGGCGGGATGACCATGGGGATCAGCCCGAACTGGGTATAGGTGGCGATGATCTTGGCCGCGATCACCATCTCCGGTTGCGCCGGGTGCTCCACGGAGCGCTCCTCCATATCCAGCATCACGCTGACGTCCTCGCCGGTGACCGTCAGCGTCGATGTACCCGGTTCATTGCCCGGCGAAAGCTGCTGGTTGGTGATGACTCCGTCCATCAGCACCTCGGGCAGGCCGCCGAAACTCACGATCAACACCATGCGGCTGAACGGCTGCAGCAGGGGTCCCAATTGCAGTCCATAATCGATCACGTCTGTCCGTCCGCGCCCCACGCGCAGCGTGATCTGGAAACCGGAGCGACCCGTGTCATTGGTGGAAACCTGGATACTCTCCAGCGCTTCCATAACGCTGGGCGGCGCCGGCAGCGGTACCGCGGGGCCGAGCATCAGCGCGAGGTTGGTGCCGATCAGGCTCATTCGATTCCCCCGGCCCTGGGCAGCTGACCACGGAACTCACTCCAGAGCGGGATACCGGGATCAGACCGGCGCAGCATCAATAGCTTGCTCGTCGGCATCGTCACCGGCCTACTGGTTAACCTCGGGCACGGGCACCCGCAGCATGCGACCGGGTTCCTGCTCGAGGGTGTCCGGCTGCATCGCGTTTTCCGCGTCGCAGATGCGCCAGTACTGTTCGCTGTTGCCCAGCGATCGGGCGCTGATCAGGTCGAGTCGGTCACCGGCATCCACGGTCACTTCGGCCAGGGTTCTGAGCCGCTCCGCGCGGGGCAGGAAGCGCCGCTTCACGTAGCGGCGTGATTCGCCGTCGTCGCCCTCGTGGGTGGCGGTATCAAGATGGTAGTAACGACTGCCAGGTTCAAACATCGTCAGCCTCCTGTGACCGCGTCCGCGACGCCGGACACACTGCCCACCACCGCCATGGTTTCCTTGACGATCTGGTGCGCCATGAACGTGGCAAAGCCCGGGTGGGTGAAATTGAAATCGTTGTAGCTAAGCACCGTGAGGCTCAGCGCGACCTCGGCGCGGATAGGATTGAGGCCGGTGTCGTATTCCTTCTCGGTGATGGAGAAACCCTCGAGTTTTACCGGTACCACCCGCTTTGGGCCCCAGATAAACAGGGTAAAGGGAGCCTCCGGCGGCACGATCTCGGTTATGCCGGCGGCCATGAGTCCGGTGTTCAGGATGACCTGGGCGGTCTTCGGGTAGAGCAGCATTTCCAGCGCTGAAAGCTGCGGATAGATGCCCATCGACTGGGCGATGCCGTCGCCGGTTTCGAGCTGATCGGTGGCGTCGATCTCGACGGTCATGTCGAAGGTTTCCGAGGGCGCGCCGTTGAGGCGCAAGACCTCGCTCTCGGCCCCGCTGGCCTGGCCGCTGGACGCCTGCAGGCGCCGGGTCAGCTCCTTGGGGTTGTATTGAAAGATGATCACGCTGGCCAATGGATTGAAGATATCCATACCGATGATGCTGCCCTTCATCAGGCGCGGCGCGCCGGGGAAAGTCGTCATGCTTTGCTGCTCCTGTCAGCAGTGCCCGGCGCCCTCGTGGGACCATGGCTGGCGATGGCCGGCGCCGGGCCGGTCATCCCCTGGTAGATTTGCCGGGCCAGTTGCCGCCCGATACCGTGTGCATCGGCGTCCGCCGGGACATTGATGCGGCCGCCGCTAAGCGTGGCTCGGCTGTCCGCCTGCACCTGTTCGGGCGACCAATCGCCGTCAGCCAGCAGGCGACCAAGCTCGGACTGCAGGGCAGTCCCCACCTCATTGCCGTCGACCTTGTCAAAGCCTCGCAGCATCAGCTCGCCGATCTCGATGTTTACCCGTGCCGGCCTCATACCCACCCCCGTGTTTCGGGGTCGGAAAGGGGTTTCTCGAGTTTGCTGTACTCGGCGCGAGCGGCTCGCAGCAGATGCGTCATGTCCACGGCTGCCTGTTCCTCGGCAGCCAGAAAGGCGGCGTGGAGCGCGATGTTGTGAATACTGCCGCCGGCGATATTGAGTTGCGCCAGCCGTGCCGGAGACAGGTCTGCGAGCGGTGTCTGCGCCGGGAAAACACGCTCCCAGATGGCCTCGCGCTGCTGCGCCGAGGGAAAGGGAAAGTGAACGGCAAAGCGGATGCGACGCATGAAGGCCTCGTCGAGGCTGTCTTTGAGGTTGGTGGTCAGCACGGCCAACCCGCGAAACGCCTCAATGCGTTGCAGCAGGTAACTCACCTCGATGTTCGCGTAGCGGTCATGGCTGTCCTTGACCTCGCTGCGCTTGCCGAACAGCGCATCGGCCTCGTCGAAGAGCAGCACCGCGCTGCCGCCCTCGGCCGCATCGAAGATGCGCCTGAGATTCTTCTCGGTCTCGCCGATGTACTTGCTGACCACCTGGCTTAGGTCAATGCGGTAGAGGTCGAGCTGCAGGGCGCCGGCCAGAACCTCGGCCGCCAGCGTCTTTCCGGTGCCACTTGGCCCGAAAAACAGCGCGCTGATACCGAGCCCGCGGGAGGATTTCTCGGCGAAGCCCCAGTCGCCGTAGACCTGTGCCCGGTGTCGCGCCTGGATGGCGATGTCGCGCAGGGTTTCGAGCTGGCGCGCCGGCAGCACGAGATCGTCCCAGTTCGCCTTGACGGGAATTCGCTGGGCCAGGTTGTCGAGCGAGGGACGAAGCTGCTGACGGCACTCCGCCCAGATGCGCCGCTGCAACTCGTCGGGATCTGGGTCGTCGTCGCCAAGCTGGTGGTGCAGCTGCCGGCACACGGTCTGGATGTCCTGCTCGGTCACATCAAACTGGGCCACCAGCTGTCCAATCTGGCCATTCAGCAGCGGTCCCCAGTCAGCCAGGGAGCGGTGCCACATGTCCCGCTGCTCATGCGCCGGTGCGCGCGAGATTTCGACATTCACGACCTCCCGCTGAGCGTAGCTTCCGCGCGTATCACTACAGACAACCAGGGGACTGCGCACGCCGGCGACGAAGCGTTGGATGGCCCGCCGCTGAGCGGCGTCAGTGTCACTGACATGGAGCCATTCGAGCACCAGGCCCGCGTTGCTCAAGATAGCCTCCCGCTCCCAGAGGCGCGTTAATACGGTCAGGTCGCTGGCCCTCTGCGGCAGCGTATCGGCATTGAGGAGAAAGGGTTGCAGTCCGCGGTTGCTGATGGCCATGCCGGCAAGGTCGCGACGGGCGGCGCTGTCGTTCCCGCTCAGCTGGAGTACGGGCCAGCGCTGCTGATCGCTGCTCCAGGCCGCGGCCATCTCGCCCAGCAGCCGCTGCCGCGATTCTTCACCGGGCGTGCTTTCCGGCGGTGGCAGCATTTCGACATAGGCGCTGAGCGCTTCGTCGGGATAGCGCAGCCCCGTGAGGTGGTGCAGCACGCGCTCATCGATGCGCAGCGGTGAACTCATCAGCGTATCGCCACTGCCGAGCTCCAGCATGCGCCAGTAGCGTAGGGGAGCTGCGGGGGTCAGCGCGCTCCAGTGGCCGCCGTCGAGGAGAGCCAGCGCCAATCCCAGGGTCGGGACGCCGCGTGCTTCGGCGGCCCGGGCCGTTCTACACAGTTCAAGGAATTCCGCATCCAGTTCCACCGCCGCGCACAGCAGCAGAAGGTCGCGTTCGAACTCCGACAGCTTGAACAGACCGCACAGGACGTCCAGCGAGGGCGGCGCCTGCTGGCCCGGGTGTGGCCAGTCATCATTGTCGGGAGTAGACGAAGCGACCGGCGCAGCGGGCTCATCAGTTACACCATCGTCGCCTGTCTGCAGGGCAATGCGCGAACGAAGCAGCTCACGCAGGCGCTCAAGATGACCGTTAATGTACTGCTGGTTGAAAGCCAGCCAGCTGTCCACCGGGTCCAGTGCTGTGTCTTCCGGTTCGATCATCCGGTTCATGGCACAACCGCCAGGGGCGAGTTGTAGCTGCCGCCCGCATCGGTGCCCAGCACACTCTCGGCACCGCCCACCTGCACCCTGACCAGGTAGCTTGCGGGTTGAACGTTGCTGATGGCGAAGACGATGCGGCCGGTGGAGGGCACCAGTGGATCGGCGATGCCGTTGAATTCAGGCGCTTCGAAACTGTAGGCGAAGGCGGCGCGGGTGGCGGGCGGATTCTGTTCGTTCAGGTAGATCGTGACCCGCTGCTCGCGATCGACCAGGGGGTCGAAGTCGATGGGCAGCTCGGTAGCGGTTACCGCGGGCTGGTCGACGGTTACCTCGGGTCGCAGGACCAGGGCGACGATGTTCGACTGACTGCCGTTCTCGTACAGCACCTGTGCGCCCTGGATGCCGGCGCGCAGGTCCGGGTCGATCAGCTGGAGCCGCATGCGGTCCGTGCGGACGCTGTCGGCTACCGGCTGCAGCTCGGCCTCGCCGACGCGGATGAGGCTGACCTGGCCATCGAGCTGGCTGCCCTGCAGTTCCACCTCGTCGTTGATCTCGATAACGTCCGGCATGGGGTTCGCTGGATCCGTATCGATGATCGAATCGACCTGGGCGCGACGGAACGGCACAACGCCAATGCTCCGCACCCGCACCGGCAAAGCTCGCTGTGCGGACTGCTCGGCTTCCAACAACACCACCGTTGCCATGTAGGCCACCGAGAGCGAGTAGGGCGTCTGGAACAGAACCGACCAAAGTTTCGACAGCTCCTCCAGGGAAAGGGGGAGCTGGGTAAACTTGACGCGCTCGACGTCATTGCCGAGGTTTGAACCCAGAAGAAAGTGCGCGGGATCTTCCACCGCCGCGGCATCGAGCGTTGCCTGGATCATGTCCGCCGTAACGATCGGCTGGGCGTGCAGTGTGCGCACGGCGCTGCCCAACACGCGCTGCGGTTCCAGGTTTGAATCACTGCCGTAAAAAGTCAGTAGGTAGTGAAGGTCCAGGGCGATCATCGGGCGCTGGACGAGGCTGCCATTGGCATTGCGAGTGGGCAGGTCGGCATTGACCCAGGCTGTGTTGGGCGTGACCTGGTACAGGAAAATGTTGACCCCGGGACTCGGCAGCTGCGTGGCGGGTGCGTCCGGGCGTACGGTAGTGGCCGTCGCACCGGTGACGTCGGTTTGCACCGCGTCCTGAAGCAGTCGTCGGAGGGTGGTGGATACCACGGCGATGGAGAGGAAGTTGCTCATTTCCCTCGTCCCTTGCCCGACTCTGCGCCCCGTTTCTCCAGATATGCCGACAGCGACATGGCCGGTTGGCGGGGTCGGGATACGGGGCGCTCATGTCTTACTGCTGGCCGCGGCGGCGAGCTCACCGCCTGTACCTCAATGCGGCCGATGTTTACCTGTACGGTCGGGGCCAGGTCAGGCACGTAGGAAGGAACCGGTGCTGTCGGCGGTGACGGGATCGGCTCGAGCTGGCCGCGTGGTGGCGCTGCGTCCGGTGTGGTCCTTACGGCGATGGCCGAAGTCGGCTCGGATTGCGCTGCCGGAGCCACCTCGGCCCGTCGGGTAGTTGCCAGTTCTTCTGCAGGTTCTGCAGGTTTCGCGCCATGAAGGTTTGGTACGGTTGCCACGGCATCTACCGGCGCGGGTTCGATGCCGGTGTCGCTGGGTTCGGCATGTCGGTTGAGGAGGATCGGGACGGACTGTCCGTGAGCCGACCCTGGGTCGCTCTCCGTGCCGTCGCGCTCTACGGCTCTTGGAGTGATGGTGCGGGGATTGGCCGCTTTACGATCGGGCGCCGGGTCGGAAGCGGCGGGTTCTGAATTAGTGGCCACTGAATCCCTGGCGTCCAACGAGCGGAGCCCGGGTTGCGGCGTCGAGACAGGATCGGTGCCTCTACCGGATTCTCGTCGCCGCTCGGGTTCCCTCGTGATTCTGTTTTGCGGTCCGCGAGGTTTCGCCTCGATGGCGCACTGCCGCGAGCGTTCCTCGTTCACCATTGCCGCGGCCGTTGTTACAGGCTTCGCCAACACCGCGGCTTCGCTGTGGATCTCTCCGGGGGCGACGGAGATTTCGGCGGATCCCTGCCCGGATGTCACGTCGACCTGTCCCACCGGTTCTGTCTGTGCGGCAGCAGGACTGTCCTCGAACGTCGACCGGCCCCTCGGCGCCACACTGCCGGGCACGGGTCCGCGACTGCGTTGCAGCAGCTGCGCGAGGTATCCACCGGCACTCGGCTCGTTCATCGGTCGACTCGCAATCGCGCCAGGCGCTCAAGGTACTGGCGACGTCGCCAGGGAGTCACCGCAAGCACCTCGGCTTCAGTCCAGCCATAGGACGATGCCAGCGCATGAATGTCGCCCAGCAGGCGCTGGCCCCAGGCTTCGAGCTCTGACCACAGGTAGGCGACGATGTCGAACGGACTCTGCCACTGCTCCGCGCAGCTCGGGCAGGTCATGTCCAGTTCCACGTTGCCCTGGGGGTCGGCCGATTCCATGCCTTCCAGTACGGCGGCTTGTATTTCGACGGGCAGCGGCTGGCCCGTAATATCGCGGTCGTTGTCAGTCACCAGTTGGATGCAGCGCTCGAGCACCGCGGCCTGCCCGTTGCTCTCCGGGTTGTCTTGCAGTGCAGTTGCCAGATCGTCGCTGTTGGGCAGGCGGTAGCGCACGGCAATATCGCCGTGTAAGAGCTCAAGGTGCTGATCGTGGGGCAGGGCGGGCTCGAGGCAGAGGTCCGTCACGGAACAGCTGAACTCAAGCGCCTCGCCACAGTTGGGGCAGGCCAGCGTGCATTCCATGCGACTGCCGAACAACTGCTCGCGAAGTAACAGCAGGCAGCGGTCGCGTTGGCCGATGGGCATCGCGGCGAGGCCCTCGCCGTTGACACCCGGCTGGACTGCCTCCAGCAGCAGCAGTGCGCGCTTGTAGGCCGGCTGATCCAGTCCCCGTTCCAGTACCTTCAGAAGAGAGAGCTCATCAACGGGTGCCATGCTCATTCGGGCTCGGCTCACGCGGTCTTAGCTCACTCAGGCTCGACAAAGCTCGGTTCACTGGGTTCGGTGACTTCGTAGTCACGCTCCCAGCCCTCGTTTTCAAGCTTGATGCTCTGGATCGCCACGGCGTTTCCGCTGGCGTCCAGTTCCGGTAAAGCCTGGAACTCCGATACCCAGCAGCGGTAGACCTTGTAGGCCAGTACCAGTTGCCCGGCCTCGTTGTACATCTCGATGATGATGTCCTTGCGGAAGTCCTGCAGGGACACCTCCGAGCCCAGGCCCGATCCCCAGTTCCAGATTTTGTTGGCCCACTGTTCGAAGTCCTTGTCGTGGGTCACGCCGCGCTCGAGACTGATGGCTTCATACTTGCTCTGGCCCGGC
Source organism: Pseudomonadota bacterium (assembly GCA_039818725.1). Taxonomy (GTDB): domain Bacteria; phylum Pseudomonadota; class Gammaproteobacteria; order Pseudomonadales; family Halieaceae; genus Congregibacter. Next base: position 248,604 of record JBCBTK010000005.1, read on the forward strand.
GACTTGCGCACCGTGCTTGGATCGCCACCCTCGCGGTGCTCCACGACCTCGGTGGAACGGCTCAGGGCTCCGACCTTGCTGATACCGGCGACGTACCTGCCATCCCACTTCACACGGAATTTGAAGTTCTTGTACGGATCGAAACGTTGCGGGTTTACGCTGAATTGCGCCATGACTGTTCAACCTCCTCAGGTCTGGATATCGCCGGCGATCTGGCTGATCTTGATGATGAGAAACTCCGCGGGTTTGAGCGGAGCAAATCCAACCAGCAGGTTGACGATGCCCTGGTTGATGTCGTTTTGGGTCGTGGTCTCCCGATCGCACTTGACGAAGTAGGCGTCCCGCGCCGTGGAGCCCTGGAAGGCGCCTTGGCGGAAGAGGTTCTGCATGAATGCCCCGACATTGAGCCGAATCTGCGCCCATAACGGTTCGTCGTTGGGCTCGAAGATCACCCACTGCGTACCCCGGTAGAGACTCTCCTCGATGTACAGCGCCGTGCGCCGTACCGGGATGTACTTCCACTCGGAGGCGAGCTGGTCCGCGCCCTCCGTGGTTCGTCCGCCCCACACGACATTCCCCGCTACCGGGAACTTGCGCAGGCAGTTGACGCCCCGAGGATTGAGATCGCCGTTTTCGCCGTCGGTCATGTTGTAGGTAAGCTCGCGCACGCCCACCATCTGCGCTTCCTGGCCGGCCGGCGCCTTCCAGATACCGCGCGTGGAATCAGTGCGCGCGTAAATGCCTGCCACGATGCCGCAGGGCGCGAAGGTCGCCAGGCGATTCTGCTGCTCCGCGTCGGCGAGGCGAACGCGCGGGAAGTAGATGGCGGCGTTCTCATCGCGTACCGGCACCGGCGCGCTGGATCCATCGATGCCTGAGGTGCCATCGAGAACGTCGGCAGGATCGTTCCAGGACGAGGGCGGATCGACGATCAGCATGGCGCGGCGGGCTTTGCAGTAGACCTGAGCCGCTGTCCAGGTGGGCTCGTCGACGTCGGCCGCGAAGGTGAACGGCGGGATGCACATCATGTTGAAGATGTCGGCATCGTCCAGCGCCCAGATACCCTGCCGTAAGGGCGACAGCGTTGCTTCGTCTCCGATCTCGTCGAAACCCACCGGCGCGCGGTCGTCGCCGGCGGTTCCACCGTCGGTGTGCTGAGCCTGGGTCACCTCATCGGGGCGGAACACCGTGGCGGCGCCGGCTTCACGAACCAGGTCCGACTCCTGTTCGAGTACGGTCACAACATACCTGGGGTCGCCCGGGTCGCTGGAGACGTTGAGGAACGTTTCCGTCGCCCGGGTGACCCCCTCGTCGATCTCCTCGACGATAAGGTTGAACAGCGTTGTATCGCTGGTATCCCGGGTGTTGTAGTTGACCGATATATTGAGATTGTCTGCCCAGGAGCCGGGGTTGGCGGCGATCAGCGTGAAGGTCTGCGTGCCACCCTCGGCATCCAGTTCGACGGTCGTGGATGACGTGGCAACAGTGGCGCCGTCGGGGTTAAAAACACGAATGATCAGCGCCTCCGCGCCGCCGTTGGCGAAGTACTGCTGCACCGCGTAGCTCATCGTGCTGTCGCGTGAGAGTCCGCCGAAGGAGCGCGCATACTCGGCGAAACTTCGCACCTTTACAGGGCTGTCCAGCTCGCCTCTCGGGGCCCTGCCGATGAATGCGGTGATGGAGGTGGCGACACCGGTAATGGTGCGAACCTCGCTTGGAACCTCTTCGATATATACGCCTGGATATGTCGGCGAGACCGGCATGGCAACTCCTCCCTCGAAAAAAATTGACTATGCTGCGCCCGTCGGCGCTAGTCCGTGACCCGGCGGCCGACCATGACCGTGACGTTGACGTCCTCGGCACCGGCATTAGCAAAGGTGAATTCGTTGGGTGTCGCGCCGAGCAATTCGATTACGCCGGAGCCCATGAATAACTCCGGCGCGTCGAGCGCAATGTCGGCGGGGCCGCCCGTTACCGAATAGGTGAGGGTGTCGGCGTAGCTGTCCGCCGTGATGAATACCAGGCGCAGGCGCGCCTGGGTGCCCGGCTGCACATCCACGTCAACGGAGTCACCCGCAGGAACAGTAAATTCGGAACTGCCTACCGCTTCGATATCCAGGCTGTGCACGGCCGATAGAGTGGAGACGCCACTAGCGGCGACGCTGATACTCGTTTTCATGGGAGACCCCCCTGTTACTCAATCTGATTGCGTACGGAGGCCTGACGACCTCAATAGGCCGAAGCCCTCAGGTCGTGCGACCTCTGCGTTGTCCTGCGCGTCGCGCTCCGTGCTATGCCCCGGGTGCGACTCCCGGGTTTAATGCGTTGTTCTTGTATTTCTCTCTGGATTCAAGGCTGAGACCCCGGCGAGGTCCAGCCGTACCCGCTGGAGCGTGGGCTCTGTATCAACGAAGGCCTGTCCGGCGCGCGAGTAAATCGCCCGAATGCGCAGGACGGGATGCCGTGAGAGTTGTAGCCGTCGTCGAACTCCAGGTAACCGTTCCCTGGCAGCACATCACAGGAAGTCATAGAAACCTCTCCTGCTTTGGTTCACAGAGCCTTATCGCGAAGTCGCGAGCGTCTGCCACTGAATGAGAGTTGTTGACCGCTTTTTTAGATTAGTACAGCCAAAAAAATTGACGAGGCGTTACCTATTATTATTCGGTCTTAGGAGTTTCCGCTTTAGGCCTACAGAGCTTAAGGGCATGCTGTCGAAAGACGCCGTGACCTTAAAAGCCAGGGACTAAGGAGCTTCCTTCAATCGCTGCTCGGCGATTGCTAGAACTTTGCACCTGCACCGATACCGAAAATTACTTCGCCGGTGGGTGAAATCATGGTCTGAACGCCAGCACCGAACGAACGCTTGGTCTCCTTGTTTTTGTACAGCTGAAAGTCTGCGCCTATCCCATAGTTGTTTAGGAACTTGGATCCATCACCCGTGAAGCTGGCGCCGAGCTGCAAGGCCGCGCTCAACTTCAACCAGTCGGTCACGTTATAGCTGTAGCTGATCTCGGTGTACGTCTTGCCCTTCAGCTTTGTTTTTGTCTTGACCTCTCCCGAGGAATCTTCCTTGCGAACGGCGCTAATCTCGCCCGACCCGACAACTCCAATATTGACGGCATGCCCGTCTACACTGACGATTTTCCAGTCGAACTTGGTTTTGATGGCGCCCGTGTCACTTCCTTTGACCTTCGAATCGCCGCCGACGGTGTCTGCGTGCTCGTAGCGCAAGCTGACGACGACTTCAAACTCTTTGCCGTACTTGAGTTTCAGCTTGCCTTCCACTTCCTCTGCGAGTTGGAGCGCAATTTTCTTCTCATCGGAATCCGGGTCTTTTTCGACCTGCCGTTTGAGAGAAAGCCCGAGCGAAACGGCGCCCCCAATTTCGAACTTGCCGCTATCTTCTTTCGACGATTCGGTGGGCGTGGTTGCATCGGTCTTCGGCGGGTCCGGTGAAGGCGTGGTTTCGGCGTCTGGCGGGGGGGGTGGCAGCTTCGGCAACGCGTCGTAGGTGCTGAACATGATCGTGACTTTGCGCAGGTTGGCATCTGCGACCGTCGCTCCTTCGGCCGGCTCCCCGGCGGATGACATGGAAAGGAAGACGCTTGGCGGTAACTTGGTATTGAGCAGCGCTGAGAGAGCCATGCCTACCGTATTGGCACGCTTCTGGCCAAGAACCAGATTGTCTTTATCGGTTCCTATTTTGTCTGCGCCGCCGACAATGACAACTTGGGGCTTGACATAGCTCATGCCCCATTTGATCGCGATATCGATGAGCGCGCTACGATGGTCGCCGGTCAAGGTATCGTCGCCGGTGTCAAAACCGAAGAGCTCGTACCTGTGGCTGGTGATGAGACCATTGCGTATATGTTTTTCTTTCACACCTTCAAGGGGCTTTGAGCCGCCAAGACTGGGCATTTCGAGACTGGGTACTCCGAGGCCGGGCTTGGAATCCGTGCCGCCGGTTTTTGGCTCGCATAGCACGTGGTGCGGGGCAACACGCTGGCGAAGCGTCGCGGCACCGCCCGAGACTGCGAGCTGTGCAACCGAGTGAGCCTCGGCCTCGGCGTTTCGCAGTTCCGAAGGCCCGGCGCTCGCCACCCCGGCCCGACGCTGTGCCACGTGTGCAAGCTCGTGAGCCAGGGTGGCTTTGCCTCGGGGGTGCTGTTCGCTCTGAACGTGCTTGCCCAGGACTACGTTGTTTCCGACGGAAAAGGCTCTGGCATTCATTGTGTCGGTCGCGCGATTGGCCTGCTCGCCGCGGTGAATCCTGACCTTGCTGAAATCGTGTCCCAGGCGCGCTTCGAAGTATCGTCGGGAAGAGGGAGTCATCGCCTGGCCAGATTTCTCCGAGCCTAGCCAGGCGGAAGCACTGGACGAATTGAGCAACGGAGCAGCTAGCCGCGTAGAGCGTGCCCCTTCTTCAGACGAAGGCGATTGATCACGTACGGAGGCGTGCTGATGAATCGGCATAGCGCTCACCGGCGGTTGCGCAGGATTCCAACAGCGTAGTCCCTGAAGATGCGCTAATCCAGCTAAAGATCGAATTTGCGATTCGACCTCAATTAATGGGCGATCTAGACTAGCGGCACCCAGGTGAGGGCAGGTTTTTCTGAGCGGTCGGTCATCCAATGCAGGGCACAATCAGCGACCTTACACTGCGTTACGCAGATCGCTATAGGGATACTTTTGCCGAAGCCTGCCCGTTCCGGCACGTGCTGATGGACTCGTTCCTCACGCCGGAATTCCTGGACTCGATCCTCGCGCAGTTCCCCGAAGCGAATCCCGCGAAGATGACCAACGAGTTCGGTGGGCGCTCGCTCAAACATGCGGTGGCGGATATCCGCAGCCTGGGACCGGCGTATCGTGCGTGGGACGCCGTGCTGCGTTCGGAAGAGTTCATCGCTTTCCTCGAGCACGTCACCGGTATACCCGACCTGATTTACGACCCTGGATATTTCGGTGCCGGAACGCACAATAATCTGCACGGTCAGGCTCTGGATCTGCACGTGGATTTCAATCGGCATCCCGAAACGGACTTTCACCGCCGACTGAATCTCATCGTCTATCTGTGTGAGGAATGGGAAGAAGAGTGGGGCGGCGCTATCGAGTTGCACCGGGACGCCTGGGACCGATCGCGGGATCGCGAGTACGTCAGCTATCCGCCCTACGCCAACCACGCCGTGCTGTTCGAGACCCATGAGCATTCATGGCACGGCTTCGCGCCCGTCAACCTGCCGGAGGAGAAGCGCCATCTTTCCCGCAAGTCCCTGACGGTGTACTACTACACCAGGAATCTCGAAAGTGGTCGTGCCGCCGGCACGCATTCCACCGTGTACGTGCCCGGATGGATCCCCGAGTCGATTAGCCCGGGCGAACCACTCACCGAGGAAGCCTACGCGGAGCTTGAGGCGATGCTGCACCGGCGGGATCACTTCCTGCGCGGACTGTATCGCTCGCACCATCGACAGGTAGAGGACTACCACAAGGTCCTGCGAAAACTCAGACCGCTCTATATGATCGCGCGCCGCCTCGGTCTGCTGCGTTTTGCCAGAAGGCTGCTCAAATAGCGGCTGGATCGGGACAGCGGTAGCGGCGCAAGGACGTCAATGGCTTGCCGCCCTGATTCAGGGCTAGCGGTGTGGACATCGATAAGCCGGTTCCAACGAATGCAGTCGGGCCCGGCTATGTCCGTCCTTTGCTATCTGGTCGATGTCCGTGGCGTTCAATCAGTCTCTGACTCTGAAGACTCCGCCGGCGCAAACACCAGCAACGCGTTGCCTGGTTCATGAAAGTAAAGGCCGTAGCCCGAGTTTGCGATGACGTGACCGCGGTAAACAAAGGGTCCGGCGCCACCGCTCATTCCGCCGCCGCGCGCCACCTGCCCATTGACCGCGTCGACCGGCTGAGTTGTGTCGTACTGCCACAGTAGGTCGCCGCTGTCTCCGTCGTAGGCGCGCAGCACGCCGTCCAGATGTCCCGCTATGACTCCGCCGGGAATGGCCGTTACGGCGGCTGAAACGCCGGGATCGCAGAACGGCCGCTCTGTGCCACAGCCGTCCGCATTGACGCGACTCCACAGTAGCTCCCCACTGAGCGCGTCCACGGCATGCAGACCGGGCTGCGCCAGCGCCGGGTCGAGATCATCGCCGTTGCGCGTATCGTTCATATCGTTGACCGGCGCGTATACGCGTGGTCCTTCGGCCGCCATGCCGAAGTGCACGCCGCCCTGGATACTGCCGCGACCGATCTTGACCCGCCACAGCTCGCGACCGTCCTCCAGGTGATGGCCCGTGACATATCCGCTCTTGTGTCCCGCCACCAGTTGCCTCGTTTCCCTGACCCACAAGACACTCGAGCCTTGATCATAGTCCGGGCCATCTTCGGCGGGACAGTTGGGGTTCCCCGACATCATGCAGGCGACATTCCAGGCGTCGTTTGAGGTGATCTGGTGGACCCAGCGGCGCTTACCGCTGTCCAGATCAACAGCCACGATCGCATCGCTATTGCCATCGGCCGGGGAGGAGTAGTTCTCGCCGGTTCCAAACACCAGCAGGTTTTCCTCCGCAACGACGGTCGGCGTCGTCCACACCGGCGCCCCGGACGGCGCGAGCACTTCTGTATCGAGGCGGGTTTTGCCGCTGACTGTCGGTTCCTCTTCAATGGCGAAAGCCGTCCAGGCGATATCGCCGCTGGACTGCTCCAGCGCGACGACCTTGCCGCGAAAGCTGCAGCAGGGATAGGCGGGGTCGGCGGCGGCGATGACCTCCAGCGAGGAGACCGGGACGTAGACGCGTTCTCCATGAACCGCCGGCGTCGCCGTCAGGGTTGCGCTGGGATGTTCGTCCATGCGGCGTTTCCAGCGCAGCTCGCCGTTCAGCGCGTCGACGGCATAGAAATTGGCAATGATATCCCCGAAGTAAAGCGAGGCGTCGTTGTCGCTGTGTCGCTCAAGGACAACGCCCGTACGAACCTCCGCGGCCGCCTGGAAAGTCCAGCGTACGCAGCCTGTTTCGAGATCGAAGGCGTACACCGTACCGTCCTGACTGCCGACAAATACGGCGCCCATACCCGCCGTGGGCTGGGATCGAGCGCGGGTTGCGTCCGGAAAGGCAAAGGCCCACTTCAGCTCCAGCGCGGCCAGCCCTTCGGCTGTCATTCCCGCTACGGACTCGGGAATGAAGCGGGAAGTATTGTGACCGGGTGTAACGGCATGGATGCCTTCGCCGGTTTCGAAACGGGCGACATCTCCGCTGCACATGGACGGCGAGCTTGCTTCGGCAATTGCCGCCGGGTCAAAGCGTCGCTGCGTGAGATACTCAACGACCTGTACTTTTTCTTCGCCGCTCAAGGCGGCCGCCTGACTCCGCATGATCCCCTGAGTCATGGCGCCATAGAGCGACCGCGCAGGCATGAGTTCGAGCCAGGAAAAATGCGGCGCTTTGTACACGCCCCCGTAGTGGCAGCTGGCGCAGTGCTTGCCGAAGAGCGTCGCACCGGGCAGGGAGCTGCGCTCACCAAGTTCCGATCCGCTCGTCTGGAACTCGTCCGTGGATTTCAATCGCTGGCTTTCACTGCTTTCCTGAGTGCTTTCTTGAGCACCCGCAGGGTGGATCAGGAACGCGATCGCAAGACTCAAACCGGCGGCGATGTTGAGCAGGTTCGACGCAAGCGTCTGTTTTCTGGAATAAATGCGATTGGGCATGTTCACTGTACCTGGTTATCTTTTGTTCTACTTTATCCGCCGCGGCGAGCAACCGCCCTTCCACGTACCGTCGGCAAGGGCTGTTCAACTCGCCTGAACGCCGGGCTGGCGAGGCACACTACGTTTCTCGATTAGAACGAGTACTGCAGCTCGATTCCATAGATGGGCGGGGGGTTTATGGTGCCGTAGGTCCACAGGCCGGATAGGGGCAGGGGCTCCCCGCCGGGGCCGCCGTTGAAGTTGTAGCCCACATCAAGAACGTGAAGGAAGTAGTCCTCTCCCGTAACGTTCTTCCCGAACACGGATGCGCGCCAGTTGTCGCTCTCGTAGTTGATGGACAGATCCAGCAGGCCAAAGGCGTCGTTGCGGCCCACGGGGCGGTCCCAGATCTCGTTGTGCGTCGTTATGGAATTGGCGTTCACAAAATAGTCGTCTTTCCAGGCGTAGTTGCCTGTGAACACCAGAAAGTCACCGTTGGCGAGCGGGTATTCGTAGACAGCATTCAGTGCCGCGGTGAACTCCGGCGCGCGGCGTAGCTCGAAGCCCGATTTGTCGACCGGCTGTCCATTCAGCCCCGGAACGGTCCACTCGTCGAACTCCGCATCCAGGTAGCCGAAGTTTCCGGACAGCGTAAGTCCGTCTACAGGCACGGCGCTCAGTTCGAGCTCTAGACCATTGATGCTGGCCGACGCCGCGTTCTGCACCAGGGTCACCGTGACCAGGTTGGGATCCGGGAAGACCACATCTTCCTGCTTGTCCTGGTAGTCCGTGAAAAAGACCGTGGCATTAAAGCGCAGCCGGTTTTCGAACCAGTCCGTCTTTATACCCAGTTCGTAGGACTCGACCTTCTCGGGATCATAGGGCCCGAAGGTGACACCGTTGGAGGAGCGCCCGTTGTAGCCACCGGAACGAAAGCCTTCGGAAAAGCTCGCGTAGACAATGCCCTGGGGAATCTCGTAGGTCAGCGCTACACGCGGCGTGAACTCCGACCAGGTTTCGCTGCCCCGGATGGGCTGAAGCTCGCCGTTCACGTCGACGAATTCGGTCTGCAGCTCGAAGTCCGGGTCGCCGCATACGCCGAAGCCCGGTTGGCCGAAGGCGGTGGCGCCGGGCAGAATCTGGCCTCCCGCGACAAGCTGCGAAGCTCCGCAGGCGGTTTTCTCTTCCTCAAGCCAGCGGCCGCCCACGGTCAGGGTCAGCTTGTCCGTCAGGTTGTAGTCGAGCTGTCCGAACACGGCGTAGGACTCGGTTTTTTGATCGAAAAATGGCCGGGCCTCGAAATCCTCGGTACCAAAAAACAGCGGCGAGACGTTCCGCTGGCGCAGGGAGTACTCGCTGTCCCACCAGAACGCACCAAGCACCGTCTGCATGCGGTCCGTGTTCATATGCCAGCGGACTTCGACGCTGGTCTGTTCGAGCTCCTGGGGGCGAAACACCCAGAACGCCTCCGGCGTTACCGCGTCGAAATCCGTGCGCACAAACTCGTCGGACTGACGCCAGCCGACAATGGTCTCAACCTGGTGAACCTCGTCGAGCGCGTAGCGGCCGGTAAAGGTGAGGGCGTTGGTTTCCAGGTTCCCGGGATTCTGCGCCAGCACCCGGGAGTTCCGGTGATAGCCCGTGTCCTCGGGCCGGCGGCCCAGGCCGCCGGGTATGGAGGCGAGCACATCGCCGTCGACCGCCAGTCCCGTGATCGGCAGCGAGTCCGTGTCGTCCTCGTTCCACTCATAAATGAGACGCGCATCGACGCTATCGCTCGGCTGCCAGAGCGCCGTGGCGGTTACGCCCCAGAAATCCAGGTGACCGTCGGTACCGCCGCGAGCCTCGTTTTCGAAGAAGGAACCGCCGTCCTTGCGGATAACGCTGAGCTTTGTTGCCAGGGTGTCGTCCAGAATCGCCGGGAAGTTGAGCGTCGCTTTATAGTCGTTCTGATCAAAGCTCCCGTGGGTATAGGCAACTCGCCCGCCCCATTCGCCGGTGGGGTCCGCGCGCTGAATGTGCACCAGGCCACCGATAGTGTTGCGCCCGAACAGGGTGCCCTGGGGGCCGCGCAGCACCTCTACGGATTTGGCATCCCAGAGGTGGAGGAGGGCGCCGGTGGTAGTCGCCAGATAGACGCCATCAAGGTACACGGCAACGGCCGGGTCGAAGGATTTCTCGCCATCGTTGAGCTGCATTCCGCGTATGGAAATCGCCGCGGTGTTTATCGCGAAGATGGGGTCGATAATCAAATTGGGGGATAGGGATTCGATTTCCTGAATATCTCGCGCGAAGGTCCGCTCGATTGCCTTGGCGTCGAGGGCGCTCACGGAGATCCCGACGTCCTGCTTGGATTCCTCACGCTTCTGGGCCGTGACCACCACCTCTTCGAGCGATGTCGCCCGCTGTCGGGTGCTCTGGGCCTGGCTACCCAGGGTGACCCCGGTGAGCGCCAGAAAGAGAAGCGTCCTGCTGCTTGCTATGTTTTTGGCTACTTCCATGGCTACTTCCTCATTTATCGTTATTGGGAGCGACGGTGTCGCCCGTGGTAGTAACAGCCGTCACGAAAACGCCATCGGTCTCATCGCGTGACGATACGGGTCCCTCCGACCCGTGTGCGTAGGCTTGGGGATAGCGGCCAAGGGTCAGCACGGCAATCGCCGCCAGGACGAACAGTCCCGTGGCCACCAGGAATCCGAGGTCGTAGGATCCGGTGAAATCAAACACCGTGGCGAACAGCATCGGCGCTGTGCCGGAGCAGACGGCCAGCGTTGCGTAGAGCACGGCATAGATCTTCGCGTAGTGGCGCAGGCCGAAATAGCGGGCGACGAGAAACGCCATCAGATCCAGTTCCGCGCCGGCGGCGAAACCGATCAGGAAACTCGCGCATTGCGCCATGAGCAGCGTTTGCTCGCCGTGAAAAATCAGCGTGCCGAGGGCCGGCAGCAGCAGACAGACGGCGGCGACGCCCGGTGCCCAGAGGCGATCGATCAGGAAGCCGACCACAATACGGCCGACAATTATTGACACGCCAAACACGCTCTGCACGCCGGCCGCCTGTTCACGGGTGTACCCATCGTCGGTCATGGACGGCAAGAGATTCGGACCAATGCCCGAAAAGCCCATGTAGGCAAACAGGATCGAAGCGAGCACCACCCAGAAACGGTAGCCGTGGGACGCCTCGCGCAGCGTCATACCGCTGAGGAGCGCCGCTGAAGTGTCGCTCTGCGAATCACCGGCCTCCCGTGGACGGAAGAACAGGAACAGCACCGGTAGCGCGAGAAGCAAGGGCATCAGCGCGAGCCCGACGTAGGCCGCTCGCCAACCGAAGCGATCGGTGAGGAACACCGCGTAGTGCGGCATGACTGCAGCGCATATCCCCGTACCCGCGAGCGCCAGGCCCAGGGCAAGACCGCGGTGCTGGAAGAACGTATTGGCAATGGAACGGGTCCACGTCACCGGAATAGTGCCGGCGCCAAGCAGTGCCATGGCGCCATAGGCCAGGAACAGGGTCCACAGGCGAGCATCCATGGTGGAGGCCAGGAGGAAACCCAGGCCGACACCGATCATTGCCGGCAGGGCAACGCGCCGCGAACCGTAGCGATCGTTGAGCCAGCCGACCAGCGGTGAGGTCGCGGCGCCGAGCCCCGAACTGAACAGGATGGCGGCCTGGAACTGCGCCCGGCTCCAGCCGAATTCGTCGGTCACGGGCACCAGCAGGGCGCCCACCGTGTAGTAGGGAAGTACGAAGGCGCTGCAGATGATTCCGATGCAGGCCGTCGGAATGAGCGGCCAGTGCATGGCCAGCTCGGAACGCGGCGCTGGCCCGCTCACGTGCTTGCCCTCAGCAGGCGCTTCGCGTTGGCGCCGAGGGTGGCCGCGCGCTCGCCGAGGAGCGTCGTCTCGCCCTGATCCCAGCCTGCGAAGTTAGTGCCGAGAACGAGCCGTTCCGTGCCAAGCAGTTCGATCACCAGGCCAGCGACCCGCGCGTCATGCACGTGGGCGTCAAACCAAAGGCGCCGAAGCTGTGCCTGGAAAGCGCCTTCATGCTGCAGGTGCTCCGGCGCCCAGGGCCTTTTCTGGCAGGCGGCCTCCAGACGCCC
>JBCBTK010000006.1:0-239420 GCA_039818725.1 Pseudomonadota bacterium
CACCAAAGGTGAACGGCGGAGGGGACGCGAAGCGGTACCCGGTACAGCGGGGCAGGCTCTCGTGCAGCGATTGCGACCACCGGTCGCAACCCACTGTAGGTCACACCCGAAAAGAGGGGTGGGCCCTCGCCAGGCGCCAAACACCAAGCCCTGTCAGCTCGCGCTGGCAGGGCTTTTTTCGTGGATTCGCATTTTCTTTCTTGTGTTGCCGTAGCCATGCCAGATCGACGTCATTTTGCCTGGAGCAGGATCTCTTTAAACCTGGGCTCCTCCTGCAAGGGGTCCAGAGTTGCATCGCTTTCCATCCAATTCCGATTCACCAGTCCTTTTAGGCTGACGTTTTCCAATAGATCCAGCGCACTTTCCTTGTGTCCCACGCAAACGTACGCGCATGCCGCGTTGTAGTTGGTTGCGGCATCGTCTGGTTGGATAGTGAGGGCGCGTTCGGCCCAGGCAAGGCCTTTTTCAGGGAAGCCGAGAATAATCCAGGCGTGTGCTGACAGATCGAGTGCACGGACGTCATCGGTGTTCTGTGCCAGTCGTTTTTTTTCGCGGCGAACGGCGCGCCGCGCTCGAAAAGCCCTACCGCTTTCTCAAAGTCACCAACAGCGGCGCAGCATGGCACGTAGTACTACCACGCTTCGTACAGCTTTGGATTCCGCTCGATAGCCATCTCAAAAGCTTCTTGCGCCTGGGCGTAGTCTTCGATGATCTCGCTCGACAGGCCCCGAGCAACCTGTGCCTCTGCGCAATCGGGATCGAGATGGACCGCCTTTTTTCTTGCTGATAAGGCTTGCTCGCGGTTTCTATCCTCCGGCTCCGCATAGCGGTACAAAAGGTTATAGGCCTCAGACAGGCCCGCCCAGGCGGGCGCGTAGCTCGAGTCCGCCTGGATCGCGCGTTCGAACAGGTCGATGGCCAGCTGAAGGTTGCGGCGACCGAATCGGTGCAGGAACTTCAGCCCGTGCAGGTAGCGATCATAGGCACTGAAGGAACTCGGCGAAGTCATTTGGAGACTTGCCTTATCCGAAGGTGTCAGTTCTACGCGGAGCGCTCCGACTATTCGCGCCGAAATCTCATCCTGTATGGTAAAGATATCCTCAGTCGAGCGGTCGTAACGCTGCGACCAGAGGTGGTACCCCGTCTTCGCGTCAATAAGCTGAGCGGTGACGCGCAGACGCTCCCCGGCGCGGCGGACGCTGCCCTCCAGAACGTTGTCCACTCCCAATGTTCGTCCCTCTTCCCGGACGTCGACGGCCCGGTCCTTGAACTGCAGTGCGGAGGTACGTGCCGCAAGGTGCAGACCTTCCAGCCTGCAAAGGGCATTCAGTATCTCTTCGGCGATGCCTTCGCAGAAATAGTCCTGATCTTTGTTTGCGCTTAGGTCGGAGAAGGGAAATATAGCCAGGGAGGGTGCGCCAGTCGGCTCGGCCGACTCACTCTCAACCGAAGGAGTGGTGCTTGTCGGGTTAGCGCTCATGTCTGTAACCGGGGCGACGAACTGGTAACCGTAGCGTCGCACGGTACGAATGACTGTCTGGCGTGTTGCATCGTCGCCAACGATGCGACGGGCTTTCATGATCGCGCGAGTGAGTGATGCCTCTGTGACGATTGTCGCCCAAACGGCGTTTTACAGTTCGTCTTTGTCGACCGCGCGTTCACGATGCTGAATCAGGTAATGGAGAAGCTCGAAGACTTTAGGCTCATGCGGGACAGCTACACCATCACGCCGCAATACGTGCTGGGACACGTCGAGTTCGCAGTTTTCGAAGCGGTAGACTGACACGGTATACTACCGAGGATTTGCCGGTGGATCATTCCACGGATGGGTCTCCAGGGGATACCGGTTCGCCAGAGGGGTGGTAGTTGGCTGCTATACCAAAATCATTGGAACCATAATAGAAGGCTCATTTACCACGAAGGGCGACTCCCCCGAGCGACCACAAACAGCGCCAGGTTTCATTACTAAGTCATACTCGGACGGGCCTGCCGACGCTCGACCGACGTGCAACACAGACTGGAGGCTGCAGGGCGTTGGCGTCACCGGCCTCATTCAAAGCTTAGGGCGAGCTAGGCCTGGCGATCTGGTGAAGCTCGCAACTAGTCTATGCCTCCGATGCCTGATCGGCAAAGGGAATCATCGTCTGCATTCAATTTCAGGGAACTGTCGTTGTAGAAATCGCGGGCCCAAGCCAACATTTTGCGATTGACGTTGTAATGGTTGAAGCGGAGTCTCGCCGGATCGAAGGTGAAAGTCTCTCCATGGACTGGCAGCCGATGAATGTTTTCAGCCGTGTTTTTATTTAGGGCTCCCTTCTTTAGGAACATTTTGGGAGCCCAGCGACTCGTGTCTAGCCCGTCGATACAGCGAGTGATTTCAGTTACCGGTCTTCCGATATTCAGAAATCGATCTTCGAATTTTTTTTGCAGTAGTGTTACTCCGTCGTAGTCGCTTGCATCGCTCAATAATGCCTTTAGCTGCTCCCCGCTGGGACTGAAAACAAACTCATCGATATCAAAAAAACCAATCCAATCACAGGCCTGCGCTCGCTCAACGCAGTCGATAACTGACTCGATCTGCCCGTACAATACACGTCCGGTTTCGTCCATCGGGCTCCAGCAAATCAACTCACAGCGCGCGTCGACGCCCGCAACAATACGTTGAATTTCTTCAGCCACCGAATCATCGGTATATCTCTTTGTCAACGCCGCAAATTTGAAACCATATTTGTTCTTTTTGGGCGTGCTTCCATTTCGGCCTGCAGATCGGGAGTTATCGTAGAGGAAGAAGTCGCTTACCCCCAACCGGGCATGGTAATCCAGCCATTCCTTCAGAAAGAAGATGTTCTCTCGTGCAACGAACACGGTGTGCATACCGATTCTAGGCATCACGACACTCTGAACGGTCCCGCGTCAAACTTCTCTTTCCGCATGTCGACTGAGTCATACAGTCGGACGCCGATATGGATTGGTCCGTACATCGATTCTGGACTCTACACACCCATCGATCACTAGAACGCCGTCTCGGCAGGCTGCCCCAACCAGGTCAGTTCGATGGCGATCAGTTGCGCCAACTGGTCCAGGGCCATGGGGCCGCACCGCTGTTGCGCCCCGCAGTTGTAAACATGACTCGTCCCCGAATCGATGGGTAAGTCCACGTTGGTTACGAAGGCTTTATCCCCAGAGACCAGCAGGCGGTAAACGTCGTAGTAGCGGTACTGTCCGTCGAGCGAATCTCCGGTAATCGCAATGCGATGTAGAACGGCGCCACCATAGGGCACGGCATCGGGGCCCTGGAGCCGGCAGTTGTATCCTTCCGGGCAGTAACTCATCACCTGCTGGGCAAATGCTGTGGCGAAGCCAGGATCCGCGGGCGTGAAAGAGCGGTCGTCGTCAGCTACGGCTATGGTCTCTTCGTAAAACTCAATATGCGAATCGAAGCGCCCTTCCGAACGAAGCATATACAGCGAGCTGAAAGTCTCTGACCATCCATCGTAGAGTTCATGGGAGGCGGGTATCGCGAGACGGAGATTTCGGCTTTGGTCGTAGAAAAAATCCAGCTCGATACCGCTGGCGGATGCTTCGTCAATCTGCATGTTCTCAAGCATCTTTCGGATGGCGTTCCAGTCACCGGATTCATCACTTGAGAACAGCTCGCCCAGGCTTGCTCGAAGGTACCAGCCGAAGTTGTATTGCGTTGCGCTCGTCTTGTCGGCGAGGCTGCACCCGTAGCATTCGTTTGTGCGCGAGGCGAAGCCCGCATCGAAGGTCGTAAGTTGTACCGCCGCGAGTTGTGCAAAGTCCGTACTTGCCTCGGCGCTGGCACAGTTACCCTGGCACTCGAAGAGACTGTCGTCACCCGATACGGTTTCGATATCCGCGTAGCTGACAAAGGCGAAGTCCTGCTTTAACGCAATGCTGTAGTAGCGATAGGTGCGATATCGAGTGGGGTCCTCTTCATCCGGTTCTTCCTCACGCCAGATACCAAACGTATAGGTACGCGATTCGTTTTCAAACACATCCATGGCGCCGGTCCGCTGATCAAAGCGGCACTCGTGTGCGGCTTCCGCGCAGTACCTCATTTGTTCCTGGGCAAACGCAGGTAGAAATCCATCATCGCCGGGCCGATACACAGTGCCCTCATCATCGATTGCGGAAGTCGTCTCGTAGTACTCGATGTATCCATACTCAGCCTGGGAGATGATCTGCTGGTATCCGAGTTCCTCGTTCCAGCTTATGCTCAAGGCCTGACCCTGGGGCACCGCCAAAGAAAGATTGCTGTTGGTGTCCTCGTAAATGTCGAAGGCGATACTCGATGTAAGACCTACACCCAGAATATTCAGGTAGCGCAGGAGGAGCATCTGCATGCCCGCCGCCCTACCTGCTTCGGCGGTATCCACGATCGTATCCAGACGTCGTGTCTTGGTTCTAACGAAGTTAAACTGTCGATCGCCGTCGCTTCCCTGCCTGCTGTAGCTTAGCTCCAGGTCATCGGCAACGATGCCGGTAGAAAACAACGCTGAAAGAAGTTCGCCGTTGTTTACTACCGGAAGCGCGCGCTCGGTGGATGCTTCAAGTTCCTTGAGAAAGCGGGCGGGCACCAGCCAATTGTAGTCCGCAGTGCCTTTCGCCAGACCACCGTCGACGATGCCGCGCAGCTGGCCCTGGCGATCCACCGCGGGCGCTCCTGAGTATCCGGCGCGCAGCCCTTCCGCGCTCACCAGGTATACGGGCAGGTTCGTCGCCGGAAACTGCAATACGCGAAGCGCCTCTAGCACTTTCCCGTCGTATACCAGGCCAGCGAGTGTTTCCTTGCCGCTGTACACCCCACGTTTTTTCAGTTCGAGATCGATCAGGGCATTCGCTGGCCACCCGGCGCTCTGCATGGCCAGGCCTGACTCTGGATCGGCATCGACCGAGCCCTCGAACGGCGTACATCCGACCACAGGCTGGTCCGTTTTCAGCATCACCAGATCTGCTTTTTTGAGAACTCGATCCGGTGTCGCCCGCACAGGATTCCCGCGGCAGATCACGTCGATCTGCCAGCCCTCTTCGCGAGCCGCGAGTACGCCGTGCAGGGACGTGACGACCTGGTCACTACTGCGCCACAGAAAGCCAGTGGAGGACTGCCCCTGGGTTGGATGGTTCGGCGACGTCACGGTTACGCGCACTACGTGCTCGTTCCAGGGCAGCGTTGGCTGTGCCAAGGATGGCGTGGCGCCAGTGCAAAGGAACACGAGCAGTAGGAATTTCGGGATGCGCAACGCTGACGTGAACATACCTTCTACCCCATCGTCGAACAGAATGTGGTTGCCAGCGCCGAAAGCGTTGGTGCTGCTTCGGTTCCCTGCGACAGCTTACCGCTGATCCGCTTGCTGTAGGCCTGCAGGAATGGGCTCTGCGATTGCTTCATCTCCATCGTTGATTCCATGCGCAGTGCCGCGCACTCCTCGGGAGTAGGCGTCTGTTCGTCGCTGCATACCAGATCGCGCGCCATGAAGAGCGCCTCGCTCTTATCGGCGTCGTTCATGGGAAGCTTCACGATGGCTTCATAAAAGCTCTCCCATGGGGCGCCTGCGCCACGGAAGGCACCGCCAAGCTGTGCCGTGGAAAAGGGGTAGGGATACTCCAGGGCGTCGAGTCGCGCGCAGCTGTCAGCGGCGAACCGATCCGACGTCAGTCCGACCGCCGCAATAAGGTTCTGCGTGCTGATGACGCTCGCTTGTTCACCTGTTCGCTCCGTGTCTACGGTTGACGCGGGTCTGCTCGCGAGCAGGCGCAGCACCTGGCATTCCGAATAGCCAGCGTCCAGAAGCATGTGCTTACGGTCCAGCAGGTTTTCGAGATTTTCCGGCGGCGCCAGCTGCAGGGGTAAACCATTGACGTAGTCCATGGCTTCGCAAGCGCTGTATCCGCTGGCGACCAGGCGCTCGATATGCATAGAGGGATCCGGCGCAAAGAGGCGATGCTCGCGGGCGTAGATTCCCGCGGTGGCGCCCACGATAGCCGCAATGCCGAAGGAGCCAATGCGCAGACCTTTGCTTACGCCAAAGTTTTGTTCATTAAGACCCAGAAGTGCGGCCAGCACAGCGCCGATCGCCGCAACGAATCCAGCGACAGTCGGCGACATGGCCAACCCGAGCAGGGCGCCGACCATCAGCCCGATGCCGGCACCACTGAATACGGAGACCCTCCAGCCACTTCCCCGGCCAGCCGATGGTTCATAGATTCTATTCGCCATGCCTTTTACACCCCTGAGTTTCGGTAGCGTGGTCCCTGGCAGCTGCAGTGCTCGTAATGCACCGCTGTGTCCATTCACTACCACACTGGATCGATGCCCCTCCCGCGTCATCACGCCGTACCAGTGCGGCAGGAGCAGCGCATGGGCGTGCAGTTCGCGATACCGTGTTTGCGACTCCACATTGCGCTGCTGCTGGCCACCAATGCGCTGCACAGCGTTCTCGTGTACGCGCTCAAGCATGCGATCGCTCGCGACTGTAAAGGCGTCCTGTAGCGATCTGGACAGCACCGCAGCTCCGTAGGCCTGATCGCGAGTTCCCGGGTCGTTCTCGCCTTCTTGATCGAGGTTCCAGTACCAGTTGCGGTCTCCAGTGGCTTCCCCTGCCGAGGCCGCGCCGGCGTGAATCGGAACTGTCTCGGATGCAAGATCCAGCTGGCCCTTGACCGGCTCCCAGTCCGGCTGGGGGGGTATCTTGGAGAAATCGCGTACGACGCCGCGCTCACCGTGAAAGTCGCTACGGACGTGCAGATCGAACAGCCAGAAAGGTACGTACAGCGCGCTCAGGCGCAGCTCACCCGGGTTGTCGCCAAAGGCCTCAAGTATTTGCTCTCGAGCCTGGGTTTCTGTGATCGAGAACTCGATGACCCTATCGACAGCCTCCGCGGCAGTCTCCCCATGCAGCGTGTCGACGCACCCACAAACCGGGCAGGTGGTCGTTTGCGAATTTCGCAACTCAATCTGGGCGCCGCAGTCGGGACAGCTGAGTACCTCGATGAATCTCGTGCGGGCCCGGTGTGGAGTTACCAGAGCGCGACCTTCGAGATCATGTACCAGGCCCTGAGCGTCGCTTAGCTGAATCTCCCAGTCAGCGCGGGCCGTCTCAAGCCGCCATTCAGCGAGCTCCGGTGCCGCTTCCCCCCGCTGATAAAGTGCCCACTCCAGAACGGGTTTATCGTGAAATTCCTCATCGTCGTCTTCCCAGTCCGTGTTGCGCTCGAACACAACCTGAGTGTCGCCTCGGGTATTGAACTGACTCTCTACCAGGGCGCTTCCCGCCGCGAAGGACTCCTCGATACTTCTTCCACCAGCCAGGGCCGTGTAGAACGCGGCGGAGAAAGCTTCCGCTTTGCTGTCACCGATCTCTACGGAAGTCGCGATGACCGCGGGAACGCCGGCTTTCAGTAAGTGATCCACATGTCCGCGGGTGGCGCAGCCATTCAGAAACACCAGCTTGAGACTGGACTGCTGTCCCAGGAGTCGGGCCAGGCCTTGCGCGCCGCCCTCCCCATCTTCGAGCTCAAGAACGCTGCCGTCAGCGTGCCCGCCGTAATGGAACACCACGATTCTTCCATCGAAGCGTAAAAGGTCTTCGTAAAGCTCACGCAGACTCGAGCTTTCCTCGCGGTGTAGCTGTATGGCGTGTTCGTCCTCCAGACCGCTTAGCGCGGAGTAGATCTTCCGACTCTCGCTCTTCAGCTGCGGCAGGTGCCGATCGACGGCGTTGGCGAAGGCCAGAAAAACGACCGGGAGCTCGCTCATTGAGGCCGGCGCCGGACGGTTATCGATCGCGTGATCTCCACCCAGTTCGGTGCCGGGTCCGGGGGCGGCTCGGGCTCGCTACTGCGTTTGCGCGGCGGGAGGCGAGCACCGTCGAGCGCCTGGGCCGTCGGACCGGTATCTGCGAAACGCATTCCTGGCTGTTCACACCACTCGAGATTCACCGGCGCGCTGGCGACTACGGCCTTGTAGTGTTGCCTACCTTCGGCGCCGTGAAAGCCGCGGAGATGCACCCGCAGTTTCGCGCGGCTGGCACCTTTCAATATGCGCCCGCCGGCTACAATCATTTCACTGGCTCTGGCCCGGGGGTACAAACGCCTGATCGCTCCGGTGAGACCGAAGTTCAGAATGCTTACGAAGACGGGTCGCTCTTCTCGATTGATGACTTCGAAAGCAAGTCGATCTCCTTCGGTAAATGAAAAGGCGCCACCCTCGGCTGGGACCAGCGTCTCGGGGCCATCCACGCGATACAGATTGAATTCGGCGGCGAGCGGCTGTGGGGGACTTTGAAGTCCGAGACGATGCCGGTAGCGCGCGGCCGTTTCCAGATTGTGTTCCACCAATTCGAGAACTCGAGGCACACGAACGTCCAGGGGAGGGATCTCCACAGCTTCGCCATGCCGGGTAAACGTCAGAAACTGTCGATCATCCCCCGAGGCTTCCTGTTTAACGGTGAGGTCGACGTCGGAGTCCACCAGCTCGGTGATCGGGCAGCGCGCGATCCGGTCGCCAAGTTCGGACGCAAGCGACGACAGAGATTCATCCAGCGCGACTCTTAGCTTCGCCACTCCCGCATCCGGGCTCTGCGCAACGCCACGGGCACCCGGCGTGACCGCGCCGAGCTGGGAGACGAGCGCAGCGGCAGACGTGAATGGTCCGACTTTGCGCAGCACGGCCTGGGCAAGCGGTGTGCTCTCGGCTGTATCTTTGATACCCGCCTCGAAGATGTCCCAATGGGTCTGCTGAGCAAGGCCGTGGACGGCGCCGCCAGCGAGGACGATCCCGTCCCCAAGCACCTCGATTACCGGTAGGTGGCGTACGGGCAGGATCCGTCGAGTCCCGAACACTTCCCGATCCAGATCACCTTCAATCTGCGGATGCTGAGTATCAAAGCGATCGTTGACTCCCCGGCTGGCGACCTCAAAAACATCTCGGTGGGTATCCCCGGCACGCGCTTGCCGCAGCGCCTTGCCGAGAGTGAAGCTCAGCATACCCAACCTATCGAACTCCTCGCCGGGCTCCAGGTCGATCTCCTTGGCCGTTTCCGAGTCGCGACAGCTCGAAATCACAACGTAGCGATCACTAAGTGCCAGCCAGCCGCTCCTGCCCTTTTTTCTGCCAAGCAGTGAGGCGGGGAATGTGCCCGCGTCCTCTGCATCTGCGTCCTCCGGCAATGCGCGTGTATCGGGAGGGCCGCTACGCACTCGCGTGCCTGCGGCGCTGCGCGTGATCGTGCCCGAGTGACAGGCGTCAAATATCAGCGTTATGTGCCGGGTCTTGCGGGTCAGCCGTTCCAGCCACTGGTGGATTGTGTTGTCGGTAATGTCCAGGTGGGGGTGAGGGTAGGGCCCGGTGTCCGACGGCATCAAGGTGCTGTCGTAGCCAGTACCTTCGGCCTTATCGAACCAGACTCCGTCCGTAGGTCGCAGCTCGGTGTTGCTTCGTAGCCTTGCCTGACGACGCCTACCGTGTCCGCTGAAGTGGAACACCACCACGTCGTCCCGCTGCGATTCATCGACGAGCCGCTCCATCGCTTCCAGAATTCCGACCCGGCTGGCCTGCTCGTCGTGGAGTTCGTGGATGTTTGCCGGATCAAATCCGAAGTTCTCCAGCAGTATGCCCCGAATTAAGCGCGCATCGTTCACGCAGCCCGAAAGCTGCATGTCATCATCGTAATGGGGGTAGCGGTTGATTCCTATGAGCAGGGCGCGCTTCACAGGCACTGCAATTCCCGAATATTGTGTGCGTTCAAGGCAAACGCCGAGTCCTACCGATCGTCGGGTCTACCGGGTCGATCGTCGGGTCTGCCTGGCCGCTCGTCAGGTCTTCCGGGGCGATCATCCGGTCTCCCAGGTCGCTCATCCGGGCGTCCGGGCCTTTCGTCTGGTTTGCCCGGTTGCGTGCTATTGCCATTGGAGTCTGGTGACATGTGTTTCCCCTGCGTGACCTTATGGTGCTAGGCGCGCATAGCGCTAGGGTGGAGAATATACGCTACCTCGAAACTGCGCGACCGCGGGCGGCTTGGGGTGGTTGAAGTCCGACACGAGAGGCAGACGCGGCGCTGGGCCGCGAAATGATATGACCCTGGATCCTGACGCAAGGCAAGCTAAGGACAACGCGGGCGCGAGCGCCGGCCGAGCCTCCTGGATCTCACGCTGGGGGCGGGAATTACTGCGCCGCAAGGTGCACCGCGCCCTCGCGATTTATCTGGGGATTGGCTGGGCCGTGACCGAGGTCGCGTCGGCGGCGGTGGGTGCGCTCGGATGGCCGCCCAACTGGGCGGACTGGCTGGTTCTTGCCTTCGTCAGCGGCTTTCCCCTGGTCATCGTCGCGTCCTGGTTCCTGGATGGGCTGCATCGAGATCGGAGCTCTGCGCCGAGGGCGTTTTTCTGGTCGGCCATCGGTGGCGGCGCAGTGCTCTCTGCAATTACGCTCATGCTTCTTACGCGACCGTTTTCGAGTTCACCCGGCACGGATGCCGAGACTCCCGGGCCAGCGGCAAAGAACTCTATCGCAGTGCTGGCATTCGAGAACCTGGGAGAAGAGAGCGGTGACTACTTTGGCCGTGCTTTGGCCGAGGAGATACTCGCCCTCCTCGCGCGCATACCGCAGCTTCAGGTTGTATCGCGAACCTCTTCGTTTCAGTTCCGTGGTCAGCAGATCGATATTCGGGAGGTCGCGAAGCGCCTCGGGGCCACGCACCTGCTGGAGGGCAGCGCGAGGCGCGATTCAGGCCGGGTTCGAGTAATCTCCCAGTTCATCGATGGGAGCAGTGGTTATGGCGTTTGGACCGCGACCTATGAACGTCCCATCGATGACCTGTTTGCCATTCAGCGAGAGATTGCCGCCGCTGTCGTTCGTGGCCTGAAGCTGACGTTGCTCATCGAAGCCGAGGATGAACTGCGCGCCTCACGAACTCAGGATACGGAGGCCTACGTTTACTATCTTGAAGGTGTGGGTCGGCTCCGCAGTTCCATCGATGCGGATGTTATGCGCGTGGCCAGCGAGTTGTTTCGCAGTGCGCTCGATCTCGACCCGGAGTTTGCCCGGGCCTTCGCCGGCCTGTGTGAAACGCACCTCCGTCTATTCGAGATTGCCCGCGCCGCCAGTGACTTCACGTCAGCGGAGCAGGCGTGTTCCCGGGCCGAAGAATTGGAACCGGGCATTGGTACAGAGATACAGCTCGCCCTGGGGAAGCTGTATCGCACCCAGGGATCCCTGGAAAAAGCCGCGCAGGCACTGAAGAGCGCGATCGCGGCCGAGCCCGGAGAGCCGGATGCGTACCTGGAGCTCGGGAAGGTGCGCGCCGAACAGGAGCAAATCGATGAGGCCGAAGCACTGCTACTTCGGGCAGCCGATCTGAAGCGCAACTACTGGCGGACACAAGAAGCGCTCGGCAGCTTCTACTACCGCGGCGAACGCTACGAAGAGGCGGCTGCCGCCTACGATACCGCCGCAAAGCTGGCACCGGATGTCGCTTCCGTTTTCGGGGGGCAGGGTGCGGTTTACTGGATGCTTGGGGAAAAGGAGAAAGCGGTCGCCGCTTATGAGACATCGCTTGCGCTCAAACCCACGCGGCAGGGATATACGAATCTGGGGCTGCGCCTGTACTACGACGGGCGTTTTGGCGAGGCCGCGGCCATGCAGCAAAAGGCGCTGGCCCTTGCGCCGGACGATCATCGGCTGTGGGGGCGGCTTGCGGAGTCGTACCGCTTCACCCCCGGGAGCGAAGCCCTGGCCCAGGATGCATACCTGCGGGCCGCTGAACAGGCCCGCGTAAACCTGGAGATAAACTCCTCGGACTGGAGAACCCAGGGATTGCTGGGACTGTACCTGGCGCACCTGGGCAGACCCGAAGAAGCTCGCGCTCGCATAGAGCAATCGATTTCCCTGTCGTCCCGGGATGCGGAAGCGCTGTACTACTCGGCGCTGGTGGACCTGCATTTTGGTAATCAGGATCGGGCCCTGGAAGCGCTCGAGGAGGCGATCGTCACGGATCCGCTCTACGTGCAGATCATTGAAGGCGACCCGGATTTAGTGGCGCTGTCGTCAGACGAAAGGTTTATGGCACTGGTTCGTCCCAGACCCTAGCACCTCCTTACTCGGCCGTTTGAAAGCTGCCAATGAGACCTCGCAGCTTTTCACTCATCGAGGTGAGCCCACGAGCACCGGTATTGATTTGCTCGATAGCGGTATCGATTTCGCTGACGGACTGCGTGACGCTGGCGACGTCGCTGGCGATATCCGTGGATGCCACGCTGGCCTCGTTGAAGTTATTGTTCATCTCGGTCGCCAATTCTGCGCTGTCGGCGATGTTGCCTGCGATGCTGCGGGTCGTAACGGACTGCTCCTCCACCGCGGCGGCAATCGACGACACGATATGGCTCACATCTCCTATTACGGATCTGATGTTGCCGATTTCTTCGACGGTGGATCCCGTGGAGCTTTGAATGGCGTTGATGCTCGTTCGGATCTCTTCGGTGGCACGATTGGTTTGCCCGGCAAGGTCCTTAACCTCGGAGGCCACAACCGCAAATCCTTTACCCGCCTCACCGGCTCGGGCCGCCTCGATCGTGGCGTTCAGCGCAAGGAGTTTGGTCTGTTCAGCGATCTCGATAATGACGTCGATAACGCGGCTAATCTCCTCCGACGCAGAGCTCAAACGCACGACCTTTTCATTGGCTTTCTCTACGCTGCCAACCGCCGTATCCGTGATACCCCGCGCGCGCTCCGCGTTCGCAGCAATCTCGCTTATGGTGGACGTCATTTCATCGGTACCCGCCGCCACGGACTGAATGCTGGAACTGCTCTGGTTTGCCGCGCTCGAGACGCTCGCGAGCGTTGCGCTCATTTCCTCCGTCGCCGCGGCAACGTTGCTGGCCCGAGTGTTTGTGGACGAGGCGCTTCCCGTGACGAGTCGCGCCTGATCGGACAAATCGCGAGCTGTCTGGTCTAGATTCGCTGCGCTATCGCCAATGGCCTTCACAGCGCCGGAAAGGGAATCGGCGACAGAGTTGACGCCATGGGCGAGAGAGCCAATTTCATCACTGCTCGTGATTCCTACCCGGGGGCGGAGATCGCCCCGGGCAAGAGCGTCAACCACCTCCGACATGCTTTGCAGAGGTTTGGTAAAACGCCTGCCTACCAGCAGCCCGCAAACGGCCGCAAGCACCAGGATGAGCAGTGACTGCACAAGGATCTGGCGTCGCTGCGTCATGGACTCCGCAGATACCTCCTCCCGCGATGCTCGGACCAGTACGCTCCAGTCCATACCGGGATAGCCCAGAACTCCCGAAAGATGGGCAAAGCCCGCCGCCTGTTCCAGCTGTTTCCGCGAGTGCGTTGCGAAAATAACCCCGGCTTCTCCGTCAACGGCGCGTACCGCAGCGTCAACCCCATCGTAAACGAGGTTTCGGGTCAGGAAAGCGTCCGTCGCGACGACTTTCTCAATGCCCTGGGTGCTTGGATCGAAGTCGATGAGTATGAGACCACTGCCGTCGAGCAGCGTGAGCTCGGTCGTGCCCAGTCCCTGCTTCGACATGACCTGGTATGCGGACTCGAATACTTCTTCTACCGTTGAAAGATCCGCAGCGTTGTACCAGTACCCTATGACATTGCCGTCTCTCTCTGCGGCCGCTGCGAAACCGATCACCGCGCCTCGCTCATCCGGATAGGCACCAACCACGCGAGGATCGATATAGACCTCGGTGATAACCGTTCCCCCCGCTACTTCATCGGGGTTAGCGGTGAAGGCCATGGGGCCGGAGTAGTCTCCGCGGGAAATTTCCTGAAACCATGCTTCCGAGGAAACGTTTTGACCGAGCAGATTTTCGGTATTTATGGGTCTTCCTCGAGGATCACGATCGTTGGTGGCGAGAATCTGTCCCGCGGTGTCCACGAAGATCATCAGCGGATAGATCCCAGAGCGAGCGACATGATCGTTCATAACCGACGTCACCCGTTCGGGATCGCTACCCACGCCTGCTACCCCATCGCTCAGGGCAAAGGCCTGGACGTCGAAGTACCGCTCCGCCATCTTGCGGTCAACTTCGTCCGCAAGCTTGAGCGCAAACACTTTGAACGATTCCAGGGTCAGCTGTTCGCTGCGCTGGGTTGCTGTCCAGGCGCTCCAGCCTGCGGCAATGGCTGGGAGCAGGGCGAAGAGTGCAAACAGTAGGGACAGCTTGGCTGTCACGCTGAAACGAACGGTAGACATACGGACTCCGCAGGGCGTGGTGACGCTGCCCGCGAACCGATCAGGAACAGTCCAGAATCAAAAACCCACGAGGCAACGACTCATTTAGTGCGGCCATTGCGCCAAAACTCGCATGCTCTGCAGCAGCGCCGCGGGCCCTTCCGGTTCCTTTTCGGCATCGGCGTTCGCTCCTAGTCCTCCTTCCCGAATGGTTCGTAGTAAATAGTGGGGGGAGGTTGAAACTCGGCGCTTACGAAGGCCGGAGATCGACCACCTCTTTGAATTTTCGGGACTCTATCCATAGTATCCGCAGAGTCCGAGCTTCACCGCTCGCTGGTCAGATCAATGCGGGAAAAGAGTCCACACTAGCCTCGGCACCTGGAACTACACTGCGTCTTATGCGGCAGTTCGCCGCTCGGGAAACTTCAGGAGACAACAGAATGGCAACGCTTGATATCAACGGCGCGACCCACGAGGTCGACGTCGCGCCCGATACACCACTGCTCTGGGTACTGCGCGACCATCTGCAGATGACAGGGACAAAATTTGGCTGCGGTAAAGCCCAGTGCGGAGCCTGTACCGTGTACATCAACGGCTCGCCGGCCCGCTCCTGCATCATGCCGGTGGCCGCGGTGCAGAGCGCAGAGATAACAACCATCGAAGGACTGGCTGGCAACGCCGCCGAAGCGGTGCGGTCGGCCTGGACCGAACTCGATGTGCCGCAGTGCGGTTACTGCCAGTCTGGGCAGGTGATGGCCGCTGCCGCCTTGCTTGAGAGCAATCCTGCACCCTCCGACGCCGATATTGACCAAGCCATGTCGGGCAACATCTGCCGCTGTGCCACCTACGTGCGCATCCGCGCGGCCATTCACCAGGCGGCGAACGACCTGAGGAGTGCTGGCGATGCGTAGACTCGAACGACAGCTTGCCGAGACCAGCCAGCCGCATCTGGGCCGCCGGCGCTTCATTGCGGCTACAGCGACCGTCGCCGGCGGCCTCATGGTTGGATTCCGGGCGACCTCAAGCGCGGCCCAGGACGAGGCTGCGGGCGCCCAGGCATCCGCACCGAACCCGTTTGAGGCGTATATTCAGATTGACTCCGAGCATCGGGTCACGGTCCTGAGCGCGCACATGGAAGGCGGGCAGGGCATCTACGCAGGTCTCGCCACACTCGTTGCCGAGGAACTGGACGCCGATTGGTCTCAGATGCAGGCGACGGGCGCATCGGGAAACATTGCCCTCTACGGCAACATGGCCATGGGCGGCGCGTTCCAGCTCACCGGTGGTTCGACCGCCATGTCGAGTTCCTGGCAGCGCTACCGTCAGGCCGGTGCGCTCGCGCGCGCTCTGCTGGTTTCTGCGGCCGCCGAAAGCTGGGGTGTTCCGGCATCGGAGATCTCCGTCGAGAAAGGTGTACTGGCTCACGCCTCGGGAAAGACCGGACAGTTCGGCGAATTCGTGGCCGCCGCGGCCGCGCTTCCGGTGCCGGCAAAGGTGAAGCTCAAGGATGCAGGTCAGTGGACCTATATCGGCAACGAGGATCTGCGTCGTCCTGACACCGCAAGGAAAACCCGCGGCGAGCAGGACTACACCATCGATGTGCTGCTCCCGGATATGCTCACCGCAGTGCTTAAGAGAGCACCGCGCTTCGGTGCCACGGCCAAGTCCTACGACGCCGATCCGATCATGGCAATGCCTGGCGTAGTCAAGGTGGTCGCCACACCCCGAGGTGTCGCGGTTGTGGCCAAATCCTACTGGGAGGCGCTCAAGGCCCGTGATGCGCTCGAGGTCGAGTGGGATGAGAGCGCGGCGGAGACACGTAGTACGGCCGGCTTGATGGAAGGCTATCGAACCGAAGCGGACGACGGATCGGGCGTCCTTGTGCACACGGTCGGTGATGCGGCGGGCGCGCTAGACGATGCGGCTGAGGTTGTCTCCGCCGATTTCGAGTTTCCCTATCTTGCTCACGCGGCCATGGAACCGCTGAATGCGGTTGGGCGCCTCCAGGATGGGGAATTTGAAATCTGGGCCGGGCATCAGATGCCGGATTACTACCAGGCCACTGCAGCGCAGATTCTGGGGATAGCGCCGGACAAGGTAAAACTGCACGTGATGATGACCGGGGGCTTCTTCGGTCGTCGGGCGACACCCGATGCCGACGTGATCGTAGAGACGGCGAGCATCGTTAAGGCGATGGGCGAAGGGGTGGCCGTGCGCGTGCAGTGGAGTCGCGAGGACGACATGACCGGGGGGCGCTATCGCCCCATGTACTTCCATCGGGTCTCGGCTGCACTGGATGGCGCCGGAAAGCTGTCCGCATGGAGACACCACATTGTCGGTCAGTCGATACTCAAAGGGACCGTATTCGAAAGCGCGCTCATGGCCGATGGCGTCGACTCGACCTCCGTCGAGGGCGTCGACAATATGCCTTACGCGATACCTAATCAGTCAGTCAGCCTGAGTACAACGGATGTGGGTATCCCCGTACTGTGGTGGCGTTCCGTCGGGCATACGCATACGGCCTATGCCGTAGAGACGATGATCGACGATCTTGCGCGAAAAGCCGGACGTGATGCGGTCGATTTCCGCCGCGACATGCTACGGGATTTCCCTCGTCACCTTGGCGTACTGGAACTGGCTGCGGAAAAGGCCGGCTGGAGTAATGCACCGCCCGAGGGTATTCATCGCGGCGTCGCGCTCCATGCGTCCTTTGGTACCTATGTCGCTGAAGTCGCCGAGGTGTCAGTGAAAGACGACGGGAGCTGGAAGGTCGAGAGAGTGGTCTGCGCGGTCGATTGCGGGACCGCCGTGAATCCCGACGTGATACGCGCTCAGATGGAGGGCGGCATCGGCTTTGCACTTGCGGGTATCGTGCATGGTGAGATCACCCTGACGGACGGAGTGGTCGACCAGGACAACTACGACAGCTACAAGGTGCTGCGTATCAACGAGATGCCAAGCGTTGAAGTGCATATCGTCAATTCCGCTGAGGCGCCTACCGGCGTCGGAGAACCGGGCGTACCGCCACTGGGTCCGGCGGTTGCCAATGCATTGCTGTCCGCAACCGGTGAACGCAAGCGCGTATTGCCGCTGGGAACCCGGGTGTAGTTCGGGAACTCTCGGTGGGGTGATGGCGACGGCGGAGCGGCGCCTTGCGGGGCCGCTCCGTTACTTATGCAGGCCGAGGCGATCGTGCTAGTACGTTCAATGTGTTGAGCGGTGCAGCCCCGGCGCGTTTCTTCGTGTGACAGTTACGCGCCCGAGCAACGGTGAAACCTTAGCTCTGCGAAACGTGCTCTGCCTGACTGGTGTACCTGGGTGCAACTAGCACCTGGGCGATCTTGGGATCCAGGCTCTACCAACCTGGACGCTACGATTCCAGGCGCCACTATCACTATCAGTCGGCGCAACCCAGGTCACAGCGACATCAAAGTCGATAGAGGACGCGATACGCGGCCTTGGCGCCATGCGGCACAAACTCGGTGCCCTCCAGTTCGATGCCAGGCATGCCTTCTATCTCCTTCGCGACGGAATCCGTCACCAGGATCTCCCAGGCAACGGCGGTGTCCTCACCAAGCTTGGCCGCGGCGTTGACCTCGGCACCGAATACGTCTTCTCCGCCGATGTTGAGCACGCTGCCGTAGCCTATTCCCAGGCAAAGCAGGACTTTCTCTTCGTCGACGCGGCCCTGGTTGTATTCATCACAGCGGCGCTGCATGGCGATGGCGCACTCCACCGCGTTACGGGGCGTCTTGAACAGCAACAGCATGCTGTCGCCTTCCACCTTGATCAGAATGCCGTCCCATTCATCGATGCAGGGCGAAAAGATCCGCCGCGACTCTTCGATGATCTGCAAGAAGTGAATGATCCCGAAGTCGGCGGCGCAGCGAGAAAACCCGGCGAGGTCCGTAAACATGACCGCCCATTCTTCACCGAACAGATCCCAGATTCGTTGATCTATTCTTGCCTTGTCAGCGCCTGGCTCGAGTCGCTCGCTGATCAGCTTTGCCAGACGATCCGTGTAGCCACTGGTATGGATACCGTTGTTGCGAAGATTTTTCACAGGGGAGCCGGTGCCGTTTTCGAAAGCGGGCAACCTTACCCGAGGAGCGTGAACATATCCAAGGCAAGCCGAGGGTCGGCCAGGACTTCCCGACGCGATGGCGCGTCGTGAGTTGCCTTGGAAGCTTACAGATTTGTATGCCTGAACCCGCCGCTTTGTAAAACAGATCGGCTCCCCAAGCCGGTAAGCTCACTTCGAAGTAAGCAGCTGGGGGATCAGCATGACACCATTTGCGAAAGGGTCGCAGCGGGCGCGCGGTCTCATCCTTGGATTTTGTTTCAGCGCAGCTCTAGCGGGCTGTGGTGGTGGGTCTTCAAGCGCGCCAGCTACACCTGAGCGCCCCGGCGCCGAGGTGCCGGTGACCCCCGCGCCCACACCGGAGCCCGAACCACCACCGGTTCAGCCACCGGTACCGGAACCTGCCCCGGGCAGCAGCCTGTTTCGTGACCAGTACAGCACCTCACGCTTCCTCAGCACGGCGACCTTTGGCGCGCGCGGCACCGAGATCGACAGCCTGACCGGCAGCAACGCATCGGACTGGTTCCTTGCTCAGCTTAGCCTTGCGCCAAGTCTGTATGCTCCCATCGCGGATCGGTACTTCGAGATAGCCGATAACGACAGCTTCTTGCCCTTCTCGCCCAACACCATGGGTTTCTGGCGCCTCGCGGTGGATGCCCCGGATCAGCTTCGCCAGCGCATGAGTTTCGCGCTGTCGCAGATTATGGTGGCCTCGGATTTTGGCGGGGAGCTCTTGTCGGACTTTCCGTCGGCGATCAACTACTACGTCGATGTCCTGGTGCGTAACTCGCTCGGCAACTATCGGGATCTGCTGGAGGAAATCACCTATACACCGGCCATGGGTCACTATCTGACCTACATGGGCAATCTCCCGGCGGACGATGCCACCGGACGCATGCCCGATGAAAACTACGCCCGGGAGATTCTGCAGCTCTTTACCATCGGTCTCGTGGAACTCAATCCCGACGGGACAGCGAGAACGGATGCCCAGGGCAGTCCTCTCGAGACTTACAGTAACGCGGACATCACGGGGCTTGCCCGCGTGTTCACGGGTCTCAACATACGCGAGCCCCGGGACAACCCCTTTGAAGAGGAGCGAGAGTATTCGGCACTCCTGCGCGAACCCATGGTTATGTTCGAGGAAGATCATTCGCAGCGGGAGAAATCCTTCCTGGGTCTGACGATCCCGGCGGGAACGCCCGGGCGGCAGAGCATAACGATGGCGCTGGATCACATTATGGCGCATCCCAACGTCGGTCCTTTCGTCGGACGTCAGCTTATCCAGCGCTTTACGCAGAGCAATCCGTCTCCAGCCTATGTTGCGGAGGTGGCCGGGGCCTTCGATAGCGGCCGCTACGTGCTACCCGACGATACGATCGTGGGCGACGGCCGCAAGGGCGATCTGGGCGCCTCGCTCGCCGCGGTGTTGTTTTCCCCCGAGGCCCAGCGGGGCTACACCGGTACGGATCTAAACGCCGGAAAACTGCGCGAGCCGGTCTTGCGTTTCACGCAGTGGGCGCGCGCCTTCGAGGTCGATACCCGGGGAGTTGAGTACCTGCCAATCCTGTATGACACGATGGAGTATTTGGAACAGCACCCGTTCCGATCGCGATCGGTCTTTAACTTCTATCGCCCGGGCTACGTCGCGCCAGGCACGCAGAGCGGCGTGGAGGGGATGACGGTTCCGGAACTGCAGATCGTGAACGCTTCGACGATTCCCGGGTACGTGAACTTCATGACGTTCTTTGCCTTCGCCGCGGCCGCGGAGTGCGAAGACGTCGAAGAGATCCGGGAAGAGTTTGACGAATTCGGGTATCCCTTCGACGAGGACGCCGCCTGCGCGAGCTTTGTCCCGGACTACCGGGCTGAGTTCCTCATGGCTACTGACCCCTCGACACTCGCGCAACATCTCAATCTCCTGCTTGCGCACGGTGATCTCAGTGCAGAAACAGAGGCGAATATCGTCGCCGCTCTGCAGACTATTCCCATTGACTTCGACGATGACGAGGAGCGCAACAGCAGCCTGCTGCTGCGCGTCGCCGTCGCTGTACTCATGACCATGACCGCGCCCGAATACCTGGTTCAGCGGTGAAGGGAGAGACCAACCATGGATAGACGTCAGTTTCTGAAGTACGTTGGTGGCGCGACGATGCTCGGTGCGCATGCTGGCTTAGGGCCTTCGGCGCTCTCTGCCTGGGGTGCGGACAGCAGCGGGTACAAAGCGCTGGTCTGCGTGTTTCTCTTCGGTGGCCTTGATAACCACGACTTCCTGCTGCCCTACGACGCTTCGGCTTACGACGAATTCGCCAGACTGCGGCAGACGCTGCTGCGGGTCCAGGGATCCTCCCGTGCTCGCGAAGCACTCCTGCCGCTGAGTCCCGCGAATGCGTCCAGCGGTGACGCCCGTTGGGCTCTTCCACCGGAAATGCCCACGCTCCGCAGCCTCTTTGAACGCGGCTCCGCTGCCCTGGTCGCTAACGTGGGCCCGCTGATAGAGCCGGTGACCGCGCAGAGCTTTTTTGACGACTCGGCGCGCCTTCCGCCGCGGCTGTTCTCGCACAACGACCAGCAGGCCATCTGGCAGTCCAGTGCGCCCGAGGGCTCGCTCTACGGCTGGGGCGGACTCTTTGCGGATGCCTTTACCGCCGAAGGCGCCAGCACAAACGGTGGCGCGTTCTCCACGATCAGCACGGTCGGCAGCGGTCCGTTTCTGACCGGTCGTCGCGCGTTTCCCTACCAGGTCAGTGACGGCGGTGCCGCGGAGGTCTATCTCCTTGGCGAACTCGATGATTTCGACGCGCGACTGCAGGAAGGTTTGAAGGCCCACTTAAGCGGTAAGGCTTTCAACAGCGATTACCTCATCCGCGGAGATATGGGCAACGCCTTGTCAAAGGCCTTTTCAACGAATGACGCCTACAACGCGGCGCGCGGCGACGGCTTCACGTTTTCCAATGAGTTTCCGGCTTCGGAGCTGGGTTCGCAGCTGCGCACAGTGGCTGAAACCATTGCGATACGCGATGCCCTTGGAGTTCAACGTCAGGTGTTTTTCGTCGGCATGGGAGGTTTTGACACGCACTCTGCGCAGGCCCAGGCCCTCCCTCAGCTATTGGGTCAACTCGACGGCGCGGTCGGTGCGTTCAATCTCGCGATGAACGAACTGGGGGTGGACCAGCAGGTAACGCTTTTCACGGCGTCGGACTTTGGCCGCACTCTCGCCGTCAATGGAGACGGCACGGACCACGGTTGGGGCGGTCATCAGTTCGTCGTCGGCGGCGCCGTCGCCGGCACTCAGCTTCTCGGATCGGTCCCTCCCCCCGGCTACGGCCATGATCTGGACTCCGGGGGCGGACGATTGATCCCGACGATCTCGGTGGAGCAGTACGCGGAGGCTCTTGGACGCTGGTTCGGCCTGACCGATGGCGAGCTTCTGGACGCCCTTCCTGCGCTGCAAAACTTCAACCGATCGGAGCTAGGGCTCTTTTCCAGTTAGACACCTGGTAAGCGCAGCGTCGAGTACCTAGCACTGATCGCGCCGCCTTTGGCCCCTTATTCGCTGGTGATTGTTCGCTGGTGATGCAGGCCCCGGAACTTGTGTTATACCGTTCGCCTACAAAGAATAAGAACGGTGCAAGGGACGTGACTCATCCGCAAGGTATCTCAACGCGAAACTGGAATCAGGCGCCACACAACCGGTGGAGTTTCCAGTATATGCAATCGCTCTTCCCGACCTGTCGCCTGGCGGGCGGAGGCAGCCCGTCGTTCAACTTTGGAGAGGCAGCCCAGGATCTGAATGACATCGTCTACCCGCGGTACAACGATGAGGTGGGCACGGTACGACAGATGATCGCGGACAGCTTCACCGATTCATTTCTGGTGGTGAAGTCCGGTTCGATCGTCAGCGAGCAGTATTTCAACGACATGTCTGTCGATTCGCTCCACCTGATGAATTCCGTCACCAAGTCTTTTGTGGGTATGTTGGCGGGCATTGCCGTCCAGCGGGGCCTGCTTGACCCCGAGGCGCTTGTCACAACCTATCTGCCGGGCCTCGACAACTCCGCATGGGAAGGGGCCACGGTGCGCCATCTGCTGGATATGACCGCAGGCGCGAGCTACGGCGAGGACTACACAGATCTCAAGGCGGATTTCTGGCAGGAAGCCGCCGTAGTCGGCTGGCGTCCCGACCTGGTAACGGGGGCCTCGCCAGAAACACTCTACGAATACGCACGCGCTCTTCGCGGAAAAGACCAGCAGAACGGCGAGAAGTTTCACTACCGAACGGTAACGACCAACGTTATCGGACTCGTACTTGAAGAAGTGATGGGACGGCCGCTGGGCGAACTGCTCACGGACGAGATATGGGTAAAAGTGTTACCGCGAAACGACGCGAACGTGGTTGTCGATAAAGCCGGTGCGCTCTACGTCGGTGCCGGGATGAGTGCGTGTACCCGGGATCTCGCACTGTTCGGATCTCTGATGATCGGCGACGGCAGGATCGGTGGGGAGCAGGTCCTGCCCGCAGAGTGGATTCAGGACACGATAGCCGGAGACGCTACTTCCAGTCAGTGTTACCTCGATAGCGAATACGCCGTTTTTGGATTCAGCCACTACCGAAACCAGGTCTGGGTCAAGGACTCGGCGGGAGAGCAGATGCTGGCTCTGGGAATCCACGGCCAGATCATCTACATGAACAAACCGGCCGACGTGGTGATCGTGAAGCTCTCCACGCAGCCTGAGCAGGTGGACATGGAAATGTTTGTCGATGCCTTCGCCGCTATGGACGCGATTGCGGCGACCTTGGCATGAGGTCAGCCAACACTCCGTCTATATAGGTTTTTGAACCGCACACCGGAATCCGACCATTTCGCGCGCATCCAACGGTCGATGACTGTCGCGGTAGCGCACGCGCAGGTTCGCGCTATTGGCGCCCCAGCTTCCTCCTCGAACAACTCTGCGCGTCGCGGAATGGGTTGCTTCCTCACGCTCGCTGGGTTTCATCGCCATCGTCTCTGCGTAGGATCCAAACCACGGCGTGGAGGTGAAGTGCCAAACGTTGCCGGACATGTCGTACAGTCCACGCGGATTCGGAGCGTAGCTTCCCACGGGAACGGTGGTGTTGATCCCGTTGCCGCCCCAACTCACGATGCCGTCGCGAGGAGCGTCATCGCCCCAGGGATACTCATGTCGCGTCTCGCCGTCCTGCGATGCCCACTCGTACTCAGCCTCAGTCGGGAGCCGCTTGCCGCGCCATGCGCAATACGCCACAGCCGACGGCCAGGTGATGAAAGTCACCGGGTGGTTGTGGAGTCGCTCGGGTGGTCCGTCTTCGGTCCAGTGCTCCAGATAGCGACCATTGTGTTCCGAGTCGGGCAGCGAGACCTTGGCCCAGGTCGGATTGGCGGCGACGAACCGAGCATAGTCGCGGTTCGAAACGGTGTGCGTATCCATGAAAAAGTCCGCAACCTGAACGCTGTGACTGGGGACTTCCGCCTTCAGCTGGATGGTATTCCGCAGCCCCAGGGCTCGCCCGATGCGCTCGATTTCCGACTGTGAGCTGCCCATCCGGAAGGTCGCTCCTGGCACGAACCTCATATCTTCTGTTTCGGTGGCGGGCTGTCGCGCCAGCGCAGTAGCTCCGCAACCGGCCAGCGCAACGAAAAGAAGAGTCGCGTCGCGCATCTTCCGTGCCGTCATGCAAAAACTCGTTGAAAGGCGGGCATGGGTTCCTTATCGAGAGAAAATCACTGGGCGAGGCTATCACGACGCCCCGTGGGGTCGCTGGGCTACCGCGGCAGAGCGGTCAAGCGCGATGCAGACGAGCACCCGTCGTCACGATCGCTGCGCTCGCAGGCACAGAAACCACCCCGGTATCCGCCACACTGCCCGTTGTCTGCGGCGGTTGCCCGGGCGTTGAAAGCGGAGATACGATCAATCGTTGGGGTGGCGCGAGACGCCCGCTCCACCCGATTGCCTGGAACGCAATGCGATTCAAGGAGAGACCGCAGGCGATACGCCACGCCTTTGGTCCGCTCCATACGAGAAGGAGAATGCCATGGAAGTCGACCCTGCTCGCTCTATATCCGATCGTCGTGCCGCCGTTGCATGCTCATCCCTAGAATCGACCGGCGGCGTTCGCGCGCTGCGTGCCACCGCTTTCATTCTGCTGAGCGGTCTTGGGTCCTTCCAACCTGCGGCAGCCGCTTCGG
Source organism: Pseudomonadota bacterium (assembly GCA_039818725.1). Taxonomy (GTDB): domain Bacteria; phylum Pseudomonadota; class Gammaproteobacteria; order Pseudomonadales; family Halieaceae; genus Congregibacter. The sequence goes on from JBCBTK010000006.1 coordinate 24,498, forward strand.
GCGAGGCGCCGCCCAGTGACGGTTCCCGGGAGCAGCTCATCGCCCGCGGCGCCTATTTCCGCACCGATGCCGCCTACGTGCCGCCGCCGGGGTATACGCTGCATCATCAGACGGCGGGCTTCGCCAAGATCCTGTGTTCGGCCATTTTCCACATGGGCCTGGATCCGGACGACGCGGCTGCGAATGTCGGAGGATTCATTTCGCCCTTCGAAGAACGGGCGCAGGTCGTCGAACGGGTCGTCGATCGGGATCGGGAGCACGTATCCCTGACCCTCCCCGACGGCACGGTACGCACTGCACAGCGCTACGGCAGCCAGGGCTGCATCGCTCATCCCCTCAACGTGGAGCAGATCCGCTTTCGCCCATCCGTGATCGAACCCAAGCTGCCGCCGGCGGAGACCACAGCCTGGCCCATGGGCGACGTACTCGCTGGCGACCCGTTTCCAGAGACGGTGGACATGGACGCGGTGGCACGCGCCCTGGATATCGGCTTCGGGCCGGCCGAGGCGAAAACGCTCGCCCTGGTGGTGACCTGGAATGGACGCATCCTGGGAGAGCGCTACGATGAAGCGATCGATATCCATACGCCGCTCGAAAGCTGGTCCATGACCAAGAGCCTGACGGGTACGCTCATGGGTGTGCTCATCCAGGACGGTGCCTACGCGCTCTGGCAGGAAGCGCCGGTCCCGGAGTGGCGCGTGCGTCCCGATGATCCACGTCGCGCTATCCGCATCGGCGACATCATGCGCATGTCGAGCGGCATCATGATCAACGCCCCGGCCGATCCGGACTATCAGCCCGAGACTTATGCCGATCACTACTACCTCTACACCGGCGGCGTGCATCAGTACAAGTACGCCGCCACGCGACCACTGGAGTTTGCGCCGGCGAGCGTGGGACGTTACCGGAATACGGATCCAGTGCTCACCAGCTATCTGATTCGCCTTGCCGTGGAGCGCCGCGGCGGCGACTACCATGCTTTTCCGCAGCGGTACCTGTTCGACCGCCTGGGTATTCGCGACGCGATCATTGAGACCGATCCCTATGGGAATTTTCTCGGTCAGGGACTCGCGTTCATGGCGGCCCGGGACTGGGCGCGCCTGGGCAACCTGTACCTGCAGGACGGCGTATGGGAGGGGGAGCGCCTCCTGCCGGAAGGCTACGTTGACTACGCCTCGACGGTGGCTCCGAGCTGGGCCGCCGACGGCCGGCCGATTTACGGCGGTGCCTTCTTCTGGGTCAACGGCAACGGCGCGGGGGGTCTACCGACCAGCGCCTATAGTATGCGCGGCGCGGGTGGGCAGAGCACGACGATCATCCCCAGCTACGGCCTCGTGGTAGTGCGCATCGGCAAGTACACCGGCGCCCGGGCCGGTGCCGCGGCGCTCCAGGAAATGTACCCAATGCTGCTTGCGGCGGTGCCCGAGAAGCCCTGAGGCGGAAATTAGGTGCTGGCGAGATTCTGGTTACCGCGGCAACCGGAAGATCAACGACTTAACCCCTGGCGTCATCTGCCCCGCCCAGATGCAGCGGTTGTGTCGCCAGCGCCGCGCGTTCGTTGAGGCCACAATCGAACACCACGTCGGAACCGAGGGAAAACGCCCGCGTGTCGGGCCGGATCGCATCGGCAAGGCGCCGCGTCGATGTCGGCAGTGTGATCCCTTGAGGGCCGTCCCCTATAAGCAGGGGCGCAATGGCCAGCTGCATGCGCGTCAGCAACTCCGCTTCAAGAAAGCGCGCGATGGTGTTGCCGCCGCCCTCCACGAGCAGGCTGTGCAGTCCTTCGCCGTGCAGGGCTTCCACGATATCCGCTGGATCGAGCTGGCCGTTGTGGAGCTTCAGGCGGATTGCTGTAACACCGCCGGGTCGGTCGCGATCCACAGCCTGGAAAACAATACGCCGCGCGCCGTCCTCGGCGAGGAGCGGCGCATGATCGGGAAGCCGGCCCTGTGGATCAATCACTACCCGCGCGGGATTTTTGCCGTCGCAGAGCCGCACGGTCAGCCTGGGCGAGTCGTGCAGCGCGGTGCGCACGCCAATGACCACCGCGTCCGCTAGTGCGCGCATGCGGTGCAGGTGGCAGAGGCCGTCGGGGCCCGATACGTCGCGAGCATCGCCCGTCACTGTGGCCACGCGTCCATCCAGGGACTGGCCGACCTGGGCGACAACAGAAGGCCCTAGATCGCGCCGTGCCAGGGGCCCGTAGAGATCAAGGGCGAGGCGCTCGCCGTTGGTCCAGCGACCGCAGCAGGTGCAGGCCTTGCCCTCGCGGACGGCGAGCAAGTGGCTCCAAACCTCTGTTGTGACATCAACGAACAATGCCGAGGTCCCCGTTGGTGATGCGCCCGGGGATCGCGAGCATATCCGTGTGGCCGATCTCGCAATGGCTGCGGTCAGCCAGATCGTGCCGCCGCTCTCCCCATGCGGAGGCCTCGGCGGCGCCCGCCGCTGCGGCGGCCTCCGCGATGCCGTCCGTAAGTTCGCGCTGGAGTTCGGCCATTGCCGGGCTCAGTTGCCAGGGGCTGTCGGCCTGGTAAAGCTCGAAGCCCGCGCCCTCGAAGATTGTGGCGGCGCACTTGGCCGCGTCGGGCCCCAGCGCCGGGCCAAGACCCTTTTCCCCGCGCTGGTGCCGGTTGAAGAATTGGGTGACGGTGTGGTCGTGTGGGTCAGCGGGTGTCCATCGCATCACGCCTGAGTAGCTCAGCGCCGCATAAAAGGGGACGCGCAGAGTACGGGCCAGCTCTTCGACCCAGGAGTGCGGGACAAGATCGAGGAGGGCCGAGGCCGTGACCAGCGTAGCGTGCTCCAGCGGTAGTGAGCGCAGATCGCCGATGTCCGCTTCGATCACCTCCGCCCTATCACCGGCCGCGGCGGCCGCATCAGCGAGCAGTGCGGCATCGTTGTCCACGAAAACCCAGCGCGTGCCCCCGGGGAGCCGCGGCGTCAACGCCCGCCAGGTGGCCCCGGTACCGCTGCCCAGATCCAGGATCACCGGATCGGGTCCTGCGGCCTCACAGGCTCGTAGCGCCATTCCCGGATCGCGCGCTTCCCGGTCCGCGGGCTCGCGTAGTGCCAGCCAGTCGGCGCTGAAACCCATCAATCAGAGGTGGCGTGTTGTGACTGGATGGAGCGCTTCAACGCCCAGCATGGCGATTTCCCGTAGTAGCCCGCACTGGATACGATGAGAGAGGGCGCCGAGGTCGACCAGATGCGTTCGTACATCGCCATCACTGGCGCTGGGGGACGCGGCGCATGGGCTTCGCAGCACGAATGATTTCCAGCTCCCATTTTCATGATCGCAACGATAGGTCAGCAAGCTCCCGTAACTTGGATTCGTGCATACACTGGTGGGGAATAGTATTACGGAACGTCAATAGCGCTGTAGGGAATCTTTGCAGAGTGACGGCTTCCAGCCTGTTTCAAGAGGGCGACACGCAATGAAGCGTTTGCTGGGCTTCGCAAGATCGCTGGTGATCTATCACAACCCGCTGACCATGCGGGCTTGGCGGCGTTTCTATGCCGAAATCCTGAGGCACGGTGATCTGGTTATCGACGTTGGTGCGCACGTCGGTACGCGAACACGGGCGATGCGCGCCTCGGGTGCGCGGGTTATCGCCCTGGAGCCGCAGCGCCTTTTCGCGCGTTTCCTGCGCTGCACGCTGCCGAGCGATGTTGTGTTGATCGAGGCCGCCGCCGGAGCCCGGGAGGCGACGGTCGAGATGGCTGTTTCCTCCCGGCATCCCACGGTGTCATCGCTGCACACGGACTTTGTCGCCAGCGCCGCCACGACGCGAGGTTTCGATCACGTGCGCTGGGATCGAACCGAGCGCGTGCCGATGGTGACCCTCGACGCGATCATCTCGCGCTACGGCCAGCCCGCCTATGTGAAGATCGACTGCGAGGGTTTTGAGATTGAGGTTCTAGCGGGCCTGTCACTGCCGCCAGGCATGTTGTCGGTGGAATACTTGCCTGCCTTCGCGACGCTGACGCACGCCGTCATCGCGCGGCTCGAGGAACTGGGTGACTATCGTTTCAATCCCGTGGTGGGCGAACGGTCGGGTTTTCTGTGGTCCGACTGGCGCGACGCGTCCGCGGCGCGGGCCTGGCTCGACTCCCTGAATCCGGAGGCGACATCCGGCGACCTCTTCGCGCGTCTCGTCAATTAGGCCTTGGGACGCCCCCCGGCAAACGCGGTCCCAGCGTCGCTAGAGGAATAGCGTTTTCCGCGGTGAGAGATGATGGTGGTGTGTGTTTCCCTGGCGGGTCCGGGTCAGCTACCCGCCGAAACGCTGTCGATCACGGCGGCAACCCGTCGCGCGGTATCGTCCCAACCCCGTAGAGCGGCGCCCGCTCGCTTCGAGGCCGCCGCCATCGTGGAGCGCAGCGTGGCGTCGCCAAGTAGGTGGTCCAGCGCTTTAGCCAAGGCATCAGGGTCCTCGGGTGGTACAAGGCAACCCGAGCCGGGCGCGACCGTTTCCGGCACCGCTCCGACGGTGCAGCTCACGATGGGCAGGCCATGCATCGAGGCTTCGTCGAAGACTATGCCGTGACCCTCGTAGCGCGTGGCTAGCGCAAAGATACTTGCCCGTTGATAGAGCCGCGCAAGCTCTTCGGCGTCCACGCAGCCGGCCATGCGCACGCGGCGCCCCAGAGCATCTGTGGCCGCGAGCTGCGCAAGCTGCCTTGCGTAGCACTTATCCCGAGTCGCACCAACGATCACCGCCTGCCAGGGGCGGTCCGCGATCTTCTCCAGAGCGCGAAGGAGCAGATCGTGGCCCTTGCGCGGTACCAGGATGCCGACGGAAAGTATCAGCGGTGGGTCGGCCGCTCGACTTTCGCCCGACGGAGGATCGACACCGGGCCGGGCAACGGTGATGCGACCGGACCCGACCCCGTAGCGCGACGTCAGTAGCTCCGCTGTGTGCCGACTGGTGACCACAACCCGGGCAGCCAGCGCGAGATTGTCGCGTTCGGATCGATACAGCGCATCGCGACGTGCGGGATCAAGGCCGCTCTCCTCGGCGAGTGGATGATGCACCAGCGCCACGATCGGCGCACGAATGCGAGCGGTCGTCGCAGGATCCATCGCGCCGAAAGCCAGACCGTCGACGATAACGGGACCCGCGGGGGGCAGCGCGACGAGTTGCTCGGCGGCGGTTTTTAGGTCGGCCGGGGAGGGTTCGGGAAAGGTACGCGGGAGCGCGATATGTGTGATGTCGCGGTCCAGGGCGCGAAGGGCCGCCAGCAGCCGCCGGTCGTACAGATAGCCGCCCGTGGGCGTCATTAGGTCACCGGGTACAGCGAGGAAGGCCCTACGAAACTTCATGAACGCAGTTGTTCGTTTGCCGGATCCGGTGCTGTGACAAAGGCGAGTGCAATCAGGCCGGGAGTGGTCGCAAGCAGCAGGGTGAAGCCAAAGGCGACACTGGCCGCCAGCCCGTCGGCGCCGGTCCCACCGGCCAGGGGAAGGAGCGCGGCCGCGGCGCCCTCGCGAAGTCCCCAACCGCTCACCGTGAAGGGGATCAGCATGCTGAGCAGAATCAGGGGCACAGTGACCATGGCGGCCGGGGCGGAAAGAGAGGCATCCACGGCGGATGCGCAGCAGGCAAAGGCCGTCACGTTGCACGCGGCCGTACCAAGGCTCAACGCAAGCTGTCGTGTCCGGATCTCCCGCGCCGCGACCGCGTGCACGAAGGCGACGCGGAAGCCGTGCACCGTGCGGCGCGCGTGTCCTGCCGCGCTATCACCGTCGCCGCCAATCCGCAGCGCGAGGCCTGCCCCCACGGTTATCAGCAGTGTTACGGGCAGCAGCCAGGCCGAGCCGTCGAAGCCCCCGGGCACAAGGCTGGTGCCCAGCACACCGGCAGCGAAGATCGCGAAGAGCGCTATCTGTCCTGCAAGCCTTTCGAAAAGCACGGCCTGACCCGAAGCCAGCAGCCCGGCCTCGTCGCGGGCGCGGAGAGCCCGCCCCGCATCCCCCAGCATGCCGCCGGGTAACAGCTGGTTGCCGATCTGCGACAGGTAGTACTCTCGGACCGCAATGCCCGGTGCCAGGGTGATTCCGAACTGCCCCGCGGTAAGGCGCCAGCGCAGCGCCGACAACAGGGTCTGCAGCGTCAGCATCACAAGGGCCGCCCCGATCCAGGCGGGGTGCGCCTCGGCCAGCTGCCGCATGGCCGTCTCACCATCCGCAAGGTACCAGAGCAGGCCGAAGCTCGCGACAGTCACGGCGAGCTGGATCGCTCGAAGCAGGGGCCTGTTCATTGCCCTAGCCGGAGGCGGCGCTAGAGAAGGCGCGAAGAATCCGGTCGCGCATGCGGTCCATTGCCACCACGGCCGTGTCGTCCGAAGGAATCAGACCCTGCGACAGTCCCCATTCCGAAGCGGCGCGGTCGACGAGATGGGCCGGGCCGATAATATGGATCGGCACGTCCGGACGCTCATCCAGAGCCACAAACCCCGCGGCCTGGTGATCGCCCAGGAGAATCATCAGGGGCGGATTCTCGGCATGGTGCGCCGCGTACGCCAGCGCCGTGCGCAGCGCGTAATCGATGGCCAGGCGGTACTGGGAGCGAACCCGGTCACGGTCGCGCCACACGACATCCGGCGAATCGCCGGCTTCCGCCATGGCGTTGAAGATCCGACCATCGCCGATGGTGTCCCACTCGACCAGCCTGGGTACGGGCACCCAGGGAGCGTGCGACGAGCCTGTCGCCACCTGAATGAAGAGGGGTCGATCGTCCGGCCGGTTGTCGCGCAGTTGGCGGTCGATGGCCGCGTAGACGAACTGGTCAGGCATGGTCACCCAGTTGAAGTTCCGGCCGGCGTAGCCGAGATCCGCCGCGGCAAGGATCGTCTCAAAACCCATCATCGCACTCTCGGGCCAGGCGAGAGTGATCTGCGGCATTACGGCAGCGGTGTGGAATCCAGCGTCGGACGCCAGGTGATAAAGCGTGCGCCGCCCCGAGGCAAGCACCGCTCCGTAGCGCGTCTGTCCGTCTACCCACAGACCGTTGGCGAAGGTCGCGTGGGCGAGCCAGCTCTGGCCGCCGCGCGTGGGTGAGGCGAGGACGCCTGAGGCCATGGTGAGTCCCTGGCTCGTGAGCGCCGCTTCCCCCTCGGCCAGCGTGCGACGGTGGAGGTTGGCAAACTCGGGCGTATCCAGACTCGTGCGACCATAGCTCTCGACGAATACAACGATCACATCACGGTCGATGGCATCCAGCAGTCCATGGGTTTCGGCCAGGGGATCATCGGCTGCCGCGGCCTCGAAGGCGCGCAGGTCGGTGAACGTCGTACGCACGGTTTCGAGTCGTTCCACGCCGACCCGGGCCGTAAACGCCGTGCCCGGAAGAGCCACGGGCAGATCCCAGCGCCCCATCCGATCGCCGACATCGGCCGCGGCCACGCCGGCGCTCAGGAGCGCCACACCCGCGATGAGCCCTCGCCGACTCGCACGGCGCGGCGCTGCAGTGGCCCAGACCCCGGTCGCCCACCACAGGGCTGCGGTCAGTGCCGCGACCAGCGCCAAGGCGGCTAGCCCGGCAAGCAGTGTAAGGATAGGGCCGATCGCCCCGTTCAACAGCCGGATACCCGCACCAACCAGGGCCAGATCAGCGATGGGATTGAAACCGCGCGCCAAGGCCGTGAACATCGCGAAGTCCGCGGTCTTAAGCACCGCAATCAGCACCAGGAGCCCGACAAGGGCAATACGAAATCCGCTTCCGAAACGCCCGGTGCCGATGGCCGCGAGAGCCAGCAATACCGCGGGCCACTCCAGGGGAAACGCGGCCAGTGCTTCCCAGGTCAATGCGGCGGGATGATTGGGTTGGGTAAGGACAAGGTAGAAGAGCAGGGCGGCGAGTCCGAGCCCGGCGATGTTGCGGTTCACGGAGATGCTTTCCAGAGCCAGAGCACATCCCGACCAAAGGACCAGGCAAGGGCCAGCAGCGCCACAAGGACCACTACGCTTGCGGCCGGTCCCGCAAGCCACGGAAGCTGCAGCGCAATGAGTGCGACGATCTGCAGCACGCACACGACTTTGCGACCAAAGCGTTCGGGGAGGGGCCGGCCAAGCATCGGCCACACGCTGCCTGCAACGCCAAACAGGTAGCGCGGCACTCCCAGTAGCAGCACCACGGGACCGACCGCGGCCGTCGTCCAAGCATTGAGTGCCAAAAGCAGACCGAGTGCCGCATCGACTTCCATGTCGAAGCGCGCTCCAAACTCGGACTCATGTCCGTGCCGGCGCGCCAACCAGCCGTCGATACCGTCGAGTATCAGCGCCAGGGTCGCAACAGTCACTATCCCCATCGCAGTTCCCGGTGTCACGAGGGGTGCCACAAGGGCGCTGGTCAGGACCAGCCGGGTGAGCGTCACCATATTGCACATGCCGACCTGCTCGAGTGGCGGGAAGCGCGCCGTAAGCGCGCTGGCCAGCGCGGCCGCCAGCAGGTAGACCAGGGTAGCCAGACTCAGCGCAATGGGTTGCCAGCCCACGAGGAGGTAGGCGACAACGGGCACACCCGCTGCGAGGGACAGGGCCGTCGCGGCGAAACGCGCCGCCGAACCGTTCGAGTCCGGCGCGGCGGAATGCCCTGGAAGCGGCCGCGCCTTGAAGCTCTGATGGGCGAGTTGATTGATAGGTGCCTTCCTGTCCCGATGCGAACGCAATCTTACCGCGGGCGCGGTAGCCGCCGCCGCTCGCGTCCGTAAACGGACGGGCGAACTTATCCGCCCGTCCCGTCGAATACACGCTAGCATCCGGTGTATGGATCACTTGCGATATCGAACGCCGGCGCGGCTCCTTCATTGGGTGATGGCCCTACTGATTCTGCTCACGGTGCCCGCCGGTTTGATCATGGTGCAATCGGGCATCGGAAGGAGCCTGCAAAACGCCTTGTTCATCTACCACAAGAATGTCGGCGTACTTCTTCTGATGTTGGTGGTGCTGCGCCTGTTTGTGCGCTGGCGGAATCCGCCACCACCGAGAACCGGCGCTATTCCGCTGTGGCAGGAACGCATCGCGGTGACGACGCATCGCCTGCTTTACGCGCTGCTCCTGGTCCTGCCGATAGCGGGCTACATACGCGTTCGCGCGGGTGGATTTCCGATCGAGAGCCTGGATGCGCTGGGTGTGCCACTCCTGGTGCCGCTCTCGGATGAGTTGGCGGATAGCGCGAAAGCGCTGCACCGCTTGGCAGGTCTTGCGCTCATTCCACTGGTTGCGCTGCACGTCGGAGCGGCCCTGTACCACGGGATGATAAAGCGCGACGGAGTGTTCGCCCGCATGTGGCCACCGCTGGGCCGTTGACGTCGATCGGCTGCTTTTGTCCAGGTAGCCATAGGACGTCGCGGGAAGTAAGTAGCCGGCCCGCCAGTCCGACCTCGTAACGGCAGGATGCGTTGCGGGATGGCAAGTCTCTCTCATCAATACGGCCCCTGGAGGGCGAACCTTGCATGTCATCGGCAGAGATCGATTTTCGCTCGAGCGGTGAGGCGAAAGCTCTCCTTACGCGACCGGCGATCTTCCGCCGGGGCCGTGGTTGGCTCGCGGCGTACCTGGCCCTCAAGATTCTGGGCACCGTGGTCGTCACCGGCGTTTTCGCCAGCGCCGTGGAGATTTGGACGATAGCCACGTGGATAACGTTGGGCCTGGTGGCCGTCGGGGCGCTGTGGATCGCAGGCGGAGCCGCGACGGCGATGCTCGGCTTTGTTCAATCAGACCGCTCTACCGCTCCGGTTCCGGACGTATGGCAGCCGCTGCGCAAGACTGCGATTCTGGTGCTCCTGTGCGGCGAGCCGGCCGAGCCCCTTGCCGCCTACCTCAGAACGTTGCGCCGCCGCGCCGACGCGATGGGTCTCGCGGATACGGTCTCAATCTTCGTGCTTTCCGACACGCACGGAGCGCGGCGCATCGCAGCCGAGGAAGCGGCGCTAGCGTCGCTTGTGGATCAGGAATCCATCGTCTATCGCCGCCGAAGCGCAAATACCGGGCTCAAGCCCGGCAACATCGCTGAATGGGTCAACGGCGCCGGAGAAGCGTTCAGTTTTATGGTCGTGCTGGATTCGGACAGCCGAATGTCGGCGGAGCGAATCAGATCCCTGATCTTCCGGATGGAACAGCGGCCCGACCTTGGCCTGCTGCAGGCGGGCATATCGATGGTTTTGGGACGCACTCTGTTCGGGAGGCATCAGCGCCTGGCCAATCGCCTCCTGTCCCCGAACTTTGGCCGTGGACTCGCGGCCTGGTCGGGCGATGTCGGAAACTACTGGGGTCACAACGCGATCATGCGAATACCGGCGTTTCGCAGTGCTCTTGCCTTGCCGGTTCTGTCCAGGCGGGCGCCCTTCGGCGGACCTCCCCTGAGCCACGATTTTGTCGAGGCCGCCTGGATCCGGCGCGCGGGCTGGGCTGTGGCGCTGGATCCGGAACAGCGCGGCAGCGCTGAAGACGGACCACAGACCCTGGGGGAGTTCTACCGCCGGGACCGACGCTGGTGTCAGGGAAATCTCCAGCACCTGCGGATCATTGGCGAGCCTCGCTTGGATCCCGTCAGCCGTCTGCATCTCGCTTCGGGGATCGCCGGCTATCTGGTGGCACCGGCGTGGTTCCTGCTATTGCTGATCATCGCCGCGGACCTTGTTACCGTTCGGGGTGCGCTTCCTCTGGCCGCGGTGGCGATCATTCTGTTGCTTCCGAAACTCCTGGCGTTTGCGGATTTCGCCCGGCGGGCGCGCACCGCGAGACGGATACGCGTGATCTTGCGCGCCAGCTTGAGCGAAGTGGGAATGTCCGCGCTCCTCGCGCCCCTCGTTATGGTGCGTCAATGCGGGGCGGTGCTTTCCGTGATCATGGGCCGCGATTGCGGTTGGAAGTCCGATCACTCGTCGCGCCTCGCGATCTTTCCATGGCTTCCAGAGGTCATCATCGGTGCCGCATTCCTGGCACTGGGGGTGGCGAGCGCAGCGACGTCCGTAGTTTGGCTCTTGCCCGTGGCACTGCCACTTCTGGGAGCGCCGGTCCTGCGGCGCTGGCTTGAAAAGGACGTCTGAAGCAGGGAAGCCCTTTCCTGGGCACGCGAGCTACGAATCGCCTGGGCTTTGCTGACTAGATCGCAGTGCCCACGAGTCAACGCTTGATGTCGCAAAGGGATGCACGACATATCTGCAGGAGCCGCGCCGCTTGAAGCCGCGTCCCCTATCTGACACGCTCGGATCTGGCTCGCCACTGCCGGTAGGCAGTCTTCATGCAGTTTCCGCAAGGCCGGTAGCCAAGCGCGACGGCTTCCTGCTCGTGGGTAAAGAAGACCCGGTTCTCGCGCTTCATGCGCTTCCCGGATTTACAGCCCAGGTACCCGTAGATCTTGAGCCGTTCGTTCCCAGTCAGGACTATTTTTCGCGCTGCAATTTTAGATGCCAGGGTTGCGTCGTCCATGGATTGGTGCCTGTGCATGCTAGCTCTCGGCGTCGTGGAAAATGATACCCAGCGTATACCGGTGCCCGCTGCGGACTTCGCTGACGCCGTGTCGCATCCTGGCCCGGTAGTAGCCGCGCCTGCCCTTTACGGGTCGGAAGTTGGTCGTGAACAGCAGAAGATCACCCCGCTGCGGTTGCAGGACAAGGGCCCGGGACTGGGCCCGGGGCAACTGCTCGGTCAGCACGAACTCGCCGCCGGTGAAGTCGTCGTGAGACTGGCTCAGAATCACCGCCGCCTGGATCGGAAAAAACACCTCACCGTAAAGATCCTGATGCAGGGTGTTATACCCCCCGGCACCGTATCTGAGGATGAGAGGCGTAGGCTCGCGCTGCCCCGCACGCACGCATTCCTCGCGCAACCCAGACAGCGTTTCGGGGTAACGACGGTCCTCGCCAAGGCGCTCCATCCACTGATTGGCGACCGGTACAAGCAGGGGGTATAGCGCCGCGCGTAGCGCGCCCACTATCGCCGGCAGAGGGTAACGCCAGTATTTGTACTCGCCCAGACCAAACCGGTGTCGCGCCATCGAGACCGTTTTGCGGTAGATGTCCGGTTTGTCGAACAGATTGACCAGTTCAAGACACGTCGGTGCGGAGAGAAGATCCGGTATGCGGGCATAGCCCCGGGCGTGGAGTTTGTCGCTGATTGCTCCCCGATCCAGGGAGGAGACGCGGGCTTCGATATCCCGCGCCGAATCGAGTCGCCTGTCTCCTGAAGTGCGTGAGCCGGGTGCGTTAGGGCTTGGTGTTCGGCGGCGCCTTCTGGAACCTTCCAATTGCATAGTGGTGGCCTGTTAAACGGGGTCTCCCGCATAAAAACAAGCCTTGAAGCTGAGATAAACCCGATTCCTGCTTCTCCATCGCCAGGATTAACTCTATCGGTAAAGGTCGCTGTTGCCGACTTCAAACCACCGCTCGTAGAGCCGCATCAAAAACCCCGTTTTCTCGAATACGGTGAGATAGTTGCGGAGAAAGTTTTCCAGCTGCGGGTCACCGGCTGCAATGACTATCCCCATGGGCTCCAGGGATAGCGGAGGCGTTACGAGCTGCAGATTCACGTCGCGATAGCGGTTTTTTGTGTAGGCGAGAATTGGCATGTCGGCAACCATGCCGTCTATCTCGCCGCCCATCAGCAGTTTCAAGCCCTCGTCGTAGTCCGCCACGGGCATCAACTCCGACTTCGGCAGCTGCTGCTGCACGAGGCTTTCACTGGTCGAGCCCTTCAGCGCAGCCAGCTTGACGGCGGGGTCATTGAAGTCCTCCGGTGAACTACGGTTGGCCGCTGACTCTCCTCGGGCCAGGAGGGACTTGCCCGACAAAACGTAAGGGCCAACGAAGCTGACCTCTTGCGTTCTCGCAGCCGTGATGGTCATGCCCGATATCACCATATCCGCTCGGCCGTCTTCGAGCGCGCTCATCAGATCTTCGAAGCGCACGGTCACCAGCTCCAGTTCGACGTTTATCACTCGTGCCAGCTCGCGAGCGAGATCAACGTCATAACCCACGAGTCTTTCCCGCTTCCCGTAGACGAAGTTGAACGGCTGTTGGTTTCCGGACATGGCCACTTTCAGCACACCGGCATTGACGATGCGGTCCAGCACCGGACCTGCCGCCAGGGCAACTCCAGACATGCAGGAAAGAACAAAAAGAGTGGCCCAGCAGAGCCAATGCCTCGGCGAAGAATGTCGACCAGCCATAACAGAATCCTTTAAGGGTAATTCCCCAGGTAACCAAGCAAGACGGGTACAAGCCGGCGAGGTCTGCGACGTATCGCCTCCACATACGTCACCGGACAGCAGCGAAGGCTACTACAACATCATGGCATGGCGCATGCGAATGATCCGCATGCAGCGCCGTTAGGCAAGCAGCGCTGTCGCTAGGGGATCGTCGTCTACCGTGCCGGACTCTGGCGCGCAAGCCCTGGACGAGGCGCATACATGGCTACTCCAGGATCTATCGGTTTCGCGGGCACGGTGCCCATGAGGGGGCCCCGGTAGGGTTTTGAGCGCGTCTACCAGAGGTCATACCCGTTCGATCAACAGAGCGCTTCCCGATCCGGCGGCCCCGGCTGCGGCGACTACGCCCCGCTGCAGATCGCGACGCTCGAGTTCATCGAGGAGTGTCAGAGCCATGATCGCTCCCGTAGCGCCCATGGGATGGCCAAGGGCGATGCAGCCACCGTTCACATTCAGCTTTTCGTCGTCCAGACCGAGGCGCCGTTTTGCGAGGACACTCGTCGCCGCGAAGGCCTCGTGGATTTCGAACAGGTCGATGTCATCGACCGTTAGACCGGTTTTTTCCAGGAGGCCCGCCGTGGCCTCGACGCAGCCTGTCAGTACCTGGACGGGATCGGCGGCGACGGTGATGCTGCTGGCGATTCGCGCCCGGGGTTTTGCGTCGAGTTCCTCGGCGAGACCGGCATCGCCGATCAGCACTGTGCAGGCCGCATCGGCCATCGCCGGCGAGTTGCCGGCGGTGTGGATATGGCGGATCTCAGAAAGCTGCGGATTGTGAGTAAGCTGAAACGCGTCCACGCCCCCGGCTCCCAGCTCGGCAAATGCCGGAGCCATGGCGGCAAGGGAGTCGAGCGTCGTCGAGGGGCGAAGGCACTCGTCCTCCCGGGCCTCTCCGGTTGAGGTCGCGATCGGGAGTATGGAGGGAGTGAAGTATCCCGCCTCCCGCGCCGCCGCGGCCCGCTGCTGGCTGAGGAGTGCGACGGCGTCCGCCTGCTCCCGGCGTACCTCCTCGCGGCTGGCGATGAGGTCGGCGCCGCTGCCCATGAGCGCGGTTCGGCAGCGCTGCGCGAACTCCTGGTCCGCGAAGATTCGCGCGCCGTCGGAGAGCATGGGCACGCGCGACATCATCTCCACACCCCCGGCGACAAGGATGCGAAGCACGCCGGCGTTTACTTTGATTGCCGCCAGGGCCAGGGCATCAATACTGGAGGAGCAGAAGCGGTGCACCGTGAGTCCCGGGACGTGATCGGGCCATCCGGCATAGAGCAGCGAGCTGCGCGCGATGTTCGCGGCCTGCTCGCCCTGCTGTGTCACGCAGCCGAGGATGACTTCACCGACGCGGGCGGGTTCGAGTCCCGTACGGTTGCAGAGGCCGCGGTAAAGCTGCGTTAGCAGCTCCTGCGGCGTCAGTTCGTGTAGTGCTCCATCCGGTCTTGCTCGAGCCCGGGGGCTGCGTACGCCACCGTAGATAAAGGCATCAATCATCCACCGAGGCCACTGCGCTTGTGCTTACCCACGCCGACCACGAGGCTGGCACAGGTCGTGGTGCTGCCTCCCACGTTGAACGTAATCATGTTCCGGGCACCGTCAATCTGCATGGCACCGGCGCGCCCGGACACCTGCCGAGCGCAGTCCAGGGCCATACGCACCCCGGTGGCACCCACCGGATGGCCGAGCCCGATCAGGCCGCCACTGGCGTTGACGGGAAAGCGGCCGTCGCGCGCAATTACGCCTTCCTCCACCGCTTTCCAGGCCTCGCCCGGAGCGGTGATGCCGCCGTGATCGATGGCCATGTACTCGGTAATCGTGAAGCAGTCGTGAGTCTCCAGGCCGTCCAGGTCCAGCGTTGTTTTGAAACCGGCACGGTGCACCGCGTCGGCGAGCGTCGCCGCCGCGTGAGGGAAGATGAAGGGCTGCCCTTCGGACAGGGCGAGTTTCTGTTCGAGGAGCAGCGGCGCCGAGTGGTGACCCCAGCCCTTGAGCCGCGGAATGTCCGACAGCGAGAGACCCTGCTTCGCCGCGTGGGCACGCGCCGTTTCTTCGTTGGCGAGGATCACGCAGGCCGCGCCGTCGGTGATCTGGCCGCAGTCGAGTTTGCGCACGCGGCCTTCTATTACCGGGTTGAGTTGGTCATTCTCGGCGAAGCTGCCTTCTGCGAACTGCCAGTTTCGCGACTGGGCATTCGGATTGTCCTTGGCGTTGGCAAAGTTGATTTCAGCGATCTGCGCGAGATGCTCATGTTCGAGGCCGTGGCGTCGCTCATACTCCTCGCTGATACGATCGAAGAGATGCGGCCAGGGGAAGTCGCAGTCCGTCGCCTCCTGGCCCTGCCAGGCCGCGGCGCCCAGATACTCCGCTCCGGTCTGGCCGCCCACGTTACGCATGAGTTCAATTCCCAGCACGGCAGCCACACCGTAGTGCCCTGCCTCGATGTCACGCATTGCCGACAGCATGGCGATGGAGCCGGACGCACAGGCCGCTTCATGGCGTGATGTCGGAATGCCGGCAAGCTCGGGATAGACATGGGCGAAAAACCCGCCGATGAGTCCCTGGCCGCAAAACAGGTCGGCGACAAAATTCCCGACATGCCCAACCTCAATCTGTGCGGGCTCAATCGCCGCATCGGTGACCGCGGCTTCGAGGGTCTCGCGAAACATCGCGTAAAGATCAAGGCCTTCACGGTGCCAGTTCCGGGCAAAGTCCGTTTGCGCGCCGCCGATCAGGTATACAGCGCTCATTGAATGTCTCCTTGTTCCTGTGCCGACCCGCGCCTTTCAACGTCATCGCGAAGGGCATCGCGGACTACCTTGCCCAAAGGATTGCGCGGCAGCGCGCTAAACACCTCCAGGCGCTCCGGTAGTTTGAAGCGTGCGAGACCCTTGTCTGTGAGGAAGCTGCGCACGTCCTCAAGTCCGGGCGGCGCATTGTCCTGAAGGGTGACCACGCAGGCGCAGACGCGTTCTCCCAGGTCCTCGTCCGCGTAGGCGCAAACGGCGGCCTCCGCCAGTCCCGGCATACCTTCCAGCACGCTATCGATCTCGGCCGGCGACAGCTTGGTGCCGCCGCGGTTGATGATGTCCTTGCAGCGTCCGACGATGCGGTAGTGGGAAGGCTGCTCCGGCGCGATTTCCACAAGGTCGCCGCTGCGGAAGAAACCGTCCTGCGTGAAGACGCCAGCGCCGTCATGGTTCAGGTAGCCGTCAAACACCCCAGGTCCATCCACGCAAAGTTCCCCGGAAACACCGGGCTCTTCAATCAGTGCGCCGCTCGCGGGGTCGATGATATGAGTCAGCATGACGTCTTCGGCCCAGGAGTCGAAGCTCAGTCCCGGCGCTCCCATGCGCGGGAAGAGCTTTGCGCGATGTTCCGGCGAAGGCGAATTGGCGGGTGTGCTGATGAGCCCGACGCCTTCGTTCGAGCCGTAGAAGTTGATAATGGGTTTTGCGAAGCGATTCTCGAAAACGTCGATCATGGCCGGGGAAAGCGGCACGGAGCCCGAGCCGATCGTTCGCATCGACGAGAAGTCGAACTGTTCCCAGAGTTCCGGCTGCTGTGCCAGACGATTGAGCAGGGGCGGCGGCGCGAGCGTGAAGGTGACTTGCTCGCTTTGCAGTTGCCCAAGGTAAACCGGTATCTCCAGGGGATGGTGAAGGACCAGGGTGCCGTTATGCAGAGCGGAAGGGAGCAGGAATCCGCCCAGCGCCGCCATATTGATCATGGGGAAGGGGGACAGCATGCGTTCGCCCTCGGTGAACTGGGCCGCGTGGGCGGTCAGGCGTCCCTGGGCTACCCACATGTTGTGCGTTCGCGGCACGCCCTTTGGCGTTCCGGTCGTTCCGGAAGTCCAGGCAATGGTCAGGATGGCGTCGGCATCCGCGGCCCAGCTATCGCTGGTCGCATCCAGCAACGCGTCTTCCAGCCCTGCGAACACGTCGAGGTCATCTTCGCCGACAGCCCAGACCGGGATCGTTCCCATGACGGATCGCGCCCGTTCAGCGAGGCCGTCGCCACGCAGCGCCTCGATAGTGACGAATGCCGCCGGTGTCAGTTCGCTGGCAAAGTGCTTGAGTTCGTGTTGCCCGTACTGAACGGCGATGGGTGAGATAATGGCGCCGAGCTTGCTCAGCGCGTAGTAAAGAACAATCAGTTCGGCCGTGTTGGGCAGCTGCAGAACCACGCAGTCTCCCGCTGCGATGCCCCGCGACGCCAGCTCCCGGGCGCAGGCGGTGCTCGCGCGATCCAGTTGCCGCAGCGTGAGCCTTCGCGGTGCCACGCCCATGAGTTCGTCTTTGTTGGGCTGATCGACCACCGCTTCCTGATCCGGAGTTCGGGCCAGGTTCCGGGCCAGCAGAGCGTGTAGCGTCAGGTCTTCCCAGAGTCCGGCCTCGCGGTAGCGGGCTTTTCGCTCCGCGCGGCTTGGAATCTCGAGAGGCATCAGCCCAGCCTCTTTATTCGGGCCAGGGGACGTTCCGATCCCAGGGAAGCGGCGCGCCGGTACTCCCGCTCCAGGCGATCGACAATGGCCGCAATGGGCAGCACGTCATCGATCGCGCCTACGCCCTGGCCCGCGGACCAGACATCACGCCAGCGTTTCGCGTCAGCCGCGGATTCCTGGACGTTGATAGCGCCGGGAGCCGGCATGTTATCGGGATCGTAGCCCGCTGCCTTCAGGCTCTCGCGGAGCCAATTGGCCTTCACACCGGTCAACGCATCGGAACACACGATGTCCGCACCGTTGCTGTCGACCACCATCTGTTTATAGGCCGGGTCGGCCATGCTCTCTTCGCTGGCGATGAATCTCGTACCCATGTAGGCAAAGTCGGCGCCGAGAATCTCGGCGGCGTGCACCGCACGCCCGGAGCTGATGCCGCCCCCCAGTACAAGCAGCCCGTCGAAATGGCGCCGCACTTCTTCGACGAAGGCGAAGCCCGATTGCTGCCCCGTGTGACCACCGGCGCCAGCGGCAACGAGTACGAGCCCATCGACGCCAGCCTCGATGGCCTTGGCCGCGAAGCGAAGATCAATGACGTCGGCGAACACCAGACCCCCGTAGCCATGCACCCGTTCGATGGCCTCTCGGGGACTGCCAAGCGCCGTGATGACAATCGGCGCGCGGTAGCGCTCGGCGAGGGCGAGGTCCTCAAGCCGTCGCGTGTTGGACCGGTGCATCATCAGATTGATCGCCCAGGGAGCGTCGAGTTCGCCTACCGACGACGTGATCTCGTCCAGCCAGCGATCCAGGTCTTCCAGCGTCCGCGCGTTCACCGAGGGAAAGCAGCCTACGATGCCGGCGCGGGCGCTGGCGATCACCATGGCCGGCCCGGACTGGAGAAACATGGGCGCCTGAAAGACGGGAATACGGAGGCGTTGGTGCAGATTTGTCATGCGTGAGCCTGCGGAGTGTTCCAGATTGCTGTTCTTATATTTAGATCCGAGAGAGTAGCTTTCATTAACGAACCATGTCCAGTGAAGGACGGTGGCTTGCATAAACGTACCTTCGGCATATACTCGACAAATCGCGAAATCGGCAGCGGCGGCTTGGAGTCAGCTGTAGGGGGAGACCATGGAAGCAGCGCGTTTGACACTCGAATATCCAACGGTGGAGGAATGCATCGGAGGAGTCGCGCATTTCGACGATGCGCCGTCGTGGATATATGACCTGGACAACCCCTATCTGCACGGCCCTTACGCCCCCACGGTACACGAACTCAGCAGCGACAAGCTGAAAATCGAGGGTGAACTTCCCGTCGATCTCAACGGCGCCTATTTCCGCAACGGTCCGAATCCGGTCCGCCCGCCGAAGAATCGCTACCACCCCTTCGATGGCGACGGCATGGTCCACGGCGTCTACTTTCGCGAAGGACAGGTGGGCTATCGCAATCGCTGGGTGCAGACGGAGGCGATCGAGCAGGAGCGCGCTCGCGGCAAATCCTTCTCACCCGGAGTCATGGGGCCCTTTGACTACAGCGTTTCTCCCTTCGGAATCAAAGACACCTCAAACACGGATCTCCTGTACTGGCGCGATCAGCTGGTGTCGCTGTGGTACAACGCCGGAAATCCCTGCTCACTGCACGGCGAGTCGCTCGATACGCTGAAGGCCTTCGAAGTCCCGGGACGCAAACACCGTCGCATGTCGGCGCATTCCAAGGTCGATTGGGCAACCGGTGAGCTATTGTTCTTCGACTACGGCGATGAGCCGCCGTACATGACCTACGGGGTTGCGGACGCCAGCGGCCGCCTCCTTCACGAGACTGCGGTGGATCTACCCGGGCCGCGTCTCCCGCATGACATCGGCTTCACGAAGAACTACTTCGTACTTCACGACCTGCCGTTCTTCCACAACATGGAGGTGCTGCGCCGGCACCGCATGCGCGTGCTCACCTTTCATCGCGACATGCCGACGCGCTTTGGTATCGCGCCGCGCTATGGCGCGGGAACGGACCCGAGCGGTCGCGTACAGACCGTGCAGTGGTTCGAATGCGAGCCCTGCTACATCCTGCACGTGAGCAACTGCTGGGAAGATGGCGATTGGGTGGTCATGGACGGCTGCCGCTCCATAAACCCCATGCCCGAGGCGAGCAATGACGAAGGCGAGCTTTCGCACATGCTCGCCTACATGCGCCTGGAGGCGAACAACTATCGCTGGCGCTTTAACCTGCGTACCGGTGAGGTCCGCGAGGGCGACATCGACGACTTGAACACGGAGTTCAACAAGACCAATCCGCTGTTCCACGGTGTGCAAAGTCGCTTCGCCTACCACCAGCGGATACCGCTCCTGCACGAGGGCGGACACACGCTGCGATTCACGGGCCTTGTGAAGTACGACAACGAAAGCGGCCGGCGCTGGAGCTGGGACTATGGCCCCGGCGTTTTTGGCAGCGAAGCCGTCTTCGCCCCCCGCAACGGCGCGACCCGCGCCGGCGCCGAGGACGACGGCTATGTCACGACCCTGGTCACGGACAGTCGCGACTGGTCGTCCTGGTGCCTGATCTTCGACGCTACGGATATCGAACAGGGCCCCGTGGCGCGCGTGCGTATGCCGCATCGCGTTCCCTACGGTTTTCACGCTACCTGGGCGCGGGGATCGGACCTGTGGGGTCGTGATTGATCCCGGCGGTTCGCCAACGACCGGTGAACGGCTGTGAAAGCGGCTGATCTCGCGAAGATTCTCGGCTTCTACGGCCGTTTTACACCCAACTACTCGCGAATCGGCTACCTGGCCCGGCGACCTGGCTGGTCGCGAGACTCGCGGGACTTCAGCGGGCAGCACTGGTTGGTCACGGGAGCATCCGGTGGTATCGGCGCCGCGATCGTGGCGGGTGCCGCCAGCGGGGGTGCCCGGATCACGGCCGTGGCGCGCAGCATGGACAAGCTCGAAGCCATGCGCGGCGGGCTTTCGGGCGAGGCGGAGAAGCTGCTTACGCTGCGAAGCTGTGATCTCGCAAGTGTCGGCGCGATCGATAAGCTCCTTGGGGAGTTGACGGCGGATGGCGCGGACGTGGACGTGCTGGTGAATAACGTCGGCGTTCTGCTCAACGACCTGAGTCTGACCGACGAGGGTTTTGAAACCAGTTACGTCACCAACCTGCTGGGGCACTACCAGCTTACGGAAGGCCTTCTGGACGCGGGCTCTCTGGGCGCTGCGCCCCTGATACTCAACATGGCCTCGGGAGGCTTGTACAACGTCGCCCTCGGCACGGCGTTCCTGAACGTGACCGACGCGAAGCGCTACTCGGGCAAGCTGGCCTACGCCGCGCATAAACGCGGCCAGGTCGAGCTCTCTGAGCGCTGGGATACGCGCCTGCGCGAAGCCGGCGGGCACAGCTACGTGCTTCATCCGGGATGGGTGCGAACCGAAGGCGTCCGCAGCGCCCTGCCAGTCTTCTATCGATTGCAGGGTGCGCTCCTGCGTACTCCCGCCGAAGGGGCGGATACGGCGCTGTGGCTGGCGGCCACTCGCCCTTCCGATGCCGGCCGGGAGATCTGGTTTGACCGCGCCGTGCGTCCCCAGCACGTGTTCCCGCATACGCGAACGCCGACCTGCACACCCCAGGATCTGTTTGCGTTCCTTGAGCGCGATCTGGCAGCAGCTCGCACCTGAACCCGGCCAGTTCGCGGAAAAAGCAAACCGATTTTGTCGGATGTCTACGTCACGCGGAATCGCTCGAGAGCTTCGGCGGCCAGGGAATCATGCCATTGGTGCGAGCCATGTACTCGGCATAGCCCGGCTTCTCACGCGCCAGTTTCTTGTCGAGCGTTGCCTGCCCAGTCACGTTCACGATCAGGTGGCTGTAGGCGAGGGGGCCGATGATGGCCACCACGGCGATGGGCTTGGCGCAGGCGATCACAAAGATTCCCCACCAGAAGCACAGCTCGCCGAAATAGTTCGGATGGCGGCAGTAGCGCCAGAGCCCGGTCTGCAGCACCGTCCCGCGCAGCCCGGCCGTGCGGCGGAATGCCGCCAGCTGAAGATCGGCAACGGTTTCCCACAGTAACCCGACCAGCGCGATGGCCGCGCCGACCCAGGGCAACAGGGACAGCGAGGGCGCCTCGGATGAGAGGAGGAATAGCTGTGCGGGAAGCGTCGCCAGCCACAGCACAACGCCCTGCAGCAGAAACACTTTGCGCAGGCTGAGCCAGTGGAAGGCCCACACGCCATCGACCCAGCTTCGCAGCTTGGTGTAACGGGCGTCCTCCCCATGCCCCCAGTTGCGTCGCACGAGGTGCGCTGTCATGCGCAGGGCCCAGAGGAGCACCAGGGCCAGCATAGTGTTGGCAGCCGGGTAGCTACCGCCGCCATGCTGCCAGGAGAGCACCACGATCGCGGACATAATCACGCCGAAGACCATGTCGATGATGCTCACGTCGCGCAGGGGAATGCTCAGGAGCCACAGTCCCAGGACCGCCCCAAGGGCGACGCCGAGGTTGGTGAGGAGCCCGGGCAGGATAGGGATCAGGGTATCCACATCATGCCACCGCGGATGCGTTCGGCCTGAGTAATGCGACCCGTCACTTCAGGAAATCCTGGAACATGGCAACGGCGCCCGTGTGCTCGCGATCGAGCGGAGCGTTGGCAAGACGCTCAAGCGCGGCGCCGACATCGCTGCCGTCGTTGAAGACCGCACTGCTTTGCATGCCGGCGCGCGCCAGCCGGCCGCCGCCCGCAACAATAATCTCGCCGCTCAGGGTGCTCGCGGAGTCGACGAGCTGAGCGGCCACCGGTGCAACTTCTTCGGGGGCCAGGCCGTCAACATCGGCGGCCGACAGGCTGTCGGAGGTCATCTGCGTGCGGGCAAAGGGCGCGATCGCATTTACACGAACGGCGTGAGATCGCCCTTCGATGGCGAGGCTGCGCATCAGGCCGATAAGTCCGGCCTTCGCAGCTGAGTACGCCGGCAGCCCGTGCTCGCCGTAGAGCCCCGCCGCCGAAGTGCTGAGCAGGATATGACCGCTCGACTGTGCATAGAGGTGGCGAAAGCCGGGCAGAAGCAGGTACGCGGTACCGAGCAAATTGATGTTCACTGTGTCGAAGAACTGTGCTGCGTCCTGGCGCGCAAAGCTGGCCGCTTCGGAAACGCCGGCGTTGGCGATGACCGCGTCCAGCCGGCCGAAGTGCTCGAGGGCCGACGCGACCAGGGCTTCCCCAGTGCCCGGGTCTTCGGCATCGCCATAGTTCGCCACAGCCATGCCTCCTGCCTCGCGAATCTCCCGCACTACGCGGTCTGCGCTGTGCTCGCTGTCGCCGGCATGGCGGCGGTTGTTGACAACGACCGCGACGCCGCGGGAGGCCAGCTCGCGCGCATAGGCACGGCCAAGGCCTTTCCCGGCACCGGAAACGATAGCGACGCGGGTCGCGGTGTCAGCGGCCACGGGGATAGGTCTCCGGGTATGCGATTTGCCCGCGTTGGGCTGTGGGGAAGAAGGGCCGCATCAAGGTTTAAGCGCAGCAGCGGGCCGCTTGCGCGGTGGCCAGGGCAGGAACGCGCTGGTGCGGGCGATGTACTCTTCATAGCCCGGGCGCGACCGTTTGAGGCGCCGCTCCAGCAGCGCCGCACCGCTCCAGCGCAGCAGGGTCCAGGTAAGCAGGAGCGGGCCGGCGATGCTCCACCACGGGCTGCCGGCATCCATGGCGACCAGCCACAGACCCCAGAACACGCAGCAGTCCCCGAAGTAGTTCGGGTGTCGCGTATAGCGCCACAGGCCGCGATCCATGACCTTGCCATGATTAGTCGCGTCCGCACGAAAAGCCTGCATCTGCGCATCCCCGACGCTTTCGAACACGAAGCCGACGGCGGCCAGGGCGACACCTGCCCACGCAATAGACGTTGGCGCGGCCGCATTATCCGCAAACATACCGAGCTGCAGAGGAAGGGATACGGTCCATAGCATCAGGCCCTGGAGCAGAAAAACAGCGCGCAGGCTGAAGATATGCGGATTGCCTCCGGCCTTCTCCAGCATGCGCACGTAGCGTGGATCCGCACCCTCGCGACGCCACCGCAGGATCAGATACAGTGCGAGTCTCACTCCCCAGACAGTGGTCATTGCGAGCAGCAACTGGCTGCTCAGGCCGCGCGCGCCCACGTCAAACACGGCAAAGTTGGCGGCGGCTACAACAACGAAACCAAAGGCCCAAAAACTGTCGACAAAGGAAACATCTCCGATAGCGATGCTCAGCAGCCAGAGTGCGAGCATGCAGGAGAGCAGCAAAACGAGGTTGGCGGCGAGGAGTTCGATCATCGCTTGGTCTCCAGGTTCGCTATCAGCGGCCGGTGTGCAGGGTTTCCATCTTCAGCATCGCAGCCATCTGCTTTTCCAGGACTGCGGGTTCGCGAGCCTGTGCGGCTCGCACGCCTATGGCAAAGTCGTCCGTGTCCAGCTCCGGGATGTTTTTGCGCACCGCGCGAAGGCCGGCGTTGGCAATGGTGTCTGGGGACTCCTTGGCGCCCGCCACGTGAGCCGCCATGCGCGTGTCTACGGAGCCGACGATCAGGTTTTGTACCTGCGTGCCCTGATCGAGGAGCTCGGCGCGCAGCGCGACGCCCATGGCCCGAGCGGCAAACTTGGACGGGCTGTACCCGCCCATGGCGGGAACGGGAACAATGGCGGCGGCCGAGAGGACGTTGACGATGGCCCCACCGCCGCCGGCGCCCAGCTGCGGTGCAAATGCACGACTCAGCATGAGCGGGCCGAAGTAGTTGGTTTCCATCTCGCGCCGTGCGCTTTCGATATCTGGCGCTTTCAAAAGCGTGGTGCCGCCGAAGTAACCGGCGTTGTTCACCAGCACCTGCACGTCGTCTACGGCCGTCGCGAGTTCGTCGATGCGAGCGGCGTCGGTCACGTCCAGGGGTAGGAGCGTGACCCGTTTGTCGTCCGCGTCGATTTCCAGGTCCGGGGCCGAGATGTCGCGGCAACAGGCGTACACTCGCGCGGCCCCGGCTTCGAGGAAAGCTCTGACGAAGGCGGCGCCAATGCCGCGGTTGGCGCCGGTGACGAGCGCAACGCAGTTGTCGATATCCATGCCCGGGTCCTGTTTCAGGGAGCGACCACCACGTGGGGTGGCGGATCGCCGGCATACAGTGCTTCGATTTCATCGCCGCGATTCTCCGCGGCGATGCGTTGATTGATCGTTCCCTTGTCGGAAATCTCGTGGCGCTGCGCGTCGGGCAGCTGACGCATGAACGCCACGCGTCGCACGGCCGTGCTGCTGCCCGGAAGGTTCGCGACGTGCTTTGCGAGTGCCGTGGAAAGCCGCTCGCGTACGGCCGGATGCTGGTAAAGCTTGTCGAGGTCCATCGCGTTCTCGCTGCCGGAGAGCTCTGCCAGAGCCGCCGGGTTGGGCACGAGGAGCGCCGTTAGGTAGTCCCGGTTCACGCCGCACAGCAGCACATCGCTGGCCAGGGGAGACAGGTCCGCAAGCAGCCGCGCGCGGACCTCTCCGGAGCGTACCCAGGTTCCGGAGGACAGTTTGAATTCCTCTACCAGTCTTCCGGCATAGGCGAGTCCCGCTTCAGGGTTGTCCGGATCGTGGAGCATAGCGGCGTCGCCGGTGCGGAAGAAGCCCTCATCGTCGAAGGCGGCGGCGCTTGCCTCGGGATTGTCGAGATATGCGCTCAACACATTGGGACCGCGCAGCCGGATCTCGTAGCGTTTGTCGTCGAGCGGTACGAGGCGGGTTTCCACCCCGGGGAGCGGCAGGCCAATGCCGACGCGATCCGTCGGGAAGTAGATGGCCATACAGCCGGAGCTGCTCTCGGTGAGTCCGTAGCCCGTGGTCATCATGATGCGCTGACCAATCGTTTCGACGGCCATACCCTGGAGCGCATCCATAACCGGTTGCGAGAGCCCGGCGCCGCCGTAGAGCATCAGACGCAGCTCGCGGTAAAACGCCGCACGCAGTACTTCGTCGCGCTGCAGCGCCTCTACGAGCATGCCGTAGCCGAGCGGCACATTGCAGAAATAGCGCAGGGGCATCTCGCGCAGATTGGCGATGGTCTCGTCGAAGAGGCTGGCAACGGGCTTTCCATCATCGATGTACAGGCTGCCGCCAAACACCGCCGCGGCATACAGATTGAACGCACCCGATACGTGACTCCAGGGAAGCCAGTCGAGCATGCGATCCGACCAGCCCGCGGCGCGGCCAAGAATCTGCCCGGCCTGGTGCAGATTGCTGAGGATCATGCGCTGGGTCTGCACCACGGCCTTGGGGCGACCCGTTGAGCCCGAGGTCAGCATATAGGCGGCGGGAGCGTCCGGATTCGTTGCCAGTTCCACATCCTTGGGGGTGACGCTGAGCATTGCCTCGAGCGATGTTGGCGATGCGTCGTCTTCGCTCCGCGCAACAATGAGCTGACGTCCGTCGCTGTTCAACAGGCTGGCTGCGGAAGCCACATCGGTCGCGTTTTCGGCGAACAGGTAGCTTGGCTTAACGAGGTCGAGAACGTAGGCCAGGCGAGAGAAGTCGCCGCCTGCTGCCACATAGCCCGCACTCACGGGGCATACGATGACGCCAGCGGTGATGGCGCCGAGGCGAAGCACGGCGTGAGCGAGGGAGTTTCCGGTAAGGAGCAGCAGCACCTCGCCCGCGGCATCGCGCTCCGTGAACCAGGAAGCCACCTGACGCACCTGATCGTGCAGCGCCCCGTAGGTGATCGTATTCCAGGGCGCGCCTCCCACGGCGCCGCCCGCGCCGCGGCGCCCGTAGGCAACCTTTTCCGGGTGCCGCTGCGCCTGCCTGGCAATGTGCTCGATGAAGGAGGGCTCAAAGGTTGCCAGGGGGAGGCCGTGCCGGAGCACAAGCTCGCCATCGTTTCGGCGCCGCACGCGCAGATCCATGGAGGGCAGTTCCGCGGGGCGGCAGGGGGCGGTGCGCCAATCGTTCGAGGTGCTGTCCATGGAGTGCCGTTCGGGGCGCTCCCGGAAAAACGCTTCAGGGGAGAAGCCTGCCGGACGCGCGCTCTTTATTGGTCTTGTTATAAAAGGTACTATTCCGCCACTGTAATGACAAGGACCGAGGGTCGCCTCCATGGAAGAATCCCCGTCACAGGACGCCACGCCTGCCCCGGTCGGCGAGAAGCAGGCGGCTGTAGAAGCGCTCATCGCCGCGTGGAAGCGAAAAGACGTGGACGGCGTGCTTGAGCTGCTCTGCGACGACGTGGAGTATCACTACCTGGTCGGGGAGCGGCCGCTGAAGGGCAAGGACTGGGTGCGTCGCTTTCTGGATCGCTTCCGCGAACATATCGGCAGCGAGAACAACTGGCGCCTGCTGCGCTGCGCCGAGGCCGGTGACGCGTTGCTTGTCGAGGGCGTCGACGACTACCACAGTGGCGACGGCGCGCACGTTCGCTATCCCTATATGGGCGTCTTCGAGTTCCGCGACGGACGTATCGCCCGCTGGCGCGACTACGCCGACCCGTCGCTCATCGCGGCGCAGCGCGACGGCAAGCCGCTCCCGGAGTGGCTAGAACCGTTGGTAGCTTAGGTCGTCCGTACCCTTGCTTCCCCGGTGGAAGCGGGGATCGGCCGCGTCGAAGAGGCCTCGGCACCAGCCCTCGCTACTGGCCACATCGTGGTTCCAGTCGAAGGTCATTTTCCGATGGGCGATGCGCCACTCGCCGCCGCGCCGCTCGAAGCGGTCGCACAGGCGCCCGCCGGTCAGAGTGTCCGTGTCCTCGCCGTCCGCGGAGAGCCGCGCAAAGGTCAGTACATAAGTTTCAACCCATGCCGTATCGCCATCGAACTCGATATGACTGCTTCCCAGGTAGTGGGCGAGAGGGCCCATAAGCTTTAAGCGCTCCATGGCGCCGGCGATGTACTCGGATGCCGGACCGCTGTAGGTCGTGCCGTGTTCCTCGATGGCGTCATCGTGATAGCAGCTCGCTAGGAGGTCGGCGTCGGCACGATCGACGCCCCGGGCGTAGCGCGCCAGCACCGCAAGAATTTCCTGCCGCGCCATCATTGTTGCGAGTTTTTCCTGATCGATGCTGGTCACAGTTCTGGTGCTCCCGCGCTGCAAAAGCGCTGGCCTTGTGTTCCGGGAATCGCTATCTTAGGTCTCTCAAGTATTGTTATGCAACTTACTCGCTCGTCACAGAAGCTCGTCACAGAAAAAGAACAGACAGGAACTGCAAAGAGACTCTCATGAACAACGCAGACGCGATGCTGGACGTTGCGCAACGATTCATCGACGCCCTCAATTCAGACGATGAAGCCGCCGTTCGCGCGGTCTACCACCCCGAGGCGCGCATCTGGCACAACTTCGAAGAAGGCCTGCAAAGCATCGATCAGAACGTGAAGACACTGCACTGGATGCACCGCAAGCTCAGCAAGCTTCGCTACGACGTGGTGCGCCTGCAGGCCTTGCCCGATGGCTATCTGCAGCAGCATGTGTTGCGCGGCGAAACGGCCTCGGGGCAGCCCGTCGCCCTGCACGCCTGCGCTATCTGCACCGTCGTTGACGGACGGATCACCGCGTTGGAGGAATACCTTGATCCGGCACAGGTGGCCGTACTCAGCTCGGGCTGAAGTCCCATGGGCGACGCCAGGCGATCAAGCGAGACTCATCCCCCGTGGTTCAGCGGCGAGACGCCGCTAGCCGAGCAGTGTGTCCTGGCGCAGGTACTGCGAAGACGCGCCGCCGAATCACCGGACGCGATACTCGTAAGCTTTGAAAGTGGAGACGCCTGGACCTGCGCCGAGTCAGTCCTACGCATGGAGGCCGCCGCCGAGTTACTCCGGGCGCGAGGTGTAGAGCGCGGATCGCACGTCGCCGGGTGGCTGCCCAACGGACCCGAACTGCTGCAGTTTTGGCTTGGCTGCAGCTTTCTCGGCGCGGTGTTCATTCCCCTGAACACAGACTTCCGCGGTGGCATCCTTGGACACGTTCTTCGCGAGTGTCGACCGGCGCTGTTGGTCATCCACCCCCTGCTGTGTGAGCGCCTCGACGCCGTAAGTGAAGATCTGCCAGCCCGCATCCTGGCTATCGGAGAAAGCGCTGGCGCGGACTCGGTGGCTACCGGGACCGTGGAGTGGGTCTCAGATCTTCCGGACCGCCCCGCCGAAGCGCCCCCGGCCGCGGAGCTGGGGCCCTGGGATCTGCAGATGGTGATCTTCACCTCAGGCACCACGGGGCCGTCCAAGGGTGTTCTGTGCCCCTACGGACACATTTACTCCACGGCCCAGGCGACCTATGGCTACCTTCGTCCCGACGACACGATGCTCACCGAACTGCCCATCTTCCACGTGGGCGGAGCGGCCTCCGTGGTGGCGGCGCTGGTCAACGGCGCCCGACTTGCCCTCTACGCCGGTTTCAGCACCGAGGGCTACTGGGAGCGGATCGCCCGGGAGGGTGCCACGGCGACCTCCGGCCTCATCGGTTCCATGGCCGACTTTCTCGCGGCTGCAACGCCTGCGCCGGATGATGCGGACAACAGCCTGCGCATGGTGACGCTGATGCTCACCGAGCAGGCCATGCGCGTCGCCCGGCGTTTCGGTTTCCACACGCTTTCGGGCTTCAACATGACGGAGCTTTCCGGGCCGCTCATCACCGAGACCGATTGCCCCGTCGCCGGGTCACTCGGCAGACCGCGGGCCGGCTGCGAGTGCCGGGTTGTCGACGATCACGACATACCCCGCGAACCCGGTAAAGTCGGCGAACTGGTCGTGCGCAGCGAACATCCCTGGACCCTCTTCGCGGGCTATGTGAACCGACCCGAAGCGACGGCGGAAGCCTGGCGTAACGGGTGGTTTCATACCGGCGACCTTGTGCGCTGCGACGGCGATGGAAACTACTTTTTTGTCGACAGGAAAAAGGACGCCATACGTCGCCGGGGTGAGAATGTGTCCTCGGCTGAGGTCGAGGCCGAGGTGCTGGCGCATCCGGGCGTGAAAGAAGTCTGCGCCGTGGCCGTGCCGAGCGAGCTCGCCGAAGATGAAATTCTCATTGCCTACGTCGTCGCTGACGATGACGCCCGTGCTGACGCCGAGCCGTCGCCGACGCCGCAGCAGCTCGCGGAATTTCTGGTACCGCGGATGCCGCACTACATGGTGCCTCGCTACTTCCGACCCATGAAAACCCTTCCTCGCACTCCCACTAACAAGGTGCGAAAGGTCGCCATTCGCGAGCAGGGTGTTGGAGACGACTGCTGGGATCGCGAAGCCGCCGGGATGGTCCTGAAGCGCACGCGTTTCACGGCCAGGTCCTGAGTTCTGGGGGCGAGTCCCGGTCCAGCAACGAAAAAGAGTATTCACTGGATAGATAAAAGGAGCCCGTTCATGCGCACGTCGTTTTCCCCGTTTTCCCCGTTTTCCCTACACCGTCTCTGTGCTGTGCTGTGTCTCGTTCTTGCGGTCGCAGCGACCGCCGCTCGCGCGGCGGAGCCTCCGCTTGTCGTAGCGCACCGGATGGTGAATGCATGGAACGCGCTCGATGTGGACGCCATCACCGAGCTGTTTGCCGAGGACGGACGATTCCAGAGCATGATGAATGCCGATGCGCTGGTAGGGCGAGATGCCATTCGAGCGCATCTCGCCGGCTTACTCGACGGCGCGACTTACCTGGAACTCAAACTCCAGAATGTCGCCGAAGCGAACGGCGTGGTGTTCCTCGAGCGCGTGGATGAGTTTACCTACAAGGGCAAAGACGGCCGCGTACCCGCCGTCGCGGTGCTGGTGATCAGCGATGGTCACGTCGCGGAATGGCGCGAGTACTACGATCGCCCTTCGCTGCTGCGCGAGATGGGACTCGCGGAAGGTGAGCACTGAGCAAGAGAACCCGATGCAGTTCTGCCCCGTCGCGCCCGCCGCGTTCGCGCTAGCGCAGGCTCGAAGGGGCTACCAGCGGTAGCCCAGTTCGACGCCGTAGGTGCGCGGCGGGTTGTACAGGGACACATCTCCCCCGAGGAATTCGATCACGTTGGCGCGAGCCTCCTCGTCGGTGAGATTGCGCCCCCAGAGAGCGATGGTCCAGTTCTGGTTCTCTGGACTCAGGCCGAGCCGCCCATCGAGCAGCGCATAGTCTTCCTCAAAGCTCACGTTGGTGTGCGCCCAGGGCATCTCGTCCTGCCAGGTGTAGGAAAGGCGCAGCTTGAGGGCTCGGCCCCAATCGCCCACGTTCGCCGAGTACTCAAAACCCGCTGAGAGCTGGTTATCCGGTGTGCGCTGAAGCTGGTTGCCGGAGAAATCGCCCGTGCTGATCACGTAGTTTTCGTACTCCGTGTCCAGGAAAGAGCCGTTGAACCAAAGCAGCAATCCATCCGTCGCCGCCAGGCTGGCCTCGATTTCGGCGCCGCGAATCTTGGCGTCGGAGGCGTTGGAGACGATGTTGCAGAGGCACTGGTCGTTGGTGAACTCCACCTGCAGGTCTTCGTAGTCCATCGAGAAGATGGCGCCGTTTATCCGCAGCCGGTTGTTCAGGAACTCGGATTTCAGGCCGAGCTCGTAGCTCAGTACGGTTTCCGGGTCGTAGGCGGCGACCGCGCCCAGGGTGTTGGGGGGCGTATCCTGGAATCCCCCGCTCTTGTATCCCTGGGCGATGCTGGCGTAGACCAGCACGTCGTCGTTGATGGTGTACTCGAGGATGCCGGAGAAGGTCAGTTCGTCCCAGGACTCGCTGTAGGGTGTGTCGTAGGCCGGGCCCACCGGGTACGGGATCAAACCGCCGGCGCCATCGGGTTCACCGGTCAGCGGTACCAGCGGTGTGGGCTCGCCCGGATTGAAACGGTCGTCCGTCGCGTTCACCCGCGCAGAGATTGAGCCATCGATCTCGTCTTCCGTGTAGCGCGCTCCAAGCGTGAACTTCAGGTTGTCGGTCAGGCGGTAGCCGACCTGACCGAAGACGGCCCAGCTCTCGGTGGTGGCTTCGTTGAACCATTCGCTCTCGCCATTCAGGCCGCCGAAGGGTCCGGCCCCGAGGATTGTCTCGCCCCAGAAGAGGTCGTTCTTGTCGACTTCATCGCGCTGAAAGTAAACGCCCGCGATGTAGTCCAGGGGGCTGTCGCCGAAGTCCGATACGAGACGGAACTCCTGCACAAACTGGCTCATGTCTTCGGCTTCGCGCACCGGGAAGTCAAAGGCCAGGCCAAGCGGAACGGTTAGTGGGCTTCCGCTGGCCGCAGCCTCCTGGAATGCGGGAAGCAGGCCGGGAGCATCCGGCCCGAGACCGGTCTGGGAGTATTGGCTCTCGCCGTTGCCGTCGCGGAAGTTGGTCAGCGATACGAGCGCCGCGTTACCCAGTCCCTTTTCCAATCGCATCGTGACGCTGAAAGCTTCGCGGTCATAGAACTGGAGGCTGTCCCCGGGAATCGTGCTGTACTGCACCGGCTCCGGTGCGCAGCGGCGGATATTGTTGAATCCCACGACGTCGCGAGCGACGGCCCAGGGATTGCCGTTCTCACCGATGGCGCAGGTGCCGTTACCTTCGTCCTGCATGTACTCAAAAATCAGACGGCCTTCGAAGTCATTGTCCCCGTCATAGAGGAGTGACACGCGTGCCTGGGTGCTTTCTATGTTGTGCAGAGCGCGCCCCGTCACCTGGTTTTCGGCAAAGCCATCGTTCTCCCGAAACTGCGCAGCCACGCGCATGGCCAGCTTGTCGTTGATTGGAGTATTGAAGTGACCCGAGATCATCCGCGCATCAAGGTTGCCGGCCTGGGCGCGCAGAGAGCCGCTGGTTTCAAACTCCGGCTTCGCGGTGATGATGTTGATGGCGCCGCCGACCACGTTCTTGCCGAGCAGTACGCCCTGGGGTCCGCGCAAAATTTCAACGCGCTCCAGGTCGTAGAAATCCATGTTCATCAGGCCCATGCGACCGACGATGACTTCGTCGAAGAAGATGCCGACGGAGCGTGAGGCACTTGGTGCGTCGAGGCGCGTATTCATCACCCCTCGAATATTCAGCTCCATATCGAAAGGCGTGGGGTTGGTAAAGGAGATACCCGCGGTCTGCTGCGCAAGGTCGCCCGTGTTGAATACCTGCGCCTCCTCCAGGGTTTCGCCCGAGAAGGCGGAAACCGACAGGGCGGAATCCTGTAGCCCGACCTCGCGGCGCTGGGCGGTGACGATGACTTCCTCCAGCTGAGCCACGGCCTGGTTGGAGGCGCCGGCAAAGGGCAACGCGCTGGCCACGGCTACGGCGAGCGGCGCGAGCGCGAAGCGCCTGATCCGAGTGGCGTTGTTCGTCGAGGTGATACCGGCGGAATTGCCTGCGGCTTTGCTGAAGCAGTACATAGAGCGCGCCCCTTTATCGTTGAGTTATTGGCTTTGCACTATTTGTTGGCGCTTAATCACGCCGGGCCCGGTGTGGCTTGCATTATCGAACCCAGTTTGAGGTTAGGTATCCATGCGACCAATGTCAACAATCGGTAGCCGCGGTCGGGGCGATCAGTCCCGAATCCCCGGCGTGTATACTCGAACGCCAACCAACCGCCTCCCATGCCGACCGCCACCCCACGCAAAGTACCCGCCGCCAATACGCTTTCGACAAGAGCGAGTTCGATCACCCGCGCTCTGGACGAAGTGGGCGACAAGTGGTGCCTGCTGATCATCCAGGAAGTCTTTTGGGGCATTAACACGTTCAGCGGGATGCTTGCGGCGACCGGCGTTTCGCGAGGCGTGCTCTCGGACCGGCTCAAGTGGCTTCAGAGCCTGGGATGTCTGCGTAAGGACAGCGACGGCGGGCGCGGCGGCAGTTACCACCTCACACGCAAGTCGCTGGGACTGCATGCATCGGCAATGATGGCCATTGAATGGGAGCGACGCCATTTCAACACTCCCGCGCTGGATTCCGTGCAACTCGTGCACACGAGCTGCGGCCAGCCATTTCGGGCGGTTATGCGCTGCGCCCATTGTGGAGAGCTGCTGTCTGGCCGCGATGTGCGCTACACCCCGGGTCCTGGCGCGACACGCGATCAGCGTGTAAAGAAAGTACGGCGACGGTCATCGCTCTCAGCGGTGGATGTGCCCAGTCCGCGAAGCGTTTACCGCAATCTCGTGGATATTGTTGGGGACCGCTGGACCGCGAATGTGATCGCTCTGGCTTTCCACGGTCATGCTCGTTTCGACGAGTTCCATCGCGAGCTCCCGGTGGCGACGAACATACTCAGCGACCGCTTGAAGTTTCTTGAGAACCGCGGTGTATTTATTGCCGAGGCCTATCAGGCAAACCCTCAGCGCTTCGAGTACCGCCTCACGCAGAAAGGCTGGGACCTCTTTCCTTTCTTCCTCACGCTCCTGCAGTGGGGGAATGAGTGGTGCGACCCGGAAGGCCGGGGTGCGCCCATGCTGCTAGAGCACACGAGCTGTGGAGCGCCGCTGCGGGGCGTGGTGCTTTGTGATCAGTGCGATGAGCCGCTGGAGCCATTCAGCGTGACGGTGGTTCTTCCCTAGCCATGGGCGCTGAGTCTGTGCTCCGCCTACTTCCGACCGAACGATCCGTGCCCGGCCAACGCTGATCATGCCCGCGTCCTATTTTGAGATTCCCGCGGATGATCTGGAGCGGGCGCGTCGCTTCTATGCCGAGGTTATCGGAATCCCCTCCGAGGAAGGCGCGGTGGATGGCTACCGCATGGCGTTCTTTCCGGACGTCGGCGATGGCCGGGCCAATGGCGCCCTGGCCGAGGGAGACGTTTACCGACCCGGGAAGAACGGAGCCCTCGTGTACCTTGAGGTCAGTAGCATCGATGACGTCCTAAAGCGACTCGCCGAGTTCGGTGCCGAGCCGCTGCTTGCCAAACAGCGCGCCGATGAACACGGCTTCATTGCGGAGATCGAAGACAGCGAGGGAAACAGGGTCGGGCTGCATGAGCGGGAAAGGGCAGCTGATACCGAGATGCCCGACGCGGCGTTCTGGTCCCTGGCGATGTCATCGCGGGTCCTGCCTCGCTCTCTCAGGGTCGCCGTGGTGGTCGGCACGCTCCTGTTCATCATCAACTATGGCGACCGACTTCTTTCCGGTGGCCTGCTGGCAACG
Source organism: Pseudomonadota bacterium (assembly GCA_039818725.1). Lineage (GTDB taxonomy): Bacteria > Pseudomonadota > Gammaproteobacteria > Pseudomonadales > Halieaceae > Congregibacter. Next base: position 59,175 of record JBCBTK010000006.1, read on the forward strand.
GACGCCCTGAAAATCGGGCTCACGTATCTCGTACCCTACGGTGTGGCGACATGGTCGGCGGTCAGCGCTCTTCGAGAGCGCGCGTCGCAAATGCGACCTTGATCGTGTGGATGACAATCTAGGCTGGAAAACGCACTCATGTTCCGAACACTGCGTGGTTCAAACAACGTCGACGACCTCCGCCTTCTGGCGAAGCAGCGCTTGCCGGGGCCAATCTTTCACTACATCGACGGTGCGGCTGACGATGAGGTGACCTATCGTCGCAATACGAAGGCATTTGACGACTGCGATCTCGTCCCCAACGTGCTCGCTGGAGTGGAAGCGGTGGATCTTTCCACCACGGTAATGGGCCAGAACCTGGCGATGCCCCTGTTCTGCTCGCCGACCGCTCTCCAGCGCCTGTTCCACCACGATGGTGAGCGAGCCGTGGCACGCGCTGCGGAAAAATTCGGGACGCTGTTCGGCGTATCTTCCCTGGGCACGGTGAGCCTGGCGGAGATTGGCGGAATGATCGCCACGCCGAAGATGTTCCAGTTCTACTTCCACAAGGATCGAGGCCTGAACCAGGCGCTGCTGCAGCGTGCCCAGGAAGCGTCCTTCGATATCCTGACGCTGACTGTAGACACCATTACCGGAGGGAACCGCGAGCGGGACCTGCGTACGGGATTTACTTCACCGCCACGTTTGACGCCGCGCAGCGTTTTATCCTTTGCCCTCCACCCGTCCTGGGCCTACAACTACTTCACCCACGATCCCTTTGAACTCGTCGAGCTCAAATCCCACGTTCGTGAGGGCTCGAACGTTGCCGTATCCGTGGGCGAGTATTTTTCGACCATGCTGGATCAGTCTATGGACTGGGACGACGCCGAGGACCTACGCACTCGATGGGGCGGGCCGTTCTGTCTCAAGGGGATCATGAGCGTTGCCGATGCGCGCAAAGCCGTCGACATCGGCGCGACCGCGATCATGGTGTCCAACCACGGGGGACGGCAGCTCGATGGGTCGCGCTCTCCCTTTGACCAGATAGCCGAAATCAGCGATGCCGTAGGCGACGACATCGACGTCATCCTCGATGGCGGAATCCGACGCGGTACCCACGTGCTCAAGGCGCTGGCGGCGGGGGCGAAAGCCTGCTCCGGCGGGCGCATGTATCTGTATGCGCTTGCCGCCGCCGGGCAGGCCGGAGTGGAGAAAGCCCTGGGCAATTTACGCACGGAGATTGAGCGCGACATGAAGCTTCTCGGCGTCACCTCGGTCACCCAACTCAATCGCGATATGTTGCGTTATCGCTGAGTTATCCGTGGGCTAACTCGCGGGCTAACTCGCGGACCAGCCCGCCGACTAGCCCGCGGACGCACCCAATGACGTTCCCGCTGACTTTCCCGCTTACTGACGCGCTCACTCAATCGCTTCATCATCCGCCGACTCACTCGCCGATAAACCCGCTGCACTATTCGCTGGCCTATCCGCAGACGCTCTTGTGGGACCGGCGCTGGGCGTAAGCCTTACTGGGGCGTGCAGAAAAAATTGAGTTTGTTGCCATCCGGGTCGCGAAAGTAGCCGGCGTAGAACCCTTCACCACGTGGCCCCGGGGCACCTTCGTCCACGCCGCCCAGTTCCATGGCCTTCTGGTGCAACGCGTCGACTTGCTCCGTGCTGGCCACCATGAGCGCGACCATAACGCCATTGCCGACCGTGGCCGCCTGACCGTCGAAGGGCCGGGTAATCCCGAGTCCCGGTTGGCCGGGTTCAACGGTCCAGGCGATGAATACGCCTTCATGTTCCATCATCCGTTTGCCGCCCATTGCGCCGATGAGTGCGTCATAGAACGCAGCGGCCCGCTCCATATTGTTCGTTCCCAGCGTCACGTAACCGATCATGAATCTGTCCTCCTGTTAGAAAACCGGGAACCCATTAAACGACAGTATGCTGTATAAATAACCAGTTATTATACTTGGCAAGCCCACTGTATGCCTGCACAGTATTTTGGACTATCCCGGCCCTGCTCGTAAAGGGGGTGTAGGATAAGCAAGTGTTGTGTTTCCGCCGACTCTTGGCCCTTGGGAAGTAGTTACATGATCAGCTCAATAGAAATTGAGAATTTCAAGTGCTTTCAAAAATTAGAGATCGATAAGTGCAGGCGAATTAACGTTGTTGTGGGAGAAAATGGTTGCGGTAAGACTGCGCTTCTTGAAGCAATCTTTGTGGCGCTGGCAAGCTCACCAGAAGTCATATTGCGATTTAGGAGCCAAAGAGGTCACGAGGGCAACTATTCATCGCAAACAAAGGACATTGAAGAAGCAGTTGTACGCGATCTTTTTTATGCCAATGACTGGTCTGGGGTGATCAGCGTGAAGTTGAATGGCACTGGTCCAGAGGCGCGCTCAGTCAGAGTTTTTCGGGAAGCAAACGCAACGAAGTCAATACCTTTTGAGGAAGACAAAGACGGTAGTTCAGACTTCAATGTCCCTACAAGGGGGGTCCGTTTTCTTTGGAAATCTGCCGATACCCGCGAGTACGATTCTTTCTTGAAAGTGACGCCGAAAGGGTTTGAGTTTGAGCAAACTGCTGAAGACGTTCCAGACTTTTTTTATGTGTCATCAATGCACGCCACAAACTCAAGAGAGAATGCAAATAGATTTTCAAAACTGAGTCGCGTAGGGAGGTCGGAGCAGTTCGTAAAGATATTTACAGATGAATTTGACTGGCTTGAAGGGTTATCTATCGAAGTGGATGCTGGCAACCCATTGCTGTACGCAAGCGTGAAAGGACAGAAAGACAAAGTGGCACTTCCGAACATCTCCGCAGGCTTAAACAGGATGATCGGAGTCATGCTATCAATCGCATCTAGGCAGAACTCTGTAGTATTGGTTGACGAAATTGAGAACGGTTTGTACTACTCACACCAAAGTGAAATTTGGCGTGGTCTATTGAGCCTAGTTAGCGACCATAATGGACAGATTTTTTTGACTACGCACAGCGAGGAATGGCTCAATGCCCTAGTGGATGCTGCGGGAGAGCATTACGAGGATATTGCGCTTTGGCGCGTAGAGCGAGACCGCAACAATTTTCCGGTCGTAAGACAGTTTATTGGTGATCAGGTGATACTGGGCATCAAGGCCGGAGAGGTTAGGTAGATACGGGTGCCAGCGACCGTAAACCGCGGTTTTGAGACAACTTGCTTTCTGCTCACTGAAGGCAAGGACGACGCTGGATTCTTTCGGGGCCTTATCAAAGCAAGAAACCTAGGGGAGTTTGATGTGCGCCCCAACTACGAAATGTGCGGCCAAGGCGGCAATACTGGATTTTCGCTTGCGATGCGTGCAAGTGAATCGCAGACCGGCTTTGATCGAATACGGCATACGGTACTAATTGCTGACAATGACAGTGACCCAGAGGGTTCATTCGCTGAAATAAAGCGTCAAGTCAGAGAAGCAGCGCAACAGCCAAATGCCCCTGAGTGGGCCATCATTGAGAAACCATATGAAAAAGCCGAAGGGTCGCCATGCGTTACCTCAGTGATGCTGCCATCCATTGCTGCAGAGGGGTCTTTAGAGACGCTGATTTGGCCAGTAGTTGAGGAGACGTATCCGGAGCTGGCTCAGGACATTTCCCAAACGCTAACACGTTCTGGAGCGATTGGGTGGCCGATAAGTAAGCGTGACAAAGCCCGAATGCGGATGTTTATTGCCTCTAGAGTTAGGAGAGATCCTGCGCTTCCGCTAAGCCAGCTATGGGGCTTTGCCCCAGAGTTGATTCCTTTAGAAAGTCCGGTATTCGATCCTATTTGCGAGTTCCTTGCCCAGTGTCATGACTAATGGGCCTCACAGCAATCTTACGTCAGGATTGGAGCGGCAGGCCGCCCATCGTGTCTGCGCCGCAAACTGGCGATGGACACGGTGTACCGTCAGGGCGCGAAGGCCTACGGACTGTGCGCCTTCGCGAGTTCAAAACACTTCTCGACGGTTCTTGCCCACTTGGGGTGCCCCGCAGCGGCGTAGCGGGCGACCTCGCTCTCTGTCCAGGCCTTGAGCGCCGGCCAGTCGTCGCGCCGCCTGCGAACGTGGTCGACGATTTCTCGCAGTACGAAATAGTTGTGTCCGGCCCGGGAGACGCGCAGGTCCCAGAAAAACGGGTCATCGCTGCTGCGCAAGCGGGTAAAGAACGGGATGTGTTTCCGCACCAGCGCCTGATCGCTTTCAAGAATTCGCTCTATCTCGCGAGGATCGCTGTCACCCGTAATACCAAGCGCTCGTCGCAGACCCGCCCAGTCGTCGGGGTGGCGTTGGTTAAAGTCGCGGAAGAACAAGGTCTTGCTCTCATAGGGTTTGTTGGCGACGAGACACAGCGCCGCAAGCCGATACATCCGCATCTTTAGAAATGCCTGCCGTGTGCCGTAGATCCTGCCGTCGAAGGCGTCCTGCAAGGGGGCCGAGGAATCGATGCTCACGGCGCGGGAGTGCTTAAGCAGAAAACCAAGAAGCATGATCAGGATCGGTGTGCCCACGCCGAGGATGTGTACCGGTATATCGTCATCGTGACCGTTGACGGTGCCGAGGGTGAGCGCGTGGGCGGCGAGATAGGATTCCGGGAGTTTCTCGCCGAGAGCCACCGTGGCGTCGCCAATTCTGATCTCCTCGATCCAGCGCCGGCTGGCCATAGGCGCACCGTAGGAAATAGCGAGCCCGTCCTTTTGCACCGGCCGCGCCGCAGCGGCAGCCCCTTCCGCGCTCGCGTAGTCGTAGGCGTGCAAAACCAGGTACATCGCCGTTTGCGCCAGCGATTGCTGGAAACCGAACTCCCCCGCGGTCTGGCGGCTGAAGAGTGATCGCGTTTGCTCCTGAAACGCCTGGACCTCCACGGGCTCGGGTGCGAACACCGGATGCATGAGCCCGATATTCATGAGCACCGGGACCGTGAAGTCTTCAAGCCCGATCATGTAGTCCGGTTTCATGCGCAGCTGGGTATCGATAATCTCCGACAGGTCAAGCTCGTCCACCGCCTCGGCACAGGCCCGGGCGACTTCCTGCTTGAGTTCTTCTCGCGCCCGCCGCGTCGCCTCGCTGAGCCCACCGGCCTCGATCTCTTCCTCGGCACGCTCGAGCAACGCCTGTCCCGCGTCAGAGAAGCGCCTTGCCAGCGCAGACATGCGCGTCCAGTTGCCGTTGTCGCTGATCAGCAGGTTGCGCCGCGCCCTCGCCGTTGCCGCCAGCTGCAGCGTTGCGTTATTGGTATAGCGCTCGGACAGAAGGTAGCCATCACGGAGCAGCGTTTCCGGCACCTCAGGGTCGAGCGTGACCGGACCCAGATTGGAGATGAAGGTGTAGCGGTCGCGCTTGTAGCGCGGGACCTGCGGGTGTTCGGTCCCGCTGGTATCTGGCCTGGCGGGGATGGCCACCGCTGGCGGCTCGATGAATTCAAGGGACTTGAGATCCGCGAGGTACATGATCATCTCGAAGGCACGCGATGCGTGGATGTCGTAGCCCAGCTTTTCCACGAGCGATGACTGCAGCGTTTCAAAGAGAGGCTCTCTGCTCACGCGGTCGAAATCGGCCAGATAGTCGAAGTAGCGGCTCTCATCGGACGTGTCCGTATCGTCGCCGTGTATGAAGCGATCGATGCGGCTGTCCCACACGGGATAGGTATCCGGGCGCAGGAAGTGGAGCATCTTGGAGGCCCCGACCACCGAATTGTTGACGATGGCGCGCAGGTCCGAAAACTCCTCGTGGCTTAGACGCTGCCCGTCGACGCGAAGAGCCGAGAGTGGTCCCAGCAGTCGCTCGGGATCGCCCTTGCGCAGATTCATCACCGTGGGCATGAGGCCGTAGACCATCGACTTGGCGACGATGAATTCTCCGAGGTCCAGGGGTGCCGCCTGTGACAAGCGGTCGCGAAGATGGGGATAGCTGACCAGATAGGTGTAGAGCCGGCGCTCGGCCACAGAACGGGTCGAAGCGAGTTGCTCAAGGCTGATATCGAGCTGATGCTCGAAGCCGGCGAGGTGCCTTGCATCAAGCGCCGACATTGCTCTCAGGGCCGCGGTTCGGGGCCGCCCGGTGCATGGATGCAGTGGGTGTCGAACTCCTTGAGCGCATCGCCGAACTTCTTTTTCGCTTCCTTGAATTTCTTCTGCTTCTCCTCGTACTTCTTTTTCTTTTCAGCCCGCTCGCTTTCCGAGTCTTCGATGTCGCCAAGTTTCTCGTCGAGCTTCGCCTGCTTTTCCTCGAGCTTGCCTTCCTTCTCACTCAGCGAGTCGAGGGTCTCGTTGAGCTTGTCCGTCGCCGCCGCCAGTTTTTCTTCGGCGCCGACCAGCTTGGACTGCGCTTCGATCAGACTCTGCAGTTTTTCCGCGATCTTTTTCTTGGCCTTGTCGAAGTCCTTTAGCAGCTTGTCGAGCTTCTCCTCGGCCTCGGCCACCTCGGCGGCCTTGTCATTGCGATCCGACTCCAGGTCCGCGTGTTCGGCGGTGCCTTCCGTCGCATCCTGAAGCTGTGCTTCGATTGCTCCCAGCTCTGTCCAGAGCCGGTCGAGTTTGTCCTCCGCTTCCTCGACCTGCTCTTCGAGGCTGGCCGCTGAGGCCAAGGCATCACTGTGCTCATCCGCCTTGTCATAGAATTTCTGTTCGGCCTCAGAGAGCTTATCTTCGGCTTCCTGGAGCTTTTCCTCGGCGGAATCCCGCTTGTCCAATGCTTCCTCGACTTGCTCCTCCAGGTCGCTGATTTCGTCTTCGAGGTCTGCCAGGTCGTCGGCTTTATCCGCAAGGTCCTTGTCCTTTTCGGCGAGCTCTTCCTCGGCTTTGCTGCGCTCTTCGCTGGCTTCAAGAAGCTCATCGAAGCGATCATCGCTGTCCTGCTTCAGTTGGTCGCAGTCTTTCGGCATATCGGCCCCCTTACGTCACAGTCGACCGTAGAGGTCGTTGCGGGCTCCGAAACTCTGCAGGGGCGGAAACTCCCACTGTATGTCGATGGAGCCTGGCACCAGATCGTAAGCGTCGCGGACCTGGGTGATGAGGTAGTCTTCCCAGACTTCATCGGCCGCTTCGCCTACCGGCCGCAGGCCAACTGCGAGGAATTCCTCGCCGTCGTCTTCCTGCATCTCGCCCTTCAGGTAGAGCCAGGCCCCTTCGGCGACGCCGACTCGCTGCGCGTTGCGCCGATCGAGCCGCAGTTCCTTGATCTGCCCGGCGTCGACGGCGATGGCGGTGTGGCCGTCGCCATCCTCGACAAAGCGCACCCCCTCGCAGCGCGCCGAAATCCGCAGCTGGTCGCCCGCGCTGGCACCCTGAACACTGCGCAGCGCGGCGAGCATCTCTCTATCGGATTGCATGAGGCGTGTACGTCGTTCCGCGACCTGCCTGACGCCCGCCGCTTTGCGCGTATTGGTGAGGCGAAAGAGAAGGTGGGGGCAGGCGGCGGCCAGCATGGCAAGCCGCCGCGCCACGGCGCTTACGCGAATCGCCGCAAGCTCATCGACTTTGACGGCGTCGTCCTGGCCGGCCAGGCCGCGCGCCAGGTAACCGACCTCGCCGCGCAGACATTCGATACAAGCGGTGAAGACCTCGCAGACGATCGTGGCATTGCCACTCTCTGCTGCCACACGCGAATCCATCAGCAGGTCTCGGTAGCGGCGCTCGACTCGTTTCAGAGCGAGTAACAGCAGCGACGGTGATTCATCAGCGGGTGTACGTCGCCCCTGCTCGTAGGCTATGGACGCCAGGGTCTGGGCCGCCACGGCAGAGAGTGCGCTGAGTTCCTGTAAAACCGCATCGGAGAGCGCCTGATCTTCATCCACGGCCGACAGCCCGAGCAGGTCGGGCATCCCAGCCAATAGGGTGTCCAGCGCATTCTCAGCCAGCAGTCGGCTCTGCGCCAGGTCGCCGCGATCATAGGCGGTAAGCAGGCCGACGGATTGCTCCGCGGCAAATTCAGCGAGCTGAACGAGCAGGCGCTCCGTGATCAAGGTGGCCTTGAGTTCTGCGACGGAATTCATCCTGATTCTCCTCGCTGTATGTGCTTGTCAGAAGCCGTACCACCTTCTTGGCAACCGGCAGGGGTAGGTCCCACTACGGCGCCCCACATAGATACTCGTACATATCCGCCGATGGTCAAGTTGCGCCGGATGCGCCCGCGCTCGTGAGCCGTCGCGTCGATCGGCGCGCCAGTAGCCATGCTTTGACGAGCATCAATGCAGATAAAGGTTGCGGATGTGAGGCTGGGGTCAGCAATCGGCCGCGTGCCAGCGGTCCGCTTCTTTGGCATTCAATCTGCGAAATCTCCTGCCTGGAGCACGAGGATGGACGTGAACTCGACCCTGCTTTCCGACGTTTCCCTGCGTCGCAGATCCGGCAGTCGCTGGCCAGCTCGCCTGGACGTACTCCAGGGTGCTACGGGCCTGCTGCTCGGATTGTTCATGTGGGGTCACATGTTCTTTGTCTCCAGCATCCTTGTTTCCAAAGACCTCATGTGGTCCGTGACCAAACTCTTTGAAGGCTACTTTTTCTTCGGTCGTGCCTATCCCTGGCTCGTGTCGATCGTGGTCGCCGTGGTACTGCTGCTTTTCGTTGCTCATGCACTCCTCGCGCTGCGCAGATTCCCCGCTGATGCGCGTCAGTACCGTACGTTTCTGTTGCACCGGTCGCTAGTCAGGCACTCGGATACCACGCTTTGGTGGGTGCAGGTGGTGACAGGATTTGGACTGTTCTTTCTCGCCAGTCCGCATCTGTATCAGATGCTCATGCATCCGGACGCTATCGGTCCCTACGCCTCGGCTGATCGCGTGTGGAGTGGCGGCTGGTCGCCTCTTTACCTGGTTTTGCTGTTCTTCGTCGAGCTGCACGGCGGCATTGGTCTGTACCGCTTGGCGATGAAGTGGGGTTGGTTCGAAGGCTCCGATCCCCGGCGAACGCGGCGCCGACTGCAGCGCGCCAAGTGGGGGCTGACGGCATTCTTTTTGATGTTGGGTCTGCTCACCCTCGCGGCGTACATGAAGATTGGCTATGAGCATCGGGCGGACGTGGGATCCCGCTATCTCCCGGCCGCGCAGCATGAGGCTGCGCAACCGTGAACGTTGTCTACACCGACGCGCTCATCATCGGCGGTGGTCTCGCGGGATTGCGCATGGCCATTGCAGCGCGGCGCCGGGGGCACGAAGCACTCATCCTTTCCCTGGTCCCCGCCAAGCGCTCCCATTCCAAGGCCGCCCAGGGCGGTATGCAGGCCAGCCTGGCCAATGTCGTTCAGGGGAGCGACGACAATGAGGACGTGCACTTTGAAGACACGGTGCGTGGCAGCGACTGGGGGGCCGACCAGGAAGTCGTCCGCATGTTCGTCACCACTGCACCCAAAGCCGTACGCGAGCTTGCGGCCTGGGGCGTACCCTGGAGTCGCGTCCGCGCCGGCGATCGGCGCGTGGTTATCAACGGCGAGACACAGACGATCACCGAGCGCGACGCGGCTCACGGTCTGGTAGCGCAGCGCAACTTCGGAGGCACCAAGAAGTGGCGCACCTGTTTCGTCGCAGACGGGACGGGTCATGCCATGCTGGGTGCGGTGGCCGACCAGGCCATTGCCGACGACATCCCGGTCCAAGATAGGGTAGAGGCGCTCGCTCTGATCCACGACGGCGGACAGTGCTTTGGTGCGATCGCCCGCAATCTGGTCACCGGTGAGTTGACGGCCTACCTGGCCAAAGCCACCGCGCTTGCGACCGGCGGCGCGGGCCGTTTGTACCGCGTGAGCACCAATGCGGTGATCTGCGAAGGCATGGGTCATGCACTGGCCCTCGAGACCGGTGCGGCCGAGCTCGGCAACATGGAAGCCGTTCAGTTTCACCCGACGGGGATCGTCCCGGCCGGCATCCTCGTCACCGAGGGGTGTCGCGGCGACGGGGGACTGCTCCTCGATGTTGACGGTCATCGCTTCATGCCGGACTACGAGCCGGAAAAGAAAGAGCTCGCCTCGCGCGATGTCGTTTCCCGGCGCATGGAGGAACACATCGCCAGGGGCAAGGGCGTCCCAGGGCGCTTTGGTCCGCACCTGTGGCTGGATATCAGCCTTCTCGGCGAGCAGCACATCCAGCACAACCTGCGCGAAGTCATGGAAATCTGCCGATACTTTCTCGGCATCGATCCCACCCGGGAGCGGATTCCCGTGCGCCCCGCACAGCACTACACCATGGGCGGCGTGCGTACCCGCCCGAGCGGAGAGGTCGTCGGCATGCGCGGGCTCTTTGCCGCGGGAGAGGTCGCCTGTTGGGATCTGCACGGCTTCAACCGCCTCGGTGGCAACTCCGTCGCCGAAACCGTCGTCGCCGGTATGCTGGTGGGCGAGTATCTGGCTGACTACTGCGACGGCGTGAGTGGTGATCTTCCCCTGGCCCTCGCCCGCGAGTTTCACAATCGCGCCGATGCGGAGCTTAAGGATCTGCTGGGGGGCAAGCGCCCGGACCGCGAGAGCGCATCCACACTGCGCCGCGCCATGCAGGACCTCATGACGGAACGCGTGGGGATATTCCGCCGCGGCCCGGATCTGCAATCAGCGGTCGACGAACTGCACTCCCTGCTTGAACGCAGCAGTCAGCTCGCCGTGGGCGGCCGCCCCGAAGGCGCCAATCCCGAGCTCGTGGATGCCTATCGCACGAGGCGCATGATCAAGGTCGCGCTGACCATCGCCTGCGGCGCGCTGGCTCGCGAGGAAAGCCGCGGTGCCCACTACCGGGAGGATTTTCCCCGACGTGACGATGCCGCTTGGCTCCGGCGAACCCTCGTCCGCTGGCCTGTGGGTAGCAGTGCGCCGACGCTTCGCTACGAAGATCTGGATATCGGTGGCATGGAGCTGCCGCCGGGCTGGCGCGGCTATGGCAAGCGAGACGAAATCCCGAATCCGCAGACCGCCGTGCGACAGCGAGAGATAGAGGCACTCAGCGCGCAGCGTCCGACCATGGATCGCCACGAGCGCCAAAGCGCCCTCATGCCCTTCACTCAGCTCCTTCCCGATCGCTATCGCGGTCGCAATGAACGCATCGATGAACCCTTGCAGGGATAGGCAACGATGAATCAAGCGCAACGAATCCTGCGAATTCACGTGCTGCGCTACAACCCGGCGAACCCCGAGATCGAGCCGTATGTGCAGCGCTTCGATCTTGAGGAGAGTGAGGGCATGACGCTGTTCATCGCCTTGAATGAGATTCGAGAAACGCAGGACCCGTCGCTGCAGTTCGATTTCGTCTGCCGGGCGGGGATCTGTGGCAGCTGCGGAATGCTCGTCAATGGGCGACCGGCGCTCGCCTGTCGCACGCTCACCTGCGACTTACCCTCAGAGATACGCCTGGCGCCTTTGCCGGTGTTCGAGTTGATCGCTGACCTTTCCGTCGACACGGGGAAGTGGATGCGCGCGATGAGCGAGCGGTTGGAGACCTGGGTCCATAGCCGCGAGGCCAGCGTCGACCTGCGTCGTCTCGAAGCGCGCATGGACCCCGATCTCGCGGAAGAGATTTATCTTCTGGATCGCTGCATTGAGTGTGGCTGCTGCATAGCCGGTTGCGCCACGGCGCGCATGCACGACGATTTCGTTGGCGCGGCGGGGCTGAACCGGCTCGCCCGCTTCCGCCTTGACCCCCGTGACGCCCGCACGGATGCGGACTACTACGAGCTTATCGGCAGCGACGACGGCGTGTTTGGCTGCATGACCCTGCTCGCCTGCCAGGATTTCTGCCCCAAGGATCTTCCACTGCAAACGCAGATCGCGTTTCTGCGCCGGCGGATGGCATCCCAGGGTCTGCGCTGACTCGCGTGGCCATTTTCGTTCGCGCTGGCTTAGCTTCTCGGTTTGCCGCGGCGCTGCCAGCCCGCGTACCGCAGACCCTCGGCTCGCCAGGGCTCCAGTCGTCGAGTGGAGTAGGGCGCGAGGCGCACCGGCCGCGTGCCGAGATAGTGGAAGCCCTCGGGCCGGGGATCGAAGCACAGCGCGTGAAAACGAACGCCCGCATCGCCGGCTCGCCGGGCCGCGGCAGCGAAAGCGGGGTCATGGAGATCACTGGGTCGGACGAAGGCCGCGTCGGAGCGTTGCACCGTGAACAGTACCGAGGCGCGATCCCCCGCCGCGACGCATTTTGCGAGCTCTTCGAGGTGCCCTGCTGCCCGTGTACTTACGGAGTCGGGGAAGTAGGCGCCGCCGTCCGGGTAAACCAGGTGACAGTTCTTGACTTCCACATAGTGTCGCCGGCCGCCGGAGAGCAGGAGAAGGTCGATGCGGGACGAATCGCCATAGGGCACTTCACGACGCAGTTCCGAGTAGCGCTTGAACCCGGGAATCTTGCGCGCGATAAGCAGGGTCTCGGCCAGATGGTTGGGAAGCACGGTGTTTACGCCGATACAGCGACCGTCTATCTCCATGAGCTCCAGGGTGTAGCGAAGCTTGCGTTTGCTGTCCTTCGGGGCCTCGGATACCCAGGCACGGGCGCCCGGATGAACGAGTCCTTCCATGCGGCCCGGGTTCACGCAGTGGCTGTCGACTTCTCGGCCGTTCAGTGCCACCCGCGCGATGAAGCGGTCGTAGCGAGCGAGAAAACGGGCCTCAAGAAGCGGTCGACGGTGGGGGATGAGCACGGCGCGAATGATAGCAAGTTGTTTGCTTGGACAGGCAGCGAAGAAGTCGGTGCACCGTGCTTGCACTTGCTGAGTGGGCGGCAGGTGCTCGTTAAACACTCGCGGCATTCGCGTGGCATCGCGACGGGGCCAGCCGGACGGGTCGGGATCCGCGCCATGCCTCATTGCAACTCAGGGAGATAGAGCGCTGGAGGCAGACAAGACACAGCTGATGGTCGCGCTCCGACCCTTTTCCCTGATTGTGGCGATCGCCACCTGCGGGCTGGGCATTGTTCTGGCTGTCACCACCGGACCCGTGGAAATTCGCATCGCGGCGGCGATCATGGCCGCGGGCCTGTTGCTCCAGGCGGGGGTGAATCTCATCAATGATCACGCCGACCTCGCCCGGCTTCGCATCGAAGGCGCAGCGCGGGATGCGATCGTGCGCCACGCCCGGCTCGGTGCCATCGCCATCGCGCTGGCCTGCCTCATCGGGCTTTGGCTAGTGAGCCTGCGCGGCTGGCCACTATTGTTGCTGGGTATGGTCGGCGTCCTGGGCCTATGGGGGTACGCCGCTGAGCCCGTCAATCTGAAGGGTCGGGGTCTCGGCATACCGGCGGTATTTCTGTTGACTGGCGTGCTCATGGTCAGCGGCGCCTACTACGCGGCCAGCGGTGCGATGGTGGTTGATGTGATCGCCTGGTCGCTGCCCTTCAGCGCCTTCGCGGCGCTGCTGCTGCTGGCGAACGAGCTGCGCGACTTTGAAGAGGACCAGCGTGACGGACACCGTACGCTGACCGTGCGTATGGGCTATGCAGCCGCAGCCCGCATCTATTGCCTGCTGGCGCTCACCATTGCGCTGGCGACCCTGGGATTGGCCCTGGCCTTTCGCCTGCCGCTGTTGGTGCTGGCGACCACACCGCTTGCGGCGCTACCCTTCGCGCTGCTTGGGCTGGATTCGGTTGGACGTCGTCCCCTGGCCCGTCGCACGGGTCGCGGCTACGCGCTGTTCAGCGCGCTCTTTCTTGTCTTCCTGTGGATCAACAAGCTATGAACCAGGATTTCGTGCTGGCCTTGGCGCTTCCGCTAACCCTGTTTCTCATGATGTTCAGCATGGGCACCACGCTGCGTGCGAGCGACTTCAGGACGCTCCTGCGGCACCCGAGCGCGGTGTGGATCGGCCTTTGCTCACAGCTGCTGCTTCTGCCGGCGCTCGCCATCCTCATACTGAGTCAGCTGCAAGTGCCTGTAGAACTCTTCGTAGGTTTCATGATCCTGGCCCTGAGCCCGGGAGGAACCACCTCCAATCTTTTTTCCTATCTCGCCGATGGCAACGTCGCGCTATCCATCGCCCTAACGGCAATCGTCAGTCTTATCGCTCCCTTCAGTCTGCCTATCGCGGCAAACTGGCTGCTTGCCGACGAGCTAGCCGATGTCGCTCTGACCCTGCCGGTTCTTCCGACGGTGCTTCGTCTGTTGGTGGTCACGCTCCTGCCGTTGCTGCTGGGCATGCTGCTGCGCCGCTATCGTGAGGCGTTCTGCAGGAAAAAGGAAACGGTGCTAACGCGTGTGCCTTTCGTCATGCTGCTGGGCGTGATCGGAGGCATCGTCGAGGAGAACTGGGCCAACATGCCGGTGTTTCTGGAGCAGACGTTACTGCCCGCGCTGTTGCTTGCCACGGTCGCTCTGCTCGCAGCCTATGTTGGTGCGCGGACGCTGGGTCGTGATGCCCGGGACGCTCGAACCATCGCTATCGAGACGTCTATTCAGAACGGTGGGACGGCCATGCTTGTTACCGGCACCATCCTCCAAAATCCGGCCATGACCGTGGCACCGATCATGTACGGAATTCTCATGCTCCTACCGATGTTCTGCTTCCTTGGCGTGCGCCGGGCATCCAAGGCCGGCGGCTCAGGGGAGGCCGGTATCGCAACCTGAGAGAAGCCGCGACCGCTACGGAGGCTGCTACCTCGGTGGAAGAATTCCTTAGCTGATCTCGAAAATGCAGCTGTCCGCGCCCATGGCGCAGCACTGGTGTTCGATGCAGCGTAGATTCTCGTCGACGATCTGGGTGAAGAGACGTTCGAACACCGCCGCGTGCCAGTGACAGATCGGCTTATTGGCGCGTTCGCCGCGAACCACCGGGTTGTCGCGCAGTTCGAAGACGAGGGGGTCTCGATTGATGATGCGGAATTCGCCAGAGCCCGCGAAGGTCCAGGAATGGCGTTCGATGATCCGCGCCAGCAGGTGCCCCGCCAGCCAAGGCGGCAGTCGTCGCAGCACTCGAAGCGCGGCAACGGGAATACGATGCTGGATGATGTAGTCACCGGTGCGCTCCCCCGCCTGGCGCGTCATGGTCGGCGCCACGCGCGGATGTTCGGCGCGCAGGGCCTGGTGCAGGGCCGCGGCCGGGCCCTCGGCCATAAGCCCTTCATCGGAGGGCAGTCGATCCAGACCGGAGAGACGCATCAGTCGCTCGCGTTCATCGCTGCCAAGCACATCATCCAGCAGCGGCACGAGCTGCAGCACGCTGTTGGGACCAATGCGCGCCTGCGCTCCGTCTATGGGTGCCAGGGCTACCGGTGCGTTCACGGCACACTTTCCTCCAGTGATTCGGACATCTGCTGGTCGCCTCCGCCGCAGGCCTTGACGGCCATGGCGTCGACCGCAAGGGATTCGGCCATCTGCTGGTCACCGCCGCCGCAGGCCTTGACGACCAGCACCTGCTCGTCGACTTCTTCCAGGGCCGCCTGCTTGCGCGCCCGGGCCTGCGCTGCGCGGTCCTGGGCGGATTCCCAGTCCTCAAGCTGCGCCGGTGCGATCTTCCGCGTCGTGTCGAAGTGGAAGTCCACGCTGCCCTTGGCCTGCGGTCCCCAGTAATTGTTTTTGCCAAGGTCGTAGAAGCTGCGCTGAAACCCGGCCTTGAGGAAGGCCTTCAAACAGCCAAGTAGGTAGCGCCGGCGGAAGCCGGTGCCGCGCCATGGGTAGTGGAATAGCGCTTTCTTGATGTAAAAGCGGCGATAGTTATTCATCACCCGATCCAGCAGTTCGGCTCGGTCCATGGCCGCCGGCTTCATGATCGGTGTGACGAAGTTGTACTTCGAAAAGTCGAAGATCTCTACCTTGTCACCCAGATCCTGGAACAGGGGTGTGAAAGGCCAGGGTGTGTACATGGCCCAGTTAGCCAGATCCGGCTGCCACTCCCAGGCCATCTGGTAGGTTTCTTCGAGCGTCTCGGGCGTCTCGTTGTCCAGGCCGACGATGAACTGGGCCTCGATAAAGATATCGGCATCGCGCAGCAGCTCGATGGCGCGGCGGTTGTCCTCGACCTTGGTTTCCTTGTTGAACTGGTCGAGTTTCATCTGTGCCGCGGCTTCCGTGCCGAGGCTGACATGGACCAGTCCGGCTTTGCGGTACAGCGGCAGCAGCTTCTCGTCGCGAAGGATATCGGTGACCCGGGTATTGATACCCCATTTCACCCGCTCCGGCAGATCGCGACGGATCAGTTCCTCGCAAAACTCGATGAACTTCTTGCGGTTGATGGTCGGTTCTTCGTCCGCAAGGATGAAAAACCCTACGCCGTGCTTCTCAACCAGGTTTTCAATCTCGTCGACGACCTTGATGGGGTCGCGGACCCGGTAGTCACGCCAGAACTTCCACTGCGAGCAAAAAGAGCAGGTGAAGGGGCAGCCTCGCGCCATATTCGGAATCGCGACGCGCGTGCCCAGCGGTATGTAGGTGTACTCGCTCCACTCCAGGATGTCCCAGTCGGGTTCGATCGCGTCGAGATCCTTGATTGTGGGTGCCGCCGCGGTGGCGACGATGTCCGTGCCCTGGCGGAAGGCGAGCCCCTCGATGTTGTGGCGCTGCGTCTCGAAGTTTCCTTCCTCGATCGCGCGTACCACGTTCACCAGGATTTCCTCGCCCTCGCCGCGAACGATTAGGTCGACCCAGGGTGCTTCGCTGAGTACCTGCTTGTACATGAAGGTGGCGTGGATTCCGCCCAGCACGCGCAGCGCCTGCGGTGCATGCTCTTTGGCCAACTCCAGAATGCGTTCCGCCGCGTAGATAGATGGCGTAATCGAGGTGACGCCTACCACGTCGGGTTGCAACTCTCTGATACGCGACGCGATTTCATCGTCGCTGAGATCATGAGTCATGGCGTCGAAGAAATGGATGTCGTTGAACCCGGCGCGACGCAGCGGTCCCGCAAGATAGGCGACCCATGCAGGAGGCCAGCTTCCCGCGATTTCGGCGCCACCGGATTGGTAGTTGGGGTGAACAAACAGAATGCGCATGACGCGTAACCCCGGCACAGCTTAGAGTGTCAACTCAAGATAACATTTCGTAGTGTTAATTATAATTGACATATGTCAAGGAGGGTTTTTGATGACGAGGCGTAACGCGCCGGAAGCGAGGTAAGCCACGTGACGGTGATGGAACTGCCGCCGGCCATCGACGCAGACGAAGTGCGCTGGGAGCTTCCCGGCATCGGTGAGCTGCTGTGCTATCACCGGCCGGGCAAAGGGCGCCCGGCGCTCTTGCTGCACAGCATGAACGCCGCGCCCAGTGCCTTCGAAGTCGAGCCATTTTTCGGCGCCATGAACTTCGACCGGCCCCTCTACGCGCCAGACCTGCCTGGCTTCGGGCGCTCGGAGCGTGCCGATCGCGCCTACACGCCGGAGTTCTTCGCGGCGGTCATCACCAGGATCGTTGACGCTATCGGTGCTGACGAGGTGGATGTTATTGCCCTATCGACGACCAGCGAGTTTGCCGCACGTGCGGCGTTGGAGCCTGGTGCGCGGATCAGCAGTCTTGTACTGATCTCGCCGACGGGAATGGTTCGCCGCCGCGATGAGCCTTCGCAGGCAGGGCCAAAGGTGCATGGCTTCTTTCGCGCACCCGGCGTGGGGTCGACGATTTTTTCCCTCCTGCGAACCCGCCCCAGCATTCGCTTCTTCCTGAATATGGCGTTCACGGATCGAGCGCCCGCCGCCATGGTGGACTATGCCTATGCGACGACGCGCGTGCCCGGCGCCAGCTACGCGCCCTTCTATTTCCTCTCGGGACAGATGTTTGCCCACGATGCCGTGGGCGATCTCTATCTTCCCCTCGAGCAGCCGGTGCTGGTGCTCTACGACGAGGATCCCAACATCAGCTTCGACTATCTCAGCGAAGTGCTTTCTGCGCGTTCAAACTGGCAGGCCGAGCGCATAGCGGGCACGCGCGGTTTGCCGCACTTCGAAAAGGCGCGGGAAACGCAGGCCGCGATTAGCGCCTTTTGGGCGGCCACCGCCTGAACAGCCGGTGCAGATCTGACAGCGCATCGGCCAGCGGGCAGAAAGTTGCTGTGAATCAATAGCTGGTGCGCCATTTCAGGCTCCGACTCGATAGCGTCCACTAAACAGACTGCCTATGGTGTAAGCTTGTGTTGACAGCCATGGCGTCATGGCTGCAGCCCGTGTGTTTGTTTCAGGACGAAGTCTATGGCGAAAGCCTTCCCCTTCACGGCCATCGTCGGCCAGGATGAAATGAAAACGGCGCTGCTGGTAGCCGCGGTCGACCCCTCCATCGGCGGTGTGCTGGTCTTCGGCGATCGAGGGACGGGCAAGTCGACGGCGATCCGCGCTTTGGCGGCGCTGATGCCGAAAATCCCCATGGGTGACGGCTGCTCCTTTAACTGCAATCCCGACGAAGCGCGCAGCTTCCGCTGTCCGCGCTGCGCCGATGGGGAAGCCCCCAAAACACGCATGTCTCCGATTCCCGTGGTGGATTTACCCCTCGGCGCCACCGAGGACCGGGTCATCGGCGCCCTGGATCTCGAGCGCGCGCTGCACGATGGGGAGAAGGCCTTCGAGCCCGGCCTGCTGGCTCGGGCGCATCGCGGGTTTCTCTACATTGATGAGGTAAACCTGCTCGAGGATCACATCGTCGACTCCCTGCTGGACGTCGCGGCCAGTGGTGAGAACGTGGTGGAGCGCGAGGGCCTGAGCGTGCGTCATCCCGCCCGCTTCGTGCTGGTAGGCAGCGGAAATCCGGAGGAGGGCGAGCTGCGCCCGCAGCTCCTCGATCGCTTTGGTCTTTCCGTAGAGGTGCGCACACCGCAGGACGTTGCTTCCCGGGTCGAGATTGTTCGCCAGCGCGACGCCTTCGAGCGCGATCCCGAAGGGTTCACAAAGAAGCAGCAGCGCAAGCAGGGTAAGGTGCGCAAGCAGCTCCAGATCGCCCGGGAGCTGATCGACGAGGTGGAGGTGCCCGCGCAGGTGCTCGAATCCGCAGCGCGCCTGTGCCTCGCTCTGGGGACAGACGGGCTCCGCGGCGAGCTGACACTGGTGCGCACGGCGCGGGCAAGGGCCGCGCTGGACGGCCGCACGACGGCGGAGCTGGACGATCTCCGGGCGCTCGCGCCGTCGGTGCTCCGCCATCGTCTGCGTCGTGATCCCCTCGATGAGTCGGGTTCTACCGTGCGTATCGATAAGGCGCTGGCCGAACTCGACGCCGCGGCCTGAGGCGCGCCGTGGACGAGCAGGAAGCCCGCTGGCTGGATGCCGAACTCGCCGCGGCCTGCGTCATGCTCGACGGACACGCCCTCGGGGGTGTCCGTCTTCGCGCTCGTCCCGGCCCGGTTCGCGACTTCTGGCTCCAGCAGACGCGAGCGCTGGCGTCAGCGGAACGGCCGTGGCGGAAGATACCGCTGCACTGCTCCGAGTCGCGTCTGCTCGGCGGCCTGGACCTTTCGGCGACCCTGCGTTCCGGCTCGCCGGTAGTGGCTCGTGGCCTCCTTGCTGATGCCGATGGCGGTATCGGACTGCTGTGCATGGCCGAGCGCGCCACCGCAACGCTGACCGCGCCGCTCGCCGCGCTGCTGGATGATCCGGTTCTGCGCATTGAGCGCGAAGGTGTGACCGCTCAGCACCCCTGCAGTATCGCAATCATTGCTCTCGACGAAGGCGTCGATGACGAGGCCCTGACGCCGGCTCTGGCCGAGCGCCTGGCCCTGCACATCGACCTCGACACCCTGGGGGTGGCGGTACTTGACGACTTCAGTCTCACGCGGCGCGACCTCGAAGCTGCGCGTCTGCGTCTGGCAGACGTGGAAATCGACGATGACGCGGTTGCGAGCATCTGTCGCGCAACGCTGGCGCTTGGCATCGACTCGCCGCGAGCCGCGATCCTGGCGGCGCGCACGGCCTGCGCCCTCGCCGCCCTCGCCGGCGCCACGCGTGTAGGAGGCGAACAGCTCGAACAGGTGCTGAGACTGGTCCTTTTGCCCCGGGCCACTCGGCTTCCCGCGCCGCCCGAGGAGGAGCTGCCCCCGGAAGAGGAGCAGGCCTCCGCCGAAGAGTCCCCGCAGGATCCCCCGCCTCCCGCTCCGGAGCAGGACGGACCGGCCCCCGAGCCGGAGGGAGACGATCAATCCCGGCAGCGCTCGAAGGACGAGCTCGACGACGAACGTCTCCTCGACGCGGCAAAGGCGGTGCTGCCCGCGGATCTGCTCAAGCAGCTCGTCGCGGGACGCATGAAATCCCGACGTCAGCGCAGTGCGGGCAAATCCGGGGCACAGCAGCGACACCTGCTGCGCGGACGTCCCATGGGAAGCCTGGCCGGTGATCCGCGGAGCGGGGCGCGACTCGATCTCATGGCCACGCTGCGTACCGCCGCCCCCTGGCAGCGCCTGCGCGGTCCATCGCCCGGCGGTGCGCGGCTGCGCGTTGAGCCCGACGATTTCCGCGTGGTGCGCTTTCGCCAGCGAACTCAGACCGTCACTGTGTTTGTTGTGGACGCCTCCGGTTCCGCCGCGCTTTATCGCCTTGCGGAGGCCAAGGGGGCGGTGGAGCTCTTGCTCGCTGACTGCTACGTGCGTCGCGACGAAGTCGCGCTCATCGCGTTCCGCGGCGATCACGCCGAGCTGCTTCTGCCCCCGACCCGCTCGCTTGTCCGCGCTAAGCGCAGTCTCTCGGCGTTGCCCGGGGGAGGAGGGACCCCGCTTGCGGCCGCCATCGATACCACCAGCGAACTCCTTGAGCAGCTCGAGCGACGCGGCGTGTCGCCGGCCTACGTGATGCTCACGGACGGACGCGCGAATATCTGCCGCGATGGCAGCGCCGGGCGCGAGGCGGCTACGGAGGAAGCGCTGACCGCCGCCCAGCAGCTGCGTCTGCGAACGACGGCGCCGGGCATGGTGATCGACACCTCGCCGCGTCCGCATCGCTCCGCCGATCGGTTGGCACGAGCTCTGGATGCGCGCTACCTGCCCCTGCCGAACGCCGACGCCGCGCAGCTGCAGGCGGCGGTGCGCCAGGTCGCGGCCTGAGGTCATGGACGCCAGCGCGTTGCCGGTGGACTGGCCGGATCGCGATCACAGCCTGTTCGTCGAGGCCGCGGGTCTAAGCTGGCATCTGCAGCGCCGCGGTCGCGGACCACTGGTGCTTCTGCTGCACGGCACCGGTGCCTCCTCGCACTCCTGGGTGCCCCTCGCGAGAATGCTCGAAAACCGCTTCACGTTGCTGGCTCCGGATCTGCCCGGCCAGGGCTTCACGCAGCTCGCACCGACGCGGCAGTGTTCCCTGCCGGGCATGGCGCGCGCCGTCGCCGCCCTGCTGCGCGAGCTTGATGCCGACCCGGCGTTGATCGTCGGTCATTCCGCGGGTGCCGCCGTCGCAGCCAGCCTGTGTCTGCTTGGCGCCTGCAACCCCGCTGCCGTGGTGAGTATCAACGGGGCGATGCTGCCCTTTGGTCGGGCAGCCGCGCCCGTGTTCAGCCGCGCCGCTCGCGTGCTCGCCGCGGCCCCCGTTTTCCCGCAGCTCGTGGCCCTGCACGCCGTTCCGCGCAAACCCGTGGAGCGCATGCTTCGTCAGACTGGATCGGAGACCCCGCCTGAGATGATCCGTTCCTACCGTCGTCTGCTGGGCAGCAGTCGGCATGTCGCGGGCACTCTGCGCATGATGGCGAACTGGGATCTGGTACAGCTTGAGCGAAATCTGGATCGCCTCGAGCCCGACCTGTTTCTTTTAGTCGGGGAGGGGGATCGCGTGGTTGATCCGGCGCAGGCTGATGAGCTGCATGCCCGACTGCCGGACTCGGTACTCTGGCAGGCACCGGGTCTGGGGCATCTCGGCCACGAAGAGGCCCCAAGCTGGTTCGCAAAGCGCCTGCGCCGCGTCGCGGAGCACACAGCACTGGGCAAGGGCAGTGTTCGCTGCTAGTATGTCAAACAAAGTGGACACTTGCGGTGTAAAATATTGTGAACACTATTGTTTCGCAGGGCATCGGTCCCACCCAGCCTGCAGTCCAGTCCGGTAACGCGCCGCACGCCATTGTCATCGGCAGTGGTTTTGGAGGACTTGCGGCGGCGACGCGACTCTCCGTACGAGGCTATCGCGTTACCGTTCTGGAGAAACTGGACGCTCCCGGTGGTCGCGCCTACGTTTTCAGGCAGGACGGCTTCACCTTTGATGCCGGGCCCACGATTATCACGGCACCCTTCCTGCTCGAGGAACTTTGGAGTCTCTGCGGTCGTCGCTTCAGCGACGACGTCGATCTGCGGCCGATGATGCCGTTCTTCCGGCTGCGCTTCGACGATGGCGAAACCTTCGACTACAGCGGCGATCCTGAAAAAATGTCGGCCGAAGTGCGGCGCCTGTGTCCCGACGACGTGGACGGCTACCAACGGTTCCTGAAGCGCAGCGAGAAAGCGTACCGCCTGGGCTACGAAAAGATGGGCGCGATGGAGTTCACGCGCCTGCGCGACATGCTGGCCGTAATCCCCGATATGCTGCGCATGCAGGGTTTGCGCAGTCTCCATTCCCTGGTTTCGTCTTACGTTAAGGACGAACGGCTGCGCACGGTGCTCAGCTTCCACCCGCTGCTGATCGGCGGCAATCCGTACTCCGTGACCGCGGTCTACGCCCTTATTTCATACCTCGAGCAACGCCACGGAGTGTTCTCCGCCATGGGCGGCACCGGTGCGCTGGTGAACGCCATGGTCAAGCTCATGCAGTCCCAGGGTGCCCAGCTGCGCCTCAATAGCGAGGTGGAAGAAATCGAGGTGAACGAAGGACGGGTGTCGGGAGTGCGCCTGACCTCGGGTGAAGTCCTGCCCGCGCAGATTGTAGTCAGCAACGCCGACGCGGCCTGGACCTATCGCCATTTGCTGCGTCCCGAACACCGTCGCCACTGGAAGGATCGTAAGATTGAGCGCTCGAAGTTCTCATCGGGTCTGTTTGTCTGGTACTTCGGTGTGGACCGACGCTACGAGGATGTTCCACAGCATTCGGTGCTCCTCGGCCCGCGCTATAAGGGCCTCCTCGACGACATCTTCCGCAAGCATCGTCTCGCCGAAGACTTCAGCCTGTACCTGCATCGGCCCACGGAACTTGATGCGAGTCTCGCGCCGCCAGGCTGTGACACGTTTTACGCACTGGCTCCCGTACCCCACCTCGATAGCGGCACGGACTGGGAGGCGCACGCCGAGCCGTTCCGGAAGGCGATTCAGGCACGTTTGGAGGAGACGGTGTTGCCCGGTCTTGGACAGCACGTGATCTCATCCCGGGTCATGACGCCGCTGGATTTCCAGAGCCGACTGCTGGCCTATCGCGGCTGCGCCTTCAGCTTCGAGCCCGTCCTCACCCAAAGCGCCTGGTTCCGTCCGCACAACGTCAGCGAAGATGTTGACGGGCTCTATCTGGTGGGTGCCGGTACGCACCCCGGTGCAGGTATTCCTGGCGTTATCACCTCGGCGCAGGTTCTCGACAAGGTGGTACCCCATGCCTCAGCGTTCGCTTGATCATCCGCGTCGCCGCGCTGCGGTGCTGGTAAACGACACGCGTTCTGACACCGCGTTTTGCCGCGGGATGATCCGCACCGGATCGCGCTCCTTCTTTATCGCCTCGCACCTGCTGCCCACCGATCTCCGCGGTGCCGCTTACGCGCTCTATGGCTTTTGCCGAGAGGCCGATGACGCTATCGACGGAGGCGATGATCCTTTCGCCGCGCTCGCGGTTTTCGAGGATCGCCTGGCGGCGATTTACGGCCAGGGGGAGCCGGAAGGTCCCGTGGATAGAGCCCTGGCCCGAGTGGTGCACGACTATGCGCTCCCCCGGGAACTCCTCGAGGCGCTGCTGCAGGGCTTCGCCTGGGACGCCCAGGCCCGCGCCTATAAGGATCTCGCCGGCGTGTACAACTACTCCGTGCGCGTGGCCGGTTCCGTGGGCATCATGATGGCCCTTCTCATGGGCGTTCGCGATCGCGACCGCCTTGCCCGCGCCGCTGATCTTGGTGTCGCGATGCAGCTGACCAACATTGCCCGGGATGTCGGCGAAGACGCGCGCAACGGACGCGTCTATCTCCCGCTGCGTTGGCTACGCGAGGCCGACATCTCTCCGCAGGCGCTTATCGCCGAACCGCGGTTCACGCCGGCGCTGGGGGAGGTCGTCGGGCGCTTATTGAGTGCAGCGGAGTGTCTGTACCAGCGCGCCGACAGCGGCATAGCCGGCCTCCCGGCACGCTGTCGACCGGGAATTTATGCGGCTCGTTTGCTCTACTCGGGCATTGGTCACGAATTGCTGCATCGCGGTCTCAACAGCATCGATGTGCGTACCGTGGTGCCTTCGCGGCGCAAGCTGGCTCTCACAGCTCGCTCGCTCCTACCGCCGCCGGCCAACCGCGCGCATTTGCTTGCGGAGCCCCTGCCGCAAGTGCGCTATCTGATCCGCGCCGTCGGTGCGCAGGAGTTGCCCGAAACAACCCTGGTGAAACCGAGCGGGCTTGCCAGCGATATCGATTGGGTAATGAATGTGTTTGCCGAACTCGAACGCCGCGATCGACTGCACCATGCTCCTCGAGTCAATCCGGTAAATCCGCCGGCCCTCTAGTGCTTTGGGCCACGTTCCGTGGTCAGGCGAGGCGTGGCATCCGGAAGGGCAGCAGCGTCTGTACCCAGCGCTGGGTGAAGCGATTCATGCACAGGCTTTCATGTATTCCCGTGCCTCGTTCGTCACCGATTTCCGCTTCAACAAGGGAGCGCGCGTAGAACGGCGTATCTTCGAGGGTGCGCAGCAGGCGGTGCGGGTCGCTGGCAACCGGCATGCTGCGGCGCATGCGCCAGATCTGCGTCTGCGGGAGGGTCGCCGCTGCCGCTACCGGTTCGCTATACATTTCGCCGTCGCCGGTGAAGCGCAGGGCCAGACGATGGGGCTGGCGCCCATGCTCCTGGGCCTCGTAGCGAACCACGCAATCACCGCCGTCGAGGCGCAGCCTGGCCCAATCCCA
This sequence comes from Pseudomonadota bacterium, assembly GCA_039818725.1. GTDB lineage: Bacteria > Pseudomonadota > Gammaproteobacteria > Pseudomonadales > Halieaceae > Congregibacter. The sequence goes on from JBCBTK010000006.1 coordinate 84,028, forward strand.
GCCGCTGAACCCGTCTGCCAGGGGTTCGCTGCCATCGTTGCTGTCGAAGTAACCGTGGCCCGACCAGCGCGTTCCGAGCGACGGAAAGTCGACTTCCACATGGGCCAGGGGGGCGTAGGGGTGCCAGCGATGTCGCCCTTCGTGGTCCAGGCGCAGCGTGTGTGTTGTCAGTGACTCGGGCGTCACGCGGATCCGTCCGCGCATACGCCGGGGGAAGGGGACGCAACGCTCATCGACTTCCGCGGTAAGCGTCTGTCCGTCCCATTCCAGGGCGCTGGGTCCGAGATGGTAGTAGTCTCGGCCTCGCTGCAGCTGCTTCTCCGAGCGCTCGGTCATGCTCCAGCGCTTTCGCGAGCCCGGTCCGTACAGAATCGTGTTGAAGGCGCAGTGCTGCTCCGCGTCAATTAGGCCTCCGCGTCTTGCCCGGGCGTAGTAAGGCGAAAACACGCTGCCGACGAACACAATCAGCGTCATCGCCTCGCGGCGGTCCTCGCTCACCGCATCGACATACCACCAGAGATAGCCTCCGGGCGCGACGGCTGCGGAAAAATCCGGTGCCGCCTCGCGGGCCTCGTAGCGCGGCGGTCGTGGGGCCTCCGTCGAACTCGACACCTGCGTGTCAGGGGGCGGGCTCTTGACAACTGCATCCACGTGGCTGGCCCTCCATTTCGCGAATGACGCTTGTATTCCACTATTGTCTAATCTAAATTACAGACAAAGTGTAAACCAAAACATACACACCAGCTACATCGTGCAAGCATTCGGGTCGGTACATACGGGGTGGTTTTATGTCGATCAGCGTCAGTGATTATGAGTCCGTTCTCCGTAGCACCGTGGATAAAGCAGCCGATGAACGTTGTCCACCGCTCCTGGCAAAAGCATTGCGACACGCCGTGTTTCCCGGCGGTGCGCGAGTCAGACCCAAGCTGTGCGTTGCCGTAGCGCTCGCCAATCAGGGCGACGCCCCGGCGCTCGCGGCCGCTGCGGCGGCGTCCGTGGAGCTGTTGCACTGTGCTTCCTTAGTTCACGACGATATGCCCTGCTTCGATAACGCTGCCGAGCGTCGCGGCAAACCCTCGGTCCATGCCGAATTCGGCGAGCCGATAGCGCTGCTCGCCGGTGATGCACTCATCGTCTCTGCCTTTGAACTCCTGGCTGCTCCGCAGCTTCCAGCGCGCGAGCGCCTGCCGCAGCTTCTCCGGGTGATTGCCGAAGGCGTGGGTTCACCCTTCGGCATCGCGGCGGGACAGGCCTGGGAGTCCGAGCCTGTAGTCGATCTTTCCCTATATCATCGGGCCAAGACCGGCGCGCTGTTTATTGCGGCCACAGCGGCGGGGGCTGCCGCAGCCGGTGTGGACGTGGCGCCGTGGAAGCGCCTTGGCGCCAAGATTGGCGAGGCCTATCAGGTGGCCGATGACATACAGGATGCCACGTCGACGGCCTCCGAGTTGGGCAAACCCTGCGGTGTGGACCGTGCCCTGGATCGCCCAAGCGCCGTATCGGAGCTCGGTCTGGACGGAGCGACGCGTCGTCTTCGCCAACTCGTGCAGGAGGGCATGGAAGCCGTTCCTGCCTGCCCCGGTCGTGACGAATTGCGGGAAGTGGTAGCCAGTCAGGCCAAGCGCTTCCAGCCGCAGGCCTGTGCTGTCGAGCCGGCCTGAGCGAGCTCGGCGCGGCGACACCCGCCAGCACGTCCTTCCTGGCGATTAGCTCCCTCGCTGACATACCCGGCGCCAGATTCCTGCGCCCTCTGCTGGAGCGCCTGTACCGCAGGCGGGATCGACTGCTCGGCGATCCGGCCTTCCATCGGGCCGTCCTGCGTTTCTTCCCGACGCGATGGGTGGCCCGGCGTCGGGCGCGCGAACTCTTCGACATCACAACGGGCTTTGTGCATTCGCAGGTGCTGGCCGCCTGCATTGAGCTGGATCTATTCGAGCGCCTTGCCCGTGGGCCCGCGTCCACCGCCGTCCTCGCGGCAGAGTTTGAGCTGCCGCGGGAGGCGCTGTCGCGACTGCTGGCCGCGGCGAGCGAGCTGCGTCTCCTGCAGCGCAGTGGCAATGACGTGTGGCGTCTCGGCGACCTGGGAGCGGCGAGTCGCGGCAGCCCGGGAATCGCTGCCATGGTGCGCCACCACCATCTTCTATATGCCGACCTGGCCAAACCCCTGGACCTGCTTCGCGATCGCAGCACGAGCAAGCTCGGGAACTTCTGGCACTACGCCGGGAGTCCGGGCACCAGCGAGGCCGAAAACGCGGCGTACTACTCGGACCTGATGGCGCAGTCCCAGTCCTTTGTTGCCGATGACGTGCTCAGCCATCTGGCGCTTTGGGGTCATGACCAACTCCTGGATATTGGCGGGGGGAGCGGCGTGTTCGCGGCGGAAGCCCTGCGCCGCTTTCCAGACCTCTCCGCCACCGTTTTCGATCTGCCAGACGTTGCCGCGCTTGCGGCAAAACGCTTCGAAGACGAGGGCCTGGGGGGGAGAGGGCTGGCGATGCCGGGCAACATGTTCCAGGACCCGCTGCCTCGGAATGCGGACGTCATTTCGCTCGTACGGATTCTGCACGACCACGATGACGAGCCCGTTCGCCGTCTGCTGGCCGCGGCGCGCGCCGCGATTCGTGGCAACGGGCTACTCGTAGTTGCCGAGCCCATGGCCGAGACCCCGGCCGCGCCCGGCGTCGGCGCTTACTTTCATCTTTATCTCTGGGCCATGCGCAGCGGTCAGCCACGCTCGGCGAGTCGCCTCCGTCTCCTGCTGGAGGAGGCGGGCTTCGCTGACGTGCAGGAACGGCCGAGTTTTCAGCCCCTTTTGGTGAGGATTTTGACGGCGAGACCGGGGGATTCCACAGGTGACAAGTGAGCCTTACACTCAGATTGTCATTTCGTATTGACATCGACCAATGTCCAGTTAAACTGACATTGGTCGAGTAAAAAAGCCCGCTCGCGGTAATGGAGAAGCAGGGTGGTGAGTAACACGGCGACGGCAGTCGTTTTCGAAAAACCCGGGGTCATGGCCCTGAGGTCCGTTGGTCTGGTTGATCCGGCGGACGGCGATTGCGTGGTAGAAGTGCTTTGGAGCGGTATCAGCACCGGCACGGAGCGCCTGTTATGGGATGGCCGCATGCCCGCCTTCCCAGGACTGGCCTACCCCCTGGTCCCCGGCTATGAATCCGTTGGACGAGTCGTAGAAGCCGGTACCGAGGCCTCTCTTGCCGTCGGCGACCTCGTATTCGTACCCGGATCGCCGGGATTCAAGGATGTACAAGGCCTGTTTGGCGCATCTGCCGATCGCCTCGTGGTCGATGCAGCGCGCCTTGTCCCTATAGATGAAAGCCTTGGCGAGCAGGGCATCCTCCTGGCTCTGACCGCCACCGCCTTTCACGCGGTAACCCGCCTCGGCGCCGACCAGCTACCCGAACTCATCGTGGGTCATGGCGTTCTCGGGCGACTCATGGCTCGCTGCGTGCTGGCCCTGGGCGGCGAAGCGCCGACCGTCTGGGAAAGCAATCCCCAGCGTTTCTCTGGTGCCGAAGGCTACCGCGTGTGCGATGCCAGCGACGATACCCGCCGCGACTACCGGGTCGTCGCCGACGTCAGCGGCGATGCCGGTCTCGTGGACACGCTGATGTCACGACTCGCGCCACGCGGGCAAATCATCCTCGCGGGCTTTTACCACGCTCCGGTCAGTTTCACGTTCCCGCCTGCATTTCAGCGCGAGGCGGGCATCACGATCGCGGCCGAGTGGCAGCGCCCCGATCTTGACGAATCCCTTGAACTCGTCGGCGCCGGAAAACTGGCCCTGGACGGACTCATAACCCATCACCAATCCGTACGAGCAGCAGCCCCCGCCTATCGCACGGCCTTCGGAGACCCGGACTGTCTGAAGATGGTCCTTGATTGGAGGTGCATGCACTGATGAATAAAGCGGTAACACAGTACACACCCGGACGCGATGAAGGTTCACTGCTGGCAAGCTCATCTGACGGTGGGCCCAAGACGCAGATCATCGCGATTTACGGCAAAGGGGGCATCGGCAAGAGTTTCACGCTCTCCAACCTTTCCTACATGATGGCGCAGCAGGGCAAGAAGGTGTTGCTCCTGGGCTGCGACCCGAAGAGCGACACTACTTCGCTGCTCTTCGGCGGCAAGGCCTGCCCCACGATCATTGAAACCAGCTCGAAGAAGAAGGCGGCGGGTGAAGAACTCGTCGTTGGAGACGTCTGCTTCAAGCGCGACGGCGTGTACGCCATGGAGCTGGGTGGTCCGGAAGTTGGTCGAGGCTGCGGCGGTCGCGGCATCATCCACGGCTTCGAGACCCTGGAGAAGCTCGGTTTCCACGACTGGGACTTCGACTACGTTCTTCTCGACTTCCTGGGCGACGTGGTCTGCGGTGGCTTCGGGCTGCCCATTGCCCGCGACATGTGTCAGAAGGTCATCGTCGTCGCGTCCAACGATCTGCAGTCACTCTACGTGGCCAACAACGTCTGTTCGGCGGTCGAGTACTTCCGCGGCCTGGGCGGCAACGTCGGTGTGGCTGGCATGGTGACCAACAAGGACGACGGTACGGGTGAAGCGGCGGCATTTTGCAAAGCTGTGGGAATCCCGGAGCTCGCGGCAATACCGGCGGACGAGGATCTGCGTCGCAAAAGCGCCAACTACGAAATCGTCGGGCGCCCCGATGGCCAGTGGGGCAGTCTCTTCGCGTCGCTGGCTGACCGTGTTGCCGAAGCGCCTCCGCAACAACCATCGCCGCTGTCTCAGGACGACCTGCTCGGTCTCTTTGATGGCGACTCGGTCGGTCGCGATGTCGTGCTGCAGCCTGCGGTACTCGAAGAGCTGTGCAGCGCGGAAGCGCTGAATCGACCTTCACTTGAAGTGGTGTACGACGATGTCTGATTCCGTCGTCATGGACGCCCCCGAGACGCTCATCGCCAGTAGCGGGGACGCTCGTCCCGCCGAGGCAACGGTGAGCGGCTGTCACGCCGGCGCAGACACCCTGCGCAAGGCGGCCGAGGCAGCAGGGAAGAGTGAAGTTCTCGAGCGCTACGCATCCGACTACCCGGCCGGTCCCCACGACCAGCCCCAGAGTATGTGTCCCGCCTTCGGTTCCCTTCGCGTGGGACTGCGCATGCGTCGCACCGCGACCGTGCTCTGCGGTTCGGCCTGCTGCGTGTACGGCCTGACCTTTACCTCGCATTTCTACGGTGCCAAGCGCACCGTCGGCTACGTGCCTTTCGACTCAGAGACCCTGGTTACGGGCAAGCTCTTCGAAGATCTGCGCGAGGCAACTTACAAGCTCGCGGATCCCGACAAGTACGACGCGATCGTGCTGACCAATCTCTGTGTGCCCACCGCATCGGGTGTACCGCTGGATCTCCTTCCCAAGGAGATCAACGGTGTGCGCATTGTCGGTATCGATGTGCCTGGCTTCGGTGTGCCGACCCACGCCGAGGCCAAGGATATCCTTGCCGGAGCCATGCTGGCCTACGCCCGCGAAGAGGCGGAGCAGGGTCCGGTAGCGCGGCCTACGGGCGAATTGGCAGAAAAGCCTAGTGTCGCCCTGGTGGGCGAGATCTTCCCGGTCGACGCGATCATGATCGGACGCATGCTCGAGCCGCTCGGTCTTGCTGCAGGCCCGGTGGTCCCGACGCGCGAATGGCGCGAGTTGTACGCGGCGCTGGCCAGTCCCATTGGCGCGATGCTGCACCCTTTCTACACCGCGACCGCGCGCGAATTTACCGCCGCCGGCAGACCGCTGGTCGGTTCGGCGCCGGTGGGTCACGACGGCACGGCTGCCTGGCTGCGCAACATCGGCGAAGCGGCGGGTGTGCCCACCGAGCGCATCGACCAGACCAGCAATGCGCTGTTGCCGGCGATACGCGGTGCCCTTGCCGCCGCGCCGATCGACGCACGTATCACGCTGTCCGGCTACGAAGGTTCCGAACTGCTGGTGGCGCGTCTCCTCGTCGAGGCCGGCGCCGACCTGCGCTACGTAGGCACCGCCTGTCCGCGCACGAAGTACTCGGACGACGACCGGGAATGGCTGGAGGCTCGCGGTGTGCACGTGAATTACCGCGCATCGCTGGAGGAAGACGTAGCGGCGGTCGAAGAGTTCGATCCGGATCTCGCCGTCGGAACAACGCCCGTCGTACAGCACGCCAAGGAACGCGGAATCCCCGGACTCTACTTCACCAATCTGATTTCGGCGCGTCCGCTCATGGGACCCGCCGGGCCCGCTTCCCTTGCGCAGGTGATCAACACGGCGGTTGCCGGTCGCGATCGGCTGCAGCGGATGGAGTCTTTCTTCGACGGCGTGGGTGAGGGCGAAACATCAGGCATATGGCCCGGTGCCAGCCCGGCCGTGGTCAGGGATGCGATGGGAGGGCAGAGCTGATGTTAGTCCTCGATCATGATCGTGCCGGAGGCTACTGGGGCAGCGTCTACGTTTTCACAGCCGTAAAAGGCCTACAGGTCATCATCGATGGCCCGGTCGGCTGTGAAAACCTCCCCGTGACTTCGGTCCTGCACTACACCGACGCTCTACCGCCCCATGAACTCCCGATTGTCGTCACGGGCCTGGCGGAGGAAGAGCTGGGTCAAAAGGGCACGGAGACGGCCATGCGCCGTGCTCACAAAAACCTCGACCCGGATCGGCCTTCGGTGGTCGTCACCGGCTCCATCGCCGAGATGATCGGCGGCGGGGTCACCCCGCGCGATACCAACATTGAACGCTTCCTCCCGCGGACCATCGACGAAGATCAGTGGCAGAGCGCCGATCGCGCGCTGTTCTGGCTCTGGGATCGCTACGGCAAGAAGAAGGCCGCGAAGCGCAAGAAGCAGGCGAAAGCTGAAAACGCCAAGCCGCTGGTCAACATCATCGGCCCCATCTACGGCTGTTTCAACACCTGGTCTGATCTCGCCGAGATACAGCGCCTGGTGGAGGGCATAGGCGCCGAGGTCAATCTGACCTTCCCCATGGGCGTGCATCTGGATGACGTGTCCAAGCTCGCCGATGCGGACGTGAACATCTGCATGTACCGAGAGTTCGGCCGCAAGCTCTGCGAGGCCCTGGACAAGCCCTATCTGCAGGCTCCGATCGGCCTGCACTCGACCACCGCTTTCCTCGAAAGCCTGGGCGAACTGCTCGAGCTCGATCCCCATCCCTTCATCGAGCGTGAGAAGCACAGCACCATCAAGCCGCTGTGGGATCTGTGGCGTTCCGTAACGCAGGATTTCTTCGGCACGGCCAACTTTGCGGTCGTCGCCAGCGAGACCTACACAAGGGGTTTACGCAACTACCTTGAAGAAGAGCTTGGCCTGCCCTGCAGCCTTGCGGTATCCCGCCGTGCCGGCGCGAAAACGGATAACGAGGCCGTGCGCGCTGCGATTCACGAGACGAGCCCGCTGATCGTATTCGGCAGCTACAACGAGCGCATGTATCTCGCGGAAAGCGGATCGCGTTCGATCTACATACCAGCATCGTTGCCCGGAACCATCATCCGCCGCCACACCGGAACGCCGTTCATGGGCTATGCGGGCGCCTGCTACGTGCTGCAGGAAGTCTGCAATGCGCTCTTCGACGCGCTGTTCAACATTCTGCCGCTGGGGACGGATCTCGATCGCATTGATGCCACACCGGCACGGACCCAGTTGGCCTGGCAGCCCACGGCCGAGGAAGCTCTGGCCACGCGCCTTGAGAGTGAGCCCGTACTGGTACGCATCTCGGCGGCGAAGCGAATGCGGGATGCGGCGGAGGCCAGCGCCCGGGCTGCGGGTCGCAGCGAAGTCACGCTCAGCGATCTTGGTATTAGCGAAGCGGCGCCGGCAGAGGCACCCGAACAAACGCCGGAACCCGCTTGAGCCGAAGGCATGAGAGCACAGGAATTGCGCAATGCGCAGGGGGAGTGAAGACATGTTGAACACGGGACAGGCAGCGGTGGCTGCCCAGCAGGCGCGGCGCATCGATCGTCGCGAGTACCGCTGGCTCATGGCCTTCGCCGTGAGCTGCTTCTTCGTGGTGAGCGTGGTGACAAGGCTGCTGCCGCGCAGCCTGCGGCCCTTTGCGAGCTCCGCAACGGGTCCCGAGTCGTGCCTTGCCGAGGCACGGCGCATGGCCAATGCAGTAATTCCCTACGCCTTCGAGTGGTGACGAATGCGGGCGGGAAAAGAAACTAGAAATTCAAGGGTTCTCCGCCACTGGCGGAGCTGGGAGGTGACGGCATGTCAATGTTGAGTTTTGAAAGGAAGTACCGAGTCCGTGGAGGTACGCTCCTTGGCGGTGACCTCTTCGACTTCTGGCTGGGGCCGTTTTACGTCGGTTTCTTCGGTGTGGCCGGGGCGTTCTTCACGATTCTGGGCACCGTGCTCATTATCTACGGCGCTTCCCAGGGCACTACCTGGAATCTCTGGCAGATCAATATAGCGCCACCGGATCTCAGTTACGGTCTGGGACTTGCTCCGCTCATGGAGGGGGGACTCTGGCAGATCATCACGATCTGTGCGATCGGCGCGTTCAGTTGCTGGGCCCTTCGAGAAGTGGAAATCAGTCGCAAGCTGGGTATGGGCCTGCACGTTCCTTTCGCATTCTCGGTGGCGATCTTCGCGTACGTAACCCTCGTTGTGATTCGGCCTTTCCTCCTTGGGGCCTGGGGTCACGGCTTCCCCTACGGCATTCTCAGCCACCTCGACTGGGTTTCCAACGTCGGCTACCAGTACCTGCACTTCCACTACAACCCGGCACACATGCTGGCCATTACGTTCTTCTTCACCACCTGCCTGGCGCTGGCCATGCACGGCTCCCTGATTCTGTCGGTAACCAACCCGGGCGACGACGACCCCGTGGTCAAGTCCGGCGAGCACGAGAACACCTTCTTTCGCGACGACATCGGCTATTCCATCGGCGCGCTGGGTATTCACCGCCTCGGTCTTTTCCTGGCGCTGTCTTCGGGATTCTGGAGTGCGGTGTGCATTCTGATCAGTGGGCCGTTCTGGACGAAGGGCTGGCCGGAGTGGTGGAACTGGTGGCTTGAACTGCCGATCTGGGGCTAAGGGGAGTTTTTCGCGATGACTATTGAATATCAGAACATCTTTACCCGGGTCCAGGTTCGCGGTCCTCACTATCCCGGTGTGCCGATCGGCGCAGAGGGCGAGAACCGCATCGGCAAGCCCGCAGACAACTATTGGGCCGGCAAGTTTGGTGACGCGCAGTTTGGTCCCTTTTACCTCGGTGGCCTGGGGCTCATGTCTCTGCTAACGGGCACGATTGCGATCGTCATCATCGGGTTCAACATGCTCGCTGCTGTCAACTGGGATCTGGTGGAGTTTGTACGCCAGCTACCCTGGTTGGCACTGGAGCCGCCGCCTCCGGCTTACGGCCTGAGCATCCCGCCGTTGTACGACGGCGGCTGGTGGTTGATGGCGGGCTTTTTCCTGACGCTGTCGATTTTCCTCTGGCTCGCACGGACCTACAAGCGGTCGAAGGCACTGGGCATGGGGCAGCACCTGACCTGGGCCTTCGCGGCCGCCATCTGGCTGTATCTGGTCCTCGGCTTCATTCGCCCGGTCCTCATGGGCAGCTGGAGTGAGGCCGTTCCCTTCGGCATCTTCCCGCACCTCGACTGGACCGCGGCGTTCTCGCTGCGCTACGGCAACCTGTTCTACAACCCGTTCCACATGCTGTCGATCGCCTTCCTCTACGGTTCGGCGCTGCTCTGGGCCATGCACGGCGCAACGATCCTGGCAGTGAGCCGCTACGGCGGCGACCGGGAGATCGACCAGATCACGGACCGGGGCACGGCGTCCGAGCGCGCCGCGCTGTTCTGGAGGTGGACCATGGGCTTCAACGCCAGCATGGAATCCATCCACCGCTGGGCCTGGTGGTTCGCTGTCCTCACCGTAATCACCGGCGGTATCGGAATCCTCCTCACGGGCACGGTAGTCGACAACTGGTATCTCTGGGCGGTCAAGCACGGCGTGGCGCCGTCTTACCCGGTCATCGATGCTGTGCCGACCCCCGACCCTTACACGATGGGAGCACAGTAATGACCACAGCAATCGGACAACGTCTTGGGCTGCTGGCACTGCTGGCAGCAACCACTCTGGCGGGCTGCGAACGCCCACCTGTAGAGGCCGTACAGCGTGGCTATCGCGGCCTTGGTATGGAGCAGATAGTCAATCCGAGAACCCTGCCGGACAAGGTGGCGGCGCAGCAGGCGCCTGAGCCGATTCCGGCAGTGCCGGCGTCGGGCCCGAAAGCCAAGGACATTTACCAGAACGTCCAGGTGCTTGGGGATCTCAGTGTCGGCGAGTTCACCCGATTGATGGCCGCTATCACCGAATGGGTATCCCCCGAGGAGGGCTGCACCTATTGTCACGGCAGCAACTTCGCGGACGACGACGTCTACACGAAAAAGGTCGCCCGGGTGATGATTGCCATGACCCAGAACCTCAATGAGACCTGGGGTGAGAAGCACGTCGCTCCGGCCGGGGTGACCTGCTACACCTGTCACCGCGGGAACAATGTACCCGAGTACGTCTGGGTGAAGGATCCCGGTCCCGCGATGGCGGGTATGCAAGCCAAGACGCCAACGGGCCAGAACATGGGATCTGAGTCTGTGGCTTACGCATCGCTGCCCTACGATCCGTTCACGCCTTACCTTGAGGGCGATGCGGAAATCCGTATGGCCGGTACGACGGCCCTGCCGACCGGCAATCGCCAGTCGATCAAGCAGACCGAATGGACCTATGGCCTGATGATGCACTTCTCCCAGTCCCTGGGCGTGAACTGCACCTACTGCCATAACTCCCGCGCCTTCGCCAAGTGGGAGCAGAGTCCGCCGACGCGCACGAAGGCTTGGCACGGGATCCGTATGGTCCGTGAGCTCAACAATGAGTACATCTGGGAGACCAACGACTGGCTGCCCGCGCACCGCCAGGGCCCCTCCGGAGACCCGCAGAAGGTGGCCTGCAACACCTGCCACCAGGGCGCCTATCGCCCGCTCTACGGCGCGCCGATGCTCGCCGACTATCCGAACCTTTCGAAGCTTTCCGCCGGATCGAAGTCGTTGATGGCCGATGCGGCCGAGTCTTCGAAGACTTCGGAAGATACCGTGGGCGGCGGCAACTAAGAATTCAAGGAGCCTCCGGTCCCCGTGGCCGGAGGAACCGTGAATGCAGTGTCTCGTAGTACCTGTGAGGGTCTGCAGCGCTGTGAAGGCCCTCACGTCATCTCGAGAGATGTGAGGAAAATGTAGCTGACGTGGGAGAAAACCATGACTGAATCAAGCCTGACAGGGCTCTCAGACGGTGCAGCAAAAGAGTTTCACAGCTTGTATGTGAAAAGCTTCCTGGGCTTCACCGCTGTGGCGGTGGTCGCACACCTTCTGGTGTGGTCCTGGAAACCTTGGTTTTAAGGACTTAGGTCACTAACCCTACGGCACTCCCCGTGAGTGTCATCACAGAGAAAGGAGAAGCACCATGCACCAGATATGGATGATCTTCGATCCGCGCAGACTGTTGGTAGCGAACGCTATCTTCCTGTTTACGCTCGCGATCTTCATTCATTTCATAGTGCTGAGCACGGCCAAGTACAACTGGATCGAAGGTTCTTCGATGTCAGGTGCCGCCGCGCCTCAGCATATGGAAGCACTGCCCCCCACGCGCAGCTAGCGCACCGGGCATTGCACTTTCTGTGTCCGCGGTCTCCCCCGGCCGCGGACACAGCTTTATCTCCCTTCACTGACCGAGCGCTAGCTTTGGGGGCTTTGTGAGCAAGAGCGACGAATACGACCCGATTAGTCTTCCAGGCGCTGTTTCCTTTTCAAGCGAGGAACTCGTTCTGGTCGATGAGGACGATTTGGAGGTCGGCTACGCCAGCAAGCTTCTGGCTCACCAGGGCGAGGGCCAGCGACATCGCGCTTTCTCCGTATTCCTCTTCGACCAGCAACAACGTCTGCTCCTGCACCGCCGAAGCGCGCACAAACCTCTTTGGCCCGGCTATTGGACCAACAGCTGCTGCAGCCACCCCCGCCGTGGAGAGGAACTGGAGAGCTCCGTACGCCGCCGTCTCGGTGAAGAACTGGGCTGCAAGGCTGAGGCCTTAACCCGCGTATGTGCTTTCGAATATCACGCGACCTACGAGGATCGCGGTAGCGAGCACGAACTCTGTCACGTGTTTCTCGCCCGCCTCGCGGATGACGTCTCGGTGCATGCCCATCCGCTGGAGATTGCGGAACTCGCCTGGTGCAACGTTTTTTCCGTCGACGCGATGATGAAGGAAGAGCGACGCGATCTGACGCCGTGGTTCCGGCAGGAATGGGCGCTGCTGCGTGGCGCCTATAGTGATGAGTTCGAAAACTGGCTGCTCATCCAGGAGGCCAGAGGCGCAGCGCCAGCTTGCGATGACAACGCGCTGGCATTCTCTTAATTCGGGCTTGAATCAGGGGTGATTCACACCAGTTTCAGATCAAACTGTTCCAGCGATAGCTGGGCGAGGCATCGCCCCAGAGCTGGTGCAGGGCGTAGCGGCCGGTCTCGGTTATCGCGACTCCGTTACCGCTGATTTCCACATAGCCGTCTTCCTCGAGACCGCGTAGCGTCGATTGGCTGGAATCCCCATCGAGCGACTCAGCGAACTGAGCAGGGCTGCCGTGCAGGTTGCACATGAGATCGGAAAGCGCATGGCGCCGTTCGCGGAGCTCCGGGTTCAACCGCAGGCCACTGCGCACGGGAAGCTCGCCTTTCTCCAGGGCGCCGCGCCAGCGCTCGATAGAAGACTGATTCCTCACGCAAATCGTCGACAGATCTGTGGTCGCACTGCTGCCGAGACCGAGGAGGCTGCGCCCGGTTTTGTCCGTATAGCCGATCAGGTTTCTGCGCAGCGTGCCGGCCTTATGCGCCTGGGTAATGCTGTCTTCCGGACGCGCAAAGCAGTCGAGTCCGACCCATTCATACCCCGAGCCCTCCAGTCCGTCGACAATGCGGCTGAAGATCGCGAGCTTGTCGCCGAGGGAGGGCAGCAGGCGTGTTTCGATGGCACATTGGTGCTGGAAGCGATCCGGTCTGCGAGAGAAGGTGAAGCAGGAAATGCGATCAGGCTCCAGGCCGACGAGCTTGTCGATAGTGGCACTGATGGAATCAGTGGTCTGCCGCGGCAGACCGTATACGAGGTCTGTCGATACGCGAGTAAAGCCAACGCTACGCGCACTCTCAATGACGTCGCGAACCACGGGGAGAGACTGGCGTCGACCGATAGCTTCCTGGACGCCCGCATCGAGATCCCGAAGCTCCAGGCTCAGGGAGCGGAAGCCGAGACCATGGAGGAGGCTGAGCTGCGACAGCGAGGCGCGGTGTGCGTTCGCTTCCAGCGACGCCTCGGTATGCTCATCCACCTTGAAGTGGCTTTCGATGATGTCGAGGATGCGGACGAGCTGAAGATCGGTGAGGTAATTCGGCGTGCCGCCGCCCAGGTGCAGCTGCTGCAGGTGCTTACCCCGCCCCATGTGCTCGGTAACGAGAGCGATCTCGCGCTCGATTGCATCGAGGTAGCGGTCGATCTGGCGCACATCGTGACTGACGCTGGTTTGATGGTCGCAGGTCAGGCAGCGAGATGGGCAGAAGGGCAGGTGAACGTAGAGCGAGATACTCTCGCCATCGCTTGACCGCTCGACTTCCAGCGCGTTGGCGTACTCGTCGATCGAAATGCTATTGCTGCCGGCGCCCAGCGGATGCTCGTCACCCAGCGCTTCCCGGCGCCCGCCGGCTATGAGTGGGCTGGCTATGCGTGAACTCTGCTCTACCGGCTGCGAAGCGCTCTCCGGCCCCGCCTGCTCACGACTACTATCAGCGTTATGAGACTTATCATTCATAGCAGACATCGGCTTGGAGCCTGTTTCTGAAGAAACACTCGCCGGCGCTGCTTTGCGTCCACGGCTGTCGCTACCATCTACCATCGCGACTTCCCCCGGCACGTCCTGTGAACCGCTTCGGTCGTCTGTCCGGCAGTACCGTTCGATGGCTCCGTGCAAATTCTGGCTTGGCGCTCATGGGATTGCGGGGCTCGTTGGTCGAAAGGTCGAACGACCGATCGATGCAAGCCAGACCGGTTCCAACCGGTGTTAGGCAAGCTACTCTCAACGCGCACACGCAGCAGCGAACGGCCGCTTTGCACAGGTCCCGCTCGCTCCCCCAATGTCGCCTCCCGTCTCATGAGGAGGTCCGAACAGCACTTGGTCGCCCGCGCGATGCCGGACAGCGGGGCATTCATCAAGGTGCTGTCACCAAAATAGTCCTCGCCGATTACTGGGTCAAGCTTCGAATGTCGACCAAGGTCAAAGATGACCTGATGTCTGATAGCGATCAACTACTAGCCACTCTTCTGCAGGGGGAGACGATGAACGTTAGCGTGGCCAGAAATGACCTTGGAGCCGGGCGCGTGCTCGGGCAGCGCCCAGCGCCACAGCGCAGACTCGCCAAAGGGGTACATGAGGAACCAGTGCTCGAGGACAGCGAGGCTGAGCAGGGCGCTGACGAGCAAGTTCGCCGCACGCAGGAATGGATCCGTCGTGCCCATGGCTGCACCAAGAAGGAGCACCGCGGCCGCTGTACCGGCTGTAACCGATAGGGGAAACAAGAGGTTCATCGGCGCGCGGCGCGTATAGCTGTCGAGGTAGTGAAGATGCTCTGGGAACCAGTCGCTGTTGTAGTTGCGAACCCCGAGGAACAGGTTCAGCTTGGCGCTCCAACGCATCAGCCAGAGGGAAACGCAGGTTGCCGCGGCCACCTGGTTAGGGCCTCCCGCACTCAGGAACAGCAGGCTGAAGACCAGAGCGATGACCGTGAATTCGTGGTAAAGGCTGGTCTGCAGACCTAGCCAGAAACGTTGCGCCCCGCTGGCGTCCTCCGGACAGCTTGTCTTTCTCGGTCCGGTCACCACGCCCATGAGATAAGTCATCTCCAGCCAGGCCCAGAGCACGAGGCCCTGGCCAAAGCCCAGCAGCGCACCCAGCGCGCTTCGGTCCAGACTCCGCTCTGGAACATAGATCAGGGAAACAAAAGCTAGCGCACTCACGCCCAGGAGACTCAGGCGCCGCGCCGTCTGACCCTGGCGATTGAGGAGCAGCACAACGCCGGTGCTGAGCCACCAGGCCAGGGTTACCGTCGCCAGCGCTATGAAGTAGTCGATCACCGGGATGTCGGGGAGGGTTCCTGCGCCGGGACGCCCGAATGGCTCAACAGCCTGGAGAACACGGCGAGGTTTGTCGGTCCGAAGGCGTTAAGGTCCACGTCCTCACCGGTCTGAGGGTCGCGCAGTACCAGGCGGCGGTCCGCATGCAGGTTGAGTTCGAAGGGATCGTTGGCGATTTTCAGCCCCCGACGCTGACGTACCAGACTGCGAACAACGCCGCGCAGGAAACTGCCTTCTCCGGAGGGAATGCGTTCCAGCAGTACCTGCGTGTCCCAGTCGAAGACTTCGACCACGCCCCCGGGAAGGTCGCGAAAGTCGAGCATGCGTGTGTCGACGACGGGAGCCTCTGGCACCATGCTGGCATCAAAGCCCGTCAGGCGTGCGGTCAGCACCGCGATGAGCAGCGCCGTCATCAGGACCGCCGCGCCGAGCAGCGGGGCAGGCGACAGCTTCTGAGGCTGTGTTCCCGTTCCCTGGGCGCGATGGTCAAAGGTATTGTCCACGATCAGATTCCCCCGTTTAACAAGCTGTTTACCTGGCTAGGACGCTCCCGCCCACTGTCCGCTGGAGACGGGCTCGGAACCTGCGGCATCGAGATCCGCGCTTGTTTCATCCGCAGCTTGTGTGACCGAGACATCGCTGACTGCGGCCGCTACCGCCGCCGCGGCTTCGTCCACGTTGCGCAGGCAGCGCAGCGCGGGCACCACCGGCTTGAACCGCCAGGGCTTAATGCTTGGCCAGAGCAGGAAATAGGACAGCTTTTTCTTCTGTGCGAGGGTGAACATGATGTCGCCGCTGCCGTCCCCGTAGCGGCGCAGATCGGCGGCGCCCACGATCGGCAGGGGCAGGTTCACCATCATCGGCAGCGCCACACCCAGGCGCAGCACGACACGCTTGTTGGTGATCGTGTACACCGTCGAGCGCGTGTAGGCCCAGGCCAGCAGGGCGATGATCCCGATCGCGGTGAGTCCCAGGGCGAGCATCCAACTGCTGCCGAGGACCACGCTCACGATATCGCCGCCGTTATAGAGCTGGAACCCCAGATGAGCACAAAGCAGTATCCCTATGTAGATGGAGACGCTGCGCAGATGGAAAACGCGCCGCGCCATCACCTGGAAATCGGGCTCCCCCCGCCACACGAGGGTCTCGCCCTCTGGCAGGTAATCGGGGAGCCCGCGGACGGGCTCGTGCTCGTGCTCGGCGACGCTCACAGCACCGGCTCCGTGCGCTCCTCAAGGGCATAGAGATAGCCGCCGCCGAAGTAGCCGCAGATCTTGTCCTCTTCCTGGAGCGTCACGAAATCGGGATTCGCTGTGCTCGGCGCATCCGCGAAGTGCCTGCCGCAGACCGATTTCGCGACCACGCTTCCGTCGCGCTTCACGCGGACCATGGTCATGGGAATGAGTACTCGGTTGCCGCTGGCATCGATCTCCAGGTAGCGGACGTGCGGTTCGGACATGTCGACCCACAGGTCGGTCACCGTGCCGCCCTGCTCGCCGTCCGTCCCGAAGATGGGCATGCCGCGTGGGTCTGGATCCCGGCTCTCGACGCTCCAGCCCGTTGCCACGCGCATAGGAATGATGCGCGGTGTGCCGTCGTCCCAGGTCAGGTCGGGTTTATCGGGGCGAATTGCCCAGGCTGCGGGGCCGACGCCATCCTTCATTGGATTACCGGTCGGCTCAAGCGGGAATCCGGGCGCATCTACCGCCTGCTTCGCCGCCAGGTCGTACTGCGGATCTTCCGCCTGGGGATAAGTGCGCGTGCCCTGGCCGTTCGGCAGAACGAAGGTCTTCGGCTTGGGGAATCCCCAAAGCGAACCGCCGCTGTAGTTCGGGTTGTGCGAGTCTACAGTTGGATAGCCCTCGCGCTTCGCTTCGCGGTGCAGGTACACCACCAGGCTGAAGAAGAAGAGCCAGAATCCGTAGAGCGCAAGCTGCGCCACGTCGATGTACTCCGTAATTGCTCCAGTACCCATCTCAGTTCCCTCCTGTCAGGGTCATGTCGGAAAGTCGGGGAGCGCAAACGGCTGGGCGTCGCGCTCTTGCCGGGGGCCACGGACCAGGGGGCCCAGGGCAATCAATGCTGCGAAGAGCAGCAGGACTTCGATGTGGTAGACGGTGCTGTAGCCCGTCACCGGATCCATCAGCGCCGGCCCAAGGCGGCCGCTGACGGCAAGATGTGTGGTGAAATCGCGCAGGGCGCCGCCGGCGGCGATAGCGAGGCCGGCAGCCGTGGCCTGCACCGCGCCCCAGGCGCCAAGGGCAAGGCCTTTTTCCTCGTCGTTGCCCAGGCCCATCGCGGCGATCAGCGTGCCGACGGCGAAGAAGCCGCCACCGAGGCCAATAAGACAGGCACCGACCATGAACAGCAGTGGCGAGCCGAAGGGCGCCGCCAGGATGACGGCCGCAAAGGCAAACAGGCCCAGAACGCTTCCGTAGCCGGCCATGCGGATCGGATCGGCCCCACGGTCCAGACGCCGAGATGAAAAGGCAAAGGCCACGAGCATACCGAAGCCCCAGATCGCCGAGAGCAGGGTGGTGGAGCTGACACTCATGCCAAGCACTTCGCCGCCGTAGGGCTCAAGCAGGATGTCCTGCATGCTGAAGCCTGCGGTACCGAGACCGATGGCAAGCAGGAGCCGCCGCGTAGAGCGATTCCGGCTGAAGGCGGCCCAGCTTTCGGAGAAGGCGGGCCGGGGGCGCGCCGGGTCGGTCTTGGAGGGCTGCAGGCTCTCCTGGCGCCACAGCGCAATGCAATTCAGGACGATGGTCGCGACCGCGGCCCCTTGTATCACCTTGATCAGCTTCAGGTAGTTGAACTCGCTGAGCAGCCAGGAGAACAGCAGCGCGCTGCCGATCGTGCCCACCAGCAGCATCACGTAGAGAAGCGCGACTACCTTGGGTCGCGTCTTGTCGGTAGCGAGATCCGTGGCCAGGGCGAGGCCGGCAGTCTGGGTTACGTGCAGGCCCGCACCGACGAGAAGGAAGGCGAGGGCCGCGGCGGCCGGGCCCAGCCAGGTGGGTCCGGCGCTCGGATCGGCCAGCACGATCAGGGCAAAGGGCATGATCGCGAGGCCACCGAACTGGATCATGCTGCCACCCCAGATGAAGGGGACGCGGCGCCAGCCCAGAAGCGAGCGGTGGTGATCCGAGCGGAAGCCGATGAGCGCACGCATGGGTGCAAACAGCAATGGCAGCGAGACCATAAGGGAAACCAGCCAGGCGGCCTGCCCCATTTCGAGC
Organism: Pseudomonadota bacterium; assembly: GCA_039818725.1. Classification (GTDB taxonomy): domain Bacteria; phylum Pseudomonadota; class Gammaproteobacteria; order Pseudomonadales; family Halieaceae; genus Congregibacter. The sequence goes on from JBCBTK010000006.1 coordinate 102,457, forward strand.
ACCATGACGCGATTGAGCGTGCCGTTCAGCAGGACCAGCGCCATGCCGACACTGATCTGAAACAGCGACAGGCGCGCAAGGCGCGGCAAGGGGAGGTCGCCCCCCGCTGCTTCGGCAAAGGGCATCAGCGCCAGAATGGCTTCTGACGACGGAAAGAGGCGCCGGGTGATGGCGCTTAACTGCATAGGTGACTCACCGTCGGCGCAACTCCCGGGCTTCGGAAATATAGAAACCGCAATTGACGCGACTCACGCGACCGCGCTGCCAGCCATCCAGGTCGCGCTCGGCGTCCATAAGTCGCGACAGGCGCCCGCCGCTCACCGGCTGAATGGCCGGAGCCCGATCGCTGCGGGGAAAGAGCGTTCCCGCCGCGTGCATAAGCTCAAGCATGATTGTGCTCGGGGCATGAGTGAACACCATGCTGCCGCGGACGCGCGGCGCGAGGCGCGCCAGCACGCGGATGCCGTCGGCCACGTCGTAGTGGATGAGCGAGTCCATGGCGACCACGTGGTCGAACTCACCGGTCGCGAGGGCGGCCATATCGCCGACCTCAAAATCGATATGTCCGTCACCGACATCCGCCGGCAGACGCTCTCGCGCCAGGGCGATCAAGGTAGGGGAAAGGTCGACCGCGAGCACCTGGGCGCCGCGACGCGCCAGTTCCACGGCCATGACTCCGGTGCCACAGCCGGCGTCCAGGATGCGCTTGCCGCGCAGATCCTCGGGCAGCCACGACAGCATCGTGTTGCGCATATCGTCACGACCGGCGCGGACGGTCTGGCGGATCCGGCTGACCGGTGCGTTTGAGGTCAGCTTGGACCAGGCATCGGCAGCGGTGCGGTCGAAGTAGTGTTCAATCTCCGAGCGGCGCTCGGCGTAGCTTGTCTCGGCCATCAGTCAAATCCCAGGAAATCAAACAGGTCGCGGTCCTTCATGGGCTGCGCATCGAGGGCGTCCGTGCCGTCCCACAGGCTTTGGGCGAGGTTCAGGTACTCCTGCTGCACCTCGGCCAGGCCGTCCACGCCTTCCATCTCGAAAAGCGTGGACTTCTTGAGGCGCGAGCGGCGGATCACATCGAGGTCCGGGAAGTGCGCCAGGCGCTTCAGACCCACCTCCGCATTGAAACGATCGATCTCGTCGGTATCAGCGCTGCGATTGGCGATAACGCCGCCCAGGCGCACGCCGTAGTTTTTCGCCTTGGCCTGGATCGCCGCCGCGATGCGGTTCATGGCGAAGATCGAATCGAAGTCGTTGGCGGTGACCACCAGCGCGCGCTCCGCGTGCTGCAGTGGTGAGGCAAAGCCGCCGCAGACCACGTCGCCGAGGACGTCGAAGATCACCACGTCGGCATCGTCGAGCAGGTGATGCTGCTTGAGCAGCTTCACGGTCTGGCCCACAACGTAACCGCCGCAGCCGGTCCCCGCCGGAGGTCCTCCCGCTTCCACGCACATGACACCGTTATAGCCCTCGTACATGTAGTCGTCGGGCGTCAGTTCTTCGGCATGGAACTCCACGCTTTCCAGTACGTCGATGACGGTGGGCATCAGCGCCTTCGTCAGCGTGAAGGTCGAGTCGTGTTTCGGATCGCAGCCGATCTGGATGACTCGTTTACCGAGTTTGGAGAAGGCGACGGAAAGGTTCGACGACGTCGTACTCTTGCCGATGCCGCCCTTTCCGTAGATCGCAAAAACCTTCGCCTTGTCGATCTGAACATCAGGGTCGAGGTGAACCTGCAGACTGCCTTCGCCATCGAGGCCACCGCTTCCGGCGGCGTCTACGGTCTGGACGGGTATGTTCACGGGCTTATTCATGCGGCTACTTCTCCGGATACGGATACGCCTTCGAGCCAGTCTTCGAGATCCTCGCTGGCGCGGTGCAGCGCCTCGAGGCTCTCTTCGTCGGGCTCCCAGTAATCACGTTCGTGGGCTTCGATGAGGCGGTTGACCACCTTCATCGCGGAATGGGGGTTCAGGGATGCAAGGCGTTCGCGCATGGTGTCGTCAAGCACGAAGGTCTCGGACATGCGTTCGTAGACCCAGGGAGCGACCTGCCCCGTGGTGGCCGACCAGCCCATGGTGTTGGTGACGTGGGCTTCGATCTGTCGCACGCCCTCGAAACCGTGTTCCAGCACGCTCTCGTACCACTTCGGGTTGAGCACGCGGGTGCGGGTCTCGAGAGCAACCTGCTCTTCGAGGGTGCGCACCTTGCCGTTACCGGTGGTCTGGTCGGAGATGTAGACGGGTACTTCCTCGCCGTGTCGGGCGCGCTTCACGGCCCGGCTGATGCCGCCGAGGGTGTCGAAGTACTGGTCAAGCGATGTGATGCCGACTTCCACGGAGTCGAGGTTCTGGTAGGCCAGGTCGACCGTGGACAGCATGTTTTCGAGGACCTTGCCTTGGGCCTGCGATTTGCCGTCGCGGCCGTAGGCGAAGCACTTGCGCGATGTGTAGGTGTCGGCAAGTTCGTTTTCGTCTTCCCAGCGGCTGTTGTCGACCAGCAGGTTTACGTTAGACCCGTAGGCGCCTTCGGCGTTACTGAACACGCGCAATGCCGCGGTTTCGAAATCACAGCCTTCACTCTCCATTTGCGCGAGCGTGTGCTTGCGCAGATAGTTCATCTCCAGCGGTTCGTCGGCTTCCGAGGTGAGGTAGGCGGCCTCGGCGAGCATGCGCGTCTGCAGCGGGAGCAGGTCGCGGAAGATGCCCGAGAGGGTCATGATCACGTCGACGCGGGGACGTCCCAGTTCTTCCAGGGAAATCAGCTTGGCGCCGCAGACGCGGCCGTAGCCGTCCACCCGGGGCTCCGCACCCATGAGAGCCAGGGCCTGGGCGATGGGACCGCCCTCGTTTTTCATGTTGTCCGAGCCCCAAAGGACCAGGGCAACGGTTTCAGGAAGATCACTCCCTGATTCCTGGTGACGAGCAAGCAGCGCCTCGGTCTGGCGGAGGCCGTCGCGCATGGCGAAGCTGCTGGGCAGGCGGAAGGGGTCGAAGCCATGCAGGTTGCGACCCGTCGGCAGGATTTCCGTGGTGCGCAGCAGGTCACCGCCGGGGGCGGGCGCCACAAATCGTCCGTCCAGGGCATGGAGGATGGCTTCGAGTTCGACATTGCGTGCCAGCTCGCGCGCGGTGTGCTCGAGGTTTTCCTGTAGTGCCGATAGGTCCTCGCGTTCCGGTGCGGCCTCGGTGAGGAGACGCTTGAGGTCCGTACTGTCTCCGCCGTCGAGGGCCGCGATCATTTCTGTGCTGAGGGCGAGATCCTGCCCGTGCGCCACAGCCTCAAGCATGTCGTGGCGTTCGTTCTCCTGTGAGGGCTCCCCGACTACGTGGAGACCGTAGGGGATGAGCGTTTCCTCCAGTTCAAGGAGGTCGCGGCGTAGCGCCTCGATGGCGTCTTCGCTGTGCTCGCTCCACAAGGGCTCCGCGGGGCACAGGTCCAGCTCCGCGCCCTGGGCCTGGATTACGCCGGCCAGATCGGCGCGCACGGCAGCGTCCTCGTCCTGACCACCGCGCCAGCGACCGATGGTCTCGTTGAGCTCTTGAAGGCCTGTGTAGAGATCGGCGCGCGTGATGGGTGGGGTGAGATAGCTGATCAACGTAGCGCCTGCGCGGCGCTTGGCAATCAGGCCTTCCGACGGGTTATTGGCGGCGTAGAGATAATAGTGAGGCAGGTCGCCGATGAGGCGCTGGGGCCAGCAGCTGTCGGCCATGCCGGCCTGCTTGCCGGGCATGAATTCCAGGGCTCCGTGCGTGCCGAAGTGAAGCACGGAGTGGGCGGCGAAATCTTCGCGGATATAGCGATAGAAGGCCGAGAAGGCGTGGGTAGGCGTGAAGCCGCGTTCGAAGAGCAGACGCATCGGATCGCCTTCGTAGCCGAAGCCGGGCTGCACGCCTACAAATACGTTGCCGAACTGCGCGCCCATCACAAACAGTGAGCGGCCATCCGTTAGCTGCTTTCCGGGAACCGGTCCCCATTGGGCCTCGATCTCTTCGAGGTAGGTCTCGCGGCGCACGTGATCGTCGGCGGCAACGAGGTGATGCACGTTGGCCATGGCGCCGTACTGCATGGCGTTGCCCTCGATGATCGAGGAGCGCAAGGCGTCCACATTCTCTGGCACATCCACGCTGTAACCGTCCTGTTTCAGAGCTCGCAGCGTGTTCATCAGCGACTGAAAAACCGACAGGTTGGCCGCGGTGCCCGTATTGCCGGCGTGGGGCGGGAAGTTGAAGATGACCATGGCGACGCGGCGGTCGGCCTTGGGCGTGCGCCGGAGCGCCACGCTCTTTGCCACGCGGTCTGCCAACCCCGCAATGCGCGTGGGGTGGCCGACCATAGCGTGACTGTCGGCCTGCACGTTCTTTCCGTCTGTCGCCGCGCGCTCGTCCGAGCGCCCGCCGAACACTGTGGGAACGGTCGCGCCGTCGAGTTCCGGGATCGCGACCATGAGCGTGGCTTCCACAGGCATGAGGCCGTTCTCGGATTTCTCCCATTGCTCGATGCTCTGGAATTCCAGGGCATGGGCCGCGATATAGGGCACGTCGAGGGACGCGAGCAGAGCTTCGGCGGCGCGGGCATCGTTGTACGCCGGGCCGCCGACGAGGGAAAAGCCGGTCAGCGAAAGCAGCTGATCGATGATGGGTTCCCCGTCATGCATGAAGTACTTTTCAACAGCGGGCCGCGCGTCCAGACCGGCGGAGAACGCGGTGATCACCTCGAGTCCGCGCTCGCGCAGTGCGGCGATGACCGCGTCGTAGTGATCGGTGTTTCCGGCCAACGCATAAGAGCGCATGATCAATAGACCGACCGTTCCCGCTTTCGGCGTCTTGCTCGCACCCTTGCGGCCGCGTTTTTTCGGGGGCTGTTCAAAGATGGTCTCGGAGGCGGACGGGTCGTAGAGACCGACGTCGGGATAATCCACGGGTGCGCCTGCTTCGAGGGCCCCGTGCAGGGAGGCACGCTCGTCGCAGGCATAGCGATCGACCAGGAAGGCCATCATGCGGCGCAGGTTCTCTTCCGAGCCGGCGAGCCAGTACTGCAGGGTGAGGAAATAGGCGCGCAGGTCCTGGGCCGTTCCCGGAATGAAGCGCAGGATCTTGGGAAGTTGGCGCAGCACGGTGAGCTGCTGGGCACCGGCGCTGCTTTTCGCCTTGCCGGTTTTTCCACGCAGGCGCTTGAGCAGGGCGACCGGACCTTTTGCCTCGCCGTCCATGGTGAAGCGGCCCATACGCGTGAGCTTGACGATCTCCGCTCCCGACATGCAACAGATCATCGCGTCGCAGTGGTCGCGGCGGGCCGTAAGGGCGGGCAGGACCGCGGCGATCTGGTCCTCGAGGAACAGCATGGTGACGACGATGATGTCGCCTTCGGCAATGTCGGCTTTGCAGCGCTCCAGCGCGTCGCTTTCGCCGTTCCAGTCCGCGGCGGCATGCACGCGTACCTTCAAACCCGGTGCGTCCTCGGCGAGGCGCCGGGCGGCGCGCTCGACGCTGCTGGTCACGTGGTTGTCGAGCGTGACCAGAACAAAATTGAGATCGCAATCAGCGACTGAAGTGCGCTTTCGCTTCATACAGCGTGTCCACGTTGATAATGCTGACACCTCGTTCGACGGCGAAGCGCTCGGTGTTGCGACGCGCCTTGCCGCGAACGAAGAAGGGAATTTTGCGAAGTTCCTTTTCAGCCGAGATATCCCAAGTCGGGTCGCCCTCGGCGCTGTGCTGTGGATCGTTTACAGCCTCGGGTTCCACCTGTTCCCGTGAGCCCTCCGCGGCGAGGTGCGAGGGAGCCGTGTCGTTGAACTCGAAGTCGTCCCGGAACATGGCGAGGAGATGCTCTTCCAGGCCCATCATCAGCGGATGGACCCAGGTGTCGAAGATGACGTTGGCGCCTTCGTAGCCCATCTGTGGTGAATAGCGCGCGGGATAGTCCTGTACGTGGGCGGGCGTAGAGATAACGGCGCAGGGAATGCCGAGCCGCTTCGCGATATGGCGCTCCATCTGCGTGCCCAGCACCAGCTCGGGCTGGGCCTCGGTGATGGCCCGCTCGACTTCGAGGTAGTTGTCACTGATCAACGCGTCGAGGCCCAGTTCTTTTGCGGCCGTGCGCACGCCGCGCGCCTGCTCCCGGGAGTAGGTGCCCAAACCAACCACTTCGAAGGCGAGTTCTTCGTTGGCGATGCGGGCCGCCGCCACGGCATGGGTAGCGTCCGCAAAGATAAACACGCGCTTTCCCGTCAGGTATGTGGAGTCCACGGAGCGCGAGTACCAGGGCAGGCGCGATCGGTCTGCGCTGGCCGGGACCTCGATGCCCAGCGTTTCGGCTACCTCCTTGAGGAAATCGCCGGTAGCTCCGACGCCGATCGGAACGGTCTTGATGGTCGCCATGCGGAAATTGCGTGCCAGCCAGTCGCAGGCCGGACCGGCGACTTCCGGGTACAGACAGATGTTCGCGTCCGCTTCCGGGATGCGCAGCAGGTCGTGGGCGCTGGCACCCAGCGGTGCGACAACGTTGACGTCGACGCCGATACCGCGCAGCAGTTCGCAGACCTCGCGCACATCGTCACGACAGCGGAAGCCGAGGGAGGAGGGTCCCAGCAGGTTGACCGATGGCTTGCCGCTGCGCTTTGTGCTTTCGCTCTCAGCGGCTTGACCGGTCTGTGTGGGAACTCGTCCCTGCAGCAGCCCGCGTACAAGGCTGTAGAAGGTTTCCCCGGCGCCCCAGTTCTCTTTGCGTGAGTAGGCCAGCATCTCCACGGGAATAATGGGGACGTCGAGCCCACTGCTCGTGGCCAGGGTGCCCGGCTGGTCCTGAATCAGTTCGGCCGTGCAGGAATCACCCACCAGAAGAACCTGCGGCTTGTGCCGCTCGACCGTTTCGCTCAGCGTCCGCAGCACCAGCTGCGCCGTGTCACCGCCGAGATCGCGGGCCTGGAAGGTGGTGTAGGTCACCGGCGGGCGATGGTCTTCCCGCTCGATCATCGTGAACAGCAGATCGGCGTAGCTGTCACCCTGCGGGGCGTGCAGCATCAGGTGCACACCGCGCATGGAATTGGCAATGCGGATGGCGCCGACGTGGGGCGGGCCTTCGTAGGTCCAGAGCGAGAGTTCCATGTTAGACCTCCAGCTGCGCGGTGCGCTTCAGGGGTCGGGAGAAAAGACCGGCGAGATCGCCGGCCTGATCGAAGCCCTGGATCGGGCTGAAGATCAGCTCGATGGACCACTTGCTGCGCAGGCCCTCGGCCTCGAGCGGATTGGCGATGCCCAGGCCGCAGACCGTGAGATCGGGGCGCTCGGCGCGGACATGGTCCAGACGGGTTTCAAGATCACCGCCTTCCACAATCGGAACGTCGCTGCCCAGGAGATCCTGTTCCGCCTGCATTAGTGTGGGGTCGTGGAACGGTGTCGCTATCGACTCGACCTCCATCCCGCACTCGCGGGAGAGAAAGCGCGCCAGGGGGAGTTCGAGCTGCGAGTCGGGCAGGAAGCTGATGCGCTTTCCGCCTAGCTGCTCGCGCTGTGGCTCCAGGGCCATGCGCGCCCGGGCGAGGGGCGCTGCGGTGACTTCCTCGAAAAGCTCGGGGTTCACTCCGAAGGCATCGGCCGCGGCCTTCAGCCACAGGAGCGTGCCTTCCGCCCCCAGCGGGAACGGCGCCTGAAGCAACTCTCCCCCCTGCTTGCGCAGCTCCTGCACGGTTTCCGTCAAGAAAGGCTGTGCCAGGAGGACCCGAGTGCCGGGCGCCGCCACGGGCGTGGCATCGGCATTGCGTGCGGGAAGAAAGGCAACGGGTCCGATGCCCAGGGCCTCGAAGAGCCGTGCGAACTGGTCTTCGACCACGTCGGCGAGCGTGCCTGCAACGATCAGGGCCGGAGCCTCGCCAGGCGCAGGAGCGGGAGAGCTGCGCAGTAGCTCCGCCAGGCAGTTGTCCTCTCCCTGAGTAAAGGTGGTCTCGATGCCCGAGCCGCTGTAGGCGACCATGCGCACGCGGCTTTCGTAGCGCTTTTGCAGGCGCTGGGCCGCGTTATGCAGGTCGAGCTTGATCACTTCGGATGGGCAGGACCCGACGAGAAACAGCGTACGGATCTCCGGTCGCCGTTCGAGGAGTTCGGTGACCACCCGGTCGAGCTCCTCGTGGCAGTCCGCCATGCCGGCAAGGTCGCGGTCCTGCAGGATCGCGGTTGCGAAGCGCGGTTCCGCGAAGATCATGACGCCTGCAGCGGACTGCAGCAGGTGGGCGCAGGTACGCGATCCAACCACCAGAAAAAATGCATCCTGGATTCGGCGGTGCAGCCAGACTATGGACGTCAGGCCGCAGAAAACCGCGCGCTGACCGCGTTCCACCGTGGGCGCCGCCTGGCGCACGGCGACATCGCAGTCGCGGGCAAGTACCGGTTCATTCATTCAAGAGCCCCCCGCAGCTCAAGAGTGGAGTCTTCCCGGGCCGCGTCGAGGCGTGCCGCGCGAAGTTTCAGCAGGAACTGCGCGGCGTTGATGACATAGATGGCATACGCCGCGAGCGCAATTCCCAGCTGTTGAACTGGTGTGCCGACGTCGCCCAGCCAGCAGGCCAGGTACGCCGTATGAAGGGCGATCACCGCCATGCTGACGACGTCTTCCCAAAAGAAAGCGGGAGCAAACAGATACTGTCCGTAAACGACCTTCTCCCAGATCGCCCCCGTGACCATGATCGTGTAGAGAATGAGCGTCTTCAGAACGACCGAAGCCGTTGCAGCGACGAGGCCGTCGCCGGTGAACAAGTAATGCAGTACGAGGCCCAAGCTGACCAGGAACACCAGGAACTGCAGCGGAGCGAGTATCCCCTGCACTACGGTCCAGGGTGACTCGTCGCGGCGCTGCCGTTCTTCTGGTGTGTACAGCGGCTGTTTTGGAGTCCGTTGTTGGTCCCTCAGCCCCGCACTGCTTTTTGAAGCGCCCATGCAATCGATTCCCGATACCGACTCGACCGATTTACCCCCAATGTAGTGTTGGCGAGGAAACATGTCAATTTAAATTTACACCGACTAACGTATGTGTGGATTGACACTCTAGATGCTGTGGGCTTTACTGTAAACCTGAGGAGCTTTGCAATAGTGTCAGGGCAGCCTGACGCGTGTGATAATCGGTGTTATCGCCGATTACAGGGAGTGTTGCGGTGATCAATCCAGGGAAGTCAGCGCTCCTCGCCACGATTATCCGGACCTTCATACTTGATCCTTGATCAGCCCAGACCCGTGTTGGCGGCCCTTGTCGAAGGGGTTGCCGACATCGCCTTGCGCATCGATGAAGACGACAAGATCGTCGAAGCCAGCACCTGGGGCGCCGAGTTGCCGCAGGACGTTACTTCACAGCTATCCGGTCGAGCCTTTATTGACACGCTTGCCGGGGCGGATGCGACCTATCTTGCGGAAGCCATGGCGGCGGCCCGCGACGGCGCAGCGCAGCGCATCGATGTTGTACACCAGCTCGCCGAGGGTTCCCTCGAGCTTCCTGTGCAGTACCAGCTCATGGGTGCGGAACACCAGGGCCTCGTGGCCGTGGGCGTCGATCTGCGTCCGACAGCGAGCCTCCGGCAGCAATTAGTCAACGCGCAGCAGGCGCTGGAGCAGGACTACTGGCGTCTGCGGAACGTGGAAACTCGCTATCGCAGGCTCTTCGATATGGTCGCGGACGGCGTGCTGGTGCTGGATGCGCTGAGCAGCCGCGTGCTCGAAATCAACCCGCGTGGCAACGAGCTACTGGACGCGGGCGAAAAGGGCATTGTCGGTAAGGTGTTCCCCCGCGGCTTCGACGACGAGGCATCGCGGGCGCTACAGGATCTGCTCGGCGAGATTCGCACCGTGGGGCGCGGCCAGCTTCATGGGCTGTTGCTCGACGATGGCGAGACGCCCGTTGATGTTGCGGCGAGCTTCCTTCGCCAGGGCGGCGAAGAGCGTTTCCTCCTTCGTATAGGCACGCGCACCGGCACCGCGAGCGGTGGTGCAGGCGGTGTGTACCTTCAGGAAGTCTTACGCAACGCTCCCGATGCGGTGCTGCTCACCGACGATGACGGACGCATCGTGGCGGCGAATCGCGCTTTTCTGGAGCTGGCCCAGCTCGTTGCCGAAGACCAGGCCATCGGACACCCGGCAGATCGCTGGCTCGGTCGCAGCGGTGTCGATCTGAGTGTCCTGCTCGCCAACGTGCGCGAGAAGGAATCAGTAAAGCTCTTTTCGTCGACCTTGTTACCCCATGCGGGCTCGCCCGCGCAGGTGGAAATCTCGGCGTGTCGGCTCCGTGAGCCGGAGGGCCCGTCCTTCGCGCTGTTTATTCGCGATATCGAACGCCGCATCGCGTCCGAGCATCCCGTGACGTCCAAGCTGCCGGGATCCATAGAACAGGTCACCAAGCGTGTGGGTCGCGTGCCGCTCAAGGAACTGGTGCGAGAGTCGACGGACCTGATTGAAGCACTATGTATAGAGACCGCGCTCGAAGTGACCCAGGACAATCGCGCCTCCGCGGCGGAGTTGCTGGGATTGAGCCGTCAGTCTCTCTACGCCAAGCTGCGGCGGTTCAATATTGGGGGAGATCAAGAGCAGGCCGGTGATTGAGCTATAGGCGTCAATTTAAATTGACACTATAAAATGGCAAAGCTATTTTACAGTCATGGCTCATACCCACCCGCCTTCACCCTCCGATCCGGCCCTCGCCGTCGCGCGATCTGAGCGCAATCTGCCTGAGCCTCGGGCCATGCTCGAGTTGCTCAAACCCATTACCTGGTTTCCGCCGATGTGGGCGTTTTTGTGCGGAGCGGTGTCTTCCGGGGAATCGCTGGCCGACAAGCCGTTGCTGCTCGCCGCGGGCGTGCTGTTAGTCGGACCCCTGGTCTGCGGGGGCAGCCAGATAGTCAACGACTGGTTCGATCGACATGTGGATGCGATCAATGAACCACATCGACCGATCCCTTCGGGTCGCGTGCCCGGAGCCTGGGGCCTGTACTACGCGATCGCCTGGTCCGTGCTTTGTCTTGCCTTTAGCGCGCTGCTGGGCACCTGGGTGGTCGCGGCCACGGCCGTCGGCCTCTCTCTTGCCTGGGCGTACAGCGCCCCACCGTTTCGTTTGAAGCTCAATGGTTGGTATGGCAACGCGGCAGTCGGTATCAGCTATGAAGGGCTTGCCTGGATCACGGGTACGGCTGTGCTCCTGGGCGGCGCCATACCTCCTGGCGAAGTGTTATGGCTCGCCTGTCTCTACAGTCTTGGTGCGCACGGCATCATGACCTTGAACGATTTCAAATCCATCGACGGTGACCGGCAGATCGGCATACGTTCCCTGCCGGCACAGCTGGGTGCGGAGCGTGCGGCGAAGCTTGCGTGCCTGGTTATGGCGTTACCGCAGTTGGCGGTGATTGTCCTGCACCTGCAGTGGGGACTCACCTGGGCCGCTGTGGGCGTCGGCGTATCGCTAGCGCTGCAGTTCGCGGCCATGGCCCGGCTGCTGCGCGACCCGCTGGGCCTGGCGCCCTGGTACAACGGCACGGGAGTGACGCTCTACGTGCTGGGCATGATGCTCAGCGCTGTGGCGCTGCGCGGTGTGTTGTGAGCGCTCATGCGATGAACTGACTTGCGGCGCATGGACCCGGGGGAGGGGTAGATGACAGCAGCAACAATTCAGGCAGGCGGCTTGACCTGGGTCGGTATCTTCCGGCTCGGGCTCGTGCAGACCTGCCTCGGCGCCATAGTGGTGCTCACTACCTCGACAATCAATCGCATCATGGTGGTCGAGCTCGCCTTGCCGGCCATGCTGCCGGGTATTCTGGTCGCACTGCATCACGCCGTGCAGATGTCGCGGCCGCGCTTTGGCCACGGTTCGGACGTCGGTGGCCGGACCACGGGCTGGATCATCGGCGGGATGTTCCTGCTGGGGATCGGCGGCGTCGGCGCGGCGGCAGGCACGAATTTATTTGCGGGCAGTCGAGTCCTGGGCTTTGTCGTTTGCACCCTTTCTTTCACAGCGATCGGGCTGGGCGCGAGTGCGGCGGGTACGTCATTGCTGGTCACGCTCGCCAAGCACGTCGCGCCGCATCGCAAAGCGGCGGCGGCCAGCATTGTTTGGATAATGATGATCGCGGGCTTCGCCGTGACGGCCGGTACGGCGGGGCATTTTCTTGACCCCTTCTCACCTGCGCGCCTGCTCACGGTATCAAGTGTCGTGTCAGCGCTCGCCCTGGCGGTCACCGTGGTCGCTCTCTTTCGCCTGGAGCCGCGGGAATCCCTGAGCACGGCGCCTACTTCATCCTCGGGCACGCATGGCCAGTTCCGCGTGGCCTTGAGGGAAGTGTGGCGCGAACGGGACGCCCGACGTTTCACCCTGTTCGTATTCGTTTCAATGCTCGCTTACAGCGGGCAGGACCTGATCCTCGAGCCGTTCGCCGGAACCGTGTTTGGCATGACGCCCGGCGAGTCCACCCAACTCGCCGGCGTGCAGCACGGCGGCGTGCTCCTTGGCATGTTGATAGTGGCAGCGACAACGTTACTGCGAAAAAACGCCAGTGTCGCCGTGTTGCGCCTCTGGAATGTCGCGGGCTGCCTTGCCTCCGCTGTGGCGCTGCTGGCGATCGCTGTGGGCGGAAGCCGGGCCATGGACTGGCCCCTGGCGGAGAACGTGTTCCTTCTTGGTCTCGCCAACGGCGCCTTCGCCGTTGCCGCCATCGCGACCATGATGACGCTTGCGGGTTGTGGCGCGGCGCGGCGTGAAGGCCTGCGGATGGGCATCTGGGGTGCATCGCAGGCCATAGCTTTTGCCCTGGGCGGTTTCATGGGCACCGTGGCGATTGATATCAGCCGTGCCCTGATCAGCGATTCCGCGACGGCGTACGCTCTGGTGTTCGGCGTGGAAGCCGGACTGTTTGTGGTTGCAGCCGCGATAGGACTGCGTCTACGCGCACCCGTCCAGGGGCGCGGTCGCAACGCGGCACCAAGTTTTGGCGATGTCGCCATGGTGGAGGTATTCGATGCACGATGAACGGCGTGAGCCCATGGCCGGTGAGGCCATGGAGCCTGCAGATACACTCTGTGAATACGACGTGGCGGTAGTCGGAGGCGGCCCTGCCGGGGCGACGGCCGCCTGGGATCTGGCGCGACGGGGAACGAAGGTGCTGCTGCTGGAGCGCGGATTTCGCATCAAGCCCTGCGGAGGCGCAATCCCGCCCCGGGCCGTCGACCAGTTTGAGATTCCCGCCAGCCAGATCGTCGCGCGTATCAAGTCCGCTCGAATGATCGCGCCATCGGATGCCCGGGTGGACATGCCCGTGGGAGATAGCTACGTAGCGATGGTTGATCGTGACCGCTTCGATCCTTTCCTTCGCGAGCGCGCTCGGGAGGCGGGCGCGACGCTGGTGATCGGTGCGTTCCGCGAACTCGAATACCAGTCGGACGGTCGCGTGAAGCTGACCTACCTCGACAAGAAGGGCGAAGGCGGCATGACCAGCGTGCTCGCGAAAGCCGTGATCGGTGCCGATGGAGCGAAATCCCGTGTAGGCGCGCAGGCAGTCCCGGGAGCCGATAAGCTCAAATGTGTCCTTGCCTACCATGAAATTGTGGAGGCACCGGAGCAGGGCAGTAGCGCGGACTATCTGCCGATACGCTGTGATGTCTGGTATCAAGGCCGACTGTCCCCGGACTTCTACGCCTGGGTGTTTCCCCACGGGAAGCACGCGAGCATCGGGTCCGGGAGCGCCCGCAAAGACTATTCCGCGCCGGCAGCCGTGGCTGCGCTGCGCAAGGATGTCGGTCTCGAGAACGCTCCCACGGTACGCCGCGAGGGCGCGCCGATTCCCATGAAGCCCCTAAAGCGCTGGGATGACGGGCGCGCGGTCCTTCTGGCGGGCGACGCCTCTGGTGTTGTGGCGCCGGCTTCGGGGGAGGGCATCTACTACGCGCTCCTCGGCGGTCGCCTGGCTGCCGACGCGGTGACGGAGTTTCTGGTGACGCGCGACCCCGCAGCGCTGCGACTTGCCCGCAAGCGATTCATGAAGCTCCATGGGCGAGTGTTCTTCGTCCTCGGACTGCTGCAGCGGTTCTGGTATGGCAGCGACAAGCGCCGTGAGAAATTCGTATCGATGTGTCGCGATCCGGATGTGCAATATCTGACCTGGCAGTCCTATACGCAGAAGGAGCTGGTCAAAGAGCGCCCCAAGGCGCAGGTGCGCATCTTCTTCAAGGACCTCGCCCAACTGCTGGGTCTTGCCCGCGCCTGACGCGTTTGCCTGAAACGCGCCGGCGACATGATCTCGCTGCCCGCGACCGTCGAGTCGTTCCTGGCATCCGGCGGTGCAGCGGCGACCGTGCTTGTCCTGGTTCTGGCGGAAGCGCTGCTGCTCTTCCTTAGATGGCGCCGCGGATTGGCGCCGCCGCTGCCCTACTGGGCGCCTCAGCTTCTCGCTGGTGCGTTTCTCGTCTGCGCGCTACTTCTCGTCCAACTCGCCATGTCCCCCTTATTCGTCGGCCTAGCGCTGATGGCGGCGGGTATGGCACATCTTCTCGGTTTTCGGCTGCGTTGGTTCCGATAGACTGTCAATTATACTTTACTATAGTTTTGTAAATACATATTTACTATAATCCCGGCCCAAGGGCCCCCCGATTGCGATCCGATTCGCGGATAACAAAGAGTATGCGGGGCCCGCCCACAAGCGCCGGGGAGGGCCCGTGGTAAAGAAACCCCGCGCGGCGATCGCACAATCGCAGCTTGAGATATTCCTGCCGTGAGCGGCTACGTCGTAAACGCCGTCGATCGGACAGGCGATGCCGAACCAAGCGGCCCGGAGCACGGGGGCGCGATCTACTGTCTGAGCTACGTAAGCACGCAGACCCAACGCCTGGGTAACGATGACCTGCTGCATCTGCTGCATGGTGCGCGGGAGAAAAACGCCCGCCTCGGTATCACAGGAATACTGCTTCACCGCGATGACTCGTTCTTTCAAATCCTTGAAGGTGGCGAAGAAGAAGTGCTTCAGCTCTTCAAGTGCATCTCGAAGGACGGGCGACACCAGCGTGTGGAAATAGTCACGGAGGGCCCCGTGGGAGCCCGGGAGTATACCGACTGGCAGATGGCCTTCATCGAACTCGATGGGCAGGACTACTCGGCCATGCCCGGCTTCTCCGACATGTTGAAAGACACGCCAGAGGCCAGGGAGTTTCTGCGAAGTCTGTCGCGCAGTAAGAAGCTCGCGCTGTTGTTCAGCGTTCTACAGTAAGCATCTGCAAGGTGCGGCATCCACCGCCACGGATCGTGGCGGTGTAGCAAGACCAGATTCAGCTGCCGGAAGGTACGAGCGACTCGTTGCACTCGCTGTTGGGGTCGTTCGGGTCTTCCAGATCGTCGCAGAACGTCGGTGAGCAGCTGTAGGTCCGCAGGAAGAAAGAGCCGCCGTCATCTCCAGGATCCGTGGCGGAAATCGTTATGGCCCCGCCTCCCGGCGCGTTGGTACCGTTGATTTGGAACGCCGCGGAGAACGCGCCTGGCTCCGGAAGATTCGGTACCGTCAACTCCAGGGAAGTGCCGGGGGCCGGGGTCGAAATGGCGCAGTCTCCGCTAGCCGACAGCGTCACCACTGTGCCCGCTCCGGGCGGATTATTGAAAATGTCCGACATGTAGATCTCAATCGCATCACCTTCACGGAACCTACTGACGATGCTGCGTACGCCGCCAGATCCCTCGGCGGCGATCACCGACTGCTGTCCTGCCGTACTACTCATGATGAGCACTTGAGATGCGCGAACATTGACCTGTGTTCGGCTGCAGAAAATTCCGTCCCCGCTCACCGGACACAAGCTGCCGTTGTAGACTGCGCCGCTGATGGTCGGGTCAAGATTGACGCTGTACACGCCGTCTTCGTTCCGATCTACGAAGGTTTCCTCTGAACCCCCGGCAGCGCAGTTGGCGTTTGTGCTTGGGGGAGGACACTGGGGACCAAAGAACGGGGTGTACACGCCGTCTTCGTTTACATCGAGAAATGCTTCGGGAAGATTTTCGAAATCCTCACCCTGGTCGTAAAGGCCGTTGCCGTTCTCATCGATAAAACTTTCATCGCCGACGGCGGTCACGAGGATCGTCGTGCGATAGCCGCGGATCGCGCCCAGGTCGCTGGGGCACGGTCCGCCGCTGCTGGAATTGTGAATCGAGCAGCTGTAGTCGCCATCGTCTTCAATGGTTTGCACGCTATCGGCGTTGAACAGCGGCAGCCGCGGACTCTGGCTCTGCCACATGACGCTGCAGGTCCCCCGGGCGGGAGTAGCATCGCCGTTAACCTGCTGAAATACGCCCCCATTGGAGCGGCCGATCAGGCAGGACGCATCGATCCGGCCGTACTCCGTGGTGAAAATCGCCGGAGTGCCGTCGGCGACGGGGTTATTGAATTTGTCCGCCATACGAACGGTAATCTCGACATTCACTCCATCCACGTTACCGGCCAGCGGTGCGTTGAATACTGACGCTGACAGGCTCACGGAATTCTGATCAGGCAAGCCCGTGCCGACGACGATTTCGTTGGAGGTCGCGGAGGGCGCGGCATCGCCGGCGTCCGCGTCCACGATTCGCGCGATTACCCGCGTAGAAAGAGCGATAACGCCCGAGGTAACCGTGGTTTGGGCGAGGCCGTTGGCGTCAGTTACCGCATTGAGGATGCCAAGAGCAACGCCGCCCTGCGTATCTGTGAGAGCAAATTCAACCGTAACACCAGCTACAGGCTGGCGCTGCGGAAGGTCGAGATAGCCGGGCTGACCGGGCTGTGGATCGGTATCCAGCAACTCGAAGTCTTCTTCGAGCACCTCGAATACGACCGTCGCCGTTTCCGGTCGACCGGGTCCGCCGGTGCCCTGGAGCGCGATGATGGTTCGCCCGCTGCCTTCCTCGCCTTCATTCGGTGAAGAGTTTACGAAACCGATAAAACTCGCATCGGTTTCCGCGATGCTGATCGTCGCTGTCGCGACTGAATCGCCCACCACCAGGGAAGCGCTTATCTGGTCACTGGTTTCGCAACTGCCCGCCAAGTATTCGAGTTCCACTAGCCCGTCGACCGTCTCGACGTTAAGTGTGGCCGTGCCATTGCCTGCATCGCCAATGGCGCGGAACGTGGCGAGGCCGCTCAGCGAGCATGCACTGCTTACTCGGATCGTCTGGGGAGCCGAGGCGGTTGAGCCGGTTTCATCGACCACGGCAACGCGCAGCACCGCGCTGCCACGGAACGGGATGCTGTCGGTGCTTAGGCCAATAAGGCCCGGGATGAAGGTAGTGCCGTCAAAGGAGCCCAGCGTCTGGGCGGCGATGACGATCTGAACCCCAATCGTCTGTGTCACTGCTCCCGCGGGGCTCTCGGCGGTAACGGTAATGGTGTCCGCTCCGAGCTGCGTGCCACTGATGATCTGCATTTCGGCGACGCCATCAGAGTTGGTAAGTGCCTGGAGGTTTTGCGGCGCGATTACCGCAAAATCCGAAGACGCCTGTACGACGAGACCTGCCACGGGCATGGCATTGAAGTTGTCTTCGCGGACCGTGATCAGCAGTCGTGCGGGGAAAGTTTCACTAACTTGAGTGACGGGATTCCCGGACTCATCGACGAGCGACAGCTGGATGGTGTAGGACAACAGACTGTCCGCGGGATCCTCGTTGAGAAAACCACCGCCTCCACCGCTGCCACCGCCGCAGGATGCGAGCAAGAGCAGCATCGCGGCCATCAGTATTTGGCAAAGACCTCGGGCCTTATGCGTCAGGCGATGGGATAGGCTGGTCGCGATTCCACCCCTTCGGCGCCCGTGCCCGCCGACGACAGCGGCCGCGCTGAGCGGGCCACTATGGCGATACGATGTGTCAAGGCCGTTGATCATTATGGTCCCCTGATGGGCGCCGCGCGCCGCTGTTCTCGATCCTATTTTGTTTCCGCTTTGGTTCCGCGTCGGTCCTGCGCCGAGGCTTTGTCGAGCGACGGGGTGTGCCGGGCTATCTGGATACTCCATCGGCACTCTTTCGTTGTTTTATCTCGTTGTTTTATCAGTGTTCTACGGGCTCCGCGGAGGTCTATTCCGCGCCAGGTTCCAATCAAGGCGGAACAAGGCCGAAAGTGTCGACGGTCGCACATGCTGTGCCACGGTATCCGGCGGTGTTCTCTCGAGCCCCACCCCGCGCCCTCTAAGCGCCGCCAGGCGTTACACCGGCTACTTCACAGGTGTTTCACCTGTAGTTCTACCTGGCGCTCCACCCAGTATTCACCGTGTAGTCCACCGGGCATATCAACAGTCATGTCGCGTAACCCGCAGACCGTCGCGGTGCCATTTTGCAGAAAACGGCTCCCGCCGACCATGCCAAAACCCGCCGACAGGCTACCACAGTTCGGGTCCGTTCAAACAAAAAAATCAGCAATAACATGACCCTAGCCGCGATTTGTAATTATTTACACAAGCATTGAAGTTGGTCCCGGGGCGAGTGTGGAGGGCGCGCCTGGCGAACCGTTCGCAATGATCAGAACAGGCCGAAAACCTTATACGCGCCCAGGGTGCAGGTCACCAGAACCACGAAAGTTCCGATGCCATTGCTCCGCCAACCGTTCACCGCGCTTCCGAGATAGCTGCGCTGGTTCATCAGCCATAGTAGGACGGCAGCTATCACTGGCAGCATCAGGCCGTTCGCAGCCTGGGCGATGATGATGAGACTTAGCGGCCTGCTGCCCAAAACGGCAAAAACGCTGCCTATGGCCACGACCGCGAGAGCGATGCGCCGGAACGCAGGGCCGCGCAGGCTATCGTCCAGCCCCAGCGCGCCGCACACGGCGTAGGCGGCGGCGAGAGGTGCGGTCACTGCACTGGTGACGCCTGCCGCGGCGAGGCCCGACGCGAAGAGATAGCGCCCGGACGGGCCCAGGACCGGCTCCAGTTGCAATGCCAGGGCCTCCAGGGACGGTGCCTGACTGCTCCCAGCCGCGCTGATTGCGGCAATGGACAGTATGGACAGGGTGATCGCACCGCCCAGCGCGACGGAGACGAGCGTATCCATCCGCGCGGAGTAGAGCGCCCGACCGCGGTCTTCCTCGCCGCGCCAATGGTCCCGGGCGGCATTGGCCTGCAGGAAGAGGTTATAAGGAACCACGGTGGTGCCGATCAACGCGATGATGGTTACCAGGGAGCCGCGTGGGACGGTCGGTTTCAGGCCCCGTAGTACTTCGTCCCAGGCCGGAGCGAGCGCCAGCGCACACACCAGGAAAACGGCGCTCATGGCCAAGACCAGCCCCACCAGAACTTTTTCGAGCTGCGCATAGGCTGGCACGAAGAGCAGTCCCGCGGCGCAGGCGCCCACGGCTATGGCCCAGGCCGGCGCCGGCACTGGGCTGACGCTCGCCAGCGCGAGGGCCGCCCCGGCGATGTTGCCCGACTCATAGGCCGCATTGCCGATACCGATGGCCAGGATGACCCCGAGGAGCGCGGCGCGGCCGAAGAGTCCTCCACCCAAAGCGCGCCGCATCGTCGCCGCGAGACCGTCCCCCGTCACGATCGCGGAGCGCACACTCATTTCCTGCAACGCCATGGTTGCCGCCACCGAGAAGAGGAGCGCCCAGATCAGGCTGTAACCGAAACCTGCGCCGGCGCTACTGGCCGTTGCGACCGTACCGGGGCCCACAAACGCTGCCGTAACGAGGAGTCCGGGACCCAGACTGAAACTCCGCTGCAAAAACGACTCCTTGAATGGTTGATCCGGACAGCATACCCCCAAGCGTCGCTGCGCCAGCTGCTCCCGGCTGCTAAGATCGCCGCATGTCAGATGCGGTGAGCACAGCATGTAGTTTGGGTGTGTCCATCGTACTCCACGAGAGCCCGCTGCCGTCGCTGTTGCGCACCCTTGATCGGCTTGGCGAGAGTCTCCGGGACGCCGCGGAGACAGGGCTGCTCGCCGCGTCTCGCGTAACGCTTGTCGACAACGCATCCTCCCCGGCGTACCGCTCCGCGCTTGAAACCGCGCTGGCCAACGACGGACTCTCTCGTCGATTACCTTCATCACGCGCGCAGATAGATTTTCAGGACGGAAACCCCGGTTTCGGTAGTGCCCATAACCGGGCAAACCGTGGTGCCGAAGAGGATTTTCTCCTGATCCTCAATCCCGATGTGGAACTGGCGGCCGGCGCACTCCAGACAGGGATGACCTACCTACGCGAGCACCCTGAGGTGGTGGCTGTAAATCCGTGCAGCCGTCGTGCCGACGGTTCCCGCGAATACCTGTGCAAACGCTATCCGGCGCTATTCGATCTGCTGCTCCGGGGCTTCGCTACGACCGGTTTGAGGCGTCGCTTTAATTGGAGGCTGGCTCACTATGAGTACCGGGATCTCGACGATACGCGCGCCTCGGCGGTCGAGCTGCTAAGCGGGGCCTGCCTCCTGTGTCGAAGAGAGGCGTTCCTTGACGCGGATGGCTTCGACGAAGGTTTTTTCCTGTACTTTGAGGACTTTGACCTGTCTCTTCGCCTTGCTCAAGGCGGCGCGTTGCACTTCGTACCCTCTTTCAGGATCGTGCACCACGGCGGGAACGCGGCTTCCAAGGGATGGAGGCATCGTCGCTGGTTTTTGCGCTCCGCCCTGCGCTTCTACGGCAAGCACGGCTGGAAGCTGCAGTGAGGCGCTCGGATGTTGCGGACTTCCGACTTCGGGCACTAGACTCCGCGCGTGTCTGCCCAATCTGAACTCTCCCGTCTGCGCAGCCTCCAGGCCATGGGTATCGTTCCCCTGGTTTCGCGGCGCCAGCTCACCGGCGCGGCACCGTCCCAGCGACTGAGATTGCGGGCTGCGCCCGATTCGGGGTCCGCGACGGCCACGTCCCCGGGCGCGCAAGCAGAGTTTGTTCCCGATGGTTCGCACCCGGAACAGACTGCCAACCTCGCCGCCGAATCGTTGCGCAGTACGCTCGCATCCGCACCTGCACCGACTGCGAAAGTCGATGGCGGACGAACTGCGTCCACGCCAAAGCCATCCGCTGCACCCGCGACGCGATTCTCCCTGGCGGTCGTCGCCGCGGGAAATCGTCTTTGGATTGAGCAGCTTGTTGAAGGCGTCTTCGCCCGTGAGCAGCTGGAGCTGATCGGGGCCATGGCAGCCGCTCTGATCCATCCCGAGCCCAATCCCGAGCGCCCGGAGCTGACGCAGTTTGATTGGCCGCTACACGGCAACCTGCAGCTGGACCTCGGTCCCGAAGAGGCCGCCGCGACCCTGGCCAGCTTTATCAACCGGCAGGCTGAAGCGCGCGGCAGCGTCGAGGTCGTAGCCCTTGGCGCTTCCGCGGCCGAGCGTTTGGGGGCACTCCCCCTAAGCTGCGCCCGGCGCACTCTTCCGGCCACGCGGGAACTGCTTGAACAGCCGCTCCTCAAGCGGGACGCCTGGACACTCCTTCGCGCATGACCGCATACCTTCGCGAGGCGAGCGCAGCCGATATCGCTCCCGTCGCCATGCTGGACCGGCGGCTTTCCCCTGTGTTCAGCGACGAACTGGCCTACCGCCGTCTTCTCGGGTCAAAGGGATTGCTGGTCATAGCTGAGGACGGCGGCGATCTCCTCGGCTTCGCTGCGCTGTCGCTGGTGCTTGATGAGGCTAGCCTGCTGAATCTCGTGGTTGCCGAAGCCGCTCGTCGTCGCGGCTGTGCGACGAAACTCCTGAGCTATGCGGCCACGCGCCTCGCCGCGCGAAACGTGCGTCGCGTGCTCCTCGAGGTGCGTGAATCCAATTCCGCGGCTCTAGCGCTCTACAAGGGCTGCGGCTTCAACGAAGATGGCCGACGCCTCGCCTACTACTCTGGAGCCGGCGGCGGTGGGCGCGAAGCCGCAATCCTCATGAGTCAGTCTCTCTCGGCGTTGCAGGAAGCCCCGGCGAGGCCGGTAGGATGAGAGTGCTGGAAGCCGGTGACTGGAGCCTGCTGCTCCCGGACGAATGGTTTGCGGAAGAAGATGATGGCTGCATTCTCATCGGCGACCGCGATGAGGTGGGCGTTCTGCAGATCAGCGAACTGCGGCGGGACGACCATGCCGCCGCCGATGATCTGCAGGGCTTCCTCGACCCCGGCGTCGCCTGGTCAAAGGTCCAGTGCGGAAGTTTCGAGGGCATGACAGGTGCGCTCTCAGAGGACGGTGCCGCTCTTCGGGAGTGGTATCTGCTTTGCGACGGTCTGCTGTTGTTCATCACCTACAGCTGTGACGAGGCCAATGCCGGTCTCGATGACTCCGCCGTCGATGAGCTGCTCGCCACGCTTCGTTACGCTCGGGGCTGATTCCACCCGGTCCTATCTTTCATCGAGCTTTGGGTTCGTCAGTTCGTTTCGGATTCCTTAGCCGGCCTTGGTATCCCGGTCCCACTCTACCTGAGCGGCTCTAGTAGCTTAGTGCGCATTTGCCTTCGCAAGACGGCGAGGCAGGTGGCTGTGTCCTTCGAGCTGCTCGCGTAGCTCCAGCAAGGCCAGCGCACTGTCAGAGGCACTCGACGGACGCTCGAAGGACACAGCCACCTACCTCCCCTGCTCCGTGCCAGGCTCGATCCGTGCTGCGCCTGCTCCGTGCGACGACTGCGCCTTGCCGCGCCTGCTCCGTGCCATGACTGCTCCGTCCTTCACCTGTCCTCGACACACCCCACCCGTAGCGCGGATTGTCAGGGCAGTGGTACATGTCGGCGCCGGAATGCCACGCAGCGTCGAGAAGTGTCACGAACGAAAAACGGCCAGGTCAGGGCAGTGCCGAGGCGGGGTAGGCGGCTGTGCTTTGAGCGTCCGTCGAGCGCGGCCGGCAGTGCTGAGGCGCCGCTGGAGCTACGCGAGCAGCTCAAAGTACGGCCGCCTGCCTCGCCGTCTTCACATAGCTCTGCCCCAGCCGGTCAACGGTACAGTGGAGAAAACAGTGTTACGGCACTCGCAACTCACGGAAATCTGAGGCGGACCGTTGTCGAAGATTTGCGCGCCCGTCAGCCGGAAACCCGGTGTCAGCTTACGGCTCCGGTAACCCGGACACGCCGTTTACCCGCCTCGACGGGTTCACGCCGCGCCGCGGCCCGGCGCTCGATCCGGTCGTCGATGATGTTCTTCAACGCGATGATCAACCCCGTAAAGATGAAGGCCCCGGGTGGCAGGATCGCGAGGAGGAACGGCTGGTAGTCGCTAAAGACCACCCACTTCCAGGAGGCCGCCTGGGGGCCTAGTAGCAGGTCCATGTTGGCGAAGAGCGCGCCCGTGCCGGCGAGCTCTCGCATCGCGCCGAGTACCAGCAGCACGGCGGTGAATCCCAGGCCCATCATCAGCCCGTCATAGAGGGCCGGCAGCACGGGATTTTTGCGTGCGAAACCGTCGGCGCGACCGAGGATGACGCAGTTGGTGGTGATGAGCGGAAGAAAAATACCCAGTACCTCGTAGAGCTCGTAGCTGAAGGCCTGCATGAGCAGCTCGATGCAGGTTACCGCGGCGGCAATGATCATGACGAAGGTCGGGAGGCGCACGGACTCCGCGGTGACGTTGCGTATCAGGGAGACGCTGGTGTTGGACGTAATGAGAACAAGGCAGGTAGCAATCCCCAGGCCCAGGGCGTTCACCACGCTGCCGGTGACCGCGAGGAGGGGACACAGGCCCAGGAGTTGCACGATGGCCGGGTTGTTCTTCCACAGACCATTCAGGGTCAGCTCGCCGTAGTCGCTGCTCATCAATCCCGGCCTCCTGTCGCGTGAGTGCCCGTTGCGGCCAAATCAGCCGCTGCATCGTCTTCTTCCACGCCGCTGCGGGTTGCGCGGGTGGTCTTGCTGACACGTTCGGCCCCCGGAGCATCAGCAATGTCGTTTTCCGCGCCGCCATTGAAGATGCTGTCATGATTATCAGCAACGTAGCTGAGAACGCGGGCTGTTGCCTGTACGACGGCGCGGGGGGTGATGGTGGCTCCCGTGAACTGGTCGAAGTCGCCGCCGTCGCGGCGTACGGTCCAGCGTTCGGCCGGGGGATTGTCCAGGGAACGGTCGACAAAGCCATCGACCCAGTTTGATTTGCGATGGTCGATCGCATCGCCGAGTCCGGGTGTTTCCCGATGCCGTAACACGCGCACACCGGCAATTCGCCCGTCCCGCCACACGCCTACCAGCAGCTCGATGCTGCCGCTGTAGCCATCGGGCGCTACCGCGGGCACGAGCACGGCGCTGGCAACGCCGTCGCGGCGGGCCACGTAGAGTTCGCGCGCTTCGGGCAGCCGCAGCAGTGGGTCGCCGGCGGGGAGCGCAATACGGTCGTCGAGCATGCTGTTGTCATGGAGGCTGCGCGGCATGATCTGAAGAAGCGCTTTCTCCTCGGCGGCACGCTCAGCGGCGCTGATGCGATCGCGAGTGCCGATAAAGGTGCCAGCCACCAGCAAGGCGGTCAGCGCGGCAAAACCCGCCAGGAGCGCTCCGGAGCGCGTAATGGCCTGGCTCAGGTCGCTCACGATTCGCGGCCCCCGGCCGTGCCATACACCCGGGGCTGGGTGTAGTGGTCGATGAAGGGTGCCGCGAAATTGGCGATCAGCACGGCAAAGGCCACGGCATCGGGATACTGACCGCGGACGCGGATGGCGTAGACCAGTATTCCGATAAGCGCGCCAAACACCAGTCGGCCGCGATTGCTTACGGCGGAGGAAACAGGGTCCGTGATAATGAAAAAGGCACCGAACATCGTAGCGCCGGACAGGAGGTGAAACAGCGGCGAGCCGCCGCTCGCTGAGCCTCCCTCGGAGTAGAAGGCCGTTGCGCAAATCGCCAGCGCAACAAGCATCGCCACGGGGGCGTGCCAGGTGAACACGCGGCGATAGAGGAGCCACAGTCCCCCGGCCAGGAAGGCGAGGTTCACGGCTTCCCAGCCCACGCCACCGAAGAGACCGAACTGCGGGTTTGCCGCATATAGATCCGTGAGTAATTCACTGTTGTTGCGCCGCATCAGGTCCAGCGGCGTTGCCATGGTCACCGCGTCGTAGCCAAAGCCACTGAACAGCGTCTCGCCACCCGCGGATGCGCTATCGATCAGGGGT
Organism: Pseudomonadota bacterium; assembly: GCA_039818725.1. Taxonomy (GTDB): domain Bacteria; phylum Pseudomonadota; class Gammaproteobacteria; order Pseudomonadales; family Halieaceae; genus Congregibacter. Next base: position 127,475 of record JBCBTK010000006.1, read on the forward strand.
CGAGGCGCCACCCAGCGCGTCATCTGCAGCGGAAAGGAGATCAGGAGAACGACGTAGCCGACCATCGCGGGATTGAAGGGGTTGTATCCCAGACCGCCGTAAAGGTGCTTCGCGATCAGAACGGAGAACGACACTCCGAGCACCACCAGCCACCATTCGGCGTAGGGGGGCAGGGCGATGCACAGCAGCGTCGAGGTAACCAGTGCGCTGTAGTCCCTAAGCGTGGTCAGCACGGGTCGCCGACGAAGCAAGAGGGCGAGAGCCTCGCAGGCCAGGGCCGTGACGCCGCCAAGCAGCAGATTGATCAGCACGCCGGGACCGAAGTAGAAGACTAGCGCCGCTACCCCCGGCAGCGTTGCCAACAGGACGGTCTGCATGACCCGCGTGGTGCTCATGGACCCGTGCGCGTGCGGCGATGTCACCACCAGGAGGCTCACGCCTGTTCGGGCTCCCGCTGCTGCGCATCCGCAGGAGCGCTGTCCTGTGCCGCGGCCTCCGCCTGCGCATCGGCGAGTTTTTTCTCCGTCCCGGCGACTGCCTTCTGCAGAGCGGCGCTCACGGCGGCGTCGCTGCCATCGTCGGCGGCGAGCTTCGCCCGCGCTTTCTCAAGCCGCGCTTCGATCTTTGCCACTTTGTCGTCAGCCGCGGCGGCCGGGGCTTGGTCCTGCGCCGCCCGGCGAGCCTTGGCGCGGGCGATAGCAGCCTGAATGGGATCGTCGGCACCGGCCTCGTCGGCCGCTTTCGCCATGGCGGTACGCTTTCGTTTGGCGCGACGCGCTTCTTTCTCCGCGGCGGCCCGGGCTAAACGTTCCTGTCGCGCTTCAAAGCGCAGGCGTGCCTGCTCCGCTTTCGCGTCTTCGGCGCGCTGTTCACGGATCGCCGCCTTGGACGCCCGATAGTATTGAACAAGGGGGATGCTGCTGGGGCACACAAAGGAACAGGCGCCGCATTCAATGCAGTCGGCGAGATGATGCTCCTCCAGCTTCTCAAAGTCGCGGGACCGGGCGTACCAGTAGAGCTGCTGCGGCAGGAGCTGCGCGGGGCAGGCCTCGGCGCAATGCCCGCAGCGGATACAGGCCTGGGCCGCGCCGGATGTGGGCAATTCGTCCTCCGTTGGGACGAGCAGGCAATTCGTGGTTTTAACAATGGGAGCGTCGGGATCGGGCATGGTGACGCCCATCATGGGTCCCCCCATGATCAGCCGCTGCGTCGGCGTCGCTCGGGTAACATCGCAGCCGGCCTGCTCAAGCAGGTGACGCATGGGTGTTCCGAGCAGGACTTCAAAATTTCCCGCGTCCTTGGCCCGGTGCCCGGTTACCGTGGTCACCCGGCTCACGAGAGGGCGTCCGCGCAACACCGCATCGGCGACGGCTACCGCCGTGCCGACGTTCTGACAGAGTATCCCCAGGTCAGAGGGCAGCCCGCCGCTCGGGACCTGCTTGCCGGTCAGGATCTCAATCAGCTGTTTCTCGCCGCCGGAAGGGTACTTGGTCGGGAATACCACGACTTCCATAAGCTCGCGGCCGGCAATCGCCGCGCGCATGGCCGCGATGGCCTCCGGTTTGTTGTCCTCGATGCCGATGAGGATTTCCTCGGGCGTCGCGATATGCGCGAGTATCTCGACACCCTCCACAATCTGTGCCGCGCGCTCGCGCATGAGCACATCATCGGCGGTGATGTAGGGCTCGCACTCCGTGCCATTGATGATCAGCGTGGAAATCCCGGCCCCCCCATCCCTGGGTAGCTTGCGGAAGGTCGGGAAGCCCGCTCCCCCCAGGCCGGCGATGCCCGCGGCCTGCAGATGTCCGATGAGCTGTGCTGCATCAGCGGCACGGAAGTCATTGATAGGAGAGAGTTCTGTCCACTCGTCCTCGCCGTCGGTTTCGATCACAACGCACAGACCGCCCAGGCCCGAGGCGTGGGGCACGGGGCGATCTTCGATGGCGGCGATGATGCCGGAGGTCGGCGCGTGAACGGGCAGGCTGGAAAGATCGCTCAGGCGCTGGCCGCCAAGGACTCGATCACCGACGGCGATCTCGAGCCGCGCCGGCGGGCCGATGTGCTGCGAGAGTGGCAGCACCAGCTGCGCAGGAATAGCGGCGCGACGCAGCGGCCGCGTGTTCGACTGCTCCTTATGCTCCGGCGGATGGATACCGCCGTGAAAATCGTGGACCCGCCTCATGCGGCCTGCTCGCGATCGCTGGCGATGATCACGGGCCCGACGTCGGCCGTGGGCAGGTCCCAGTGCCAGGTGCCCAGGGTCTCCGGAAGAGGACGCATCTCGATACAGTCCACGGGGCAGGGATCTACGCAGAGATCACAGCCGGTGCATTCCTCCAGGATAACGGTGTGCATCTGCTTCGCGGCGCCAACGATGGCGTCCACAGGACAGGCCTGGATGCACTTGGTGCAACCGATGCAATCTTCCTCGATGATAAAGGCATAGGACTTGGCCTCGGCCTCGGTGCCGTGCTCCGCATCCAGGGGTGGCGCTTCCACATCGAGCAGATCAGCAAGCGCCGCGATGCCCGCTTCGCCGCCGGGGGGGCACTTGTTGATCGCATCGCCTTCAGCAATGGCTTCGGCATAAGGACGACAGCCTGGATAGCCGCACTGGCCGCACTGCGTCTGCGGCAGGATGGCGTTGATCTGATCGGCGATGGGGTTGCCTTCGGCGCGGAAGCGGATGGAGGCGAAGCCGAGCAGTGCGCCAAAGGCCGAGCCCAGAGCGAGCATGGCCGCAAGCGCCGCGAGCAGGGGAGAGCTTTCGATGAAGGTCAGCACAGCGCGTTCCTACACCAACCCCGCGAAGCCCATGAACGCGAGGGACATAAGTCCCGCCGTGATCATGCCGATGGCCGCTCCAGAGAAGGGGGTCGGTACGTCGGCGACGGCCACGCGTTCGCGCATCGCGGCAAAGAGGACTAGCACCAGGGAGAAGCCGAGGGCGGCGCCGAAGCCGTAGAGCAGCGCCTCCATGAAGCTGTGGCTCTTGTTCAGGTTGAGCAGCGCAACGCCAAGCACGGCGCAGTTGGTCGTGATCAGGGGCAGATAGACGCCCAGCACCCGATGCAGCAGCGGCGACGCCTTGCGCACGACCATCTCCGTGAACTGCACCACCACGGCGATGACCAGGATAAAAGCAATGGTCTTGAGGTAACCGAGGCCGAGGGGGAGGAGCAGGTAGTGATAGGTGAGGTGACTGCAGGCCGAGGCGAGCGTCAGCACGAAAGTCGTCGCCATGGACATGCCCATGGCTGTCTCCAGCTTGTTCGAGACGCCCATGAAGGGGCACAGTCCGAGAAACTGCACGAGCACGAAATTATTGACCAGGATCGCGCCGATCAGCAGCAGCGAGTAGTCAGTCAGCATCAGTCACCTCGGGCGCCCTGCTTACCCGCGTGCCGCGACGGGCTGTCTCCAGCTCTGTTGTATGCACTGAAGATCAAATACACCTAGTCGCGGAAGGGTCTTAGGGCCCGTTCCTAAAGTGCGATGGTAGGCACAAACATCAGTGGTAACAACGCCTTGCTTGCCTTCCCACTGCGAACGTTGATCGCAGTCAAGTGATTTTCATGCCCGGTGTGGCGCCGCTGTCGGGCGCGAGCAGGAAGATCTCCTCATCGCCTTCGCCGGCGGCGAGAATCATCCCTTCGGAGACGCCGAAACGCATCTTCCGCGGGGCGAGGTTGGCCACCAGCACGGTCATGCGGCCTACGAGGCTTGCGGGCTCGTAGGCGGCCTTGATGCCCGAGAACACCTGGCGCTTGCCCAGCGCGCCCACGTCCAGCGTGAGACACAGCAGACGGTCGGCGCCCTCCACGGCATCGGCCGCCTCGATACGCGCGACGCGCAGGTCGACTTTCTGGAAGTCGCGGATATCGAGCGCCGAGCTATCCGCCTGCGCTGCGGGTTTCTTCGCGCTGGCCTTCTCCGCCTTGGCGGGCTCCTTCTTTTCGGTGCCATCCGCGCGATTGCTGTCCACCATCTTCTGCACGATCTTGGCGTCGATGCGCTGCATGAGCGGCTCGAAGGTGCCGAGTTCGTGGTCCAGGAGCGCTTCGGGAAGCGCGTCCCAGTTAAGCGTGCTGCGCAGGTAGGCGGCGGCGCGCTCGGCCATGCCTGGGAGCACCGGGGCGAGGTAGATCATCAGAATCCGAAACGCTTCGATGCCCGTGGTGCACACGGCCTGAACCCGATCCGTCTGCTCGGGTTCCTTGACCATCTGCCAGGGCTTGCGGGCGTCAATGTACTGGTTGGCGCGGTCCGCGAGTTCCATGATGAGGCGCAGCGCGCGGCTGAACTCCCGAGCCTCGTAGGCCGCGGCGATGCCGTCTTCCGCGGCGACAAGCTCGGCGATCAGCGCCGGCTCGTCGGCAACGCTGCTGGTCCGGTTGTCAAAGCCCTTGCGCAGGAAGCCGGAGCAGCGGCTGGCGATGTTCACGACTTTGCCCACCACGTCCGAGTTCACGCGCTGCACGAAGTCGTCGAGATTGAGGTCGATGTCGTCCACACCGCCGCCGAGTTTGGCCGCGAAGTAGTAGCGGAGGTACTCGGCGTCGAGGTGATCAAGGTAGTGGCGGGCATTGATGAACGTGCCCCGGCTCTTGGACATCTTGGTGCCATTCACGGTGAGAAAGCCGTGGGCGTAAACGGCCGTCGGCGTGCGCAGCCCCGCCGAGTGCAGCATGGCCGGCCAGAACAGGCCGTGGAAATTGATGATGTCCTTGCCGATGAAGTGGTAGAGCTCGGTGTCGTGACCGGTCTGCCAGAACGGATCGAACTCCATTCCCTCGCGCTTGCAATAGTTCTCAAAGCTGCCCATGTAGCCTATGGGAGCGTCCAGCCACACGTAGAAGTACTTGTCCTTCTCACCGGGGATGGCAAAACCGAAGTAGGGCGCGTCGCGGCTGATGTCCCATTCTTGCAGCTCGTTGTCGGTCCACTCCCGCAGCTTGTTGGCCACGGCCTCCTGCAGCGTTCCAGAGCCGATCCACTCGCGCAGCATGTCGCGCAGCAGGGGCAGGCGGAAGAACAGGTGCTTGGATTCGCGCTCGATGGGCGTCGCCCCGGATAGCGCGGAGACGGGATCGATCAGATCTGCGGGCGAGTACGTGGCTCCGCAGACTTCGCAGTTGTCGCCGTACTGGTCTTCGCTCTTGCAGTTGGGACAGGTTCCCTTGATGAACCGGTCGGCCAGAAACAGGCCCTTCTCCGGGTCGTAGGCCTGGGTGATCTCCCGGGCGCTGATGTGGTCATTGTCCACGAGACGCTGGTAGATGATCTCGCTCCAGCGCTGGGTTTCGCTGGAGTGGGTGGAATGGAAATTATCGAAGCTGATCAGGAAATCCGCCGAGTCGCGCTCGTGCTCGCGCTTGATCCGCTCGATCTGTTCCTCGGGGGTGATGCCGAGAGTCTCCGCCGTGAGCATGATCGCGGTGCCGTGGGCATCGTCCGCACAGATGTAATAGCACTCGTGGCCCCGGGAGCGCTGAAACCGGACCCAGATGTCCGTTTGCACTTGCTCGAGCATATGGCCCAGGTGTAGCGGGCCATTGGCGTAGGGCAGGGCGCTGGTGACGAGAATGCGCCTCTCGGTGTCGGTCATGAAGGCCGGATCCTGCAGCTTATCGGGGGCGCGCAATGATAGCGGCGGGCCGGGATGATTTCACCCGCGCCACGCAGGCCGCGCGCGCGTTGAGCGTCGCGAGCCGCCTCCCTATACTGGCGCGCTTTTGCAGCGGTCGGAGTACTATGGCGATTGAGCACATCATCGCGGTGGCGTCGGGTAAGGGCGGCGTCGGTAAATCCACCACCGCCGTAAACCTCGCCCTCGCCCTCGCGGCTCGCGGAGCGCAGACCGGAATCCTCGACGCCGATATCTACGGTCCGAGCATCGCTTTGATGCTCGGCGTGGCGGATGGCACCCGCCCACAGACCCGCGGCGGCAACACGCTCCTGCCCATCGAGGCCCATGGTCTGCGCAGCATGTCCATGGCCTACCTGGCAAACGAACGCACGCCCATGGTGTGGCGCGGGCCCATGGCCGGCGGCGCCCTGGTGCAGATGCTCGAACAGACCGAATGGGGAGATCTCGACTACCTTATCGTCGACATGCCCCCGGGTACGGGCGATATCCAGCTCACACTGGCTCAGAAAGCCTCTCTCTCCGGGGCGGTCATCGTCACGACACCCCAGGACATCGCCCTTCTCGACGCCCGCAAGGGCATCGAGATGTTCGCCAAGGTCAAAGTGCCGGTTCTGGGCGTGGTGGAGAACATGGCTTTCCACGAATGCAGCGCCTGCGGCCATCGCGATGCGATTTTCGGTGAGGAAGGCGGTAGTCGCATCGCCGAAGAGTACGGCGTCGAACTGCTGGCGCGGCTGCCCCTGGAGCGCATGATCCGGGAGAAAACGGACGCCGGTTCGCCGGTCATGGTGAGCGCGCGCGAGTCCACCGCCGCACAGGCCTACCTCGCGGCCGCTGCGGGCCTGCAGGCGCAGCTCTCCGACGCAGGCCCCGACGACCAACCCACGATCAGCTTCAGCGACGACTAAGGACGGCCGATGAGCATCAAATCTGACAAATGGATCCGGCGCATGTCCGCCGAGCAGGGCATGATCGAACCCTTCGAGGCGGGGCAGGTGCGCGGAAGCGCCGAGGGTCAGCGGCTGATCTCCTACGGCACTTCAAGCTACGGCTACGACGTGCGCTGCGCCGACGAATTCCGGGTGTTCACCAACATCAATTCGGCAACCGTCGACCCCAAGGCTTTCGACGAGAACAGCTTCGTCAAGGTGCACGGCGACGTGTGCGTGATCCCGCCGAACTCCTTCGCCCTGGCCCGCACGGTGGAGTACTTCCGCATCCCCCGCAATGTTCTGACCATCTGCCTGGGCAAGTCCACCTACGCCCGCTGCGGCATCATCGTCAACGTCACACCCCTGGAGCCGGAATGGGAAGGGCACGTGACCCTCGAGTTTTCCAACACAACGACCTTGCCTGCCAAGATCTATGCGAACGAAGGCGTCGCCCAGATGCTGTTTTTTGAGTCTGACGAGGTCTGCGAGGTGAGCTATCGCGATCGCGGTGGGAAGTACCAGGGGCAGACCGGCGTGACCCTGCCCCGGGCGTAGGCACCTGCCTGGAAGATCGCAATGCAGCGCTGGCCAGGCTGCGACCCTTACTCAGGGAACGAGGCCAATCCCCGTCTTCTCAGGGTGTCCCGATTACGCGGGGAATAGCACGCGTCTAACACGCAACGGACTACACTAGGTACTGCGGTGGTGTTCAGGGGCGTGCGAAGTGCGACGGACGAATTGGATTCTCATTTCAGTCAGTGCCCTGGTCACGGCCACAGTCGCTTACCCATCGGGCGAGAACACTGACTGGGCCTCCGCTCAATCAAACGACGGCGTAGCAATCGTCAGTTTGCGGTTTGCCGATGCTGCGAGAACCCCACAGGACATCGAAGTCAGCGCCCTCGGAGCGCCATCGGTGCAAGGCGACTCGTCGCCGCTCGCAAGGCTCGCATCCATTCGTCCCTCCGAGAGTGAAGCTCGGGCGCTGCGCATGTACCGGGAAGCCGCCGCCGCGGAGCTGTACGCTCACTACGCGCCCCTCGCCGAAGCGGGCTCCGCTCACGCGCAGTACGAACTCTCTCGCCTGTATTTGTTCTGCACCATCAGTCCGACGGATGAAACGATGGCCCTTTACGAGAAGGATCCTCGTTACGACGCGAAGCTTGAGCAGTACCGAAAAAATCATGTGCGGTGCGCGGGATTCCGCGAGGTCGCCGGCGCCACGGATGACCTTGAGCAGCCCATGAGAGAGTGGCTCCGAAAAGCATCGGAATCCGGCAGTCCACTCGCGCGCTTTGAGCTTGAGGTGGCCGATTGCATGAATGAAGTCGGCCCATACGCGCGGGAAAACGCAGCGGCCGGCAGTCAATCATTTTCGGCGCGACGAGTGCCTTCCCAACAGCTCGTGTACGACGTACTAACCTATGCCCGGGGACACGAGGATCCCCGCGTCCGCTATCTGAGCGTTCGTCAGGCGATGTTCTACTTTGTATGGTTTGTCGAAAACGAGCGGTACCTAGGCGAGTTCAATTTCGACAGGACGGCGGGGCACGTGAAAAGACCGCCCCTGAGCGAAGCGTGGCGGCTCCTGGGCTGCGCATCGAGTGCGAACTGCTCGCTTGAGGAGCGCCTCGAGTCGATCGCGCGAAACTACTACTCGTATGAGATCCATGAGATCGTTGCTACCACCCTCGATCTGCATTCTGCGATTTGGCAGGGCGATTGGAGCCGTCTGGGGTATCCCCAGGCCGAAGGGCGTGCGCCGATAAGCCTTCTGCCCGCCCCCCGCCGCTTCAAAGCAGCGCCCTAATCAGTCGCTGAAGCCCTGTACGGCCTCGCCGTCGATGCTGGCGCTGATCAGGTCCGCCTGCGTGGTCTTGCCTTCTTCGATGTGCACCGTGCGGACCATCAGGTAGTCCCAGGCGGGCGCGACCCAGACGTCGGATTCGCGCTCCGGGTCATCGTGCAGGCGTTCGAAATGCAGCGTATCCACCCATCCCATGGGCGTTTCGATGCGCTCTTCGCCGCGGTACTGCAGCTTGTAATCCTTCACCTTCCGCCCGTCCGCTATGCGGAAACGCATGTCTTCCCTTGGGGTAGGGTCATTGAGAAGAATCAGCCGCAGCTGTTCCTGCTGGCTCATGCGATCGAGCGTGTCGTTCGTGCGGGGCAGTTCGTACCACTTTTTCTTATACAGGCTGCGGATCGTGTCGGAGTCCGCATCGAAGTGGACCTCGCGGCGCCGGCTTACGGGGCCGCTGAGCTGATAGACGTAGGACTTCGGGCGCACGGTTTCGCCCACGACGCCGAACACGCTGACTTCGCTGATCCCGGCCACGAGCATTTTGCCCTGGCTGATGAGGCGGCAGTCGCCGTTGTCGTCCATGCTGAGGCTGCGTTTCAGCTTGATGCTGAGCCCCGAAGTGGCGGTTTTGTAGACGGCTTCGTAGGGCTGCAGGCTTTCGTGCTCGACCGCCTCAGTCTGTGCGGGAGCCTCCTGGGACAGCAGTCCCAGCAGAGTCGCCGCACCAACCGTCTGGATCGTCGCGCTCCAGCGGTTTACGCGATTCCGATTCTGCGCTGGCTTCGTCCAGGGCCGCCGCATCTTCAATGACCTCTCCGTCCAAGTAGGCCCCGTCGGGTTCCAGGGCCAGTCTGTCTGCTGCCCACCAGGCGATTGCCCGGGGGTAGATACGGTGCTCGGCATGCAGCACGCGCCGGGCCAGGCTCTCTGGCGAGTCGTCCGGGAGCACGGCGACGCGGGCCTGCAGCACCGCGGGGCCCGCGTCGAGCTCGGGTACCACGAAATGCACCGTTGCGCCGGCGTGGCTGTCGCCGGCCTCAAGCGCCCGGCGATGCGTGTGCAGACCCCGGTATTTAGGCAACAGAGACGGATGAATGTTCAATAGCGATCCGTAATATTGCCGAACAAAGCTGTCGCCAAGGATGCGCATGAAGCCGGCCAGGACAACAAGATCGGCGCCCGAGTCGCGGAGAGCCACGCTGACGCTGGCTTCGAAGCCCTGGCGCTGCTCGAAATCGCGGTGATCAATACAGCGCTGCGCGATGCCCAGGGCCTGTGCACGCTCGAGCACGCGAGCCGTGGGCACATTGGAGATAACGAGGCCGATTTCCGCGTCGATGTCCCCAGCGGCGCAGGCGTCCGAAATGGCCTGCATGTTGGAACCGTCTCCCGATGCGATGACCGCGATTCGCCGCTTGCTGCTCATGCGGTGTAGCTGACCTCCGCCGCGCCGCTGACGATCTCACCGAGAACCCAGGCTGTCAGACCCTCGGAGGCCAGCGTGGCAAGAGCCTGCTCGGCGTGGGTGGCGGCTACGACCGCAATCATGCCGATGCCACAGTTGAAGGTGCGCAGCATCTCAGCATCATCGACGCACCCCTCGGCCTTCAGCCAGTCGAACACCGCGGGCCAGCTCCAGCTGCTTCGCCGGACCTCAGCGCCACAGCCCTCGGGCAGCACGCGCGGCAGGTTTTCACTGATGCCTCCCCCCGTGATGTGCGCGGCGGCGTGCATGGGTACGGCATCGCGCAGGGCCTTCAGCCCCTTGCAGTAAAGCAGCGTGGGCTCAAGGAGCTGATCCGCAAGACTTGGACCGCTGCCGTCGATCGGTTTCGCAAGATCAAACTCGCTGCGTTCCACGATTTTCCGGATCAGAGAATAGCCGTTGGAATGGGGGCCGCTGCTGGCGATGCCGATGAGCGCGTCACCGGGGCGTACCGCCGAGCCGTCGATGACTGCATCGCGCTCGACGACACCCACGCAGAAACCGGCGAGATCGTAGTCCCCGGCCGCATACATGCCGGGCATCTCGGCGGTTTCCCCCCCGACCAGGGCGCAGCCGGCCAGCTCGCAGCCGGTGGCAATGCCCTCTACAACGCTGGCCGCCACGTCGACGTCGAGGCTTGCGGTGGCGTAGTAGTCCAGAAAGAGTAGGGGTTCAGCGCCGCTCACGGCGATGTCGTTGGCGCACATGGCGACCAGGTCGATGCCGATGCTGTCGTGGCGATCGAGTTCGATCGCCAGGCGCAGCTTAGTGCCCACGCCGTCGGTACCTGCCACGAGCAGCGGCTCGCGATAGCCGGCGGGCAGGGCGCAGAGGGCGCCGAAGCCGCCGATACCGCCGAGGACTTCCGGTCGCGCGGTGCGCGCCACGGCGCCGCGGATGCGATCCACAAGCCGATTCCCGGCGTCGATGTCGACCCCGGCATCGCGGTAGGAGAGGGGCTTGGAGGAGTCGGAATCCGTCGCCATGGTCAGTCTTGCTCGAGCGGGAAAGGCGCGCAGTGTAGCGTTCGCGAGCGCGTTCTTCAGCGTTGCACGGGGGCTAAAGTTGCCAAAGTAGTGCTCCTGCCGCTGCTACAATGCCCCCATGCGAACTGTTTACCCCCTGTTGATCGCGGCGATGCTCAGCCTGGCGGTGCACGGCACGGTCGCGCAGGCGGAAATCCTGACCGATATCTATACGGCGTTTTTGCCCGCCGAAGCGCGCGGCGAAGCGGCCCTGCGCGCGGCGCGCAGGCGGGGGCTGGAGCAGGTGCTGGTGAAGGCGTCGGGCGACGCGACGGCGGCGCAGCGTGCCGCAACCCGGAGCGCGCTGGACGATGCGGAACGCTACCTGCTGCGCTACAGCTATGTGAAGGCGCCCGATGGGTCAACGCAGCTGCGCCTGGATTACGATGAGCGCGAGGTGCAGGCGCTGCTGCGAAGCGCCGACTTACCCCTGTGGACGGCGAACCGCCCCCCGGTGCTCGCCTGGCTTGTGATCAGCGAGGGTGGAAGCCGTCACTTTCTAAGTCCGGAAACGGAAGCAGAGTCGGTGGCGGAGCTCCGCAAAGGCTTCAGCCGCCGCGGTGTTCCTCTCCAGCTTCCGCTCTACGACCTCGAAGATACCGCGGCGCTGTCGCCGGGCGAGGCCTGGCGCCAGTCCTCCGGTGCGCTCATCGACGCGTCGCGGCGCTACCGGGATAGTGAGGTTTTGGCCGGACGCGCGGCGCGAACGGCGAGCGGTCGCTGGGTCGGTGACTGGCAGCTCCTCTACGAGGGGCGCTGGGTTAAGCGGCAGGCCAGCGGCGCAAGCTTCGCGGACATCGCTGAAGCGGGGGCGGACCTCGTCGCCTCCGCGATCGCAGGCCGCTATGCTGTATCGCTGACCGACAATACCGATCTGCGACATCGCGTAACGCTGCGCGGCGTCCGCGCCTACGATGACCTGGTCGCCGCCCAGGGCGTGCTGGAAGGCCTGGAGGCGGTGCGCCGGGTCGTGCCGGAGCGTCTCGTCGGCGATCAGGTGAGCCTTCGAATCGAGGCGGACGCCGATCTGGTACAGCTGGCGCGGATCATCGAATTGGATCAGCGCTTTGTTCCCACGCCCGCTCCCTCAGGGGATGCGGGGCTGTTCTACGAATGGATCCGATGAAGCTTCCGACCGACCCTTCGCCCCTCCGCGACCCGCTCCCCGAGCCCGTGCCGGAAATTCCGGTCAATCGCTGGCCCCTGGTTTTCGCGGTTTTCGCTTTCCTCGGCCTTCTGTTCTGGGTGCTGCAGCCCATACTCCTGCCCTTCGTGCTCGGCGCGCTCATCGGCTATCTCGGCGATCCCCTCGTGGATCGCATCGAGGAGCGCGGCGGCAGTCGCACCCTGGGCGTAATCATCGTGTTCACGGCGTTCACCGGTCTGTCGCTGCTGGGCATGCTGGTGGCCATTCCCATGCTGCTGACCCAGCTCGACGGTCTGGTCAGCCGCATACCGCAGGTTTATGCCTGGCTGCGAGACGTGGTACTGCCGTGGCTCGAATCCCGGACCCTGGTCACCGGGGGGCACCTGCCGCAGATCGATTGGTCGCAGGAGCTCGTAGACAACTGGCAATCGGTGGGCAAGGTGACCGCCCAGACCATCACGAGTATCACGGGCTCGGGCGTGGGGATTCTGCTGTGGATCGCCAACCTCGCGCTGGTGCCTGTGGTCGCGTTCTACCTTATGCGTGATTGGGACGATATCGCCGCGCGAATCCTGCAACTCCTGCCCCGGGACTGGCAGCCGGGCACGGTGCAGATGGTGGGTGAGGCGGACGAAGTCGTCGGCGCTTTCCTGCGCGGTCAGTTCATCGTCATGTGCGCGCTGGGGCTGCTGTACGCGATCGGCCTCTGGTTTGTCGGCGTGGACCTTGCGCTGCTTCTCGGCGTGATTGCTGGGCTCGCGAGTATCGTGCCGTACCTGGGCTTTATCGTGGGCATCACCGCGTCGCTGCTGGCGGCCTGGCTGCAGTTTCATGAGTTTCTGCCGCTGGTCTACGTCGGCCTCGTTTTTGGCGTCGGACAACTCGTGGAGAGCATGGTGCTCACCCCGGTGCTGGTCGGTGACCGCATCGGCCTGCATCCCGTCGCCGTTATTTTTGCCCTCATGGCCGGGGGTCAGCTCGCCGGATTTGTCGGTGTGGTGGTAGCACTCCCCGTGGCGGCGGTGATCATGGTCTTCGCCCGGCATGCGGTGGACCACTACCGGCGCAGCGACCTTTACGGGAACTCTGCGGATGCCGGTGTAGACGACGGTGCCATTGATGAACGCGGCGATGTTGAAGATGACCCGGGTCGGAGCGGGACCGCCGCGTCGTGAGCAAAGTGACAGAGGCGTCGCTGGCCTCGCCCCAACTGACACTGGCCCTGGGTCTCGACGACGACACCACGCTTGAAAACTACTTCCGGCGAAAGGGCCTGGGGGCTCTGCACGCTGCCGCGGTTTCGGGAACGAAGGAGCCACTCAGTTTTGTTCACGGCGGCGCCGAGGGGGGCAAGACCCATCTGCTCCAGGCTCTGTGTCATCCACGTCCAGGCGCTGTATATCTTCCCCTCGCGGAACTCGCCGCCTATGCGCCGGAGTCGGTGCTGGCCGATCTCGAGCACAGCCCCCTGCTCGCCATCGACGATCTGCACTGCGTGGCGGGCTCTGCGCCCTGGGAAGAGGCCCTGTTCCATCTCGTCAATCGCTGCCGTCAACTTGCCTGTCCGCTTTGGTTCGCGGCGCGCAGGCCTCCGGCGCAGCTCGGTATCGATCTCGCAGACCTTCGTTCCAGGCTGGCCGGGGGGCTGCTGTGGTCCGTGCCCGCGCCCAGCGAAGATGAAAAATTGGCGATCCTGGAATTTCGAGCGGGCCGGCGGGGTCTGCGTCTTCCAGACAGCGTGGTGAACTACATAGCCGCGCGTAGCGGCCGATCCATGGCCGAGATGCTTACGGTGCTGGCGCGACTCGACGATGCCTCCCTGCGCCTGAAACGTTCCCTCACCGTACCGCTCGTTCGTGAGGTGATGGGCTGGTAGTTGGCTCAGCCTTGAGTCTGCAAGGGAAGAGCCGTACTGTTCTTAATCTCCGTAACCGCCATATGCGAGTGCAGCTCACGCACGTCTGGGCTGGCGCTCAGCGTTTCACGCACAAAGCGCTCGTAGTGGCGCACGTCGCGGGTCACGATCTTCAGCAGGTAGTCCCAGATCCCGGTCATCGTGTAGCACTCCATGACCTCGGGGTAGCGCACGATCTCCTCCTCGAAGCGCAGCAGATTCTGCCGCCCGGTCGCCGTGAGATTGATGGTGGCGAATACCACCACGTCCATGCCGAGCCTCTGGCGATCGAGGAGGGCAACGCGGCCGCGAATAATGCCTTCTTCTTCCATGCGGCTGATGCGCCGCCAGCACGGTGACTGCGACAGGTTGACCCGTTCGGCGACGGCCGCGGTGCTTAGGCCCGCGTCTCTCTGCAGCAGATCCAGAATTGCCAGGTCCTTGTTGTCGCAGTCCATTGGATAAAAAAACCGTTTTCTTGGCTATGTGTGCATCAATATACCTCATGCGCCCGGATTAACAGCGATCAGAAGCATAGTAAAACCTGCTCCGCCCGCTAACATGGGTCAAAAACAGTGAACAGGTTGAGTGATGACAGTGAATGCTGCGCGCGGTCCGCGCCCCGTATCCCTGGACGACAAATACGCGCTGGATACCGCCCGGGCCTACATGACGGGTATCGAAGCCCTGGTGCGTCTTCCCATGCTGCAGCACCAGCGCGATCTCCGGCGCGGCCTCAACACCGCGGCCTTTGTATCCGGCTACCGCGGCTCCCCCCTTGGTGGCGTCGATCAGGCGTTCTGGAAGGCCAAACCCTGGACCGACCGGCACAATGTGCATTTCCAGCCCGGTGTGAACGAGGAGCTTGCGGCCACAGCGGTTTGGGGCAGCCAGCAGACCGATCTATTTGAAGGCGCACGCTACGACGGTGTTTTTGCCATGTGGTACGGCAAGGGCCCGGGCGTTGATCGCAGCATGGACGTGTTCAAGCATGCTAACGCCTTTGGTACCTCAAAATACGGCGGGGTGCTCGCCGTCGCCGGTGACGACCACGCCTGTAAGTCCTCAACGCTTCCGCATCAGTCCGAGCACAACTTCATTGCCGCCTCGATGCCCGTGCTCAGCCCCGCGAACGTGCAGGAAGTGCTGGACCTCGGCATCTTCGGCTGGGAACTGTCACGCTATTCCGGCTGCTGGGTGGCCCTCAAGGCCATCACCGAGAACATGGATTCAGCCATATCCGCGGACATCGATCCGGCGCGAATCCAGATCGCCATTCCCGAGGGCTTCGAGCTGCCAGAGGACGGCGTCCACGCCCGCTGGCCCGATCGGCCCATGGAGCAGGAAGAGCGCCTCAACCGCTACAAAATCTATGCGGCGCGCGAGTTCGCGCGGGTCAACGGACTCAACCGCGTAGTGGTGGACAGCCCCCGGGCCCGCTTCGGCATCATTACCTCGGGCAAGGCCTATCTCGATGTGATGCAGGCCCTGGAGGACATCGGCATTACCACGGCGGTTGCCGCGGAAATCGGTTTGCGCGTGTACAAGGTGGGCATGCCCTGGCCTCTCGAGCCGCAGGTCACCCACGATTTCGCCGACGGCCTCGAGGAAATACTCGTTGTCGAGGAGAAACGTTCGGTCATCGAGGATCAGCTCACCGGCCAGCTATACAACTATCCCGTGGCCGGGCGCCCGCGCGTGGTGGGTGAGTTCGATGAAGACGGTCGCGACCTCTTGCCCAATCGCGGCGAGCTGACGCCGGCCATCGTCGCCCTGGCCATCGCGGCGCGCATTCGCCGCTTCTACCGCTCCGAGGTCATGGACGAGCGCATCGCCTGGATCGAGCGCAAGGAGGCCTCACTGGCGAGGCCGGTCGACGCCGCTGAGCGTGTACCTCATTTCTGCTCGGGCTGCCCGCACAACACGTCGACGAAGCTCCCCGACGGAAGCTTTGCCATGGGTGGCATCGGCTGCCACTACATGGCCATCTGGATGCCCGATCGACCCACGCTCACTTTCACGCAGATGGGTGGCGAGGGCGTTACCTGGATAGGTCAGGCACCGTTCACGGACACGCCCCACATGTTCCAGAATCTTGGGGATGGAACCTATTTCCATTCGGGGATTCTCGCCGTCCGCGCCGCCGTGGCGTCCGGCGTCAACATTACCTACAAGATCCTTTACAACGACGCCGTCGCCATGACCGGCGGGCAGCCTATCGACGGCTCCCTCACGGTTCCCGATCTGCTGCGTCAGCTCAGCGGTGAAGGTGTACGCCGCATAGCGCTGGTCAGTGACGAGCCGGACCAGTGGCGGGGCGGACGCATGCCGGCGCTCGATGGCCTCACGCTGCACCACCGCGACGAGATGGACGCCCTGCAGCGCGAGCTTCGCGAGGGGCAGGGCACTTCGGTGATCGTCTACCAGCAGACCTGCGCCGCGGAAAAGCGCCGCCGCCGCAAGAAGGGCGAGCTTGCGGATCCGCCGAAACGCCTGTTCATCAATGACGCGGTCTGCGAAGGCTGCGGGGACTGCTCGGTACAGTCGAACTGTCTGTCCATCGTCCCGAAGGAAACGGAGCTCGGCCGCAAGCGACGCGTCGATCAGAGTGCCTGTAACAAGGACTACAGCTGCAACCGCGGGTTCTGTCCGAGCTTTGTCACCGTGGTCGGCGGCGAGTTGCGCAAGCCGAATGCAGCGAATACCGGGGACGTGGTCTTCGATCCGCTGCCAGAGCCGACCCTCCCCGACCTGCGCGAGCGACCCTGGAATACGGTGGTTACGGGAGTCGGCGGCACAGGTGTGCTGACGATTTCGGCGCTGGTCGCCATGGCGGCGCATATCGAAGGCAAGGGCTGCGCCACGCTCAATCAGACGGGTCTGGCACAGAAGTTCGGCGCCGTCGTGTCGCACGTGCGGGTGGCACTGCAGCAGGACTCGATCTACGCGGTACGCATCCCCGCTGGGGAGGCAGACCTGCTGCTGGGCTGCGATCTGGTGGTGACCACAACTTATGACGCCCTCGGCAAAGTGGCCCGGGGCCGCAGCCATGCCGTCGTTAACGATACCGAGGTGCCCACGGCCGAATTCATCCGCAACCCCGATGCCAGCTTTCCCACCAACGCCATGCAGCGCCGCATCAGCGAAGAAGTCGGTGAAGACGACTGCCACTTCCTGGACGCGACCCGCATCGCCACGGCGCTGCTCGGCGACTCCATCGCCGCAAATCTCTTTCTCCTGGGCGTGGCCTATCAGCGCGGTCTGGTACCGGTGTCTGCGGGAGCCCTCGAGGCGGCCATCGCCATGAACGGCGTGGCCATCGACTTCAACAAGCAGGCCTTCCTCTACGGGAGGCGCTACGCGCATCGCCCGGAGCAGGTGCTCGCTCTCGTGCCGGCGCAGAAGGAGCGGCGCACGCAGACTGTTGAAGAACTGATCGAAGACCGGGTCCAGCGCCTCGAGGAATACCAGGACGCGTCTTATGCACAGCGCTTCCGCGAGAGCATTGAGCGGATCGCCGCGGTTGACCCGCAGTCCGAAGAACAGGATTCACTGACGGCCACCGTGGCACGGTCGCTTTACAAGCTCATGGCGTACAAGGACGAGTACGAAGTCGCGCGCCTGTACACGAGTCCGGAATTCACGGCCGCGCTCGAGGCCCAGTTCGATGGGGACTATGAGCTTCGCTTCAATCTTGCGCCGCCGCTGCTCGGTGAGACCGACGCATCCGGGCAACCGCGCAAGCGCGAGTTCGGCGCCTGGATGATGACGGCCTTCCGCCTCCTCGCGCCGCTGCGGAAGCTGCGCAGTACGCCCTTCGATATCTTCGGTTACACCGAGGAACGACGTGAGGAGCGGCGTGATATCGAGAGCTTCGAAGCACTCCTCAGTGACCTCATCCCGCGCGTCGGCAGCGCGAACTACGCCACCCTGCGCGAGCTTCTGGCGCTGCCCAGGCAGCTACGTGGCTACGGCCACGTCAAGGCGCGGAATCGCGGCCAGCTGGATGTGCGTCGAGCCAAGCTGCTGCGCCGCCTCGAGGAACGTGAGGATCCCGTGCGCATCGTCGAGGCCGCCTAGCGACCCGAATCTGGGGACCGACAATCAGGCCGCGGCTGGAGACTCTTCCCCGGCCGCGGCGTATTCGCCCGGCGCAAGCTGCAGGTAACCTCGCAGGTAGTGCACGCCCAGGTAAAACGGTCCCGTATCCAGCAGCGCCACCGCCGCCTTGAACAAATAATTGCTGCCGATCAGGACCATCAACGCCGACAGGGCGATGTCACCGCGCAGGAAGGCGGCGCCGAAGGTGACCGTGACCACCATTACCGAGTCCACCATCTGGCTCATGAGGGTGCTGAAATTGTTGCGCACCCACAGGTACTTTCCACGGGTGACACGCTTCCAGAAGTGGAAAAGCTGCACGTCGCAGTACTGCGCCGCGATGTAGGCCAGCATGGACGCGAACACGGCGCCGGAGGTTGTGGCGTAGATCAGCTGGTAGAGGCCGATGCTGCTCTCCACGACGTCCCCATTGGGCAGCGCGACCGGAGCGGCGAGCTGGATGACCTGCCAGGGTGGCATGGCCTCGGCGGGGACCGAGGGCATGTTGTTCCCCAGGAACAGTATGAACAGGATCAGGAAATTGAGGCCCAGGCCAACGCTGACGAGAAAATTCGCTCGCGCCTTGCCATACAGTTCGCAAATCAGGTCGGTGCACAGGAAGGTGAGCGGGTAGGGCAGCACGCCCACGGCCAGGGCCATGGGGCCGAACTGCACGAAGCGCGTGATGCCGATGACGTTGAGCAGCGTCATGGCACAGAGGAAGGTGCCGGCCAGGACGATGAACACGCGCTCGCGCCGCTCTCGAAGCTCAGAACTACTCATACGGCTGCCCCCTGCAAAGTGTTCGCGCGGTTCTGGCGCCGTCGCCGAAACGACTCGCCCCCACTAGCTTTCCCGCTGTCCGAGATTGGCGTGGAGCACGGCCCCGTTGATGACCGGATTGCGATGGGCCCAGAGCAGCACGTTGGCGATCTCCTCGGGCTCGATGAGGCGCCCGAAGCTGTTCATGGCGCCGATCTGCTGCAGCAGGGTTTCGTCGTTGCCCAGGTGATTGCGCAGCATTTCCGTATCCGTAAAGCCGGGACAGACCATGGCGGTGTGAATGCCGCTGCCCATGAGATCCTGGCACGTGGCGCGCATCATGCCGAGCTGCGCGTGCTTGGTGGCCACGTAGCTGAAGGTATTCGGCACCGCCTTCTCGGCCAGCGTGGAGCCCACGTAGAGCACGCTGCTTCCCGGCCCCATGCCCGGCAGCAGGGCCCGCGTGAGCCGGTTGACGGCCACCACATTGGTTTCGAGCACGGCGCGCAGACTGTCATCGCCGCAATCTTTCGCAGTGTCCTTCCGCATCTGGCTGGCGTTATGCACCAGGCAGATCTCGGAGAGGCCGTGGACGTGACTCAGCAGGGCATCGATGGCATCGCCGATGGAGTCGGGGTCCGACAGATCGCAGGGGAGGTTGTGCACGTCAGCGACTTCACAGTGACGCCGCGACAGGTTGACGACTTCATAGCCGCCTACCTGGAACGCGCGGGCCGTGGCTTCACCGATTCCGACACTGGCTCCGGTGATGATGGCGATGGTCATGCGTTCTCCTTGCGAGCCGCCGGTGAGAGCAATGCAGCATCTCGGCGGTGGGGACAAATCGGGGACCTATTGTCCCGGGATCGGCGCGGCCTAAGCCGCGCGGCGCCATCGTAGCAGTACCGCTGCCCGGCTGCAGCCGATCGGGATCCGGTGAACCGGGCCGGCGGGCGAGGGCGTATCACCCGCCACACGTGTGAAGAGAAGCCGCGGATGGAACGCCTGGCCACGCTATACATCGACAAGGAAAGCCATAAGTTCTCCGTGGCCCACTACACGATCTTTTCCGCCACCGAGCGCGAACGTCTGCACGGACACAACTATTCGGTCTCGGCCAAGATCGCCGCCCCCATGGGGGACAACGGCTTCGCCGCCGACTACAACGTGTACAAGCGACGCCTGAAAACCCTCTGTGACAGCCTCGACGAGTACCTGATCCTCCCGAGCGCGTCACCGCACCAGACGCTGCGCGAAGACGGCGACTGCTACGAGGTCAACTTCAACGGTGAGATCATGCGCTTTCTAAAGAGCGATACGCTGGTCCTGCCGATCCGCAATGCCACCGTCGAGGAGTTCTCGCATTATCTGCTGCAGAAACTGCTGGAACTATCGGCGGGCGATGCCCTGGCGGAGGTAGAGCTGTACGTGAGTTCGGGGCCAGGCCAGAAAGGGGCGGCGCGCTGGTGCGCCATGGACGACGCCATCGCCTGACTCACCGTATACTCCGCTCGCAGACCGGGGCCCTGGCGCGCTGGAGCGCGCGCCCCGGTTGCCTGACACGTCAACAATTCCAATTCTCTGATCGGGGTTTCGACCCCGGCGCGTCAAAGCGAGACAGGCCATGTATTCGAATCACACAGCGTCAGGTGTCCCCGTTGCACCGGGCGCCAACGCCTCCAGTTCTTCCGTGAAACGCTCGTTCGCGAGCCGGCCGGCGCAGCCACCCCGACATTTATCGCTGTCCAGTACGAGAGGGGTCATCAAAATCTTCATGGCCGCCGTTGCATGCTTGGCCTCCATCGTCGTTGGAGCCGCACCGCAGCCCATGCAGGCCATGGACGTCTTCGACATCAAGTGGGTAACGAGTCCAATCGTCGATAGCAGCGGGGAGCGAATCTACTACCTGCGCAACAGCATGGACGTCATGCAGGACCGGCGTCGTGCGAATCTCTGGACCGTCTCCGCCGACGGCAGCGATCATCGCCCGTTGACCACTGGTCCGCGAAGCGTCAGCTCACCGGCCCTGGCACCGGACGGAGGCCGTATAGCCTTTGTCGATAAGGACGACACGGGTTCACAGATCTTCCTGCGCTGGACCGATGGCAGCGCCCTTGCCCAGCTCACCCGCGTGCCGGAGAGTCCGCGCAACCTGAGCTGGTCACCGGACGGCAAGTGGATCGCCTTCGCCATGCGCGTCCCCGTGGATGCTCCGCAGATGGGGAAAATGCCGAAAGCCCCCAAGGGCGCCGAGTGGGCCGCAGCGCCGGTCGTTGTCGATCGCATGGTGTATCGCAATGACGGAGCCGGGGTGCGACCCGAAGCGTTCTATCAGCTGTTCGTGCTGCCGGCGGAGGGTGGTGCACCGCGCCAGCTGACCGAGGGACCCTATGATCACAATGGCCGCATCGGCTGGTCTCCGGACGCGACCCAGCTCTATTTCTCGGCAAACCGGGGCGAGGACCGGGCTCTCAATGTGGTGAACTCGGATCTCTATCGCCTCGATATCAGCAGCGGCGCGGTGACCCAGCTTACGGAGCGCCAGGGCGCTGACTACAGCGTGGCCGTGGCGCCGGACGGATCGCGCCTTGCCTGGATCGGCTTCGACGACCGCGGTCTGTCGCATCATCGCCAGGGTCTCTATGTCATGGACTCGGATGGTGGAAATCGGCGCGAGCTTCTCGCAGAGCTCGACCGTTCCATCACAAATCCGCAATGGGCGAAGGACAGCCGGGCGATCTATTTTCAATACGACGATCGCGGCGAGACGATTCTCGCGCGTACCAGTCTCGGTGGGGATGTTGACCTCCTCGCCACGCGGCTCGGGGGCACCTCCATCGGTCGCCCCTATTCGGGAGCCGCCTACGCCGTGGGCGGCGGGCGCTTCGCGTACACGAGTGGGTCAGCTTCTTTCCCCGCGGAGCTGGCGACGGGTCGCGATGTCGATGGCGCGCGCCAGCTCACGACGCTGAACGCCAATGGACTTGGGGAGCGGCAGCTGGCGACCGTGGAGGAGCACTGGCTTCGTTCCTCAGCCGACGGCGAGGCCATTCAGGCCTGGGTCGCGCTGCCTCCGGGCTTCGATCGCAGCAAAAAGTATCCACTGATCCTGGAGATTCACGGCGGCCCGCACACCAACTATGGGTCGCGCTTCTCCGCCGAGGTGCAGCTCTACGCGGCCGCCGGCTATGTGGTCCTGTACGTCAACCCGCGGGGCAGTACGAGCTATGGCGAGGACTTCGCCAATCTCATCCACCACAACTACCCGAGTCAGGACTACGACGATCTCATGTCCGCCGTGGACGCGGTGATTGCCGAGGGCTATGTGAATCCCGATCAGCTCTACGTCACGGGCGGCAGCGGCGGCGGCGTATTGACGGCCTGGATCGTTGGCAGAACGCAGCGCTTCCGCGCGGCAGTGGTGGCCAAGCCCGTGATCAACTGGACCAGCTTTGCCCTTACCGCGGACAACCCTCCCTACTTCACCCGCTACTGGTTCCCGGCGATGCCCTGGGAGGACCCCATGCACTACTGGAAACGTTCGCCCCTCTCCCTGGTCGGCGATGTGCAAACGCCGACCATGCTGCTGTCCGGAGAGGCGGATCTACGCACGCCCATCAGTGAAGCGGAGCAGTACTATCAGGCGCTGAAGCTGCGGGGCATCCCCACCGCCATGGTGCGCATACCGGGCGCCTACCACAGCATCGCCAAGCGCCCGTCTCAGCTCATTGCGAAAGTGACGGCGATCCTCGAATGGTTCGAACGCCACGCCGACGACGAGCCAATCGTAGCCAGCAGTTCCCCTGTGGAGGTCGTTCAATGAGTACCGTTCGCACCGTTCAGCTGGACGCCGTCGGCGGCCCCGAAGTCATGAATCTTCGCGACCACGAGCTGCCAGACCCCGGGCCCGGCCAGGTGCTGGTTGCCAATCGGGCCATCGGCCTCAACTACATCGATACCTACCACCGCAGCGGTCTCTATCCCCTGCCGTTGCCAACGGGACTCGGCCTTGAGGGAGCCGGTGAGGTTGTGGCGGTAGGAGAGGGAGCGCCCTGGTCGGTGGGTGATCGCGTTGCATACTGTGCCGCGGGGATCGGTGCCTACAGCGAGGCGGTGATCCTTCCCGCCGAGCGCATCGTGGCGATCCCCGATGGCATTGATTTCGATACTGCCGCCGCGGTGCTTCTCAAGGGCGCGACGGTGGAGTACCTGCTGCGTCGACTCTTCACGCTTCAGGCCGGACACAGCACGCTGTTTCACGCGGCGGCCGGTGGCGTCGGACTGCTCTTCGGCCAATGGGCCGCGGCTCTTGGCGTGGAGTTGATCGGCACCGTAAGCAGTGAGAGCAAACGCGAACTCGCCCTGGCCAATGGCTTCAGCAACTGCTTTATCAGTGGCAAGGACGATATCGTGGCCGAGGTGCGCCGCATCACCGACGGCGCCATGCTGCCGGTGGTCTACGACGGTGTGGGCGCCGCGACCTTTACCCAGTCCCTGGACTGCCTCGCGCCCCGGGGTCTCATGGTGAGTTTCGGCAATGCCTCCGGCGCGCCGCCGGCCTTCGATCTGCAGCAGCTATCGCTGCGCGGTTCCCTGTTCATCACGCGCCCGTCGCTCATGGCCTATGTCGCAACCGCCGAGGAAATGCGCGACAGCGCTGCGGCGGTGTTTGAACGGGTGCTGGATGGAACGCTGAAGGTGACCATAGCCCAGCGCTATCCGCTGGTCGAAGTACAGCGCGCGCATGCCGAACTCCAGGCCCGGCGCACCGTCGGCTCGTCCCTGCTAGTTCCCTGAGCTTTCTTCCCCGGCGTTCGCGGTCGCCGCGGTGGCTCCCGTAGCTTCAATCAGGCTCTCGGCGGTTTGCGGGCCGATGAGGACGCGATGCAGCTCACCCTGGGGAGTCAGCACCAGCGTGGTCGGTAGTACCTGCGGCCGCTGCAGTTCGTAGCTTTCTCCCGGGTCTTCATCGAGCGTCGGAAAGGCCACGCCCAAGGCGTCGATCTGCCCTTCCAGATCGGCGCCACTGGCGCCGTCAAAATTCACGCCGAGGACCCGGAAGCCCTGCTGCTCGTCGAGCGCGTTCAACTCGGGGATTTCCTTGATGCAGGGTTTGCACCATTCGGCCCAGTAGTTGACGAAGGTCCAGTCGCTGCCGTTATGCGTGAGGCTGCCATACGGTGCCCGCTGCTCGCCGCATGCTGTGAGGAGCAGGAGGGCGGCCACAACCGCCGTGCTGCGCAAGGTAGAGAGTGCCGGAAGGCTTATCATTTTATGGTCTCAGCTTGCCTGGGAGGTGCCAGGTATACGCTGCGCACCGTTGACTGGTCTGCCCCATCGCCGTCGGCGTTGGCGAAGAGGTCGGCGAGGGAGGTGCCCAGCTGCTCCCGGCGTTCCAGGCGTCGCTGGGCCAGCAAGGCCGTGGCCGCTCGTTCCCAGGCTGCCAGTCGCGCGGGAAGCGACAGGGGGAGTTCGCCCTCGTCGGAAATCCACTCGTGCAACTGCCAGAGCGCGACCTCGTGCAGGTCGCGGGCGAGGCGGTAGACGCCGTCCTCATCGCGAGCAATGAGCCGCACTTCGAGCAGGCGATCGCGGAGAAACTGCCAGCTGTCCGCGTCAATCGCGATATCGCGACGCCGGGCGAGATCCAGTTCGTGCAGCCCCTCACCGTGCGCCTGGCGTCGCCATAAGGCCTCGGTGAGTTCGAGGGCCTTGAGGAGCATGGGTCGGCGCGCCTCGTCGGCGCTCTGGTACGCGGAGAGACTGTGGATCACGATGGCCGAGATGAGCACGATGTTCCAGGAGATATAAACCCACAGCAGAAACAGCGGGACGGCGGCAAAGGCACCGTAGATAAAGGTAAAGCTCGAGCCCGCAACCAGCTTAGTAAACAGCGCCCGGGCCACGTTGAAGCTGATGCCGGCAATGAGTCCTCCCACCAGGGCATGGCGCAGCGGCACATGGCAGTTGGGCACCGCCGCGTAGACGAGAGTAAAGCCGACAATCTGAAGCAGGTAGGGCGCGATGCGAATGAGCAGGGACCCGATGCCGATGATGTCCCAGCGTTCCAACTGGTCGGCAAAGGACGCGAGGTAGGTGCTGGCGCCGAGGCCCAGACCTATGGTGATGGGCGCGAGGGACAGGACCGCCCAGTACAGCAGAAAGCTGGAGACGGCACCGCGATTACTCCGCGCGCGCCATATCAGGTTGAACGCCTGCTCGATGTTGCGCAGCATCAAGATCGATGTGCCGAGCAGGAACGCGATACCGAAGCCAGTCAGGTTGCGTGCCTGACGCGAGAAGTCCTCAAGGTAGTGCTCGAGCCCCGCGGAGCTTTCGGGAACAAGGTGTTCAAAGAGCAGGTCCTGGATTCCCGCGCCCACCCCCTGGAGCGCAGGCACAATCGATGCCATGGCATAGAGCACCGTGAGCAGCGGCACCAGGGCAAACAATGACATATAGGTGAGCGCCGCCGCCGTGTCTCGGCAGCGGTCGCTCTGGTAGCGAGACACCAGGTAGGCGAAGCGGTGCTGCAAAGGCGCCAGGCTGTCTTTGCTCAGGTTCATGGCGCAAGTATCGCAGAAAGGCGCCAGAGCCATAACAGGCGCGCCGGGCGTAGCGGCGAGGTCTGCTATATTTGCGCGCCGCTATCCCGCCGGTCTTCCTGGAAAATCCTTGAGCAGCGAACCCTATATCCTGGTGCTGTACTACAGCCGTGGCGGCAACACGGCCACGCTGGCACGGCATGTTGCACGGGGCGTCGACGGTGTCGATGGCCTACAGGCCCGCCTGCGTACGGTGCCGCCCGTTTCGCCGGACACGGAGCCGTGTCTCGATGCCGTACCCGAGGACGGGCCGCCCTATGCCGGGATGGACGATCTTCGCGACTGCGCCGGCCTGGTCCTGGGCTCGCCGACGCGGTTCGGCAATATGGCAGCACCGCTGAAGCACTTCCTCGACGCCTCCTCGGACCTCTGGCTGAGTGGAGCCCTGATCGGCAAACCTGCGGCCGTTTTCACCTCGACCTCGAGTCTGCACGGCGGTCAGGAAAGTACGCTGCTGAGCATGTATCTGCCGCTGCTCCACCACGGGATGATGATCCTGGGACTGCCCTACAGCGAACCCGGTTTGATGGCGACGACCAGTGGCGGAACACCCTATGGGGCCAGCCACTGGTCCGGACCGGATACATCTCGCGTTCCCCACGAGAGCGAGCTCGCTCTTTGTCGGGCGTTGGGGCGTCGCGTCGCCGAAACCGCCGGGCGTCTGGCATGAGCCGGCCGCAGCGCGGGCGACCCGCGGCCATGCTCTGGCTTGGGCTCTGGTTTGCCCTGGCCATCCTGTTCGGCGTTATGGTGATCGACGCCTGGCAGCGGCGCGCCCCCGCGGTCGTCTGGCTATTCTGGTTCCTGCCGCTGGCGGTTCTGCTGCCGGGCATCTTCCGCGATCGCCTGCGCAGCGTGGCCTGGCTGTCCTTTCTGACCCTGCTCTACTTCGTGGCAGCCGTGCAGCGTATTTTCGCGGAGCCCGGAAGCCCCCGGGCGATCGTTGAACTTCTGGCCGTTATTTCACTGTTTCTGGCTTCCATGTTTTACATCCGCCAGCGGGGTCCCGAACTGCGTCTCGCGCAGGACGCTCGAGAAGGAGAGCTTCCCGAATGATCCGTCGAATCTTCCGTGCCCTATGGGGCACCATAAGCACGGTTCGCGGCGCTCTCGCCAACCTGCTGTTCCTGGCGATTCTCGCCATCCTCATTGCTGCCCTGCTGGATCGACCCGCACCGCTGCCGGATCGTGCGGCGCTGCGTCTGAATCTCGCCGGTAGCGTCGTCGATCAGCGCACCCGCGTCAGCACCGGCAGCGTGTTGCTCGGCGATGCGGGAGCAAGCCGGGAAATACTCCTCACAGATATTATCGATGCGGTGGACCTTGCCCGCACAGACGAACGCATCGTCGCACTGGTCATGGAACTCGACGGCTTGCTGCGCATCGGTCAGAGCAAGACCACCGAACTCGCGGAAGCCCTCGACCGCTTCCGCGCCACCGGCAAGCCGATTGTAGCCGCTGCGGACTACTACACCCAGGACCAGTATCGCCTCGCCGTCGAGGCCGACACGGTGATCATGCATCCCTTCGGCGCCGTCGCCATTGAGGGCTTTGGCTACTTCATCAACTATTTTGCTGACGCCCTGGAGAAGCTCCTGGTCACGATGCACGTGTTTCGCGCCGGAGACTTCAAGTCGATCGCCGAACCTTTTCTGCGCAGCGACATGTCGCCCGGGGAACGGGAGGTAAGCCAGCGCTGGCTGGGCGATCTTTGGGCTGCCTACAGTGAAGCCATTGAGGCACGCCGCGGTCTGCCCGAAGGTCACCTCGACGCACTGCTGGCGGCTTATCCGGAGCGACTGCGCAGCGCGGACGGCGATCCCGCCAGACTCGCGGCCAGCGAGGGTCTGATCGACGAGCTCCTCGATCGACAGCGGCGGGATGCCTATCTCGAAGCGCTGGTGGGTGCGACGGGACGCGACGGCCGCTATGAAGGCATCGGTTTCGAGGACTATCTCTCCCGTTCGCGCGGCGCGTCGCTGGCGGCGGGAGAGCAGAGCGTGGCCGTGGTCGTCGCCCAGGGCAACATACTTCCGGGGCGCCAGGGCCTGGGCGCCATCGGAGCCGAATCACTGGTGGAAACGCTGCGCCGCGCCGTGGATCGCGACGGCGTGCGCGCTCTTGTGCTTCGCGTAACCAGCGGCGGGGGGAGCGTGTTCGCCTCGGAGATCATTCGCGCGGAGATGATGAGGATTCGTGAGGAGGACGAGATACCCATCGTCGTCAGCATGGGGAGCGTTGCGGCATCCGGGGGCTACTACATCGCCACGGCCGCCGATCGCATCATGGCCACGCCGACCACGCTCACCGGCAGTATCGGCGTGTTCGCGTCCTTTCCTACCTTCGAACGCCTTCTTGAGAAAGGTGGCATCTACACCGATGGCGTGGGAACGACACCCCTTGCCGGAGGTCTGCGCCCGGATCGTGCGCTATCGCCGCTCATCGAAGATGCGGTGCAGCAGGGTGTGGACTACCGCTACGAGCAATTCCTCGATCTGGTCGCGAAGAGCCGCGACCTCGATAGAGACACCCTCGACAGCGTTGCCGAAGGTCGCGTGCTGAGTTCCCTCCAGGCCGAAGTCGCCGGACTGATCGACGGCATCGGCAGCCTGGATAACGCCGCCGATCTCGCCGGCGAGCTGGCGGGATTGAGCCCGGGTTCCTATCGCGTGATCAACATCAAGCCGAGCATTCCTCCCCGGGAGTTGTTACTCCAGCAGTTGAGCGACATTTTCGCCTTCGATACGCGCCTGACGACTTTTCTTGCAGCGCTGTGGCCTGCGGCCGCGGTGAGCGACCTTATCGCGGCGCCGGACCCCCATCAGCTCTACAT
This sequence comes from Pseudomonadota bacterium, assembly GCA_039818725.1. Classification (GTDB taxonomy): domain Bacteria; phylum Pseudomonadota; class Gammaproteobacteria; order Pseudomonadales; family Halieaceae; genus Congregibacter. The sequence goes on from JBCBTK010000006.1 coordinate 155,714, forward strand.
GCGCTGCCTCGTTTGCGAGGCCGCTTACTGACGGGGATCCCGCGCCCGAGTTTCAGGCCGCGTCGCGCGGCGTTGGCATGGCCGGCACGTGAACGTCCATCTGCGGGAACGGAATGCTGATGCCCTCGGCGTCGAAACGCAGCTTCACGGCTTCCGTGGTGTCCCACAGCACGCCCCAGTAGTCCGCCGCATTCACCCAGGGGCGCACCAGGAAGTTCACGCTTGAGTCGGCGAGTTCACCGACGGTGATCACGGCCTCGGGCTCCGCGAGGATGCGGCTGTCCGCGGCAATGATCTCTTCCAGCAGCTGCCGCGCCTTGCGCAGATCGTCGCTGTAGGACACGCCAAAGACCATGTCTACGCGGCGTGTAGGACGCGCTGAGAAGTTGGTGATGTTGCCGCCGATAATGGCGCCGTTGGGCACGATGATTTCCTTGTTGTCGGGGGTCGTCATCACGGTAGTGAAGATGCTGATCGAGTCGACCGTCCCCATGGCGCCGCCGGCTTCCACGAAGTCGCCTTTCTTAAACGGTTTGAACACGATGAGCATCACACCGGCGGCGAAGTTCGCGAGGGAGCTCTGCAGGGCGAGGCCGATGGCGAGACCCGCGGCACCGATGAGGGCAACCAGGGAGGTGGTATCCACACCGAGCTGGCTGAGCGCGGCGATCACAACGAAGAGCAGACCGAGCCAACGCACTATGGAGCAAACAAAGTTGACCAGGGTCTCGTCCGTGCCCCGTCCCAGCATGATGCTCTTGATGACATTGACAATGCGTCCGACGATGAAGCGCCCGATGTAAAAGATCAGGATCGCAAGCACAATCGCCGTTCCGTACTCAATGAGCACGGGAAGCCACCGTTCGGGCTCCTTGAGAAAATCCAAATTCAGTTCTGCGAGATTGAAAGAATCCACGTTGAGGCCTCCTGCCTAAGGGGTGTGTGGTACCGCTTTGAAATACCCGGATTGGCTGCCCCGTACCGGGACCGCCCGATTCTCAAAAATGAGGGCCGCGAGCCTGAGCCACGCGACGGCTGTACCGTTCCTGTGTTCAGGGTTTGAGGTCGGCAAGAGCGACGGCAAAACGCGCCAGCAGTTCGCTCAGGGCCCGCGCCGTGTCTCCCGGATCCGTCGAGTCGGGAGCCAGCGACTCATCGAACTCAAACGTCGCGACCGTCACGGACGCGTCCTGGCCTGGAGACCAGTAGCCGCGTCCGCGCAGCTGAACCGTACTTCCGCTGCGCTCGAAACGATCGATCTCGACGCGCAGCTGCCATTCCACCGAATTACCGGCCGGAGAGGGGTAGCGGGTGATCTGCCGCGTATCGAGAAGCACGGCGAGTTCCTGGGCCAGCACTCGCTGAATGCCCAGGTCCAGCGGCTCCGCCCAGCGCAGCTGTGCGTCGTAGCGCAGGGTGAAGTCATCCTCGCGACTGATCAGTTCGTCGCGAAGCAGGTAGTCGGGCAGTTCCACGTGATCCAGAAAAAGTCGCGGCGAATCGCTTTTGGGCTGCCCTTCGGAGAGGGCGACAAGCTGTAAATGGTCGATTGCTGGTGACGATACGGCACAGGCTTCGAGCAGGAGTAGCAGCGTCGCCAAGGCGAGGATTTCGATTCTGATCACGATTCCGGCTCCTGACGGCCGCGCAGCAAGGCTTCCGGATGCTCCTCGAGGCTGCGTGCCAGGGAGCGGAGCGCCCGGGCGGCGAGAGACAGCTCCTGCATGGCCTGGCTGAGCTGGCGACGCGGCACTGAATCCGGGGCGGACGCCTTCTCGAGACGCAGCAGCGTCGCCGTTGCCGAACTCAGCGCCTCGTCGAAGCTGCTCATGGTTTCGTCGAGGCGATTGCTCAGCTCGGGGATAGTGCCCTGCAATCCGGCCAGAGTCGTGCGACCTTCGGCGAGGAGCGAATTCAACGCTGGACGACCTTCCGCCAGGGTGGCGCTCAGCTGTTTGCCGGCGGCCTCAAGGGAAGCAAGACTCGAACTGAGATTGCCGGGCAGCGCCTGGGTGTCCGGATTGCTGATCAGCGTATCGAGGCCGTCGGCGACGCGGCTCAGGTTCTCGGCAATCTCGTGATAGTCGATATTCTGCAGCGACTGACGCAGCTGTTCGAGTTCCGTCGGTATGGTGGGGATCTGCGGATACTCCGCCAGCGTGGGGGCCATGCGCGGTTCCGCCTCGGGGTGAAAGTCGAGCTGCACGTAGAGGAGTCCCGTGAGCAGGCTCTGCGTGTTGAGCTGCGCGCGGAGGCCACGCGCGACGAGGTCGTCGTGCATGCGATCCGACAGGTGGCCTTCGAAACGCATCGCGGTTTGATCGATCTCTCCGACGACCTCCATCGTTACCTCGGCATTCGCGGCGTTAACGATCAGATCGATGTCCGTCACCTGGCCGATGGTGACACCACGCAGGGCGATCGGCGCTCCCACCGTGAGACCTCGCAGCGACCCGTCGAACACCATCACCACCTGGCTGCGGGTGTGTCCCAGGCCGCCGCCGGCGAAGAAAAGTGCCGCCGCCGTGGCGATGACCAGAGTGCCGACGACGAAGGCGCCGACCATGATGCTGGTGCTTCGTTCACTCATTGGAAGGATCGGCCTCGCGGCGCAGGAACTGGCGCACGATAGCGTGATTGCTGTGCTCTCGCAGTTCCCGTGGATGTCCTGCATCGATCATGCGTTTGCTTCCGGCATCCAGATAGATCGAGTTGTTTGCAATCGCGAAAATGCTTGGCAGCTCGTGAGTCACCATGACCACCGTGGCCCCGGTGGATTCCTTGAGCTGCAGGATCAGGTCGTCGAGGCGACGGGAGCTGATCGGATCCAGGCCGGCGGAAGGTTCGTCGAAGAAAAGGATATCAGGGTCGAGGGCGATCGCACGAGCCAGCGCCGCGCGTTTTCGCATGCCGCCGGAGATCTCCGCCGGCAGGTAGTCCTGGTAACCGTCCAGACCCACGAGGGCGAGCTTGAGGGCGACCAGGTCGCTTATCTCCGCGCTGTCGTAGTCGCCGTACTGTTCCATGGGGAGCGCTACGTTCTCGGCCAGGGTCATGGCGCTGATAAGGCCGCCGGACTGGTAGGTGATTCCCCAGCGGCGGCGCAGGGCCTGGCGCGTGTCCTCGGTGGCGCCGGTGAACGCCGTGTCGCCGTAGTGAATCTCTCCGGCGGCGGGCTCGATCAGGCCCAGCAGGTGCTTGAGCAGAGAGCTCTTCCCGCAGCCTGAACCGCCCATGATCACGAACACATCGCCGGCATTCACATCAAAGCTGATGTCGCGCTGAATCAGGCGCGTGCCATAGGCCATGGTCAGCTTGCGCACGCTGATGACTGGGCGGGTCGTGCTATCTGCTCCCATCACACACCCAGCTGCTGGCAGATGATGTTGATCGCCGCGTCGGCGATGATGAGATAGACCACCGCTGTGACCACCGCAGCGGTCGTGGCCTCTCCGACGGCGGCAGAGCTGCGCCCGGCTGCCATGCCCGCGCGACAGCCGGCCACGGCGATGAGCGCCGCGAACACGAGTGCCTTGGCCATGCCGACGGCGAAATGCGTGGGCGAAATCGCCTGGCTCAGCTGCGTCAGGTACTGCAGCGGCGTCACCCCCATCCCGCCGGCCACGAGAGCACCGCCGAGGATGCCCAGCAGATCCGAGATGATGACCAGGAGCGGCATCATCGCGACCAGCGCAAAGATGCGCGGTACAACCAGGTACTCCATGGGGTCGATACCGAGAGTGCGAATCGCATCTATCTCTTCGTTGCCCTGCATGGTCGATAGCTGCGCCGCGTAGGCCGCACCCGTCCGGCCGGACATCACTACGGCGGTCATCAGAGCTCCCATCTCCCGGAGCATGCCAATCGCGACAAGATCCGCCACGTAGATTGCCGCTCCGAACTGCTGCAGCTGCGCGGCGCCGAGATAGGCCAGGATCATACCCACGAGCACGCTGGTGAGGGCGATGATGCCGAGGGCGTCGGGGCCGGTTCGAAAACAGGCGTCGAGTAATTCGCGGCGGCGCATGGCACCGCGACCGCCAAGCGTGCGCGAGATCGCGAGAACGACGTCACCGAGGAAAGCCAGCGAGTTGAGCAGTCCATCACCGACGTCGCGCAGAAGATTGCGCAGTTGCTCGCGGGAGAACCTCACCCCCGGCGAAACATCCCGGGGCGGCTGCGGCGGCACCGCGGTCGCCAGAGCAAACAGACGCTCGAGAGCCTCGGGGGCGTTGAGCAGGGCGAAGCTTCCGCCGGACGCGGTCGCGCCGCGCTGCAATCTCAGGAGGAGGGCCGTGAGCCGCGCATCCCAGGCGCTGACCGCGCCGACGTCTGCCCGCCAGGCGCCGCTGCTGCTGGCGACGGTCCGGGTCAGCTCGCCGCTATCGGGGACGACGCTCGCACTCCAGTCACCGCCGAAGCGAAGCAGGCGCTCGGCGCCGTCCAGGCTGGCGGTGGCGGGGCGAACGTCCAAGCCGCTACTGGAAAGGCAGGGGCGGTTTTGCCGCCTGCATGGCCTCTACAGCCTGCTGGTATACCTCGGTAATGGGTGTCCGATCACCGCTCTCGCGACGCCGCGAGATCATGGTGACCGGAAACAGAAAGTTTTCGGTCTGGTCGAGCTGGAGGGCCCGGCTGCGGCCCTCCGCGTCTTCGTAGATAACCCAGCGCAGATCGAGTTCGTCCGCGAGGAGGTCTCCGAGGGCGATTCCCATGGCCTGGAGGAGCTCGCGGTCTTCGTCGCGCACGTAGCGATCGTCGAGCAGACGCTGCAGGTAATCCAGCTCGGCCTCCCGCCGACAGCAGCGACCACCGTAGTAGCGCAGCGTGAGTCCGGCCACGCTCTGACGCTGCTGGTCCATGTATTGGCGATCGAGTGCGGTGAGGGGGCTGACACGCGTTTCAATGATTTGGGCCCAGGCCGCAGTACCGAGCAGAAGAACGGGTGCCAGGCCAAGGCCCATGAGTGCCCCGCGCAGCCATGCTGAGTTCATGTCCCGACTCCCGCTTGTCGCCTGCGCATCATGCGTAATCCGCCTCCCTGGGCTCGCTTGTTTTCGAGGTATTGTCGTGGATAATGGCACGCCTTCAAAGGCCGGCCGCTACATCGCCGCGTCATTACCACCCGCGCGACCTTCGCGCCCTTGACCCGCGCCACCGCGCGCAACGCAAACACCGCACAGACCGCATAGAAACAAACTCGCACAAATATAGTGATAGCAGTGGGCGATACTTCCAGCAATTCAGGCACGCGCAGCATAAAGGAAAGTCTTCGTGGCAGTATCGTCGCGCTTGTCACTCCCATGCTGGCCGACGGCAGCATCGACTATGAAGCGCTGGCTGAACTGCTCGATTGGCACGCCGAGGCCGGTACGGCGGGCATTGTCGCCGTGGGGACAACCGGTGAGAGCGCCACGCTGCACGTTGAAGAACATCTGCAGGTCATAGGTTTCTGCGTGGAGCGCCTCGCCGGGCGCATTCCGCTCATCGCCGGGACCGGTGCCAACTCCACCCAGGAAGCCATCGAACTGACCGGCGGCGCCGCCAGCCTTGGTGCCGACGCCTGTTTGCTGGTGACCCCCTATTACAACCGCCCGACGCAGCGCGGCCTGTTTGAGCACTTTCGCGCCATTGCCGAGGCCGTTGACGTGGCGCAGATTCTCTACAACGTGCCTTCGCGAACCGCCGTCGATATGAGCAATGAGACGACGCTGCGCCTCGCCGCGCTCAATCGCATCGTCGGTATCAAGGATGCCACCGGCGATGTCGCGCGCGGTCGCGCTCTGCTCAGCGAAGCGCCGGGCGATTTCGCCGTTTACTCCGGTGACGACGGCACCGCCGCGGAACTCATACTGGCCGGTGCCTCGGGTAATATTTCGGTCACGGCGAATGTCGTGCCGGAGCGTGTCGCGGCGGTCTGTCGCAGCGCCCTCGACGGTGATGTCCAGCGTACCCATGAGTTGAATGGCGAGCTCGCAGCGCTCAATGACGCCCTGTTTGTGGAAGCCAACCCCATGCCCGTCAAGTATGCGCTCGCCAAGCTCGGCAAGATTCGCGCGGGTATCCGCCTGCCCATGACCTGGACCGAGGGCGAAGCGGCGGCGGTTGTCGATGCGGCCCTCGCGGCGCTCACTTCGTGAACACGAGACCCTTCAGACGGGTTGGATCCTGGCGTTCCGGTCTTCCCTCCAGCGGGGTGCGCCCGGTGTGTCGGCTCGCTCTCATCCTTGGCGTGCTCTTCAGTCTCGGCGGATGTGGCTATCTGTTCGGCGACAAGGGCTTGTTTCGCGACAGCTCCCAGGACTATCGGCGCGCCGAGGAGCTTCCTCCGCTGCAGCTGCCCCCGGGACGCAAGACCGAGTCCATCGCCGAGATCTATGCCATTCCCCAGGTCACGAGCGAGGCCACCCTCGACCAGGGCGACGATGTTCCCCGCCCCGCGCCTCTGGTGGCCGCCAGCGCGGATCAGTTGGTCCGTATTCAGAGCCTGGGAGATGACTCCTGGGTGCTCGTGGCCATCGCCCCGGGTCAGCTCTGGCCACAGCTGCGCAGCTTCATGAACGCCGCGAACATCGACGTGGCGCGCATGGACGCTCGCGCCGGCATCATCGAATCGCCGTTCCTCGATCTCACCGGCAAGGAGCGGCAGGCGCGGTTCCGCTTCCGCATCGAGCGCGGAGTGCAGCGCGGCAATAGCGAACTACACGTGCTGCAGATGTACGAGCGCAGCGAGCCCGGCTGGCCTCGGCAGTCCGACGACCTCGAAATCGAGTCAGAAATGCTTCGCGGCGTGGCGCAGTACATTGCCAATAGCGCCGATACGGCGCCGGTGTCGATGATGGCGGAGCAGTCCATGCGCGCCACCTCTCGCGTTTCACTGATCGACGCCGGCGGCGAGAGTCCCTACATCGACCTTGAGCTGCCCTTCGACCGGGCCTGGGCATCGCTGGCGCGCTCGCTGGAACTGTCCGGCTTCGAGATCAGCGACCGCAATCGGAGCGAGGGTCAGTATTACGTGACCTATCGCGGAGATCCCGACGAGAAGGAAGGCGGCTGGTTCAGCTGGCTCGGTGGGGGCGACGAAGAGCATCCGGCCGAAGGCGTACCCTTGCTGATAGCGATGAACACCGTGGACGAGCGCCGGGTGGAGATCCGCCTGGCGCCGGAAACCGACCCCGCAGCGCTGGCGGCCCGCGACCGCGAGGCGCTGCTCGTGCTGATCAAGGGCAACATCAACTAGTGCGAGTGGCATCCCTGGGCAGCGGCAGCCGGGGCAATGCGACACTGGTCGCACAGGATCAGACCCTCCTCATGATCGATTGCGGCTTCGGCCTGAGCGAGGCCGAGCGGCGCGCAGAGCGCCTCGGCGTCAGGCTCGCCGATCTCGATGCCATTCTTGTCACGCACGAACACAGCGATCACGCCAGCGGTGTCGCGGCCCTGGCGCGGCGTTACGACATTCCCGTATTCCTGACCCACGGCACCCTTGCCAGCGGGCGCGTGCCGGGCAAGCTGGACTTTCGCAGTTTCGACGCGGACAGCACGCTGCATATTGGCGCGCTGACTATTCACGCCGTCGCGGTACCGCACGACGCCCGGGAGCCGGTGCAGTACGTACTTCAGAGCGCCTCTCATCGCGTCGGCGTGTTGACAGACCTCGGTTCCGGGACGCCCCACGTCGCTGCGGCTTTCCGGGGCTGTGAACTGCTGCTTCTGGAGTTCAATCACGATCGCAGGCTGCTGGCCGAGGGCCCCTATCCGCCCTCGCTTAAGCGCCGCGTCGGCGGCGCCTGGGGTCATCTGTCGAACACCCAGGCCGCTGAGCTTCTCGCCGAACTCGAACCGGAGGGCCTCCGACAGCTGTTCGTCGCCCATATCAGCGAGAAAAACAATACGCGGGAACATGTGGAGGCCATTCTCGCCGAACGCTTCCCCGACCTCCTGCCACGCCTGACTTGGGCCTGTCAGGAGGAAGGATTCCCGTGGTTTGATCTGACGCCCGTGACACCTGTCACGTACAAGGCAGTGGCGTCGGGCGAGGGCGTCGAGGCATACTAGCGGGCGGCTTTGAAAGCGGACAGGGCGTGACCAAGGAAGCAATCAGTATTGTGCAGCGCGGAAATCTGCAGAGTCTTGAGAAGACTCTGCGGAAACAGTGGCGCCTTGGCCAAAGTATCGTGCTGTGCTGGTGCTGGGACGAGCGCGGCCTCCTGGTTATTTTTGTGCCGCATTATTTCCTGGGCAACTACTGCGCCAACCAGGATAACCCCGAGGAAGCTTCGGAAAACGAGAACTACATCCGCCAGCTGATTTCCGGACGGCGGCGCATGAGTCGCGACGAACTCTTCGCTGTGGCTGTCCGTCTCGCCGTTGCTCCGACCTTCATCAAGCTCAGCCATCCGCTGGAAGAGTCGCCCTCGGTTATGGATGCCGTGGAGCAGATCATCAGGCGCTATGGCCTGAGCTTTGTCGAGCGGCGCGGCGTGCTGCTCTTCGACATCACGGATTTTTCGCTCTGCAGTCCCTTCGAGCAGGCGAGCCAGCTCAACAGCCTGTCCTATTCGTTGAATTCGGCGTACAACAAACTTGCCGCCCAGGGCGTGGAAATCAACTTTGCGCGCACCACAACGGGCGACGGCTACTACGTGTGGAACCGCGATACGCATGGGGAGGCGGACAGCCAGCTCTTCGTCTTCCTGCTGCTTGTGCTCGCGGACAATGCCCTGGCTCGCGCGGCGTCGAAGGGAAATACCGTGCCCATCGTGCGTGCCGCGTTTCACATTGGTAGTCACTATGAGCTCTACCAGGCCGAGGGCGTCAGCCCTACGGTGTTCAGCTACATTGTGGGCGATGTCACCATCGAGCTGGCGCGGATTGTCGACAACGCCCTGCCGCGACAGCTGATCCTTGGCAACTTCGATGATCTTGAAGATCGGCGCGACAGTGCTGACTTTATCCAGAAATGCGCGGATATTGCGGCCTCGGTCAACGGCCTCTCGCTCATGGGTATGCCGCTGCTCGGCCTGAACTGCTGGTTGTCCCGGGAAGCGGCGGCGGACGGTCAGGAGCCTCCCCTTCTAGATGTAACCATCACGGACAAGCACGGGTTCCATCATCACGCCTACAATCTGGAGGCCGAATTCGAGTTCCAGGAAGGCACGCTGAAGCTCGGTCTTTCACCCGAAGAGGTCCAGAGCGGCGAGCCCAAGCCCCTCAGCGCGGGAGGGGCTTCGCGATCCGGCGCCTGGTGGGCCTGATCGCGGGGGCCGAGCCCAGCCGCGAAGCAAAACGGCTGGCACAGCGCCTGGATCTCGCGCTGCTGCCGCAGGAACCCGAAGGCGCCGACACCACGGACATCGGGCTTTTTGCTCACGACACAGGTTTCGCTCTGCGCTTCCTCGGCGCCGGTCGCAGTGGCCCGGTGCGCGTCAGCTTCGATGATCCGGCGTTGCGCTATCGACGCCGGGGAGGGCACAACGAGCTCATCGGCCGCGCCATTGGATGGCGCGCAAGCCGAAGCCCCGCGGTGCTCGATGCGACGGCCGGTTTCGGCCGCGATGCCTTTACCCTCGCTGATCTCGGTTGCCAGGTATGGCTCTGCGAGCGACAGCCCGTGATGGCGGCTTTGCTGGAAAATGCCCTGGGCGAAGCCCAGCGTGGGGGCGGCTGGTCCGCCGACGTGGTTTCCCGCATGCATCTTTTTTGGGGCGACGCGCGCGAGCTGCGGGTGCAGCAGCTTGAAGGGATCGACGTGATCTACCTCGACCCGATGTTCAAGGCCCCGCGACGCGGCCTGCCGTCCAAGGAAATGCAGCTGCTGCAGATCCTGACCGAGGCATCGCCAGGTACCACGCTTGCGGAGTCCGATGACGCTGCCACTCTGGCCTGGGCTCTGGACCAGCCGGTGAGCCGCGTCGTGGTGAAACGTCCGCGAAAGGCCAGTCCGCTGCCCGGGGAGGCCCCGGGCTACGCAATCAGGGGGAGTTCGGTACGCTTCGACGTGTATCCCCGCGCCAAGGTGGCGCCGTGACGTGCTCAAAGTGGGCGCTGCCGCACCGGGCGATGAGAACGGTGTGCCCGTGATCTTCGGTCACGCACTGATCACTGGCGCTTCTTCCGGTATCGGCGAGGCCTTCGCTCGCCGCCTGGCGACGTCCTGCGACCGTCTTGTCCTTGTTGCCCGACGTGGCGAACGGCTGCAGGCCTTGGCAGCGGAGCTCGGGCGGGATTGTGCCATCGAGATTCTCACGGCCGACCTGACCAGCGTCGAGGGTCAGGCCCGGGTAGTCGAAGCGATTCGCCAGGGCCCGGCGCTCGATCTGCTGGTGAACAATGCGGGGTTTTCGACGCGGAACAGCTTCGCAACGAGCGTTCTGGACGCGGAGCTCGCCATGCTCCGCCTGCACGATGACGCCACCCTGGCCCTGACGCGCGCGGCACTGCCGGCGATGATGGATTGTGGTCGCGGCGCGGTGATCAACGTCTCGTCGGTGGCCGCGGCCCTCTGTCTGCCGACGGTCGCGAGCTACGCCGCCACGAAGGCCTTCCTGCTGAGTTTCAGCCGGTCTCTGCATGCGGAACTGGCGGATTCGGGCGTGGGCGTGCAGTGCCTTTGTCCGGGGTACACGCGCACGGAGATTCACAGTCGCGAAAGTTTCGCGGGCTTTGATGTTTCCCGTGTGCCCGACGAAATGTGGATGGAACCGATGGCAGTGGTGGACGAGAGCCTCGCGGCACTCGCAGACCGCGATGCCTGGCTCGTCGCTCCCGGAGAGCTCAACCGGAAGCTGATGCGGGATTCCCTCACCGCGCTGGTCTCGGCTATTGACGCTCCCGCGTCCGTGGAGTCAGGCGGGGACTAGCAAACCCTTCATGATTCGCTCGTAGATCAGCGCCAGGCGGTCCAGATCGGCGACGCGAACGTTTTCGTTGACGCGGTGAATGCTCGCATTTACGGGTCCGAGTTCGACAACCTCGGCGCCCGAGGGCGCGATGAAGCGACCGTCGGAGGTGCCCCCGCTCGTGGACAGTTCGGTTTCGAGGCCGGTGATCGCACGTACCGCGTCGCGGGCCTCGTCTACAAGCCGGCCCGCGGGAGTCAGGAAAGGTTCGCCGCTCAGGTCCCAGGCGATGGCGACCTCGACCCTGTGCCTGGCGAAGCATTCCTCCACGGCGCGGCGCAGACCCTCGGCGGTCTGCTGCGTGGAGAAGCGAAAGTTGAGCAGCAGCTCCAGCTCGCCGGGGATCACGTTGGTGGCGCCCGTGCCGGATTTGATGTTGCTGATCTGCAGGCTCGTAGGCGGGAAGAACTCGTTGCCTTCGTCCCAGCGTTTTGCCGTGAGCTCCGCTAGGGCCGGCAGGACCGCGTGAATGGGGTTGTGCGCGAGCTGCGGGTAGGCGACATGGCCCTGGCGTCCGCTGACGCTGATGCGGCCGTTCAGGGATCCGCGCCGGCCGTTCTTGATCGTATCGCCCAGGGCATCGGTGCTCGAAGGCTCACCGACCACGCAGTAGCTGATGCCGATGCCGCGTTCCTGAAGCCAGTCCATGACGCGAACCGTGCCGTTCTTTGCCGGGCCTTCCTCGTCGGACGTGATCAGAAAGCCGATGCGGCCCTGGACCTTTCGATCCTCCGCGAGGAATCGTTCACAGGCGACGATCATGGCGGCGAGGCTGCCCTTCATGTCGGCCGCCCCGCGACCGTAGAGTTGACCATCGCGCTCCGTCGGCTCGAAGGGAGGGCTCTGCCAGGCCTCGCGGGGGCCGGGGGGTACTACGTCGGTATGCCCGGCGAAGACCAGCAGCGGACCCGTGTGGCCCCACTCGGCCCACAGATTCTCCGTGTCCTCAAAGGGTAGGGGCGTGCACTGGAAACCCAGAGCTTCGAGTCGTTCGCGCATCAGCTGCTGGCAGCCCGCGTCCTCGGGGGTAACTGACTCGCGCTGGATAAGTGCCCGCGTCAGGGCGAGCGTGGCGTCATGCGCGCCAGTATCAGTTGTGGGCATGCAGCTCGGCGTTCAGTTCCACGGCGGTCTTGTTGGTGAGGCACTCCACGGCGCCGCTCAGGCTGTTGCGGCGAAACAGCAGGTCGGACATGCCCTGCAGGCTGCGTGCGGCGCGTGTCTCCACGGCATCGCCTTTCGCATCGAGCATCACAACCTTGGTGCCCGCGGTGACGTAGAGCCCGGACTCGATCGTACAGCGGTCGCCGAGGGGAATACCGAGGCCGGCGTTGGCGCCGATGAGGCAGTTCTTTCCCACCGAAATGATGATGTTGCCGCCGCCGGACAGCGTGCCCATGGTCGAGCTGCCGCCACCGAGATCGGAATCGCTGCCCATGAACACGCCCGCGGAGATACGCCCCTCGATCATCGCCGGGCCTTCACTGCCGGCATTGAAGTTGATGAAGCCCTCGTGCATGACCGTCGTGCCCTCGCCTACGTAGGCGCCGAGGCGGACGCGGGCGGTATGCGCAAGGCGCACGCCCGGAGGAACGACGTAATTGCTCATCTTGGGGAACTTATCGACACAGCTCACTTCCAGAACTTCGCCGCGCAGACGCGCGTCAAGCTGGCGTTCGGCCAGTTCATCCACGGACACGGCGCCGTCACTGGTCCAGGCGACGTTCGGTAATACGGAGAAAATGCCGGTGAGGTCAGTCTCGTGGGGTTTGACCAGACGGTGTGAAAGCATGTGCAGCTTCAGATACGCCGCGGGAACGCTGTCCGGGGCACGATCTTCCGCGAGGCCGATGGCCACGAGCGGGCGGTCAGCGGCCGCGGCGCGAATCGCAAAATCGGCGAGCTGTACATCGCCCGCCTCGACACAGGCGGTGGCGAGTTCTTCCGTTTCCGACTCCGTCAGCGTATCCGGGCCGCGGCCTTCGAACACTTCGGCCAGGGCCGCGGGGGGATGCAGGCGGGGATGGGGATAAAAGACCTCGAGCCATTCACCCTTTGAGTTGTGCGTCCCGATGCCGAGACCCAGTGCGTAGGCCGCCATAGCCTGTCCTCCATTTCTACTCCGGCTCCCTCAAAACGGCCGTTCCAACGGTTCTCGCTTTCCACGCTTATAGCGCCAGCGGCGGGCCGGCCGCCGCTGCCCGTGGTCGCCGAATCGACTGTGCTCAGCCGAACAGCGCTTCGTAGCGTTGCGGGGAAAAGCCGAACTCCAGCTCCCGATCCCTGACCAGCACCGGACGTTTCACCAGCGTCGGCTGCTCCATCACCGCCGCGAGCGCCGACTCCGCGTCCATCGTGTCCCGGGCCTCAGGCGCAAGCGCCTTCCAACTGGTACTGCGACGGTTGATCACCTGCTCCCAGCCGACGCGATCGATCCAACTGCGCACGGTATCGGCATCAAGGGCGTCTTCGCGCAGATCAAAGTAGTCATAGCTGGATGCGTGTTCGTCGAGCCAGCGCCGTGCCTTGCGCACCGTGTCACAGCTGCGGATTCCGTACAGGACAGGGGGCATGGACAGCTCCGTTTCGAGGGAGCGCGAGGATAGCAAATCTCCTCAGGCCTTGCGGGTCTGCTTCGCGTGCTTGCGACCTGGGTAGCAGCTTCGGCAGATGTCACAGACCCGGCCGTCGCAGCCACGGGCCGTACAGAATTCCCGGCCGTAGAAGATAATCTGCAGGTGCAGCCGGTTCCAGGCCTCCCGCGGGAAGAGGCGTTTGAGGTCTTTCTCCGTCTGCGCCACGCTCTTGCCACTGCTCAGACCCCAGCGCTGGGCCAGTCGGTGAATGTGCGTGTCCACGGGGAAGGAAGGCTCGCCAAAGGATTGCGCCATGACCACGCTGGCGGTCTTGTGCCCCACGCCGGGCAGGCGCTCCAGGGCTTCCATATCCCGGGGTACTTCGCCGTCGTGTTCGTCCAGCAGGATGCGTGAGAGTCCGGCAATGGCCTTCGCTTTCTGTGGCGAAAGTCCGCAGGGGCGAATAATGGCGCGAATCTCCTCTACCGGCACCTGCGCCATGGCCTGGGGCGTGGACGCCCGCGCGAACAGCGCCGGCGTCACCTGATTGACCCGCTCATCGGTGCACTGGGCGCTCAGCAGGACGGCGATAAGCAGCGTGAACGGGTCGCTGTGGTCCAGCGGTACCGGGGGATCGGGATAGAGTTCGCCGAGGCGCTCGAGGATGAACGCCACGCGCTCAGCCTTTTTCATATTTACGGCACTCGTCAATGTTTGCTACCGAAACTCAATGTTCGCGCAGGAATCCAGCGATACGTTCCGCCGCGTCTCGGCAGTCCTGCTCTCCGGCGACCAGAGCCATGCGTACGCGACCTGCGCCGGGGTTGCCTGCCGATCCTTCGCGCCCCAGGTAGCTACCGGGGAGCACGAGCACCCCCGCCTCGGCGTAGAGGCGACGGGTGAATTCCTCGTCGTCCATGGGTGTTTCGGGCCACAGGTAGAAGCCGCCATCGGGCTGCGTCACGGGGAGGTGGGGGCCGAGGATCGAGATGACGGCATCGAACTTGGCGCGATAGCGCTCGCGGTTTTCGCGCACGTGCTGTTCATCGGACCAGGCCACGGTACTGGCGACTTGATGGTGCGGTGGCATGGCCGAGCCGTGATAGCCGCGGTAGCGCAGGAACGCGCCGATAACGCGCGCGTCCCCGGCGGCAAAGCCCGAGCGCAAACCCGGCAGATTTGAGCGCTTTGACAGCGAGTGCATGCTGATGCAGTTGCGGTAGTCATCGAGCCCCAGGCGGCGGCAGGCGCCGAGGAGTCCCGGCGGCGGCGTGTCCTCCCGCGGATAAATCTCCGAATAGCACTCGTCAGACACGATGACCACATCGTGTTTGTGCGCCTTTTCGATGAAGCGCGCGAGCAATCCCTCATCCATGACCGCGCCCGCGGGGTTCCCCGGCGTACACAGATACAGGAGCTCCATGGCTTCCCACTGGGCATCGCTGAGACTTTCCGGATCCGGCAGAAACGCAGATTCCGCGGGCGTGTCGAAGAGAACGGTTCCGGCACCGGCCAGGAGCGCCGCCCCTTCATAGATCTGGTAGAACGGGTTGGGCCCTCCGACCAGGGCGCCGCGTCCGTGACCTACCACGGTCTGGGCAATAGCAAAGAGCGCTTCCCGGGTGCCGTTGACGGGCAGGACCTGCGTTTCCGGGCACAGCTCGTTCAGGTGGTGACGTTTCTTGAGCCAGTCGGCCTGGGCCTCCCGGAGCGACGCGTCGCCCCGGGTAGCGGGGTAGCGGGCCAGCAGATCGAGACTGTCGGCCAGGGCCTCTTGCACGGCGGCGGGGGGTGCATGCTGGGGCTCACCCACGGACAGCTTCAGCAGGGGCTTATCCACCGGTGCAGCCACGCCATCCAGCAGGGCGGCGAGGCGCTCAAAGGGATAGGGCCTGAGCAGGCCCAAATCGGGATTCAAGTCAGGCGGCCTCCCGGTCGTCCAACTTCTCGCAGATCGCCTCCTGAACTTCCCGCGTCAGCCTGACATCGCGGATCGGCTGTCGCTCGGTATCCGTGATGAAGAAAACGTCCTCGACACGCTCACCCAACGTCTGGATTTTCGCCGCCTGGCACACGATTCCGTAGTCGACAAACACCTCGCCGATCCGTGCCAGCAGTCCCGGCCGGTCCAGGGACACGACCTCGAGCACGGACACCCCGCGCTGCTCATCGACGCCGAGGGTAGTCTCCGTGGCGAGCTGGAAAGAGCGCACCCGACGCGGCGTCAGGCGCGGTACGATGGCCAGCGCATCCTCATCGGCAGCAAGCCTCGAGGCGAGGACGCTGCGGATGTGCTTGAGGCGCTCCGGCTCCTCGATGGCCGTACCGTGGTGATCGAGCACGTAGTAGGTGTCAAGGCTCATACCGTCGCTACCGTGGTACACGCGTGCGTCATGAATACTCAGATTGAGCTGCTCCAGGCAGGAGCAGGTTTTGGCGAAGGCCTCGATATTGAAGTGCGCGTAAACGAATATCTGCGTGGTATTCGCCACACTGGATTCAACGCTGTTGCGTACGAGGACCAGGGGCCGCAGGGGGTCGAGGTGGCTGGCGATGGCTTCCGTGTGCCAGGCGATGTCCTCGGCTTTTTCCCGAAGGAAGTAGTCGTCACCGCGCTCCTGCCACAGCGAAGCCAGCTCGCCCGGGGTAAACCCCCGGTACTCGAGAATTTTCGTCGCCGCGCTGCGGGTCTCGTTGACCCACTCCTGGCGATCCACGGGATTCTCCAGGCCTCGCTGCAGGGCGCGCTTCGCCTCCGTATACAGTTTGCGCAGCAGGCTGCCGCGCCAGGCGTTCCAGAGCTTGGGGTTAGTGCCGTTGATGTCTGCAACGGTCAACGCAAACAGATAGTCGAGTCGATTCTGGTCGCCGACGTGGCGCGCAAACTGCTGCACCACCTCGGGGTCGGAGATGTCCTTGCGCTGGGCCACGGCTGACATGAGCAGGTGGTTGCGTACCAGCCACTCGACCAGGTTGGTATCGCGGCGGCTGAGGCCATGGCTCTCGCAGAACTCGCGCGCGTCCACCGCGCCGAGTTCCGAGTGGTCACCGCCGCGGCCTTTCCCGATGTCGTGGAAAAGGCCGGCGAGGTAGAGCAGTTCTTTCTTGGGCAGCCGCCGTGCCACGCGACTGGTGACGGGGAAGCTGTCATCGTGCTCCGGCTGCATAAAGCTGCGCATGTTCTCGATCACCAGCAGGGTGTGCGCATCCACCGTATAGCTGTGGAAAAGATCGTGCTGCATCTGTCCGACCACCTGGCCGTAGGAGGGCAGGTAGCGGCCGAGAATGCCGTGCCGGGACATGCTGCGCAGCTGCCGCGTGAGACGCTCGTTGCCGCGCAGAATGCGGATGAAGCGTTCCTTATTCGCCGGGTTGTTGCGGTAGGTCTCGTCCACGAGATGACGGTGCTCGCGGATCATACGGATCGTTTCGGCGGAAATTCCGACCGCCTTCGGGTGGTTCCCCGCGTGCTGGAAAACCTCCAGCAGAGCGCCGGGATTTTCCCGAAAGACGCTGTCGCGCAGCGCGCAGACGTAACCGTCGCGCAGCTCGAAGTCGTCGTCGAGGGGCTCGACGTCCTCCTCGCGCCCCGCGCGCAGGACGGCCTGGTCGAAGGCCAGCAGCAGCACCTCATTGAGCTGGGAGAGCGCAGCCGCCCAGCGGTAGTAGAGCTGCATGAACTGCTCGACGGCGAGCTTGTCGCCATCCTGAAAGCCCCAGATCTTCGCCAGCTCGCGCTGATGGTCGAAGATCAGGCGGTCCTCTTCGCGCCCGGTGAGATCGTGCAGGGCATAGCGCACACGCCACAGGAATTCCTGCCCGTGAACGATCGTCGTGGCCTCGGCCTCGGTGAGGAAGCGGTTCGCCGTCAGCTCCGCCAGTTCGCTCCAGCCGAAATGGCGGCGCGCCAGCCAGCCGATAAGCTGGAGATCGCGCAGTCCCCCGGGTGAGGATTTGATATTAGGTTCGAGACTGTACTCGGTGTCCGCATACTTGGCGTGTCGCGCGTCCTGCTCCGCGACCTTGGCGCGGAAGAACTCTTCCGCAGGCCACATATTCGGCGCGGCGATTCCCGCTTCAACAGCGTCCAGGAGCTGCGCATCGCCGATGAGCAGGCGCGCCTCGAGGAGGTTGGTGAGCACGGTAACGTCGGCCCGGGCCTGCTTCAGACACTCCTCGACGCTGCGAACGCTGTGTCCGATCTTGAGGCCGATATCCCAGAGCAGGGTCAGGAAACTCTCCAGGCCGTTTGTGGAGCCGCCGGTGGCACCGCGTAGCACGAGCACGTCGATATCCGAGCAGGGGTGGAGCTCGCCCCGGCCGTAGCCGCCCACGGCCACGAGCGCGACGCCGGGGCCGCCGGCGTCCAGGCGCTGCCAGAGAAAGCGCAGCACTTCGTCTATCAGCATGGCACGCTCGCGCAGAAGCTCGCTGACGCTGCGTCCGGCGCTGAACTGGCGGTTGAGTTCTTCGCCGGCGTTGAGAAGCAGCTCCCGCAGACTATCGCGCAGCACCGAAGGGTCGGCACTGGGAGCGAGCTCCGCTTCATTCAGGTAGCGCAGCGCCGATTGCGTCCGCAGGGCATCCACGGTCTAGAGCGCCTCCTCGGAGCGACGTGTGAAAATTTCACAGCCGTCGGCAGTGACCCCGAGCGTGTGTTCCCACTGCGCCGAGAGTCGCCCGTCCCGGGTGGTGACCGTCCAGCCATCGCGGGTGTTGAGCTTGGTATGACGCTTGCCGGCGTTGATCATGGGTTCGATGGTGAAGGTCATGCCGGGCTTGAGTTCGAGGCCGGTATTTGGCCGCCCGTAGTGCAGTACCTGCGGATCCTCGTGAAAAATGCGCCCAATACCGTGACCGCAGTACTCGCGCACCACCGAGTAATAGTTACCTTCGGCGTGCTGCTGGATGATGTGGCCAATGTCTCCAAGGCGGATTCCCGGGCGCACGATATCGATAGCGCGGTACAGACACTCCTGGGTAATGCGCATAAGGCGCTCAGCATGGGGGGCGGTATTACCGACGCCCACCATGATCGACGTATCACCGTGGTAGCCATCCTTTATTACGGTGACATCGATGTTGACGATGTCACCGTCGCGCAGCTTCTTGCTATCCGACGGAATGCCGTGGCACACCACTTCATTGATGGAGGTGCAGATGGAGCGGGGAAAGCCGTTGTAGTTGAGCGGCGCCGGGATCGCATCGAGATCCCCGGTGATGTAGTCGTGGCAGATGCGGTCGAGTTCGCCGGTCGTCACGCCGGGAACGACGTGAGGGCGAATCATTTCCAGGACTTCGGCCGCCATGGCGCCGGCGACGCGCATTCGGGCGAATTCATCCTCGCTTTTAATGGTCACGGCCATTCAGGGTGTGCTCGCAGGGGGTGTTCGGCTTGCTAGGGTTTAACGCGGCGCCGTTCGGTGCCAATCGGCTAATTATAACGTGAGCGGCTGCTTCAGACGATTGCGACAGGAATGTGAAAGAGTGCGCTCTGGTGTATCAACGGCGCCTGTGGTATAACGCGCGCCGCCTCAGAGGGGCGTCGCACGATTTTACTGGCGCCACCCCTTGATAAGGCAAACACGATCGGGCGCCACAACCGCGTGTAGGGTGCCCCGGCAAGCGAGCAACAACACATGTGAATTCCGGCTGATGCCGGCATGTCTGTTGCGGGCCCCGGGGTTTGCAGGCGGGGCGGTCCGGGAGATTCCAACCCTATCTAAAATCAGGTGTTTTATGTCACAGGTAAGCATGCGGGACCTGCTGCAGGCAGGCGCGCACTTCGGGCACCAGACCCGTTACTGGAACCCCAAGATGGGCCAGTTCATTTTTGGTGCACGCAACAAGATCCACATCATCAATCTTGAGCACACGGTTCCGGCATTCAACGATGCCCTCGACGTGGTCAAGCGGCTCTCGGCGTCCAACAACAAGCTGCTGTTCGTCGGCACCAAGCGCGCCGCGGGCAAGGTGATACGCGAGCAGGCGGAGCGGGCCGGTATGCCCTACGTCAGCCATCGCTGGCTCGGCGGGATGCTCACGAACTTCAAGACCATCCGCGCGTCCATCAAGCGCTTGCAGGAACTCGAGTCCCAACAGGAAGACGGTACCTTTGCCGCGCTCACCAAGAAGGAAGCGCTCATGCGGGCGCGCCAGATGGAGAAGCTGGAGCGCAGTATCGGCGGCATCAAGGACATGGGTGGTCTCCCGGACGCGCTCTTTGTCGTCGACGTCGACCACGAGCGGATCGCTATCACCGAGGCGAACAAGCTGGGAATCCCCGTCATCGGCATCGTCGATACGAACAGCGATCCGGACGGCGTCGATTACGTGATCCCAGGCAACGATGACGCCATTCGCGCCATCAAGCTGTACGTGACCGCAGTCGCCGACGCCTGCGTGGCCGGAAAGGTCGAAGCCGGCGGTGGCGTTGCGGCCAGCGACGAGTTCGTTGAGGAAGCCGACGCGGCAGCGGAACCCGCGGCCGAGTAAGCCCTGGCGCGCGAGTCACTTGGGGCGGCCCCGGCCGCCCCCGATCCACAGCACTTTTTTGTATCAGCGAGAGGCAACTCGGCCTCCGCGAGGAGAAATACCTATGTCTGCTTCCCAGGTGAAGGAACTGCGCGAGCGCACCGGGCTGGGCCTGCTCGAGTGTAAAAAGGCGCTTGCGGCGGCCAACGGTGATATCGATACCGCTATCGAAGAGCTGCGCAAGTCCAGCGGTATGAAGGCTGCGAAGAAGGCGGGCCGCACCGCTGCGGACGGCGTTGTTGCCGCGCGGGTGGCCGACGATGGCAGCTATGCGATCGTGGCTGAGGTTAACAGCGAGACGGACTTCGTTGCGCGGGACGAAGGCTTCCTGGCCTTCGTTGGGAAAGTCGTCGACGCCGCCTTCGAGGCTCGCGAAACCGACGTTGCCAAACTCATGGAAGGCGAGCTGGAAACGGCCCGCGAAGCGCTGGTGCAGAAGATCGGTGAGAACATCGGCGTTCGTCGCGTAGCGCTGACCAGTGCCGCCGACGGCGTGGTGGGCGCCTATGTGCACGGCAACAACCGTATCGCTGTTCTTGTAGAACTCAGCGGCGGGGATCAGGACCTGGCCCGCGACGTCGCCATGCACGTCGCCGCGGTGAATCCGCAGGTCGTGGCGCCGGACGATATGCCGGAAGATGTTATCGCGAAGGAAAAAGAGATCTACACCGCGCAGGCTCTGGAGTCCGGCAAGCCTGCGGAAATCGTCGAGAAGATGATCGGGGGTCGGATCAAGAAGTTCCTCGCCGAGAACAGCCTCGTCGAGCAGCCCTTTGTGAAGGATCCCGATACGACGGTCGGAAAGCTGGTATCGGCCGCAGGGGCGAGCGTTGCGTCCTTCGTCCGCTTCGAGGTCGGCGAAGGCATCGAAGTCGAACAGGTCGACTTTGCGGCGGAGGTGGCCGCGCAGCTCAAGTCCTGATACGGGCGCAGGCTGAAAACGGGGCCCAGGCCCCGTTTTTTGTATCTGTCTGCAGCCGCGCGCGAGTACATTTTTAGTAGACTGCGGCGGCGAGAGGAGAGCATATGACTGGCGGCAAGGTAGAAAAAAAATACCAGCGCATTCTGCTTAAACTGAGCGGCGAAGCGCTGACGGGGTCGGAGCGTTTTGGTATCGACCCCAAGATTCTCGATCAGATGGCGCTGGAGATAGGTCAGCTGGTCGGCATTGGCGTCCAGATCGGCCTCGTGGTCGGTGGTGGGAACCTGTTTCGCGGCGCGGCGCTTCAGGCCGCGGGCCTCGATCGTGTGACCGGCGATCACATGGGAATGCTGGCGACGGTCATGAACGCGCTGGCGCTCCGAGACTCGCTCGAGCGTTCCAACATCGCCACCCAGGTGATGTCGTCGATTCCCATGAGCGGCATCGTCGATCACTACGACCGACGCAAGGCCATCCGTGCCCTGTCCAACGGTGACGTTGTCATTTTCTGCGCCGGCACGGGCAACCCCCTGTTCACCACCGATTCCTCCGCCTGCCTCCGCGGCATCGAGATCGAAGCCGATCTCGTGCTCAAAGCGACCAAGGTCGACGGCGTGTACTCGGCCGATCCCATGAAAGATCCAGACGCCCGGAAGTACGATCGCCTGAGCTATGACGAAGTGCTCGATCGCAAGCTGGAAGTGATGGATCTCACCGCCATCTGCCTGTGCCGCGACCACCGTATGCCGGTTCGCGTATTCGAGATGGAGCGCGCCGGCGCGCTGCTGAACATCGTGCGCGGAGGAGACGACGGAACGCTGATAGAATGAGCGGTTTGGTCTACGGTCGGGCATGTTTTCTGGCCGCGGCGTCAATTTACCGCTAGGTTTCTGCATTAGCACCGGGAGTAGATAAGTGCTCGACGACATCAAGAAAGAGGCGGAAGTTCGCATGCAGAACAGCCTCGATGCCCTGACGGGAAACTTCAATCGAATCCGCACGGGTCGGGCCCACCCCAGTCTCCTGGATGGCATCAAGGTTCCCTACTACGGAGCCGACACGCCCCTGAACCAGATGGCTAACGTCAGCGTCGAGGACGCCCGGACACTGACCCTTACGGCCTGGGACAAGGCCATGGTCCCGGAAATTGAGCGCGCCATCATGAAGTCCGATCTCGGCCTGAACCCGGCCACGGCGGGTGGCGTGATCCGCATCCCCATGCCACCCCTGACCGAAGAGACGCGTAAGGGCTACATTAAGCAGGCCCGGGGCGAGGCGGAATCAGCCCGTGTTTCCGTACGCAATGCCCGACGCGATGCCATCGGCATGCTTCGCGAGCTGGCCAAGGACAAGGAAATCAGCGAGGACGACGAGCGCCGCGGGGAAGATCAGATGCAGAAGCTGACCGATAGCTACGTTGCGCGCATCGAAGACATGCTTGCGGCTAAGGAAGCCGATCTCCTAGAGATCTGATTGCCCCGGTTTATGGCTGACAACGCGACAGGGAGCAGCGCCTCTTCCTCCGGTTCCGGAGCCGGATCCCCGACGCCGCGCCACGTTGCCATCATCATGGACGGGAACAACCGCTGGGCCCGGCGGCGGGGCGTCCCCGGTGCCGCCGGTCACCGCGCGGGGGTCGAAGCGGTCCGCGAGGTGATGCGCGCCTGCCGCGAACACGGCGTCGAGGTACTCACCCTGTTCGCCTTCAGCTCTGAAAACTGGCGTCGCCCCGTGCCAGAGGTGCGCGCGCTTCTCGCCCTCCTGTCGCGCTACCTTCGCACCGAGGTCAAGCAACTCAATGAAGACAACGTTCGCCTTCGTTTCATAGGGCAGCGCGAACGCTTCAGTCCGCGACTGCAGCGTCTCATGACCCACGCCGAGGCGGTCACCTGTGACAACGACGCCGCAACGGTGGTTATCGCCGTCGACTACGGCGGCCGTTGGGACGTCACCGAGGCGGCGCGGCGCATTGCCGAGCGCTGCGTTGCCGGTGATCTGTCTCCCGATGAGATCAGTGAAGACATGCTCGGCGGGGAAATGGAGCTGGCCGATTTCCCGCCCCCGGATCTGTGCATTCGCACCGGCGGCGACGCGCGCGTCAGCAACTTTCTGCTCTGGGATTTTGCCTACACCGAGCTGTACTTCACTTCGGTGCTCTGGCCGGACTTCGGCGAGCTGGACTTCGCCCGGGCGCTGGCCGACTACGGTCGTCGCGAGCGGCGCTACGGCGGTCGCGGAGATCCCGACGGCATCGTTGCCGGCGGAGCGCTGGATGCTTAAGCAGCGGGTCGTTACTGCGATACTCATGGCGGGTTTCTTTCTCGGCGGCGTGTACTTCCTGCCCCTGCCGGTGCTTGCCGCGGTCTTCGCCGCTGTGGTGGCGCTTGGCGCCTGGGAATGGGGACCCCTGGCGGGTCTTGAAAGCGCATTCAGTCGGGGCCTCTACGCGCTCCTTATCGTGGCGGGGGCCGCCGGGCTCTATGTCAAAGCGGGCTTTGGCGGGGAGCTGAGCCGCGAGCAGGTTCAGCCGGTGCTCGGTCTGGCCGGTCTGTGGTGGTGCTTTGCGCTGCTCTGGGTGAAGTCCTTTCCCGCGAGTGCGATGTTCTGGCGGCATCCGGTTATGCGCGCGCTTATGGGCGCTTTGATCCTGCTCCCGGCATGGTTTGCCGCAGTCTATCTGCTCCACGTGGAGCAGCGCGGTGCCGCCGTCGTGGTGTTTGTGCTGCTCGTGGCCGCGTCGGATATCGGCGCCTACTTCACCGGTCGCGCCATCGGCCGCCATGCCCTGTCGCCGCAGGTCAGCCCCGCCAAGACCTGGGAGGGTTTCTGGGGCGGAGTGCTTTGCGCGGGGGCGGCAGCCTCCGCTTTATGGGCGTTTCTGCCGGGCCGCTTCGACCACCTGAGTTTCGTCGCCGTGTTGTGTGTGGCCCTGGCCACCGCCTTCGCGTCTGTCCTTGGTGATCTCACCGTGAGTATGGTGAAGCGCTTGAGCGGCGTTAAGGACACGGGTTCGCTCCTTCCGGGACACGGGGGCATCCTCGATCGCCTCGACAGTCTTTGCGCCGCGGCACCGACCTTTGCGCTCGGCCTTCTGCTGGTGGGTGTCTGAAGCCATGTCCGATCACGCCACGGCAGCCCCGCACGGCACGGGTTCCCAGCCCCCGGTTCAGCGTGTCTGCATACTGGGCTCGACGGGCTCTATCGGTACCAACACCCTGGCCGTTATCGACGCGCACCCCGAACGCTACAGCGTATTTGCCCTCGCGGCCCATCGCTCGGTCGACACCCTTGCGTCCCAATGCCTGCGCTATCGCCCGCGCTACGCGGTACTTGCGGATGAGAGCGCGGCGCTGGACCTGCAGCAGCGCCTCGAGGGCAGCGAGGCCGCCGCCACGGAGGTGCTCTCTGGTGCGGGAGCGCTGGAAGCCATCGCCGCCCACGACGAGGTCGATACGGTAATGGCGGCTATCGTGGGCGCCATCGGCATGCCGTCGGCCCTTGCCGCCGCCAGGGCGGGGAAACGATTGCTCCTTGCCAACAAAGAGGCGCTCGTGACCGCCGGCGCCCTGTTCATGGATGCGGTCGTGCAGGGGGGCGCCACGCTCCTGCCGGTGGACTCGGAGCACAACGCCATCTTCCAGTGCCTGCCCGTCGATGAGCGTGCGCGGCCGCTCGTGGGGCACGTACACAGTCTCGTTCTGACGGCGTCCGGCGGACCCTTCCGCGGCCGCAAGCGCGATTCCCTGACCAATGTGACCGCCGATCAGGCCTGCGCGCACCCGAACTGGGACATGGGTCGCAAGATCTCCGTCGATTCAGCGACGCTCATGAACAAAGGCCTGGAACTCGCCGAGGCCTGCTGGCTCTTTGCCATGCCCGAAGATCGCGTCGAGGTCGTGGTCCATCCCCAGAGCATCGTGCACTCCCTGGTCCGCTATCCCGATGGCTCGCTGCTGGCGCAGCTGGGCGAGCCGGACATGCGTACACCGATCGCCTGCTGCCTCGCCTGGCCTGAGCGGATCACCGCTGGCGTGTCTCAGCTGGACCTTGTCAGCGCGCCCGACCTTCAGTTCGAGGCCCCGGACATCCGAGCCTTCCCCTGCCTGCGTATCGCTAGAGACTGCATCCGGGCCGGAGGCTCGGCCATGGCGGTGTGCAACGCGGCGAACGAAGTCGCGGTGGCCGCTTTCCTTGAAGACCGCATCGGTTTTCTGGACATTCCCGCCGTGATCGAAGATACCCTTGCCGCCTTGCCCGCGAGTGAACCCCGAAGCCTGGAAGAGGTCGAAGCAGTGGATGGCGAGGCTCGCTCGTTGGCTCAGGGCTGCCTGGAGCGCAGCCGGGTCAGCGCCTAATGCCCGACGTGACTGCAGGCAGCACAGGCGGCGGATATGAACGCAGAATAGATCGCAAGATAGAACGCGGAATAGAACGCCGAATAGAACGCCAAATAGAAAGTGGATTAGTCAGCGAAAGCATGGAACTCTGATGGATCTTCTGTACACCATTGCCATTACGCTCTTTACCCTCGCCGTGCTGGTGGCCGTACACGAATACGGACACTTCTGGGTTGCCCGCCGCTGCGGCGTGAAGGTGCTGCGCTTCTCCATCGGCTTCGGTCGGCCGCTGATGCGCTGGAAGGATTCCCTGGGTACGGAGTACGCGATTGCGGCCGTGCCTCTCGGCGGCTATGTAAAGATGCTGGACGAGCGGGAAGCGCCCGTGGACGACAGCGAGCTGCATCTTGCCTTCAATCGCAAGCCGGTCCTGTCGCGCATTGCCGTCGTAGCCGCCGGCCCCCTGGCAAACTTTCTGCTGGCGATCGTCGCCTACTGGGCCCTGTTCCTCGCCGGCGAAAGCGGCTACGCCCCCGTCATCGGAGAAGTCGAAGCGGGCTCTATCGCCGACGTCGCCGGGCTGGAGAGCGGTCAGGAAATCGTGGCGGTCGACGGTGAGGAAACGCCCACGTGGCAGGCCCTGTCGTTTGCGCTTCTTGAGCGCATCGGTGATTCCGGCTCCATCTCCTTTTCCGTGCGCTATCCCGGATCCGACGTGGTCTACGACTCCCGCGGCGTACTGTCCGAGTGGCTGGCCGGAGAAGAGTCGCCGGACCTGTTCGGCGGCCTGGGGCTTACGCTCTTTACACCGCCTATCGAACCCGTGGTGCGGGAGGTCGTCGCCGGCAGTCCGGCTGCCGAGGCCGGTTTTGTCTCCGGCGACAGGATCCTGTCCACGAACGGCGTGGAAATGAGGCTGTGGGAAGACTGGGTCGACTATGTGCGGGCTCGCCCCGGCGAAAGACTGAACGTGCGCGTGGAACGGGATGGCCAGCGCCGGGAGCTGCAGTTGGTGCCCGAGGCCGTCAGCGCCGACAACGGTGAAACGATCGGTCGCGTCGGCGTCGCGGTCCTCGTGCCGGAGATGCCCGACAGCCAGCGCCGGGAGTTCCGGCGCGGCCCCGTTGAGTCCCTCGTCGCCGGTGTGGGCCGCACGGCGGATATGGTCGGATTCACCGTCAAGTCAATGGTAAAAATGGTACAGGGACTAATCTCGCCGAAGAACTTGAGCGGCCCCATCACCATTGCTAAAGTCGCGACCACTTCGGCCAAGTCCGGCCTCGAGTCCTACATCGGTTTCCTGGCGCTGCTCAGCGTAAGCCTCGGAGTTCTCAATCTGCTACCGATCCCGGTACTGGACGGCGGGCACTTGCTCTACTACAGCATCGAACTGATCGCCGGGCGCCCAGTGCCCGAGCGCATACAGATGGTGGGGTATCAGGTTGGGCTGATGCTGGTCATCAGCCTGATGGTCTTTGCACTGTATAACGATTTTTCGCGCCTCTCGTAGGTCGCGATTGGAGGGAAACCGGGGGCCGGGGTCTTCGGTAGTAACGCTTTGACGCATTCGATTTCAAACGCGGGCTTACGTTTGCGCCTTCTCTTTACCGACGTCCTCACGCGGGGACTGACGATAGGGAGGAGAAAGCGGCTGAGCATACGGACGAGCGCCCTGGGTCTGGCGCTTTTCTGCGCCGTAGCCGTCCACGCGCAGAATGCCAGCGATTCCAGCTTCCTCGTCGCCGATATTCGCGTGGAGGGCCTGCAGCGCATCGCCGCCGGCTCTGTTTTCGCGGCGATGCCCATCGGTGTGGGAGATACGGCGTCACCGGCAGCGCTTCGGGCGACCGCCCGATCGCTCTTTTCCACCGGCAACTTCGACGATATCCGTATCGGCCGCGATGGCAACGTGCTCGTGGTCGTCGTGGCCGAGCGCCCGAGCATCAGTGAAATTACCATCGACGGCAACAAGGCCATTCCCACGGAGGCTCTGCTCGACGGCCTCAAAAGCGCCGGTCTTGCGGTCGGCCAGGTATTCCAGCGCTCCACCCTTGAAGGCATGCAGCTCGAGCTACAGCGCCAGTACGTCACCCAGGGGCGTTACGATGCAGGTATCGACACCGAGGTTATCCCCGAGCCGCGAAACCGCGTTGCGATCAACATCGACGTGGACGAGGGCACGGTGGCGTCGATCAAACACGTCAACGTGGTGGGCAATCGCGTATTCAGCGATGAACAGCTGACCGACATCTTCGAACTCAAAACCACGGGCTGGCTGTCGTTCTTCACCAACGACGATAAATACTCGCGGGAGAAGCTCACCGGTGATCTCGAGAACCTGACTTCGTTCTACATGGACCGCGGCTACCTCCAGTTCAATATCGACTCCACGCAGGTGTCCGTGTCGCCGAGCAAGGAAGAGGTGTACATCACGGCCAACGTGTCAGAGGGAGAGAAGTTCACGGTCAGTGACGTCGGTCTTTCCGGCGACCTGGTGCTCCCGGAAGCCGATCTGCGGCGCTTCATCCTGGTCGCGCCGGGGCAGACCTTCTCGCAGCAGCTGGTAACGGCTTCCGAGGACTACATCACGCGCCGCCTGGGGAACGAGGGCTACAACTTCGCCACGGTCACCGGAATCCCGGAGCTCGACGAAGACGACAACACCGTGGGGCTCAAGTTTTTCGTCGATCCCGGCAAGCGTACCTACGTGCGCCGCATCAGCTTCAAGGGCAACACGCAGACCGCGGACGACGTCCTCCGCCGAGAGATGCGCCAGATGGAGAGCGCGCCGGCGTCCGCCGCCGACATCGAGCAGTCGCGGATCCGCCTGCAGCGCCTGGGCTTTTTCAGCACGGCGGAAGTCGAAACCCCGGCGGTGCCCGGCCACGACGATCTTATCGACGTCGAGTTCACCGTCGAGGAGCAAACCTCGGGAAGCATCGGTGCGTCCCTGGGCTTTGCACAGCAGGCCGGCCTGATCCTGTCCCTCAACCTGCAGCAAAACAATTTCCTTGGCTCCGGGAAGCGCGTTGGCATCAATCTGTCGTCCTCCGCTTTCCAGGACCTGTACAACTTCAGCTACACCAATCCCTATTTCACCGAGGATGGCGTCAGCCGCGGCTTCAACATCTTCTGGCGCTCCACGGATCTCGCCGAGGTCAACGTCGCCAGCTACACCACGGACTCCTTTGGCGGTGCCATTAACTTCGGCTACCCCATCAAGGAAACAGCGCGCCTTGGCTTCAGCTTCGGTATCTCCCAGACGGACATCACCGCGGGCCGTTTCGCGGTGCAGGAAATCGTATCCAGTCCCCGGCTGCTGGCCGGCGTCGACGGCTTCTTCGAAAGCACCCTGGGCCCCGATGGGCTGTACACGGCTCCCGAGGTTTTCCTGCCCATCGAACAGCTGCCTATGGATGCCTTGACCATTCCTCCGGAGCCGGGCTTCCTCGATGAGAACGGCGACAGCTTCCTCAATTGGACGATCACCAGCAGCTGGAGCTCATCGACGCTCAACCGAGGTCAGCTCGCCACCCGCGGCGCGGCCCAGTCGGTGGCGCTCGAGGTCGCGATGCCGGGTTCGGACCTCGAGTTCTACAAGCTCACCTATCGCGGCGAAGTCTTTTACCCGATCCGCAACGAGTGGGTGATGCACTTCCGCACGGAGCTTGGCTACGGTGACGGCTACGGCGCTACCACGGAGCTGCCGTTTTACGAGCACTTCTTCGCCGGTGGTTTTGGGTCCGTTCGTGGCTTCGAAGTGAACACGCTGGGGCCGCGAAGCACGCCGCCCTCGGTGTACAACGTGGAGCGGCCCGCGACCATGATCGACGAAGACGGTGTTCCCACCGAGATCGGTGGGCCGGACGGTCGCCAGGTGGGTTACATCATCGACCCGAACACGGGCAAGCTCCTCTTTGACACGTTCCAGAACCAGCGTCGTCCTCCGCCCTTCGGCGGTAACGTGCTCATCGAGGGCACGGCCGAACTGCTGTTCCCCATGCCCTTCCTCAAGGATCGCAGCCGCGTCAGGTCTGCGCTCTTTTTTGACGTGGGCAACGTATTCCAGACCCAGTGCGGCTCGGTGCAGCTCAACTGCTTCGAGCCCGATTTCGGCGAGCTGCGCTATTCGGCCGGCCTCGGCATAACCTGGCTTAGCGGCTTCGGTCCGCTGACCTTTGCCATTGCGACCCCCCTCAATGCGGGACCCGCGGATCGTGAAGAGGTGTTCCAGTTCACCCTCGGCCAGAGTTTCTGATCCCCCAAAGGAGTTATTTGTAATGAGTAAGCTGTTCAAAGGTGCCGCGGCGCTGTTTGCCCTGGCGTTCGCGCTGTTGCCTGCCGGTGCTTTTGCCCAGGGCAAAATCGCCGTGGTCAATCTTCAGGAGGCGATCCTGCAGTCCGACATCGCCCAGCAGCGCCTGGCGGACGTGCGCGCCGAGGAAGGCTACAAAGCCGACAAGGACGAGTTCGATCGCCTGCGCGAAGAACTCGACGAGCTCGTGCAGGACTTCCAGAAAGATGCGGCGGTCATGAGCCAGGAGCAGCAGCAGTCCGCGCGCAAGCGCCTGGCGAGCAAGCAGTCGGATCTCCAGTACGTAGCTGACAAGCTGCAGCAGGCCGAACAGGCAACCGGCCAGGCCCTGCTCCAGGAGTTGTCGCCGCTGGTCCAGGAAGTGCTGCGCGAGCTGATTTCCACCGAAGGCATCGGCCTGCTTCTGCAACGCACCTCCGTGATTCATGCCGATCCTGGCTACAGCATCACGGCCAAGGTGACGGACAAGCTCAACCAGGCGGCCGCGGACAGCTGAGCACTCTCAAGCTTTCGCCGGACCTGGCATGGTGACGCTCGCCGAGCTCGAGGAGCTCTTGGGCGGGCGTTTGCTGCGGGGTGATCCCGCCGCCCGCGTGACGGGCGTGGCACCCCTGCAGCGCGCCTCCTCGTCGGAGCTGGCGTTTGTCGCGGAAAAAAAGTACGTCCCGGGGCTGAGAGATGCCCGCGCGGGCTGCGTGCTATTGCGGGAAGCCTGGGCCGAAGAGTGCCCAGTACCGGTCCTCTGCGTCGACGATCCCTATCTCGCCTACGCGCGCGCCTCGCGTCTCTTCGAAGACGCTCCCGACGCCCCGGGTGTTCATCCCACCGCAGTCGTCGACCCGTCGGTCCGCGTGCCTGCGACCGTGCGGATTGGCGCACATGCGGTGATCGAAGCGAACGTCGAACTGGGCGATTCCGTCGTGGTCGGTCCGGGATGCTTTGTCGGCGCGCGGGTCTCCCTCGGCGCCGGCACGCGCCTCATGCCCAACGTCACGCTCTATCACGATGTCACTCTTGGTGAGCGCTGTCGCGTGCACTCAAGTACGGTCATTGGCGCCGACGGCTTCGGCTTTGCGCGCAGGCCCAACGGCTGGGAGCGCATCGCTCAGCTGGGGCGCGTGCTGATCGGGGACGACGTCGATATCGGCGCCAGCGTGACTATCGATCGCGGCGCCTTGGACGACACGGTGATTGCCAGCGATGTCATCATCGACGATCAGGTCCACGTCGCACACAACTGCCGCATTGGGGCCCGGACGGCCCTTGCGGGCTGTGTCGGAATTGCCGGCAGCGTTACTGTGGGCGAAGACTGCACGCTGGCCGGTCAGGTCGGAGTGTCGGGGCACCTTGAGATTTGCGACAATGTGCACATTGCCGGGCAGGCTCGCGTAACGCGGGCTGTCGTCAATCCCGGGGCCTACTCATCGGGCACGCCCCTGGAACCCACGCGACAGTGGGCCAGGAACGCCGTTCGGTTCACGCAGCTTGAAGCCTTGCAGCGACGAGTCGTGGAACTCGAGGAAGCGCTGGCGAGCCTGCAGGCAGGAGAGAAATCTTCGGATTCGGGGGCCGGGTAAGCCACCCGGTCGGGAAAGCCGACCACACATAAAGAAAGATCCGTCAGGGGGAACAGCATTGAATTCTGATGCGCTTATGGACATCTCGGGCATTCGGGAGCATCTTCCGCACCGCTACCCCTTCCTCCTGGTGGACCGCGTGGTCGAACTCATCCCCGGTGAATCGATCGTCGCGTACAAGAACCTGAGCATCAACGAGCCGTTTTTCGACGGTCATTTCCCGGGCAATCCCGTTTTCCCTGGCGTTCTGCTCCTCGAAGCCATGGCCCAGGCCGCGGGCGTACTCGGCTTTCGAACCCAGGAAAAGACGCCGGCGGACGGCTCGATCTACATGTTCGTAGGGGCCGATGATCTGCGCTTTAAACGACCCTGCGTGCCCGGTGATCGCGTATATCTCTACGCCCGAATCCTCGGTGAGCGCCGCGGGATCTGGAAATTCGACGTGCATGCGGAGGTGGAAGGCAAACGCTGCGCCTCCGCGACGATACTCTGCGCCGACCGTCCAACCTGAACACCGCGAGCGCGCCCTCGTGATTCATCCCCAGGCCCGTGTTCACCCGCAGGCGATAGTCGATGAAGGCGCCAAACTCGGCGAGGGTACAGTCGTCGGCCCCTGGACCTGTATCGGTCCGGAAGTCGAGATCGGTCCTCACTGCGATATCGCGTCGCACGTGGTCATCAAGGGCCCTACCGTCATCGGGGCCCAGAACCGCATCTTCCAGTTCGCCACCGTGGGCGACGCCACGCCCGATCTCAAGTACCGCAACGAACCCACCCGACTTGTCATTGGTGAGCGCAACACCATTCGCGAAGGGGTGACCATCCACCGCGGCACGGTGCAGGACCGGGGTGAAACACTGATTGGTAGCGACAACCTGATCATGGCCTACGCCCATATCGGCCACGACAGCGTGTTGGGCGATCACACCATTCTGGTCAATAACGTCGCCCTCGCCGGGCACGTCGTCGTGGGCGACTGGGCGATCCTCAGCGGTTACACCCTGGTGCACCAGTTCTGTCGTATCGGTCCCCACTCCTTCAGCGGCATGCAGACCGCCATCGGCAAGGACGTCCCCGCCTATGTGACCGTGTCCGGCTCCCCCGCTGAAGCAAAAACCATCAATACGGAGGGGCTGCGCCGGCGTGGTTTCTCGGACCGCGCGATCGGTCAGCTGCGCCGCGCATTCAAAATCCTCTATCGCCAGAATCTGACGCTGGACATTGCGCTGCAGCGCCTCGAAACCATGCTCAGCGATACACCGGAAGTGCAGGTGCTCATCGATTCCATCCGCGCCTCCGAGCGCGGCATCGTGCGCTGACTGTCGAGGCTTCGCAGCCCGCGGGCTCCGCGCCGGCCGACGAGCTGCGCCTGGCCCTGGTTGCCGGCGAACGCTCCGGTGACCTGCTGGGCAGTCGCGTGCTGCGGGCGCTGCGCCGCGCCCTCCCGGAGCGACGGGTTCGTGCTGAGGGGGTCGGGGGCGAGGCCATGATCGCCGAGGGCTTCTCCTCTCTCTACGATATGGAGCGACTCGCGGTGATGGGCCTCGTCGAGCCGCTGGGTCGTTTGCCAGAGCTGCTGCGCATGCGCGCCCAATTGCGTGAGCGCTGGCTTCGTGATCCGCCCGATCTGTTCCTGGGCATCGACGCTCCCGATTTCAATCTCGGACTGGCCCGGGGACTTCGCCAGGGCGGCGTGGCCACGGCCCAGCTCGTCAGCCCGACTGTCTGGGCCTGGCGTCCGGCCCGCATCCACAAGGTGGCGCGGGCCGTTAGCGATCTTCTTTGCCTCTTTCCTTTTGAGCCCGCCTGCTACAGGGATGTGGATCTGCGCACCCACTACGTTGGCCATCCCATGGCCGGCGAGCTGGCCGGGGATGCTGACCGGGGAACGGCGCGACGAGCCTTGGGTCTGGTCGACGAGGCTCCGGTGATCGCACTCCTGCCCGGCAGTCGCAGCGCCGAGGTGGCGCAGATCGGAGCGGACCTGCTCGAAGCGGGGAGGGCCCTGAAGTCACGCGATGCGCGGCGGCAGCTGGTTATGCCAGCGGCGTCGCCCGAACGCCATGAGCAGTGCCGCCAGCTGCTCGACGGCGCCGGGGCCACGGCCGATGTCCGGCTGGTTCAGGGGCAGTCGCGGGAGGCCATGGTGGCCGCGGACGTTGTGATTCTGGCGTCGGGAACCGCAACCCTGGAGGCGATGCTGCTGCGACGGCCCATGGTGATTGCCTATCGCGTGGCCCCGCTGTCATGGACGCTGATGAAGCGCATGGCCGTCACCCCCTACGTTGGCCTACCCAACATTCTCGCTGGTCAGGCGGTCGTTCCAGAGCTGCTGCAGCACGACCTGACTCCAGCGGCGCTGGCCCTGGAAGCCGAAGCGCTGCTCGGTGCGGCGGGTCAGACCCAGGTCGATGCCCTGCAGCCCTGCCGTGAGGGCATGGCGCGAGATTTTGATCTGGAGGCAGGTCGCTGCCTGGGTGAACTGCTCACAGCGCCGCCGTCGGCGAGGGCGGACTGAACATCGCTCGCGTACGCGCCAAAGGGAAACACCCTTCCCCCGAGCCGTGGCAGGAGGCCTTGTCCAGGCTCGGTGCGGGCGCCTGCATTGCCGGAGTAGACGAGGTCGGTCGTGGTCCCCTCGCCGGAGACGTGGTTGCCGCCGCGGTCGTCCTCGATTCTTCGAAGCCCGTGCCCGGGCTGATGGATTCCAAGAAACTCAGCGCGCGGAGCCGGGAGGCGCTGGACGCGGAGCTGCGTGCCAGCGGCGTTCCTCTGGCGATCGGCCGCGCGAGCCCGGATGAGATTGACGAGCTGAACATCCTGCATGCAAGCCTGCTGGCGATGACGCGCGCGGTGGCGGGCCTCGGGCTGACGCCGGACCTTGTGCTCGTTGACGGCCGTCACCTGCCGGACTGGCGCTTCCGCGCGGAGCCGGTGGTTCGCGGCGACGATCGCGTTGCGGTTATCGCTGCGGCGTCGATAATCGCAAAAGTTCAGCGCGACGCCGAGATGGACGAGCTGCACCGGCAATGGCCGGCCTATGGATTTGACCGGCACCGCGGTTATCCAACACGGCAGCACCTCGATGCGCTGCGCGAACACGGACCCTGCCCGCTGCACCGCCGCAGCTTCGGTCCGGTTCGGGCGCTGCTGCACACCCAGACGGAGGACAATCAGCCTTGACGGAATTCGTACACCTGCGCGTTCACAGCGAGTATTCCCTCAGCGACGGGCTGGTGCGCCCCAAGGCGCTCGCGGCACGCTGCGCGGAGCTGGGTATGCCCGCCGTCGCGCTTACCGACGTGTGCAATTTCTACGGTCTCGTGAAGTTTCACAAGGCTGCCGTTGGCGCGGGCGTGAAACCGATTTTTGGCGCGGATCTGCACATCGTCGACGGTCCGGACGACGGCGATAGCCACCTTCTGACGCTTCTGGTTATGAACGACGTGGGCTATGGCAATCTGACGCGCCTTATTTCCCGCGCCTATCGCGAGGGTCAGGGCGTCGAGGGCGCCCGGGTCCTGCGCAGTTGGCTCGACGGCGCCGTGGACGGTCTCCTCGCCCTTTCCGGTGGCCTCGCCGGGGAGGTCGGCAAGGCGCTACACACCGGGCGTGGCAGTCAGGCGCGGGAACAGCTGCAGCGCTGGCAGGAACTCTTCCCGGGGCGTTTCTATCTCGAGCTGCAGCGTACCGGACGCAGCGGTGAAGAAGACTATCTGCACGCGGCTGTCGATCTCGCGGCGGATGCGCAGGTCCCGGTTGTGGCCACCAATGAGGTGTGCTTCCTGAATGCCAGCGAGTTTGAAGCGCATGAAGCGCGAGTCTGCATCGCCGACCACCGCGTTCTGGACGACCCGCGCCGTCCCCGCCGCTACAGCGAACAGCAGTATCTGCGCAGTCCCGAGGAGATGGCAGAGCTGTTCGCGGACATTCCCGAGGCCATCGCCAATACAGTGGCCGTCGCGCGGCGCTGCTCCATGGTGCTCGAACTTGGGCGCGTCTGCCTCCCCGACTACCCGATTCCCGAGGGCATGACGCTCGACGAGTTTTTCCGTAAGACTTCGGAGCAGGGCCTGGAAAAACGACTGGCTGGTATCGCGGCATCGCGCGGAATGGATCTGGAGGAGCTGCGCGGTCCCTATCGCGAACGCCTCGACTTTGAAATCGACGTAATCCTGTCAATGGGCTTCCCCGGCTACTTTCTCATCGTGATGGATTTCATCCGCTGGGCGAAGGAGCGCGATATCCCGGTAGGGCCCGGGCGCGGGAGCGGCGCCGGATCGCTCGTTGCCTACGCGCTGGAGATCACGGACCTTGATCCCATCGAGTACGAACTGCTCTTCGAGCGTTTCCTGAACCCCGATCGCGTGTCCATGCCGGACTTCGATATCGACTTCTGCATGGAACGGCGCGACGAAGTGATCGACTACGTCGCCGCGCGCTACGGGCGCGACGCGGTGTCGCAGATCGTGACCTTCGGCACCCTGGCCGCCAAGGCCGTGGTGCGTGACGTCGCGCGGGTGCAGGGCAAGTCCTATGGCCTCGGCGATCGTCTGTCCAAGATGATCCCCTTCGAGGTCGGCATGACCCTGGAGAAAGCCCTGAACCAGGAGGAGGCCCTTCAGCAGTTCCTGCGCGACGACGATGAAGTCCAGGAAATCTGGGACATGGCCGTGCAGCTCGAGGGCATTACGCGCGGCGTCGGCAAGCACGCGGGGGGCGTGGTCATCGCGCCGTCCGAGCTCACCGACTTTTCGCCGCTGTACTGCGACTCCGACGGCGCGGGTCTGGTGACGCAGTTCGACAAGAACGACGTGGAAGACGCCGGCCTGGTGAAGTTCGACTTCCTCGGCTTGCGCACGCTCACCATCATCGACTGGGCGCTCGACATCATCAACGGTCAGCGCCGAGCTCACGGTGAGCAGGAGCTGGATATCAATGCCATACCTCTTGCGGATCAGCAGGCCTTCGCACTGCTGCAGTCGGCGGAGACAACGGCCGTATTCCAGCTCGAATCGCGCGGCATGAAGGAGCTGATCTCCCGCGTGCGACCCGACTGCTTCGAGGATATCGTCGCCTTGGTGGCCTTGTTCCGACCCGGGCCCCTGCAGTCCGGCATGGTCGACAACTTCATCGAGCGCAAGCACGGCCGCGAGGAAGTGTCCTATCCCGATCCGCAGTATCAGCACCCGTCCCTGGAGCCGATTCTCGCGCCGACCTACGGGATCATTCTTTACCAGGAACAGGTGATGCAGATCGCCCAGGTGCTGGCCGGCTACACGCTGGGCGGGGCCGACCTCCTGCGCCGGGCCATGGGCAAGAAGAAACCCGAGGAAATGGCGAAACAGCGCTCGGTCTTCGCCGAGGGGGCCGCCGATCGCGGCGTCGATGCCGATCTGGCAACGAAGATCTTCGATCTGGTGGAAAAATTCGCGGGCTACGGTTTCAACAAATCTCACTCCGCTGCCTACGCCCTGGTCTCGTACCAGACCGCCTGGCTCAAGGCGCACCATCCGGCCGCATTCATGGCCGCTGTGATGAGTTCGGAACTCGACAACACGGACAAGATCGTCACGCTCATCGATGAATGCCGGCGTATGGAGCTCAAGCTGCGCCTGCCCGATGTGAACGAAGGCCGCTACATGTTCACGGTCAGCGAGGGTGGCGAGATTGTCTACGGTCTCGGGGCCATCAAGGGCCTTGGCGAGGGGCCCGTTGAGCAGATTCTCGCGGCGCGCGACAGTGGCGGTCCCTTTACCGATCTCTTCGATTTCTGCGCGCGCACGGATCCGCGCAAGCTCAACCGCCGGGCCCTCGAGGCCCTGATCCGCAGCGGTGCCTTCGACCGGCTGGGTACGGAGCGCTGGGTGCTTTTCTCCGCCATCGATGCGGCGCTGCGCGCCGCTGAGCAGAACGCGGCCAATCGCGAAGCGGGCATGAGCGATCTCTTTGGCGAGACGGTGCAGGCCAGTCGCAGCGACGAGAATCCCTACGCCGAGCTTGCGCCCGTGCGCCCATGGACGGACCGCGAGCGCCTGCAGGGTGAGCGCGACACCCTGGGTCTCTATGTAACGGGCCATCCCATCGACGAATGCGAGGACGAGATCCGGCGCTTTGCGCCGCAGCGTATCGCGGACCTGCGTCCGGACGGGCGCGGAAACTGTCGGGTTGCGGGCCTCGTGATCAGCGTCCGTGCCATGAAAACGGCGCGCGGCTCCATGGGCGTGTTTATGCTTGATGATCGCAGCGCTCGGATCGAGGCCACCGCCTATTCCGAGGTCTATCAGCAGTACCGCGATCTGCTGGTGAAAGACCGCATCGTGATTATCGAGGGCCGTCTCGCCCAGGACGATCGCAGCGGCGCTCCGGTCATGCGTGTGTCGCAGGTGCGCAGCCTGGCCGAAGAGCGTGCCCGGCATGCCTCGGGCCTGCGCATCGACGTCGCCGACCGCGAGGCGGATGACTCGCTGAGGGACTTTCTGAGTCGCGTGCTAGCAGCGACTCCCGGTGAGTGCCCCGTAAGCCTGCGCTACCACCAGGGTGCGCAGAGCGCCACGCTCATGCTCGGTCAGCGCTGGCGCGTGGCGCCGAGCGAGGACCTCCTGGAGGAATTGCGCCGCGAACTGGGGCGCGATAGGGTGCGCCTCCTTTTCGACGCCGCCTGAGGTCCTGCCGCCCGGGCAGCCATCAATGCCAAGGAGCCCAGTGATGAGCGATACGCCCGCCCCAAGTACCCAGGAAGCCATTGAAGCCGCGGTCCTGCGCCGCCTTCTCGCTCATCTGGATGAGCGCAACGACGTGCAGAACATCGACCTCATGAACCTCGCCGGCTTCTGCCGCAACTGTCTGTCAAAGTGGTACGCCGCCGCGGCCGAGGAGCACGGCTTGAGCGTGGACTACGACGAGGCCCGCGAGCGCATCTACGGTATGCCCTATGCGCAGTGGAAGGAGCGTTATCAGTCCGAAGCAAGCCCCGAACAGCTCGCGGCGTTCGCGAAGCAGCAAAAGGACTGAAGACCTGGGGACCCGCGCGGTTCGTCTAGGACCGTGCTCGGTCGTTTCCACCCAACTACCCGGAAAGTCTTGTTTGCACAGCGGTAACGCTGTTCGGTTTATGTCGGTATGAAGTTTGCCTTTGCGAATCATCGTCGAGGTCGATGCAGACGGTAAAGACCTTCAACCCCATGGGCATTGGGAACAAACAATAACAATCGCTTAGCCAAGGGTGTTCGTCGATGGCACGCCGTTTTTTGGAAAGGTTTCAAACGATCAGCAAGCAATGGCTATTGCTTGCGTCGCTGAGCGTTTACTGCAACAACGCTCACAGCGCCGCGTCAATCTTCACCAATATCGCGGGCTTTGATGCCGCGATGGACGGCGAAGTAGAGGTGTTTATCACCAATGCGGCGAACATCGGCCTCGCCGACGAAGAGACATCGCCGCCCACTCGCAATGTCGGAGTCGGTGTAAGCAAGGGTGGCGGTGAAGGTCCGACTTTGACCTTTGATCGTGCCAATACGGGTTTGAGCTACAGCTTCGAGTTCACGTCCTTGGTGCCAACGCTGCTTACTTTTGATGACGACGAGGGTGCCAGCAACAACTTGCGGAACTTCGACTCGGCGCTCTCACCAGGTGATATCGATAACGGTGAAAATGACGACTGGCGCGTACGCCTCATTGATCCGCTGCTGCTGAGGCCGCTTCGAGGGTTCGGCTTTGTCCTGCGCGACAACAACAGCAACAGTGGCGAGGTCATCCGTCTATTTGCAGCGGACGGCCGGTTGGTAAACGAAATTTCTCTCGATGGCCTTCCGTTGGCGAGCAATACCTTCATCGGCATCATCAGCGATGAGCCCTTCGAAGAAATTCGCTTTGATGAGGATGCGGGCGGCGATGACATCGCCGTTGCCGACTTCCGCTTCGCGCCGGTACCGGATCCAGTACCCAGCGCGGTGGATGTCTTTGCGGCAAGTCTCATCAGAACCGCGCAGAGCTCTGGCTCCGGCACAGTCGTACTGGAGGGCGCTGACCTTGAGAGCAAGGCACTGACGTATTCGATCTCCAGCTCACCCGACTTTGGTTCGCTCAGCGATCCGAGCAACGGTGACGCAGCGGTGAACACCAGAACGACGGCGAGTCAGACTCTCACTTACACACCGGACCTGAATTTCACGGGCGTAGATACCTTTCGTTACCGAGTCAGTGGTGGCGGCCAGGACAGTATTACGAGAACCGCGACCGTCTCGGTTTTCGAGTCCTATCGCTCCGAAGCTCGACAAGTTGGTGATGACATCCCGGCGGGCGATACGACGCTTGGCTTTGGTACACCTTTAGCAATCTCTGCAGACGGTAGAACCGTCGCCGTCGGTACGACAGGCGCAGGCGGGGGGAACCGTGGCGGAGTCCAGGTGTTTAGCTTTGAAGACGGCTGGGAGCCGCTTGGCTCAGCTATTTTGGGAGAGGCCAGCGGCGATGGCGCAGGCTACGCCGTTTCTTTGTCCAGCGACGGACATACTCTCGCACTAGGCGCGCGCGGCAACGACGCTGGCGGATCCTCGGCTGGGCATGTTCGCGTATACCGCTGGTCGGGCAGCGACTGGGAGCAGCTCGGGACCGATATCGATGGCGATGCAGGTTCTTCATTCTTCGGCGCG
The DNA here is from genome assembly GCA_039818725.1 of Pseudomonadota bacterium. Classification (GTDB taxonomy): domain Bacteria; phylum Pseudomonadota; class Gammaproteobacteria; order Pseudomonadales; family Halieaceae; genus Congregibacter. The sequence goes on from JBCBTK010000006.1 coordinate 195,530, forward strand.
GCGGTTGCTTTATCGGCCGATGGAAACACGGTGGCAGCGGGGGCGGATCTCGCCAGCGGAGCGGGCCAGTTTGCCGGCCATGTGCAAATTCGTCGCTGGAATGGGAGCCGTTGGATACAACTGGGCGACAACATCGATGGGGAGGCCGCAGGCGACGAAGCGGGCTGGTCCGTCGCGTTGTCCAGTGACGGCGACACCGTCGCAGTCGGCTCTCGAGGAAACGATACGAACGGTTCTCGCACCGGTCAGGTCCGGGTCTTCCGATGGACGGGAACTCTCTGGGAGCAGCTCGGCGCAGATATCAACGGGAGCGTAGGCGACGAGGACCTTGGCTATTCGCTGGCTTTATCGGGCGATGGACGCATACTGGCCACCGGCACTCTCGACTTCGAGGGATTGGTACGGGCGTTTATCTGGAATGGCAGCAGCTGGCAGACCCTGGGTGCGCCAGTCTTTGGGCCGACCAGTGGAGAGAGTTTTGGTACCGCCCTCGACTTATCAGCCGACGGGCTAACGTTAGCCGTTGGCGCGCCGAGAAGTGACGTCGGAGCTGAAAACGCAGGCAGAGTTGCTGTCTTTCGCTGGAACGGTGCAGCCTGGAAACCGATCGCGGTTGCCCTCAATGGGGCGAGCCCAGAGCTGGGCTTGGGTTGGGCGATAGCCCTGTCCAGCGACGGAACAACGCTAGCTTCCAGAGTCGACCCAGAAATGGATGGCGGTCCTGTTCGAATTTTTGACCTCACCGTAGACGCCACCGACGATGAAGATAACGACGGCGTCGACAATGGCGATGACGATTGCGACAACACTCCGCGCGACGAGATCAACGCCATCAACAACGATGGTTGCGGACCTTCGGAGCGCGATACGGACAACGATGGAGTCAATGACGCGAGCGATGCCTTTCCCAACGATCCTTCCGAAACCGCCGACAGCGATAGCGATGGACTCGGCGACAATCTGGAAGGACAGCTCGGCTCAAACCCCAATCTAGCCGACACAGATGGAGATGGGTTTGATGACAATGAGGAGTTTGAGAGCGCGACAGATCCGACCGATGACGGTGACTTTCCCAGGACACTTCCGATATGGCTTTTGGTGGCACCGCGTCTTTAAGCTCGACCACCATCACGATGGCATCATCAGTACTGCCCATTTCCGAGCATTTGGGCGAATGTGACTAGCTTCGCGCTAAGGCAGTAGGCGAGGCCGGCACATAAGGTGCCTATGTCCCCCAGTAATTCGGATGCCAGTGCAGATCCGAGTATCTGGTGTTAGCAAGATCCAAAGACCCTGCAACCTACGAGGTGAACGCTGTTTTTATCCTCCGAGGTCCTCGGCCGAGCTACCCAATGATCTGGGGTAGATATGCGGTTAGATTTTTTCCTTTGCCGAGATACCAATCATTGGTACTTTAGCGGAAGGCATATCGGTTTAGAGAAAGGCAAGAAAATGGCGAAGAATACGAGCGTCACCCTCGGTGACCATTTCGAAAGCTTTATTGATCAACGCGTGCAATCAGGGCGCTTCGCATCGACCAGTGATGCTGTGCGAGCTGGGCTCAGGTTGCTGGAGCAAGAAGAAACCCGACTCGATTTGCTGCGTGAGACGCTGGCGAGCGGCGAAGCTCAGCTCGACCAGGGGCAGGGCATCGATGGCGAGCAATTCATGAATGATCTGATCGGTTGATGCCTGGCTACATACTTTCGCCCCAGGCACAAAGGAGCCTGATACAGATCAGCATCTACACTCTTGACAACTACGGGCGAGGACAACAAAAAAAGTATCTGACCATGCTGCGCGATCGTATGCGCAAGGCAGCCAAGCAGCCGCAGCAAGGCAGAGAGCGGCCCGATATCAAACCAGGATATTTCAGCATCCAAGCTGAGAAGCACAACATCTACTACCGCATCACGGATGCACGCGTGGAGATCATCGACGTGCTGCACCAGTCGATGGAGCCGCGCTTACGTCTGTAGCCTGAACGGCGGATTTTCTTTACCTGATCCGAAGTTTTCTCTACGCCCGAGACACGTTGAACAGCATATACGGGCGTGGATTCTATTCGCGACTGTCAGCTGCGGCCCGGAAGGGTCGGGGCTATGCTTGCAGGCGTCCTCTGGGATGATTCCGACCTGCCACGCAGTTTCGCAAGCGCAGTGCTGATGTCCTCTCCCGCCAGGTAAAGCGCCGGCACCAGCAGCAGCGTCACAAACAGCGCACACAGCACCCCAAACGAAAGCGACAGAACCGCCGGCTTCAGGAACTGCGCGTTGGTGCTGCGCTCCGCCATGATCGGGATCAGGCCAACGAACGTCGTCACCGTGGTCAGCAGGATGGGACGGAAGCGGTTGACGCCGGCATCCAGTATCGCGGTGATGCTGTCCTTGCCCTGTTCGCGCAGGCGACCGATGTAGTCCACGAGCACAAGGTTGTCGTTAACCACGACTCCCGCGGCAGCGCCGATGCCGAAGTAGGAAAACAGCGCCAGCGGTGTGGCGAAGATCAGGTGACCGAAAATCGCCCCCATGAAGCCGAAGGGGATGGCGGTCATGACCAGCAGCGGCAGCCAGTAGGAGCGGAAGGCGACGGCGATCAGCGCGTACATGGCAAAGAGCGCTACGGCGTAGAGCGACACGATTTCCTGGATGAACTGGGACTCCTCTTCCTGGGCACCACCGCGGGCGATCGTGAGCCCCGGATAGTCCACGAGGAGCTGGTCGAGGAAACCATCGTCGATGTTGCGCTTGATATCGCTGACCCGGTCCTGTTCGATGTCCGCGCGTACGTAGACCACGCGCAGCCCATCGCGGCGCTGTATGCGCTGCACACCGCCGCGAATCTCGATATCGGCGATAGAGAAGAGCGGCAGCTCACGGCCGTCCTCCGTACGTACTCGGAAGCTGTCCAGGCTGGCCAGGCTGCGCCGCGCCTCTCGCGGATAGCGCAGCATGACCTTGGCATCTCCGCCGCGCCGGGGTAGGCGCTGTACTTCCTCGCCGAAGTAGGCCTGGCGAACCTGGCGCGATACGTCGGCGAGGCGAATGCCGAGGGCTTCGGCGCCGGGCTTGAGCTGGAGGATGATTTCGTCGGTTTCGCCGCGCTGGCTGTCGCGCACATCGAGTACACCGCTGTAGCCGCGTATCGCGTTCTGCAGATCCAGAGATGCGGCGCTTAACTGCTCGCCGTTGTCGTGGCTGAGGAGATAGGTGATGTCCGCGTCGTTGTCATTCAGGGTGAAGTTGACCTCGATCTCCTCGGCATCCGGAATATCGCCGACCAGGGCCCGGAAACGCTCCGCGGCTTCGCGGGCCGAGAGATCGCGCCGCTCCGGCGGGGCTAGCTTGACGATGGCGATAACCGAGTCGCGCCGCGAGCGCGTGTACCAGCCTTCCACGAGCTGCCCGCTGCCCTGACCGCTTTCGGCAGCGGCGGCCTCGACCTCTTCAATCAGCTTCTTTTCCGCGTCCTGCAGCTGTTCGAGAATCTGGAGCGCTCGCTCATAGGGCGTACCCGGCGGCAGCGATACGTTCACGAAGATCTGTGGGCTCTCGACCTGGGGCATGAAGTAGAACTTCACCCAGCCCGTGTTGAAGAGGCCCATGGCGAGCACGAAGAGGGTGATGAAAATGCTGATCGTGAGATAGCGCTGACGCAGGCACCAGTCGAGGATCGGGCGATAAACGCGTTTCGCGAAGCCGCTGATGCTGTGCTCAAGCCGCTGCTGGCGCAGGGCGAGTCCCTTGAGTCCCTCGCGATGGGACAGACTCCGCAGGTGCGAGGGCAGGATGAAGAAAGCCTCGATGAGAGAAATGCTCAGGGCCACGGTGATAACGATGGAAAGCTGACGCGTGACCTGCGCCGCTTCCCCGGACACGAAGAGCCAGGGAGCGAAGGCAATCATCGTGGTGAGCACGGCGAAGATCACAGGCCGCGCAACAGAGCTCGCTCCGAGCACCGCGGACTCCGCGCCGCCACCCATCTCGTGGGCATGGTGGTGAATGCTCTCGCCGACGACGATGGCGTCGTCCACGACAATGCCGAGCACCAGTAGGAAGGCAAAGGTGGACATGATGTTCAGCGACACATCGTTCATCGGCAGGAGGGCGAAAGTGCCGATGAAGGCCACGCCGATGCCCGCCGTGACCCACAGCGCCACGCGCGGGCGCAGGGTAAGAATCAGAACGACAAACACCAGCAGCAGACCGAGATAGGCGGACTTGCCGATCAGTTCCATGCGGGCGTTGTAAATGTCCGCCGTGTCGAACCACATGGTGAGTTCAGCGCCCGGCGGCAGCGTGGCCCGGCGTTCGTCCATCCAGGCGCGCACGGCCTCGCTGGCCTTGACGACCTGCATGTTGTCGCTGCTCAGCACCTGCAACAGCACGGCGGGTTCGCCGTTCATGGTGGCCAGTATCTCGTTGTCCTCGAAGCCGTCGATGACCCGGGCCACGTCACCCACGCGCACGATGCCGCCGTCGCTGCTCTGGCGCAGGACGATCGATGCGAAATCCTGCTCCGTATCGGCGAGATTGCGGGCGCGGAGCTGAACGTCACCGGTCTGGGTGCGCAGCTGCCCCGAGGAAAGGTTGATGGAGCTGGCGCGGATGGCTTCAGCCACTTCATTGAAGGAAAGCCGATAGCGACGCATGGAGCTTTCCGAGAGTTCGACGGTGACTTCTTCGCGGCGCGTGCCAAAGAGGTTGATCGTGGACACCCAGGGCAGGGCAGCCATTTCCCGGCGCAGAGTTTCGGCAAGGCGCGTCAGCTCGCGCTCACTCAACTCGCCGTGCACGGCCACGCGGATCATTTCCTGCTGGGCCTGGGAGCGGCGCACGCGGGGGTTCTCGATGTCGCGGGGCAGGGAGGGAACGGCGTCGACTGCGTTCTTGACCTCGTTGAGGAAGCCGTCGATGTCGACCCCAGGGAAAGTGGTCACGTCGATTTCCGCTAGACCCTCCATGGCCGTCGCGTAGACGCGATTGACCTGATCGAGGTCCTCCAGCTGATCCTCGATGCGGGCGATGATCTGCTCTTCGACTTCCTGCGGTGCGGCGCCGGGCCAGACCACTTCGATGTGGGCCTGGTAGGGCTTGATGTGCGGGAACGCCTCGCGCTCCATGTTGAGGAAGCCGAGCACTCCCGCGAGGACAATGCCGACCATGAGCAGGTTGGCGGCGACGGGGTTGTGCACCCACCAGGCGATCAGTCGATTCATGATTATTGCCCCGCCAGCGCGTAGCCGTGGGCGTCGATGGTGGACACGCGCATGCCGGCGCGGGCATTGCGCAAGGCCGATACGACCACCCGCTCACCGGGACGCAGCCCCTGGCTGATGATCACGCCAGACGCGGTGGCATCGGCGACCTCAGCCTGGCGTACGTCGAGGAGACCGCTCGAGTCCACGACGTAAAGCAAGCCGCCGGGACGCAGTCCCTCACTGGGAATCTGCACGACGTTCTCAAGCACGCGCCCCTCGATTTCCGCATCGACGAACAGACCGACGGCCATGGGCATACCCTGGGGAGAGCGGCCGCTGGCGTAGGGATCCTGGAGCTCGGCGGTGGCATAAATCAGACGAGTCCGCGGATCGATGGCGGCGTCCAGGTGGTGGAGTCGTCCGGTCCAGCTTTGTTCGCGGCCGGCAACGACGGCGCTGAAACGTACCGCAGGAGCCGTTAGGGAGTCCGTCGCGGAGTAGCCGATGGGCAGGCCCAGCGCGGCGAGCTGCTGATCATTGAGGGACAGGCGTACTTCCACGCTGTCGGTCGAGAATACCTGGCCTAGGGAGCTTCCGATGCTGACGACCTGTCCAATGTGTACCGTGGTGCTCGATATACGACCCTCGAAGGGCAGACTGAGGCGGGTGCGGGAGAGATTCAGGCGTGCCTGCTCGACGCGCGCGAGGGCCGCCTCGCGCTGCGCGCGCGCCTCGGCAATCTGGGGTTTCTTGAGAGAAAGATCGGATGCATTGGGAACATCGCGAAGCTGCTGGCGTGCGACTTCCGCATCGGCAAGCGCCTGCTGCACGGCGAGATCCGCGGCGGCGACAGCCGCCTCGGCTTCGCGTAGGGCCAGCCGGTAGTCGCTGTCGTCAATCTCCAGGAGTATCGCGCCCGCTTCGAAGTGTCCCCCCTCCACATACTCCTTGGAGACGGCGGTGACTCGGCCGCTGACCTCGGACGTCAGGTCGATCATGGTCCGGGCGCGCACTTCGCCCTGGGCGCGGACCTTGAGCATCGTGTCGCTGCGTTCGGTGAGGTGGGTGTAGACGGTGACCGGTCGGGTCGCGTTTTCTTCCAGGGTCGGTTCTGGCGCCGTCTCCTTGAGGATGACAACGGCAAGGGCGCCGAGGCCCAGGACCAGGACCGGCGCACCGACGCGCAACAGCTTACGGGTTCGAGTGTTGCGCTTGTGCTTGTCCATGGTTTGTCCGCTGCGGTGTGTGAATGACGCCAGTATCGGGTGCGTCGGCCCGGCTCTCAATCCGCTTCGCCGCCGCGCTCACTCACTTCGTCGCAAAGGGCGGAACCCGAATTCATGGACACGAATTGATTTCATTTTGAATCGAATATTTCTAATTGAACGTAGCAACCAGGGAGAATCAGTCTGAATCAAACCTAGACTGACTGCCATAAAAAACACATAAATCATTGATTCAAATAATTAATCGAGTAATTCACCGCCCGCAGTTCCAAGGCTGGACCGTATCTTGCGATGGGTCCCGCTTTGGCGCTCACGACGCCTGAAGCCGCGCAAGTCTGGAGACTGGCTATGACCAAACCGCTCGAGGGCCTTCGCATCCTCGATCTGACCCACATGCTCTCCGGGCCTTACGGCGGCATGCTGCTAGCCGACCTGGGCGCCGAGACGATCAAGATCGAACCGCTGAAGGGAGAGGGCACACGTCGGCTCCTGGCAACCGACCCGCGAAACTCCCTCGACGGCCAGGGCGCCTACTACCTCACCCTCAATCGCAACAAGCAGAGTGTCGCGATAGACCTGAAGACCGAAGCCGGCCTTGAGGTGTTCTACGACCTGGTGCGCACCAGTGACGTGGTCCTTGAAAACTTCAGCGCCGGCGTCGCGCACAAGCTGCGCATCGACTACGACCGGCTCAGCGCCATCAATCCGCGCATCATCACCTGCGGTATTTCCGGTTTCGGTTCCGCGGGACCCAGCTATCAGCGCCCGGCCTTCGACCAGGTCGTCCAGGCTCTGGGTGGGGGTATGTCCATCACCGGTCAAAGCAGCGCCGAGCCGACGCGCGCAGGCATCCCCATCGCCGATCTGGGGGGCGGTATGTTCGGCGTGATGGGCATTCTCGCGGCGCTCTATGAACGCGAGCGCAGCGGTCGCGGTCAGCACGTGGATATCTCCATGCTCGACTGCCAGATTTCCATGCTCAACTACATGGCGACCATGTATTTTCTCTCGGGCGATACGCCGGAGCCTATCGGCAACAGCCACTTCGTCCATGTGCCGTACAACAGCTACCCCACGGCGAACGGACACATCATCATCGCCGTGATTTTCGACGGCTTCTGGACCAACCTCCTCGAGGTGATCGACGAGCCGGCTTTCCGCGATGAAAAATACCTGACGCAGCCCGGTCGCCTGGAGGACAAGGCGTTTATCGATGCGCGGCTGGCGGAGATCTTCTCGACCCAGCCGTCCGAGTACTGGTTGCAGCGCCTGGAGGAGAAGCGCATCCCCTGTGCAAGGGTGAATCGCGTCGACGAGGCGCTGGCCGACGAGCAGGTGCTGGCGCGCAATATGGTCGTGGAGCTGCGCCACCCCAACGGAGCCACCACGAAGGGCCCTGGTAATCCCATCAAGCTGTCGCGTACCGATGAAGAGAGCTTCTCCCCGGCGCCGCTCCTTGGTCAGCATACGGAGGAAGTGCTCCGCGGACTGCTTGGCTACAGCAGCGAGCAGCTCAGCAGCCTGCGCGATGAAGGGGTGGTGACATGAGCGATGCGGTGACCATCAACGAAGTCGGTCCCCGGGACGGCCTGCAGAGCCAGAGCGGTGAACTCAGCCTCGAGCAGCGCCTGCAGTTCGTGGAAGCGCTGCTGGCAGCCGGACTGACGCACATCGAAATTGGCAGCTTCGTGTCGCCCCGGGCCGTGCCGCAGATGGCGGGCACCGATGAACTCGCCCGCCGTCTTGCGGCAAAAGCCCCCGCGGCCGAACTCAGCGCCCTCGTACCCAACATGCGCGGCTACGAGAACGCTCGGGCGGCCGGCGTGGATACGGTAGCCGTCGTGGTCTCCGCCACCGAAACCATGAATCAGCGCAACATCAACATGAGCCTCGATCAGACCATGAGCGTGGCGCGCGAGCTTATCGCTCGCGGTCGGGATGAAGGTGTGTCTGCCCAGGCGTATCTCGCTGTGGCGTTTGAATGTCCCTTCGAAGGCGCCGTGGATGCCGCCACGGTCCGAAGCCAGGCACAGCAGCTGGTCGACGCCGGTGCGTCGCTCCTCGTTATCGCCGACACCATCGGTGCCGCGAATCCCGCCGCGGTCAACGCGCTGATGCGCGGTCTTGTGGCGGATCACGGAAGCGCGCAGCTTGCGTGCCACTTCCACGATACGCGGGCCCTGGGCCTGGCCAATGTGTACGCGGCGCTCGAGGCCGGCATCCGGCGCTTCGATACATCCATCGGCGGCCTTGGGGGCTGCCCCTTTGCCCCGGGAGCCCGGGGCAACGTGGCGACCGAGGACGTCGTCATGCTGTGTGAACAGATGGGTTTCCACACCGGGATCACGCCTTTTGAACTGCTCCCGGTCGTCGACCTGATTTCCCGCATGCTGGGCCGGGAGCAGGGCGGTCGCGCCGTCGAATGGCTGCGGGGCCAGGCCGTGCGGGACGCCGCCTGAGACGGCGTTGCCTCAAAACAGAATCAAGGAGAAGGGTAGGGCGGTATGAGTTTCAGGCTGGGCGTAGACGTTGGCGGGACCTTTACCGACTTCCTGCTGTTGAATGAAGATACCGGAGAGACCTTCACCGCCAAGGTGCCCTCGACTCCGGAAGACTCCTCCATCGGCGTATTGAACGGCATCGCACGGATCTGCGACGAGTCCGGTGTCGACCCCAAGGCCATCCATCGCGTGATGCACGGCACAACGGTGGCGACCAACGCCGTACTGACGCGCCGCGGTGCGCGCGTGGGCCTGGTAACCACCGCTGGTTTCGAGGACACGCTGCAAGTGGCGCGCTCCTTCTGCCCCGGGGGGCTGGGTGGTTGGGTGAGCTATGTTAAGAGTCCTCTGCTCGCACCTTTGGAACTCACCATCGGGGCCCGGGAACGGGTGGGGGCCGACGGTGAGATCGTCCTGCCCCTGGACGAAGACGCCCTGCGCCAGGATCTTGAGAATCTCCGCGCCAAGAGTGAGGTAGAAGCCCTCACCATCTGCCTGATCAACGCCTACATCAATCCGGAGCACGAACGCCGGGTTGCTGAAATCGCCGCCCAGATTTTCGTGGATACGCCCATCTCCGTATCGGCGGACGTGGTTCCAGAGATGCAGGAGTATGAGCGCACGGAGACCACGGTGGTGAACTCCTACGTGCGGCCCGAAGTGGCACGCTACGTGAGTAATTTGCAGAGCGCCCTGGATGAGCGCCTCGGCGAGGGTTCGCAGCTCTCCATTCTGCGCTCGGACGGCGGCCTCGCCTCGGCCCGGGCCTCCGGCGAATCACCGGTGAATCTGCTGATGAGCGGCCCCGCCGGCGGCGTGTCCGGTGCCCTGTATTTCTGCGAGCGCGCCGGCTTCCGCAACATCCTGACCTTCGATATGGGAGGCACGTCTACGGACGTCGCCCTGATCCAGGATGCGCGCGCCCGGGTGCGGCGCGAAACCATCGTCGGCGATGTGCGTGTGCGCGCGCCCTCGGTCGACGTGCGCACCGTGGGCGCCGGCGGTGGCTCCATCGCCTTCGTACCCGAACTGACCAAGGCCCTACGCGTCGGTCCCGAGTCCGCCGGCGCCGTACCCGGCCCGGCCTGCTACATGAAGGGCGGTGAAGCCCCTACGGTATGCGATGCCAACGTGGTACTCGGCTATCTGCCCTCCGATGTGCAGCTCGGCGGCAAGATGGAGATCAATCGCGACGCCGCCGAGAAGGCGGTGCAGAGCGTCGCCGACGCCATGGGCATTGAACTCATGGAAGCGGCCGAAGGGATCATCAAGATCGTCAACGAATCCATGTTCGGTGCCCTGCGCCTGGTGTCAGTGGAGCAGGGCTACGATCCCCGCGATTTCGCTCTCGTGGGTTTCGGTGGCGCCGGGCCGCTGCACGCCAATGCCCTCGGCATTCTCACCGATGCCTGGCCCGTGATCGTGCCGCCGGGGCCCGGCGTTTTGTGCGCTTACGGTGATGCCACAACACAGGTGCAGGACGAAGCGGCGCGTACCTACCTGACCATGGCCGAGAACCTCGCCGAGGAGACGCTGCAGGCCGATCTGCACGCGCTCCGCGACCGGGCGCGGGAGTCGCTCCTTGCGGACGGCATCGCGATCGAGGACCAGCAGGTGAGCTATCAGGCGGATCTGCGCTACGCCGGCCAGGCGTTCCAGATCACCGTGGACTTCAGCGAGGCCGAGTTGCAGGAGAAAGGTATCGCGCTGCTTACGGAGGCCTTCGACGCCGAGCACGAGCAGCTCTTCACCTTCAAGCTCGGCGACGGTCACGAGATTCTCATGATCCGCGCCGTGGTGAAGGCCGCGGCGCGTGCCCTGGACGCTGCAGGAACGGGTTCGGGAGGAGGCACGCTCAAGGACGCCCTGATCCACGACAGCCGCTTTTATTTTGAGGGCGCCTGGCATGACGCGCCGATCTACGATCGTCGTCGTCTCGGCGAAGGGCAGGAAGTGCCCGGTCCCAGCATCGTGTCCGAGATGGATTCCACCACGGTTGTGCTCCCCGGCTACGCGGCGAGCGTCGACGCGATCGGCAACCTGCTCATCAACCCCCAGGACTGAGGTAGACGGCATGCCCGCAAAGATTATGGAGAGCAACGCGCAGCCTCTGAGCATGGTTCCGGTCGATGGCGTTACCGTGGATATCATCGAGAACGCCCTGCGCAACGCCCGGGAAGAAATGGACGCCGTGCTGTTCCGCACGGCCATGTCGCCGGGTATTCGCGAGCAGGGTGACTGCTTCCCGATGATCGCCAACCGCGACGGCAAGATGGTGGTGGGCCAGTTCGGCTCCTTTATCGGACCCTTCCTCTCGGCCTACGACGCCGAAATCGAGGAGGGCGATGTGATTCTCACCAACGATCCCTACCTCTGTAACGCGGCGGTCTCGCACCTGCCCGACTGGGTGGTGCTTGTGCCGGTGTTCAAGGACGGCCGCCACATCGCCTGGTCCGCCATGTTCGGGCACATGTCCGACAACGGGGGCATGGTGCCGGGATCGATACCTATCCAGGCGACGACGATTTACCAGGAAGGCATCCGCATTCCTCCCACGAAGCTGTACAAGCGCGGCGTCCTGCAGGAAGACCTGCTCGAGCTGATCCTGCACAACGTGCGCACACCGCAGTGGAATCGCTTTGATCTGAACGCGCTCGTGGCCGCCTGCAAGACCGCGGCGAAGCGCTGCGTCGAGTTGGCGGAACGCTTTGGTGACGATGTGCTGGCCTCGACCATGGACGTGATGCTGCAGCGCAATTACGACGCCATGAAGCACATCATCGAGATGTTCATTCCCGAGGAACCACGGGAGTTCGAAGACTTTCTCTGCGACGACGGCATGGGTATGGGTCCCTATCGCATCAAGTGTCGCCTGTGGCGCGAAGGCTCCACGGCGATCTTCGACTTTGCGGGAACCGATCCGCAGGCGCAGAGCTCGGTGAACTTCTTCCTCAACGAAGACATGTTCAAGATGTTCTTCGGTTCGTTCACGATCAACGTCGTCGACCCCCAGATCGTCTTTAACGACGGTTTTTACGACCTCGTGGATGTGCGCATTCCCGAGGGCACGCTCCTCAAGCCGAAGTTCCCAGCGGCGCTGTCCGGCCGCACGCATGCCCTGGGTCGCATCTTCGATCTCCTCGGTGCGCTTCTTGGCATGGGTGCGCCCGAACAAATGCTCAACGCGGCCGGATTTTCCGATTCGCCGCACCTGTTCTACTCCGGCTACGATCATCGGCCAGGGAAGGGGGGCGAGTGGTTCCAGCTTTTCCAGATCGGCTTTGGCGGTATCCCTGGCCGGCCCGTGGGCGATGGCCCGGACGGTCATTCCCTGTGGCCGGGCTTCACCAACGTACCCAATGAGTTCATCGAATCCTATTTTCCGTTGCGCATCGAGCGTTACGAAACGATTTGCGACTCCGGCGGCGCGGGGCTGCACCGCGGCGGCAACGGTCTGTCGGTGGCGTATCGCTTTCTTGCCGATGGCGAGATCGGCGTCCACGACGAACGCTGGCTGACCCACCCCTGGGGTGTTCTCGGTGGCGATCCCGGGCAGCGCTCCACCAAGCGTCTGGTGCGCATTGATGGCGGCGAGGAGTGGCTGCCGGCGAAGGTCGAGGGTGTGAAGGTCAAGACCGGTGATGTCCTCTACTTCAATACCTGGGGCGGTGGCGGCTGGGGTGACCCCTTTGACCGCGATCCTGAACTCGTGCGTCAGGACGTAGCCCGACGCCTTGTCAGCGCTGAAGGCGCGCGGCGTTACGGAGTCGTTCTCGCGGAGGATGGCAGCGTCGACGCGGCGGCCACCGACGCTCTGCGCGACGAGATGCGTGCGGCGCGGGGCGAGGTGCAGGAGCTGTTCTCCCGCGGTGGGAGTATTGAGGAGCTCAAGGCCCGCTGCGAATCCGAGACCCATCTGCCTCCACCTGTTACGCCACGCTTTCCCCAGGAGCAGACGGGCTGAGGCATGGCGGACCTGGCGCGACAGCCCCAGCCTCTCGGCGATCGACCGGCATTACTGCTTGTGGACATGATCGAGTCCTTCACCGATCCGGACAGCCCGCTGGGCTCGGAAGCCGACGGGGTGGTGGATGCCTGCGCGGCGCTGCTGTCCGCGGTTCGGACGCGCGCGCTGCCGGTCGTCTTCACCACCGTGGTGTACGACAGCGACGATCAGGCCGCCGTGTTCCGCGCCCGTTTACCTGCCCTCAACGCACTCCAGCGTGGCAGCAGGGCTTCTGCCGTTGACTCGCGTCTTGCACCGCTCGCTGGCGAACACCTTGTGGAGAAGCACTATGCGAGCGCCTTTTTCGGTACCGACCTCGCTGGGCTGCTTCGGGAAGCCGGCGCTGACTCCTTGATCGTTACGGGACTGACGACCAGTGGCTGCGTTCGCGCCACGGTGGTCGATGCGCTGCAGCATGAATTCGTAACCTGGGTGCCCCGGGAAGCAGTCGGTGATCGCAATGCAGAAGCGCACCTGGCGAACCTGCACGACATGCATGCCAAGTACGCCGAAGTCGTGAGCATTGACGACGTTCTCGTCGGCCTGGAGCACGCCGCGTGAGTCGCCGCGCGCGCATCCTGCTTATCGGCTACCGCAAGTTCAGCGAGCTGATCAATGCGGTATTGCCTGACTACGAAGACGAGGCGGAGGTCGTGATCGTCGAATCCGTCGCCTCGGGGAGCGTGGACTACCCGGCGCTGGTGCGCCAGCACCGGCCGGATGTTGTCGCCAGCGCTGGCTCCAATGCGGCCTACCTTGAAAAAACCCTCAAGCTGCCGGTCATTGCGCAGCCGGTTACCGACGCCGATATCGTCGACGCGGTGGCCCGGGCACGGGCCATCGGTGAACGCATTCACGTCTTCACCTACGCCAAGCAGCCGGAACTTTCCGAGCGCGTGTTCCAGGCGCTGGCGCAGCTTGGGGACCAGATTCTCAGCCATCTCACCTACAGCACGACCAACGAAGCCGCCGAGCAACTCCTGGCCGTGGCTGCGGGTCGGGAAACCGACGTGGTCGTTGCGCCCAGCTATGTTTGCCATCTCGCGGAGCAGCGCGGGATCCCGTCGGTGCTGATCTACAGCAAAGACTCCGCGCGGCGCATGCTCGAAGAAGCACTGCGGGCAGCGCGCTCTCGCGGTTCCGAATCCACGCCGGAACCCGGTCGCCTGGTGGTCCAGTCCGAGAGCATGGAACGCGTGCTGCGCATGGCACACACCTACGCCCGGGGCAGCGCCGCCGTGCTCATCGAGGGGGAAAGCGGCACCGGCAAGGAGCACATTGCGCGCGAGATTCACCGCTGCTCTGATTACAGTGCTGGTCCCCTGGTGGCCATCAACTGCGGCAGCATTCCCAACGAGCTGTTCGAATCGGAACTCTTTGGCTATGTCGACGGCGCCTTTACCGGTTCACGCCGCGGCGGTCGTGTGGGGCTCATTGAGCAAGCGAACGGTGGCGTCCTGTATCTCGACGAAATTGGCGAGATGCCGCCCCCGCAGCAGGCAAAGCTTCTGCGCGTATTGCAGGAGCGGCGCGTACGCCCGGTGGGCGCGACGCGCGAACTCTCCCTGGATTTCAAGGTGATCGCCGCGACCAATGCGGACCTCGCCGCCCAGGTGGCAAGCGGCGCCTTTCGCGACGACCTCTTCTACCGCTTGAACGTTTTCTGTTTGCGCGTACCGCCGCTTCGCGCCCGCAGCGGCGATATCGCGGCTATCGCCCAGCACTACCTGGAGTGCTACGGCGAGAGCTACGGCGTTGACGTCGACGTCGATGCGCTGCTTGCGCGATTGCGAGAGGCGTTTGAAGCCTATCGCTGGCCTGGAAATGTGCGCGAACTGCAAAACTTCAGCGAGCGTCTCGTCGTAAACCTTGCACAGGACCTCAGCGAGGAAGAGCTTAGCGTCGCCGACGTTCTGCCGGAACTCTACGCCGCGGCGGCGTCCCCGATTACAAATGCGGGCCTGCTGAAGGAGCAGGAATGTCGGGCGATCCACGAGGCCATGCAGCGCCTCGGGGGCGACAAGACCGCCGTAAGCCGCGAACTGGGCATTAGCACGACCACGCTCTGGCGCCGGCTCAAGGAAATGAACGGGAGCCGGTCCGCAGAGGCCGGTGCGTATGAAAACAACAAACGAAAGCACATCTCATGAGGCACAAGCTATGACCATGCATAAGAAACCGTTGGCTGCGGCCCTGGCCGGCGCCGTCCTTGCTCCCCTGTCGCCGGCGCTATGGGCGCAGGAGGGCGGCCTCGCCATCGAAGAGATTGTCGTTGTGGCGCGCAAGCGGGAAGAAAACCTGCAGGAAGTGCCTATCGCCATATCCGCCATCGATGAAAACACGATCCAGCGCGCGGGTATTCAGCGGGCCTCGGACTACGTGGGACTGGTGCCCAACGTCACGCTGGTCGATACGGCGAATGTGGGCGACACGCAGCTCAGCATCCGCGGCATCGTGTCCACCCGCGACGCCGAATCCACCTTCGCCTACGTGGTCGACGGAATTCTCAGCACCAACCCGAACAGCTTCAACGAGGAGCTCTTCGATATCCAGCAGATCGAGGTGCTCAAGGGCCCACAGGGTGCGCTCTACGGACGCAACGCCGTGGCCGGCGCGATCCTGGTCAGCACCAAGGAGCCGAGCAATGAGTTCGAGGGCCGGGTGGGTGCCACGGTCGGGAACGTGGGCATAGCCCGGGGAAACGCAATGATCAGCGGGCCCATCATTGAGGACAAGCTCCTGGGTCGCCTCGCCGTGAGCGTGAGCCAGACCGATGGCTTCTACGAAAACATCTTCACGAACCAGGACAACGTTGTGGATTACCTGGAGGACTCCAGCGTCCGCGGTCGCCTGATCTGGAACGTGAGTGACGATCTGCGTATCGATTTCCGCGGCGGCTATTCAGAAGTCAGTGCCGGTGCGATCAACTTCAACGCGACCTTTGCCATACCCCAGTTCGTCGAGGTGTTTGGTGCCCCGAATTACAACCAGGATCCCAATACGGCGGATTTCCGCTTTATCTTCAATACGCCTGGAGAGAATGAGCAGGAGACTCTGGACCTCGCGATCAAGGCGGACTGGAACTTGGGTTTTGCCGATCTCGTCGCCAGCGTTGCCTATAACGACCTCGAAGAGTATCTCCTGTCGGACGGCACGGCGGCGACGTTCTACGGTTATGAACTGACGCCGGCCTGTCAGGCTGGCCGCTCCGAGCTCAACAGCTTTACCCGCCCCGATCTGTACGGCGAGCCCTTCAATCCCTTCGGCGTGCTCCCGCCCGGGCCAGACACGGATTTCACGGGCGTTTACGGGCCCTACAACCCGACGACCTGTGACGGCTACCAGTACCAGGAACGCAATCAGAAGGATTTCAGCTTCGACGCGCGCCTGGTGTCGCGGGAGGACGAGGGCCTGCGCTGGATCGCCGGTGTGTACTTCGCCGACATCGAACGGGAGTCGCTGGTGTCCTACGGCGCCGACCAGGGACAGGGGTTCCTGCGCCAGCCCTATGTGGATCCCACGGGCCCCAACCCCACAGATCTCTTGTTCTGGGATGACTTCGAGACCCGCGTATTTGCCGCCTACGGCCAGCTCGAGTTTGATCTCGGCAGTGACATGCAGCTGGACATTGCGCTGCGCTACGACCGCGAGGAGCGCGAGGTCATCAACCGCGTTCCCGACGTTCTGAACTCGGGGCTCAACGTCAATCTCCTCGGCCCCGACTTCCAGCCGCTTCCGATCAATCCCGCACTGGCGACGAACCCCGGCGGTATTCCGGATCGCTCCCGCGACTTCACGCAGTTCCAGCCCAAGCTTACCTGGAGCTGGACACCGAGCGATGACATGACTCTCTATGCGAGCTACGGCGTGGGCTTCAGAAGCGGGGGCTTTAACGCCATCGGTACCGAGGACCTGCTCAACTTCTGGTTCAACGCCGGTTTCGGCGGACCCGGCGAAGCCGTGGACGCGCAGCTTCAGGTCACCGACGACTACGACAAGGAAGTATCGACGGCCTACGAACTCGGCTTCAAATCCGAATGGATGGATCGTCGTCTGCGCCTCAATGCCGCCGTGTTCCGCACGGAGGTGGACGACAATCAGTTCTTCGAGTTCTATGCAGGCCCCTTCGGTATCCTGCGCACGGTCGTGACCATCGACGAACTCTACATCCAGGGCTTCGAGGCTGACTTTACCTTCGCGGCGACGGAATACCTCACGGTCTACGGCGGCATCGGCCTCATGGACTCGGAGATCGAGCGCAATGACCACCGTCCCCTGTCCGAGGGCAACGATGTACCGCAGGCCCCGGAGACGACCGGTAACCTGGGTGCGGAGCTTGTGTTCCCGCTGGGCGGCGACCTACAGCTCGTTTCCCGGCTTGACTGGACCTACACCGGAGAGATGTGGTTCCACACCCTGCAGGGCGAGCAGACGCCGACGATCTGGAACGCCTTCTTCGGACCCGGATTCAACCAGGATTTCTCCCAGTCGGCCCGGGACGACTTCAGCATTGTGGATCTGCGAATCGGCGTGGAGGCCGCTAACTGGGCGATCACCGCCTGGGGTCGGAATCTCGGCGACGAGCAGTATCTCCAGGAGATTATCCCGACGCCGGAGTTTGGGGGGAGCTTTGTCCATCCGTCTGCTCTGCGCAGCTACGGTGTGGACTTCCGTTACAGCTTCTGAGTTGGAGTTAACGGCGGAGTCTCGGCCTCATCCGAGGGTCGAGACTCCACCGGGTAGATCCGTTTCCCTTTGACCGTCGCGTCACGCGGGCACCGTCAGAGGCTTCCGAGCTGTTCCTTCAATGACCGCAGTTCCGGCTTGCTGGCCTGGTCTTGAAGCCAGGTCTGCATGGCCTCGTGAGGCAGTGGTTTGCCGTAGAAATCCCCCTGGGCCTGCGCGCACCCCAGGTCGATGACGCATCGCGCCTGGGCTTCGGTTTCGATCCCCTCGGCGATAACCGGCAAACCCATCGCGTCGCCCAGGGCGATCGCCGCGGCGGCTATGCTGCGATCCGTACTGCTGCTACTGACATCCCGCACGATGGACCGGTCAAGCTTGAAGCGATCGATCGGCATGTGCTGCAGATAGCGGAGAGAGCTGTACCCCGTACCGAAGTCGTCGATGGCAAAACAAACGCCGAGGTTGCGCAGGGTCAACATCTTGTCGATCAGCGCCTCCGGCTGACTGCCTAGCATGCTTTCCGTGATCTCAAGCTCAAGGCTCTCGGGAGCCAGGCCGCTCACATCCAGTGCCCGGGTTACCGACTCAACAAAGCCCTCGTCGCGAAACTGAGTCGCCGATATGTTCACGGTGATTCGTCCAAAGGCCAGATTTTCCGCGCGCCAGCGCGCGGCCTGAACGCAGGCCTGTTCCAGCACCCAGCGCCCGATACCAAAAATAAGGCCCGTGCTTTCCGCATGTGGAATGAACTGCGAAGGCGGCACCATGCCCAGCGTAGAGTGTCGCCAGCGCAGGAGAGCCTCCAGCCCCTCGACGCTGCCGCAGCGAAGGTTCCTCTGCGCCTGGAAGACAAGCTGGAGCTCATTGTTGGAAATTGCTTCGCGAAGCGCCGTGTCGAGCAGAACGTGCTGAAAAGCGTTCTGGGTCATGCGCTGGGAATAGAAGCGGAAGGTATCGCGGCCCTGTTCCTTGGCGCTGTACATGGCGGCATCCGCATGGCTCATCAGCGTTTCGGCCGTGTTGCCATCGTCGGGATAGAGGCTGATTCCGAGGCTCGCGCCTACGGTGATGCTTCGGCCTTCAAGATCGATCGGCACGCGCAGTTCGTTGACAAGTTTTTCGGCGATCGTGGTCATGTCACGAGCCGAAGGTAACTCCTCGATAACGATGAGGAACTCATCTCCACCGATGCGGCCAATGTTGTCCTCGTCCCGCAGGGCGTCGTTGAGACGCCTGGCAACGCAGGTGATGAGCTGATCGCCAGCGGCGTGTCCCAGGCTGTCATTCACACTCTTAAAGCAGTCGAGGTCGAGAAACACCACGGCCACACGTCGGCTGTGACGCCTGGCGCGGCGCAAAGCCTGGGACAGACGCTCGGTGATGAGGTAGCGGTTGGGTAGGCCCGTGAGCTGATCGTAATGCGCCAGCTGCATCAGGTGCTCCTCCGTTTCCTTCATCTTGCTGATGTCGGTAAACACGGCGACGAAACCTCCCTCGGCGCCGTCGATGCGTGTAATGGTCAGCAGTTCGGGGAACACCTCTCCGGATTTTCGCCGGTTCCAGATTTCGCCCCGCCATACGCCTCGCTCGGCAATGGCGTTCCACATGGACGCATAGAATGCGTCGTCGTGTTGTCCCGAGCGCAGTAAGCGCGTGTGCTCCCCGATGGCTTCCTCCCGGGCGTAGCCGGTGATCCGACAGAAGGCGTCGTTGACCTCTCGAATGTAGCCGTCGTTATCCGTAACGAGAATGCCTTCGCCACTGCTGTCGAACACGGCCGCGGCCTTGGACAGGCGCTGCTCGGCGGCGCGCTGCGCGGTGATGTCCATCCCCGCACCGTAGATAAGCAGATCGTTTTCCGCGACGGCCGTAGACCAGGCGATCAAACGCCACCCGCCGTCGCGATGTCGACAGCGGCTTTCGAAGGCAAGCGTTTTGATCCCGTGGGACAGATTCTTCAGCTGCGCTTGCGTGGCCTCCCGGTCTTCTACGTGGACCAGGTCGATGAACAACCGGTCCACGAGCTCGTCGGCGGCATACCCCAATACGGGGTACCAGGCGCTATTGGCATCTACAATTCGACCGTCCGTGTCGGCAATCAGGTGCAGCCCGTGGGGCTGTTCGAAGAAGCTGCGGTGCATCTCCTCGGCGCGTCGTTGCCGCGTAACGTCGATGAGCAGGCCATTGGCGCTTTCGATTCTTCCGCTTTCATTGCGGTGGGCTTCGCCCACGGCGCGGTACCAGCGTAACTGGCCATCGTCCAGGTACACGCGGAAAAGCGTTTCATCGATGCCGCCGCTCTTGACCACATTCGCCAGCGCCGCTTCGAAGAGCGGAATATCGTCCTCGTGGAGGCTGGCAAGTACCGATCGCAGGGTAATGGGTAGATCGGCCTCTTTAACCTGGAGCATGGCCGCCGTCTCGGGGGAGACCGAGAACTCACGCGTGGCGTCATCC
The DNA here is from genome assembly GCA_039818725.1 of Pseudomonadota bacterium. GTDB lineage: Bacteria > Pseudomonadota > Gammaproteobacteria > Pseudomonadales > Halieaceae > Congregibacter. The sequence goes on from JBCBTK010000006.1 coordinate 215,606, forward strand.
CAGCGCCAGGTGCCGACGCCCGCCGCGAGGAACAGGGAGGCCTGTTCGGCGGGCAGGGGGCCAGGTAAGAGCTTCGGGGCGATAGACATCGGCAGAGTCTAGTGCAGGCGGGGCTGCCGGCCAAAACTCCCAGGGGCCCCTCCCGGGGAGTGCATGGGGTGCCCGGGAAGTGCGCAGGCCCCCACGTTCTCAGCGGCTCAGCGCGTCTGCTCGGTTTCGTCCGTTGTGTCGCGGAAGCTGTCGATCGACGGGCAGGCGCAAAACAGATTGCGATCTCCGTACACGTTGTCGACGCGCGCCACCGGAGGCCAGTACTTGTCGTGGCGCAGGCTGTCCATGGCGTAGGCGGCCTGCTGGCGCGAATAGGCATGGGGCCAGTGTTCCGCAGTGAGGTCGCGCAGCGTGTGCGGAGCGTTAACCAGCGGATTGTCATCGAGGGGCCAGCGCCCCTCTTCCACAGAGCGGATCTCCTCGCGGATAGTAATGAGCGCATCGCAGAAGCGGTCGAGTTCGGCGAGGGCTTCGCTCTCCGTCGGCTCGATCATGAGGGTCCCGGGTACCGGGAATGACATGGTCGGTGCGTGGAAACCGAAGTCGATAAGCCGTTTTGCGATGTCTTCCTCGCCGATGCCGCTGCTTTCCTTGAGCGGGCGGATGTCGATGATGCACTCGTGGGCGATGGTCCCGGACCGGCCCGTGTACAGCACCGGGTAGTGATCGCGCAGACGCGCCGCAATGTAGTTGGCCGAGAGAATCGCCACGCGGCTCGCTTCGGTGAGGCCCGTGCCACCCATGAGTGCGATGTAGACCCAGGAGATGGGGAGGATTGATGCGCTGCCGTAGGGAGTCGCGGAAATAACGTCGTTATCGTCGGCGAGACCCGGGGGCGGAGCGATGGGGTGCGTCGGAAGGAACGGCGCCAGGTGTGCGCCGACGCCTATCGGGCCCATGCCGGGTCCACCACCACCGTGGGGGATGCAGAAGGTTTTGTGCAGGTTCAAGTGCGACACGTCTGCGCCGAACTTACCGGGGGACGCAAGGCCGACGAGGGCGTTCAGATTTGCCCCGTCGACGTACACCTGCCCGCCGTGCTGGTGAACGATGTCGCATATCTCCGCGATGCGTTCCTCGAACACGCCGTGCGTGGACGGATAGGTGACCATGATGGCGGCCAGGGTGTCGGAATTGGCGGCCGCCTTGGCGCGAAGATCGTCCACGTCCACGTTACCCTGCTCATCGCATTCCACGATGATCACGCGCATCCCGGCCATAACAGCACTGGCGGGATTGGTACCGTGCGCGGAGGAGGGGATCAGGCAGACGTTGCGCTGGCCTTCGCCGCGACTGCGGTGATAGGCCCGGATCGCCAGCAGCCCGGCATATTCACCCTGGGAGCCGGCATTGGGCTGCAGTGATACGGCGTCATAGCCGGTGCATTCGGCCAGCATGGATTCGAGCTCTGCCAGCATGAGACGGTAGCCCTCCACCTGCTCCGCCGGCGCGAAGGGGTGCAGGGCGGAAATTTCCGGCCAGGACAGGGGCAGCATCTCGGTAGTCGCATTAAGCTTCATGGTACAGCTGCCCAGGGGGATCATGGCGCGATTCAGCGCGATATCCTTACTCTCGAGACGGCGCAGATAGCGCAGCATCTCGGTCTCCGAGTGATACTCGTTGAACAGCGGGTGCTGCAGATAGTCGATTTCCCGGCGCAGCTCAGTCGGTATGACCGCGGGGTCGTCGTTGGTTTCGGCACTTGCGTCGCCGCCAAATGCCCTGATCAGGTCGGCCACGTCGGCTGCCGTCGAGGTCTCGTCCAGCGAAAAGGCAAGGACGCCCGGCTGATCGACACGCAGGTTGATGTCCTGCGCCCGAGCTCGCTCCAGGATTTCAGCGCGCTCTCCCTCGTCGACGCGCACCGATACCGTGTCGAAAAAGGCGTCGCTGTGGAGCTCGCAGCCGTGGGCACGCAGGCCGGCTGCGGCGCGGGCCGTGAGCAGATGCACGCGCTCGGCGATGCGGCGCAGGCCTTTGGGTCCGTGATACATGGCGTAAAAAGCCGCCATGACTGCAAGCAGCGCCTGCGCCGTGCAAATGTTGCTGGTCGCTTTTTCGCGGCGGATATGCTGCTCGCGGGTTTGCATGGCCATACGCAGGGCGGGTTGCCCGTCCCGATCGACGGACACCCCGATAATGCGGCCGGGCACAGAGCGCTTGTAGGCATCGCGGGCGGCAAGGAAGGCCGCGTGCGGTCCTCCGAATCCCATCGGAATACCGAACCGCTGGCTGCTGCCAAACACAACGTCTGCTCCCAGCTCGCCCGGAGACTTGAGCATCAGCAGCGCCAGAAGATCGCTGGCGACGGCCACGAGTGTTTTCTGCTCGTGAGCCGCTTCGATAATCGGGCTGATATCCCGGACGGTACCGCTGGAGCCCGGATACTGCAGCAGCAGCCCAAGGCCTTCGCCGCCCACGAGTTCGGACGCATCCCCGACCACGAGTTCGATTCCGAGGGGCTCAGCGCGCGTCTTCAGTACGGCCAGGGTTTGCGGATGGCAGTCGCTGTCGACGAGAAAGCGATTGCTGCGATTACTTCGGTTCACCCGCTGCAGCAGGGTCATGGCCTCCGCTGCCGCCGTTGCCTCGTCAAGCAGCGACGCATTAGCGAGTTCCATACCCGTCAGATCCATTACAACCTGCTGGTAGGTCAACAGCGCTTCGAGCCTCCCCTGGGATATCTCCGCCTGGTAGGGCGTGTAGGCCGTATACCAGCCCGGGTTCTCCAGGACATTGCGCTGGATTACGCCGGGTGTGTAGGTGCCGTAGTACCCCGTGCCGATGAAGTTGCGTGCCACGTGGTTTTTGCCAGCCATGTCGCGCAGGCGGGCGAGGATATCGACTTCCCGCTGTGGCCCGGGCAGGGCCAGCGCTTCACGCTTTCGAATGGAGGGCGGCACGGTAGCGTCGATGAGCGCGTCGACGCTGTCGAAGCCCGCGGCGACCGCCATCTCCTGCTGCTGAGCCTCCGTGGGGCCGATATGGCGGCTCAAAAACTCGTCGTGGGCCTCCAGTTCGCGGAGCCGTGTGTCGCTCGATGATGTTTCAGTCATATCGAAACCTCGATGTCTGATTGCGCAGTCACTGGTGGGTGCGTGCCCACCTTCGCGTTCGCTGAAGCGCCCTAGAATGCCGCCGTACGAAACGCCTGTCGGGACTGATGGCCCCGGAATTGAGGCCCGCCAGCCGGAAACCCCGACAGGCGCCCTGCGATGCTGTCGCTGGACGGTCGGCGTTTGGAAACGCTCTTACAATTTCGAATGTTTGGCCGGATAGGCCCGAAAACGAGCGATGATAGCAGCGCAGGTTATGCGGCAGCAATTTGCTCACCACGCTTGTCCAGCCTCTGACCCTGCCTGCGAAGGCGCGGAGCGAGTACACTCCGCGCCCCCGGGGACATGATCACAGGCAGGGAATGGACTGGAGTAATGTAAACCCTCAGGCGGCGGGCATGAACGCAGCACAGCTCGAGCGCATCGGCGCCCATCTGGAGAGCCGCTACCTTGAGCCTGGAAAGATTAGCGGCTGCCTGACGGCGGTTCTGCGCCGGGGCCAGCTGGCCTACCTGCATGTGGCCGGTGAGCGGGATCGGGAGCGGGGGCTGCCGGTCGCCACGGATACGCTTTTTCGAATTTACTCGATGACCAAGCCGGTCACGTCGCTTGCGCTCATGATGCTCTGGGAGCGCGGCCTGTTTAGTCTCGACGATCCCGTGCATCGCTTTATCCCGGAGTTCCGCAATCTGCGTGTGCGCATGGGCGGCGCGTGGCCCGACTTCATCACCGAAAACGCCGGGCGACCGATGCGTGTACGGGATCTGCTGCTGCATACCTCCGGGCTCACCTATCACTTCGTGTATGCGACCAACATCGACCATGCCTACCGGGAACTTGGTGTTGGGATACCTGCGCCGGGCTATACGCTCGACGCCATGATCGATCAACTGGCCGGCCTGCCCCTGGAGTTTTCCCCCGGGGACCGCTGGAACTACTCCGTGGCGACGGACGTGCTGGGAGCGCTGATCGAACGGCTCAGTGGCCAGACCCTGCCGGAGTATTTTTCCGAGCATATCTTCGAGCCCCTCGGCATGACCGAAACCGTATTCAGCCCGCGCCCGGATCAGCTCGAGCGCTTCGCGTCCTGCTACACGCGCGACTCCAGCAAGCGGCTCGTCCTTGAGGACGATGCCCAGGCGTCGCAGTTCATGGATAGAACGTTCTTCTCCGGTGGGGGAGGCCTTCTTTCCACCGCTGCGGACTATCTGCGCTTCTGCCGCATGCTGCTTGCCGGCGGCAGCCTCGACGGAGAGCGCGTCATCGGCTCCCGCACCCTGGATTTCATGGTGGCCAACCATCTGCCGGGCGGCGCCGATATCGCCGGGTTGTCGATGTCGGGATTCAGCGAAACCCATAACGAAGGGGTGGGCTTCGGTCTCGGCTTCGCGTGCAAGACAAACGCTGTTCGGAACGGTTATCCGGCGTCAGAAGGCAGCTATTACTGGGGTGGGCTGGCGAGCACCCTGTTCTGGGTGGATCCTGCGGAGGACCTGATCGTCCTGTTTCTTACGCAACTGATTCCGTCGAGTACCTTCAACTTCCGCGGGCAGCTCGAGGCGCTGATCTACGCGGCGATAGAGTCTTAGCCAGAGTCACGGAGCGTGAGCGTTTGCCGCCGGTGACGGGTCCCCGGGCTGCCAGCCCGGCTCAGCCATAGCTGATCGCCAGGATTTCGATTTCCCGCTGACCGCCCGGCGCGTCCACCACGATCACATCGCCTTCGCGCTTGCCGATAAGACTGCGTGCCAGAGGTGCATCGATGGATATCTCTCCCCGCGATGGCTCGAATTCATCGGGGCCGACGATGCGCAGGCTTCGCTCGCTGCCGTCCTCTTCCGCGAGCTGGATGCGGGCGCCGAAGTAGACGCGCTGCGTATCCGCGGGCTGCTCGTCGATGATTTTAAGAACTTCGAGGCGCTTGCTGAGAAAGCGCACGCGGCTGTCGATTTCGCGCAGGCGCTTCTTGCCGTAGATATAGTCGCCATTCTCTGAACGATCACCGTTCTTGGCAGCGGCCTGAACGGCGCTGGCCACTACGGGCCGTTCTTCGCGCCACAGGCGATCGAGCTCCGCGCGCAGCCGCGCTTCTCCCTCGGCCGTAATGAGGGGGGTGCCTTTCTCCCTTGGTGGACGGTAGCGACCCATGGCCGGATTGTAGCGGCAGCGTTCGGGCATCGCGATTGCTGCAAGGGGTTGGCCGCGCCTACAATTTGGTGATGAAATCGGTTCACAAGATCTGCACCAGCGCGGCGCTTGCGCTGGCCATCGGAGTTACCTCTCAGGCCGCGCCGGCCTGTGTCAGCGTCGGCGGCAGCCTGTCCGAGGGAGGCCTTATCTGGGGAAAGGTAAGTCCCGGTACCCCGGTCAGTCTCGACGGTGACGCTCTGGATGTACTTCCGGACGGGCACTTCGTGGCCGGCTTCCATCGCGACGCGGCGTCGGCGTCCGTTCTCCGCGTGGGGTCCGACTGCGAGCTTCCGCTGTCCGTGGCGCAGCGGGAGTACCGGATCTCGCGTATCGAAGGCGTTCCTCAGCGTACGGTGACCCCACCGGCGGCAGACCTCGAGCGTATTCGTCGCGAGCGTGCTCTGGTGTCCGCGGCGAAGGCGCAGCGGTTTGAGCGACCGGAGTGGCTGCTGCAAGTCGTCGAAGGCTTTCACTGGCCGGTGATGGGTCGGATATCCGGGGTGTACGGGAGTCAGCGCATCTATAACGGGACTCCGGGGAATCCGCACTACGGTATCGATGTCGCGGTACCCACGGGCACGCCGGTCCACGCGCCGGCGGCCGGTCGTGTGACGCTTGCGGAGAAGGATCTGTACTACTCCGGCGGCACGGTGATTCTCGATCACGGCTACGGTTTATCGTCGTCCTTTTTACACATGAGTGAGATCAGCGTCGCGGTCGGCGACGAACTGGCGATGGGTGACTTGATTGGCGCGGTCGGTGCAACCGGGCGTGCGACGGGACCGCACCTGGACTGGCGCATGAGCTGGCGCGACCGGCGCGTTGACCCGCAGAAGCTGGTCCCGCCCATGCCTACGGCTGTCGCGCCCTAGGACCTATCTAACCGCTTGCGCAGTTAGCGAAGTCCACTCCGGCGGTAGGAAAGCACCGACGGATTTGCGGCCTCAGCTGGCGTTTTTCTCGATACCGACCGCCATGGCCTGGGTAAAGGTCATCACCACGGACTGCCCGATACGCAGACTTTCGATACGTTCCGGCTTTACATCCCCGATGATGTGAGTCTTGCCGCGGGAGTCGAGGATCATCACCGTGCCCAGGATGCGATTCATGCCCTCGATGGTGCAAACGGCCCGTACCGCGGTAACCACCGCTCCCCCCGGCGCTTCATCGGCGCCGGCAATACCGGCATCCACCCCTTCCACCCAGGGATTCGCGAGTTCTTCTTTCGTTGGCGCTCGGAGTTCGGCCGCAAGGGCGGCTAGATAGGTGACCACGATGCTGTCGCCAACTTCGACTTCGTCGAGACGCTGTACCGCTGGATCTACCACGGTGGTCAGCTGCTCACCAGTCGGAAGTTCCAGCACGAGCTCGCGCGACTCGAGATTCACATCGATAACGTTCGCATCGACCTCAATGGCCATCGCGCGCTCGGCGTAGGCGGGCAGCTCCTTACCGTGTTCCTCAGTGTGGTGAGCCTGCGAGGGGTTCGCTACGAGCAGCGTCGCAAGGCCGATGATTGCCGCAGTGGCCGAGAGTCCCTGGCGCAGCCGCTGCGCGATTGGTCCGGTGTTCATAAATTACGCTCCCCTGGAGACGCTGATGCCTTACTAGTCAGATTCGAAAGGGCCCTGACTGTGCGAAGTCTGGCCAAAAAAACCATGCCCGGCAATCGCAGTCCGGGAAGACTCCGGGCATGACCCACCTTGCCCAATGCCCGTATAATCACGCTCTTTTCGCGAGAGCAACTCCATGCTCGACAAGAAACTCCTCAGCATCCTCGTGTGTCCGGTAAGCAAGGCGCCTCTCGAGTATAAGGAAGAGCAAAATGAGCTTGTCTGCAAGGCCAGTGGTCTTGCCTATCCCGTTCGCGACGGTATTCCGGTGATGCTGGAGGAAGAGGCGCGTCAATTGACGGCGGACGAGAAGCTCGGGTGACCGGGGTCTCGTAGAGCTGTGTGCTTGGCGCCTCCGCGTTTCAGCGGAAATAGCCTGCTAACGGCGCCTTTTAGGTCGTGCCAGGAAACGGCGGCGCATTTCACAAGCCAAGGTATGTCCCATCCCAGGATTCCGAATCTCGGACCGAATCGGAGCTACCGCACCTGGCGCGGATATAGCGCACTAGAGCAAAGGACTAATGGAAAGGACCTAGGCCAAGGGTCTAAAACAAGAGACTAAGGCAAAGGGCTAAGGCAGAGGTATACAGCGTGGCAGACACCATATTTGCAAAAATTATCGACGGCGAAATACCCGCTGAGAAGGTGTACGAGGATGAGCACTGCATCGCGATCAATGACATCAATCCCCAGGCCCCGGTGCACGTTCTCGTGATCCCCAAGAAGGGCATTGAGAAGCTCTCCGACGCGGGGGATGAAGATCAGGATCTCCTCGGTCATCTTATGCTCGCGGCGGGGAAAATCTCGCGCCAGCTCGGCGTGAGTGACGCCTTCCGCCTGATAGTCAACAACGGGGCGGGCGCGGGCCAGACCGTGTTCCACCTTCACCTGCACATCATCGCCGGACGCAGCTTTGCCGAAGGCCGGATGGTGGGCTGAAGCACAGTCAATCGAGTCAGTAGCATGAAGACCGGAGATATCCGCGAAGCCTTCCTCGCCTATTTCGAGAAGCACGATCACCGCCGCCAGCCCAGCAGTTCGCTGGTGCCCGTGGACGATCCGACGCTGCTATTCACGAATGCGGGCATGAACCAGTTCAAGGACGTGTTCCTTGGCGCGGAAACGCGACCCTACCTGCGCGCGGCGACCTCGCAGAAGTGCGTGCGCGCGGGGGGCAAACACAACGATCTCGAGAACGTCGGATACACCGCCCGGCATCACACCTTCTTCGAGATGCTGGGCAACTTCAGCTTCGGCGATTACTTCAAGCGCGAGGCGATTCGCTTTGCCTGGGAGTTTCTTACCGAAGACCTGGGCCTGCCCCGGGACCGGCTGTGGGTAACCGTACACATCAGTGACGATGAGGCCGAGAAGATCTGGGTTGAAGACATCGGCTTTCCCATAGAACGCATCTCCCGTCTCGACGAAGACAACTTCTGGCAAATGGGTGATACAGGACCGTGTGGGCCGTGTTCCGAGCTGTTCTACGATCACGGGCCCGATGTGCCCGGCGGCCCGCCCGGCAGCGAGGATGACGATCTGGATCGCTACGTCGAGATCTGGAACCTCGTTTTCATGCAGTTCAACCGCAGCGCAGACGGTGAGATGGCGCCGCTGCCCAAGCCGTCCGTGGACACGGGCATGGGCCTGGAGCGCATCGCTGCGGTGCTCCAGGGGGTGCACAGCAACTACGACATTGACCTGTTTCAGGCGCTTATCGGTGCTGTCGCCGAGGTGGTAGGCACCAGCGAGCGCGAGCACGCTTCCCTGCGCGTCATCGCGGACCACATCCGTTCCTGCGCCTTCCTCATCGCGGACGGTGTCCAGCCGGGAAACGAGGGACGAACCTACGTGCTGCGCCGCATCATGCGCCGGGCGATTCGCCATGGAAACAAGCTCGGAGCCCGGGATCCGTTCTTCCATCGCCTCGTTGCGCCCCTGGTGGAGCAGATGGGGCAGGCCTACCCGCAGCTGCCGGAACAGCAAACGGCGATCGAGTCCGCAATTCTCCGGGAAGAGGAACAGTTTGCCCGAACCCTGGAACAGGGCATGGGCATTCTCGAAGAAGCACTGGGCCAGCTGGATGGCCGCGTTATCCCGGGCGATGTTGTGTTTCGTCTTTACGATACCTACGGCTTCCCCGTTGACCTCACGAACGACATCGCCCGAGAGCGTGATCTGACTTTGGATCTGGAAGGCTACGAGGCCGCGATGGCGGAGCAGCGCGAGCGTTCCAAGGAAGGCGGCAGCTTCGACATCGACTACAACGCGACGCTGAAGCTCGAGGGCGAAACGGAATTCACTGGCTATACGGATCGCCAGGGTGAAGGCCGGATCGTCGCTTTGCTGCGTGCTGGGGAAAGCAGCGAGAGCCTGACCACCGGTGAAGAGGGCGTAGCCGTTCTGGACCGCACACCGTTTTATGCGGAGTCCGGCGGCCAGGTCGGTGACACCGGCTATCTCACTAGCGATGGAGCGCGAGCCGAGGTCGTGGACACCACCAAGGCTCAGGCACATCATCTGCATCACCTTCGGGGAATCGAAGGCTCCATCGCGGTCGGCGATGTGGTCTCACTGCAGATCGACAACGATCTACGGCAGAAGACCCGCCTGAACCACTCCGCAACGCACCTGCTTCATGCCGCGCTTCGCGAGATACTCGGCGATCACGTCACGCAGAAGGGTTCCCTTGTGGATGCCCAGCGCCTGCGTTTCGACATCTCCCACCCGCAGCCCATCACCGCCGAGGAAATGCGCGCGGTGGAAGATCGGGTAAACGCACAAATCCGCGCCAATACGCCGGTAAGCACGCAGCTCATGGACATGGAGTCGGCGCGCGCGGCCGGCGCCATGGCGCTCTTCGGTGAGAAGTACGGGGACGAGGTGCGCGTGCTTACCATGGGCGAGGACAATTTCTCCGTGGAACTTTGCGGTGGCACGCACGTGGACCGCACTGGCGACATCGGGCTGTTGCGGATCGTGTCGGAGGGAGGGCTCGCCGCCGGCGTACGGCGGATTGAAGCGGTGACGGGCAGCGCTGCCCTGGCCGATATACGCGCCACTGATGACGCGCTCGGAGAGGTCTGCGACAGCCTGCGCGCCAATCGCGAAGGGGTCGTCGACAAGGTCGCGGCGCTGCGCGGCCAGGCCCGGGACCTGGAAAAAGAACTCGCGCGACTCAAGCAGAAGCTGGCGTCCTCGGCGGGAAGTGATATCACGGCTTCCGCGCGGGAAGTAGAAGGCGTTCGCGTGCTCGCCACTACTGTCGACGGCGCCGATCCTGGCTCGCTGCGCGGCATCATGGACCAGTGCAAGAACAAGCTGGGCAGTGGCGTGATTCTCCTGGCGGCAGTGAATGACGACAAAGTCGCCCTCGTGGCGGGTGTGACCAAGGACCTGACCGACCGCGTACGGGCCGGTGACCTGATGAAAGAGTTCGCCGGACGCGTGGGCGGTAAGGGCGGTGGTCGCCCCGACATGGCCCAGGGTGGCGGCACCGATACCGCGGCCCTGCCCGAAGCGCTGGCCGCTGTCCCCGACTGGGTGGCCGAGACCCTGAGCGCCTGACGTGGCGCTGATTGTCCAGAAGTTCGGCGGTACCTCCGTCGGCAGCATCGATCGCATCGAACAGGTGGCCGACAAGGTCGCCCGCTTTCGCGGAGAGGGCCACGATGTGGTCGTGGTGGTGTCGGCGATGAGCGGTGAGACCAATCGACTATTGGGACTTGCCGGCGAGATTCTGGAGCAGCCCACACCCCGGGAACTCGATGCGCTCGTGTCGACGGGGGAGCAGGTCACGACCGCGCTGCTCTCCATGGCCCTGCACAAGCGCGATCTGAAAGCGAAAAGCTACAACGGATCGCAGGTGCGTATTCTTACCGATGATGCGCATACCAAGGCGCGAATCCGCGACATTGACGACCGTCACCTGCGCCGGGATCTGCATGATGGCACGGTGGTGGTCGTGGCCGGATTCCAGGGTGTGGACGAGCGCGGCAACATCACGACTCTGGGTCGGGGCGGCTCGGATACCACCGCCGTGGCGCTCGCCGCCGCGCTTAAGGCCGATGAGTGCCAGATCTACACCGACGTGGATGGGGTCTACACCACCGATCCGCGAGTCGTGGACGGTGCCCGCCGTCTCGATCGAATCACCTTCGAAGAGATGCTGGAGATGGCCAGCATGGGTTCGAAAGTTCTGCAGATCCGCGCCGTCGAGTTTGCGGGCAAGTACAGCGTGCCCCTACGCGTACTGCACAGTTTCGAGGAGGGCCCGGGAACCCTCATCACGCTTGAGGAGGAAAACGGCGTGGAAGCACCTACGATTGCAGGGATTGCCTTCAACCGTGATGAGGCCAAGCTTACGATCCTGGGCGTGCCGGATACGCCGGGCGTGGCGCACCGCATTCTCGGCCCCATCGGCGCCGCCAACATAGAAGTTGACGTGATTGTGCAGAATATTGCCGAAGACAACTCGACGGACTTCACGTTTACTGTAGGGCGTCACGATCTGAACCGCGCCGAAGCGATCCTGAAAGACACCGCCGACGAGCTGGGCGCCCGCGAGGTCCGTTCCGATGCGAGGATCGCGAAAATATCCGTAGTCGGTGTAGGGATGCGCTCCCACGCCGGCGTCGCGAGCCAAATGTTCGAGGCGTTGGCGGGCGTTGCTATCAATATTCAGATGATCACGACTTCTGAGATCAAGATTTCCGTAATCATCGAGGAAAAGTTCCTCGAACTGGCCGTTCGTGCATTGCACTCATCCTTTGGCCTTGACGGGGAACCGATGGACGACTCTGCTGCCTAAGCAGGTCCATACACAGCACCCCGCCACCGCGGGGGCAAGGAAACCGACATGTTGATCCTGACACGCAAGGAAGGCGAATCGTTGCGCCTTGGCGACGACATCGTGGTGACCGTGGTCGGTGTGAAGGGCGGCGCCGTACGTCTTGGCGTCGCTGCTCCGAAGCACATTGCCGTGCACCGCGAAGAGATTTACGAGCGCGTCCGCCAGGAAGCCGAAGGGAACGTGAGCCCCGTCAAGGAGAAGGATAGGCAGGCGAGCTGACGCGCCAGGTTGGCAACTATGCACCAAAGCAGTGCTCAATCCACTGAGTGTTTCGCCACGACTTAGGGGGTGTTAGAATCGCGCGCCGCGGCAGAGTGCAAGGCTCTGATCGCCCCGGAGAAGTGGCCGAGTGGCTGAAGGCGCGCCCCTGCTAAGGGCGTATACGTTAATAGCGTATCGAGGGTTCGAATCCCTCCTTCTCCGCCATATAGAACTAGGCCGCTCGGCTCTCCCCAGTTAACGGGGGATGCACCGTTTCTCACTAGACCCGGTTGATGATGCCATCCCATCCACAGTGGGTCATGACTCTCAATCGATAGTTCTCAAAATTCCTGAACCCGTATGCTCTCCGGGTCATCATCTCCATCTTGTTGTGGAACCCCTCCGTGGGTCCGTTGCTCTTGCTGAATCGCCACATCATGACGATGGGTTCCAGTCAAGACGTCAGCGTTGGTCTCAGGTGCTACATGGCAACCACAGTGCTTGGCTCGGCTCTACACCTTCGATTAGGACTCTCATAGATACGTCGCTCAAAGCGACCGTGATACCAGCTGCCTCTCTAAAAGCGCTTCTTGCGCTCCGACGATTAAGGTGCGAGTTAGAGCGATTGGTGCCGTGTATTTGAATACACGCCGATGTGAGAGAAAGCGTAGTGCTCCGTCACTATTCGTAATTGAGGCTCGAAAAACTAAAAAGCTGTACCACTGATTTGGGACACAGATTATTCTTCGATGTCCCGTCGGGCCGTAGATCCGGTGGTGCCGTGAAAGTCGGGCGTGTCGGTTACAGCTTTGAATTGGTTGTAGTGGCGGGAACGTGCAGTATATAGGGCTCTTGCGCCGTATTAGGTTACTACTACGGCGGACAAGCGTGCGCGGGGGTATTGCCTGCGCTTTCCTAATTGCGGTAAAAGTCTTCGACACGACGCACGATCCATTCGGACTGGTTTCTACGACCAGTAATCTTTCTGGCGCTCTTGTTTCTGCGCTCATATCACCTTTCTACGGCGCGCCGCCGTTTAGCGAAAGAGATGATCATTCTGTTGGTCAGGATTCGATCGTTGTTGTTCTTTATGACGACGCCTATCTCGATGCAAACAATGGTGGTCAATGGCCTATACCTCTTGAGCAGCATAAAACCCTTATTGATCGACTTGCCATTGCAGGTGCGGGGGCAATTTTTCTCGATGTTTACTTCACCGCCCATACGGCAAAACGACAGGAGGAGCTGGTCGAATTTCATGACTATCTGCGCGAAGCCAATTGCCCGTCGGATATGTCTTATGCCGAGTGTCATTATGATTTTCGGCCCTATATCGTGCTCGCTGGCATCAAGGAAAATCCGTGGGCGATGGTTGAATTCGCCGGAGGCTCTTCAGCGACCCGTTCCAAGCCTCCCAGAACTGCGCTTGTAGAGCTGACAGCAAGCGATCAGGAATATTTATTGAAGGACGATGCCGGCTACTGGCAGGAGCGGGATGACGAAACGTCTGCCAAGGACCTGTCGACAGCTGCGCTGGAATTGTTTGATCTCTGGGGGAAGATTCGTGAACCCTGTATCCAGCCCATCGGCGCCGATGCCTATGCGGGGGTTTGCGTTGCGGAGGGTCCAGCCTACGCCGTGGAAGATCTCATTAGCGATACACGCATAAGTTACGAGCCGGGTCGGGAATGTAGCTGCGACATCCTCTCCAATGCAAAGGCGGCGAAAATGGTGCTCCAGTGGGGTTATGCCCCATCGGAAGGAATGGCCGCGTACTACAAAAAGTCCAGCGACGTGGCCTGTAAACGACCGGTCGGCACTTTGGGTCAATTGGCTGCCAGTGGCCAGCTCTTCCTACGCCAGGCGGCGCGAGGTATGGGCAACAACGACGAGCCGCTATGCCTCTATACAACGCAATTGAGCGCTCTGTTTGCCCTCGGGGTCGAGCTTGAGGTTTTAGAATCTATTGTCCGCAACAACATCGTCATGATCGGCACGAATCTCGGCGTCACTGATTCGATGACGGAGTCGCCCGTCCATGGGTATGTCCCCAGCATATTCTGGCACGCGACCGCGCTCGATAACCTGATAGAGCATAAAGATAAGTTCACTCGACTTGGTAGTGGTGAGGGAATTCTGTACACAGAAATTCTATGTCTAGTTCTGGCGCTTATCTTGTTTACCTGGATGTCGGTGCGGGCGCAGACGGTAGAAGGAGAGATGACCTGTGAGGCCGATGGATGCCTGCCTGATGCGCGGCAATGGCAGCTCGATAAGGTGTATCTTCTCTCCGGAGTAATAATGGTGGCGTTGCTGACTCTGACGATCTGCCTGTTTTGGATTCAGCAGCGTATTGCCCCGCATAACTGGGTGGGTGTGGCTGCCTTGGTCCTTTTGATAAATGGCCGCCCGCTATGGTCGGGTTTTTCGATCAGTGGTCAGTTGGCCTGCAGAGTTCTCGACGTGAATGCGATCACGCATATGTCGGAAGAGGGGGCACCATTAGCAAAACTTCTGGCGTACTTCCTCATCCTGGTTCTTACGGTCCTGATGTTTGTTGCGCTTTGGTCAGCTTTCTTCCTCTTATTTGCATTGCCAATTGGCTATTTCGCCGCAACGCCTGAGGCGAGCGGAATGGAATACGGAATCTTCTTTCTGCTTTATGCACTGATAGCAGGTTTAGCGTTCAATCTTTGGACTAAGGGTATTAAGAAATGTACGTGATAAAGAATACAGTAGCTGCTTCGGCCCGTTGGATCATGGCTATTCTGATCCTAGCCTCTGTGTTTGTTTACGCCGATGACGACGAAATGCCGCCGCGGGTGGTTACAGCCGTGCTTGTGAAAGCCATTCCGCTCTACGACGACGATCTGAGAGAAGTCGGATCAAAGCCGATGAAAAAGCGGGCGTTCGATAAGAACTTTGTTGATCAGCCCAACGGTGACCCAAGGGGGCTCTCGATCATTGAGGAGCGCACGATCGAAGGCATTGAACTTCTCAAAGTTGAGTTAACTGAATTGGGCGCAGTGTGGATCGAAAGAAACAACGTACAGGTATATCCATCCATCAAGGTGGACTGCCCAAAAGTCGCACTTGGAAAGTCTGAGGAAGTAAGTCGTGGCGTAGCCGTTGGTTTTGGCGACTATTGCGACTCGGAGGATAAGCCTTGAAGCCCCTCCTCACGCTCGCACTATTGTGGCTTGCGACACTCGCCGTGGCTGGTGTTCAACTCGAACACAAGAGTGTCAAAAAGTCGCCTCACCATACCGGTCAGACCGGTACTGCCACGCTGTCCTACATTTCGCTTCAGGATTGGCTGGCATCGAGGCAGGGCGACGATCTGCCTAAAGATATCTACGACCGAGGCTTCATCAATGATGACCCTAAGGTTGTCCAACCACTCTACGACATTGCAAATGAACTGTTGGCGCATTGGCCTGGCACCATTCCACAGGTACCCATCTTCATCCGGAGCGATCTCGAAAAATCTGTTTACGGTGCCGAGGTGCTCATTGCCAACGAGATGCTTATCTACCAGGGCAGCCTTGCCAATGTTAAGTCCGATGACGAACTGGCGGCACTGATCGCTCACGAACTTTCACACGTGCTGCTGGGTCACAACCGAAAGGCGAACTACATCAACGTAGCGCTGGATTTGTTCAGTGACTACGAGCGCGCAAAGAATCTGAAAGATACGCTCACGGCGATGGACCTTGTACGCGAGAGCGACGGCGGTTTCGAAATAACGCTGGACATACCGGAGCTTGCGTCCGACGTCCAACGTGCCTCCTACTACCGCGAGCGCGCTGCGAGTATCTACTACGCTTACCATGCCAGTACGCTGGGTCGAGGGGCGGAGAAGGACGCGGATCTGTTGGCCACGGACCTGCTCATCCGGGCCGGTTTTTCGCCTAGGGGCCTACGTCACAGCCTCGATCGGCTCGGCAGTTCATACCTCGTCGAGCATCTGGTATCCGATCTCATGAAAGACAGTGCGAAAACGCTTGTCGATACGGCCACGGTAGCCATAAGCGACCAAATCAAGTCGCTCGAAGAAACCGGCGAACTTACTCAGGAATTGTCGTTTTCTATCGAGGAAATTCAGGATAGCACTGAAGAAGACCTCAAAGAACGGGTGACGGACTACGTAAAGACACGCTTAAGTACTTCGCATCCGGTTCCTGAAGGCCGGCTCAAGAATTTGTCAAACTACCTGGTCGAGAACTACAGTCTGTTTGAGCGCTCGCGCAAGGTTTCCGACGATCGGTTGGCGCGCTTTCGTACCGTGCGCGCTGCGATGCTCGACACTCTCGACAATGTCAGTCTTGCCAAGGCGGCACTGATGAGCGGTGAGCTTGACGATGCTCAGAGCTACGGCATCGCTTCCCTGAACGGAGCCGCGGACGCTGATCCGTACAAGCGCTTCACCATGCACCGGGTCCGCTTGGGCCAGGAGAATCGCAGCGGTGCCGTCACGAATCTCAAGCGTATCAAGAGCTTTGATGGCGTTCCGAACAGTAAATTTGTCATGATGGTCGACCTACTGGTGGAGTCAAACGACGTTGCCTTCGCGCGGCAGGCGATTGCCCAGAAAGAGCGATTCGGTGAATCGCTTAGCGGTCTTTATCCGGCTCGTATCCAGATGGCCTTGAACGCCGAGGAGACTGAGGAAGCAACGCAGATTGCACGGGCGTGCATCAATGATCCGGATGCTATCGCTGAAACGAAGTCGCGATGCAACAGCTACGGGCTAATTCAGGAAAGTGTTGAAAAGACGGGTATATTCTCGGGACTACAAAAGGCCACGAGCGATTTATCGCAAGCCCTGACCGGTGAGAAGAAAGAACAATAGAACACACGCATTCCGCCGGATACTCAACCTGCGCGGGTATCTGTATAACACGTGATATCACATTTGAGTGATGCATGCGTGCTATCACCGAGAATGGCGTGTGCGCTAGTACTTAAATCAAACAAGTTCGGGGTGCTTCATAGGCATTACCTCACCGCGCACTGCCCCTCTGATTTTTCGAGGTTCTGGAACCTAGGTTACGTGCAGGCTGACCAAATGATTCCTGGTCGCTAACCAACTGGTTATCAAGCCTTTAGCGATAGATCCGATGGGATCAGTAAGCTTTAGATCGGCTTTGCCACGCAGAACAATCTAAGGCAGGCGAATCGATGTTCGTGTTGATTCAGCGCCAGCGGGCACTGCAGGTTCGGGACGTGTCCGATCCTCGACGGATTTCGCGAGAACGGTCGCAATAGGGACGCGTGATGCTCTAGACTTTTCTGGCGGGCGATGCATTCGAAAGCGCCAACCGACTTCCCTAAGGCCGGACTTCTTTGAACCAACCAGAGACTCCTGATACTGGCCGCGCCGCCGTGGACGTGGAGCCAATCTACCGCAGGGTGTTCGTGCGTTTCGTACGCGACTTGCGGGCCGCCTTCGGGAACGGTCCTCCAGATCCGGAGGACGTGGCTCAGACCGCCTTTGAGAAAGTGCTGTCACATCGTTCGCCGACGGAGATTCGCGATCTCGAGGGATATCTCTGGAGGATTGCCCAGAACTACATCGTCTCGGAACTGAGATCCCAAAACTCGGCTGCGGCGCGGGAGTTGGCCTACGCAGACAGCTTCATCGGTAGAGACGGTTACCTGTTGACGCCTGAGCGCGTCTTAGCTTCACGGGATCAATTGACCCTGGCCTTAAAGACGCTGGGAGCAATGCCGGATCACCGCCGGCGAGCCTTCGAACTCGTTCGACTGGAAGGCATGTCTCATAGTGAGGCAGCGTCACTTCTAGGTGTCTCTAGACCGGCCGTGACCAAGCACGTCACTCGTGCCACTGCTGATCTTTACAGCGCGCTCGCCGACGCGCAAGGAAACCCGGCGGAGGGAGGTGAATAATGAGTAGAGAAGCCTTGGAATCTGCCATCGAGTGGCGTTGCAGCCTTGATAGCGGTGAAGTGACCCTTGATGACCGTAAAGCATTCTTCCGCTGGCTGGCCGCGTCACCTGAAAACGCGGAGGCGTTTGCGCACGCAGAAGCCTTTTGGGCGGGTTTGGGTGACTTACGTGTCGAGAATGCGGTCAACAAAACGTCCGAAGAAACAGCCGAAACAGAGCAGCGTGCTCCGCCTCTGCAAACCACCCAGGCGCCCAAGCGCCGATCCGTTTGGCTTGCCTCGGCCGCGACGATTCTAATCGTTGTCTCGCTTGTCCTTGCGGTGCTCTCGCAGGGTGGCATGTTTAGTTCGTCGCCAGACGCTCCAAGTGGCGCATTCAAGAAGTACGAAACGCGGACCGGCGAAATTCAAAGCCTCTCGCTCGCGGACGGAAGTCGGGTCATATTGGGTGCTGCGAGCGTGATCAGGGTTCGCGAGGACGTTGAGCGGAGGGAAGTCATCGTCCTGGTGGGCGACGTGTTTTTTGATGTCGCTCGCGACGAGGAACACCCATTTACAGTTGATGCCGGTGACGCCGAGATCTCCGTATTGGGCACAGCGTTTGAGATCCGCCGTTCCGTCCAGGCGGTCAACGTGGCGGTCTCGGAGGGTGTAGTAGCGGTCGCCGCCAAGTCTTCTGCAGCAACCAGGTACGCACCACGCAGTGCTCGGATTCTGCTGGCTGCCGGCGAGGGCGTCGCCGCAAGAAATGGTGAGCTGGGCAAAGTTCGGCCCGTGGACCGATCGCTTGTAGGATCCTGGCAAGATCAGCGTCTGGTATACAACGACGCAACGCTTGCTCGAATTATTGCCGATGCAAATCGCTACGACGCGCGCAACATCAGCTTGCAAGGCGAGGCCATCAAACAACTCACCATCACGGCAACGTTCGACTTCAGCGACATCGACCAGGTGCTGGCTACGCTTGCAGAGGTATTTCCTCTCGAGGTCGAGCACATAGGTGCCGCGCAAATCCTGATTTCACCCAAGAACTAGCCGAAAAAAAGTTTACGTACCCCGGTTACCAAAGCCCAGACGACTCCGTCCTAGACTGGTATGCGATTGATTCTCAGTCGCAGCCAGCGGAGTGCTTTTGTCATGCTAATCCTGCGCCACAGCCACTGGCCTCTCTTCTCGATCTCGCGGTTTCGGCTTGCGTCACAGCAGATTGCGCTCCTGGTGGTAGTCTTGCTTACCGTCGTCAGTGTCAAGGCGCAAACCGATAGTCCTCGGCTGGTGAGTGTCGAGGCCCAGGCCCTGGCGGTGACACTCACCGCTCTCGGAGATGTCTTCAACGTCAGCGTCATCGCGCCCAGTGAACTGGTGCGTGATAAGCAAGCACCCGCGATTGCAGGGCAGCTTACGTTACTCGACGCGTTTTCTAGCGCTCTAGACAACACGGGGCTGATCGCACGCCTGTCGAATTCCGGGTCCATCGTCATCCTCAACGACGATGGCCGGGCCGACACCGAGCAAGAGCTAGCGGTAGAGGAAATCCTGGTTATCGGGACCAAGCAGGGTCTCTCCTTGCAGGATACGCAGGCGTCAGTTGCCGTTTTTACCCAGCGTGAACTTAATGAACAGTTGCTCTTCAATGTGGGCGACGTGTTGCTGCGGACTCCAAATGTCGCGTCTACATCACAGGGGAACGGCGCCCTGAACGGCTTAAGCATACGAGGTGTGACTCTCGGAGGCGTTGGCGAAGCCGGGACCGGTGCGACAGCGCAGATTTATCTTGATGGCGCCCCCCTGTCGTTCAATGCCAACCAGGGGGCCGTAAACATGTGGGACATCGGCCAGGTCGAAATCCTGCGTGGCCCTCAATCCACGGTCCAGGGGCGGAACGCGCTGGCGGGTGCTGTGGTTATTCAGACGAGCGACCCGGAGTACGAATTCGGCGCTCGGGTGCAGGTTCTCACCGGGACGGAGGAATCCGAGCAGTACTCAGCGATGGTGACCGGACCAATCATTGCCGACGAATTGGCTTTCCGACTGGCGTATGACCATCGAGAGTTCGACTACGGCATCTTCAATGTGGTGTCGAATCAGAATGCGATTTTTCAGGAGACCGACACCTACCGTGCAAAGTTGCTGTACGAGCCTTCTTATCTGGATGGCCTTCGGGTCGAACTGGGAACCCAGTACGTCGAAACCAAGTTCGGTGAATTCAACAGCGTAGGTGGTCCCGGGCCCGTTACCGACCCGGAATTTTCGGACTTCGATCCGTTTGGGGGAATTTCCTACCTGCCGGGCAATCGGAACGAGTTGAACAAAGTTACTCGATATTCCCTCGATGTCAGCTACGAGATCAATTCGCAATGGAACCTGGTCGGCCTCTACACGTATGAAGATGTCAACCGGGACACCGGGTTTGGAGAGCTCGGCTTCAGCAACTCGGACGATGAAACCTGGTCCGTGGAGCTTCGCAGCCATTTCGATTACGGCCGGGTTCGAGGGTGGTTCGGCGCCTACGCGTTCGAGAGCGATTTGCCGAATCGAATTGTGTTCGATTTCAGTCCCTTTCTCGGGCCAACGGATCCGCCAAACTCCCAAATCCTCCTAGGAAACACCTCCGATGAACAGACCGACAACTGGGCAGTCTTCGGCGACCTGACCATCGAACTCAGCGAAAGCTGGGAACTGAACCTGGGCGCTCGCTACGACAATGAGAGCTTCTCCACCATTCGCTTAAGCGATTCCGTCATCGATCCACCGGAGTGCACAATTCCCGCATTTGGTGGGCTGCCATGCGGAGCATTCTTGCCGGGGGGCGGTGATGACCCCCTTCAGGAGGCGGACTTCGATGCCTTTCTGCCCCGCGGAGCCTTGACCTACCGAGTCTCAGACGATGTGTCTTTGAGTTTCGGTGTACAGAGAGGCTACCGGGCCGGCGGTGCCTACCTGCGCAATAACGCAAGTGAAGGTATTCAAGAGACAGGAACCTTCGATGAGGAGTACCTCACGAACTACGAAATCAGCTTCCGATCACAATGGTTGGACCGGCGGTTGACGATCAACGCCAACGTCTTCTTCTCAGACTGGGAAGACCAGCAGGTCAACATACCGGGGCCCTCTGGTGCCCTCCTTGACTCCTTCGTCGTCAATGTCGGTGAGTCAGAAATCATGGGTCTCGAACTATTCAGTAGCATGGCCTGGACTCCATCGCTGGACACCTTCGTCACACTGGGTTTTCTCAACACGGAGTTCACCGATTTCCCCTACGCCGCCAACACGGGTACGGAGTTCGATAATCTCGCAGGCAACGAGTTTCCCAATGCGCCGGAGTTCACGGCGTCCGCGGGGTTCAGCTACGAGCATCGCACGGGGCTCTATACAAGTTGGACAATCAGCTACACCGGCGAGGCGTTTTCCGACGTGGAGAATCTGGGCACTGATACCACT
Source organism: Pseudomonadota bacterium (assembly GCA_039818725.1). Classification (GTDB taxonomy): domain Bacteria; phylum Pseudomonadota; class Gammaproteobacteria; order Pseudomonadales; family Halieaceae; genus Congregibacter. The sequence goes on from JBCBTK010000006.1 coordinate 236,919, forward strand.
GACGACTTCTTTCTGTTGAACGCGCGAGCTGGCTACCGCGCTGATCGTTTCGAAGTATATGTTTTCGCCACCAACTTACTTGATGAAGAGTTCCTGTTGGAAAACGACCGCTTCGCTGTTGATCTGGACACCGGCGAAGTGAATGCGGTGGGTGTGCCGTCGTACAACATCAGCGACCCACAGATCATCGGCGCTTCGCTAGTGTTCGAGCTGTAACACGGCGCTGCTGCGTTTCCTAGGGCTACGCACCGTTCTGTACTACGGAACTGGTCTAAAACCAGTGACCCAGTACTGCGGCATGCGTAGCCTGTGCCTTAGCCCCCAACTCGGAAGTTTCGCCAGCGGCCTGGTGTTCACTTGATCTGGAGCGCTCGGTCCGTGTGTGCTCGCCGTCACAGCGGATTCGCCGCTCACGAGCACAGACCAGAGCGGCCTACCTGGGCGCGAAGTTCCTGGCCGTTGGCTCTGGTTCCGGGCCCATGGCTTCGTTCGCTGTCCGTATATCGTCCGCAATATTTTGCACCGTATGAGACACAGATCACGACCCAAAGTGTTTTCGCCCTGAGAGGCACACTAGACTTTGCCGCACTAGCGCTCCATGCAAAGCAATCAAAAAAACAAACAAATCCGCCTCCAACGACGCAGAGCTGGTGGAGCTTCGGGAAAAGTGCCGTCTCTACGAATCCTGGCTTCGCGCCATCGATAAGCATGCCCGCTTCGATGTCTGGTTCAAGGACGCCGAGAGCCGCTACCTCTACGTCAACGAGAGTTTCGAGCATGCCATGGGCATGGATCGCGAGCGGCTTCTGGGTGCCGCGCCGGGCGACATATTCTCTGATCCGGAACGCGAAGGGCGTGTGCTTGCGATGGATCAGAAGGTGATGGATCAGGGTGAACTGCAGCGCGTTATTCCCTGCGATGGTTCCGGGTCTCTACAGATGCACGAGGAATACCGCTTTCCCGTTGAAGATGCGGAGGGAAAGGTAACCGGTCTTGGATGCTTCGCCATCGAAGTCAGCGAACGAAGCTTTGCCGAGGAGGCCTTGAATCAGGCGCAGCAGATTGCGAAGCTCGGAAGCTGGCGCTGGTCGATAAAGGACAAGTGCCTGATCTCGTGTTCCGATCAGTTCGCGGAGTTGCTTGGATGCTCCGTGACCGAAGTGTTTACCCTGATGCAGCATCGCCTTGATCGGGTAGTACACCCCGACGATCGGCATATCCTCGAACGTCTCCACAATCGCTCCTCACGAGATGAACACGCTGAATACCGGATTGAGTATCGGATCATCCAGCGCACGGGCGAGGTCCGTTACGTGGTGGAGATCGCCCAGCCCCTCTACGGCAATGCGGGTGAACCCATTGAATACGCCGGCACCCTGCAGGACATTACCGCGCAGAAGCAGGTTGAAGATGAGCTCCGGGAGGCCAAAGGGCGCCTGGAACATCGAGTCGCACAGCGAACCAAGCACCTCAAGTATCTGGCTTCACACGACAGTTTGACGGGGCTCCTCAACCGTACGGGGTACTACGACTATCTGCAGGACCAGCTGGCTGACGCGCCGGAGTCGCAGGAAATCGCCGTTATCGTGTTGGATCTGGACGGATTCAAGCTGGTGAACGATACCTACGGCCATGCGGCTGGCGATAAGGTACTCAAGGTCGTGGCCAGGCGGCTGCAGAAGTCCCTAAAGCGAGATGATCTAATTGCACGGCTCGGAGGTGATGAATTTGTCCTGTTTCTTAAGGATCTGGACTCTCCCTCCGAGAACGCACGATCGATTTGCAATCGCTTGCGCAAAGTAGTGTGTGCACCTATCGCTGTGGGCAACCTGGAAATTCGCGTGGGATGCTCCGCGGGCATAAGCTTCATCACTCGCGGGGAAGGCGGTAAAGACCAGTTTGAGAAGGCGATTGCCCATGCGGACATCGCACTCTATCGCGCCAAAAGCACCAGCGGTGTCTATTGCACTGTTTTCGAAGCCGCGATGGGCAGTGAAGTTGCACGCCAGCAAAGACTGGAAAACGACCTCCGGGCCGCAATCGATGAGCGCGCGATCAGCGTCGACTATCAGCCGCAGGTCTGTCTGAACAGCAGGCGCGTTCTGGCGATTGAGGCCTTGTGCCGCTGGCATCACAAGGATCTCGGCCCCATCGCACCGAACGTCTTTATTCCTATCGCGGAGCAGTGCGGGCTTATCAACCAGCTGAGTCAGATCGTTCTCGAACAGGCATGCGCCGATATGCTGGCTTTGCAGTCCCACGCTCGCGATAGTTCCGACATTCGTTTGGCCGTGAACTTCTCGGTCGCGCAGTTCTATGACGAAGACCTGCTCTCCAGTATTGCGCGGGTTCTGCAAAAGTATGGTTTGCCGGCATCGAACTGCGCGACCGAGAAGTTCACGGCCAAACGAATGTCGGAACTATCGCGAGCGTGGGACTGCAAAGCCAGCATATCGGCGCATGCCTGTTCGAGAACGATCTGACTCAGCTGGTTGATAAGCC
>JBCBTK010000007.1:0-225017 GCA_039818725.1 Pseudomonadota bacterium
CCTCCAGGATGCTGTCCATCCTGGTAACGAGTTTCGGGTGATTGAGGGCCGGGTAACGGCGGGTCAGCCAGGCGATCCCGGCGCCCGCTACCTTGTCCGCCTTCTCATCCCAGACGATGGCCTGCGTATCCAGGAAGCCCTGGATGCGCTCCGAGAGCAGTCGCTTGACTTCCGCGTCGCTTGCATCGCCGAAGGCCATGCGCACCGCCGCTCGGAGGCTGTCGTCGGCTATCAAATCCCCGACCTGCTCTTTGATCTGCGCGCGAAGAAGCTCGCCGGGCTGTAAGAGCTTGTCGACGCGGCCGAAGGCGCTCACCAGCTCGGCGACGGCCGGTTCAAGCTCCGTCTTCAGGTGGGCCGCGAGCTGACTCGCATTAAGCGTCACCGAGAGACTCGAGCCGATGGTGCTTGCGCGGCTCGTCCGTGTTCTGACATCGACAACAATGGCATTCGATCCATCAGGACGAGCGGTCACGGAGTACGCCCCGGCAACGCGCAGCTCGGCGTCGACGCTCAACGCCGCGCCGATGTCGACCAATCCTACGAGGCGAGTGGGCGAGCTTAGGCCGACGGCGCTGTTCAGAAAGGCTTCGCCCTGAGCGGCCAGCGTCATCCCCGCCAGCCCGCCGGACGTCATGCCCTTCAGCAACCCAGGCAGGTCAAGGGGATTCACCACACTGCTGATGCCCTCGGCGGCCTCGCGCGCAAAGTTGCCGCTTCTGGTGGCGGGCCGGGTCATGTAGTTCAACCGCAGCGAGGCATCGGCACCGGCTGCGAGACTGCCGAGGTGAACCGGGACACTGCCACTCGCGCCCACGTCCGCCTCGCCCAACAGTCCAACGCGCAGATAGCGGCTGTCAGCAGCCGGGAACGGGAACAGATGACCGGCTTCCAGTTGTAGGGCGCCGGCACCGTTCGCCGCGAGGTTGAGTGCAAGGCCGTTCGTGGCTGCGGCGTCGCCGGTCAGAGATTCGTCTACGGTCCACTCCACGAGACCGGGATTCTGACCCGGCGTTTTCTCAGCGTAGGCGTCCACGTGCCGCAGGAGCTGAAAATACTTGTCTGGAATTCGGCCCAGGCTGGTACGCGCCGAAGAAACGGCGTCCTCCAGTCCATCGGTATCCAATCCGGCGTCGGAGATCGCTTCGAGCACCTCATCGATCTTGATCCAGAGGTGGTCTTCCAGAGCGAGCATGGCGATGAGGTCTTCGAGATTAACAGCGCTGCGGAGTTCATCGCGGAGTTCGTCGATCAGGGCGAGCGCTTCGCTCTCGATGACAGCCGTACGCAGCTCCTCGAATTTCGCCCGTAGAACATCCGGCAGGGCTTCCACGAGATCGGTGAAACCGCCAATGCTCCGTACTTGCTCACGCAGGGCGTCCATGGAAACAGCCTGCCCGGATAGCCTGATCCACGACATGTCCGTCGTCCCTCCCGGATCGGTTTATTTGGTGCGACGCCAGCGTTCTTTATGGGGCGCCGCTTTCAGCATAGAGCATGCAAGGTGATTGTCGATTCTACCCGGGCTGACTTCGACCGAGTCCGATCCCGCAGCATATTCGCTTTGCGCAAACCTGAGAGGAAGCAGCTGACTGGTTCGCCACAGTTACTCAGAAGCGTAGCGGGCCGCTACGGCCTACAACGTTTTAAGGTACTCGAGTAACGCCCGGCGCTGCTCCTTGCACAAAGGTGGCAGCAGTTCACCGTTCATCAACGGCGTGCGCCCTGCCGCGTACTCATGCCCGCTGTTGGAGTTGCTGGGCAGGCCTGTGTCCATGACAAAGCCCTCATAGTCCGCGTAGCGGAAGCCGACTCGGTCGGGAAGAAACTCCCGCGAGCCAACGACGAAGGAGTCCGGTCGGTACTCCGGTTCTTCGCCGGGACAGGCCGCCGCATACATCCCCACGTAGTCGTCCTCTTGCTCCTGCGCCCTTTTCGGCAGCAAAAGGTGATACAGCGTAGGTACGGAACCGTTGTGCAGGTAGGGCGCCGTGGCCCAGATTCCATTCAGGGAACGGCCCTTGTAGGCATTCAGCGGTGCGAAGGGGTCAGTGCTGGTCGCCGGGGTGTAGTCCCCGCGGCGCAGGCTCGCTTTCACCGAATTGTCGAGCAGTGATTTGAGTGTGTCGTAGAGCCACTCCGCCGTGCGCCGGACGACTGTCTTATCCAGATCCGGTGTGGCGACAACGTTGATCGTAGAGAAGCTGACGAGCGCCGCCACGGGCGCCCGGTCCTGCAGCACAAGGTCGCCCTCGGAGGTATCCGCGTAGTAGTGGCGCAGCATTCCGCTGTAGCCCGTGAAACTCGTCGCGTTGGTCGCCAGAACGGGGTCAGTACCGACCTTGTCGATATGACTCATGGACGCGATGACACGACGATCGCGATCGCTGCGATCGATATTGTGATGGCAGCTCACACAGTAGCGATCAAAGTACACAGCGCCGGTGGCCGCCAGCTCCGTGTCCGCTGGGGGTAGCGGCGCATCCTGCCATCGCGGCGACCAGAGTTTCTTGAGCTGCGATTCCACGCGCCGCAGATTGCGCTTGTCGATGGATGACTGAAAGTTGATGTGCGAGTCTCCGCGACCCTGACCGCCCAATAGCGACCATATCCGCCAGCGCGATTCGCTGTGCCAGTCCAGCGTTCCGAAAACGCCAATTACCTGCCCCACGTTGCGCCCCAGGGGACCCAGCCCCGCATTGCTGACGAGGCCGGTCCATTGCACGAAATCATGCTGTGAGATGTCCCACAGGAACGGATAGCTGGCGGGGGCATTGGCCGGGTTGTAAATCGCGTCGCGTAGATCGTCGATGACGGCGCGGGCCTGGGCGGGAGGCAGGCCCGTCAGATAGGGTTCGAGTTCCACGACCACGCGCTGCACGAGGTGAGTTTTGTCATCGTCCTCCAATACCGCTTCGATGGCATCGCCCGACGCGTTCCAGGCTTCGGCAGGAAGTCGGCGCTTGAGAATCGGGCGCAGCTGCTCCGCGTTCATTACATGTTCCAGCACGCGGTTGTAAATGCGCCCGAAGGCGTCGAGGCGGGCGTAGCCGTAGTGAACCGTTTGCACGTCGGCACAGCCGGCGATGCGGGTGTGATCTTGATCCAGGCAATGGCGCGGTTCATTGACCTCGGTGTAGGCGCGGATCACGGCCGCGTACTTATCGAGATCTTCCTGAATCTCCGCCTCCGAGCGATAGTCGCTGTCGTTGAGGAGGGCGTCCATAAATCGCCGGCGTTTGGTGTTGTCGTCGCGGGTCTGCTCCAGGCTGCGCGCCAGATCGAGCAGGAAGCTCTCCATATCCGCGGCCGTCGGGCCGCCATCGATGCGGATGCCCACACCGCCATAGTTCAACTGACTGGTATGGCAGGCCGCGCAGGTGAATCCCATGAAGCGCTTGCCCTGGTACTTGTCCAGGGCCATGCCGACGGGGAGGCCGTCCGGGTTACTGAAACTCGGTTGTTGCGGCAGGTAGCGGTAGCGGTTGATGTTTTCGGAATCGCGAAAGAGTGTCTGCGACTCAGGCTGCTCCAGGTGGAGGAAGAAATCGTAGGGGATCAGGTTCGATCCCTGGGTAGCGTTGTAGAACCACAGGCTTTGCGCCGGGCTCCAGCCCTGGTCCAGGTACCTGATCTCCTTTACAGGTGTGTCGTAGGGATCCGTATCTACAACCGCGGCGGCCGCGAGTACGTCGTCATCCCAGTAGGTGTAGGTATCGTTGATCAGGCCGATCACCAGCCAGAAAACGGCGATCGCCAATACACCTCGCAGCGCGTACCGGAACCACTTTGACAGCTTTGATGTCGCCATCGGCACAATCCTCCCTGACCGGGCAGCCGCGCCGGGCGAGCCGGCATGTCGAGTTGCCTTGCCTGCGGTTCTGCAGATCGAACCGGGTCACTGTAGCACGCTCACCCTGCGTACAACGCAACGGTGGCTGTGGAGACGTTGCCGAGGGATTGCTGCTTTCAATAAGTGAGCACAGTTTCCGAGTGGCTGCATTGCACGCCTACAGAGGACTGGATTGTCCTACTGCGTAAACCTAGCCCCCGCTCAATCCACCGGTCGCCGAGCAGAACGATGGGGTATTGAGCCCGCCACCCAGACAGGGCTCAAGAATCTCTTCGATAGCGTCGATAATGTCTTCATGCGGAACGCTGTCCCGACTGCAGAGTATGCCTGCGCCAACATTGGCCGATGTGTAGTACTTGAAGTTTGAGGTATAGCCGGTGATGTCGCCGCCCTTGGCGAAATAGGGTTCGGCGCCGCCAGGTTCTACTGCCACACCCAGCCCGTACTCGGAAAAATCATCACCCGTTTCGCCGCTCATCTGGGTACCCGAGTCGCGCCCAAGACCCTGCAGCATCTCACTGCGCATGGTTGCCGAGACGCGCTCATCGTGCTCGATGGCGATCATCAGGCGCCCGAGGTCACCGACGGTCATGGTCCAGCCGCCGGACGGGCCTTCCCAGCCGTTACCCTGAAACACCGGCCTGTCGCTGCCATTCGCCGCCCGGGGGGCCGCGAGGTTGTCGATGTTCGGCGCGCGCCAGCTCGTGCCCAGGCACATGGAGACCATGGTGGGTTCGCTCAGTCCACCTCCATCGAGGGCGATATTGTTGAACACGTAGGTCTCGTAGCCCGAGGCATCGGCGGCCTGCCCGGCCGCTATGCGATCGTCAATGATGAGCCCGAGCAGCGAGTATCCGATGTTTGAGTAGCCCGCACTGAACTGCTGAGCGAATCCTGGCTCTGTGTCCATAAAGTTGTTGTAACTGAAGTACGCGTAGCGCGGATGGATGCCGGGGTGGGCGCCTGCGCTTGGGAAAAGCGCCTGGAGCGTTGCCTCGCTATCGATGCTATCCGGATTGCGTGCGATACCACTGGTGTGGGACAGCACCTGGCGCAGAGTCAGTGCCGTCCAGTCTGAAGGAATTCCGTAGCCGCTCAGGTGATCGCCGAGGGTGTCGTCGAGGGAGATGTCATCACTCTCCTCTATCATGCGCAGCATCGCCAGCGCCGTGACGGTCTTGGCGATGGAGCCTACGTAGTAGGGGGTCGAAGCCGGCCAGGTTGACGGAATCGAGTTGCTGGCGCCCGACGGCCGAGGATCACCGTAGCCGTTGATGGTCTTGATCGTATTGCCGGCGACCATGACGACGCTGCAGGACCCGGCGCCAACGCTCGTCATGAGGTCGTCCATGGCGTCATCGATACGCCCGGTGACGGCGTTGACCTGATCGTTGTCCTTGGCGGCGGTAAGCGCGATGTTGGTCGGCTCGCAGGCCTGGGGGCTGCTCGCGTCTTCGTTCTCGCAGGCTGCGATTACAAGCGTCGCACCAAGGAACGCAATCCAGCGCATGCGAGCGCAGATCGTAGCGAGTTGTGGCGGGTCACCCGCGTGATCAGGAATCGTCATGGGAGTTTGCATTCATCCATCCTCCACGGTTGCCGCTTCCCGGGTATACGTCGCTTCGACTCAAGGTGTGCGCGCTGCCTGATTCTCTCGCAGCCCCGGCGTCAATGTATTCAGCCCCTCACCTGACATAAAAAGTAGGCGCCCGCGAGCTCTCGCGCAAGAAGAGTGCGCCAGGGGCGATTGTCTCCAACTCAGTAGAGGTACGGCGCCGCTATTGCCCAAGAGCCTGCCTGACGCTTTGCACCTGGGGGCGCGCTACGGGAATCGCATCTTCACAGCCCGCAAGCGTTACGAACTGACGCCGGTTTTCCGATCGCATGGCGACGATATGCCGGGTGTTGATGATGTAGCTGCGATGCACGCGCAGGAAACCGCTATCGCTCAGCTGTTCAATGAAATCATCCAGAGTCGTATCGGAAAACAGCGTGTTCTGCCCGTGGACTCCCGCACCGGCCGCGGTGAGCAGGAGTCGACGGTAGCGATCGATCGCCCCGATGAGCAGGATGTGCTCACAGGCCACAACCCTGCTCATGCCGCTATCGACCAGCACCAGTTGCCCTCGCGATGCCCGCTGGGGCATGAGTCGCTCCAGCGCCATCTCCTCTTGCCTGAGAATCTTGTCAATGCATTTGCGAATGAGGCTTGGGCGCGCGGGCTTCAGCAGGAAGTCGATCGCCTGCGTGTCGAACGCTTCCAGGGCGTAGCCGTGGTGAGCCGTTACGAAGACCAGGTGATAGGGCAGCTGTCTTGTCGCCGCGGCCACTCCGAAACCGTCGACCCCCGGCATATCGATATCCAGAAAGACAATGTCAGGCTTCAGTGATCGGATTGCATCGACGGCGGCTACGCCATCTTCAATTTCGCCTACCAGCTCAAGTTCGCCGAACGAATCAATCACGCTCTTGAGCGCAGAGCGCGCCGCGGGCTCGTCGTCAACAATAACTACCCGTCGGGCATGATCAGCCATGACTAAACTGCGAATCGCCGCCAACGGGGATGCGAATGCTGAGTACTGCGCCATGTTCTGATCGCTCAAAGTCCATGGTATGGCGCCCCGGATAGTAGAGCTCAAGCGTTTCGCTCAGGATTCGAAATCCGTCTCCCGGTTCCGGCGCAGTCGTATCCATCGCGCCGCCCGTGTTCGATACCGTTAGTTCGATCTCCGCGCCCTTCTGTTCGGCAACGATGTCCAGGTGGACATGGTCCCGAGACTGGGCGACGCCATGCTTGATTGCGTTTTCGATGCCGGGCTGGAGCAGCAGCGCGGGAATCAGCTGCTGGGAGATCGCCGGGTCCACGCGAACGGCGAAGGAGAAACGCTCAGGGAAACGTTTTTCCTGGAGATGCAGGTATTGTGTCGCGAGCCCGATCTCCTCCCCGACGCTGAGCTGAGCGCGCTCGCCAGCCTTCATGCTGTCGCGCAGCAGATCCGCAAGGTCGTACACGATTTCCTGGGCCGTCTCGGGACTTCGCGCTATTTCTGACGCCAGCAGGTTCAGCGTATTGAACAGAAAATGCGGGTTGATCTGCGAGCGCAGAAGATTGATCTCGGCCTGTTTCAGGGTCAGGGCCATAGCCTGGTTACGCTCCCGCTGCGCAAACATGGTGATCGCCGCGACAAAGACCAGCAGTTGGAAGAACAGAAACAAGACCGGGATCATCCGGATCTGGGGGAGATTCGGGATCGTCGGTTTGGGCAGTATAAGGACCACGACTAGACCGCCGACAGCGAAAGCCAGAAGATGAAGCGCGAGCTGACGGCCAAAATCCGTTCTCGGGAACACGGCTTGCAGCTTGTTCTCAATCAGCCTCTTGACCGCAAAAGCAACGAAGAAGGACAGGTACAGCCGAACGGCAACGGACATCATGGAGCCGAGATCAAAGACCCCAAACTCAGAGCGCACGACCGCAAGTAGCAGTATGTTGAAGGTTGGCCACAGGATGAGAAACACCGGCGCGGCAAGGCCTGTGCGGAACTTCAGGTTTGCAAGAGAGAAGGTCACGGTAACGACTGGGGTCGGGGCTGCGCGCAGATGCCTGAGAGCGGCTGCATGATAGCAATACGACTGCCGCTGTATTCAGGCCCCGAGCGAGTGTGTGAACGGCGGGCTGCTGATGGCGACGCGGCTCAACGCGCTTAAGCGCCTCGATTTAGGGGTCTTCGCCGCCATCGGAGCAAGAGTGCTGTCGCAACGGTTGCGGTGCAGATCAACATATACATCCGCATGTTGTTCATGCCCGGAAAGACGCCGACGCCCTGCAGATCCGCTCCCCAGTAGTGCAGCGAGACTCCCGCAATCAGCAAGGCCAGGGGAATTACGGACAGCAGGATCAACGACGCCATCCGGCTGGTGAGCCCTGCCTGGATGAGCGCCGCCGCCGTGATGAAGTTGGCGTGACCGAAGGCGGTCATGAGCACAATCAGGTCGCGGCCGCTCGGACCACTCACGTCTATCCCCGATACATCGACCGCAAGGCTTCCCGCCAACACCGTGTGCACAACCCCGCGCACGATATCAAAGCAACCGAGTCCCACCGCAACGAAGGAGACGAAGCGGGGGTAGCTCGCTTCCTGGCGTAGACTCGGGGATGCAAGGCGCCGAGTTTCTAGCGTCGCACTGTTAGTGAGCATGGCTGATTCTCCGAAACGCCGGGTTCGTTCATTCGCAGGTGCATGAGGCCGGTGCGTCCGTGAGCTGTGCCGAGAAATCTCCCGGCAAGCAGGCCGACTCATTGAAAGGAAGCTGTTCGGCCACGGACGCAGAGCAGGAGTGGCAACACAGATAAGGGCTAGCGCATTCACCCGAGCCGCACTGGCGGGTGCAAAAGCCCGCACTGATCCCATCGGTCAGGCAGCTGCCAATGCCAACGCAGTCCGTGTCCGACAGACACGCCTTGCCGACCCCCAGGTCAGTTACCGGAAGCGGCTCAGCGCTAGCTGTCCCGTCGCCGCTAGTCACAGCCGGGGCGCCGGGTATCTCGTTCAGCTCCGGGAAAGTAATCAGCGAGTAGTTTCCCGCAAGGGCGGCGTGACGGTGGTAGCGAGCTTCCTGGCGCGTCTCGTCATCGAGAAGGGCCTGGAACCCCTCCTGACTGGGCATATAGTTGATGTCGACTTCATCCCAGCTTCGCTGGTCACCAGAGAGAACACCCTCGATCTTGAATCTCGCGGTTGGCAGTGAACCGATCTCTTCACTGGCCGGGCCGCCCGCCTCGGTATACAGATCCCAGGCCTCCTCGCCGGTGCGTGCCGGCTCGTCCGCGTCCGATTCGTACTGCGCGACGTCGTGGAAGTCCTTAACGTGAATCAGCTCGAAGGCGGGATCGTCAGCCGTCGGTGGATAGGGGCTGTCCAGGACTTCGAAGCCCGCTGGCAGCGGAGAAGGTTCGAGGCGCGTCACCATCACCCAGGTGGTTTCCACACCCGCATCCTTGTGCACGAGACGTTCCTGAAACCCCGGGTTCGCCAGCATGGCGAAAAACGCCACGGGGCAGGGGTATTCAACGATTGCAATCTCTTCCCAAAAGGGTTCATCGCCATCGATCTGCTGGTCGACAGAACTCAGGAATACGGGGCGCGCGCCGATCGCCGACAGGTACTCGACCGGATTGTAGAGTGCGTTGGCCTCTCGCCCCGAGAGATCGCTGTCGCGCCCGTCTGCGTACTTCGCCAGCTCTCGGAAGCGAATGAGATTGAACATGTAGAAGGGCCCAACGGTAGCTTCGTCGATCATTCGCTGGACCTGCTCCTGGTTGAGGTCGCCCGCGGAGAGAATCGCGGAGAACATCGGAGATTCCAGCAGCGTGTCCATGTTTGCCGGGTCCTCGCACAGTTCGGAGCTGAGCGTCAGCGGCCCCGGGGGTATAGCGCCCGAGGCCTCTTCGAAAACAGCGGCCGGAAGCACGTTCACGGGTCCCTGGAAGGAATCCTGATTGTCGGTGCGAATGTTCAGCGTGGGGTTTGGCAGCGAGACGGTCAGGGGCGCAGTCAGTACCTGCTCCACCAGCCGCCAATCCGATGGAATACTGGGTTCGTCACTGCTGCGCGCCGGGTCCCGCGTCACCCGGATGTACTGCTCGCCTTCGGGGGATAGGAGCACATAAATGGGTGTCCCAGCGTCATAAGTCACGGTGTGATACTTCGCAACGTAGCCGGCGTTCAGCAAGCGTTCATCGTCCAGGGAGAAGCCGGACTCCAACACCGTAGCGTTGTGTCGCCAGCTAAAGCCGAACCATTCAGCCTGCGTCAGTGGGCCGTCCTCCTCGGCGCTCGGTGATCGGCTGAACTCGCCCCCTGCGGTCGACGATTCTCGGGTGGGGTTCTTCCTCCATCCGTCGGGTAACTCCAGTGCGTCGAACTCTTCCTGGGTCATCGTGGAGTTCACCCAGACAATGGTTTCCTCCTCGGACACGGTCTGGAAGATTTCGAAGACGAGCACCGGCTCGCCCCCGGGTTCGGAATCGGGGTCGGAAGTTGGAGTCGGCGCGGGGTTTTCCATGAAGTCAACGAGCCGACGGGCGATCTCCTCGCCTTGGTCGTCCTGCAGGAAGTGGCTCGCCTCGGGGAGACGGGTGTGCTCCCGGCCCGCAGCGCCGGGCACGAGATCGATGAAGTATTGCTGAGCTTCACAGGATCCCAGATTGCCGGCATCGTTCGACGCCCAGATGGTTATGAACGGTTTCTCGAACTGCGCGAGACCCGCGATGGCATCTTCTGTTTGTCCTCCCAGTTCGTTAACAATCGAAGGGAATTTCCGGATTCCCGCCATGTACTCGCGCGTGGGAAACGGTGCGTCATAGGCGGCTTCTTCGGCGTCCGACAGAGGAAACCAGGTGTTCGCCTCAAGGACCTCGGAAGCGTGGAACGATTCGGCTTTCATCGCGTACTCCATCCACGAGCCGAAGCCGCTCCCCTCTGGAGGATCGAAGAGCAGGTCGCAGCCGTCGTAGAACGGTTCCTGTTGATCGGGAATACCTTCGAAGGGAGACGGGATAGAGATGACTTCGTTGGGGTTCTCGACCGTGGGGAACACCTCTACTCCTTCCGGTAGCGACGGCAGCGCGCCGTCACCCACTGCAATGCTGGCAAACCAGTCGGGATTTTCTCCCGCAACCTTGAGCCCGATCAGGCTCCCCCAGTCCTGCACAAAGAGATTGATGTCTGAGAGCGCCAGCGCATCGATGAAGCGCTCCAGCCGATCGCTGTGAACCGCGTAGGTGTAGTCGTCGATGTTGATAGGTTTGTCGGAGCGACCGGTTCCCAGGTGATCCATAGCGATGACGCGGTAGCCGCCGTCTGCGAGAACAGGGATCATCTTCCTATACAGATACGACCAGCTCGGCTGGCCGTGAAGGAGCAACACCACCTCGCCATCGCCCGGACCATCCTCGACGTAGGCCTGGCGCAGCCCGTCGATTTCCACATACTGACTTTCATAGGGAAATTCGACGAGATTCTCGAAACAGGAATCGGGCGTCCTTACGAATTCGATGCCGCTGCTCGCGAGCATGCGTTCGACCGGCGCATCACAGGCCGCTGTCGAAATCATTTCCTCGTTTGCTGAACCATCGTCGTCGACGGGATCGGACGAACTGTCTCCGTCGCTGGAGCAGCCGGCGATGAGCGAAACCATACCGATGAAAAACAGCGTTCGCGCCAGAAAGTACATACCAATTCCCCGAAACGGCCCCTGCCGTGCTCACAGTGGGGAAGAGTCAAACACAAGGCGCGAGCGGTGAGCCGTATTCATCGCTGCTCACTGCGCGAACGGTGCGTGGAGGCGTGTGGATGGTGCAACCGGCGGCCTGCGTTGGGACTGGTCGCGTATTGCGCCGTACCGATCAGGCGCCGAATCGTGCGGTTCAGACAACGCTCCACCACCCTCGAAGGCATGTCGGTCTACCGTAGGCGCGTGCTGAAGAACTTCAGGGGATCACGATGTTTGAGTTTCAGCAGAATGCCGGGGCTTTCTTGATACTCGCAATTGCAATTGTGCTCGGAGAGATGCTCTGGCGCCGGAGTTCCAGGCGCAGTTATGACTTCGGCGCCCTGGGCGCGACTCTTGCAATCTACGCAGGGCAAATTTTAGCTTCAGCGGTAACCGCTTCTGTCGTTGTTCTGGTCTGGCGGGCTGCTTACGAACTCGCGCCCATACAATGGGACGACAGCGACTGGCGAGTCTGGCTGGCTTGTTTTTTCCTCGTGGAGCTTGTGTACTACTGGGAGCATCGACTGAGTCATACCGTGCGCTGGCTATGGGCGACGCATGCGGTACACCATTCACCCAACGAACTCGTTTTGCCCGCCGCTTTCCGACTCGGTTGGACTGGACTGGTCTCCGGTGGCTGGCTGTTCTTCACCACAGTGGCGTTCGTAGGCTTTCCGCCGTTCATGATCGCCCTGTGGCTGGTCGGTGGATTGCGCTATCAGTTCTTTCTTCACACCGAGTACGTCGGCCGTCTTGGCCCCCTGGAATGGATCCTCAACACGCCGTCCAATCACCGCGTGCACCACAGTTCGCGTCAAGAGCACGTGGATAAGAATTTCGGAAGCGTGTTCATGGTCTTTGATCACCTTTTCGGCACCTACGCTGGAGAAAAGACCGGCACTGACATGTGCTACGGGTTGACCGACCCCATCCGCAGCAACAATCCGTTTCGTATTGCGTTCCGCGAATGGAAGCGCATGGCTAAGGACGTCCTGGCGGCGGACAGCCCTGCGCGGGCGATGGGTGCTGCGTTTGGGCGCCCTCGCCACGCTCGGCCACCCGCTCCCGGAGAGCATAGCGCGCGAGCTCGGCGCTGCACCTTGTCGCGGTCCTAGAAGAGGACCGCTGCGGCTACAAAGTCGCTAGGTCCTACCTGGGAGGGCACTAAGACGCTATTTGGATGTGCCCGTGCTGTGGCTCACCAGCCATGATGATCGCGCAGCAATCCCGCCTTCTTCGTAAATGCCATTTCAATCAACCCCAGCGCGTCGTCACTCGCGCGCCCATTGAGATAAGTAATATCGTAGGGCTCGTAGCCTTGCTCCTGCATAAACGCAATGACCGAGTGCCAGGATTGCCCGGGTTGATCGAAGAGAGGGAGCTCAAGAAAGAACAGCTCAGTTCTGCCCAAAAGGGACTGCGCCCCTCGCATTACCTGCAGGTCCATCCCCTCTGCGTCGATCTTGACGATCTCCGGCTCTGGATACTCTGATTGCGCGACGACGTCGTCGAGCGTGACAACGCTAACAGTCCGCTGTTACAGCCCCTGCGCCTGCGCCTGCGCCTCGTCCTCGCTAATCGTTAAGGTACGCCCGTCCAACCTACCGGCCAGGGTCAGAGGCAGCTCGGTCTTCGCTTCCCCTGCGCCAGCTTGAATCCAGGTGGCGTCGGCATGATCCGCGCAAAATCGGGTGAGATGCTCCGCCCTCTCCTCCTGCGGCTCAATCAGCGTAACCGCGGCTTTGGGGAACACACCCGCCACGTCACGACTCCAGGCTCCTCGATGCGCGGCAACATCGATGATGTGCTTTGGGCGGAGACCTTTGGCCGCAATCTGTCGAAACAGCCGCTCGCGCAGCGCCGACGCACGCGGTTGCGCCACGTCCTCTTCCGGTAGCAACAGGTATCCAAAGGGCGCGACCATGGCGCTTATCGGCTGCCGGACTTTCCGCTTCATAGCTATCTCCAGGCTCGACCAGGTAGCAGTCCTGGTCTCGCCAGTAAGTCGCGCATGCGGTCTCAGGTAGCTCCGACCCGGTAAAGTATCGAACTGATGGCAATAAAGAGCAACGACGGCGTAGGCCCAGGCGACGGTTGTCGACCGCAAGGGCAATTTTCCTGATGCCTGCGAACAGCTACCATGCGCGGTACCCCGAACGTCCGGCAGCGCCACCCTCCCAGTGCACCAGGGGAATGACGGTAGCTGGCAGTGTCGGCACCTCGGATCGGTTGGGTCGGAGGCGCTCCGAATCATCGATGCTCACGTAAACTTGCTTAAATACAAAGCCCACCTTCACCACCCATGCTGGTGAACCGCGGGACGAGGGAAGAACTGTTGTGAAATATCGGCGTTGCGGCGACGATCTACATCGAGTCGTGCGAACAGAGCGCGGGCTTTGGTCGGGGCGCAGCCTGTCTCGGCGTTCGATGGCACTTTGCGGCTGGCCCGGGCGATCGTGATCCCTAAGCTCTCATTGCCCGCCCTTAAAGGCAGTGACGCTGCTCCAGCGCTCCGTCGGCACGGCGCTCCTGGCGGCCAGAGCGACGTCCAGTGCGCACAGTGTCAATTTGTCTTCTTGGTCATCGCATGATCAGCGTACTTATTTTTTTGCTGTCGCAAGTTGCTACCTTGGGCATCGCTGTCTCAGCGCATCCCTACGTCGCGTTTTTGGGCTATCAGATCATCTATTTCATGTACCACGATAGTCGTTGGTGGTACCTCATGGTCCCGGGCTTTAGCTACTCATTTGTCTGTTCAGCCACCCTCGTCCTGCTTGCCCTGACGAAGCGCGGGAAGCAGCCAAACCAACTTCTTAAAGCGCCGGCATTTCTGTGGATGTATGCGCTCCTCGCATTTTATGCTTTGACCTATTTCTGGGCCTCAAACACGGATCTGCACGTCTTTAGTCTTGATGACTACGTGAAGACGATCGTTGTTATGAGCGCAGCCTATGTGCTGTGCACGAGCGAAAAGGCCCTGAATGCATACCTTTGGGGCTATGTGGCAACGGCAGCATACATTGGTTACTACGCGTTGGAGATTGGCCGCACGTCAGGGGGACGGTTTGATCTGATTGGCACGGTTGACGCACCCGAGGTTAATGGAATTGCAGCCGCGACGGCGCCGGCTTCTGTGCTTGCCTTGCACATGTTTTGGACTGCGAAGCATCACATGCAGCGAGCAGCCTCGGTAGTACTTGGAGCGCTCCTCGTGAACGGCCTGGTCCTCATGAACAGCCGCGGAGCATTTCTCGGGGTGGCCGTCGGTGCCGGTGCCTACGTTTTTTTCCTACTGCGAACGCCATTTCCAGAGCCCGGGGTGCGAGCCAAGGCGATTGGGATCGGTTTCGCGGGACTTCTTTCCCTGATCGCCGTCCTCGACAAATCCGCTATCGAGCGCTTTCAATCCATTTTTGATTCAACAGCGCCGACCGAGGAGCAGGAGACCGGCGCCACCCGACTCTATTTTTGGCGTGCGGCCTATGACATGTCCTTTGACTACCCCCTGGGCAAGGGTTACCGGGGGTTTTTCTTTGAGGGGCTTGAATACATGCCACGGGGCATCGCAGGCGGAGGGCGTGCCAGGTCGGTTCACTCAACCTGGTTTGAAGTCCTGACGGAAGTTGGCTATCCGGGACTGTTCTTCTTCTGCATGATGCTCTGGGCTTCGTGGAAACAGCTCAAGGCCGTAAAGAAAACGGCCGTCAGCCTGGGAACCCCCGAGCACTACTACATTGGCTGCGTGCTCCAGGCCTCGCTGCTCTCGTTCATGGTGTGCATGAGCTTTCTTGATCGAATGCGGGCGGAGGTTCTTTACTGGCTGGTTCTTTTTGCCGCGTGTGCCTACGCTGTGATCGTTGTCAGGAGTCAGAGCGGAGAGCAGATGCGTCGGCCATCCGCGGGGGCATCGCCCCTGGCTTTTGCCCAGGACTAAGGCAGGGAATCTGCGTGCCGTTTCACGGTTTCCGTTGCCAGGATCGACAGGCCGCACAATTGATAGCAAGGTGCGCAAAGCTCGACGGCGCAGACGATTTGGAACAAATACCCGTTGTTGATCAGCCCGGAGCCCCCGCTGATTGACGACGCCATGCGGTGTGCGCATCGAAAGCCCGCGCCCCATATCAGCAGGAGGAACATTGATGTCTTCTCGAATTGAGAGAGAACGCGAGTTTCACAACGACCGTTTCACCGACAGTCCGGTCAGGAGCAAGCAGCTCCGTGGGATGACATCCGCCATCACGTTGCGAGCTTTAAACGCGACCTACAATCGTATCGAGCGCTACAGCAAAGACAGTGTGGTGCTTGACTACGGCTGCGCGCAGGGCGAAACCTCATTTATCCTTCATCGGCACGGTGCAAAGTCAATCAGCGGTATCGATATCTCAGATGTGGCGATTGAGCGGGCAAAGATTCAGGCCGAAAACAAGGGGGTCAACAACGTCGATTTCCAGGTAATGAACGCGGAAGTGCTCGATTTTGAAGACAACTCCTTCGATCTTGTCTGTGGCTTCGGCATCATCCACCACCTCGATATAACCAAGTCGATCTCCGAGATAGCACGCGTACTGAAGCCCAGTGGTCGCGCGGTGTTTTTAGAGCCTTTAGGGCACAATCTGGCGATCAACGCCTTTCGGAACTTGACGCCGTCTCTTCGCACCCCAGATGAGCATCCGCTACTGATGTCTGATCTCCAGACGATGGCAGGCTATTTCACCGAGTTTGATGCTGAGTTTTTGAACCTCGCAACGCTTGCGACAATGCCGCTTCGTCGCTTCTCCTTCGCGGACGGGCTCGAGCGAGCCTGCGCGAAGTTGGATAAGAGCATTTTCACAACCATTCCGCCACTGCGGCGCTATGCGTGGAATGTGGTACTCGACTATGGCGTTCCCAAAGCGGACCAAGAGCCTCTTGCTGCGTAGCTACATTTCACTCTGACACTTCATACGTCGAAAAAATTGCCACACCGCGGGCTCCATCGCGTGTCGGATCCCGAGTAGCTGACACAACGACACTCCGCGGGCATGTCTGAAGGCCGAGTTGGCCGAATAAGCGCGGCGTTTCGCAGACTGTGGTTACGGTTAGCGGTGAATGTTGTCTAGAAGAGGCCTTGCAAGGTCAACCAGTAAGTCACATGCATAGATGTATACGGCCTGGCTTGTTCTGGGCCGAACGTCTCTGCAGGAGAGGCTGTTTGGAGATGATCGGCGGCCACAGTGCGTAGCTCGTTTGCCTGCGTCGTTGATAGTTCGGCTATCTACGCCGTGAGTCGATGAACAGGCTGCGGGAAGCGACGCATCAACGCGGTGGTCGATCACATTTCGGCCCGCTTATGTAATGACCACCCCGGAATTTCATATGTTGCTGGAATGTCTGTGCACACCGAGACGTCTACACTGTAGCTGTAACCAACACGTGCCTGATGCCGGGCCACCACGGCTTCACCCGAATGAGCTCGCTCTGCGAGATCACGCTTCCGGAGCTATCTAATCGAAGGCGGTAGCGAGGCATGAACTAAATGCGACTATGGACTAAGGCATGAACCGACTTGCACGATTAGCCGCCCTCCTGATGCTGATCATACTAGGCGTAGACGCCTTCAATGTGGTGGCTCAGGAGTCAATCACGACGAATGCGTCGCGAAGAGCCAAGCTTATTAAACTATATCTGCCGCCCGCACCAGACCAAGCGCCGGTCCCAGAGCCTGAGCCCGATCCACCGACGGACCCGGATCCTGCACTTGATCTCGAGGATACACCTGACCTTGGGCCCCGCGGTCTTGCGCAAAACAACGCATACAAAGGCCCCTACGTGCCTGCGCAATCGCGGATGCCGACGTTTACCTATTTGGGGGGCTTCCAGCTGGACGACAAGCGGTACGGTGTTTCAAGCATTGCGTCTACGAAGGGCGGGTTCAGTGTCGTGGGTGGGCGAGTGTGGATCGTTGGAAACAGAACCGAGGGTCGTAATGTTGGCGCATTCGAGGTCCCAGCGCTTGCGATGGATCCTGAGAATGCGAAGGCACAGAACGTCGTCCCGTTCTTCAAGGTGGGCGAAGTTGACGGTCAGCACCTTACTGATGTGTTCTACGACGAATACTCTGGATGGCTAATTCTGAGCAACACGGTTTTTTACGACGCTACAAAATCGAACAAGTGCTTCATCATCACGGTTCGAGCGGACGGGTCAGATCAACAGCCATGCTACGACGTCAGAAACAGGCAGTTTGCGGCGGGGAGTATTGTCAAGACACCGCCCGGCCTTGTGGAACGGCTTGGTGGGCGACTCTGTATGCATGGCGAGCATTGGATAAACATCATATCGCGCTATTCCAATGGGCCCTCGCTGCACTGCTACGACCCGCAGCTGCCTGATCCAGATCAAAGGGTTAGCGTTGTTGAGCATATGTACTACCCACACACGCAGACGGTTGGACAGCATGGCTCCAGTTCGCTGGAGTGGGTCGAGGCTGAGCAAAAGTGGCAGGTGAAGCAGCGCACCAGCAACCCGATCTTTAACCGCCTTGCGCGCTACGAGGGCTGCTTTTTCTGGGAGCCCACCGACAGCTATATCTGCGTCGGAATCATCGGTGGGCAAAAGTACGGCGACTGGTACGGGCCGCGCAAGAATCAACCTCGTACCCATGTTCAGAAGGGCACACACACGGGGCATCCTGACGAGTTGCCAACGGGAAGACTGCCCAACGGAGAGCCGGAAAAGCCCGGCACGCTCAATCACCTACGCGACATGAGCAACTATTATTGGATCACGCCAATCTCAGCGATCCTGTCAGCAGACAAACCGTGGGGCCCCGAGCCCGTCGAGTGGGGCTACCTGAATCCGTTACTGGGTGAGCGCCCGGGCCGCATCCTTGGTGCATATTTCGATACCGATTTCAGCAGACTGTACCTGCTGACCGGGAAAGGCGTTATTCGGGTTTATGACGTCAGTGGTTGAGGCTTGGAAGACATAGGGAGCAGTCCGAAGCCTTAACCCTGCATGCCTCTCAGAACGCTCGTGCCACGATATCCGGGTTTAGAACCCACATGTTGTTCCTCGCCGGGGTGAATATAGAGCACCCTGACGGTGCGTCGGCGGTCTCGCACGTCGCCTAGTGCCGAATCTGCCCTTGGGATTGTCAAAGTTGAGAAATGGTGTTTGGTATAGGTTCCTCCTGGCGTTGCTGATCGCGGTCTCGATTCCGGTCATTTGGCGCATCGTAGATACCCGCAATCATGGGTCCCTGGAAGAGGGATCATTTTTTCACAGCAAGACCCTCACCTCGGCCATCGATGTTTTTGATGTAGGCGTCGCGGTTATTGACGATGACGGTTGGTTAGACGTGTACACACTCAACCACAGTGCGCGGCAGCGCATCCTGATCAACAAAAAACCTTGTTTCCGAAGACCAGCTTTTAGACCTGAAGCTCCAACAGAAGAGAGAGTTTCCGGGAACCAGCCCTCCGTCGCCGGATCCGGATCTGAATCAGGACGGCCTTTACATCTTCTGGTCCGGACTGAAGTTCATGCTAGTGGCGAAACAACCTGAACAGGTTTCCGCGCGATTCTCCGGAACCGTGAACGTCCCTCGTTTTCCAAGCTTCAAACGACAGACGGCATCGCGGTGCGGTCAGTCTCTGTGGGAAATTCAGTCCGGCATAGCTTCGCCTTAACGACAACGGCGCTATAGAGATCACAGCGCTGCGCTTTCTCTTCGCACCCAGGATCAAGCTGGCCTCGGACTTGCCCCTGAGCTATGTCTTCGTTGGATCGGAGAAAATTTCTCCCAAAAGGCCACAGTTTCGTGCCTTCCCAGGTAGAGACAGACACGGAGTGGTTTGGGCCTATTTTGGTGGCGACGGTCGTAGAGACGCGTTTTTTGCACGTGGCGGGAGTGCGGGCCAGATGGTAGCCAACGCAACGACGGCAAATGACGAGTTATTCAGTTCACTCTCGCTGACTTCGATCGCGACGGCGATCTGGACGCCCTCGCAGTATCGACGCATGGAAACATCCTTCTAAAAAATCAGGGCGGTAAGCTTTCAGCGGCATACGCGAAGGAATTGGGCTTACCCGGTTCCAGTGGTTGCGCAAGCTGGGTCGACTACGACGGCAGCTTGGATTTATACGCTTTTCCACAAGGCCTCTACAGTCGTCAGCCGGACGGCACGTACAGCGCCTCTGGACTACTCAAGCGGCGTGATTCCAGCGGCGTCTATCGTGTCTTCTGCTCCTGGTTTGATGCGGATAACGACGGAAGACGAGATCTGCTGCTCACGTATATTCCCGACACTAAACTGGCACAGCGCGTGTGGGAAAAGATCAGACAGTATTCCCTATTTGTGAACTGGAAAACTAAGGCAGCCACAGCGTCGCAGTGGGTGTCCACGCTCTACTCTAATGGCGCACCTGAGCAAAAATGGTTGATAGTGCGACCGGAGGGGCTGGTAGGCAGCAGGGAGGCGATCGGCGCTCGCGTCGCTGTTTCATCCGCCGGGGACCGCGTGGATGTCCAGCAGGTTGGGCAGGCTAATAATGCGACCCGGTCCCAAGGTCACTACCAGCTTTACTTCGGGTTAGGTGTCGAAGACGTCGCCGAGAATGTGACGGTAACCTGGAGTACGGGGGCGAACACAGAGCTCGGGGCGGTGGCCGCCAATCAGATTTTAGTGATAAGGCAGCCCGAGCAAGTCGAATGAGGCTGTCCAGCAGTGGCCGATCTTCGTCGTACACATGGGGCAACCGGTAACCCGTTCGAGCACTCTTTCTTGATTTGGTGGAGGCGGTGGGGAATCACATTGTCCCTTGGATCACTCTACTGGGTTTGTAGACGCCATAGGTACCCCCAGAAGTTACTCCCTACAGAATGGTAGGAACGCGGATAGGGTCTGCTACCGACACAGCCTGTCAGGCTGATAGGTGCAAGACAGCTAGATATGCGTCGGAGTCATCGGCGGGAAAAAAGTACGGCGACTGGCACGGGCCGCGCAAAAATCAACCGCGTACCCATGTTCAGAGAAACACGCATACGGGGCATCCTGACGAGTTGCCAACGGCAAGACTGCATAATGTGCGCCGGAAAGAGCCCTCCACGGTGAGTCCCTTGGGAAGCTCCAAAAATGCGCTAGGCTAAGTGAGCGATTTACCTACCTGGGAATTGGGATGATCCTCTCGCGCAAACTGTCGATCCTGGGTGCGGTCGTAGCACTCACCGCCTGCGCGGACCTGATGCGGATCGATTTTGAAAGTGATCCGCTGAACCAGCCGCCGTTGTCGGAACCGCCGAGCCCGCAGCTGGATCTCGTGAACATCACACCCGCGCAGGGGGATATCAGGGTGGTCGATGTGGATCCCATTGCCGGTAGCCGTAGCCTACGAATCGCGGGGCCCGCGTCGGGTACGGTCGGCAACCCCCGGGTACGCTTCCAGGCGCAGCCCCTGAGCGCCAACGACCGGGTCGTTCTGCTGCAATGGTCCGGACAGGTATCCGCCGGTGCCGTCGTGCGCATTGAAGTCGGCGTTTTGGAAAACGGTAGCGATATAAACCTGATCCCGCCGATTCGCTTCGAGGGCGGCGAAGTCTTTGTTGGCGTCACCCCCCTGACGGGCTACACGGTCGATGAACCACACCTCATCTCGGCTACGGTCAATCTGGCAAACGGTGACTTCACGATCGTCATCGAGCGCGGCGTGACGGAGACGCAAGTCATCGAGGCGACCTCCTCCGGAGGCGGCTCGGACGGGCGCACGCTGTGGATCGACACATTTCTCGTAAGCGGCGGTAGCAATGCGAGCTATCGAGTGGACAGTGTTTTTGGACAGGATCGTGGGGAAGGGTCCTGAGCCTTGGGTTGAAGAACTCAGCAACAAGGATAGAGTGCCGTATCCGACGGCGACGTAGACACGGCCCGGCGGAGGTCGCTGCGGGCCCGGAATCGAACCGTTGCAGTCGCTTAGTCGGGCCGGACCCGGTTAGACCCAGGTATCGACCCGTTTCGTCGAGGTGCTATGCTTCTCGCCCGAAGAGCGGGCTTCCTTGTATTTCTTCGCCGTGCGTGACCGGCGCCGCTCAAAGTTCGGATTGCTAAAGCGCTGCCGTTTCAGCCAGCGGTCGTACTTTGCCCGCGCCTCTGGATTCGAGAGTACCTTGAAGGCGGCCGTGATTTCGCGCAGCCTGCTCTCTGCGAGTTCGCGATTCTGGCGATTCTTGTCCGGATGGTTTTTTTGCGCCAGGTACTTAAAGGCGCCGCGAATGACTTCAGGGCTGGCGTTCTCGGCTATTTCGAGCCAATCGTAGTGGGTACGTTCCATACCGGAGGCTCACAACCGGCATTCTGTGCTGGCACTTGGAGAAGTCCTCCAAGGGCACCGGGCGCACGGCAGACAGCGCCTCCGGAAGAGGGGGTTTACACCGGGCGCGCCGGAAAACTCGTGCGCGCCGCGTGCTGTCTGGGCACGGTCCTTGCTCATACCGTAGGATTCTTGAAGTCAGTCTCTGGATCGGCTGTGTTGGCCGGTCGTGCGGGATCCGGCAGCATAGCGATTGCGATGTTGCCCAGCGGGGACGCAAGTGTCCCTAGCTGGTGTGGAATCGAGTCTTTCGTGCAGCCCGCTTTCCTGCTGGAGACGCACGATTTCTCGCGCACCGCGAAGCATATCCTCGGTAATCGCCCGGTCCTCCAGAATCTGCGGTAACTGCATGAATGCCTCCTTCCTAAGCGTTGACGAGTAACTCATATCGGCGCGGCGGATACCGCTTCTTTCGCGCGCCGGGGAGACGTGGTTCACAGCTTCCAGTGACCCGACCGGCATACTGTGAACGGCCGCACAGCGGTTCTCTGTGCAGACCGTGCTGCAGGGTTTTGGGGATGCCAACGGCTCAGCAATCGGGATGGCGTATCGTCGCCGGCGACACCAAAAAAAACGGCGACCCTGCATGGATTTCGGCGCAGGCGGCGGCAGCCGCATTGAAGAACAAGTCCGTTGCTTCCGTTGCCTGTCGTCTGCGATACCCCTCGAAACATCTCCACCGGAATCGGAGCAATAGAGAACGCCAGCTAATGCCGCAACCACCCAGGCGGACGTGCAGCGGGGCCGCATTGCAGGGTTGCAATAAGAGGGCCGATGTTTAGCGGCGAGCGAGCCCGGATATCGAGGTCGCGAACGATAATTTCCTTAACCCCGTGATCGTAGTCGACGTCAAGGGCTACGGTTACCTCCAGCGAAGCGAATGCTTTGGGTGAAGCTGATGACCCACTGGCGAAGCGGGACATCGAGAAATACCTCATCGGGGGGGCAGTGCGACGGTCTAGGCTCTGGCTCCTGGTTAGCTCTTCCTCTTATTACATTTTTGCAGTCGTCGGCCATGCGGCGGGCGCCACAGCTGGAGCAAATCCCGCGTTTCTTGCAGGAAAATGCCACCAGCCGCTCGAAGTGGTAATGGTCGCAGTGCACCCGGAGAAAGCCGTGCTCGAGACGACCGCACTTCAGGAAGGACTCGAATTCCCGGTGGACATTGTCCGGCGGGACTTGCCGTGCTGGACCATTTGGTCCACTAGGACGGGGTAGTGTGTTTCGACGAGCTGTCAGAGCAGCTCTGCTAGGGCTGATGGAGTTCGTAAGGGGGGCTAGCAAAGCCCTGTCAACCCGGTAACTTAATCGCGGTTTCGCCCTCGATCGCCATCGCGCGAAGCGATCCAGACTGGAGTGGCGACTTGCAAGACGCCACGTCCGAAGCGGTCGTCGATGTTCTCCGTGCCTGATCGATGAAGGCCTATAGTGTGAGGGGCGGGCAGCGACTCGCTGTTGCAAAAAGAGGGGTTTGTTGCGTCTATTTGTTAACGAACGCGCCCTCGCTAAAACCTCCTTGAAGGAAGCGGAACGTCTGCGGCGATTGTGTACGTGCTGACTTTGCTTTGGAGAGCAATCCACCACTGGCTAAAGAGACTCTCTGTGTATTCACAATAGAGGCCCAGTATTGCCTACGATCGATCTTCAAGCGCACGTTAGTCGTTTAGCAACTCATAATCGTGATGGTGACGATTCATCTTTTACGTCGAGTTTCAACAAGTTCGTGCCTGCGCTCGCCGTGATTGATAAGCTTGATGGCTGAAAATGATCCCGCGACACGAATGCCCGATGTTATACTCATGATCTTTGCGTTTCGATAAAGGACGCCAGTTGTCAATGAACTCCTATTCTGTGCGGATCCCCAAACGCATCCACCAGACTTGGCGTGATCTAAACGTCCGTGGTCACAGCCTTCTTGCGGAGCGCTCGCAAGAGAGTTGGATCAAGAATCATCCCAATTGGGAATACCGGCTCTGGACAGATGAAGAGCTTGAGCCGTTCGTCGAAGAACACTACTCCTGGTTCATGCCAACTTGGAGCAGCTTAAATCTGAACATAAAGCGGATCGATGCCGTTCGCTACTGTTGGCTGCATAAACTCGGTGGCATGTACGCGGATCTCGATTTTGTCGCGTTAAAATGCGTTGAACCACTTCTAGTCGACATCGATGTGGGGTCCTACCGGTCGAGGGAAGCAGAAACGAAGAACTGGAGTTTTGCCGGCAACGCATGGATGGCCAGTGTTCCGGAACATCCTATCTGGATAAAAATGCTCGAGCATATTCGGGACTATCCAGAGCCTGATGAAGACGACATGTTTTCTGTCTTGCGCCACACTGGGCCCATGGGTTTAGGTACAGTTATCGAGGCGTTCATCAAGGACAACGATTCGTCTAGAGTCAGTGTTTTTAATTCGTCACTGATCGGAAATGAAAACGAACCCCCGGTAGAGTTTGCGTTTCATGCACGTACACAGCAGTGGGGAGACGATTGGCAGGGGCTGGCGAAAGCCCAACCTAAGCGATCAATTATGCGAAGAGTCCGAGATCGAATTCTGAACGGTTAGCTTGATGAAAAGAACCCGCCGCCATCTGCGCCCCAGGCGGCCCGCACAAAGCCGATGTCACCTATTACACGCCTAAAGCGCCTGTTCCGCCGTCATCAAGCGCAGCCTCGTCCCTTGGCAGAAAAGCCCGGTTGCTGGATGGACGCGCCATTTTCCTCCAATGCCATACCATCACTGCGGCCAGGATACAAACAGCGCAAGCCAGACTATGTTGGGCTGGGTGCTCCTAAGGCCGGTACAAGTTGGTGGAATTCCCTGATCATGCAGCATCCTGAGGTATATCCTCACCGGTTGTTCGATATCGACTCACCGCAGGACACCAAGGAGCTGAATTTTTTTGACCACTTCAGTTGGCGCAAGCCCAATGCGATCGAAATTGATACGTACCGCAACGCATTTGCCGCGCCAGAAAAGGGCATCTGCGGCGAATGGTCCGCGTACTACCTTGGAATGCCGCTCGTGATCGAGCGCCTCCACGAAGTCGTGCCAGACACTAAGATACTAATTCTGGTGCGAGACCCAGTAAGCCGGACTATCTCTCATCTAAACCACGTCACTCTTAACAGAGGGCGTTCCTTCAGACTCACCCCGGCATGGCTGAAGTTCTTCTCCACCTATTCGGTCACTCCCGAGGCTTTTTTACACAGCTTGTATGAGCATGCCATCGCGCGGGTGTTCCATCTATTTGGACGCGAGTCCACACTAGTGCTGCAGTACGAAAAATGCGTTGCGGACCCCCAAGCCGAGCTCCAACGTACCTACCGTTTTCTGGAGGTTGATGAAGACTTTCTGCCCGAAAGCATTAAAGATGAAGTGAATAAGATTGAATATGTTGTAGACAAACCTGATAAGCAGCAGCGACGAGACATGGCACGCTTTTTCTTAGAAGACGCTAAACGCTTGGCACTACTTTGTCCAGAAATCGATACCAGTTTGTGGCCAGAGGTGTTTGAGATGCTGAATCAACCCGAGCTTGGCTAGCTCTGCCGCAGGTTCGAGCCGTCAAGAGGTTCCCGCCGAGTCCAAAGAATTGTGGTCATATCGCATAAACACAGATTTGTATTCTTCTCAAACCCCAAGACGGGCTCGGAGTCGATACGGCTTTTATTGCAGGATTTTCAGGAAGAACAGGTTCGCACTTTTCGGGAGCGCAGTCACGTACACGACTTCTATTCTCACATGCGACCGGTCGAAGCCAGGACTGCGTTCCGAAAGCGCGACCTAGACTTCGATGACTATTATCGATTTGTCTTCATCAGGAACCCCTGGGCGCGCCTGGTGTCTTTGTATGAAATGATTCGGCAAAACAAGCACGCCGACATCGAAAGAAAAGTTCCGTGGCCTGAAAGACTCGCTAATCTGCGGAATGGCTCAGGAGATCCGCTGTTTAAACGCTGGCTAAAGACGGTCTCTGAGGGAGAAGCCGGTGGTGGTGGTCATGATGAGGATCGCTGGCGAAAGTACGGCACCTATTCACTACAGAATTTTGTGAATGATGAACATGGTAAACGGCTGGTCAATGAAGTCGTTCCGCTGGAACGAATGCACGACCGGCTTCCGGGACTTTTGGCAAAGCTCGATTTGCCGCTTAGCCCAGCAAACCTACCTCACGTCAATCGGCGTACTTCCGGGCAATACGCGCCCTACTATGATCTTCACAGCCGCGCGTTGGTGGCGAATCGATACAGGAACGAAATCGAGGAGTTCGACTATCGTTTCGAACAAGATCGTGGTCAGACGTGAAGGCGGCCTAACAGGCATCTCACGTTATCTAAGCTTAAGCTGTGTAGTGGCGCCCGCGGGACTTCAAGGCCGCCAGTTTTCCGCAGCTTCGCGGCCACGTGTTGGAAAACGATTTCTGCGATCCCGTGTTCCGGTCGCTGCTGGACGTGCCGCCGGAAGAAAACTCTCTGCCGCGATCCTTACCTGACCGGGCGTATTCGGTGAAGAGCGGACCCGGGAATACATGCACTGGTTGCGCGAGTCGACCAGGATGCCGATCGTGCTCAAGGGAATCTGCCATCCCGACGATGCCCGGCGTGCCGCCGATACAGTCATTAATGACGGGGAGCTGCTTGAGTCGCTCCAGTGTCCGAAGTTCGCGCCGGTCTCGGCACATAGCAACACTTTAGGCGATGCGCTTAAGATCACTGGAACCACACCGGTGGTTGGGGACTCAGCGGATGATCGGGGGCCAGCGACGCCCGGTGCGGTGTATGTGTTCTCTCGGCCCGAGCTGGACATTACAATGCCATCATCTCTGTTGCGCTCATCGCCGGAGAACCCAGAATATGTCTACGACGTGGCCACCGGCAATCTGAGTTATGCACACTGGCCCTGTGAGGATTGCTGAGAGACGGCGCGGTTTTCGGCGTGGTGGCACAGCGCTGCCAGGCAAGTTCGTTTTCGCTGTTCTTCTCTGCTTCGTGCCGGCCGCGGCATCGGCATTGGACCGCTTTGGCGCTCCGACGCCGGTTCTGAATCCAACTCCGGGACCCGGGGAGAGCTTTGGGCGAGCGGTAGCCCTCGAAGCCGACACGCTCGTGGTCGGATCCTGCAGAGACGATCTCGGGAGCGCAAACGCCGGGGCGGTCTACATCTTCAAAGCATCTACGGGAGAACTCGAACACACGCTAACCAATCCCACACCGGCCGGTTTCGACTCTTTCGGGTGTGCCGTCGATATCTCCAACAAGACTGTGGTTGTTGGTGCGGCCGATGACGATGGTGACGGGGATGCCGCGGGGATCGCCTATTTCTTCAGTGCCGCCAGCGGCGAGCTGCTGCATACGCTTCGCAATCCAGCCCGTAACTCGACGAGCCCTGCCGGGAACCGCTTCGGTGCTGCAGTTGCTATAGATGGCGATCTCGCGGTCATTGGAGCGCCGAATGATGACACTGGAGCAGGCAGCAGCGGCCAGGCTCATGTGTTCAACGTTGATACCGGCACCCTCGAAGAAACTTTGCCCAACCCCTCTCCAGCCGAAAACGACCGCTTCGGGAGCGCTGTTGCAATGCGTGGAGATACAGCGCTTATCGGCACGCCGGGGGATGCAGTCGTAAGCGAGCCCTTTACTGAACCGGGCGCCGGTAGTGTCAGCGTGTATTCAGCGCGCTCGGGCAACCTACTCCAGGTCATCAACAACCCATCCGCTGACACTTCTGATAGCTTTGGTGATGCGGTAGCGATCGGAGACAACCATCTCGTGGTTGGTGCGCCGCGGGACAATACGGGTGACCTTGACAGCGGAGCTGTATACCTCTTTGACCGGACCAGCTTCGAGTTCAAGCTCACGCTCCTCAATCCCGTGCCCTCAGCCGCTGCCGGCTTTGGCGCCAGTGTCGCGCTCAGCGATGAAATACTGGCCGTCGCTGCTCCGTCAGACATCGACCTGATCGTCGATTCCGGAACGGTATACCTTTTTTCGCTCCTCGACGGACAGCTGTTTCAGACGCTCAAGAGCCCTACGCCCGCGCCCGTCTCCGCATTCAGTAACGTTTTTGGCGCGGATCTCGCCATCTCAGATAACGCCCTGGTCGTCGGGGACTCGGTAGATGATCAGGGCGCCAGCGACACCGGAGCCGTGTATGTCTTCACTCAACCTAAGCTGGACATAGCAACGCTGTGGCTCCTGCTGCGCCCTTCGCCGGAAGACCCAGCAGATGAAGACTGAGCCGTGAGCGGTTTGTTCAAGCGAACTGACAAACATGCGATGTATGGGGCCTCGCGCTCACAGTACTCGCAGTGGGCCCTGCCGTATCCGCAAATTAGACTTCGAATTTGCACTGAGCTTCGGGGCCCCCGGAACGGTAACGCATGGCGCCAATTCTGGTAGTGCGGTCGGCATGTCAAAAGGCATGGCGTTATCGGCAGCGTGGGCATCGCGAACGCCTACCTCTTTGACGCGCGAAGCGGAAAACCGCTGCATACCATCCCGAATCCCGCACTCAGTAGCATTGACGATTTTGCGGGCGCGATAGCGCTGGATGGTAATACGCTGGTCGTAGGAGATCGCAGGGGCGACACCGCCATCGAAGAGGCGGGAGCGGCCTACGTGAAACCGGCTGTGTGACGCCGTTCTTGGCCCCTTTAGCTGAGCGGAACCAGCCTTTCGACGGCAGACGCGAGCGACGATCGGGCAGGACTGCCCGCAGCGAGCACCCCAATTGGCGGATTACTCTTCCTGCAGCTTAGCCCGTCACAGCCCGCAATCTAAACTAAGACCAGGCCGCAGAGCGGCCATCGCTTTGACTCGCCTCCGCGAGCGTTTCCATTACCCGCCGGTCCGTCTGTGAGCGCCTTCGGCGCGGCAGGCCTGAGGGTGTTTCCGGGAGGCTCTTGACGGCGGACTCGCGCGGCGACACCTGCTGTAGCATGATCCACGTTTATCGAAAGAGATAAGTGGTAGCCAACATGAGCGACGATAGCGCGGTGCAAGGTCCGCAGTACGGCGACTTCCAGACGGAGATCTATCTCGGCGGACTGCAGGGCACGGTGCCGCGGTTCCCGGTCAATTTCGCCGACCTCGTCGAACGGGCGTCGGCGGCCATGTCTCCGGACGTGCTCAGCTATGTGCAGGGCGGCTGCGGAGATGAAGTCACTCAGGATCGTAACGCGGCGGCCTTCAGCCACTGGGGCGTTGTGCCGCGGATGCTGGTGGATACCACGCGCCGCGATCATCGCATCGAACTCTTCGGCAACCGTCTGACGAACCCGCTATTCATGGCGCCGGTGGGTGTCAACGGCATCTGCAGTCAAGATCACCACGGCGATATCGCTGCGGCGAAAGCCTCGGCCATGACCGGCGTGCCCTTCTGTGCATCTACGCTCGCCAATGATTCGCTGGAGGACGTTATCCGGCACTGCGGCGATACACCGGCTTACTTTCAGCTGTACACGCCGAAAAACCGGGAGCTCGCGGAGAGCCTGATACAGAGGGCCGAGAAGGCGGGTTACCAGGCTCTCGTTGTTACGCTGGATACCTGGGTGACCGGCTGGCGGCCGCGGGACCTCAAAGCCGCGAATTTTCCGCAGCTGCGCGGCCACGTGCTGCAAAACTATTTCTGCGATCCCGTGTTCCGGTCGCTGCTGGACGTGCCGCCGGAAGAAAACCTCTCCGCCGCGATCCTCACCTGGGCCGGCGTATTCGGTGAAGTGCTGACCTGGGAACACATGCCCTGGTTGCGCGAGTCGACCAGTATGCCGATCGTGCTCAAGGGAATCTGCCATCCCGACGATGCCCGGCGCGCCGCCGATGCAGGCATTGATGCCGTGTACTGCTCGAACCACGGCGGCCGACAGGCGAATAGCGGTGTGGCCACCATCGACCTGCTCTCCGACGTCGTTGAGGCCTCGGGGGACATGCCCGTACTGTTCGACTCCGGTGTACGCTCGGGAACTGATGTTGTGAAGGCCCTGGCCATGGGCGCCGCCGCGGTCGGGGTCGGGCGTCCCTACACCTACGGCCTCGCCCTCGGTGGTGAGGACGGGGCGGCCCACGTACTCAAGTGCATCCTCGCTGAGGCGGACCTGTTCATGGCCGTCAACGGTTTCCCGAGCATCGCGGACCTACGGCAGGCCGAGGTAAGGCGCGCCTGAGTCGGGCCATGGCCGCGCCGTGGCGC
Source organism: Pseudomonadota bacterium (assembly GCA_039818725.1). GTDB lineage: Bacteria > Pseudomonadota > Gammaproteobacteria > Pseudomonadales > Halieaceae > Congregibacter. The sequence continues at coordinate 29,666 of JBCBTK010000007.1, forward strand.
CAGAGGGGCTCCAGGCGACGACAGAACTCGGAATCCGCTACTGCACCGGATGTCGCTGACTGCTTTGGGCAGTGTGTATGGAGCTGGATCTGCAGACGACCTTCTAGGGTCAGTCCGAGCGACTCAACCAGCGTGGGGCGGAGTCGTACGGGTTTGTTGAACGGCTAGCGTAGGCGTAGCGTCGATGAGCATCGCCGCACGCGCGAGGGACCTCAGCTTGCCTCCTGGGTACTCCACTGCGCCAGTACGGCGCGCAGCGCGGTCACGAATGCCAGAGGCTCGTCCAGCATGAGATGGTGGCGAGCGTGGGGAATGGCAATCATCGGTACGTCGACCGCTCCGCACTCGCGGAGATAGTCCGCGGAGTCATCGTCGAACAGCACGCTGTCTTGGCCATAGACGACGGCCTTTCGGCCCGGCGTGGCGGCGATGACTTTACCTTGACTGAGCATTCGCTCCCTGGTGCCGAAGTCGCTATTGAATACGCTGGTATCGAATTTCCAGGTCCAGCCGCCCTCGACCTGCTTCAGCGAATGGTAGGCCATGTAATCGAACAGGCTAGGAATGCTCACGGGCTGAGGCGGTGATAGCACGAACCGTCCTTTCGCCGTTTCGTAATCGGGATACACGTGATTCGGGCGGCTCTTGTCGGAGCGCAGGGGTTTGCCGGTGTCGAATTGAGCCTGCAGTCGCTCCGGTCGCAGCACCATAAGATCGCAGATGATCAAACCGCCAAACAGGTCGTGGCGATCCTGCATCGCCGTCAGGGCGACGTGACCGCCGTAAGAGTGGGCGATCACAATCGGCTTCACCGCGTGATCGAACAGGCCTGTCGCGCGCGCCACATCCTCGACTTCGGCGGCACGAACCGCATCGGGATAGGACGTCCGTATTCCAGAATCGCCCATCCCCGACAGGTCGAAGGCCACCACGTGATACTGCCGCGCAAGATAGGGCGCGATAAACGCGAAGCAGCGCGCGTGCGCAAGAAAGCCGTGCAGAAGCAACAATCCGGGATTCCTGGGATCGCCCCAGCGGAAGAAGTGGATATCGCAGCCGTCTGACTGCACCCATCCCTCTTCCCGTGGCGCCAGGAGCGCGTCCTCCAACCATTGAGGTACGTCCCGAGCATCGGGCGGCAGCTCGCTAGCAAGATGAGGTATCGGTTGTGTGTGGGAAGTCATAAAGGTCAAATCGCTTAGCAGGGCAGACAGCGGTGATCGACGTTCCAGAGGTCGAGGCGTGCGCTAGTCTACATTGCAGGGCGATGCTTCGGCCCACAAATCGTTCGCATTCGTCCGGATAAAGACACCGCCGATGTGTTGGGATGGCTGAGGATTCCCGGCACGCCCCGAAGGTGTTGACTGCTCCGGGGCCAATCCGGCTCAACGATGGCCTACATTAATAAAGCGCCGCTCGATGGCTGAGCGGCAAAAGCGGCCTGGCGACGTTAGACGCCCGCGTCGATAAGGCAAGGCTACCCGGTTCGAGCACACGAAAAGGTGGCTTATTCTACCCATGCTCCGGCGCCGCAGTCGCACTGAATGACCCGCGGAGAGCGTCCAAGGCTGTCTTAAAAAAGTGTCGAGTCGCCGGAACCGCTCCATGGGTCGCTGATCATCTATCGCATTGCCGATGGGTTGCCAGCGGACGCGCTGGCCCATCAGGTGCCACTCAAACGTCGGAGTCAACGAAGGACGGTCTATACCGCTTTCACGAGCTCGCCCCCTCCCCACGTACATGGCAAGTCGGCCGCGCAAGCGCAAGCTCTCCCCGAGCCAGTAGTTCCCCACCTCGTAAAAAACGCGCTGTCGTTGTGCCCATTGCCGTGTCGCTCGGCGCACCTACCGATCGATCAAAAAAAACCGCGTTCTGTGAAACCAAATGGGTGCTAAGGAGGCTCTCACACCTTAGTCGCCATCGTTAGGTGCGTCATCGCATAGCTCTTGGTATCCAGGAAAGCACACACCGCCTAAATCAGACCGTTCTTTGTAAGTCACGGACACTGTGCGGTCTTTCCTCTGGAGTTGCGAAACGCCGACTTATGTTGGGGGCAGGCGTCGTATTCGTCGCACGGCTATGCCGTTATCGAATGTGCATCAGGTAGAGACAATCGATGAGGAGATACAATGACACACGAGCAAACGATCGAAACTCAAACTGCCCTTGAAGGTAAGTGGAAAGGGGTTCAGAGAGAAGGGCAGCTAGCCAGGCATCAGGGTGACCGTGACTTGGCCGGTCCTCAGCTTTTTGCAAGTGCCATCGAGCAGGCCCATAAGACCATGCTGCTCGCTCCCTGGTTGCAATACAGCGACAAACCAAATCTTGAGCAAGCTCACGCTGAGCTCCAACTCAAGCATCAGATTGCAGCGGCGCTGGACCAAGGCTTTGCCTTGAATGATGCCAAGCACCCCGAGTTTCGCCGGCTTGACCGTCATAACCAGTTCGGCCTGGTCAACCCCGATAATCTCTATTTCCTCGCAAGCATAGAAACGCCTGGGACATACATCATCCACGGCAAGCGAGGCAGCGCTGCGGATTTGCAGGTTCAACTGGGCGCAGGCGAGCCTGGGTTCAACGAAAATTTGACCAGCCCGCTGCCGGTGAGCGAGCTTGATCTAGCGATGCTGAAGACCAAGCCCAACGGTGAGTTCAGGATAATTATCAGCGAAACGCCTCCGGAAGGACTGGGAGAGGGTGAAAACTGGTTGCGCAGTACCAAGGGTTTACGGCACGCGAACAGTGTCCTGATCAGAGAAAGCCTGATGGACTGGAGAGCGGAAACGGGAAGCATCTGGCGTATTGAACGATGCGACACGGTCGGCGAGGGCAAGCCTCTGCCCGGTCCCGAGACTGCCAATCAGCAGTATGAACGCGCTGCCCAGTATTTACTTGGCCTCACAAAAGGATGGGTGAAGTTCGTAGACCGACTACGCACTAATTTACCCGCCAATAGAATGAGTCCGCCACGGCAAACCGAGCAGGGTCTCCCTGGTCAATTCAATGCCGCAGGTCACTTTCAGCTCGGGAAAACGAATGCATTTGTTCTTACTGTGGCGGAATCTGACGCCCGCTACCAGGGAATCCAGGTCGGCGACCTTTGGTTCAACGCCCTGGACTATCGATATCACCAGACTAGTCTCACAACGAAGCAGGCTTACCAGAGCGACGATGGGAATTACCGTTTCATTATCAGTAGGCAAGACCCCGGCTATGAAAACTGGCTTGATCCGGCGGGCGCCTCTACGGTGTTTGCATTCCTGCGCTGGCAGGGTTTGAACTGCGCTACGCAGAGCCTGGCTCCTCCATTGACCGAATCTGTGCAGTTCAAAGATTTGAATGAACTGCTTAAGGACGAACCCAGATTCACACCAGCACAGCGAGCTAAACAGCTGGACGAACGTCATCAAGCCGCACTCACGATGCCAAGGGGGTTTTGAAGCCGCAACGGCTTTTACGGGGGTAGAACCGAAAAAGGGCCACCCCGTGGGGCGGCCCTTTTTCCATGTTGGTGGAGGCGGCCGGAATTGAACCGGCGTCCGCCAGCACTCTGCCATTGGCTCTACATGCTTAGCTTCCGTCTATTTATTTAACCGCCGACAGCCCAACGGTCAGGACGTCGATGGCGAGCCCCGGTATCAATTTAACAGCGCGGCCCGAGACAGGCCTGACTGCGATCCAGTTCTATATGACAGTCAATAGCGCGGGGCTGGAACCTTGCTAAGGACCGCTAGGGCCGAAGCCACTAGATGAGGATCACGATGGACCGCTTACGCGGCCAGCGCTACCTCGTAGTTGTCGTCGTTGGCAACTAATAAGTTACAGCTTTGGATTTACGTGATTGGCTGCCATCACGGCATGCACCGCAGGTTTCGTTACCGTCGTCGAATCCATAACGCCCCCGAAGTGAGTCGTGCATTGTACCACGAGAGCATTGAGGGCCGGATCGGGAGAGCGTCGGCGGCGCGATTCCGGTCTGTCCAAAGTGCGCTGGGAGACAGCTGTTCGAGGGCAGATACAGCAACTGACCAGTCAAGGCAGGCGACCTCCCGATGCAGCGGTGTTGTACACCACCAACACGCTTACCGCCTAAGCCCCACCCTGCTGAATAACTTCAACGGCCTGTCCGTCCATCAGCCGTTCGGCGCCGCGGATGATTACCCGGTCGCCTTCGACGATGTCGTTGCGAACGGCAACCCAGAGGCCAACGGTGGACTCGATATCGGCGACGATCTGCTCAGCCGTGCCATCTCCGTTGACCTTGTAGATGAGGGCCTGTCCCGCGCGTTCGACCAGTGCGTCGCGGGGAACGGCAACGGCACGGCGCGGCTCGGCGCCGGGCAGGCTGACCTGCACGGGTGTGCCGACCAGCCAGTCGCTTTCCGGTGCGCTCAGGCGAATCTCGACCATGCGCGATATCGCATCGCCGACCGGGACGACGGTACGAACCGGGTACTGGCGGTTGAGTTTGCCGTTTCTCACGGCCAGGGGCTGTCCGGGGCGGACGAAGCGGGCAAGACTGATCGGTGCGGGTAAGGCTATCTCCAGGCGGTGCGTGTCCACCAGCCGCAGCACATCCTCGCCTACGTCGATGTACTCGCCGACCGATGCCAGGCGCTCGGTCACGTGCCCTGCAAACGCCGCGCGAATGGTAGCCCGGGCGAGGTCATCCTCAGCCTGTTCGAGCTGGGCTCGCGCGTCGGCGAGCTGGTGCACGGCCTGGTCGCGCTGCGCCCGGGCCTCATCGAGCAGCGTCGCCGCCGCGTTGTCTTGTAGGGCCAGGTTCTCGGTACGCTCCAGCTGTCGCTGGCGGAAGCTGAGGTCGGCGTCCAGTCGACCGACGTTGGCGCGCGCTCGTCGCACGGCGATTTCCATCAGGCGTGGATCTACGCGCGCGAGCTCGTCGCCGCGCTCGACCGCGTCGCCCACCTCGGCTGTCCACACAAGCACGCCTTCCACCTCGGCGGCGATGCGCGAATCGTTAAGGCTGACGACGTTGCCAGGCACTTCCACGGTCGGGGACATCTCGCGCATTTCGGCGACCGCAACTTCAACCCGCGCCGGCGGCATCGCGGGCATGTCCTGCGACGTTGAGAGTGGCACATGGATCGCGGCGGCAAGCACAAGAAACCGGCATTTCAAGGCCCTGCGCATCAGGACGGCCCCAGGGCAACTACGTCGCCCGCCGTCGCCGATTCTTTCCTTTCTGCGGTGAGCTGAAGAAGGCTCGGCAGCAGGATCAGCGTGAACACCGTCGACACGCTCATGCCGCCCACAATGGCGGCCGCCATACCGCGGTAGATGTCGCTACCGGCGCCGGGCACGACCAGCAGCGGCAGCATGCCGAACAGGCTGGTGAGCGTACTCATGAAGATCGGCCGCAGGCGATAGCGCAGCGCCTGGCGAACCGCCTCGCTGCGGTCCAGTCCATCCGCCTCCGCCGCGCGCGTCTGCGCGACGAGCAGGATGGCGTTATTGACCACCAGGCCCAGCAGGATGATGAAGCCGATCATCCCCAGGAGGTCGAGCGGCTGAAACTTGATCGCGTTGACGAGCGTGATCGCAAGCACGCCGCCGACGGCCGCGAGCGGAATGGATATGACCACGAGCAGTGCATCCTTCAACGACTTGAACAGCCCGGCCATGATCAGGACCAGCAGGCCGATGGCCGTGAGGAAATTCAGCGCCAGGGTGCTGATTGCGCGCTCCAGGTCCTTCACGCTGCCGGCGTACTGGATCGTGCCATCGGGCGGCATCATCTGCATCAACTGCGGCTCGATGACGGTCTGCAGCTCGTTCACCAGTGCTTCGAGCGACATTCCCGCCGGCGGGTTGACGATGACGCTGTAGGAGCGTGCTCGGTTGATGCGCACCATCATTGCGGGTGACGGCGCGACGTCGACGAAGGCCAGTTCGCCAAGGGGCACCACGCCGCCCAAGGGCGTCGCAACCGGTAGCGTGGCCATCTGCTCCGGCGTGGCGAAGCGCGTGGTCTTCAGATAGATATCCACGCGTTCTCGCCCGGTGAAGTACTCACCCAGCCACACGCCCTGTCCGAGCTGCAGGATAATCTGCGTCAGGTCCTGGCGATTCCAGCCGACTTCGGCCAGACGCTCATCGTTCGGCGTAAAGCGCAGCTCGTTTGCCTCGGCGAAGGGGTCCGGCTGCGGCTGCGCCGAGGCCCCGGGCAGGACCGATGGAATGAGCTGCATGGCGCTCGCGACGACAGGTTTCAATGCATCGAGGTTGGTTGAAGTCATGCGCACCTCTACGCTGTTGGTGTCCTCGAAACCACCGAACAGGCTGCGACGCAGGGTAAAGCCGAACATGTCGGGCACGCCGGAAATGATTTCCGTCTGAACAACCTCCTGGAAGGCGTCCAGGTCGGTGCCGTCCACGGGGTTGATGGCCAGCCATCCGCCGGCGCCGCCAGGGAAGGACCAGAGGAAGTAGTCGCGGACGCGCGGCTCCTTCTCGCCGTTCAGGTGCGGTTCCAGCCGCTCTATCAACAGCTGCGCGATTTCCCGGTCCGAGGTGTCGACGTTTGTCCCGGGCGGGAAGAACAGGAAGCTGTCGACGGTGTCGCGCTTGACCGGGGGCAGGTAGTTGCTCTCCGGCCAGAGCAGCACGGTCAGGGCGAGCGAACCGATCATCAGCCCGCCGATCCAGCCGAAGCGCTTGGGCTGGCTGTCGGTCAGTCCGACGAGCCTGTCGGCCAGCCGGTCCCAGGTGTTCGCATTTTTTGGCGCCGGTGGCAACGCACGCATCCAGTTCCGCGCCGCCGTGGGCAGGATCGTGATGGCGACCAGGAGCGAGATCGATACGCCGATCGCGATCGTGAACGCCAGGTCGGCGAACATCTGTCCTTCGACGTCTTCCAGGAACATGATGGGGATGAAGATCGCGACGGTGGTAGCCGTGGACGCAAGGAGCGCGCCCCAGACCTGGCCTGTGCCGGTCTCGCTGGCCTCGGCCGGTGTCGCACCGTACTCGCGCAGACGTACGATGTTCTCGAGCACAACGATCGCGGCGTCGAGCACCATGCCGGTGGCGAAGGCAAGGCCGGCGAGAGAAATCACGTTGAGCGAGCGCCCGGTGAGCGAGAGGAGTGCGAACGTTGCGAGCAGCGATACCGGTATCGCCAGCGCTATGATCAGGGTCGCCCGCCACTGGCGCAGGAACAGCCAGAGAACGCCAATAGCCAGCATCACACCGGCGATCAGATTACCCGTAAGCAGGTTAATCGAGCGGTTGATGTAAAGCGCCGGATCGAAGCTGTAGTCCGCGCGGAGCGCGCGTTCGGCAAACAGCCCTTCGTTCAGCTCGTCGATCTTAGCCTTTACGCCATCCAGCGCTTCGAGCACGTTTGCGTCAGTCGTCTTCGTGATGGAAAGACGCGCCGCGGAGAGTCCGTTGTGATAGATAAAGCCCTGGCGGTCCGGCGGGCCATATTCCACGGTGGCAAGATCGCCGAGGCGAATCGGCAGGCCGCTGCGCCATTCCAGGATCAGGCCCTCGAGTTCGTCGGCGTCGTAGCGGCCCTCAACCCGGAGCGTATAGGTGCGCCGACCCACGTCCACGGCGCCGGAGGAGATGTTCGCCGAGCGGCCAATGCGCTGCGCCGCGCGCGCGATGTCGATGCCCAGGTCCGCCGCCTTGTAAGGGTCGATGACGATCTGCAGCTGATCGCTCACGTTTCCGCTGGTGTCGAACATGTCTACCTGGGCGACGCCGTACAGCGAGCGGATCTCGGGCACGACGACTTCGCGCAGCCAGCGTTTGTTCTCGATCAGCCGCGCCTCGTCGCCCTCGAGCTGCTCGACGTAGTACTCGATCAGCTGGTCGTTCGCGTCGCCCCATTCGCCGAGGCTCACCTGCGGCCGGAGCGCGTTCGCGGGTAGCGGCCGGAGTCGGTTCAGGCGGCTGATGATCTCGATCAGCGCCCGGGTCATGTCGGTTTCGAGCGCGAATTCGAGCTGCATGAAGCCGAAGTTCGGCATGCTGTAGGACATCATCTCGGTCATGCCGGGGCTGCCCTGCAGTACTTCCTCGATGGGCACGATGATCTCGGCCTCGATCTCCTTCGGCGCGGCGCCCGGCCAGGAGCCGAACACCGTGACGATCGGCTTTTCGATCTGCGGCAGGAGCTGAGCCGGGATGCGAAAAATCGACAGGATGCCGAGCAGCACCACGACCGAAGCGACGATGGCCACCGCCGCCGGGTTCGCGAGACTGGTTTGCGTCAGGCGCACGTGTGGCCGCCGCTGGAGTCGCGGAAAGGGAAGGAGTGGTCAACGAGTCCACCGGCGCCATCCGCGTGTCGTCGAACAGTCATGAGTCGAGGCCCCCTCGGCGGTTGGTTCTGTCTTACCGGCCCTTTTCTTATTCGAGGCGCATGGAGAACGCCGGCATTGCGAATCGTCGCGGTTCAATTCATCGACAGGCCGCGGTCCCGGTAAGTTCCGACGAGGGCAGACGCCCGTGTTGCAGGCAATTATATAGAAGGATGAGGCGCGGCACTCGGCGCACTATCGTCGACAGCCGCCGCAATATCCCGAATGCTGCAGCGAAACTTGGTCGACGGGATAAAGCAAACCCCCGATTTCTTGTCGCGTCGTGGCCGCTCCGGCGCCGGCGGAAGAGAAGCGTGTCGTGCCTGGGCGTGGTAGCGCGGCGTGCCGCGGGTACTTCGTCATTTGACAGCGCGGCGCACATCGCCCTAACTGGCCGGATGCACAGAAATGTCCCGTTTGGCGGGGTTTCGAGCGTGTATCTACAGTTTTGGGGGAAAGAAAAATGGAAGGTTTTCAACCTGATCTGCTGGCAGTGCTCCTCGCGGCATTGGCCGGTTTCGTGATCGGAGGTCTCTGGTACTCGCCGGTGCTTCTTGGAGAAATGTGGCAGAAGGAAGCGGGGATCACAGAAGAGCAGATAGCTTCAGGTAATAAGGCCCGAATATTCGGCACCACCTTCGTTGCTCTGCTGATCATGAGCTACTGTCTCGAGATGTTTATCGGTCCCACGGCCGAGGCCGCCGAGGGTTTCTTCAGTCCTTCACAGCAGGGCGCCTTCTACGGATTCCTCACGGGTTTCGGCTGGATCTTCTTTGCCCTGGTTGTCGTGGGCATGTATGAGCAGCGATCCATGAAGTACATCATGGTGAATGGCGGCTATTGGATCGTGACCATGACGGCGATGGGTGGAATCCTCGGCGGCATGGGCTGAGCCGCCCGCTTTCAGAATCCCGGGTTCTTTTCCAGGAAGAGCAATTCCTCCTCGGTGCTCTCGCGGCCAAGAACAGCGTTTCGAGCCGGATAGCGTCCGAAACGCTCGATCAACTCCCGATGAGCGATCTCGTAGCGCAACGCATTGGGATTGCCGAGCTGCTCGAACAGGCGCTGCGCCACTTCGTGAATAATGGGCGACTCGGAGTGCATGAACGGCATGTAGCTGAAGTAGCGCTCGTCGTCGCTCATGCGCAGGTCGTCGCCGCTGGCGACCGCCTCCTGGGCGAGAATCAGCGCCATGCCGTCCTGGGCGAAGGCTCGGGCCATACCGCGGAACAGATTCCTTGGCAGTTGATCGAGGAGCAGAATTTCAGCGCAGCGCCCGCGAGGCGTCTCCCGCCATTTCCAGCACTCACCGCGGGCTGCGGATTCCGTAGCTTTAAGGAACCGATCGCGGCACAGGTTGTCAAAATCCGCTGAGCGTTTGAACCAGCGTCGTGGCCCTGCTTCTTCGAACCAGAAGTTGAGGATCTCATCGACGCTGATCATGAGCACAGATTACCAGCGAAATCGCGCGACTGGACCTTGGCACAGGCGCTAAAACCGGCGCGCACAATAAGAAGCGTTGGCATGAACATAGTTTACGAACTTTCACTGCCTTTGATCGGCAAAGTCGTCCGCACGATAACCGGGTGATCGGATTCCTGCGTCGCCGCGTAAGGGTGTGCGCCGGCACGGCGCGCGCTTCTGCCAGGGACTTCTAAACTGCGATCCAGGGGCGCTGCCGACCGTCATCCTGGCTGGATCTTCGAGCACCATCACTTCTAGGGGGAGTGTCATGAAAAAGCTGTTTTCCGTCGCCATCGTGGTTGCGGTGCTGGGCCTCCTGGCGGTGCCAAAGATTCTGCCGCTCCTAGAGGACGAAGGCACGGGTCCGGCCCGGGCCGGGCGTAAGCCGGCGGTGGAAACGCTTCGCCTCGAGCCCCAGCCCTTCGAAAGCACGCTGACCTTTAACGGCACGCTCCTGGCGGAGAAGTCGGTCGACATAAAGAGCGAACTGCGCGGCAAGATCGAGCAGATCGCCTTCACCGATGGCCAGCAGGTAGAGGCGGGCGATCTCATCGTGACCATTGAGTCCGGCGAACTGGGTGCCGAACTCGCTTCCGTTCGCGAGCAGCTCACCCTGGCGGAGATCAACGCGGAGCGCCTCCAGTCGCTCTTCGAGCGCGGCTCGGTTACAGCGAGTGAGCGCGATGATGCGGTAAGCCAGCGCGAGGTACTCAAGGCCGAGGAGCGCCGTCTGGCCGTGCGCCTGGCAAAAACCCGAATCGTCGCCCCGTTTGCCGGAACCCTGGGTCTGCGTGCCGTCAGCCCCGGAGATCTGATCGAAGCGGACACGATGATCACGACGCTGCAGACACTGACCAACTTGCAGGTCGATTTCAGCGTACCGGAGCGCTTCCGCAATGAAGTAGAACCAGGTACTACGCTGACATTGGCGGTAGCCGGACATCCGCAGCCCTTCGACGCCAGCGTGCGCGCCATCAGTCCGCGCGTCGACGTAAATACCAGAACGCTGACGGTGCGTGCCGACGTATCCAATCCCCAGCGGCGACTGCTCCCCGGGAACTACGCCCGCGTTGAACTTGTATCGCGCAACGACGCTGCCCTGGTCGTGCCCAGCGTGGCCGTTCTGCAGAGCCTCGAATCGGTCTCCGTCTACACCGTGGAGAACGGAGTGGCCAAGCGACGCGAAGTCCTCACCGGGAACCGCACCGACGCGGAGGTGGAGATTCTTGGAGGGCTTACGCCCGGAGACGAGGTGATCACCTCGGGCATCCAGAGCGTCCGTGACGGTCAGGCCGTCGACGTTCAGAAACTGCCGGGTATCGGCTGATGGGTCTCCATGATCTGAGTATTCGCCGGCCAGTGCTGGCGATCGTGATGTCGTTGGTGATTGTGGTTTTTGGCCTGATCGCCGTAGGAGACCTGCCGATTCGCGAGTTCCCGCTGGCCGAGCGCCCGCTGGTTTCGGTGCAGGCTAGCTATCCCGGCGCCAATGCCACTGTGATCGAGAACCAGATCACGGAAGTCCTCGAGGAAGAGATCAACTCCGTATCGGGCATTCGCACGCTGAAGGCGGTGAGCCGCGAGGGTCGCAGCACTGTCAGCGTGGAGTTCGATGTGGGCGACGACCTTGATCGCGCCGCGAACGACATCCGCGACCGCGTGGCCGCCGCAATGCGCCGACTGCCTGACGACGCGGAGGCGCCAACGGTCTCCAAAGCCGATGCGGACGGCGACCCGATTGTCTTCGTCAATATTCGCAGCGACCAGCGCAGCCTGCTTGAGCTGAGCGCCATCGCCGACAACCTGTTCAAGGCTCGTCTCGAGACTATCGACGGCGTCGGCCAGGTCGATATCTGGGGTGACAAAGAGTATTCGATGCGTCTGTGGCTGGACCCGGATGCCCTGGCTGCCCATGGCCTCACCGCGATTGACGTGCGCGAGGCCTTCCGCGCCGCCAACGTCGAACTACCTACGGGCCGTGTAGAAGGCAGCAGCATCGATCTCAACATCCGCACCCTGAGTCGCCTCGGCGACGACCCCAATCAGTTCAACAACCGGGTCATCAAGCGTGACGGCGATCGTGTAGTGCGTTTCCGCGATGTGGGCTATGCAGAGATTGGGCCACTGAATGAACGCACCGTTCTGCGCCGCGACGGAGTTACGACCGTGGGTATCGTGTTGCGGCCGCAGAGTGGCGCGAACGAGATCGCTATTGCCGACGAATTCTACCGCCGTCTCGAGGTGATCAAGCGCGACCTCCCGCCAGACGTCGACATCGCTATCGGTTTCGATACCAGCCGCTTTATCCGCTCGAGCATCACCGAAGTCGTGCAAACGCTCTTTGTTGCCCTGGTGCTGGTCTGCGCAACGATCTTCTTTTTCCTGCGCGAGTGGCGAACCACGCTCATTCCCATTGTTACCATTCCCATCGCCCTGACCGGCACCTTCTTTGTGCTCTACAGCGCCGGATTCTCGATCAACGTGCTCACGCTGCTCGGTCTGGTTCTAGCCATTGGTCTGGTCGTCGACGACGCGATCGTGGTCGTGGAGAACATCTATAAGCGGGTAGAGCAGGGCGAACCGCCGCTGCAGGCGTCCGCCGCCGGTGTGAAGGAGATTTTCTTCGCGGTGATTGCAACGACGTTGGCTCTCGTCGCCGTTTTCGCACCGCTTGTGTTCCTCGGCGGACTCACCGGTGTTCTATTCCGTGAATTTGGTGTAACCCTGGCGGCGGCGGTGGTGATCTCGTCCTTCGTCGCGCTGACGCTGGCACCGATGATCTGTAGCCGACTTCTGAAACGACGTGAGCGACATACCGCGTTCTACCGTCGCACCGAACCCATGTTCCAGAAGCTGACCGACGGATACCGCGGATCGCTGCGCGGATTTCTCGCGCGGCCGTGGATGGCCCCGGTGATTCTCGTTGTCTGTCTGGCCCTCCTGATCCTGCTCTACCGCGATCTGCCGGAAGAGCTGGCCCCGCTGGAAGACCGCAGCATGCTCGTGGTGCTCGGTGACGGTCCTGAGGGGGCGGGCTTCGATTACATGTTCGAGGCGCTGAAGAAGCTGGATCGCAGGGTTCGCACGGAAATTCCCGACGGTCTCGATTCGGTCATTACCGTAACCTCGCCAGGATTCGGAGCCTCTACAACCACGAATACTGGCTTCAGCCGCGTCGTCCTAAAGCAGCCGTCGGAGCGCGAAGCCTCGCAGCATGAGCTGGCCGCGCGAGTTTCCGAGGCGCTTTCGGATCTCACCGAGGTCCGGGCCTTTGTGCGTCAACCCGCGACGATCCGGTCCGGGAGCAGCCGCGGACTGCCGGTACAGTTCGTGGTGCAGAACCCGGATATCGAAAAACTGCGCGCAATTATCCCTGAGTTCCTCGAACGGGCTCAGGAGCGTCCCGAGTTCAGCTTTGTGCAGGTGGATCTGAAGTTTTCCCAGCCGGAGCTGGCGATGGAGATCGACCGCGAGCGTGCCGACGCTATCGGCGTGAGTGCCCTTGAAATCGTAGATGTCGTACAGGCATCGCTAAGCGGGCAGCGCTACGGCTACTTCATCAAGGACGGTGAGCAGTACGAGATCATCGGGCAGATGCGCCGCTCCGCGCGGGATGATCCCTCGGATCTTTCTCGACTGCTCGTGCGCGCCACGGACGGAGACCTCGTGCCCGTGGACAACCTGGTAACGCTGGAAGAGCGCAGCTCAGCGCCCGTGCTCTACCGCTTCAACCGCTTCACGGCGGCGACCTTCTCCGCCAACCTCGCGACCGGCAGCACCCTTGGTGATGGCGTGAGCGCCATGCGGGCCGTCGCGGATGACGTTCTCGACGACAGCTTCAGCACTGAACTCGACGGCCAGTCGCGGGAGTTCGAAGACACGGGCAGCAGCTTGACGTTCGTCTTCGCCTTTGCGCTGCTGCTTATCTACCTGGTGCTGTCGGCGCAGTTTGAGAGCTTCCGCGACCCGCTGGCGATCATGCTCACCGTTCCCATGGCGATTGCCGGTGGCCTGCTTACGCTGTGGTATTTCAATCAGACGCTGAACATCTTTTCGCAGATTGGCCTGATCATGCTGATCGGCCTGGTGACCAAGAACGGCATCCTGATCGTGGAGTTTGCCAATCAGCGTCGCGCTGCCGGTCTCAGCATTGCCGACGCCGTAGAGCAGGCCGCCGCGGCGCGCTTCCGCCCCATTCTTATGACCACGTTCTCCACGGTGCTCGGCACGCTGCCCATCGCATTGGCTCTCGGCGCTGGTGCGCAGAGTCGAGTACCTCTCGGACTGGCTGTGATTGGCGGAATGCTTCTCGGCTCTTTCCTGTCGCTGTATGTGGTGCCTGCAGCGTATAGAGCTCTGGCGCCGCGCAATCTGTCGGAAGCGCAGAAGGAACTCAGCTCCGCTCCGGTGGACGCAGAAGCCGCGAATGATGGAAGTGGGGCACCTTCCGCGCCACTGCCGGGGACTGCGTCCTGAGTGTTTTGCGGATCAGCTTGTCTCTTCGGCCGATCCGCTCATTCAGTTCGGCTGGCTAATTTGCCCGACCAGTTCGGCCGACTGGTCCAACCGACTACATCAGCCGTCTAGTTCAGCCGACCAGTTCAGTCGACCAGTTCAGCCGACCAATTCAGCCAACCAATTCAGCCGACAAAGGCACGCTCAATAACATAGTCACCCTGGACGCCCTGGTTTGGGGAGATTTCGAATCCGCGCTCGTCGAGAAGCGCGGAGATGTCCTCGAGCATGGCGATACTGCCGCAGATCATGGCCCGATCTGAGGCCGGATCGAGGCGCGGCAGGCCCAGATCGGCCTCAATGCTTCCTGCCTGCAGGTGCTCGGTAATCCGTCCACGCTGCGCGAACGCTTCGCGAGTCACCGTGGGGAAGTAGCGGAACTTCTCGCGGATTTCCTCGCCGAGGTATTCGTCCTGCTGAATCCCCTCCTGGAGGTAGTCGTGGTACGCGAGGTCGGACACGTTGCGTACTCCGTGCACGAGAACAACGCGCTCAAATTTCTCGTAGGCCTCGGGATCCCGAATGATTGCCATGAATGGCGCGAGACCAGTGCCCGTGGCGAACAGGTAAAGGTTGCGACCGGGACGCAGATCCGTGAGCACGAGCGATCCCACGGGCTTGCGGCCCAGAAGCACTTCGTCGCCCACGGTGATGTGCTGAAGCCGCGACGTCAGTTCACCGTCCGGGACCTTGATGCTCAGGAACTCCAGGTGGTCTTCGTAGTTGGCGCTGGCGATGCTGTAAGCACGTAGCGCAGGTCGCTCTCCGACCTTCAGACCCACCATGGTGAAGTGACCATTCTCGAAGCGGAACTCCGGGGCGCGCTCGGTTCGGAAACTGAACAGGCGATCGTTCCAGTGACGGACCTCGGTGACTCTTGCGGGCGCGACGGCGGCCATGATGCTCCTCTCAGAGTTCAGTAACGTTGTGTTCGAACGGTCGGCATCTCATCACCGAACAATCGCGGCGACACGGACTGCCGTCCAGGGGGGCGCATTCTGATGAGCCGGGCAGGTCGCTGCAAGCGTCCCGGCGGAATTCCAGATAATTGTTTTTCCTAAGGTTATTCCGAACAGGTCAGCGGCTGGCGTCGCGCATCACGCGCTGCTTCTGACGATTCCACTCGCGTTCCTTCTCCGTCTGCCGCTTATCGTGGGTCTGCTTGCCCTGTGCCAGGGCTATGGAGGCTTTTACAAGATGCCCCTTCCAATAGAGCCGAGTACAAACACAGGTTTGTCCCTTGGCGGCCGTGGCGGCGAGAATCTTGGCGAGCTCCTTTTTATGCAACAGCAGCTTGCGCGTGCGCGTCGGATCGGTCACGAAGTGCGTCGACGCGGTATCGAGCGGTGTGATCTGGGCGCCGAGCAGCCAGGCTTCGCCGTCCTTGATCAGAACGTAGGAGTCACTGAGCTGCGCCTTGCCAGCACGCAGCGCCTTCACTTCCCACCCCGCGAGGGCGACACCGGCCTCGAAGGTCTCGAGAAGCTGATAGTCGAAGCGCGCGCGCTTGTTCTGCGCGATGGTGTTGTCCGGCGTTTTCGGTTTTTTCTTACCCATCCGCCCATTGTACTCGGAGCGTGGTTACTGCCGGTCATGCGTGGCGCGTCGTCGCTTGCGCCTTGCTTCGGCGCTTGCCCGAATGCTGACTGGAGGAGAGCAATTGCGACCGAATTGCGCGTTACCTAGACTGACGCCACCCAGACGGCGTTCGCCCGTCAGCTAGACAAGGAGCGACCCCGAATGGACTTTTCTTCGCCCGGGAGGACGGGCTCTGCGATCGCTCGGCTAGCAGCGGCGATTTTCATGGCGATTTGCAGCCTGGGTCCGGAGCGATCTCTCGCCCAGGTACAGATCGGCCAGGACATCGTCGGCACCGTGCAGGGCGACAACGTTGGGTTTTCGGTCAGTATTTCCGCCGACGGTCTGACCGTGGCCACGGGCACGCGCGGCGATGAAGTGGCTCGTACGGAAATCGGCGTTACCCGCATCTTTGACTGGACGGGTGTGGCCTGGGTACAGCGTGGGGTGGATATCTCCGGCGAGCCCGGCGATCGAAGCGGCTGGTCGGTGGCGCTGTCGGCCGACGGTAACGTTGTGGCCATTGGCGCCCCCGGACCGGAACTGCTGGTCAACGAGACGGGACTGGCCCGCGTCTATGTATGGAATGGTTCGGACTGGATCCAGCGAGGCGCCGATCTGCTCGGCGAAGCGGCGGGTGACCGGAGCGGCACGTCGGTCTCCTTGTCGGACGATGGGAATACCCTCGCCGTTGGAGCTCCGGGCAATGACGGCCTCGGCATCATTCCGGACCGCGGGCACGTGCGAGTTTTTGACTGGACGGGCACGGCCTGGGCACAGCGCGGTAACGATATCGACGGAGAGTCCGGAGAAGATCAGAGCGGGTTTTCCGTCAGTCTTTCAAGTAACGGCGACTCCGTGGCTATCGGGGCTCCTTTCGCAAGCGATGCAGGCAATAGCAGCGGTTCTGTGCGGGTTTATGACTGGAACGGGATTTCCTGGACGCAGCGTGGTAGCGATATCGATGGGGAAGGTGTAAACGACGCGACCGGGAATTCCGTCGCCCTGTCCGCGGATAGCTCGGTGCTGGCTGTAGGAGCGCGGTTCAACTCAGAAGTCTTCCTCGGCGGCGGGCGCGTCCGTATTTTTGAGTGGAGCGGTAATGCCTGGGAACAGCGGGGCAGCGATATCGACGGGGAGGCAATTGGAGAAAGCAATGGAATAGCGCTCGGCCTGTCCAGCGATGGAGACACGGTAGTAATCGGTGCTAGCGGCAGCACGGATGCGGGCCCACGGAGCGGGAAAGCCCGGGTTTTTGACTGGACGGGGGCGGACTGGTTCCAGCGGGGAGTCGATATCGACGGCAAGCGCGCCGACGAGTATCTCGGTTCTGCTGTCGCACTCTCAGACGAAGGGGATAGGGTCGCGCTGGGTGCACCGGAGTTTGCGCTCGGGCCGGGAAGTGTCCGTGTCTACAATATCGCTCTCGATAGTGACGGTGACGGTGTCCCGGATGAGGAAGACGCCTTTCCCGAAGACCCGACGGAAACACAGGACTCCGATGGAGACGGACTGGGCAATAACCGCGAGGCGAGCCTGGGAACCAGCCCGAACAACCCCGACACCGACGGCGATGGCTTTAGTGATTTCGCAGAAGTCGAACTCGGCAGCGACCCGCTCGACCCTGAGGATCTGCCCCCAGGCTCCGGTCTGCCCGTATGGTTGATCGAGTCTGCACGCTGCGTACAAACCCCTCAGCCGGCCGACTGCTGATTTCCACCATCGTGCGGGCAGAGTTTTCTGACATCGACTGACCCTTCGCATGGCGATCGGCCTCGGGCACACTGTGTCCCCCGCTTAAGGCTTTTCAATTCATGCTCCCCATCCCAGCCCAGGAATGCTGGCGCTCACGCACCACCTTCGTGCTGGCGCTCGCGATCGCTACGATCGGGCTGGGCAATCTGTGGCGCTTCTCCTGGCTGATGGGCGAGCACGGCGGTGCGCCATTTGTCCTGAGCTATGTGTTTTGCCTGTTGGTCGTCGGAGTGCCGCTGCTCAGCGCAGAGATCGTCCTCGGCACGCATGGCCGAGGTTCGCCGCTTTCCAGCACGCGCTGGGCGATCATGGCCTCGGGCCGCTCGTCATTCTGGCTATTGATTCCCCTGCTCACCTGCCTTGCGGCCGTGCTTCTTCTTGTCGTCTGTATTGTGGTTGGCGGCTGGGCGCTGCTCTACGCGTTCCACCAGCAGCTGGGTACTTTCGCGGCCATGCCAGCCGCTGGCGTCAGCGACTTTCTCGGCGCCCAGCTGGACTCGCCGTCGTCGCTGATCGGGACGCAGGCCGTCCTTGCGCTGTTTGTGGCGCTTATCGGTGCGGTGGGCGTTCGGCGGGGGCTCGGCCTGTATGCCTGGATATCGGTGCCCGTGCTGCTCTGGCTGCTGGGTGTACTGGTGAACTATGCCCTTGAGTTTGGCGACCTGGAGGCGGCGGGACGCTTTCTCTTTGCTCGCCAGCCCCTCGACTTTGACGGCGGCTCCTTTCTCGCGGCCCTGGGTCATGCGCTGTTTACGCTGTCGATTGGTGTTGCCGTAGGCATGAGCTTTGGAGCCTACGCGCCGAGGAAACTTCCGGTGCTGCGCTCGGTGATTGCGGTCGCGCTTTTCGATCTGGTCGTCGCCGTCGCCGCCGGACTCGCCCTCTATCCCCTTCTCGCCGAGGCCAACGTCGTGCCTGCGCGGGAGTTTGCCCTGCTGTTCCTGGCAGTGCCGTTTGCCTATGGCGGACTCCCTTTCGGCGATTTCTACGGCGCCCTGTTTTTTCTGATGGTGGCTGTTGTGCTGGTCGGCTCTGCGGCCGCGCTGCTGGAGCCCGTGCTCGGTGTTCTCGAGCAGCAGTTCAATCTGCCCCGGCGCGCTGGGGCGCCAACGCTGATGGTTATGGCGTGGAGCGCCTCGTGCTTCGTGACGCTCGGCCTGGGCGACGAGGGCGGGCTCATGCGTGGCATGAATCTGTGGACCTCGCAGCTGCTCATGCCCCTGGCCATGTTGCTCCTCGCGCTGTTTGTCGCCTGGCGTCTGCCGCGCACGCTTCTCCGTCGCGAGCTGGGTCGCGAGCCCGAAGCGCTGTTTTCCCTGTGGTACTTTCTGCTGCGATTCGTGGCGCCACCGGTGATCGGCGTCGCCTGGCTCTGGCTCTATCTGGTACCGCAGACGCAATGACCGCTATACATCGCAGTGCCCTTCTGCCCTTCAGCAGTGAGCAGCTCTACGCGCTGGTCAATGACGTAGAAGCCTATCCGCAGTTCATGGACGGCTGTGTCGGTGCCGAAGTGCTGCACGCGGACGAGGACCGCATGGAGGCGCGTCTCGACCTGGCTCGCGCCGGCATATCCCAGAGCTTCACGACGATCAACATGCTCACGCCGCATGAACGGATCCATCTAACGCTGGCCGAGGGGCCCTTTGACAGCTTTGATGGCGTGTGGCGTTTCACGGCGCTGGCACCGCAGGCCTGCAAAATAGCCCTCGACCTGGAGTTTCAGCTGCGCGGAAGTCTCCTTGGTGCCGCGGCGGCGAGGCTCTTTGACAGCGTCACGGGAAATCTGGTCGCCGCGATTGTGCGCCGGGCCGCTGAGATATACGGCACGGAGCGCGGACCGGGCTAAGGCAGGTTGGGCTGAGGAATGAGTGACGAAGAGAGCATTGAAGTAGAAGTCGCCTACGCGTTGCCGGAAAAGCAGGCCCTGCTCCGGATAAGCGTTCCCCGCGGTTGCACGGCCCTGGAGGCGGCGCGCTTATCCGGGATCGAGGAGCGCTTCGACGAACTCGCGCTGGACGAAGGCTCCCGCCTTGGCGTGTTTGGGCAGGTTGTATCTCCGACACAGGTGCTGGCGGAAGGTGATCGCGTGGAGATCTATCGCCCGCTCAAGGCAGACCCGAAGGAGGTGCGTAAAGCCCGGGCGGCGCGGGCGCGCAGTCGGCGCGAAGGGGGCGACGAAGTAAAAGCGAGCGAAGAGGGCAAAGGAGCCGAAGCGGGAAACGGTACAACAGCCTAGCGTCTTCGCCTCTCAGAAACTTACGCGTATGCGCTGAACCGTTGAGACTCGCTGGCAACGACTCAGACGAATCTCTCGGGCGGTCCTTTGCCGGACTGTTACGCGACCTGGAGCATAGCTTCAATACCCGTGCCCGCCAGGAGTCTGTCGACCCGACGCCGATCCGCGTTCGACAGGTCCCCGTAGGCTTCACGGGTCCACTTCAAACACTTCGCCTGATAAGGAAAGGTCTGCTGAGTCCAGCTGGCGCCATCGATTTGTGTTTCCCAGATTTTCTCTCCCGCTCGCAGCGCCTCGGCATTGGCCAGTTGCGCCGGTACATAAACGCGGCCGATTTCAGAAAGAACATCTCCGAGCGTAGCTGGCTGGTCTTCGATAGCCACCCAGTCGGTCTCGGCAGGCTCCAGCCCGCTCTGGTCTCGCATCAAATCGACCCATGCGACCGTGCGGGGCGATAGTTCATGCGCCAGGGCCCGGGGTGTCGGATCGAAACCCACCAGCTGTGTAAGCTGTCCATAGAGGGCGAAGTCGCCAGCACCGGGGCGGTTGCCAAGCATGTAGTTCTGCCGTGCGAGGTGATTCTCCATTGCCGTCAGAAAACGACGGTAACTCGCATCGATAGTTGGCGCCGTGGTTTCGCTGGATCCCACCACATAGAGACGCCCCTTCTGCCGTTCGGAGAACGCCGCTTTGAACTGCGCCAGCGTCGCATCGCGCATGCTGACATTCATTGCAAGGGGTAGAAGAGTCCCCGCATTATCGGCGTCCGTCGATGCATGCCACCGAAAGTGGAACATGTATTTCGTACACCACTCATCGGCAAAGTCTTCGATCAGATAGTCGATAAACGCCGAAGCGGGATCCGCGGGCAGAACCGAGCGCTCCGGGAAAGCCGCTTCCAAGTCACGAATGATCGGCGTCGAATCGCAGACCGCGCGTAGACCGTTCTCTTCCTCAAGGAAAAACGTAGGCATGAGAACGGGGCGTGGTTTTTCCACGCCGAGCGCGTCGCAGCGTTGGGCCGGATCACCCCAGGTAACGGCGTAGCGCAACCGGCGATACCGTAACAGGGCCAGCATCTTCTGGGTGTAGGGCGATGCCGTCGCGCCTACGAGCTGCACGGGTTCTGTAAACAACATAAGCGAGCCTAAACCTTGTGCGCGCGAGGCTCAGGATGACCCCGGCTCAGCTGGCGGCGTCTTCGCCCTCGCTCTGGGTGTCTTCGCCAGAATCTTCGCCTGGGGGCTGCGACCACTCCGGGACATAATCACCTTCGATGGCGACCAATCGATCACCTTCAAAACGAACAGTCACCTTCGCTTCGCTGATCACGTCTCGGCCGTTGCGAATAACGTAGGGGTAGTCCCAGCGGTCGGGATTGAAGGTGTCCTCCACCAGCGGCGAGCCCATGATGAAGCGGACCTGACGACGGCTCATGCCCTCGGTAAGCTGATCAATCATCTCCCGGTCAACCAGATTTCCCTGTTCCACATCAATCCGGTAAACCCCGGGAAAGCCTACAAAGCCGCAGCCCGTGAGGTTGCCTGTAGTGAGCAGGCAAAAAAGCAGAATGACCTTGATGCACAACCCGGCGGAGGTCGCGCGTGGGTCTGCAGTCGTTTGGCGGATAAACAAAGCCAGCTTTCACTCATCAAGAGGGGGTGGCATCATAGCGACCCTGTAGGGATCAGAGAAGCACTTCCCCATGCCTCATAGCAATCACCATCTGCGCAACGCCGGCCTTAAAGTCACGCTGCCGCGGGTAAAGATTCTGCAGATCCTGCAGGACCAGGATGACGAGTCGCGGCACCTCAGCGCTGAAGACGTGTATCAGCTGCTTCGCGACGCGGGTGAGGACGTTGGATTGGCGACGGTCTACCGCGTACTTACCCAGTTCGAAAGCGCGGGTCTCGTTACGCGGCATAACTTTGAGGGCGGCAGCGCCGTATTCGAACTCGACCACGGCGAGCACCACGATCATATGGTGCGCACCGATACGGGCGAAGTGATCGAGTTTACGGACGCGGTAATCGAAGAACGGCAGAAGAAGATCGTAGCCGAGCATGGCTTCGAACTTGTTGATCACTCCCTCGTCCTGTACGTGCGCAAACCAGAAAGCTAAAACAGAGCGCTAAACCGTGAGGTTAAAGCAAGGCGGTGAGCTTGGTCCCTGAGTACCAGCCACGCAACTCCACATAAGTTGGGCTTTGATTCGATCCCAGCGGCGCAATCGGATTGCGACGGGCCGTGGCCGTCAGGCGGGAAGAGAGAGCATTTCCCGTGCGTGCGCCAGGGTATTCTCGGTCATCTTCACGCCCCCCAGCATACGCGCTATCTCCGTAATCCTCTCGTCATCGCTCAGGACATTCACGTCCGAGGCCAGACTTCGGCCCCTGCCGCGTTTGACGATGCGCAGGTGATGTTGGCCCTGGGCCGCGACCTGGGGCAGGTGGGTAACGCAAAGTATCTGGGACGATTCGGCCATGTCGGCGAGCAGCCGCCCCACGACTTCCGCGACGGCGCCACCGATGCCGACGTCCACCTCGTCGAAGACCATGCTGGGGACGCGGGCGCGGCCTGCGGCGGCGACCTGGATAGCCAGACTGATACGCGACAGTTCACCCCCGGAAGCAACGCGCCCCAGGCTTTGTGCCTCGGCCCCGGGCTGGGTGCTGATGAGAAGCTCGATGTCTTCCGCGCCGTGTACGTGGGGCCGGTCCAGTTCCCGAGCCGTGAGGGCAACGCTGAATTTGCAGTTGCTCATGGATAACTTGCCGAGAAGGCTGGCCACTGCCTTTTCAAGGCGTCGTGCCGCCGAGCCGCGACGTTTGCTGAGTACGCCGGCGGCGCCGGCGTAGCGCTCGCGCAGGCTCGTCAGTTCCGCGTCCAGCTCGGCCAGACGCTCGTCACTTGCGTCGATGCCGTCCAGCTCGTTTTCCAGCGCGGAGCGCTGTGCGTGGAGTTGCTCCGCGTCAACGCGGTGCTTGCGAGCCAAGGTGTAGACGGTGTCCAGGCGGGCTTCGACCTCGGCCAGGCGCTGCGGGTCGTTTTCGCAACCCGCAAGGTAGTGCTCAAGCTCGTTTCGAGCTTCATCGAGTTGGATTGCCGACGAATCGAGGAGCCCACGCACAGCGGTGCCGGCGGTATCTTCATGCAGCCCGCCGCCGATGGCACGCAGCGCCTCCCGGCACTTCCGCTCCGCGACCTCCGTTGCCGCAATCGCCGCCGCGGTGTCCCGCTGTAGGGCGTCGGCGTTAGCCAGGCGTCGCTGTTCCTCCTCCAGCTCTCCTACCTCGCTTTCACCGAGATCCAGCTCCATCAGTTCCTGGAGCTGGTAGCGCAGGAGCTGCTCGCGGTCCGCCTGCTCACCCTGTTCAGCCCGGAGCCTGGAAATCCGTTCGTCCAGTTCTCGCCATGCCTGGGCAGCGGCCGCGACCGCGTCCGCCGCCGCCTCGGCGTCGGCAAACTGGTCCAGCATGAGGCGCTGGAAGCTTCGACGCAGTAACGACTGGTGTGCGTGCTGCCCGTGAATGTCGACGAGCAGCTCGCCGAGGTTTGAGCAGTCTTCCAGCGTGGCGGGCCGACCGTTGATATAGGCACGGGAGCGTCCTTCACGACTCAGGGTGCGCCGCAGCAGGCAATCGCCATCGGCGTCGAGGTCTCGTTCCCTGAGCCACTGTTTTGCCGCCGGCACGCGACCCAGGTCAAAGCTGGCGGTGAGTTCCGCACGATCGCTGCCCGGGCGGATCATGCCCGTATCGGCGCGGTCCCCCAGGCAAAGCCCGAGGGCATCCAGGATTATCGATTTGCCTGCGCCGGTCTCGCCAGTGAGAACGGTCATACCGTCGCGAAACTCGATTTCGAGGCTGTCCACGACGGTGAAATGGCTGATTGTGATGTGCGTGAGCATGGGAACTTCGGACTCAGGACACTGGAAGCAGCGTGGTTTATAGCGCAACGCCGACGGCTGATAAACCGGCTGATGTGACGCGGTACCGGTAGCCTGCTTTGCCCCGGCGCGGGCCTGTGCTACAACCACGGGACCATGCAGACACCAGCGCCAGCTTGAGCCGAGAACTGTCAGAGCGTGCCGCCACGCTCCTGCGGGCTCTCGTGGGCCTGCACATTCGCGACGGCCAGCCGGTCGGTTCGCGAACGCTCGGTGAGGAATCCGGTCTAAGCCTCAGCCCGGCGACCATACGCAACGGCATGGCCGAGCTGGAAGACCTCGGTTTTCTTCGTTCACCGCACACTTCCGCCGGCCGCATACCCACGGCGCAGGGCTATCGCTTTTTCGTGGACGCGGTGCTCCAGCTCCAGCGCGAACCGCAGGCCCAGGACTTGTCGACGCTGCGCGACCAGCTCAACCCGGACCGCGACGCGCGCGATCTCGTGCAGACGGCGTCAACCCTACTGTCGTCTATTACCAGCCAGGCGGGCCTGGTCACGGTGCCGCGACCGGCTCAGCAGCCCCTGCGGCAGGTGGAGTTCCTGCCCCTGTCGGGAGACCGCGTGCTGGTGATCTTGGTACTCAACCAGCGCGAAGTGCAGAACCGCATCATTCATACTCGTCGTGTGTTCTCAGAGGAAGAGCTGCGCGAATCCGCCCGAGAGATCAATCAGCGTTTCGCCGGGCGCGAGCTTGGGGATGTGCAGGACGAATTGCAGCGCGAACTCGACGCGGCGCGAAGCAGTCTCGATCGCTATCTTGCCGACAGCCTTGATCTCGCACAGCGTGCCCTGGCCGACGAGGATGATCCCGGCGACTGTCTCATCGTCGGCGAAACGCGCCTCCTGGATAACGCCAGCCCCGAAGAGCTCGACGGCCTCCGGCAGCTCCTCAGTGCCCTCGAGCAGAAGCAGGACCTGCTGCATCTCCTGGAACGCTGCAGCCTTGCCGAGGGGGTGCGCATATTCATCGGCGAGGAGGTGGGCACGGAGGCTTTCGAAGAGTATGCCCTGGTGACCGCGGCCTACGGCAACGGCGAACGCCCCCTGGGCGTCCTGGGCGTGATCGGTCCCACGCGCATGGCCTACGAGCGCGTCATTCCCATGGTGGATGTCACCTCCCGCATGCTGAGTCGGGCCCTGGGATCCAGCTGACTATCCCCTCCCGGGGGAGAGTCGGCCGTTTTTCAGTACCGGCGCCTCAAAAAGCCCGAATCGGTGCTTGAAAACTGGAAATTCGTCCCCATGTGGCTCTCATCCGTCACCGTGGTCATCGCTGCGTCGTCATCTCTGCGCACGGCGACTGTGGTGTAAAGGCTTCAGATTGGGAGACAACAGTGGCCGACGACAAGCAACACGAGGAGATGCCCGCTCAGGCGACAGCGGAGACCGATGCGTCTGCGGATGGCAAGCCGACGCCTGTCGAGGTCCCGCCTGCCGACGGCGCTGATCTGGAGGCTGCGGGCGACATCGATGCCGAAGTCGAGGGGAGTGAGGTCGACCCGGCCCTGGCTCGTCTCGAGGAAGAGCTTGAGCAGGCCAGGGATGCGGCGCTTCGAGCCACGGCCGACGCTCAGAACGCCAAGCGTCGAGCGGAGCAAGACGTAGAGAAAGCACGCAAGTACGCCCTCGAGCGCTTCTGCTCGGAGCTTTTGCCGGTTGTCGACAACCTCGAGCGCGCGCTGGAGGCGGCTCCGCGAGACGACGAAGCAGTGCGGCCGATCGCAGAAGGTGTCGAACTCACGCTCAAAAGCTTTATGGATGCCCTGCAGAAATTTCAGATCGAAGCCCTGGATCCCGCCGGGGAACCCTTTGATCCGGAACTCCACCAGGCCATGAGCATGGTGGAAAACCCCGACGCGGAGCCCAACACGGTGCTCGCCGTCATGCAGAAGGGCTACACGCTCAACGGGCGCCTCGTGCGGCCCGCCATGGTGATGGTGAGTAAGGCCGCAGCCTCGGGCTGAGGGGCCTTCTGCGACCTCGCGGGACCGGCGCCGGACCCTTGAAGTTCGCGCAATTGGACCCACATAGCGTAAGGAATTGAATTTTCAGCGGTTGTCTGCCGAAGCGGGGGACGACCCCTAGAGGAGAACAGTTATGGGCAAGATCATTGGGATTGACCTGGGGACGACGAACTCCTGTGTCTCGGTCCTCGATGGGGACGCGCCGCGCGTGATTGAAAACGCCGAGGGCGGGCGTACGACGCCGTCCATCGTGGCCTACACCGACGACGGTGAGACGCTGGTGGGCATGAGCGCCAAGCGCCAGGCCGTTACCAACCCCACGAACACTTTGTTTGCGGTGAAGCGCCTCATTGGACGCAAATTTACCGACGACGTGGTGCAGAAAGACATTTCGATGGTGCCCTACACCATCGCCGCCGCCGACAACGGGGACGCCTGGGTGGAGGTGAAGGGCGACAAGATCGCACCGCCGCAGGTCTCCGCGGAAGTGCTGCGCAAAATGAAGAAGACGGCGGAAGAGTTCCTCGGCGAAACCGTCTCCGAAGCGGTGATCACCGTGCCCGCCTACTTCAACGACTCCCAGCGTCAGGCAACCAAGGACGCGGGCAAGATCGCCGGTCTCGAGGTGAAGCGCATCATTAACGAGCCGACGGCCGCTGCACTCGCCTACGGCATGGACAAGGCCAAGGGCGATCACACGATTGCGGTGTACGACCTCGGTGGCGGTACCTTCGACATCTCGATCATCGAGATCGCGGAAGTCGACGGCGAGCACCAGTTCGAAGTGCTTTCCACCAACGGTGACACCTTCCTCGGCGGTGAAGACTTTGACCTGCGCCTGATCGAATACCTCGCGGATCAGTTCAAGAGCGAAAGCGGCATCGACCTGCACAACGACCCGCTAGCCCTGCAGCGTCTCAAGGAAGCCGCGGAGAAGGCAAAGATTGAGCTGTCGAGCTCGCAGCAGACGGAAGTCAACCTGCCGTACATCACGGCCGACGCGACGGGTCCGAAGCACCTGGTGGTCAAGCTGAGCCGTTCAAAGCTCGAATCCCTGGTGGAGGAACTGGTCACCCGTTCCATCGAGCCCGTGAAGACGGCGCTGAAGGACGCGGATCTCTCGCCCAGCGATGTCGACGAGGTCATTCTCGTGGGTGGTCAGACGCGCATGCCCCTGGTTCAGAAGCAGGTAGCTGACTTCTTCGGCAAAGAGCCGCGCAAGGATGTGAACCCGGACGAGGCCGTCGCCATGGGCGCCGCCATCCAGGGCGCCGTTCTGGCCGGTGACGTCAAGGACGTACTGCTCCTCGACGTGACCCCGCTGACGCTTGGCATCGAAACCATGGGCGGTGTGGCTACGCCGCTGATCGAGAAAAACACGACGATCCCGACGAAGAAGTCGCAGATTTTCTCGACGGCTGACGACAATCAGACGGCCGTGACGATTCACGTGGTGCAGGGCGAGCGCAAACAGGCGACGTCGAACAAGTCGCTGGGTCGCTTTGACCTGGCGGATATTCCGCCGGCGCCGCGCGGCATGCCGCAGATCGAGGTGACCTTCGATCTCGACGCCAACGGTATCCTCAACGTGTCGGCCAAGGACAAGGCCACAGGCAAGGAGCAGTCGATCCGCATCACGGCCTCGGGCGGTCTCTCGGATGACGAGATCGAGAAGATGGTCGCGGACGCCGAAGTGAATGCCGAGGCGGACAAGAAGTTCGAGGAGCTGATCACGGCGCGCAACACCTGCGAAGGCCTGATTCACGCGGCAAAGAAGACTCTCGAAGAGGGTGGCGAGCACGCCTCGGATGAGGAGAAGGCGGCCATCGAAGCTGCGATCTCGGAAGCCGAGGAAGCCGTGAAGGGCGACGATAAGGATGCCATCGACGCCGCGGCAAACAAGCTGACCGAGGCCACGGGCCCCGTCGCGCAGAAGATGTACGCGGCGCAGGCGGAGTCTGCCCAGGCCGGTGCTGATGCCTCGGCCGATGCCGGCGCCGCTGACGATGGCGGCTCGGCCGCTGACGATGTTGTCGACGCGGAGTTTGAGGAAGTCAGCGACGACAAGAAGTAAACTCGCATTCCGCGCGGCGACGTCCGTCGCTGCGCCGCGAGGCCGGGTTCAGCCCGGCGTGAGCGACGCGGGACCTGTGTGCCCGCGTTCTTGTTTCTGCCGGCGGAGGGCCGGCCTGGAGATCTGGGGGCGCCGCGAGCGCTCGATGCTATGAGTAAACGCGACTACTACGACGTCCTTGGTGTCGATAAGGGTGCCGACGAAAAGGAAATCAAGAAGGCCTACCGCCGGGTCGCGATGAAGTATCACCCGGACCGCAGCCCCGACGATGCCGACGCGGAAGAGAAATTCAAGGAAGCTTCCGAGGCCTATGAAGTCCTGAGCGACGCGGAAAAGCGTGGGGCCTACGACCGCTTCGGTCATGCCGGTGTAGAAGGACAGGTTGGAGGCGGTGGCGGCTTTGCCGGGGGCAGCTTTGCCGACATTTTCGGTGACGTTTTCGGCGACATCTTCGGCGGTGGCGGCGGTCGCGGGCGCGGCGGTGCGCAGCGCGGTGCGGATTTGCGCTACACGCTGGACATCTCCCTCGAAGATGCCGTGCGCGGCACAACGGTTGAGATTCGTGTACCGACGCTCGTCGTGTGCTCTTCCTGTGATGGAAGCGGGGCGCGCAAGGGGAGTAGTCGAACGACCTGCGGAACCTGCGGCGGCGTGGGCCAGGTGCGTATGCAGCAGGGCTTCTTCCAGGTACAGCAAACCTGCCCCACGTGTCACGGACGCGGCTATACCATCGCTGACCCCTGCCCATCGTGCCGAGGTCAAGGTCGCGTTGAGAAAACCAAGAAGCTGTCGGTGAAAGTGCCGCCGGGCGTCGACACCGGCGACCGCATTCGTCTTGCGGGAGAAGGGGAAGCGGGAGCGGAAGGCGGACCGCCCGGTGATCTGTTCGTACAGATGTCCGTGAAGCAGCATCCGCTGTTCGAGCGCGACGGCAAGCACCTGTTTTGCGAGGTGCCGATCACCTTTGCCGATGCGGCCCTGGGTGGGGAGCTGGAAATCCCAACTCTCGATGGCCGCGTGAAGCTGAAGATCCCGCCGGAAACGCAGACGGGCAAGCTATTCAGGCTTCGCGGCAAGGGCGTTCAGCCGGTTCGCGGTGGCGGCGTTGGCGATCTGCTGTGCCGCGCGGTGGTGGAGACCCCGGTAAATCTGAGCAAGCAGCAGAAAGAGCTGCTGCGCGAGCTTCAGGACAGTCTTCACGAAGGTGGCCACGGGCACAGCCCACGGCAGCGCAGCTGGTTTGAGGGTGTGAAGAGTTTCTTCGACGACATGAAGTCGTGAGCACGCGCGTCGCTATCGCCGGAGGGAACGGGCGTATGGGGCGCGCCCTGATTGATCGGGTCCTGCACTCCGAAAGCCTGGAGCTCGGGGCGGTGACCATCAGGTCGGGCGCGCAATGCCAAGCGGTAGAGGCGCAGGCGGTCTGTCACGACGATGTGACCGCCGCGCTGGCCTCGGCCCAGGTGTTGATCGACTTCACCCTGCCGGACACGGTAGCTGCGCACGCCGCGGCCTGTACGAACAGCGGGTCGGCGTGGGTGCTCGGAACCACTGGGTTGGACGCGACCCAGCAGTCGCTGGTCAATGATGCTTCCCGCCGGATCCCGGTGTGCCAGGCGGCAAACTTCAGCACCGGTGTCACTCTGATGCTGCGTCTGGCTGAGCTGGCGGCGCGGGCGGTCGACGAGGATACGGATCTCGAAGTGATCGAGGCGCACCACCGGCACAAAGTTGACGCGCCGTCTGGAACCGCCCTTGCTCTCGGACGGGCCCTGGCCGCGGGACGAGGGGTGGAGCTGGATGAGCACGCCGTGTTCAGCCGCGAGGGAATCACCGGCGCCCGGCCTTCCGGGGCTATCGGCTTTGCCACAGTGCGCGCCGGCGACATCGTGGGCGAGCACACGGCGCTTTTCGCCGCCGAGGGCGAGCGCCTTGAACTGACGCACCGCGCCGGAACCCGCGATGCCTTCGCGCTCGGTGCGCTCCGAGCAGCGCGCTGGCTCGCGAAGCAGGAGCCGGGGCTTTACGACATGCAGGATGTACTGCAGCTCAAGACCTGAGGAGCTAGTCATGCAAGACACCGCCACCGCCGTCGAGACCGTCGTCAACATCGACGAAAGCAATGCGGCCCGCTATCTCATTGATGAGTCGATGCAGCGTCCGGTGGTTATCGACTTCTGGGCCGACTGGTGTGAGCCCTGTAAGACGCTGATGCCGATGCTCGAGCGGATCGCTGGCGAGTATGCCGGGGCGTTTCTCCTGGCCAAGGTCAACGCCGACGAGCAGCAGATGATTGCGCAGCAGTTTGGTGTGCGCAGTCTACCGACGGTGATGATCATGCAGAACGGGCAGCCCGTGGACGGTTTCGTAGGGGCGCAGCCGGAGACCGCGGTGCGTGAGATGCTGGAAAAGTTTCTTCCTTCGCCATTTGATGCCGCCCTGACCGAGGCACAGGACAAGCTCGCCAACGGCGACACGGCCGGCGCCCTGGCCCTGCTGCGCACCGTCTATGAAGAAAGCGGGCGACGCCACGACATCGCGATGATGTTGTGCACCGTACTCATCGAGGCCCGGCGTCTCGACGAGGCCGAGGAATTGCTTGCTGGCGTACCCATGGTCGACCAGGACGCCCTGTTTGAGCAGGCGAGGGCACAGCTCGATCTCGCGCGCGAGGCTGCGCGCTCGCCAGAGCTGGTGGCCCTTGAGTCGCAGCTGGCTTCCGATCCCGACAATCTCGATCTGCACGAGCAGATTGCTGTGCACTACAGCGCCGCGGGGCAGTACCGCGAAGCCCTGGACAGCCTGATGCACGTGTTGCAGCAGGATGTCTCGCACAAGGATGGGGCCACGAAGAAGGCGCTATTGGATACCATTGCATCGCTTGGGAAAGGCGACCCTCTGGCTGTCGAATATCAGCGCAAGCTGTTCAGCCTACTGTACTGAAGTTTCCGCTTAACGCCCGCTCGACGCTGAAGCGTGACCGGATGACCTGATCGGCCGGGTCACGGCGCCCCTGGCACTCACCACGTTCCGGGGCGCACTGCGGTTTCAGATGTCGCCCAGCCGACCCAATAGCGCTTTTCCCAACTCGTCGTTAGCAGACCCCGGTCCCACTGCGTGGTCCCGATTCTCACCGTTGTTTACACGGAACATACGTGATGGGCTGTGGTTGAAGCGACACCCGCTATCCCCAAACAAAGCCCAACCGCGAAAACCGGAACGTCCCACTGTCCTGACGTGTGTTCCAGGGATCCCATCCGATCGCGGGTCGAAGTATTTGCGGGCATACGCCATGAATATGCTTACGCACAGCGTTGGAAAATACTCAGACCTGGATGATCTCGTATGCCTCATCTCCGGGCTGCTCGGTCGTGCTCAAATGGGAGATCATGCTGGACTGCATGTGTGACGCTAGCCCGTAGGCGCATAAATCAGGTCTTGACTTGCTCGACAGGCATGCTAGATTTTTAGCATTGTGCTAATTTATTAGCAGGTTGCCATGGCAAAGAATGATCAATTTTCGCGCCGTGAACGGCAGATCATCGATGTGGTGCTCGAGCGGGGTGAGTGCTCCGCGCGGGAGATTCACGGGCTCATTCCCGAGGCGCCCAGCTACTCTTCCGTGCGGGCGCTGCTCAGTATCCTGGTGAAGAAGGGACACCTCACGCACCGGTCCGACGGTCCACGCTATCTCTACTCGCTTGCCGAGTCCCGGGTAAAGGCCCAGGGATCTGCGCTGAATCGGCTCATCAAGGTGTTTTTCGGAGGCTCCCGGGCGGCAGCGGTTACCGCCCTCCTCGGCGACGATGGTGAAAAGCTCAGTGATCAAGAGCTCGACGAGCTGTCCCGCCTGATCGACAAAGCAAGGCGTAGGCGGGACGGGTAATGGACGACATGTTGTCGCTTCCTATCTTTGACCTCGTCGAGTCAGGCGCCTTGTTGGCGCTCTTGGTAAAGGGCACGCTGCTTTGCCTGCTGGGTGTGTCCCTGGGCTCCGAGTCCTCGGCGATGCCCGCCATTGTCCGCCATCGCATTGCCCTGGGTACGGTGTCCTGCCTCGCCGCGCTGCCGCTTCTTGCGGTGATGCTTTCCTCCTGGGAGTTGCCGATTCTCCCGCGGGAGGCGGCGGCGAGAGACACGAACGCATCTCTCCTTATTCGTTTGCTGACGTTGGTCTACCTTGGTGTGGCCGCGATACTGCTAACGCGTCTGTGTCTTGACGTGCTGCGAATCGCGCGGCTCAGCGGTCGCGCCCGCGCCGTGGATACCGCGGCCCGGTTGTTGCCGGGGCTCGATCACCCGCGAGGAAATACGCCTGTCAGATACAGCGAGGAGATAAGGTCGCCGCTGACCTGGGGTTGGTTGCGTCCGCAAGTCCTGGTGCCGCAAGACGCATCAGGGTGGAAAGCGAATGAGCTGTTCATGGTGCTGCATCACGAACTGGCCCACGTCCAGCGTATGGACTGGGCTGGGCACGTGGTGGCGCGGTGCGTTCATGCGCTCTACTGGCCGGTGCCGGGTATCCGCCTGCTCCTGCGTCAGCTGTCCTTGTCATCGGAGCAGGCGTGTGACGACCGGGTGTTAGCCACCGGCGTTGCGGCACCCCAATACGCCGCCATGTTGTTGCGGCAGGCCCAAGGTCATCGGGTTCCGGCCACCGTGCCGCTTGCTCACAGCACAGAACTGGGCACGCGGATTCGCTATCTGGTCGTGGAAATAGTCGATCACAGCGCTTTCGCGCGAGGCACCGCCGCGACCTTCTTTACCTGTTTCGCGCTGACGCTGGCTGTGGCGACCGCACAACTGGGGCAGCGACCCGAACTCCCGGTGATCGCCTGGGGTAGTGTCGAGCCTAGTGACGCGATTCAGGTTTCGACTTTCCCGCGGCATGCCGTGGCCGTGGACGCCGCGGTCCTCGCGGTACTGGAACCCGGCCCGGCTCGCCCGCTGCCGCTACCCGCACCGCTGAAGCCGCCGCGGCTCGAACCCCTGGAAAAACCCACGGTGCCGCCCCCCAGAATAGACGCGCCGCTCCCATAACCCATCGCAACCCTTATCCCATGAGTGACCCGGGACTCAGGGGTTCCCCTTGCCGTCACGTCCATCACCGAGAAAGGAGTCCACCATGAGTACGTACGCGGATCGACCGCACATGCACGTCACTTCGTTGGCCGTTAACTCGCTGCCGGCGATGCTGGCAACCGCTGCATTACTGTTGCTGATGCACAGCTTGATCGTCACCGACATGAGTCCACCCGAGATACGGGAGAGGCAACGCATCGAGTTTATTAGTGAGGTGCCGGAGATCACTGACCCCCTGCCCATCCCACGGCCCGAGAAACCGCTTGAGGTGGCCCCGGAACCTGAGCGTAGGGAGCCGCAGTTGGCCTTCGACACCGAGGATGTGGGAGGTCTGTGGAGCGGCGAATCGCTACCGCCGGTGACAGAAAGAGGGACCATTAGCGCAGGCACCAACATGGTGGTGCCCTATTTGAAACTGCAACCCGAGTACCCTTCGCGCGCCATCGCGCGGGGAATCCAGGGCTTTGTGGACCTCGCCTTTGATATTACCGCGGCGGGTACGACCAGCAATATCCGCGTTATCGAGGCCCAGCCCGAGGGCGTGTTTGAACGGGCGGCCATCAGGGCGCTGGAGAAGTGGAAGTACAAGGTGCCGGTCGTGGATGGCACGCCTCAGGGCCAGGTGGACATGATGACGCGGCTGACTTTTCAACTGGAGGAATGAGGACTTTGGACGGGGCTCACGGCATGGTTTGAGGGCGCTTCATAGCGAGCGTCGCCCGTTTGCGATCGAGTGTTACGCGCCGAACAGGACTTTCGTTGATTGAGGCGTCCCGGTTTCCGGAAGACCGTTAGGCCGCTAGGCGCGAATCATTCCGTACGCCAGGCCTTGTACGCGCTGCGTATCTCCGCAACGATTTCTTCCGGAGTTTTGTTGTCGGTATCAATCACGAGATCAAAGTGACGTGTATTACTGATGTCGATCCCGTAGTCGCGCAGGTACCGCGCCTTCGTCGATTCGAAGCGTCGCTCAATGTTTTCCGCCACCTCAAGGACGCTCTCGGCCTGTTCCTCCGTCCTACGCCCGGAAATGATGTCTTCGTAGACGCGTTTCGCCGAGGTTTCCGGATCCACTCTGAGATACACAGAGAAGCTCTCGTGTATCCAGTAGAAGCCCAAG
Organism: Pseudomonadota bacterium; assembly: GCA_039818725.1. Classification (GTDB taxonomy): domain Bacteria; phylum Pseudomonadota; class Gammaproteobacteria; order Pseudomonadales; family Halieaceae; genus Congregibacter. The sequence goes on from JBCBTK010000007.1 coordinate 63,741, forward strand.
CGCGCCGCCAGTACCAGTTCACTGCCCTGGCCCAGCCGCCGAATAAGGGTGTCGATTTCCTGGTCGATCACCCGGTTGGATTCAATGAACTTGTCGAGTTTATCGAGAGTCATGTCGTACTGCTGGGCGAGATTCCTGAACAGGCCCCCGGCGTTGAATTTTCGGTAGTCCAGTGAATCGGCCAGCAGCGCCGTCACGGTGGACACGCCCGAGCCACTATCGCCGGTGATGGTGACGATGCTCCGCTTGGGCAGCGGCAGAGAGTTGATATAGGCGGTGTCGCCGATACCGTCGCCATCGAGATCGACGTCATCCAGGCTGGCGCCCACATGCTGGCTGACCTTGGAAAACACCTCCTGCTCCATGCGGGTGATGCGCCGCTCATGGAAGCGGATGGTTTCGCGCTTGCTGATGCCGTAGCCAAGCACCGTGATCATGGGAAAGAGGCTGGCGAAGGCGATGAGGCCGAAGCCGTCAATGAGCGGATCACGATCAGGGATACTGGTAGCAAGGCCCAAGCCCAGGGCTGCGACGATCGGGACCGTGATAGTGCTGGTGGTCACCCCACCGCTGTCATAGGCAATGGGGATGATCGTGCGCGGCGCAAAGAACGTCATGATGATCACCACGACGTATCCCGAGAGAATGTAGTAAACGATGGAGTCACCCTGCACAATGCGATAGGCCCCGAGCAAAATACCGATCCCCACGCCCACGGCCACGAAACCGCGCAGCAGTGAACCCTTGATCGAACCCTCACTGATTTCCTCGGCCTTTCCGGCAATGGCGGTGAGCGCGGGTTCCGCAATGGTCGTTGCGAAACCAACCGCAAAAGCGAAGCTGTAAACGAGGAGAAGGCTGCCGCTGCCGGCCAGTTCAATGGCCAGGCTCTCGCCAATGGGAAACAGGCCCAGCTCCAGGCCTATAACGAATACGTAGAGTCCGAGTACCACCAGACCAAAACCGCCTGCGCGAACGCCAAAGTGCGCGATCGGTTGGCGCAGTACAAAGAAATAGAAGAACAGAATTACGAGGGCGACCGGCGTCACGTCCCGGATGCTTGCCAGGAGGGTTTCGACGTAGGCCCAATAGCCGGACGCCGTTGCTTCTTCCGCGACTTCGAGCAGCGCGGGCTCCGCCCCCGTGGCGCCTCCGCCATAGGCGAAGATGCCGTAGCCCTGGACGAAGATCATCGGCATGACGCTCGCGAAGGCAATCAGTCCGAACCCATCAATCAGCGGATTGCGCGCCTTGAGCGTGGTGGATAAGCCGATGCCCAGGGCCGCAATCAGCGGGACCGTTACCGTCGACGTCGTAATGCCACCGGAATCATAGGCAAGGCCCACGATTTCCACGGGTGAGAAGAGCGTCGTGAGCAGTACGAGGCAGTAGCCAGCGATGATGTACCAGTGGATCGGGTGGTCTAGGATGATCCGCACCACCCCCAGTACGATCGCCGATCCCACGGAGAAAGCCACAACCAGGCGCAGCGTAAACGCGTCGATGCCGCCCTTGCTGATCACGGCCGCTTTGTTGGCGATCGCAATCAGCGCGGGCTCGGCAACGGTTGTGGCGAATCCGATGACAAACGCAAACACCAGAATCCAGGTGCGGGTGCTCAGTTTCGCCAGGCGCTGTGATAAATCCTCACCGAGTGGAAAGATCCCGAGCTCCAGGCCGCGCAGAAACAGCGCCAGGCCAACCGCCACGAGCATCAGACCAACAAACATGTTGGGAAGGTCATCAGGCACCGTTCGCAGGATGGCGAACTGGTAGAAGCCGATGATTCCGATAATCACCGACAGATCAATCAGGGAGCCGCGGAAATCCTCGAAGAAGGTGTAGAAGTAAACGCGAAGATTGGGGGCAGATGTTTGACTCTGACTCACGGCGTCCTGTCTCTCAGAGGGTTCATGGGCGAGCGTTGTCACCGTGGCCGGGAACACAATCCGCTCCAAGGGTTGCGGACTCGAGTGTATAAAAAAATGGCTGCTTCAGTAGGACTTAGCGCAATGAAAAGTCAATCATCGGTCGATGAGTGTGACGGAAACTCCCCAGGTCTGGGCGACCCGCCAGCCCGGAAGTAAGGCTTCTTTATAGGCTCCAAGGTCGACGCCACCGGAGAGCTTGCAACGCGCCTCCCGAGCATAAAACGCCGCGATGTAGCAGGCCATGGGGATACACGCTAAGTCTCGAGTCTGTAGATCCGGTGAGTAGCATGCCTGATTTAAAGGGCCAAGGTGGTTTGTCTGCTCTTAGACCTTTCGATATGGCGGCGATCAAGCTGTGACACAACTCGCAGTTCAACCGCTTCAAGCAACGCTTTGTTGCTCAAGTTCGCACTCGACAGCCAAGTCGCTGGGGTGTCGCGGACGTCTGCCGTATCTTCCGACGCCTCCAAGGCCCGCCGTCATTCAAGCATGACTGCGAGCGCCAACACGATACCACCGGTGTGCACAATGAAACTGAGTCAGTTCTTACTATCGCTCGTCGCTGTGGCTGGAATCCTATGCAGTCAGGCGGCCAGCGCCGGTCTGATGAACCTTGTCGTCAACGGTGAATTCGAAGCCAGCAGAACTAATCCGCTACGCTGGACTGCCACCGACGTTGAAGGCTGGGAGAGTACCGAAGGGAAAATTGAAATCTGGAACGAGAGCTTTCTGTGGGATGGCCGGCTTGGCTCCGACGGCCAGCCTACGGGGCAACATGCGGAGATCAGTTGGAAAACCGACACAGCCTCGATCTGGACGAGCTTTACGATCCCCGATTGGTTTGACGGCTCCGAGGGCCTGTTTCGTTTCAACTATCAGAATCGCAGTGCCCGGGGTCTGTGGGCTCGCGTTCTTCTGCCCGAATCCGCGCCCCAGGAATTCTACGTGTCCAGCAGAAATTCCTGGTCGCTGCTCGACGCGTCTATTGAGGGCCTGAGCGCAGGTGATGCGGTCAAGCTGATGTTTACGTCCGACGGTGGTCGATCCCGGGGGGCGCACATTGATCAAGTCGAGTTTTTCATCGATGCGACGAAAGACCTGCGTCTGCAAAGCCAGATCGCGGATGTCCCGCTTCCCGGGAGCGCGACATTATTTGCACTGGGGGCGGTTGTGCTGGGTTGGCGTCGCACGGTACGCAAGGTCTGACGTTCTCGTTCGTATCGGTGTCCAGGCCTCGGCGGCGCCGAAAGTGAAGCGTCACCGTCGATTCGGTCGCGGGCCGACGGTGACGTTCCCAATCAGTCTATGGATGCGACGCTATTGTCAGGCAATTGACTGAGTGCCGCGGCGATCGCTTCCTCTTTGCACTGCGCGTTCAGACTTGCCTGGTTGAGGCCGCCGGCGAGGCGGTAGTTTGTGCTGCCACAAACCTCATTTGCTGCCCGTTCTATTCGTCCAAGCAGCGTGGCCATCCCAGCTTCCGAGCCGATGTTCAAGTCAGCGTAGGAAACGTATTCGATGTTCTCGTCGCTACTGATCTGCGCTGCCAATACCTTCGTTTCCGAGGTGGCGTTCGCGCCGCCTGCGATCAGCAGAGCGCTGATGGCCCCAGTGGCCAATGCGACTACAGTTTTGTTCAGGGTCTTCATGCTGCATTCTCCTTGGGCTTCGATGAAGCAGCCGTCGTGGCCGCGATTCGATGAGGTCAGCGTAGTGCCCTGGTGAGACGTGAAACAGGGCATATCGACGAGTTGTGCCCCTGCGTCGATGAAATGCGGTTACTGCCCTAGAGCCCGCCTTGTACACGCGTGCCCACTCGGTTGACTCACAGAAAAGCGAAGCACTGAAAATCGACCAGCGCCCTTCGGACCCCGAATTCATCGGAGAAATAGAGCTGAATCAAAGTGCTGGATCGGAATTGCTGGTGTTGCTCGTGCGAGCCATGTGAGCCAGTAGCGTCGACCGGGTGAATGCGCGGCAAAACACCATAGATTGCGCAGGCGCAACGTCGAGTGTTTGAATCTCGCTCTCGATGCCGACAGCCATGGCGCCAAGGATTGACTCATGGCCGCGTTCCTCAGATTTTCCGCCGTACTGACCATACTGGTGCTGGCCGCCTGTCAGACAAGCGATTCCCAATTGGCCGAAGCAGGTAGAAGCCCGTCTTACATAACCGGGTTTCACGATGGTCGGCACAGTGGGATGAAGGAAGCAGGGAACAACTTTGAGCACTACATTCGCGATTCAGAACGCTTTAGTGCTGACGCGGACTACCGTGATGGCTGGCTGGCCGGCGAAGAGGAAGGCAAGCGAATTCAACAGCAGGCGGTGGCGATCGGCAATGCGGCAGCCGGCGCTTACGGTGCCGCTAAAATTGACAAGGCCATAGAGGAGCAGGACCCGGAGAACGTCGCAAAGGACGCTGTAAAAGGCGTGGACACTGACGCGCTCAAGGTTCTGGAGAAGCAGTAGCCGACCGCGACGGGACTGAACTGCAATCCGAACCGAAGTCCGATGCCTACACCCGGTCCCCTCGTTCGAACGCTCCGCATTCTCTTCGTGACTTGCTAGGCTGCGACTTTCTTCCGCCAGGACAGCCGCGGTGGCAGCACCAATCGTATTCTTCGATATCGCCGGCCCGAACGACCAGGCCCTTGTTGACTTCTACGCGTCGGTTTTTGACTGGGACATAGGCAGCGACAACCAGTTTTACGTCACTCAACGATCAGAAATCAGGGGTGCGATTCGAAAAGATCCAACGGAGAAGCGGATCTACATCGGGGTACCCGATGTCAGCGACTGTCTGTCTCGAATCGTGGCGGCAGGCGGCACTATCGACGCTCCGCGTTTCGAGGTTCAGGGCGTCGTGGTCCTGGGCCTGTTTCGCGATCCCGCCGGCAACCCCATGGGACTCGTCGAGTTGGATAGCGAGCACCTTCGGATTCCCTGAGACTCGTTGGGCATGGCTTGTGAGCAGGCGCCCGGGATGCACAGTCGAAGTTCCGCGCGCGATTTGCAGCGTAGAGACTCTGTGTACTGGCGATGGAGATCGCCTATCGCTAACCACTAGCTCTCTGCTGCGGACGCCTCGTTCTTTACCTGCAGCCACCTTCGTCGGTAAACCCAGATCGCTATGAGTGACACGAGAGTAGGAACGACCCCGATAGCCAAGCCTTTCAGTAGTTTTATGTTCGCCGCTCCGGTATCGATGTCGTGTCGATGGTTCCAGATCTCCACAATCTTGCCTTCTGAATCAAAGCGAAACACGTTGATGATCGGTATCTCGTCGCTGCCACCCATGACTTTGAACATCAGTGAGCTCGGTTCGAAGCGCCAAAGCCAACGGGTCGCCACGAGAGCTCCGTCAGCGATCTGGTAATCGATCTCACCGGTCATCACGCCATTCTCATGGAAAAAATCGGCGATCAACTTCTGTTCGATCGCCGGCTCCGTTACGCCCTTTCGGTCTCCCGTATCGTGGACAACATAGTCGTCGTGGAAGAACTTGGCGTAGCGTTCCGTGTTGTCGCTGAACCACAGGGACTCATAGAAATCGGTGGCGATTGCTTTGTTACGCGTTTCGATCTCACTGGCGCCGCTCCCGGACTGGGCGCTGCTCGCCGCTACGTGAATGAAGAACATCAGGAAAATGCTTCGTTTAAGGGCCATAAATCACCTCGCGACAATCGATCAAGTGACTTCGAGGCTTAGGATCCCACAACCGATGCATTCGAGTACAAGTACCGGGATCGTGTTGCCCTCCATCTTCGCCCGCCGCCGATCAGTAGCGCGGGTTCCCCAGGGCGGTGCGAAAGCTTAGCCAGCAGCGGAGCCAAGAGCGCCGTAGACTGTATGCCGGCCGTTCTCATGGGCGGCATGTGCGATTTCGGAATTAGGGAACACCGCTATATCGCAAGAGGGTCGTTTCCTTTTCTTCTCCATGTACTAGCTTGGAAGCATGTCTTCGAGTCGATGAGACTGGACCTCGCGCTCGGGGGCGAAGAGGGGAGGACTGACAATGTCGAATAAAGTTGAAAAATCAAATGGGGGTGCGCATCGCGCAGGCGATATGGTCGCCAAGTTTTCCATGGAAATCGACGACGAGGCCCTGAAGCAGGTGATCCGCAACGGGCAGCTGCGCGAATTCGCGGCGACGGCAGCATCGCTGGCTTCGGCGCATATCTCAGCTCAGATCGTCGACCGCATCGCCGATATGGCGATCGGTGGTTCGGCCGGCGGAGTGGGAGCGACCTTTGTCTTCGACGATGGCGATTTTGGCACGGTTCCACCGCGGCCACGTTGGGGTGTCGGCGTGATATCGCAATTCGACGGCCTGCAGCGGTTCACTGCTGAACAACAGTTCGGCTGAGTTACGCGGGCTCACTCTGCCCCCGCGAGGGCCGGGGCATGCCATGCAGCTGACCGACGAGGCCGATAGCGCGGGAAGCGGCACCCTGATGCTGCACCTGCTTGGGCGCTGCAATCTGCGCTGTCTGCACTGCTATATGGAAGGCGGGCCGTACCGCCGCGAGATGCTCGCCGCCGACGCGGTGGTCGCGGCGATCGGTGAGGCGCCTCGACTCGGCTTCGGTTCGCTCTATGTCACTGGGGGCGAGCCGACGCTCTATCCGTATCTCGATCGGGTGATCGAGGCAGCGGGTGCGTCTGACGGAATGACGCGCACGCTCTGTTCGAACGGCACGAGGCTGACGCGGACGCTTGTGCATCGATTGGCGGAGTCGGGCTTTCGTCTCAATGTCAGTCTCGATGGGACGGCACCCTTTCACGACAGCTTCCGCCGTCTTGAGGGCACATTTGCCGATACGTTACGAGGCATCAATCTAGCCGTGGATGCCGGGCTGCGGGTGACCATCATTGCATCGATCGGGCGTCGCAACGCGAGCATGCTGGGATTTCTCGCGGAGACGGCGCTGGACGTCGGAGCTGCGGCGTTTAGGGTACAGCCGCTGCTCGCCCTGGGCCGGGCCCATTATCTCGCCGACGACCGCCTCGCCCCGGCCGAGCTCGATGCAATGATTATGGCCTTATCCGATATCGCCAATCGGACGCGCGGCCGGCTCGAGGTCAGCCTGATCGGGCAGAGCCTGCGCTACCTTCGAGCGCATCCCTGCGCGGCCTATGTGTGCAACGGTGGGGGCTGTCACAGGCGGGTAGCCCGGGAGATCAAAAAGCTGGTCGTGCGGGAAGACGGAACGATGCTGCCCGAAGCGACCAATCTAGATCCTTCTTACGTCATAGGCACGCTCGGCGAGGCACCGCTTAGCGCACTGGTAGGCCGCTACCTCGATCACAACTATGACCGGTTCGACGCGCTGTGCCGTGCAACATACAGGCGCCACATCCCCGATTGGCCGGCATCGATCGTTCCTTGGGATATGGTTCTGGCGAGCGCGAGCCGCGAGGTGATCCCTCTCGTGCCTGCGGAGCGCACGTCGCGTGAAAGCCTTGCGCCCGCGAGTATCAGCTAGACGGCTTGCCGTGGACGGGCGGCTCACGTCTGAGGATGCGCGAAGCTGCTTTCACAGGTTCTCGGCCGTGAGCGGGCCATCCCCGGAAGCCCGCTTACCCGCTGCTCCACGGACGCCTTAGGGCGGATTTTTAGGCCGGATTTGACCTGTTCGGAAGTGCCTGTCGCGGCTTGTGGGCCCGATCTATCAGCGCTAGAGTACCCGGCCTAGGAAAAACATACTCAAAGTTCGAATTCTGGAGCGCTGTCCTTGCATCGCGCTCCGCGCCCACAAGGCAGGCCCGACAGCAACGCTGCAATCGGGCCCACGTAAAGAGGAGCAATACTGTGGATACGAGTTTTTCCCCCGAGGACCTGGCCTTTCGCGATGAGGTCCGTGCCTTTTTTGACGAGGCCTACACCGAAGACCTCCAACAGCGCATGGCCGATACCAACCTGTATAAGGACGCCATGGTCGAGTGGCAGAAGAAGCTCTACGAGAAGGGATGGGTCGCTGCCAACTGGCCGGTCGAGTACGGCGGCACCGGCTGGACGCCTACGCAAAAGTTCATTTTCGACAGCGAGCGCGCGGCCCGTGGAATCCGTGATGTTGTGCCCTTCGGGCTGAACATGGTTGCTCCGGTTATCTACACCTTCGGCAATGAAGAGCAGAAAGCACGCTTCCTGCCCCGGATTCTCAAGAGCGAAGACTGGTGGTGCCAGGGCTATTCGGAGCCGGGCTCAGGATCTGATCTCGCATCGCTGAAAACGAAAGCCGAACTCGATGGTGACCACTACGTCGTTAACGGAGCCAAGATCTGGACGACCTACGCCCAGCACGCCGACTGGATTTTCGCCCTGGTGCGCACCAGTAGTGAGGGCAAGAAGCAACACGGCATCAGCTTTATCCTGATCGACATGAACTCCGAGGGAGTGAAGGTCAATCCCATCGAGACCATCGATAACCACCACAGTTTGAACGAGGTGGAGTTCAACAACGTGCGTGTGCCCGTTGAGAATCTCATCGGCGAGCAGGACAAGGGCTGGACCTATGCGAAGGCCTTGTTGGCGCATGAGCGTACTGGTATCGCCGGCGTGGCTGATTCCAAGCGCGCCCTCGCGGAGGTCAAGCGTTTCGCGGAGCAGGAAGTCAACGGCGGTAAAGCTCTTATCGACGACCCGCTGTTCCAGAAGCGTCTCTCAGACATTGAGATTGAGTTGATGGCGCTGGAGTTTACGGATCTGCGCGTGCTGTCCACGGTCGCCGCGGGCGGTGCACCGGGCGCCGAGTCGTCTCTCCTCAAAATTCGCGGTACGGAAATCCAGCAGCAGATCCAGGAGCTGCGCATGGACGTTGCCGGGTACTACCAGGGTGTACTTCCCACCGAGCTACCGAACAACGTGATCGGCCACGACTTCGGGAGCAGGGCGCGCCAAAGCTACATGTACGGTCGCGCCGCCACGATCTACGGCGGTTCCAACGAGATCCAAAAGAACATCATTGCGAAGGCCGTTCTCGGTCTGTAGCGGGCGCCCAGTGCAAGGAGACGCATCATGAATTTCGACTTTACTGAAGAGCAAACAATGCTGCGCGATAGCGTGGCCCGCTTCGTTCAGGACGACTACGACTTCGACAAGCGCCGCGCCGTCGTGGCGTCGGACGAGGGTATGAGCCGCGAGAACTGGAAGACCTTCGCCGAGCTGGGCTGGCTGAGTGTGCCTTTCGACGAAGAGCACGGTGGCTTTGGCGGTGGTCCGGTGGACCTCATGGTCATGATGGAAGAGTTTGGTAAGGGCCTCGTGGTAGAGCCCTATTTCGCTACGGTCGTCCTCTTTGGAGGCCTGCTTCGCGCAGCTGGCAGCGATGAGCAGAAAGCAGCGTTGATTCCTGGCGTCATCGACGGCAGCGTTCTGGGCGCCTTCGCCTATCTGGAGCGTCAAAGCCGCTACGAGCTTGCGGACGTGCGTACCCAGGCCACGGCAACGGCGCAGGGCTACGTCATCAGCGGTGAGAAAGTGGTAGTCGGGAACGGAGCCAATGCCGACACTTTGATTGTTGCGGCCCGAACGTCTGGTGAAGCCGGCGAACGCGGTGGCATCAGCCTGTTTATCGTACCGTCCGATACGAACGGCGTTGAGCGAAGCAGCTACCGGATGATGGACGGTCAGCATGTCGCGAACTTCGTTTTCTCCAACGTCGCCGTAGAGAGCGGAGCACTGCTTGGCGATGCCGGTGCGGCATTTCCAATCATGGATCGTGTGATTCTCGAGGCGACCGTGGCTCTTTGCGCGGAAGCGCTGGGACTCATGGGGCAGCTCAACGGCAAGACGCTGGAGTACACCAAAACCCGGGAGCAGTTCGGTGTTGCGATTGGCAGTTTCCAGGCTCTACAGCACCGTATGGTCGATACCTTCATGGCGTACGAGCAGGCAAAGTCCATGCTCTATCGCGCCGTATGCGCGCTCGAGAACGACGCTGACGATGCGCGCCGTGAAATCCACGCTCTGAAGGTTGTTTTCCATCGCTGTGCGAAGCTGATCTTTGAAGAGGCGATTCAGCTCCACGGTGGCATGGGGATCACCGATGAACTCGATATCGCTCACTACGCCAAGCGTCTGATGATGATCAACGCCACCTTCGGTGACGGCGACTATCACCAGGCCAAATTCAATGCGCTCAGCTACGGTTCCGGGGGCGAGGCCAGCATTGCCAGTATGAGTGACGCCGCCTGATCGACATCGGCGCGCGTTCCGGGCCCCCGCAAGGGGGCCTTTTTGTTTGCAGCAAGCTATTCAGGAGATACCTGCATCATGCAGCTCGAATCAAAAGTGGTTGTCGTCACCGGCGGCGGCAATGGGATTGGCAAAGCACTCTGTGAACGCTTCGCCGCCGAGGGGGCCGCTCATGTCGCGGTGGTCGATCGCGAGGAGGCGGCGGCACGTGCCGTGGCCGACGCGATTGGGGGAAGTGCGTTTGCCGTTGATGTGCGCGATGAGGCTCAGATTGCCGCAATGGTCGCGAAGGTTGAGGAGGAGCAGGGGCGTATCGATCTGTTCTGCTCCAACGCGGGGATCATCGCCGGCGATGGCGAGCCCTGGTACGCAAGCTCGGCTCCCAATGGCACCTGGCAGGCCATGTGGGACATCCACGTGATGAGCCACGTATGGGCGGCGCGGGCCTGTCTTCCCGCCATGATCAAGCGCGGGGAAGGCTATTTCCTCAATACCGCCTCCGCGGCCGGACTGCTGAACCAGATCGGCGATGCGGCCTATTCAACGACCAAGCATGCGGCCGTAGGCTTCGCCGAAGCGCTGTCCATCACCCACGGCGATGACGGCATCCGCGTTTCCTGCCTATGCCCCCAGGCCGTGGCGACGCGGATGATCGGTGCGGTGGAAGATGGAGGTTCGGCGGGGGTCGATGGCGTCATCAGTCCCGCGGACGTGGCCGAGGCCGTTGTTCAGGGTCTGGCGGAGGAGAGGTTCCTGATCCTTCCGCATCCGGAAGTGGCGACGTACCGTGAGCGTAAGACAGCAGACTACGATCGCTGGCTGGGCGGGATGAGAAAATTGCGCCGCAAATTCGGCAACCCTACAATCTAACCTTTTTTGGCTCGGCGGAAAATCGCTTGGAACGTCGCGAGCGCTTTGCGCGCATCATCTTGAATGGTTTTGAATCCTACTTCGCCGAGTTCCAGAACATTACTCTCGGGGCCCGGTCGCGTTTCGAAAACGCCGATTGGCTGGGTGTGCATACCGCCGCGATTGATCGGCTCGACCTCTACAAGGAAAAGCTGAATGCCGTGCTCGGAACCGTCGAGCTCGTAGCCGGTTCAGAGCTACAGAACTACGACTTCTGGCGCGACTCGCGGCGCGTCTATGCCGGGCTTATCCGTAACCACAGCAACTTCGAGATTGCCGAGACATTCTACAATTCGGTGTTCAACGCTGTGTTTGGACATAAGCAGGTCCGCAACGACTACGCTTTTGTCTTCTCGTCCCAGGGCGACATTCCGCTTGCGGACAGCAGCCAGGTGCTGCGCTATTACCGGGTTCAGGATGATGCGACGGACACGCTGCGAGAACTGCTTACCGACTACCGCCTGAACATTCCCTACGAGGACCTTGAGCGGGACCTGCGTTACATACGCCGTGCCGTCGAGGAAGAACTGGTCACGATCCCGGGTTTTGAGATCGACCCCGAAGACGTGCGTCTTCAGGTGCTGACCAATCATTTTTATCGCAACAAGGGCGCGTACATCGTCGGGCGAATCCTGACGGCAAAGCACACCATGCCCTTCGTCCTGCCGATTCTGCACAACGAGCGCGGCGAGGTGTACGTGGATGCGGTCCTCTTCGGCTCGGACCGGGTGAGCGTGGTATTCAGTTTTACGCGCTCCTACTTCATGGTCGATGCGACCATTCCCTCGCAATACGTGCTGTTTCTGGCGAAGTTGATGCCGGCCAAGCCGATCTCCGAAATCTATAACTGCATGGGTTTCAACAAGCACGGCAAGACCTACTACCACCGCTCCGCCGTGCGTCACATGGAAGCGACCTCCGACAAGTTCGTGATCGCCCCGGGCATCAAAGGCATGGTGATGAGTGTGTTTACTCTGCCTTCCTACCCCTTTGTGTTCAAGGTGATCAAAGATCGCTTTACGCCGCCCAAGGAGGTCACCCGCGATGAAGTCATGGCGAAGTATCGACTCGTTAAGCGCGCCGATCGCGCGGGCCGCATGGCCGATACCCAGGAGTTTACAAATCTAGCTTTTGCTCGCGATCGCTTTACCGACGAGCTGATCGAAGAACTCTACAGCGTCGCTCCTTCGCTGATCTCGGAGAAGGGCAAGGCTCTGATCATGGGGCATCTGTACGTGGAGCGACGCATGACCCCGCTGAATCTGTATCTGCAGGACGTGGATGACGAAAACCTTATGGCGGTCATGGACGAGTACGGGAACGCAATCAAGCAACTCGCGGCCGCGAATATTTTCCCGGGGGATATGCTTCTGAAGAATTTCGGTGTTACCCGTCACGGCCGCGTGGTGTTCTACGACTACGACGAAATCGTGCCGCTGCTGGACTGCAAGTTTCGGCGCATCCCGCCGCCCCGCGATGAGATGGAGGAGATGTCCAGTCAGCCCTGGTATTCAGTGGGCCCGAACGACATCTTCCCGGAAGAGTTTCGCTTGTTCTTCTCCGGAAACCAGCGCGCGCGCGAGGCGTTTGATGAGCGCCACTCGGATCTTTATGACGCGGATTTCTGGAAAGGGCTGCAGGAGCGAATCAGCAGCGGCTATGTGGAGTCCTTCTACCCCTACCGTCGTCGTCTGCAGTTCCCCCGGGAAGAGCGCTTGGATCCAGTGGGCGACGTGGCCTGATGGCAGCGATCTATCTTATCCGCCACGGGCAGGCATCCTTTGGCTCCGAAAACTACGACCGCCTGTCGGAACTCGGTCAGCGGCAAGCGAAGCTGACTGGAGAGTACCTGGCCTCTACGGGCGTGCGTTTCGATGCGGCCTACTGTGGGCGCCTGGAACGCCAGCGTCATACCGGTGAGCTGGCGCTTGCTGCGCAGCCTGAGGCCGTGGACCTACAGGTCGACGCACGCCTGGACGAAGTGCGCAACGACGAGCATCTGGAGTTTCTGCTGCCTAAGGTTCTGGAGCAGAACCCCGAGCTGAGGGCAATCGTGGATGCGGGTCTGGGCTCGAGCAAGCGTTTTCAGAAAGTCATCGACGCCGTCTTCAATTACTGGGTGTCGCCAGAGTGCGATGAACCGGCGATTCAAAGCTGGGAGGAGTACTCCTCGGATGTTCGCGGCGTCCTGGATGACATTATCGGTGCCCAGGGGTCCGGAAAGACAACCGCCGTGTTCACCTCCGGCGGCACAATCGCCGTTATGGTCGCGGCGGTCCTGGGCCTGCCCGGCACAAAGACCTATCAACTCTACGAGCCGGTGTTCAACTGCTCGGTGACCGAGCTCTTCTACAGTCGCGACCGCGTGTCTCTGTCGTACTTCAATGACTGCAGCTTCCTGCGCCAGCTTTCGGTGCAGTATGGCGAGAAGCTGGTCTCCTACCGATGAGCCAATCCGGATCCCACGACACCCAAGGCGGTACGACGCGGCTCCAGGCGCGGCGTCGGGTGTATCTCATTCGACACGGGGAGGCGGCCGCGAGCTGGGGGGAGGCGGCTGATCCGGGGCTTTCAGACCAGGGTCACGATCAAGCGCGGGATAGCTGCGGCCAACTCGCTGCACGGTTGGATGGCAACGCGGCGACACTCATCTCCAGCCCCATGCGCCGCGCCCGGGAAACGGCGGCGCCGTTGACGGAGCGTTTGGGAGCACCGCTTAAAGTCGATGAGCGATTCCGCGAGATTCCTTCGCCCGTTGCCCTCGATCATCGGCAGGACTGGCTGCGCGCGTTTATGCGCGCGAGCTGGTCGGAGCAGGGGGCGGCGCTGCATCGCTGGCGTGATGAGGTGCTAGGCGCTTTTGCTGCCCTTGAGGATCATAGCGTCGTGTTCACGCATTTCCTTGTGCTGAACACTATCCTCGGTTGGGCTGAAGACCGGGATGAGACGCTTCTTTTTTGGCCAGCGAACGCTTCGATCACCATGGCGCTGGAGGCTTCCGACGGTTCATGGCAGTTTGAGCTGGGTGTGCAGATGCGATCTCGCGTGAATTGAGAGCGATTCATGACGTTCCAATGAACAGGGATCGGTCGGCGCGGCTTTTTTACAGTCGCTGACGCTTCGGGCCACCTTACCCACCTGACATAGTACAGATGCCCCGTTAACACGGCCTTATCCTCTGAGGGCGGGTACAAACACAAGAGCGTAGCTTGCGGTGTCTAGGGCTCCAGGCTCTCTAGCCACTGATCTGCGTCTACCACCCTCCATTTTATTGATGCGTCAGGATCACTTGCGCCATCGGCCAGAAAAAAAACAGAAGGGACTGTGTTACCAGACCGACAGTTACCGTCGCCAAACATCGCGACAGCCCGACCACCCGGATGAACTACCATCTTAGTCAACGATTCCGGACCGTCCTGGCCAGCTTCGGCCAATTCGGATAACCCTATCTCTTTGAACTGTCGAAGCTGCGAGTCAGACAGTTCGCCGATAAGAGTAACCGGGCAGGCCTGATCTTCGAGCTGCACATATTCACGAAACTTGACTTCGTCGCAGGTCCAATTCAAAGGTGGAGGAGCGTCGCGTTCGCTTACCGGGGCTTGGCATCGAGCGTAGGCTCCCGCCCCGCGTGCTCCGGTCTCGCGGAAAGGCGCGAAATAGATGTCTGCTGTGGGCCGACTGCATGTCGGAAGCGGAATTTCGATCTCTTCTTCCGAAGATCCGGCCACAGCTACCCAACGGCCAGTGTCCTTTGCCTCGTTGCCAACACGGCTATCGCATCCGGGTTCTCCAATTCCTGGACGGAAGCTTGTGTAAAGATACCCTGGGCTAGTGGCCAGTTCTGGATGGCGTAGTACAAGTATTCCTTTGATCGCCAGTAAGTCAGCCTCTCGCACTGGCGACGGGCTCTCGTAATCTCGGGCGAGTGTTGAAAGGCTACACATCGCCAGCATAAGAGGTAGCGCTCGTAGTCCAAACACCTGCTGTGCCTCCTGCAAGGCAACGTTCAACGAAGTGGAAGTAGTTCTCAGCCTAGTAGACATGGTGAAGCCGCGCCAATGGGTATGTTGGTCGCGACGCACTGTAAAGCTGGTGCCCGTCTTGCATGTGGATAGAGGCACGGCGCCGACCAAAGCACGGGTGCTGCTCGCAATCCTTTCGGATCTGCCACTTCACCATCGATGACTTGGTTCACAATCCGGCGTACCGCCGATCGTAGGGAAATCTCATATGTCACATTCACAGCCATCGACAGTGCCACAGGTGGCCATGTGGCGCGTGAACGCCATGCGCGTCATCTACCTCCTGATCTTCCTGGGGCAAAGCAGCTTTGTTTGGCGGCAGCTGTTCTTCGAATCGGCTGAGTGGCCGGTGATGACAGGCGTTGCGAAATCGATGATGGCGGCAATGGCCTTGCTATGCCTACTTGGAATTCGATATCCACTGCAGCTCTTGCCGGTACTGCTCTTTGAAACGCTGTGGAAAACCCTATGGATTCTGCTTATCGCACTCCCAGCCAGGGACAGCGGTCAATGGGCAGTCATCGAATCGACGTTCTATGAAAGCGTGGGAATCATTGTTGCGTACTTCATCCTGCCCTGGACCTATGTGTGGTCGCGATTTTTTCGCCAGCCTGGCGAACCATGGCGGCAGAGTTGTTCATCTTGTACTCGCTAGCCTGTTCGCCTGATGGCCGTAGCTTAAGCGAGTCGTCGGACCTTATTCACGCACGAAGGCAACGAGTTTCCCGGGCTTGGTTCTTGACAGCACTCAGTCTTTGGGAAATTGGGTCTCGGGTTGATTGTGCCGTTATGGCAGCTGGCCGTACCGGGCGCCGCGATTGCCACCATGCCGACCAACACCAAGGATCGTGCCATGAGGCGGGTGGTAGGCATGCAGTTATCTTTCGGTCCTGCTGTTGCAGAACTGCACCAGGGTATCCTGAGCGACTTCAGGTCGATCCGCGTAGCTTTCGGCGTACAGGGTGCGAGAATAAGACGAGCCGCCCTTGTTGTCTTCAACCCAGGCTTCAAGCAACGCTCGATCGTCCTTGTTTAGTGACGCCAGTAGATTCTCGTAGTACTTCTGATAGACCGTTTCGCGAACCACACTAATCCTGTCGAGCGCGCTAAGCGCTTGCGTGTCGGGCCACCATTCGGTTGCCTCCGGCACACAAACAGAGTCTATAACGGCGGCCTCTGCTTCTGCGTCCATCGCTGCATAAAGTTCAGTAAGCGCCGCAACGAACTCTTCCGCCTGTACGCGGTCGTAGCGCATGTTCTGCTCGGTTACGTGCACGAAAAAAGGAACTTCCAGCGGCTCAATGGGCTCTTTGGGCGCTGTTGCCACAGAAGTCAACAGTATCTGGAATGCGCGCGAATCAGGCATCTCAGCACCCTAGTAGGTCAGCCTCACAACGTTGCGGCCGTCTGATTGTGCGGGCGCGGGCATGGCTACGATCATTGAAGCTCCCAACCAGAGACACAGACGAATCACTGCCCCCACAGTAGTACCTCTCTTCAGCACCTCGGCTTGCAGTTGATGCGAGCCAGCCCACGGAGACCCATGCTCAAGCAGACCGCAGCAGGCGGAGTCGCAGCGAGTTGGAAGACAACGGATCCTAAAGAAGTGTCACTCATCGCGCTTCCGGATCCATCCACTGCTTCATATCGACCACTCGCCATCCGCTATGCTCTTTTGAGTTGTCGACGTTATCGGCAAGATAGAATACGGTGGGGCTGTTGTCGGCGCGGCAGTGGCTATCGCCGAACAAAGCAAACGCACGGCCATCCGAATGTACCCGCACCTTGATCATTGTCTCGGTACCGCGCTTGGTTCGATCGCCAAGCTCCGCCAGCCCTACCTCTTTGAACCACCGAAGCATCGCGTCAGACAGGTTGCCGACAAGCGTCACGGTGCAACCCTGATCCTCAAGCTGCACATACTGACGAAACTCTATGCGATCACAGGTCCATTGCCACGGCGGAGGAGTATCCGGCTCCGTTACCGGTGCATGGCAGTGTGCAAAAGCGCCATCTTGTCGTCCGCCGCTCTCGCGAAACGGAGCAAAGTACACCCCGGCGTGCGGTCGTTGGCACTTCGGAGGTACGAACTCGATTTTTCTGGTAGGCGACCCCGGGTTGCTTATCCATTGAGTCTTGGGCCGTTTCTTTGCGTCTGGCGTGTTTTCGCATCCGGGCTTTCCCGCTCCCGGATAGAAACGCGTGTAGCGATACCCGGGGCTTGCAGCAAGTGCGGGATGCAGCTTCACCAAAATTCCCTTTATGGCGAGTAGGTCCGCCTCTCGCACAGGCGGAGGACCCTGGTTCGGCTCGCCGAAACTCATCGCGCTACAAGCGGCCAGGACGATAAATGCAGTTCGGGGCTTCAACACATCGATGGATCCCATGTAGACGAGTGAAAAAAACCTATGCGCCTTCGACAATGGAAAACGGGGAGCGCGCCAGGCATGAGAAATTAGGCGTCGCGCTAGCGCAGATAACCCGATCGCCGCAGGTTATCCAGGTCACGAGCGCTCTCCAGGATCACCCCGGATTGCCCGCCGAAGCCACCGACATTTTTCTCCGTACCGTCGCTTTGAATGGCGAACAACGTGACAGAGATGCCTCCATCGCCCGAGGCTGATTCGAAAAGCGCAATAACCTCAGATCCCAAAAACGTTGTTTCGAACGGGGTAGTCTCTATCAGTAGATTCAGTGAACCATCGGCGCTGATCGCCCCTTTGAACTGCACGTCATCGACCGGATCGCGGCTGACTACGGTGAGGCGATACTCCGCTACGGAGATCATTGGGGTAGCCACGGCGGTGGAAGTTGTGCCAGTGCTGAATTTCAGCGTTTGTGCTTGCGTGTTGGCTAGCGCTGCGAGTTTCTCTTGGGTTTCCTGTAGCTCAAGCTCCCTCTGACGACCCGTCTCGATATGGTAAGCGTCAGCTAGATCCGCAGCTTGCTGTGCCGACAATCCGTAGGCGATCAGGAGGTCGGCGGCAAAGGAATCGCCCTGTCGAACGATAGCAGCCAGTACGTCCATGCTGGAGAGCACGCGTCGCACGCCTGCCACGTGCCAAAGTACATGCGTACTTTGGAGCACGCCCCGCAGCTTCGGATCGGTGATAGTCGTAAAACCTGCGTCCGTTTTGCGCAACCCAGTCAGATAAGCGTCGAGTTCACTCGCGAGAACATCGATATCGACATCTGCTTCAGACAGAGCGGTGACCACTTCGGGTTCTTCTAAAAGGCGCTGAAACAGGCGCTCGACGGTGAAGACCGCGTCGTTTGCTTCCTTGGCGGCAACGAGAGCTTCTTCAATAGCGCGCTCGAACTCCGGGGTTGAGGAACGGGAGGATCCGCTCGACATTGAGGTAAAGGAGGCGCGGTCGTTCGATTGGGTATCGGCCATAACAGAGGGAGGGGTGCATAAAGCGATGAACATGGTGGACACGGTGACTGCAAGCAATCCGATGAGTCGAGCCTCTGTTCTAGGCATAGCACCGTTTCTGGCGAAGAAGTCCAAGCGCATCTCTCTTAATAGCTGTGAGTGTAAGTGCAGGCTTTCGCTCCCCGGAAGTAAAGGCGCGAGTTCCGGTGCACTGAATTCGTAATCAGTATCGTATGCTCCCTCGCGAAGGGATCCGCTGTGCCCATAGGAGCTGCTCCTTCCACCGATCGTGGACCTTTGTTCTTTGGAACAAAAAATAGCGCGATCAGTTCTTGAGTCAGTGCGCGAACGCCCATGCCTCAACACTCTGGTCCATGTTCTCTCGAGTCTTCGAGCGCAATCGACCAGGATTCACCTTACAAACCAGTTGTTGGCCCAGCCATACCGCACCCGCCGATCAAATGCGTAACTGTTCGCTGGCTGGAGTGGATCAATTGGTGCGTCTACGGTTGCGTCGCACCGCAGAAAAATCGGTCCGGTTTCGATAAGTTACATCAGCCTAGACCGCATTTTTCAGTGACGCAAACTCAAAAGCGCTGAAATTGAACCAGGTTGATACTCGAATCGCGGTGAGAGGATTTCTTAGCTGTGCGCACTCTCGGAATACGCTCATAGTCTCGCTCGTTATGTATTAAGCAAGCAGGCTCGCCGGAAGCGTTGCACGTCCAGATACTTACGTCTTCAAGTTCAAGGACGCCGGTATTCGACTGCGGAGAAAGAGTGGGCATCCTCGATGCCAGCGTTTTGATTTCAGTGCCGCTGTCATGTAACGCGTGTGCTTTCATGCGATACATTCCTGGCAGGTTTGTATTCGATTGCAGATATTTGTTTGAGTATCGATAAGCTTTTTTGTTGCGATTATTTTTCTTGATTTCGATCTGAATAGTATTTCTGATCGAGCGATTGGTTTATGAAATGCTTATCGATCAGATGGAAGTTCACAGCGTTTCCTATTTCTTTATCCGATGAGTCTTCGATTTTTCTTATCGGATTTTCGAAACGCCCGTTGTCGTCTCTATCGCTGAGGCAGCGGTTGGGGGCTGCATGGTCAAGGGCCGTTGTTATACCGGCTCGGGTTTAGGTGTGACATCCCATGCGGCACAACTATTTGTGCGATTTGTTGGTCCAGTGAGTAAGAAGTTGGTCGTGCCTCAGTCGATGCGGCTACGGGGGTGACGGTCGTCCATGCTAGCGCTCGATTTGCAACGAGCCGTTAAATCAATGCTTTGAGAAACGATTCTGTACTCCACACGACAAGGTGTATCCGTCGATGGGCAACGCTGTAACTCCAACATCAAGACTGACCGCCGCTACGGATTCTGGGAGTTCGCCATCAGGCGCTAAAGCAAGCGCGGACCGAGCGCTGTGGCCTATGCCAGATATCGATATACCGCTTCAAGAGCCTGTGTTCCTAATCGTGCTGTCCCCGCCCTACTCAGGCTCTACAGCGCTGGCTCAGCTGTTGAATACGGGGCATCACTCAATGCTGTTGCATCGAAAAGGAGAAGGACAATGGTTGGTGCCGGGTATGTGCCAGGCCGACAGGTGGGATCACCGTAAACCCGTTCTGTGGGATTCGGTCAGAGCGGTATGGCTGGCGAAGATTCGTGAAGTGGAAGAGCTGACGGGCCGAGTAGATGTTGTGATTGAGAAGAGCCCGCCAAACCTGGTTCGCGTGAAGGAACTCCTGAAGACCTTTCCGAATCATCAGATAGTGACTTTTGTGCGCGACCCCTTTGCAAACTGTTCGAGTATTTTCTTCCGCCACTACGTCAAAGAAAACAGTTCAGTAAAAGATCGGATCGCGACGCTCCAGCATCTCGCCCGAGGATGGCTGGACCGGAGCCGGCTGATCGAGCGGTGGCGTGAACAGCGCAATTCAGTCCACTTTAGCTACGAGGATCTGTGCAGTGACCCGAGCACACAGGTTCAAGCTATCGTAGACAAAGTGCCAAGACTGGACGGCATTGATATTGGTAGCCCGCTAAGCGTCAAAGGTTATAGAGCGCAACCGCTGACGAACCACAACGCGCGCCAGATAGGTCTACTCTGCGAGGAGGAGCTCGATGGAATCGCTCAAGTGTTGCGCAAACACGAATCGATGTTGGAGAGGTTAGGCTATACGAGCGACTGGACGAGAGCAATTGACTACCACTCCGAGAGCTTGCAGTGAGGTGGGTGGAACCTCGGACACCTGACGCATTCGCTCGCCGGCGACAGTCGGTGGTTTGTCTGTGGTGTGGAACTGTCTAAGCGCGTATTGCGTGGTTTTGCCATTACCTCAGTACGGCTTATTTCTTCGCGGTTTCGGCCCGAGCATCTCGCATCGGTCATCTATAGCTGTTCAAAGGTAGGTGCCCAACGGCAGACGGGTGCGGTGCAACGTTTGCGCGCTTCCTGATTGCAGGGACTACGCATTCGCCAGGTGCTGCGTTGAGAGTCGCACAGCTGCCGCGATGAACGTCGGATCGGTTAATCAGAGGGACCGTTGTGCGAAGAGTGACGAGATGGGCAGTGTCTCAAGGGCTCCGATGGTTGCCCAATCGCTCCGCTTACCGTGTCAGAACGTTCTTCGAGAAGCGGTTTTACAATGCTACGCCGGTCGTACACGACCTTCCCCCAATTTTTCACTATTGGTCCAATCGCTACGTACGCCCGAAGTTTGAGCAGTTAGGCTTCAGCTCCCCTAATCACTTCTTCCACACCGAATTGCACCGCCTGGCAAAGGAGAGAACTGGGCCTCTGACGGTAGTGAGTTTGGGTGCCGGGCGATGTGAGTTGGAGATTGAGCTAACTCAAGTTCTTCGTAGCGAAGGGCATGAGGTAATGTTCACGTGCGTAGATCTCAATCCTGTGTTGCTTGAAGCTGGAAGAAGCACTGCCAGAAGCGCAGGGCTGAGCGAATCCATGCGATTCGTAGTCAGCGACGTAAACCGCGTCAGCGATTTGGGTCAGCACGATGCAATCATAGCTGCCCAGTGCCTGCATCACTTCGTAGAACTCGAAGCCATTCTGGATTCGGTCCGCAACGCGCTCACAACGGACGGGCTGTTCCTGGTGAGTGACATGATCGGTCGCAATGGCCACCAAATGTGGCCCGAAGCCCTTGAAGTCGTCCAGACGTTCTGGAGGAAGCTACCCGCACGACTTCGCACCGAAAGCCACTCGGGCCGCGTGCTCGCGGAGTACGACAACATAAGCTACGCGGACGTCGGCTTCGAAGGCATCAGAGCGCAGGACATCCTCCCGCTGCTCGTGGAGCGCTTCGAATTTGAAGTGTTCGCTCCCTTTGCCTGCGTAACAACGCCCTTTGTGAATCGGCGATTCGGTTGGAGCTATGACGCAGACAGCGAAGCCGACAGATCACTTGTCGATCAGGTGGCCACTATGGATCAGGAGTTGATGGACAGCGGTGAACTCAAGCCAACGCAACTGGTAGCGGCCATGTCAAAAGGCAGTGCGTCCCGTCAGTTGTCGACCACTGTGTGGTCGCCCCGGGAATCCATACGAGTACCGGGGTAGCGTCTGAGATCGCTCCCGGCAACCTGCCAGACAACGGGCGCGAGCCGAGGTGCTTACGCTGATACTGCTGACGGCGACAACTTACGTCACGCCTGTAGCCATGAAAGTCACGGTCAGCTTTTCGGTGTCTTCAACGGAATCACGAGCGAACGAATCAAAGTCACAGCGGAATCCTCAGGAGGAGAATTGTCGCTTCTGGTTGCGGCTAGCGCCGACCTGCTGCAGGTGAAGTCTACGGGCCGCCCGGCATGATGGAGGTAGACGACTTCCAAAAGATCGGCTCTGCGACGTCCGCCAGGTTTCTCAGTTCCAATCGTCGGAAGGTGTGAGGACAATCGCGCCGTTCATGGCTGCGCCCGGTTGCTTTGGAGTGCAGAAGTCTTCGTCCTCTAGAAAGGCAAAGAAAGCATTGTCCGGGTGCATGCCGTACCGGCCGGGTTCATCGTATGATGCGATCCAGCGCTTGCGCAGGTCTTCGTAGCTGATGTTTAGTGCGCAGCTATAACGCCCCATTCTCCCGCGAAGATGCTGCTTGCAGCGAGCCTGGTCATAGGTGCCGCCACTGCACCAGCTAAGTACGGTGTCGTTCGAGTAGCGGTTGATCGTTGCAGCGATCCTCTGCTGTACCTCGGCCGGCAGTGCGTCGAATGTCTGCCGGCCGTTTGCCTCTTCGGGCGCAGCGCGCTCGGCGTTCGTCTTGGCGCATACGCTGATCAAAAGCGTCGCTGCGAGAACCGTAAGTAACCTTTTCATTGTCTGCGATAGAGATCCCTGGCTAAGCGATAGGACCAGACCGCAGCTACCCCGTGATTCCCTGGGATACAGAGACAGCTTGTCTGGTCCACAAATGCATGCGCAGACCACCTGTGCGAGCTTCCAGATGTGTTCTGCGGTTCCTGGGGAAAGCGCCACGAATAAAAGATACGCCGCTCCCTACTGGCTGCTTACCTAAAGCCTGTCTGATGACAACTTATGATTTCAAGCGGAAGCCGCCCACGGTTAGCGTACCGCTTTCTTCGAACTGCAGTTCTGAACCGGGAGTTTGACTGAACAAGGCCCCGCGGCGGAAAGGTCGCTGCGCCAAACCTCGTTAGGGAAAGCCGGCCCGGGGGCTGGGCGCTGGATAAGCTTCAATGCGCCCTGTCGTCTGTGCACGGCAATGCTCAGGATCCGAGCTGGCCGCCGTCAGAACATAGAGTGTGTCACCATTTGCTCCGCCCAGCATACAGGCGAAGGCACGCTGGTCCAGCGCGATCCGATGGGTAATCTCGCCGCCCTCGCGTTGGCGGATGCACTCGTTAGATCTTGGCAGGGCGGACCAGATGCAGCCATCCGCATCGAGGCAGATGCCGTCGGGTACGCCATCGTTTGGGATTTCCCCCCAAACCCTCCTGCCGGTGAGATCGCCATTGTCCTGTATCGCGAAAGCCGTCAGTCGAGCTCCATACGACTCAGCGACAATCAGTGTCTTGCCATCGGCGGTAATGACCGAACCATTGGGAAAGGCGAGGTCGTCGGCCACCACGCGTGCCCGGCCGTCGGTTTCAACGCAGATCAGGGAAGCGCTGCGCGGGGTGGCCCCGCCCCACTTATCAAAACCAAAATTGCCTACGTAGGCGCGTCCCATCGGGTCGACGACCATATCATTGCAGGGATAACGCGAGAGCTCCGAGAGGTCTGCATGGACTGTCAGCGTCGATCCGTTCCAGCGGAGCAGTTTCCGGTCGCGCATGGATACGATAAGCAGCCGTCCGTCGGGGAGCCAGCCGAGCCCCGAAGGATCTTGGCGCACAGACACCACGGAGTGCAGACTGCCGTCGGTTGCCAGGCGCATGACCTGCTGCGCATGCATATCCGAAAACCAAAGCTCCCCGTTTTGCCAACGAGGCCCCTCGGCGAAGTGCAGTCCGGTGGCAAGCAACTTTCCCGCAGGCGTCTCTTCAGTCATCACTCACTCCTGGGTTTGCGCATGCCTGGCATGTAACGCTACGCCCAACTCTGCAGTGTCTCCTTTTGCCCCGGTCCAGGCGACCGTTCCAAGAAACTCGACGGTGGCTTCTGCGCGCGAAGCTTAAGTCCGACGAGGAGAACATCGATCTACATCCACAAGCTCACGCCGGGTGAATCGGAGTTGCAACTTAACAGCGTTTCCGTTGCGCCAAGCCGTCGCTCCCGTTCTGAATCGAAGCGAACGTTCTCTGGTTCCTCCTTTCCGGCGTCAGAGCTGCGACCTTGCCAAAGACGGGAGCGGTGCTTGCAGACGTCGCAACTCAGCGGCTAGGGTGCTCCGTTATTCGGTCCAGGAGAAACTAGGGCAATGCCGATTGCATCATGGCCGGCACGGTTTTCCAATTCCCATAGGTCGCGTCGGCTAGCTCGGGGTATATCCAATCCATCGTTCATGACCCGCTGTGTCCGCTTCGCACCGCTGGTCGTTTATCTTGTAATCACCAACGTCGCTGCTTCTGAGCCGCCCTTTGAGATCGATGATCTCTATCGGATGCCCGGACCTTCTCTGATCGGAACGCGACCGGCAAGCGTGGTGTGGTCGCCGGACGCCAAGCACTTCGCCTTTACCTGGAACGATAGCGGTGCGTCCTTCCGGGACGTCTGGGTCGCTGCACCAGGAAGCACGGCACCAACAAGGCTTACTCGTCACGCGGAGGCCGAGGGAGCGACCGGAGCTGGCGTCACGGCGGTGACCTGGCTGGATGCGAACCGTATCGCCTATCTCCTCGGCGATAGACTGATGATTCGCGACCGGCGCGACGATGTGGGCACCACGCGACTGCATGCTTCGGGCATGAAGCGCCCGACTGCCTCACCGGCCGGCGGGAAGCTCGCATTTCTCAGCGACGAAGGACTGTCGGTCATCGCGACGGAGGACGCGGACGCGCCGCCAATCGTGCTCGTCGACATAAAGAGCGATACCCACCGCATAAGCAGCTTCCAGTGGTCCGCCGATGGTTCCCGCATCGCCTACGTTCACATTGACGACGCTCCGCTGCCCGAACGAGAGCTTCACTTCTACACGCGCGAGGGCCACCAGCGTCTCGACATCCGCCGGGCATTTCCCGGTGAAGACACAGCGCGCTTCCGCATTGGCGTTGTCGATGTGGCGAGCGGTCAGCTACGCCATCTGGAACGACCGGACGAGCGTGATTACATCTGGAACTACGGCATTAGCGCAGACGGAGATCGCGTCTTCGTCAACGGCTCAGACGCGCTTGTGAAACACCATCGAATCGATGTCTACGAGGTCGACACGCGCAAGCGCACGGTGTGGTACCAGGAACATGATCCCGCTCACCTGCGCCCGGACTGGCGCGCGGCCTGGGCATCCGAAGATCAGGGCCTGATCATCCTGACGGATCGCGACGGTTTTCTGCATCTCTATCACCAGGCCGAAGCTGGCGGCGCGCTACGAACCCTGACCCGGGGCGCGGGGGAGATTGCCAGCTTTCACGTGGGTGCCGACGGTGTGATCTATTTCCTGAGCAATCGGTCCGGGATTGGCGACCGCCAGCTCTGGCGTGTGCCTTTTGCCGGCGGTGCAATCGAGCCTGTCACCTCCGGTCACGGAACCCATCTGCCGACGTTTTCCCCTGGCGGCGCGCACGCCGTCAGCCTGTTCTCGGACGACCAAACACCGCATGACCTCTATCACCTCAACCTCGCTAACGGGAAGACGTCGCGCCTGACCAACTCAGCGCGAGATGACTTTGACAGCTACCGCTGGGCGGATGTGCGCTACATCGAATTCCCCAGCCGGACAGACGATGTCAGCCTCGTCGGTCGTCTCAGCGTACCCCCGGATTTCGACCCGAAGCGCCGCTACCCGCTCATTGTTGGCTCGGTGTATTCAGACAGCGTCACCAACCAGTGGGGTGGGCGCCAGGCGCATCCGACCTGGGGCCTCGATCAGGCACTCGTGTCGCGCGGATACCTGCTGCTCGCGGTAAACGTTCGCGGCAGCTGGGGACAGGGGCGTGCGCACAACCAGGGTCTGCGTCGCGGCTACGGTATCGTTGATATCGAAGACCTCCATAGCGGAGTCGAATACCTTGTGGGGGAGGGCTTCGTTGACTCGGATCGCGTCGGCATCTGGGGTTCCAGCTACGGCGGTCTGATGACGTTGATGTCTTTGTTTAAGAAGCCCGGCGTGTACGCCGCCGGCATTGCGGGCGCGCCGGCGACGAACGTGGCGCACGCCTACCCGAGCCAGATGTGGGTCATGGGCGAGCCCGGCGGAGGGGATCAACCCGGGCGCTACGAGGCCCAGTCGGCGCTCTATCACAGCGCCGGCCTGGTCGATCCGCTCATGATCATTCACGGCACTCGGGATCAGGTCGTGCTGTACTCAGACACGGTTGCTGTAGTGGAGGATCTCATCGAGCGCGAACAACCCTTCGAGCTTGTGACCCTGCCGGGCGTGGGGCACGGCTGGGACGCAGAATCTCCGGAGGTTCGCCGCTTTGCGTTCAAGAAAATGATCGAGTTCTTCGACCGGCACCTGCGCTAGCTATTCCTCCGCGCCGAAGCGGTCTCGCCGGGGCAGCGCGTCAGCCGCCATTTGCCTCTGGCGCGTTGCTTGACGGCGTCGGGGAGGGTCTAATTGAACGATGACCGAGCCCGCCGGACCGCACGACATCGGAGGCCTCGCCGCTGGCGAGGTCGATCGCCGTGAGCACGACACCGCGTGGTGGGAATGGCAGATCGACGCCATGGTCCGGCTGGCCATGAAAAAGGGCCTGTTCACCGACTTTGCCGAGCTCCGGGACGGCATTGAACGGCTGGACCCGGAGGATTACGCCCGGCTCACCTACTACGAGCGCTGGGCCAAGTCGCTGGCCTACGCGTTGGTTGACAAAGGTGTCGTGAGCCAGGCGGATCTGGATGCGCGCGTCGAGGCCATCCGGCGGCGGCAGGAAGAGAGCGATGCCTGATCGGTTTGCCGTTGGCCAGCGCGTACGGATTGCGGATCGCACACCGCCGGTTCACCACCGGGTACCGGCTTATGCGAAGGGTCGGGTCGGCACGATCGAGCGGCTGTGTGGCCTGCACGGCCAGCCAGAGCGTTTCATCCGTGACAACGGCGCCCCGCTGACCCGGCTGTACCGGGTGCGTATTCCCCAGCACAGTCTGTGGCCGGATTATTCAGGTCCGGCGCAGGACCAGCTCGACATCGAGATCTTTGAACACTGGCTGGAGCCGGCCGAATGAGCGGGGATGGGCACACGCACGATCATGACCACGACCGGACCTTCCAGCCCGATCACCCGGAGCCGACCTCGGACGGTGCGCGTATCGGTTTGGCGCTGCGCGAACTGCTGATAGAGGGCGGCTACTACACGCCCGCCGAAGAGCGCGAGGTCATAGAGGCGATGTCCGGTGCTTCACCGGAGAACGGGGCGCGGCTGGCGGCGCGAGCGTGGCTGGATTCCGATTTTCGCGAGCGCTTGCTCGGCAACGGCGCCGAGACTATCAAGGAAATGGGTTTCGACCTGTCGCCCACGGAGTTCACCGTTCTTGAGAACACCGATGAGGTGCACAACGTGATCGTCTGTACGCTGTGTTCCTGCTACCCGCGGGCGTTGCTCGGCATGTCTCCCGCCTGGTACAAGTCCTTCAACTATCGCGCCCGCATCGTACGGGAGCCGCGGGCCGTCCTTCGGGAATTTGGAGTGGAGTTCGCAGACGAGATCGAGGTCCGCGTTCACGATTCGACCGCCGAGCTGCGTTACATGGTGCTGCCGCAGCGTCCGCCCGGCACCGAGGGCTGGAGCGAAGAGCGGCTTGCCGCGCTGATCACCCGGGATTCACTGATCGGTACACAGCGCGAACTGACCTGACGACGGCGGCTCCAACGGCCGGGCGATCTGTTCCGCGTAGCCGGCTTACACACCGTGCCCAGCTCAGCGGTCCGCTTAGTACGCCGGGACACCGCGCTCGTCTCGGAACCTGGCGACCAGAAAGTCCACCGCCACCTTGACTTTCGGCACCAGGTAGCGCTGCTTCTGATAAAGCAGAAACACACCGAGGTCCGGGTTCTGCGTGACGCGCGGAGCATGATCGAGGTGAAGCTCAAGCAGTTCGCCGCGCTGGAGGTACTTCTGCAGTGACCAGCGTGGTGCCATGAGAATGCCATCACCGCGCACCGCGAGCTGAGCCAGCCAGGGCCCCGTGTTGGATATGGCAACCGCCGGTGCGGATACGTCATGCCATTCCCCGTCGATTTCGCAAAGCCAGGGCGTTGGGCCATTGGGCGTGCGAAAAAAAAGCCCTTGGTGACCACGCAGTTCCGTGGCCTTCCGCGGCGTTCCCATGCGGTCCAGGTAGGAAGGTGCGGCGACCGGAATGAACTCGTTGTCCATCAGCCGGATGGCCTGCACGCGTTCATTGGGTGCGTAACCCCCGCGAATGGCAACGTCGACTTCATCTCGCCCCAGCGCGGACAGCTGATCGCTGAGACTGATATCGAGAACAATCTCAGGGTAGCGCTGCCGGAACTCATCAAGCACCGGTAGCAGCAGGCGCTCACCAAACCCGACCATGGAGCTGATACGCAGCTGGCCCATGGGCTTGGCCTGGTAACTGCGCACCGTTTCATCGGACTGCTCCAGCTGAAACAAGATGTCCTGCACCTGCCGGTAATAGAGCTGCCCAATCTCCGTGACCTGTACGACGCGTGTTGAGCGCTTCAGCAGGTTCGCACCGAGAATTTTCTCGAGATCAGCAACCCGTCGTGACAGGGACGACGGTGGCACGGAGAAGTGTTCCGCGGCTCGCGTGAAACTGCATGTCTCCACAACCTTGCTGAAGTAACGCAGTGCCCGTAGCTGATCCACAGCGCGCCTCACTCAGTGCCACGATCTCTATTATTGTCTTTATAACAAAGAAATAACGCTTTTTGCCCTATATAAATAGCCTATTCCGGTCGCAATAATGCCCATGGTCGTCACTGACTGAGAACAACAGCCGCAAAGGGGAATACCTGCAATGACTACGTACACAAAGATCAACCTTGCCGCCCGACCGACGCCGGGCCCAATCACCGCTGACCTCTTCGATGTCGTTACGGAGGAGATCCCAACCGCAGGCCCCGGCGAAATCCTGGTGAAGCAGACGCACATGTCGCTCGATCCGGCAATGATCGGCTGGATGAGCCCGGATCCTGAGAGCTACATTCCCCCGGTTGGCATTGGCGAGGTCATGCGCGCATCCGGCATAGGCGAAGTTGTCGAAAGCAACCATCCTGATTTTGAAGTGGGCGATAAAGTTCGCGGCATGACCGGCTGGACCGAGTACCTGGTCAGCAATGGTGCGGGGCTCAACAAGCTTCCCGCGGGCATCGACGAAGAGATGGTGCTGTCGGTGTTCGCACTTCCGGGTATCACCGCGATGCAGGGTCTGTACGGCTTTGGCGATCCGAAAGAGGGTGAAACCATCGTCGTCAGCGGGGCTGCCGGGTCCGTGGGCTCCATCGTCGGCCAGTTGGCCAAGGCCGATGGTCTTCGCGTAATCGGCGTCGCCGGAGACGACGAGAAGTGCCAATGGATCACCGAAGAACTCGGGTTTGACGGCGCCGTCAACTACAAGACCGACGACATCCCCACGAGGCTCGCGGAGCTCACTCCCGACGGAGTGGACATTTACTTTGAGAACACCGGCGGTCCCATTCAGCAGGCAACCTTTGACCGCATGAATGCCCACGGGCGCATCATCGTCTGCGGCATGATCTCTGACTACACAGCTGCGGAGCCCTCACCCGGACCGAACTGGATACCCCTCATCAAGAAGCGCATTACCGTCCGCGGCTTTGCCGTGCCCGACCACTACGATGAGGTGCCTGCGCTTCTAGAGAAGCTGACTCCCTACGTCATGCAAGGCAAGGTAAAGCACCGCAGCCATATTCTTGAGGGACTGGAGTCCGCCATCGACGGCCTCAATCTGTTCTTCACGGGCGGAAATCGTGGAAAGCTGATTGTGAAGCTCTGAAGTTTCGATTTCAGTGAGAGCAGCCGCCGTCTTTCAACGGACGGCGGTAGTGCTTTTTGCGCGTATACGCGTCAGTGGCGGGGCCTGGCTTTCGACCCGCTGGTATCAGGGGTTCAATCTTCCGCAGGAACATGTCCGACGCATGGATTGCTTGGGTCGGAACTTTCGCTACTACATTGTGGATATTTCGATTAGTCCACCGCTGAGTTTCGTGTCCGGCGCGTTGCTGTAATTCGTAAGCACCTTCAGAAGACCCTTCCTACAGAGATGGCCCTGGCTCAGTTGAATGTTTTGCTGCTGAACAAATCCTTCGTTCACGATCTTCGCCAGTCGCGAAGAAGGAAGGATGACATATAGAGCAACACCACAATGCGATACGTACAAGTTTCGAGCCATGCCCCAGTCCGTGGCGTAGGAACATCTGTAGGAACTCCTGAACAACTCGACTAGCAGGTTGCTAGGTCGGTCACGTACGCTAAGCGCGCGATGCCGTTGAAGTGTAGAGTCAATCACACACTCGGGCTCAGCGTTTTACAGGCTACCCACGGCTTCTTACGCTAGATCAAGTGTCCGCAATATGTAAGGAAAAACTGCGAATGAAGGAATTCTTGTCAAGTGCTGTCGCGTTACTACTGACGTGTGGATTACTACTTGACTCCGTCGCAAATTCAGCCGCCGAGCAAAGTATTGAGGAGTTGACGCTCGCGGCTGATAACGTTGTCGAACAAATAGGCGTTGATAACGTGCAAGCGGCCAAAAACGTAGACCTCGTTTTCCTCGCGGCGGACCGGTGGGCACGAGACCGCAATTTCGTCAAAGCAAGGCACTACTTTGAGGCAGGGCTGCAGTTGTCACCCTGGGACATGGCGCAGCAACTGGCTTACGCACAGGTTTTGAGCGAGCAGGGCGATACGCAGCGTGCATCGTCGGTTGCTAGTTTAGTGGCAAAAACCACAGAAACAACGAATTTGCTTCGAGACGCTCGAAAGCTAGCCAGCATTCCTACAGCGGGAGAAGTTCCACCATTGCCCAGTGGCCCGCTTGATCAACCGGTGATCTTGTTCATCCGCGTTGGAGATGTAGCCGATTGGATTCTTGAATCCACCGGCGATCGCTTAACGAATACGCTGGGAACACCGGTCTACCTGTCGGACACGATAATCCCGCTGCCTCGCAACCACAGAAGCTTCTACCAGCGCTGGGCCGAAAAGCTGAAAGACGGTCTTGTTTGGGACCATCCGTATGTTCAACAACAGATGCGGTCGTTGTCGATTGAATCACGTGCAGCCGCCACCGTGGACGAGACCTTGGAGCTTTTAGCAAGAATCACAGTAGCGCAGGGGCAGGACGACCCCCGGCCTTCCTTTCCAGCGCTTAAGCAACAAGTTCAAGCTCAAGATCAGCAATGGGATGCGGATCAGTTGTTGACTGATATCCAGGAATTGTCCCCTGACAGGGACAATGTCACGGTCATTGGTGTTACTCAAGCCGACATTTACTCGGGCGATAGCAATTTTGTGTTTGGCCTGGCGCATATCGGAACAGGGCGTGCGTTGGTCTCCACGAAGCGATTTGAAGCCCAGTTCAACCGGGAGCGTGAGAACCAGCAACGTTTTCTCGACAGGCTTCACAAGCAGCTGTTGTCGTCAATCGGGTTTGCTTTTGGTATTCCACGTCCAACGGATCCACGATCTGCTCGGTCTTACCCCAGTGGACTTGCCGATCATGACCTCAAGGGGACCTGGCTGGCGCGGGAAGACCTTGAGGCATTCGAGCAATTTCTTGGCCACAAGCTGCCGGAATCCACCTGGGGTGCCTCACGGCAGAATTGGTAGGTTCTCTTCTTGGCAGCGACTAGTACATCGACGCAATGGGTAGCTTGGAATAGTCTTGTGTGGATATCTCGCGTCTATAGGTGGTGACTATCGTGCAGTGATTCATCAATATCGGCGGCCAAGAATTTTATTGATAAGAAATGTCGTCGAGAGCACGAGCTTGGGAGCGCCCGCTTTCGACCCGCTCCGGATATACGATATTGCTATAGCCCAGCAGTTTATTCCGAATGTTCACTCGGATATACAGCACTATGCCGGTAGGAATTGATGAACAGTCTGCTCAGGATCGTAGCACTTTCCTGTTGCTTCCTTGCTGCCAGTATATATTGCCAATAAGAGTACTTTGGCGATTTCACTGGCGAGCCTAAGTTGGAAGTAGTCAGTAGTTATGGAGGGCGTCCAACGTTTCGGTTACGCGAAGAATTCCGATTCACTGATACAAATGGATTTGTCTGGGTAACGGAGGCCAAATGGAGAGTAGATGGGGCCACAATTCTCCGAGCCGTATGGACAATTGTGGGCGGCCCCATGAGTGGGCGTTATTTATACGCGTCAATAATCCACGACAAGTACTGCGATACTAAAGAAAGAACAGCACACGATACGCACCGAAACTTCTACTACGGAATGCGGGCAAAGGGTGTGTCGCCATCTAAGGCTCGCTTAATGCACTGGGCTGTTCGCACCTTCGGCCCCAGCTGGAAGGTTGTCAAACCGGCTGCTGCGTACGGAATATCTGGGCCGACCGTATACACTCTGGAAACGGAATCAGTTGCCGCTCCCGCAATCAGTGAAGATCAACTAGACGTTCTTCTTGAAGAAATTGATCCGGCGTCGTCTTTGGAGAAGCTAGATAGGGTATCTGACGCCACTCGCATACGCTTGCGTTCAGAGAAGAGCTTCAGGTCGAACCCCCTGTATTGTTGCCTGCAGAAACTGGAAGGAGGTTCAACTGGCTACGAAGGGAACCCTCTTGCTGAAGAGGCCGCTCGTGGCCGGTGGCTGCCGTTATTGGCAGTGGCTCTGATCGTCCGCTTGCGAGAAAGCTACTACTCAACGTACCGAAAACGATCATCACGGTAGGAATTTCGAGGGAAATACATCTGAGACTTGCTCCAGGCAATCACCGGGAGGTTGGTGTCACGGGCCCATAGTAAGGGCGCTTCTCGATTGCCCACCGCATCGACTGCGAATACTGGCGCCAGTAGTCGCTTGCAGCCTTGGCGTATAACGCCCCGGTGTTGCGACTCTACAGGGCTTTCGCCAGCTGTATCCATGAGTCAGTTAGCGAACTCCCACTGAATCAGCGAGCCCGGCGGAGTGCGAGTCCATGCTGCCTCTGGTCTCCGTATCGAGGGCACTCCAATCATCGGTGCGTCCCAGGGCGTAGGGCAGGAAATCGGCCCCGGGCACGTACGCGAGGGTCTTGGCGCTGGCCAGGAGATCGCCTTCCACGTATCGCCCTTGGAGCACTTCCGCAATCGGAATCTCGTCCAGCGGATCATGGACGCCGCAGCCCAGGCGTACGATTCCCAAACCGGTACGGTGCACCCGCACGATCGTCTCGAAGCGGGCACAGGTTAGCGCGGCATCCCATTCAAGACCGATGCCGTCCGTTGCGGGTAGGGCTTTGTAGTTGAAGTTGATTCCTTCGCCTGTGCTCGGACCTTCGTCCGCATCCAGGTCGACCTCGAGTTCAATCAACGTTGTGCCATAGCGCTCGATGCGAGCATTCATGCGTGAACCGCTCTTGTGTAACCGCGAAACGGCCTGCTTCTTTGGCTCGCCAAACAACTCGCGACCGAAGATTATGGGCTGGTCCCGGTCCATGTACATGGCCAGTACGTAGTCACCGACCAGCTCGCCGTGCCGTGCTTCGAGGTAGATTGCGCCGCCGTTAAAGTCTCCGACGCAGTTGCTCTGCCAGCGCCCGACCATGGCGGTTACGCGCGGCGTTTCAGTCGCTTCAAGGCCCGGGGGTAACAGGTGTTCCATTACGGATGCTGAGGTGAGGAAGTCAACCGACAGCATCTCGGAATTTACAAAGCGCGGCTTGTTCAGCGCCTGTTGGATATTTGCAATTTCTTCTTTGCTGCGAACTAGACCCATGGCGGCGACCCTCGCTGCGGGGAGAGTTGTTATCTGTGAGTACTAGGTGACCTTAGTTCAACAACTTCATACGCACAATTCGGCGCCAGCGTCACGGCTCTGGGGATCGCAGCTATGTGGGTAGGGTTAATCGATCCATCGACGTTCGTCAGCGTTCCTCATCGAGGTGTTAGGGTGAGCTGCGCTGACTTTGGCTTTGCCGATTTAGCCTGAAGAATTTACTCGGAAACGACGACGCCACGCCAAAACGCCACACGCCCAGCGATCTGCTTTGCGGCTTCCTTCGGTGCGGGATAGTACCAAGCTGCATCAGGGTTGCTCTCCCCATTAACCGTGACGGTGAGGTAACTCGCGTCACCTTTCCACGGACAGTGACTGGTGGTAGCGCTGCTCTCGAAGTACTCCTCGACGATAGAGTCCCGGGGGAAATAGTGATTGGACTCGACGACCACAGTCTCGTCGCTCTCGGCAATCACTGCACCATTCCATGTAGCTTTCATAGACGCCTCCTATCTGGCCGTTCATAGCCCAAACATTGCTGTAAGAAAGAAGCATAGAGTCCCAACAGCAGTCGTCTCCATAAGTTGCTAGCTTCTCTCTAAAGATCCTGAACAAGCGGGTCTATGTGTCGCCCGTTCCGCGCAGTCATCCCGCACTGGGCTTGCGATGCCAGCGATGCACGTATCGGGCCCTTTGCCCCTTCAGTGACACTAATGATCAACGTTCGCTTCGTCAAAAGCAGATGACGTCGGAGCAACCGTCTAGTCCGCCTGTAACAATCCGCTGCGGCCTGTCGCTCCCCTAGTGATGGACCTACAGCGTCGCGCAGCGCGGATCTACGAATGCATCTCCAACCAAGGTCGCGCCGCTAGCTAGGGGCTTTGTGCTTCAGCGAAACAAATCGTCATCGAGCGAAACTATACAAGCGCTTCGCTTTCTCGTCAGAGCAGGCTGACACCGCTTCCCAGTGTCCTTTCGCTGCGGTTAGAGCGCCGTCAGGGCGATCCCGGTCTAAGTCGGATCAGCGATTCCTGCGCGGTCGATGCGATCAGGCGACCATCGCGGGAAAAGAATTGCCCGCGACTAAAGCCCCGTCCACCGCCCGCGTTTGGGCTGTCCATGCTGTAGAGCAGGTACTCATCCACGCGCCCCGGGCGATGGAACCAGATGGCGTGATCGAGACTCGCCGCCTGAATCTTCTTGCTCATGGCTGTGTACGGGTGGGGAAGCAGAGCGGCCCCCAGGAGTGCAAAGTCCGAAATGAACGCGATCAAGGTCTGGTGTCGGTTCGGATCGTCGCCAACGTCGCCGGGAACGCGGAACCACATATGGGTGATTGGATCTTCGGGCTGCGGATCAAGGTAGTCGCGCCGTTTGACCACGCGCCGCTCTACGGCCTGAGCCAGTGGTGGGTCAAAACGATCGGGATGCTTCTGAGATAACTCGAGCCAGTATTCGTAGTCCGTTTGGAGGGACTCGGGCTCGACCACCTCGGGCATCGGCGCCTCGTGTTCCAGGCCTTCCTCGGGAAGCTGGTAGGAGACGGAGGTGATAAAGATCGGTTTCCCGTCCTGCTTGGCGACTACTCGTCGCGTTGCAAAGCTGCGACCATCGCGGGTGGGATCGACTTCAAAGACGATCTGCTTCGCGGGGTTTCCTGGACGCAGAAAATGAGCATGCAGCGAGTGGGCGACGCGGCCGCCGTCGATGGAGCGATTGGCGGCGTTCAGGCTCTGCGCCAGCACCTGGCCGCCGAATATGCGCCGTGGTCGCTCCGGACTGCTCCCGGTAAACAGGTAGGTATCGATGCGCTTGACCTCAAGATAGCCAAGCAATCCCTCCACGAGCTCTTTCATGCCTTACCCCCGACCCGCTTTTCCGCTTTCGTGCGCGGCAGGAGTCCGTTAAAGAATATGTCGAAGTAGTCGATGGCCGCCGCGTCGATGTCGTCGACACGGCGCCACAGGCCAATGTCCATGGACGCGTTGATAGCGCCGGCCATCAGACTTCGAGCGAGGAAGGGATCGACCGCGCGAATGCTCCCGTCGTCGACGCCTTCGAGAATAAACGTATCGAAGAGACTGTTGTTTTTCTCCGTCGCAGCAAGAATGTTGAGTCGACGCTCCTTCGGCAGCGCCGTGATCGTGTTGTAGCGGATCAACGGCCCAACATCTGAGTTCTGCGCGTGGAAAACGCGACGAGCGGTCTCGTCGAACTTCTCCAGACCACTCACGTCCGTAGCCATCACACGGCCGTGAATGCCCTCCATGATGCTTATCGAACGCTCATAGCAGGCATAGAGCAGATCTTCCTTGTTGCGGATGTGGTAGTAGAAGGCGCCCTTGGAAACATTGAGATGCTCGGCGATGTCGTCGAGGGATGCGCCGTTGAAGCCGGCCTTGTTGAAGAACCAGGTGCCAGCCTTGTAGAACGCTTCCTGCTTCAGCTTGTTCTGTTCCTCTCGATCGAAGCCCTGGGAGGGTCGGTCGGCGGGTGCGCCGGCCGGGATCGGGGGGGCCTCGTAGGCTCTCGCTTCTCCGTTCACGCCGTTCAGGAGGATGTCCCAGCAGGTATCGGCGGCGGTGTTCACCGAGTCGACGTCCATCTGCGGTAGCCAGTAGAACAGCCAGTCCGTGGCTCCGATGAGCGCACGCGTGGTGGACGTGGGTTCGAACTCGCGTGCCTGGCCGGAAGCCTGCGCGTCACGCAGAAAACTCCGCAGGCGTTTGAACATGCGCACATACTCGCGCTCGATGATCGCCCGGCGTTCAGCCTTGAGTGAGGCGATCTCGAGCAATGCGGCGATATGAACGTCGCGCCCGTCGCGGGCATTGATCCAGCTTGCAAACTGGTGACGAAAAAACTCCCGGGCTTTTTCGAGGGGGGAGGTGGATTGGGCTTCCAGGTAATCGAGGCACTCGTGCTGCTTTTGCAGGGCGAGGTCGTAGCACTGGAAGATCAAATCTTCCTTGGTCCGCACGTAGTAATACAGGCTGGTCTTGGTCAGTCCCAGACCCTTGGCGACGTCCTGTAGTGTCGTCGCCCGGGAGCCCTTGCCATTGAAAAGCCGGGCCGCCTCCGAGAGTATGGCCATGCGCTTTGCGTCGTGCTGAGCCTTGCGATTAAAGGGTGAACTGCGGGTGTTGCTACGATTTGATGCCATTCCCTGGGTTCGCCTTCTACGACGACATACTGAAAAGTTGACCTCTTTGAACCTTAGGTATTTTTTTTGCCTCTGTCCACTGTCGCCGCGTGGTCACGACAATTTGCGCCGCGCTGGGGGTCCTCCGATCAGGCGAGAGCGGCGCAGGCGGCATAGCGGGGACAGGTGACGAGGTGATCGTTCACCATGCCGGTGGCCTGCATATGCGCGTAGATGATGGTGGGACCGACGAAGTTAAAGCCACGCTTCTTCATGTCGCGGCTGATTTGCTTCGACAGAGGGGTTTCCGCGGGTACCTCCGCCATGCTGGCCCACCGGTTCTGAATCGGGGAGTCGTCTACGAAGCTCCACAAGTACTCAACCAGCGTCAGCCCCTCGTCGTACAGCTTGAGCGTGGCGCGCGCATTCCGACGCGCCGACTCGACCTTCAGGCGGTTGCGGATGATGCCGGGATTCTGGAGCCGTGCCTCGAGGTCTGCGTCGCTCATGGCGGCCACCTTGTGCACGTCAAACTGATGGAACGCGTCTATGTAGGCAGGGCGCTTCCTCAGCACGGTAATCCAACTCAATCCCGCCTGGGCGCCTTCGAGAATGAGAAACTCGAACATTCTCTGCTCGTCGCGAAGGGGCACCCCCCACTCCTCGTCGTGGTACTTCACATACAGCGGGTCATCCCCGCACCAATCGCATCGTTGCATTGCAAACCTCGTGACAAGAAAACCGTGGGTGCCAGGCCCGGCGTGGGTAGAATTGGCGACCCGTGGTGCGGAGCCCAGTATGTCAGGAACCATTGAGTACGCCCTAACCGATGCCGTTGGCACAATGCTGTTGTGCCGGGAGGACAGGCACAATGCGTTGGGCGCAGATGAATTGGATGCTATCGATCAGGTGTTGGACGCCGTTGCAGGCGACGACGAAATCCGCGCCCTGGTGATCAGCAACAGTGGCGACCGGACGTTCTGCGCCGGTGCTGCCCTGGACGATTTGAATAGCGGCAGGATTACGCCGGACCGATTCCAGAGTGTGATGGAGCGCCTGGCGCGCCTGCCCATTCCAACCATCGCGCGTGTAAACGGCAGCGTTTTTGGTGGTGGCGTGGAACTGGCGTTGAGCTGCGATTTTCGCATTGGCGTGGCCGATACCCGATTGCGAGTGCCGGCTGCTTCCTTTGGGCTGTGCTATCCGCCCGCGGGCATAGCGCGGTTCGTAAAGAAGCTGGGAGCCAATACGGCAAGGCGGATGCTTGTGGCGGCAGAGACCCTCACGGCCGACGAGCTTTACCATATCGGCTTCTACGACTACCTCGTGGAGCGTGATGTGCTGGATGAGCGCGTAGAGGAGTTGAGCGTTCACCTCGCCGGGCTTGCGCCCCTGGCCGTGGCTGCCATGAAGGAGTTGGTCATGCAGGCGGAAACCGGTTCCATGGACCCGGCAAGAGCGGCGGAGTTGACCGAGCTTTGCTCTGAGTCCGACGACCTACAGGAGGGATTCGCAGCGCAACGTGAGAAGCGGCCGCCGCGGTTTATGGGGCACTGAATACGGATAAGTGATACGCGTTCGCTACGGACGGCGCGAATATGTGGTGTCTGTTCCTTGCTCCAGGGGAAGACTGACTTCGATCTCAAGTCCAAGGCTGTCCAATTGCTGGATGTCGCCGCCCAAGTCTTCGACAAGCTGAAACGTTACGGGCAAGCCCGCTTCGAGTTCAAGTTCGCTGATCGGGCGCTTGAGCCTTTCGTTGGCGAGCACGCTGTATCTGGCCCCTCCTGTCTCTGACTCAACATCGCTAACAGCTATGGCTACCTGGACAACCGGATTGGGATCGCTCGTTACTTCCGGAGCATCAATCAGTACGCATACCACTTCGTGAACTACGAGCGACAAGTATTGTGCATGATGTGACGGAACGTCGACCGAGGGCGTGTCATTGAGGAGAATGTAGCGATTAGCGCGAGCGGAGTTTGAACTGATTGCTGCAACCAGCTCCTCCACAAGTTGATGCAGATTGCTCTTATCTCCAAGAGTTGTTCGAGTGCATAGCTCTTGCTGTTTCTGAAGCGCCAGGAGCTTCCCTTGAATTGCATCAACGTCATCCGACGCAGTGTTTCCATCTCGCGCGTTGAGATGAGCAGCGAACAGCAGATGGGTCGTTTCTAGCAATCCAACAATGTCAGGTGTAACGCGCTCGAGCACGCGCTCCGCAGCACCCCGTTCTTCCTGCCAGTCGTCTTCCAGGCGCGCGAGCGCTCGAGCCTGCTCATT
This sequence comes from Pseudomonadota bacterium, assembly GCA_039818725.1. Lineage (GTDB taxonomy): Bacteria > Pseudomonadota > Gammaproteobacteria > Pseudomonadales > Halieaceae > Congregibacter. The sequence continues at coordinate 103,128 of JBCBTK010000007.1, forward strand.
TGCCAGCGCGAGCTGTTGCTCACGCTGACGATGATGAGTGTAAAACCGATAGCCCAAACCGATTGTCAGTAGGGCCAGAAGGCTGTAAACCCAGAACGCCAATGCGCCACGCCACCATGGCGGATTTACGATAATGGGAATACTGAGTTGGTTTTCACTCCAGATACCTTGGGCGTCTGCGCCGCGAGCTTGGAAGGTGTATTCCCCAGGAGGAAGTTGGCGGTATTCTGCTATACCACGCCCGTATTTGTCGTGAGTAGTCTCATCAAGGCCCAAGAGTGAGTAGCTATACCGATTCTGGAGAACTTTCCGGTAGTCGCCCAATGAGAACTCTAATACTAGCCGTGACTCTGGATATTTAAGCGATATATGAGTTGCGCTATTTGTAATGTCAGCATTGACACGGCCTGCACCAGGGAATGTTACCGCCGTGAGGTGAATCATCCTGCTGCCTTTATCCTTAACTTCTAGGTCGCCTAGTTCTAACGAGCTCACGCCGAATCTACCTCCTACAGAGATAGTATCGCCATCGAGGAGGTGTGTAGCACCGTGGTTCACGTTGTAATTTCTTAGCCCGTGAAATCGATGATACTGCCCGACGGACACAAAATTTTGATCTACTATAAGGATGCCCTCGTCGGTACCGATGACAATCAGACCACTATCTGTAGAGTCTAGTGAAAAAACTGGCGAGCCGGGGTCGATTTTGATTGAAGCTTCGTCAAGCACATTACCCTTTCGAATTTTGGAAACACTGCTTTGAAGCACGCCCCCAGATACCGAACCAATCAATATCGTACCGTTACCGAGGTTGGTAGCGTCAAGGAGAGTAGAGCCTGCGAGGGATGCTTCTAGAGTCTGAACACCGCACACTTGTAGAGACTCGCCTTTGCATATCTCGATGACTTCATTCTCGCTTGTTACAATTACACTGTCTTCATGGCCGGAAGCGGTGATGCTTGTTATTGGCGTGGGATTTCTCTTCCAAGAAGCAGGCATTTCCAACGGTTCAAGATTTTCGTTTTGTAAGACAAAAAGACCGTTCTGGCTTGTTCCAATCAACAGCTTCTGTCGATCATGATAAAGCGCTGAAATTCCAGAGGGTAGAGAACTCGAACCGCTATATCTGAACTGCGAATTCTCAACAGAGAGAGTATGGAGTGCGCCGGAAAAGGTACCTGCGAACAATCGCAGTCCATCGAATGCCATTGCTGTGATGCGCAAGTCTAGCTCAGATAGAAGCTGCGATACCGGCCATGCTTTTTCGGGAATTTCACTGGCAAAGTCTACAAAATAGAGGCCATTGAAAGTCCCCGCTACGGCTCTCTCACCTACACCCCCAATGCTTAATACTTCCAGATCCAGCGCGCCGTGCTGATTTGGCCAATTACGGACATTGCTCTCAGCGACAAACGATACTCCAGACTCGTGGAGGACCCAAACCCCATTGTGGTCTTCTACAAACCCAACTGTTCGAAGATCTGTGTCGAGGTTCACCCAAGCTTTCGAGCTTGACTCTAGGTCGACGGCCAGCACACCCTCGTCTGTACCTACGAGCGCATACTGTTTCCATAGCGCAAAGGCGCGAACTTGCTTATTTTTGACTTCATGGACACGAATACGAGCTTGTGTGGTGCCGTGGCCTACGTGAAAGTCAATTAGCGTGTTACCGTCCGTAAGCGCTATTACCCTTTTGCTGTTCCTTGAGTATTCAATGTGGACAATGTCTGAGTTGTCTTCGGAAGCAAAAAGCTCAAATTGCTGGCCTGGGAGGCTGTCAATGCCACATATCAAGGACGAATATGTTGCAGCACAGATACCGAACTCGTCCACAAACACCGCGTTGGAACTAAAGTTCCCTTGATAGAGAGTAGTCTTAGGTTTACCACCGAACCCCCGGCTGGCTTCCTCAAAATCTGTGCTATGTATGCCGTGTTCGGTTAAGACTCCCACGTTCCGCTCGCGAATACGAAACGGGGGCCTTGCTGGTGCTACAATTGTCGGGCTTTTCGAGACCAGTTGAATTTCGCCATCTGTCAGTTTAAAGAGGTCACCACGCATAGTAACCAGAAAAACTGCCCGGCCTATTGGAATTATTTGCGCTACGCTTGACCCTGCAGTGACACGAGTAGTCGGTTCGATTGAGGCTTCGAATAAGCTTTGTTCAGTAATTCTGTGAACACCACGTAGAGTCGCGACCCAAACGGCTCCATCGGTGTCAAAAGCGAGAGCCTCTACTAGAGATGGACTCAGGTAATTTTCTAGATCGGTCGGAAAATATCGTAGCGACCTTGAAGAGACATCAAACGCTAGCATAAGGGCGATAGCCGCTAGGATAAGCGAATAAAGTCGAGCGGAGCTTCTAACTTGCTGTCGAATCAACTTGCGATTTTTTGAAACTCAGTATTGAAATCATCTACAGCTTGTTTAAGTTCGCTAGCCACATCGGTTAGCCGCTCCTGATCCATGGCGCTCCAGTCTTCTTCAATCACGGCAGCAACATGACGCGCTCGATTGGCGCCGATATTTGCACACATTGACTTTATTGCGTGACCCGTTTTCCTTAGGTCAAGTTCTGGTGACCCCAAAGGGTGGTTCAGATCAGTAAATAAGGATTGAAACTGTTCTTTGAAACCCTTGTGAAGGTCGGCAAGTAAAGTAGGGTTACCAGTCTCCCGCGCAAGACGCTCGAGCTGTTGGGTGGTTTCAACATCGAGGGTTGGAAGAGAGTCCGAGTTTCCACTTTGAGATAGGTGGCTCGCTGATTCCAAGTTTGACTCATGCTCAACTAGGCTTTGCGACAGCTCGGCTAGAGAAAACGGCTTACGGAGGAACTTATCCATCCCAACTTCAAACGCCCTCTCTCTATCGCTATCCGTATTACCCGCAGTGAGTGCAATGATCGCCGGCCTGTGATGATCCTCGGTCTTTTTCGATGATTCCCTGATGGCTCTAGTCGCTTCGAAGCCATCCATCACTGGCATCTGACAGTCCATGAAAATTACGTCCGGCTTCCAAGCCGCCGTTTCGGCCACTGCATCTTTTCCATTGGTTACGATCCTGACTTCATGGCCAAGATGATGCAGCATCTCGTTAACAATGTTCTGGTTGATCTCAATATCCTCAGCTACTAAAACCCTCAGCTTGCGCGGCTGCCTAGTAACTATGCTCAACGGACCTGGATCTGATTGGGGTTTACGCTCAAAGAGAATAGCCTCCCTCAGCGACTCCTGTGTTGCCGGCAGCGAGATGTGAGCGAAGTTTGCAGAGTTCGAATGGGAGTTGCTGTACGTGACAATTTTGGGGGGCGTCCCGCGTTGGCTTGATACAAACCCCACAGAATCGTCCGCAGGTACTAGCGCAACATCTCCACGTTCCAATGATTGGATCTCGTGACGTGTGACTGTATTCGCGTTGAGCCCAAGCCTTCGCACATGCCGAGTAAGGGAATCAACTATCTCAGAGTCATCGCCAACTATGACTATCGGCTTCTTGAATGCAACGTTTTGAACTTTGGGCTGACTTAAAGCAACTGGTATCTCGATAAAGAACTTGGAGCCATGGCCAAGTTTGCTCTTCACATAAGCTTTGCCGCCCATTAGCTCGACATACTCTTTCGTAATTGAGAGCCCCAATCCGGTGCCCCCGTACTTACGGGTGGTACCGGTATCCACTTGTGTGAACTGATCAAAGATCGACTCTTGCTCAGATTGGTCGATACCTATGCCGTCATCGTGAACTAGGAGTTGCAAGACAGCAGTGTTTTCTTCACTGACTGACACAGACGCCGCTACTCTTACGTACCCGTCGGCGGTGAACTTAATCGCATTGCGAACGAGGTTAGCTAAGCACTGACTTAGCTTTTGCTCGTCTCCGATAATCCGGGATGTACTGTGCTGTGTGGGGTACGACAGCAGTTTCAGCCCTTTCCTGTGTGCAGTAGGCGCTTGTATTTGACAAACATGGTCGATCATCAGATTTACGTCAAACGTTGATTCGCGCAGGCTGGTTTTAGCGGCTCCCAGCTTAGATAGATCCAAAATGTCGTTGATTATGGTTAGAAGGTTCTCCCCGCTGCGTTTTACAGCAGATGCATAGCCAGCTTCGGTAGTTTGCAAGTCTGCCGCCAGAAGTAGTTCAGACATGCCGATGATCCCGTGCAACGGTGTACGAATCTCGTGGGTCATGGTCGCCAAAAAGTCGGCCTTAGACTTTGCAGCGGCTTCGGCTTGTGCTCTTGCTTGTTGAAGATCGGCAGTCCTTTCTTGGACTTTCTGTTCAAGCTCTGCGCGTTGTCTAGCTTGCAGGCGCTGCCTTGCTCGACCAATCTGCGCCAACCACGCAAGCACAGCAATAAGGAGTGCTGAATACAATGCGTATGCTTGGTAGGTCAGCCAGATCGGTGGTGTAATCGTAAGTCCCAGTGATGTTGGATTCCCCGCCCAATCTCCAGCTTGGTCTGTAGCATCCAATTCGATCGAGTAGTTGCCGTGTGATAAGCCGGAAATCGAAATGGTGTTTGTCCTCTCTAGGTTGATCCACTCATTGTGTAGGCCATCTATTCGGTATCTATATCGAATGGCAGTTGGCTGTCTATAAGCTAATGCGGAGAAGGAAACTGAAACGAACTGATAGTCGTGCTCCAAGTTGATTCGATCGAGACTCCAGTAAGGTGATTCAAAATAAACAGGTTCATTAAGTCTCTGAATCTCGGTTATCGTGATTGAACCCCTGTATGGCTGGTCGTAGTCCAACTTAGAGTCAATCACGTTGAAACCATTTTGCCCTCCTAAAAGAATTAGGCCAGCTTTGGAGATTGTGTGGTCTGCCCCGTAGTTGAATTCTCGGCCTTGAAGCCCATACGACATATCGAAGGTCAATTGCTTCTGTTCTTCAAGATTTAGCAGACTCAAGCCCGCATTATGTGATATCCACAGTCGACCTTTTTCGTCTGGTAACACCGAGTAAATGTCAGCGCTGGGCAGCCTCAATTCATCAAATCTTCTAAATTGCTGACCCGCCTGCGTGCGATCGCTGTCTACTATATAGTTCAGCCCTCCTGAGCGCGTGCCAATCCAAATACGCTGATTGCGATCCTCAGCGAGCGACCAAATAACACTACTCGACAAACTGTATTCATCGTTCGTGTCATAGACGTATCGAGTGAATGACTCACGGAGTGGATCAAATAAATTCAACCCTTCTTGAGTCCCTATCCATATTCTCCCACTTGAGTCTTCCAAAATAGACAAGACCCTGTTGTCACTTAGGGAGGTTTCTCTGGACGGGTCATGGGTAAAGGTTCTTGAGTCACCCGAGATAGTGTCAACGACGGTTAGCCCTCCGCCGTAGGTCCCTACGAGCAACCTACTCTCAGAGATGGCTTCTAGGACGCTTACGCCATCACTTTCCAGTGCGATACTTCCTTGGGTTGTTGTGTGCTGCGTGATTTCACGACTACTCAATCGGATTTCAAACAATCCACTGCTAAAGGTACCCGCCCAAATCGTGTCATCGAGTGTTGCCAACGACATGACTTGCGTGCCACGAAGAATGTTCTCGGTCGCTTGTGCCGATGTCCAAGTACCGCGGTTTGACCTTTCCATCTTCAGCATGGAGAGGCCGTTGTCAGTGCCGACTATCCATGTTGTGTCATCTAAAGAGCTAATTGCTGAAACAGCACTATCGGGGAGGCCGTCATCAGAGCTGAACTGCTGAAATACTGTCTTGCTGCCTTTGGCGAGCCCATTGAACGTACCAAACCAAATTAGCCCCGATCTACTTTGAAAGATGCTTAACACGCGATCGTCAGGTAGGTTTGGATTGAAGTTTGTGAGCCAAATGAGCTCTTCGTCGCTTGTATACACAGCGATGCCGGAACTTGTACCGATCCACAGGTTTCCTTCACGGTCCTGGTGAGATGAGTAAATTTCGTTGAGGGTATCGGCGAGCTCTGAAGCGTGCATAGGGTGGCGCTCAAACCTGGTAGACCCTGGGCTACCAATGAATGCGCCTTCTGAAAGCGTTGTGAAGATAATTTCGTTGTTCTTCGTAGAGAGTAAGCCTGTAGGTTGAGGGTTTGTCGCTACTTGGCTCTTATCGTACTCAACAAGCACGATGTCGGACCCTTCTTGATGAAGGTACAAACCTCGGCCTTCAACGGCGATATAAAGGTCGCCCTGGTTAGACTCTTCGAAGTCGATTACTGGTGTGCTTCTTGCGTCTTCTGGTAGGAAGTAGTGATCGAGCTTCTTCGTTGCGGGATTAAGATGGCTAAATCCTGGGGCGTCAGCGTAGCCTATCCAGATGCCTCCTCTATTGCTGTTCTCAATGCTGTATATGTTGTCTGAGAGGAGCTTTGTGTTCTCTATAGAGGAACCTGCCCTAACGGAGGTGAAAGTCATATCAGCTGAATCCAAGAGATTCAGCCCTCCTCCTAGAGTCGAGACCCAAATTCCGCCATATGGGTCTTCTGTGACATCCGTCGTGTAGCGATGGCTAATGGAGGATGGATCTGAACGGTCATGCGTAAACGCTAGAACGTTGGTGCCGTCGTATCTGTGGATTCCTTCAGACGTTACGATCCAAAGGAATCCAATCTTGTCCTGGAAGACGTGAGATACCGTCTGTTGGGTGAGTAGGTTTGATGCTTCGGATTTTGTTATTGCGTACTCGTCTTTCCGAAACGCAAACGCAAAGTCACTCGCGGTCGCGAGTGACAGGAGTACTACGTAGCAAATGTTGCTTAGCTTGCCCATCATAGCAGCGTCGTGTTTCTACACGGTATATGCTACATGGTTGCTTGCTTCAAGAAAGCCTCCCTGTTGGAGGCGATACGTGACCGACTACTAACTTCCTATAACTGGAAGCCTGTGCGGTATGGCCTTAACGAAGACCCCATTTAAAGCCTGATTGCTCCGAAGCGCTTCTCAGGCCCCAACGGAATCCAGCTTGCTCGGCGTTGTTACGCAGGCCCCACTTAAAGCCGGCCTGATCTGCTTGGCCACGCAGACCCCACTTGAAGCCCGCTTGCTCAGCGTCGTTGCGGAGACCCCACTTGAAGCCCGCTTGCTCAGCGTCGTTGCGAAGACCCCACTTGAATCCTGCTTGCTCGGCATCGCTGCGAAGACCCCACCTGAATCCTGCTTGATCAGCGTTGCTGCGGAGACCCCACTTGAAACCTGCTTGATCAGCAGCGCTACGTAGACCCCACTTGAACCCCGCTTGTTCAGCTGCGCTACGGAGACCCCACTTGAAGCCCGCTTGCTCAGAGTCGTTACGAAGACCCCACTTGAATCCTGCTTGATCAGCGTCGTTCCGAAGCCCCCACTTGAAGCCAGCTTGGTTGGCGTCGTTACGGAGACCCCACTTGAATCCTGCTTGGTCAGCATCGTTGCGCAGACCCCACTTGAAACCCGCTTGGTCAGAGTCGCTGCGCAAACCCCATTTGAAACCCGCTTGATCGGCGGCACTACGGAGACCCCACTTGAATCCGGCTTGTTCACCAGCGTTGCGTAGGCCCCACCGGAACCCTGATTGCTTTGCTACGTTCTTAACACTCCAGCCGTCGGCGGCGGAAACGATTTGTTGAGACGGTTGACCAGACGCCATCCAGCGATCCGAGGTCCGAACGCTTCGCGATGCATGCGCAAGAGCCGGTGACGCTCCGTTACGCTTTGCTTCCCACTTGAAAGATGCACGAGAGGGAGCGGCAACGTACTCTGCCGCCAAAACACGCCTTACTTCCATCCGCTTGTCGCTGCTTGATCCTTCAGCAAGTGCAGTAGTGGCGAATCCGAGGCTAAGGGCAATTCCGCAAACTGAAGCAAATTTCATGATACAGCTCCCAAAAATGAGATCGAAGTTAGATCGAAAGTGAGGTCTAGTGCTCCAAAGTGGTGTTGACACCCGGATCACTTTATGCCTCTACTCTATAGGAGACAGCGCAGTATTAGCTTCAGCAACCGTGCCCCATTTGGGGCAAGGCGCTACCTTTGTTCGTCGGCCAGCTCTCGGACGAGACGCTGTTCAGTCTGGAAAATCGACTGCCAGTCGATGGGACTGTTGGGGTCGGGGGCGCTGAGGCGTTGGAGGTGCTCCGCGGCGCCCCAGCGTCGTGTGGTGGATGGTCCTTCGGACTCCTGAGGGTCGGCTATGAGTTCCTCTCCGCCTGGGAGTCTGGGCGGCCTACCTTCTTCGAATATCGCTGGACCTATGAAATGGTCCAGGCCACTCAGTTCCTTTTTGATATTCAAGTCATTCTGGTCGCAATTTCGGCTACCTAGCGTCAATGCGCGACGAATGTTCGCGATCCCCGCACCTTGAACGAACGGTGAGTAGCTCAGACGTCCGTCCGGTTCGATGGCCGGTTCGGCGGAAGTGACGAGCAAGCACTTGAGCTCGTCATTCGTGAGGTCCGGTTCCAACTCCAGCATCAGCGCCGCTAGGCCGCTCATCACCCCGGCAGCCTGGGAGCTCCCGGTCATGACAAACTCGCCACTGCTCAGAAAATACTCCGGAAAGTCCGCGGCGAGCGACGACGTTGGCGGTGTGATCCCACTGATATGACCGCCGGGAGCCACGATGTCGGGCTTCAGGTGGCCCAGGGGAGTCGGCCCGCGCGAGGAGAAATCCGGCACATAGTCGTCGTTCCTGTTTCCTTCGGTCCACGAGTCGGTCACGGCCCCGACGGTGAGGAGGTAGGGGAGGTTTCCCGGTGACCCTATGCTCATGGGCTCGGGCCCCTCGTTGCCGGCTGCGGCGACAACAAAAATGCCGGCCTCCCAGGCCTTCAGGAGCGCCTGATTGACCGGGTCCTGCCAGTAGGGCCAGCGCGGGCGTGAGGCGAAGCTGAGGTTAAGCACTTGTATTCCAAAGCGCTCACGGTTAGTAACCGCCCACTGCACACCGCGCACCAGGTCCAGGAGACGCGCCGTGCCGTCTCTTCCAAACGCTTTAACGACAATCAGTGCTGCGTTGGGTGCGACCCCGCGGAAGCTTGGGTTCGGTGCCGATACCCGTAGTGTGCGGTCGCTGCGAGCGATCACGCTCGCAATGTGAGTGCCGTGGCCGCTTTCATCTTCGGCGAGATCGACCACACGGCCGGTCATCGCATCGAAGCGACCTCGAACGCGTCGCTCGCCCCGCGTATTCATGGCGATGACCGTGGGGTCTTCCCAGAGACCGGAATCGAGCACCGCGATTCCGATGCCTTCGCCGGTTATCCCCAGTTTGTGAAGCGAGGAAGCTCCCGAGACGCTGGGAAAGTAACTGTCGTTACCGGGCTCCTCGTAGGACGGAACCAGGGAAGTACCGCATTCGGGGTTCGAAATCGCATCGAGGGATATCTCGGACTGCACGCTGGGTGGATTCCCAGGGGGATTCGCGAAGCGAAGAGAAAGGTCGGTTTGGCTGCGCGCCTCAATTACTATACCGGCCAGGTCAGTCCATGAGCCCTCGTTTTCGGCTCCGTCGGGGAGTGGCTCCAGGGTCTCATCGCCCAGCGCCGCCTCTTCCAGTTGCCCAAGGCTGGCGGGCCAGGCCAGGTCGATGCGGCTGAGGCTGACCTCTACGTCTCCCTTATTGAAAAGCCGCCATCGAAGTTCACTCGCTTCCCAGTTCAGCTCGATCGCGCCCGCAAGCGAGCAATTCGGGTCTATCGGCGGTTCCGGCTCAGGCTCCCAGGCCAGATCATCGATCACGCGTCCGATCGATGGCGTTGACTCAAGCACGGTATCGAGCTGACTGCGAGTCAGCTGCGCGCCCACCGCGTCGATTAGCGGAAGCCGGTGGGTGATGTGGCCGCCAACATTCTCGATGGCGGTCTCTATGGGCGGCAGCGGAATGCCCTGGAGCATGACCAGGAGCGATTCTTCGCCGTCAGCCGAAGCGGCGCCGAGAGGCGTCAGCAGAAGAAAAAGGAGCGCGACGACCCGGTCGAGGCGCGGGAAACGAGGCTTCAGGAGTAGCGCTCGCGCGCCCGCTCGATACATGCCGAGTAATCAGCTTGTACCGCCATGGGAACCTCGTCGGCACACAGAGGATGGGCGAGGAAATAGCCCTGGAGCAAGTCGCAGCGCCGCGAAGCCAGAAAACCAAGCTGATCTTCGGTCTCGATCCCCTCGGCAATCGATCTCATATTCAGTGCTCTCGCGAGAGCAATGATGGCATCGACGATGGCCGCACCGTCGGCGCTGGCCATGTCCGATACGAAGCTCTGGTCGATCTTTAGAGTGTCTATCGGAAACTTGCGCAGGTAGTTGAGCGACGAGTAGCCCGTGCCAAAATCATCAACGGCGAGATCAAGGCCCAGGGACTTGAGCTCCTTCAGTTTCAGTACCGTGTTGTCCCCGTCGATCATGATGGCGGACTCGGTGAGCTCAAGCTCCAGGCGCTCCGCGTCTACGCGCGAGCGCGGCAGAAAGTCGCGAATGTAATGAATGAGGTCCGGTCGATTGAACTGAAGGGGAGAGATGTTCACGCAAATTCGGAACGATGGAAGTCCCCCCGCATCCCATTCGCGGCACTGTTCCGCCACCTGGTTCAGGACCCACTCGCCCAGCTCGATGATCTGCCCGGTCTGCTCCGCGACGGGAATGAAGTCGGCGGGAGAAATCATGCCGCGCTGTGGATGACGCCAGCGTAACAGCGCTTCGAGGCTCACCACCCGTCCGGTCATGGCCTCAATCTGAGGCTGGTACCAGACCTCCAACTGCTCGTCGCGAATGGCGTGGCGAAGGTCCTCCTCAAGCTCTAACTGCTCGAGGGACCGGGCATTCATCTCTTCGTTATAGAAGCGGTAGCAGGCCCGGCCATCGGCCTTGGCCGCGTACATCGCGGTATCGGCATTGCGCACGAGCGCGTCGGCGTCGTCACCGTCTTCCGGGAACAGCGCGATGCCAATACTCGGCGTTACGACGGGGTTGTGCGTGTGCAGGTGGATGGGCTCGGAGAGCACATTAATGATGCGGCGGGCGATGCGCTCTACGTCATTCGTGCTTGTGACATCGGAAAGCACGATGGTGAACTCGTCTCCACCCAACCGGGCAATCTCCGTGTCGCCGTTGTCCTCCGCGTTCAACTCTGTGAAGTAGCTCACCGCGTCGTCTTCGCGCAGTTCGCTGGCGAGACGCTTGGCGATCTCTACCAGGAGCCGGTCGCCACGGGCGTGGCCTATGGAATCGTTGATGCGCTTAAAGTTGTCCAGGTCGATAAACAATAGCGCGCCCTGGCTGTCGCGCCGTCGAGCGCGCTTCAACCGACGGTGGAGCTGTTCGGTAAAGCTGCGCCGGTTGGGAAGGCTGGTGAGGGGGTCGAAGTACGCCAGGTAACGCAGGCGATCTTCCTGGCGCTTGAGCACGTTGAAGGCGTCGCTCGCCCGCAGCATGTACTGCACGTCGCGACTGAGCAGCGACCAGTTAACGGGTTTCGTCTTGTATTGCGTCGCCCCGGCGTCGAAGCCCTCGTCGATGGACTCCCGGTCATCGGAGCCCGTGACGATCATAATGGGGACGCTTTCACCCTGGGGCATGGCGCGGATGCGGCGGCATACTTCGAGGCCCGTCATGCCAGGCATCTCAACATCGAGGAATACGAGGTCTGGCCGTTCCCGGAAGAACGCGTCCAGCGCCTCGTGTCCGTCTGCCGCCTCGATGACGACCATGCCCTCGCTCTCAAGGCACTGGCGTGAGAGCAGGCGAACGTTGATGTCATCGTCGGCCACAAGAATACGCGGCCGCGCCGATGACGGCGCAGCCTCATCCGCATGCTCGCGCGCACGCAGATCAGCCTGAATATCAAGCTTGCTCATGGCAGCTAGCTAACCTTCCTCGACGCTATGGGGAGCGCCGCAGGGGTCTAATTGTACCCCAACACTGCAATAAATATGCCCCTCTCTGGGGCAACGAGATCCCGCTGGTTTCATGCATCAACATGCTAGACTTACTGCTAATCCCGGGTTTTAGATTCATTTAATGACCATTGCATCCGATCGCCTTGCGCTGATCCGCGAGCAGGTGCAACGCCACCTCGATGCTGAACAGCAGCAAGAGCTAGCTCCCGAAGCAAAGTCCCGTCTGGTCGAACGGATCAAGTCGCAGCTTAAAGCGCACAACGCCGTCATCGTTGCGCATTACTACACGGCGCCCGAAATCCAGGCCCTGGCGGAGGACACGGGAGGCTGCGTTTCCGATTCGCTCGAAATGGCCCGCTTCGGACACGACCACAGCGCGGAGACGCTTATCGTCGCTGGCGTGCGTTTCATGGGCGAGACCGCAAAGATCCTGACTCCGGAAAAGCGCGTTTTGATGCCGACGCTTGAGGCTACCTGCTCCCTGGATATCGGCTGTCCCGCGGATGAGTTTTCCGACTTCTGTGACGCCCATCCCGACCGCCAGGTCGTGGTCTATGCGAATACATCCGCCGCTGTAAAAGCCCGCGCTGACTGGGTCGTTACTTCGAGCATTGCCCTGGACGTGGTCGACTACCTCGATTCCCAGGGTGAGAAGGTGCTCTGGGCGCCAGACAAGCACCTCGGGGATTACGTACAGAGGCAGACGGGAGCGGACCTGGTTATGTGGGACGGCGCCTGCATCGTGCACGAGGAATTCAAAACCCGCGCTCTGCTCGACCTGAAGGAGGTATACCCCGACGCTGCCGTGCTCGTTCATCCCGAGTCTCCCGCGAGCGTCGTCGACATCGCGGACTGCGTCGGCTCGACGACGCAGATCATTCAGGCCGCACGCACGATGCCCAATCCGCAGTTCATTGTCGCCACCGACCAGGGCATTTTTTACAAGCTGCAGCAGCAGGCTCCCGGCAAACAGTTCATCATCGCGCCCACCGCCGGCAACGGTGCGACCTGTCGAAGCTGCGGTCACTGTCCCTGGATGGCGATGAATGCTCTCGACACGCTGGCCACGGTTTTCGACCGCGACGATAACGAGATCCTGGTGGATCGTGTCCTTGCCGAGCGGGCCATGAGACCGCTGCGTCGCATGCTCGATTTCAATTCGCGCAAGGCCGCTTGAGCCGCTTGGATAGCCGTTTGGATAGCCGCTTGAATCGGCTCCGGCATGGAAGCCCGAGTAGCTGGCTGAATAGCCTCCCAAGATGAGCCGATGTCCGGCGCTCGATACGCGCGGCGAGCACTCATACGTCAGGATTCGAGCATGTCGCGCATGTCCGCCACGTCGCGCAGGCGCTGACTGATCTTTGCTCCCGTGGTGTAGTCGGCCTTTACCAGGTCTAACGCGTAGCGGAGCTGCTTCTCGGCCTGGTCAAGCACTCCGTTAAGGATGAAATACTCGGCCCGGGCCTGGTGCAGCCCGACGATGTTCCCCGCCAGACCCTGAACCTCGGCCAGGAGGTACCACAGGTAGGGATCACCGGGTCGCCGCTTGCTCTGCTCCAGCAGCACTTCTTCCGCGATATGCGATTCCTCGGCGTTCATCAGCGCTTCGGCGTAGGTCATGGTGAGGGCGTGGTTGCCCGGACTCAGGCGTAGCCGCGCCGCGAGTCGCTCCACTGCTTCTTCGGGCTCGCCGCGGGCCATCTGGATCCGCGCGTCCGCAATGATGTACTCGAGACGGTCCGGGTCCCGGGCCCACAGGGAATCCAGCTCCAGGGCGGCTTCGTCGGGGCGGCTGGCATCCGTGAGCGCAAGCACCAAACCGTAGCGTGCCGCGGTGAGGGACTTGGGCGATCCATCAATCTGATTGCTGAAGGTGCGAATCGCCTCTTCGGGCGTGTCGGCGAGCTGATTCAGGACCCGCGCGCGCATCAATTGGTAGTCGAGCTTCAGAGGGCGAATTTTCTTCGGATACTGGCGGGCGCGATTGCGCGTGTCCGCGATGCGGTTTTCCGACAGCGGGTGGGTGCGCAGAAACTCCGGCACACGGTTCCCGGTCGCGTAGCGCGATGCCTGCAGCATGCGTTCGAACATCGTAGCCGCGGCGTGGGGGTCCATGTCGGCCTTGACCATGGTCTGCATGGCGACACGGTCCGCTTCGGCCTCGTTGCTCCGCGAATAGCGCAGGGCCGAATCCTGCGCCGCGGCCTGGGCCGCGGTGAGGGCGGCGAGGCCCACATCGCTCCCGGCGGTTGCCATGAGCACGAATCCCGCCAGCATCGCCGCCAGGGTCAGGGGCTGCTGCGTGCGCGCGAACTCCATGCGCCGCGAGAAATGCCGCTGACTGAGGTGCGCGATCTCGTGCGCAATTACCGTGGCGAGTTCGTCCTCCGTCTGCGCGTGGAGCAGAAGACCGTTGTGAATGCCGATCACACCTCCCGGAACAGCGAAGGCGTTGATGGTCGGGTTGTCGACGAGCACCAATTCGATGCGGCGGTCCTGCAATTCGCTGTGGGTGACCAGCTCGAAGATCAGATCTTCGAGGTAGCTGAACAGGAGCGGGTCATTGACTGTAGCGACCTGGCTTCGAAAAACTCGCAGCCAGGCCCTGCCCAACTGGTGTTCGTATTCCGCCGAAAACAGGCTTGAGCTGCCCTCACCAAGGTTGGGAATCTTGAGTTCCTGAGCCATCGGGGCGCTGCTCATGGGCGCGAGAAACGCGGCTCCCAGGAGGGGTAGGGCCGCGACTCGCTTGCGCAGGCCCAGTCCCGCCGGGACGGCCGATTTGCGATGCAACTTGGTGCGGCTGATGTGCATGCAGTATTCTACGGGCGGTCCGAAAATTGCGACTTATCGTTCTGGCGCTAGCCGGGTTGTTCTATAGGTGCGTCCCGACCGGCAGGTGCAGCGCGGATTCTGCCAGCGTTTGACGCCAAGCTGGAGTGAATGTTCCGGTTTGCGATCCAGGCCACAGTGGTCAGTCCCGGCTCGGCCTTGGCTCTACTTCGGCTCGACCGTGTCTCGGGCCCACAGACAACTTTGACTCAGTCGCTGCTCAGGCGTAGTAATTTTTGGGCTCCGGCCAGTAATTTCTAACTTGATCGAGATATTAGCGTGAACGCCAAGGACGCCCAGGATGCCGATGCGGTTGTTGATGCACGCGGGCATCGCTGCCCCATGCCCCTGCTCATGGCCAAGCGTGCCCTGAACAAGCTCGACACTGAGCAAACGCTGCAACTGGTCTCAACAGACCCGGGCTCCATAAGGGATTTCGAAGTATTTGCGCGCCAGAGCGGCCACGAGCTGATGCATGCCGTGGAGCGTGATGGCGAGTTTCACTTCCAGTTACGGAAGCGTTAGCGTGTTTGAGATTTTCAACAAGTGGAGCCAGCGGTACCTCTTCGAGGAAGAGTCGGTGCTCCTTCTCGTCATGGTCCTTCTGGCGCTGCTCCTGCTCGCGACCATTGGCGATATCCTCGCTCCGCTCCTCGCCGCCGTTGTCCTCGCCTATCTCGTGCAGGGCGTCGTGAACGTGCTCTGTCGCCTCGGGTTTCCACCCTGGCTTGGCTTTGCCATGGCATTCACGGTCTTCATGGGTGCGTTTTTCGCGATCCTTCTGGGGCTCCTGCCCCTGGTATGGCGCCAGTCCATCGGTCTTCTCGCCGAGATTCCGCGCATGATCGAGCAGGGCCGCGAGCTGCTGGAGGTGCTGCCCGCGCGCTATCCAGAGCTGTTCAGCCAGACCCAGGTCGATCAGCTCGTAGGCACGGCCCAGGGAGAAATCGCGCTTCTCGGCCAGACTATTTTCACGCGAACGCTGGCGGGACTTCTCGGCTTTGTCACGGTGGTTGTGTATGCCGTTCTCGTGCCGATTATCGTGTTCTTTCTGCTAAAGGATCGAAGCCAGATCATCGATTGGCTCGCGGGTTTTCTGCCCGACCAACGACCTCTCCTCGACCGCATCTGGGACGAGATGAACGTGCAGGTCTCCAACTACGCCCGCGGCAAGGTCGTGGAGATCCTGGTGGTCGGCGCGGTGAGCTACCTGTCTTTCGCCTGGCTTGGTCTGCGCTATTCGGCACTTCTGGGACTGCTGGTAGGTCTGTCGGTGATCATCCCCTACATCGGCGCGTTTATTGTGACCGTGCCCGTTGCGGCGGTGGCCATGTTCCAGTGGGGAGTCACCTCGGAATTCTATTGGGTGATTGCTGTCTATGTGGTTATCCAGGTACTTGATGGCAATGTGCTGGTACCACTGCTGTTTTCCGAGGCAGTCAATCTCCACCCCGTAGCCATCATCGTTGCCGTTCTTTTCTTTGGCGGCATCTGGGGTCTTTGGGGCGTGTTCTTTGCCATTCCCCTGGCCACGTTGATCAAAGCAGTGATCTACGCGTGGCCTAGGCGCGAAGCAACCGCCAAACCTGTCACCGCGGAGTAGATTGAATGCGGATAACCACCGCCCTTCAGCAAGCAGGGCAAGTCTGGCTTGCGTTCATTTTTCTTGTTGCCACGGCCTGCGCGGCGCCCAAGCCCGCACAGTACAGCGGCCCGGTACAGAGCCCCAATGACCGCTTTGCGTACCGGTTGCTCACCCTGGACAACGGTCTAAAGGCGCTGCTGGTCTCGAATCCGGACACGCCGAAGGCGGCCGCCTCGCTGGATGTTCAGGTTGGCTCCGGCGACAACCCGGAGGGCCGGGGCGGGCTGGCGCATTTCCTGGAACACATGCTGTTTCTAGGGACGGAGAAGTATCCCGATCCCGCCGAGTACGAGCGCTTCATCACGGAACACGGCGGCAGCCGGAACGCCTACACGAGCTTCGAGCACACCAACTACTTTTTCGACGTCGACGCGGCGCACCTGGACGGAGCCCTGGATCGCTTCGCGCAGTTCTTTATTGCTCCGAAGTTGGATGCGGAGTACGTCGAGCGTGAGCGGAACGCCGTGCAGGCGGAGTATCAGATGGGCCTCAAGAGCGACGGCCGCCGGGGCCTGGATGTGCTGCAGGCAAGTATGAATCCGGCCCATCCCTTCAGCCGCTTCACCGTGGGGAGTCTCGATACCCTCGCTGATCGCCCCGGCGATCCGATTCGCGAGGACCTGCTGGATTTCTACGAGGAGTTCTACTCGGCCAATCTGATGCGTCTGACCGTGGTCGGGCGTGAGTCGCTGGATGCACTCCAGAACATGGTCGAATCGCGTTTCGGCGCGGTACCCAATCGCAAAACTACGCTTCCAGTCATAAAGGAGCCGCTTTTTGCCGATGCCCAGCTCCCCATGCTCCTGTCCGTTAAACCGCAGGGCACGCTTCGGCAGCTTCAGGTCAACTTTCCGATCGCCGACTACCGCGCAGACTACGACGCGAAGCCCATGGCGTATATCTCCAACCTCGTAGGTCACGAGGGGGAGGGGAGTCTCCTGTCGGCGCTCAAGCGCGAGGGGCTGGCCGACGGTCTGTCTTCGGGAAGCGGCTTGAGCTGGCGGGGCGGCGCGCTCTTTCAGATAAACGTCGGGCTTACGGAGCGAGGCGTCGCGCAATACGAGCGCGTCCTGTCGAGGGTGTTCGCTTACCTGGATTTGTTGCGCGAGGAGGGCGCGGTACAGCGAATCTATGCCGAGCAGTCTTCCCTGGCGGAGCTGGCGTTTCGCTTTCGCGAACCGGTTGCGCCAATTCGCTATGCAAGCAGCCTGAGCAACAGCATGCACTACTACGCGGATGACGACGTGCTGCAGGGACCCTATCTCATGACCCGGTTTGACGTGGACATGATCGAGGATGGCCTGAAGGGTCTGCGAGCCGAGCGCTCCCAGGTTGTGCTTACGGCACCGGAGGTCTCCACGGACCTTGTATCGCAGTACTACGGGGTGTCCTACAGCCTTACGGGGCCCGAGGCGATCACGCTGGCCAAATGGACAGCCGATGCCAGCGACGGGCTGAAACTCCCAGATGTAAATCCCTTTATTGCGGAGAACGTTGAGCTCCTGCCGATTGCGGAGGGCAACCCGGCACTGCCGGAGCTGCGCGTCGATAAGGAGCGCATAAAAATCTGGCATCGTCAGGCGGAAGAGTTCCGGGTGCCCAAGGGAGCTCTCTATATGAGCTTCCGTTCCCCCATCGTCGGGGCCGACCCAACGCAGTTGGCCGCAGCTTCGCTGTATACCAGGATGGTGACCGACGCGCTCAACGAGTACACCTATCCCGCACTGCTGGCCGGCGTCGGCTTCCGTTACTACCGCCATAAGCAGGGCCTGGGACTGCGCATATCCGGCTACGACGACAAGCAGCTGCGCCTGCTCGAGGACCTACTGGACGGCATCGCCGAGGCATCCTTCGATGCCAATCGCTTTGCGCGGGTGCGCCGGGAAATGGTCCTGGAACTCGAAAACACAGTGGCTCGCCGACCCTCATCCCAGCTTCTCGATCGCGTGCGTGAGGGCATAAGCTCTGGCGCGTATTCAGACGAGGCGCTGATCGCGGCGCTGGAGGCTATGAATATCGAACGCCTGGCGACCTATCGGGACGACTTCTGGAAAACGGCACGCGTCGAGGCGCTGCTGTTTGGCAATCACTCGGCGGCCGATGCCGACGCTGTCGCGAAACTGTTAACGAACGTGATGGATGATGGCGATGGTGATCCCGCGCTGGCGCCCGAAGTACTCAAGCTGAAGCCCGGTCAGGACGTTCAGCTCGAGGTCGACATCGAGCACAACGACGCGGTGGTCGCCTGGTACCTCCAGGGCTCCGGGCAAAGTTGGGAAGACAGGGCTGCGGTCGCACTTATTGCCCAGTCCATCGAATCCGATTTCTTTCAGAAGCTGCGTACCGAGCAACAGCTTGGCTATATCGTGTCGAGCTTTTCCTGGCCGCAGTACGACCTGCCCGGCCTGATGCTGCTTATCCAGTCACCCTCGCACTCCTCCGCCGATGTACACAGCGCCATGGACGAGTTTCTCGCGGAGACGATCGACGAGATTACCCCCGAGCAGTATGCGCGACACCAGCAGGCCCTGATCAACGATCTGCTCAAGCCTCATGACAATCTTCTCGAACGCGCGGAGTTCTACTGGCAGTCCATTGCCTCCCGGGAATTCGCCTTCGATCGCCCCGAGCGGCTTGCGCAGGCGGTAAGGGAAACCGGTTATGAAGACTGGAAGAGCTATTACCAGCGCGTGTTGCTCGACGAACGACGCTCCATGCTCTCGGTGAGCCCGGGTGCTCAAGGGGCGGTGCCGCGGCTGGACGGCGCGGAAGCTTTTGACGATCCCGCCGTACTCCAGAGCGAGCTGGGCCTCATCAAGATAGATCTCGCTCCGCTGTAAGAACTCATGCGAGTGGGTCTCTGGGCGACGGCAGTGCTACTGCCGTCGCGTCTGAGCGCAATCTCAAGCTCTATCCACCCACGGGCGTCCGACGCAACGAACAGTTCCAGTTGAGGTAACCACCTAATGCTCCGTTCGATCTTTTGAGATCCTTGCCGATCGATATAGATCCATAATAGAACTATATGTCTCTGATTTTTCGAGTTTTTTCTTGAGTCCAGGTTCTGTCCGCTGTACCCTGCGATCGAGCACCGGAGAAATGGCGTGAACACTATCCCTCCGAGTGTGCTCTTAGGAAACACAGTTCCAAAACAGAATATTAAGCTAGAGCTAGTTGCGAGAGCGTCGAAGCCCAGGCCAGACGCCACTACCGAATTGCTGAAAGCGCTCGAAGCCGCGGAGGATAGCGGGCTGCGAATGTGACGGGCGCACGGTAGAACCCGCGACGGCTCACCGGGGGCCGCATCATGATCGAAGACGAAGACCCAATCGAAACTCGTGAATGGCTCGACGCGCTGGACGGCGTCGTCAAGTACGGCGGCAAGGATCGAGCGCGGTCTCTGCTGTTGCAGGTAGCGGAGCACGCCGTCGACGCCGGTGTCCGCCTGCCCACCGCGATCACCACACCCTTTCGTAACACCATCAATCCGGCCGAGCAGAAAGCCATGCCTGGCGATCTTTTCATGGAGCGACGTATTCGCTCTCTGATTCGCTGGAATGCTCTCGCCATGGTGATGCGCGCGAACGACAACGATGAAGGGCTCGGCGGACACATCTCGAGTTTTTCCTCGTCCGCCACGCTCTACGACGTCGGTTGCAACTACTTCTTCCGGGGGACTGACGACGGCCATCCCGGCGACCTCGTGTTCTACCAGGGTCACAGCGCTCCCGGTATGTACGCCCGTTCCTATCTCGAGGGGCGTCTGACCGAGGAGCAACTTGACAATTTCCGCCGCGAAGTCGGTGGCGGCGGACTATCTTCCTATCCCCATCCCTGGTTGATGCCCAATTACTGGCAGTTCCCCACCGTTTCCATGGGACTGGGGCCGATTCAGGCGATCTATCAGGCCCGGGTAATGAAGTATCAACAGGACCGGGGACTCGTTGATCACAAGGACCGCAACGTGTGGTGCTTCATGGGCGACGGCGAATGCGACGAGCCCGAGTCCCTCGGTTCGATCTCGCTGGCCGGGCGCGAAAAACTTGGCAATTTGATCTTCGTGGTGAACTGCAATCTGCAGCGGCTGGACGGGCCGGTGCGCGGCAATGGAAAAATCATCCAGGAGCTGGAGGGAGTCTTCCGCGGCGCCGGCTGGGATGTCGTCAAGGTGATCTGGGGCCGGCGCTGGGATCCCCTGCTCGAGCGCGACGAATCGGGCATGCTGCAGAAGCGTATGGACGAGGTATGCGACGGCGAGCTGCAGAACTACAAGTTCAACGGCGGTGCCTACACTCGCGAGCACTTCTTCGGCAAGTATCCCGAGTCACTGGAGCTGGTCAAAGACCTCTCGGATGAAGAGATCATGTACCTCAACCGCGGTGGCCACGATCCCTACAAGGTGTACGCGGCCTATGCGCGGGCATCCGGCCAGTTCGAACGGCCGACCGTAATCCTCGCCATGACGGTGAAGGGCTATGGCACCGGGGAGGCCGGCGAAGCGAGCAACGAGACCCACTCGCTCAAGAAGTTGGATATCGAGGCGCTTAAGGCGTTCCGGGATCGCTTCGCCATCCCCATCGACGATAAAGACCTTCCGCACGTCCCCTACTACCGCCCAGACGAAAACAGTCCGGAAATGCGCTACATGCGCGAGCGCCGGCGTGAACTCGGCGGCCTCATCCCCGCGCGGCGCAGCGAGGCGCAGGTGCTCCCGGTTCCGGGGCTGGATTCCTTCAGCGCGCAGACCAAGGGCAGCGGTGACCGCAGTATTTCGACGACCATGGCCTTCGTACGCATGCTGTCGACCCTGGCCAAGGACAAGGCCCTCGGTCATCGCGTGGTGCCGATAGTCCCCGACGAAGCGCGAACCTTCGGTATGGAAGGTATGTTCCGCCAGCTCGGTATCTACTCCTCCGTGGGCCAGCGCTACACGCCCCACGATGCCGACCAGATCATGTTCTACAAGGAAGACATCAAGGGGCAGATCCTGGAAGAGGGTATCAATGAGGCCGGTGCCACGTCGGCCTGGCTGGCTGCGGCGACGTCCTACAGCACCAGTAACTACCCCATGGTGCCTTTCTACATCTTCTATTCAATGTTCGGCTTTCAGCGCATTGGTGACCTCGCCTGGGCCGCGGGCGACAGCCAGGCCCGCGGCTTCCTGATCGGGGCCACCAGCGGGCGCACGACGCTGAACGGTGAGGGCCTGCAGCACCAGGATGGGCACAGTCATATGATCGCATCGACGATCCCCAACTGCGTCAGCTACGACCCGACCTATGCCTTTGAACTCGCCGTCATCATCCAGGACGGTCTGCGGCGCATGTACACGGAGCGCGAAAACCGCTTCTACTACATCACCACGATGAACGAGAACTACCCGCAGCCGGAGATGCCGGAAGGGGTCGTCGAAGACATTGTGCGAGGCATGTATCGACGCCGTGCATCGGGAAGCGACGCGCCGCCTGTCCGTCTTGGCGGTTCGGGAAGTATTCTGCGCGAGGTCGAGGCCGCCGCCGAGATACTGGCGAAGGAATTCAATATCGACGCCGAGGTATGGAGCCTGACGAGCGTCAACGAGCTTGTTCGCGATGGGCAGCGGGTGCAGCGCTGGAATCTCCTGAATCCAGAAGAGCCACAACGCACACCGTTCTTTACACAGCAGCTTGGCGATAGTGAAGCGCCCTTCATCGTTGCAACGGACTACATGAAGAGCCACGCTGAGCCACTGCGAGGATTCTGCTCCTGCCCCTTCGAGGTGCTGGGCACGGACGGCTTTGGGCGCAGCGATACGCGCAGTCAATTGAGGGAGTTTTTTGAAGTCAGCCGCAGCTGGGTTGCCTACACAGCACTCGCTGCGCTTTGGAAGCAGGGAGCGATGAGCGCGTCCGACCTGGTTGCGGCGCGCGAAAAGCTCGGCATCGACCCCGCCAAGGTCGATCCGACAACGATTTGAATTCAGATCGAAGCTGCATGTTTCGGATCGACGTTTGAACACGGTCTCAAGCCGATACACCGTCCCGAAACTAGTCACCGATAAGATTGGCCCGACCGCGGTCGAGGTCGACTGAAAGCGTCTCGAGGAGACACCACATGGCCCAGGAAACCGTCGTCGTTCCGGATATCGGCTCCGATGCTGCTGAAGTTGTCGAACTCCTTGTCGAGCCTGGTGATCAGGTTGAGGTAGAGCAGGGTCTCATTGTCCTGGAGTCAGACAAGGCTTCCATGGAGGTGCCGTGCACCGTTGCCGGTACCGTGGTCGACGTTCTCGCCAATCTGGGTGATCAACTCGCCGAAGGCGCGCCGGTTGTTGTTGTAGAGCTTGCAGCGGGAGCTGCAGATGAAAAGGCAGCCGATGCCAGCGCTGCGCCGGCAGAGGCGGCACCTGCCGCCGTCGCGGCCGCGCCTACCGCAGAAGCTCCCAATGTTCCGGCAGCCGCCGCGGGAGAGCCCGTGGTCGTTCCCGTTCCCGACATCGGCACCGATGAAGCTGTGGACCTGATCGAAGTCGCCGTTCAGGTCGGGGACGAGATCAACAAGGACGACACGCTTGTTGTTCTCGAGTCGGACAAGGCTTCGATGGAAGTACCCGCGCCGCAGGGTGGACGCGTCCTGGAACTGTTGATCAGCGAGGGACAACAGGTGCGCGAAGGGGATGCGTTGCTGCGCCTGGCACCATCTGATGCGGCAGGCGCATCCACTCCTCCGACCGCTCCGGCTGCCTCGGCACAGGCGGCGGCGCCACCCGAGCCATCCACCGGGCGTCAGGAGGCCGTGTCAAAGCCCGCTCCGGCGACGCCCGCGCAGCCTGCCGACGCCGACGCGCCAGCCGGTGAAGTCTATGCCGGACCGGCCGTGCGACGCCTGGCCCGAGAGTTTGGTGTGAGTCTCGCCGCCGTACGCGGCAGCGGGCCGCGGGGAAGGATTCTCAAGGAAGATCTCCAGGCCTACGTTAAGCGGGCGTTGGAGAAACCGGCCGGGGCCCAGGCCGGAGGGGCTCTGCCGCTGGTGCCCGAGGTCGACTTCTCGGCGTTTGGTGCAGTCGACGTCGTGGAGCGCAGCAAGATCGATCGTGTCACCGCGGACAACATGCAGCGCAGCTGGCTGAACGTTCCGCACGTGACGCAGTTTGACGACGCGGACATCACCGATCTCGAAATATTCCGCAAGTCGCTGGCCAAGGAGGCGGAAAAGCGCGGTACCCGTCTGACGCCAATCCCCTTCATCCTGAAAGCCTGCGCCGTGGCCTTGCGGCGCCACGAGAAGATCAACTCATCTTTGAGCGATGGCGGCACCACGCTCAGTTTCAAGCGTTACGTGCATATTGGTATGGCGGTCGATACGCCCGCGGGGCTGCTGGTGCCGGTCGTCCGGGATGTCGACCAGAAGTCGCTTTGGGAGCTTGCCGAAGAGGTGCTCGACCTCGCGGGTCGCGCCCGGGACCGCAAACTGAAGCCGGCCGAGATGCAGGGGGCGAGCTTTACGGTCTCCAGCCTGGGCGCCCTCGGCGGTCGCGGCTTCACGCCGATCGTGAATACCCCCGAGGTTGCGATTCTAGGCGTCGGAAAATCCTCCCAGCAGCCTGTCTGGGACGGTAGTGCCTTCCAGCCGCGCCTGATGCTGCCCCTCGCTCTGTCCTACGACCATCGAGTCGTGAACGGCGGGGACGGAGGTCGTTTTCTCAGCGATCTCGTGCAGCTCCTCGGCGATCTGCGTCGCCTACTGCTCTGACGGACTAGCGCAGCCATGGCGCCGGGATGGCGTGAAGCGTTTCTGGAACGCGAGCGCCTGAGATCAACCTACCTCGTCGCCGCGCGGCAGTACTTCGATCCCCTGGCGGCGCGCATCGCGAGCGACGCCAGGGCGGCGCCCGGTTCTTTGCTGGTTGCGATAAACGGGAGCCAGGGTTCCGGGAAGAGCACGCTGTGCGCCTATCTGCGCAGCGCCCTTGAGGCGGAGCACGAGTGCTCGTGTATCGATCTGTCGCTGGACGACTTCTATCTGACGCGCGCCGAACGGGAAGCGCTGGCGACCAGCGTTCATCCCCTGCTGCTCACGCGCGGCGTCCCCGGTACGCACGATGTCGCGCTGCTTGAGCGAACCCTCGATGCGCTCGTGGATCCACGGGCCGGCACCGTGCGGGTGCCGCGCTTCTCCAAGGCCAGCGATGATCGTGAACCGCCGGAAGCCTGGAGCCGCAAGGAGGCACCGGTCGACGTTGTCCTTCTCGAAGGCTGGTGTGTCGGCGCGCAGAGCGTCGGCGAGGCGGCACTGCACGATCCCATCAATGAGCTTGAGCGCCTGGAAGATACCGAGGGTCGCTGGCGAGGGTACGCGGATGAGTGCCTGCGAAGCGCCTACGAGCCCCTGTACTCACGCTTTGGTTGCTGGATCATGCTGAGGGCTCCGGGCTTCGATCAGGTGCTGCGTTGGCGGACCGAGCAGGAGCATAAGCTCCGAGAGGCGCGGGGTGGCAGAGGCAGCGGCCTGATGGACGACGCGCAGCTGCGCCGTTTCGTCGCGCATTTCGAACGTCAAACCCGGCAGTGCCTTGCCGAGCTTCCGGAACGCTGCGACGTTGTGCTGTACCTTGATGCCGATCGGAATGTAATTTCCGCCACCGGACTGGAGAGCTGACCTTGGCCCAAGCCGTCTATCTCGTCGTGACTGATCTCGACGGGACGCTGCTCGACCATGACGACTACAGCTACGAAGCCGCGCTCCCGGCCCTGCAGTTGCTTGAGGAGCTGCGCATACCGGTCATCTTCGCGTCCAGCAAGACGCGCAGCGAGATCCTCGCGCTGCGCGAGGAGTTGGGCAACGAGCATCCCTTCATCGTGGAGAACGGCGCTGCGGTATACGTTCCGGATGGTTACTTCACCACGGAGCCCCCGGGAAGCATCCGTGCAGACGGCTTTCAATTCCGGGAGTTTGTGCCGCGGCGCGAAAGCTGGACAACGCTGCTTGCAGCATTGCGCGACCGCTTCCCGGACAGCTTTCAGGATTTCGCCACCGCGGGGATCGATGAACTAGTCGCCATGACGGGCCTGTCCGCGGAGCAGGCCGTGCGCGCCAACGAGCGCGAATACAGCGAACCGGTACAATGGCGCGGCACTGCGAGCGACCTGGACGCGTTCCTGGCGGCACTGCACGAGGCCGGCGCGCGCACGTTGCGCGGAGGGCGCTTCATAAATGTTGCCGGTGACAGTGACAAGGGCTTGGCCTGGCGCTGGCTGAGAGAGCAGTATCTTCGAGCAGCGCAGAGTCGAGAGGCTTTTGATCTGGCTCTGGGCGACGGACAGAATGATGCGGCGCTGCTTGACGTCGCGCATCGGGCCGCCCTGATTCCCGCCCGGGGTCGCCCCCTACCGCAGCTAGAACGGACCGAGGGTATTCTGCTGCCCTCGGGTCACGGGCCCGAAGCCTGGGCCGTTGCCGCACGCGACTGGCTGCGGGAACTGTACACGGCGAGCTCACCGGGCTCGTGAACTGATGACGCGCATGCCTTAGGAGCCCCGCGAATGGCGGATTTTTATCAGAACGGCATCATCACCACGCTGCACAACCTGTCCCATCGACCGGTCGAGGACCTCGAGGCCGAACTGGTCAGTTTTTCGCGAGCTCGCCCCATGGGCCTGCTCCTGCCGTCGCTCTATTCAGAGCTTGAGGGCGAAGCGCTGCCCCGCATTCTCGATCACTTGAGTCACGTGCCTTATCTCGAGCAGATTGTCATCGGTCTGGATAGCGCCGATGAACAACAGTATCGCGACGCGCTCAAGTTTTTCTCGCGCCTGCCCCAGCCGCACAGCGTGCTTTGGAACAACGGCCCCCGCCTCCGCGCCATTGATGCCGAACTGCAGAAACTCGATCTCGCGCCGCGCGAAGAGGGTAAGGGGCGAAATGTGTGGTACTGCATGGGGTTCATTCTGGCGGCGAATAGAGTTGAGTCCATCGCCATACACGATTGCGACATTCTCACCTACGACCGTTCCCTTCTCGCGCGACTGATTTATCCGGTTGCGAACCCGCGTTTCAACTACGAGTTCTGCAAGGGTTTTTATGCGCGGGTCGCGCGGGGAAAGATCAATGGACGCGTCAGTCGACTGCTGGTTACGCCGCTGCTTCGTGCACTAAAAAAGACCATGGGCGAGGTCGAGTACATCGACTTCATGGACAGCTTCCGTTACCCGCTGGCCGGGGAATTCTCCTTTCGTCGTGACGTGCTCGTCGACCTGCGCATCCCCAGTGACTGGGGTCTCGAAATCGGCGTGCTCTCGGAGATGTATCGAAACTACGCGAACAACCGCCTGTGCCAGGTGGATATTGCCGACAGCTACGATCATAAACACCAGAAACTGTCAGTCGACGATGACAGTACCGGTCTGTCCCGCATGTCCATCGACATCTGCAAGGCGCTGTTCCGCAAGTTGGCCACACGCGGAGTTGTGATCAGCTCCGAAAGTTTTCGCTCGATCAAGGCCAGCTACTATCGAATTGCCTTAGACTTTGTGGAGACTTACCAGAATGATGCAGTGATGAACGGCCTTGAGTTCGACGTACACGGTGAGGAGCACGCCGTCGAACTCTTTGCGGAAAACATCATCAAAGCCGGAGAGGCATTCATGGATCGCCCGATGGAGCGTCCTTTCATTCCCAGCTGGTCACGCGTGAGCAGCGCCATGCCAGAGATACTGGACCGGATACAGACTGCAGTGCGAGAGGACACAGCGGAGTATGGAGCAGGCTAATCCCGCATTCTTTACCAGCGTCAGCGTGCCGGAGGTCAAGCAGCGCGTAGCCCAGCACCTAGCCAGCATCTATAACCAGGGCCAGGTTGATGCGGGCATCTCCGATCTCGCCGAAGAAATCATGGCCGCCATGCGGCTTGCTCCCGATCTCGCTTCCCCGGAGCCCTACCAGAATCACTGGGATCAGCGCGACGCGCTCATGATCTGCTATGCCGACAGCATCGTCTGTGAGGGCGAGAAGCCGCTAAACACCCTGAAGCGCTGGTTCGACCAGCGTGCGGATGGCCTTCTTACGGGCATGCACATGCTGCCGTTCTACCCCTGGAGCTCGGACGACGGGTTTGCCGTGACCGACTATCTTCGCGTGAACGAGCGGCTGGGCGACTGGGATGACGTGCTGGCCATTGGCGCGAAGTACGATCTCATGGCTGATCTGGTCATCAACCATTGCTCGGGCTCGAGCGAGTGGTTCATGAATTATCTCCGCGGGGAGGAACCCGGCCGCGACTACTTCATTGAAGTCGACGACGAATTCGATACTTCCCTTGTCGTACGCCCCCGCACCTCTGAACTTCTACGGGAGATTGAAACGGTCAACGGGCCGCGCCGCGTGTGGTGCACGTTCAGCCACGATCAGGTCGACCTGAACTTCAGCAACCCCGAGGTTCTCAAGCGCATGGTCGAAGTCCTGCGTCGCTACCTGGACAACGGTGTTCGGATATTCCGTCTCGACGCCGTGGCCTTCCTCTGGAAGACCTCGGGAACGAACTGCCTCAATCTTCGCCAGACCCATGAAATAGTGCGCCTGCTGCGCACGCTGGTTGAGCATGCCCGGCACGACGCGATGCTGATAACGGAGACAAATATTCCGAATCAGCAAAATCTGTCGTACTTCGGGAACGGCAACGAGGCCCACTGCATCTACAACTTTTCGCTGCCACCGCTGTTGGTTAACACGCTGGTGACCGGCGACTGTGGCCATCTGAAGCAGTGGATGATGAGCATGCCGCCCACCCTCAATGGCACGGCCTATTTCAACTTCATCGCCTCCCACGACGGTATTGGGCTGCGCCCGGCCGAGGGGCTCCTCAGCGACAATGAGCTGCAGGTGCTCATCAACACCATGCGACGGTTTGGCGGACAGGTTTCCTATCGCGCTCTTGGGGGTGGTGAGGAGAAGCCTTACGAAGTCAACATCTCCCTCTTCGATGCGCTGCAGGGCACGGTCGATGGTCCCGATGACTTTGCCGTGGCGCGCTTTGTCTGTGCCCACGCCATCATGCTGGGTCTCGAAGGCATTCCCGGCATATACCTGCATAGCCTGACCGGGACGCGCAATGACAACGAGCGCCTCGAGCGCACGGGAAACAAGCGTTCCATCAACCGACACCAATGGGATTTCGACGAGCTCCAGGCGAAGCTGGACGACAAGCAGTCCCATCACGCCCAGGTGTTCGATGCCATCATGGGGTTGCTTTCGATCCGCCAGCGTCAGGCGGCGTTTCATCCGAATGCTACCCAGTTCACGCTGCATCTTGCCAGCCAGCTCTTTGGCTTCTGGCGCCAGAGTGGGGATCGTCGCCAAAGCATATTCTGCATCAGCAACGTGAGCCCCGAGCCGCAGACACTGCAGCTCAGCGATATTAATCTCATCGAGGCCCAGCAGTGGTCTGACTTGATCAGTGGCGAGGATTGCGAGAGCAATGAACTCGTCCTGGCCCCCTACCGAACCGTCTGGATCAGTAACCTCCGCGATCACCGGTAGCGCCGGTTTGCTGTGCTAAGATCTCGCGCCTGCGGGACCCGCGTCTGCCGCCTACATTCCTTCTCTTTTCGCACAGGCACAAGCTGCGGTCTCGTGCCCCTGTGAGCGGTGGTCGGAGGCGCCGCGTCGCGTTGAGCGCGGGGCCTCAGCGGCGAACTGCCCGTGAAAGAATAACGATGCAAGCATGGTGAAAACATGGTGATCAAACCGCGCGTCCGCGGCTTCCTCTGCACGACTACACACCCGGTTGGCTGTGCCGAAAACGTCAATCGTCAGATTGCCTACGTTCGCGATCAGGCCGAGCGGCACGGCGCCATGGAAGACGGGCCCAAGCGCGTTCTGGTCATCGGCGCGTCCACCGGCTACGGCCTTGCGTCACGCATCGTCGCCGCCTTTGGCTGTGGAGCCGAGACGTTGGGCGTGTTCTTTGAGAAAGAGGGCACGGAGCGCAAAGCCGGAACCGCCGGCTGGTACAACTCCGCGGCCTTCCACGCTGCCGCCGAGGCCGAAGGACTGTATGCGAGGAGTATCAATGGGGACGCCTTCAGCGATGAAATCAAGGCGCGCGCGATCGAGGAAATCCGCTCCCACATGGGCCAGGTCGATCTCGTCGTCTACAGCCTCGCCGCCCCCCGCCGCCTCCATCCGCGCACCGGAGAAGTACATAACTCCACGCTCAAACCCGTCGGCGAGCCAACCACGCAGAAGGGCATCAACACCGACAAGGGCGAGATCCAGGAATTTCATCTCGAGCCCGCCTCGCAGGAGGAGATCGACAACACGGTCGCCGTCATGGGTGGCGAGGACTGGCAGTTCTGGATCGAGGCCCTGGACGAAGCCGGTGTGCTCGCCGATGGGGCCAAAACCACGGCCTACACCTATATTGGCGAGAAGCTGACCTGGGATATCTACTGGCACGGCACCATCGGCGCCGCGAAGCAGGACCTGGACCGGCGCGTAAAAACCATCCGTGAGCGGCTTGCCGACCGCGGTGGTGATGCCCGTGTCTCGGTCCTCAAGGCGGTCGTCACCCAGGCCAGCGCCGCGATTCCCGCCATGCCGATCTACCTGGCGATCCTGTTCAAGGTCATGAAGGAGCAGGGCAGTCACGAGGGCTGTATCGAGCAGATCGAAGGGCTGTTTCGCGACTCCCTCTATGCCACCGCCCCCGCCTTGGACGACGAGGGCAGGCTGCGGGCCGACCGCAAGGAACTCGATGCCGAGGTGCAGGCCGCCGTCGGCGAACTCTGGACCCAGGTGAGCACCGAGAACCTCAGCGAGCTCTCGGATTTCGCCGGCTATCGCCGCGAGTTCCTGCAGTTGTTCGGCTTTGAAGTCGACGGCGTGGACTACGACGCCGACGTTGATCCCGCCGTGTCCATTGCCCAATTGGTGTGAGATGCTCGAACCGGGTGTAGCTCATCGTCTGAGTCCGCGGGTTCGCCGCCTCGTTGCGCCCAACCCGGGACCCATGACCGGGCCGGGGACCAATACCTACCTCATCGGCGACGATGAGGTCACCGTGCTCGATCCAGGTCCGGCCATTCCCAAGCATGTCGATGCCATTCTTGAGGCGGGTGCCGACCGCATCCGACGTATTGTCTGCACGCATACCCATCCCGATCATTCCCCGGCGTGGCAAGCGGTAGCCGCCGCAACGCAGGCCGAAGTGATCGGGGCGTTGCCCGGCGGTGACGATCACCAGGATGAAACGTTCACACCCGATCTGATACCCGCCGATGACGCCGTGTTCGAACTCGACGGGGCGACTCTGCGCGCCCTGCATACCCCGGGTCACGTCAGCAATCATTTCTGCTATCTCCTGGAAGAGGAGGGCATGCTGTTCGCCGGCGACCACATCATGAACGGCAGCACGGTTGTCATCATCCCTCCCGGTGGCGATATGCAGGCTTACATCGCCTCGCTCCAGCGCCTGCTGGACTATCCGATCCAATGGGTCGCGCCGGGCCACGGTGAGTTGATCAGTGATAGCGCCAGTGAAATTCGTCGCCTCGTCGATCATCGTCTCGGCCGCGAGCGCAAGGTTGTCGACGGTCTGGCGAAGGTGACGCCGACGGATCTGGATACGCTGGTGGCCGTGGTTTACGACGATGTGGATCCATCGCTCCACCCCTGGGCGAAGCTGTCGCTGGAGGCCCACCTGATCAAGCTGGAACGCGAAGGCCGGGCGAGCAGGAAAGAAGCGCTCTGGATGTCCGGCGGCGGATAAGCACCCGGGCTGATCCGGCCGCACCGAGCGAGGCAAAGCACAGCCCGATCAGTCGGTGGACGGCGATCCCGACAATCCAAAAAAGTAAGTCATCTCACCAGGCAACCTAGAAAGGAGTTTCCTTATGAACGGATTGATGATGGATGTTCCCCTGACCATCACGTCGATCATGCAGCATGCGCAGCGCGCCCACGGCGATCAGGAGATCGTGTCGGTGACGAAGGACAACCCACGTCATCGCTACAGCTATAGCGAGGCGTTCAAACGTACGCGGCAGCTTGCCAATGGGATGGCGTCCTGGGGTCTTGAGCGGGGCGCGCGCGTCGCGACCATCGCCTGGAACGACTACCGCCACTTCGAGGCCTATTACGCGACCGCCTGCAGCGGCTATGTCTGTCACACCATCAATCCACGGCTCTTCCCCGAGCAGATCATCTACATCATCAATCATGCGGAAGATCAGGTGGTGTTCGTCGACGCCCAGTTCATGCCGCTCATTGACGCCGTAGCGGGGCACTGTCCCGGTGTGCGTCACTGGATCGTACTCACGACCGAGGAGCACATGCCTGAAACGGCGCTCGACAACGTCGTCTGCTACGAGCGCCTGGTGCACAGCCACTCAGACCAGTTCGACTGGCCGGAGCTCGACGAACGCGAGGCCTGCGCCCTCTGCTACACCTCCGGCACCACCGGGAATCCGAAGGGCGTGCTTTACTCGCATCGCTCCACGCTGCTGCATGCCTACGCAACGCTCATGCCCGATGCCATGGGGCTGTCGGGTCGCGATGCGGTGCTGCCCATCGTACCCATGTTTCACGTCAACGCCTGGGGCACGCCCTACGCCTGCCCGATGGTCGGTGCCAAGCTGGTGTATCCAGGCAACAAGATGGGCGATGGCGAAACTCTCGCCGCACTCATGAATGAAGAGGGCGTCACCATGTCGGCCGGCGTTCCCACGGTCTGGCTGGGGCTCCTCGCCTACCTCAAGGCCTCCGGCGAAACCATCGACAGCGTACAACGTGTTCTTGTGGGCGGCGCCGCCTGTCCCCTGTCCGTAATGGAGGACTTTGATCGCTACGGCGTGGAAACCCGCGTGGGCTGGGGCATGACCGAGATGAGTCCCCTGGGAACGGTGAATGAGAGTACCTCGGCCCGCGAAGAGTATGGAGAGGAGGCTTTCGCCAAGCAGCGCCTCAAGGCCGGCCGCGCGATCTTCGGTGTGGAAATGAAGATCGTCGACGACGAAGGCAAGGAACTGCCATGGGATGGCGAGGCCTTTGGCAGTCTCAAGGTGCGCGGCCCCTGGATCTGCTCCGACTACTTCAAACTCGATGGCGATTCCGGTGCGCATGCGGAAGACGGCTGGTTCGAGACCGGGGACGTCGCAACCATTGACCCCCATGGCTACATGGCCATTACCGACCGCACCAAGGACGTGATCAAGTCCGGAGGCGAATGGATCTCCTCCATCGATGTGGAAAACGTCGCTACGGACCATCCGAAGGTCGCTGAAGCGGCGGTCATCGGGCGTTACCACCCGAAGTGGTCGGAGCGACCGCTGCTCGTGGTCGTGCGTGGGGCCGACGGCCAGGACCTTAGCGCCGAGGAAATGCTCGCCTGGTTTGACGGCAAGATCGCCAAGTGGTGGACCCCCGACGCGGTCGAGTTCGTGGATGAACTGCCCCACGGTGCAACGGGCAAGATTCACAAAGTCGGGCTGCGCGAGCAGTTCAAGGACTACGCCTTCCCTGAGTGAGCCCCTCGCTCATGCGCCGGCCCGGGGAGGCCGGCGTGCTAAACTTTTGTGAATTTCCCGCGGTCTAAACCGTCAAGGTAGGGCGTAGGCGAAGGCAACCGCCGCCGGGCAGGGCCTCGCCTTCGTCCCGATGTGGCGAACACGCGAACGCTTGATAAAGCTGGCGCCCGAGCGCGGGCGTGTGTGGCGCGGAAATCGCCGGCGCCAACGCCGCGATACAGTCGACGAGACAGACGACGAGATACTCAACAGGCAGGTATGCAGAAACTCGGTGAAATCCTGCTCGCGCAGGGCAAAGTTTCCGCTCGTGATGTAGAGCGGACGCTGCTTGCCCAGGCCGAGATGGGCGATCTCTTCGGGCGCGTCCTGGTCAGACTCGGTCTCGTGTCGGAAGCCGATGTCGCCGCGGCGCTGAGCGAGCAACTCGCGATTCCCCTGCTCGCCGCCGCCGATTATCCGGAGGAACCGCAGGCTCCTGAGGGTCTGGCGCGGGATTTCCTGGTGAGCAACAACGTGGTGCCCATCGCCTTCGAAGGGGATGAGGCCACTTTTGCCGCCGCCGTCCCCCAGGAACCGTACCTGAAGAAGGCCCTGGCCATGGCCCTCGACAGGCCCGTGCGAATCCTGCTTGGGGTCGAGTCCGACATCGCCCGCGTCCTCGAACAGATGCTCAGCAGCGAAGAGGATGCCGACGAAGATGAGTCGTCCTTCGATCAGTTTGCGGGCCAGAGCGACGACGAGTTCATTGAACATCTTCGCGATCTTGCCAGCGAAGCGCCGGTAATCCGTCTCGTGAATCAACTCATTCACAGGGCCCTGGATCTTTCCGCCTCCGATATCCATATCGAGCCGTTCGAAGACGGGCTCCATTTACGCTACCGCGTGGACGGCGTGCTCCAGGACATGCCCGATCCACCCCCGGCCAGCCTGGCACCGGCGATCGCTTCGCGAATCAAGTTGCTCTCGCATATGAACATCGCCGAGCGTCGCCTGCCGCAGGACGGACGCATCATGACCCGCGTCAAGGGTCATGAACTCGATCTTCGCGTGTCGACCATCCCCACGGTTCACGGCGAGAGCATCGTGATGCGAGTCCTCGACCGCGAGAGCATCCGGCTCAGCCTGCCCGATATGGGTTTTTCCGAGGACACCTTGCAGCGTTATCTCGAGCTGCTCGCGCGGCCCCATGGCGTCCTGCTGGTTACGGGACCGACCGGCTCCGGCAAGACCACCACGCTCTATGCGTCCCTGGCCTCCATGGACGCCCACGACCGCAAGATCATCACCGTGGAGGATCCGGTCGAATACCAGCTCCCGGGCATCAACCAGATCCAGGTGCAAACGCAGATTGATCTCAGCTTTGCCCGCGCCCTGCGCGCGATCCTGCGCCAGGACCCGGACATCATCATGATCGGCGAGATGCGCGATACGGAGACGGCGCAGATCGGCGTCCAGTCGGCTCTTACGGGTCACCTGGTGCTATCGACGCTGCACACGAATACGGCGGCCGGCGCCATCACGCGGCTCGAGGATATGGGTATCGAGCGCTACCTCATCACGTCCTCGGTAAACGGCGTTCTTGCCCAACGCCTCCTGCGGACGCTTTGCTCCCAATGCAAGCGGCCGGTGGAGCTTTCCGATACGGCCATCGCCCAGTACGGCCTCAAGCGTTTCCTGCCCGCGGGCGAACGCCGTGTGTACGAGGCGGAGGGCTGTGAACACTGCCTAGGCAGCGGCTACGCCGGACGCACGGCGATTCACGAGCTGTTCTTCCTGGACGACGGCATTCGCCGCACGATCCAGAGCGGCGCCGATGCCGCTGGACTGCACGCCGCGGCACGCGCCCAGGGCATGATCACGCTCTACGAGGATGGTCTGCGCAAAGTTGCTGCTGGCGTGAGCTCCCTGGAGGAAGTGCTTCGCGTCACGCAGGACCAGAGCGAGGAGGACGCGGCCCTGGCCGAAGCTGCCCCGGTAAGTCGCCTGCAGCCGTTGCAGGCCTGAGGGGATGGCGGTCTTCCATTACCGTGCGGTGGGCCGCGACGGCAAGACCGTGGATGGCACGCTGGAAGCGGCAGGACGCGAGCTCGCCCTGCGCCAGCTCCGCGCCCGGGGCCTTACGCTGCTGTCGCTGGGCGGTGAAGCGGAGCAGGCGGCCTCATCCCGTCGCGGCGCGCGGCCCCCGTCGCGGCAGGATGTGCTGTCGATGACCGCTGAGCTCGCCGTGCTTCTGCGCGCCGGGCTACCCCTTGACCGCTCCCTGAAGGTGCTTATCGACATGGCGTCCGTGCCGTCCATGGGCGCACTCCTGGCGGACGTTCTCAAATCGGTCAAGGATGGCAAGGCTCTGTCCCTGGCCCTGGAGCCCTACAGCGATCTCCTGGGTCGCTTTTACCTGAGTATGGTAAAGAGCGGCGAAGCCAGCGGTGAAATGTCCGCCGTTCTGGATCGCCTCGTCGAACACCTGGAGGAGTCCAAAGCCAACCGCGATAGCGTGATATCGGCGCTGATCTACCCGGCGATTCTCCTGGTGGTCGCCGTTCTGTCCGTGATGATCATGCTCGGTTTCGTTGTACCGCAATTCGAAACGCTGTTCTCCGATATGGGCGAGGCCCTGCCGGCGCTGACCCGGGGTGTGATCGCCGGCGCCGACTTCGTGAAGCAGTGGTTTTGGCTGCTCATTCTCATCGCCGTTGGCGCCGGTGCCTGGCTGCGGCGCTGGCTGAACAGCGACGATGGGCGGCGGGCCTGGCATCAGCGGCTGCTGACGCTCCCGCTGGCCGGCGGCATCGTCTTCGAGTTCGAGATGGCACGCTTCGCCCGTACGCTGGGTACTCTCCTGGGCAATGGCGTGCCGCTTCTGCGAGCGATCGATATTGCGATCGAAACCGTTGGGAACGTGATCCTGCGTGAGGGGCTGGGAGCCCTGCTGCCGGCGGTGAAGTCGGGGCAGCGCATGTCGGCTGCCCTGGCCGATACCCGGCAGTTCACGCCCATGGTCATTCAGATGACGCGGGTAGGGGAGGAGTCGGGCTCCCTCGACGCCATGATGCTCGAGCTGGCCAAGGTCTTCGATGATCACGTACAGGCCGGTGTGAAACGCAGTCTCACGCTACTCGAACCGCTGCTGATCCTCACCATGGGAGCGATCATCGCAATCATCATAATTGCCATTTTGATGGGCATCCTGTCCGTGAACGATCTTGCTATCTAAGCATCGAAGGATGGGACCCGGGCTACAGAAGGGAACAGGAATGAAATCTCAATACAAACCGCGTCGTGCCGCCGGTTTCACACTCATGGAACTCCTCGTGGTCCTCGCCATCCTCGGCCTGCTCATGAGCCTGGTGGGCCCGCAGGTACTGAATCAGCTTGGCGGCGCGAAGACCAAAACAGCGCTTATCCAGATCAAGGATCTGGAGCAGGCCCTTGAGATGTACAAGCTCGATGTGGGCCGCTATCCCAGCACCGCCCAGGGCCTGGTGGCCCTCGTGCAGAAACCCGGTGATGCCGCGGGCTGGAATGGCCCCTATCTGAAGGGCAACGTGCCTCAGGATCCCTGGAAGCGCGACTACAACTACAAGTTTCCGGGCGAGCGAGCTGAGGTTGATATTTTCACGTTGGGCCAGAACGGTGCGCCGGGAGGCGAGGGTGAGGATACGGACGTGGGGAACTGGCAGTAGGCGTGCCTGACTCATGGGTGGCGGGCCATTGAACCGGCGCGGTTTCAGCCTTGTTGAGCTCCTCGCCGTTCTGGCGATTTTCGGATTCCTCATCGCCGTGGCGGTACCGGCATCCGTGGGCTTCTACCGCAACACCCAGGAGCGCCAGGCCATCCGCGAAACGATGCAGGTCCTGGCTTCGGCCCGCGAGCGAGCCATGACAAGCGCGCGCATCGTGGATGTTCGCGTGTATCCGCAGCAGAGGCGTATCGAGACCGATCGGGGTGCCTACGTCTATCCGGACAGCGTATCCCTGGTTGGTCGCGGGAGCCGTGAGCTGAACGAGGAGCAGGCCGCCGTCATCCGCTTCTATCCCGACGGCAGTTCCAGTGGGGGCGGCGTGGATATCCAGCGTTCCGCGGGCGCGGTTACGCACGTGGACGTGGACTGGCTACTCGGGCGCATCAGTCAATCCCGCGACGCCGGTTCGTCCTGATATGTTCTTGCGTCGCGCGTCCCGGGGATTCTCGCTCCTGGAACTCCTCGTGGCGATTTCCATCCTTGGTTTGTCGCTCGGAGCGCTGCTGCGCTCGTCGACCACGGCAACACGAAACGTCGCCACCGATGAGCGCTACGTATACGCCGTGGAGCTGTCGAAATCCCTCCTTGCGCAATACAGCCAGGTGCCTCTAGATGGTTTCGCGAACTCCGGGGAAACGAGCGGCGGCTTTCGCTGGAGCGTGGATGCCCGTCCCCTGCCGCGCGGAGAGACTTCTCGTCTGGGCCCCGGTGCTTTGCATGACATCCGTGTGGCGGTGAGCTGGCGGGATGGAATCCGTGAGCGCAGGGTTGAGCTTGCGTCCGTCGTACCCGGGGAATGAGCATGACGCAGCGCGGCTTCACGCTCATCGAGGTGATGGTCTCGATCACCATTCTCAGCCTCGTCATGCTCCTCACCGTTTCGGGACTGCGTACCCTCGCGTCTTCGCAGACACGTATCGAGGCGAAGACCGAACGCAATGACGAACTGCGCCTTGTGAGTACGTTCCTCCGTGATCTCCTCGGATCCAGCGTATCCCCAGGGCCCGTGGTCAGCCTGTCCCTTGGTGGTGGGTCGAGACCGGACACCTACTTCGAAGCGATGCGCGACGCATTTGCCTGGAAGGCGCCCATGACGATGGGTGAGAACGCAGGGGGGCGGTTTCTGCTGCGTCTTAGTCGCGAGGACAGCGCTCTCGTGTTGCGCTGGCTTCCGGACGAGGAACGCGTCCAATTTCCACAGTGGAATAAGGCGACCGCGAAAACGTTGGTAGATGACATAACTACATTTGAAACGGCTTACCGCAGCGAACGCGATGGCCCATGGAGCGCAGACTGGCCGGCGCAGCTCACGCCGCGTTGGGTGCGCATCCGGGTCCAGAAGGATGGGCGTTACTGGCCCGACATCGTGATCGATCTGGCGAGATGATGAAGCCGCGCGCATTCATGCGGGGCCGGGCGGGAAGAACGTGTCCCGTGCCGTCGAGTCGCGGCATCGCGATGGTCACGGTGCTGTGGTTTGTAGCAGCCATGGCCCTGCTGGTGGGGGGAATTGTGGGGAGCGCGCGAACCGACGTGCGCATGGCACAATTCCACCTGCAGGAAGCCGAGGGGACGGCGGCAGCAGACGGCGCAGTACGCCTCTTCCTCGCCGACTACATGGACGGAAGTCTTTCGGGCGAGGTGCCCGAGTTGGCCCGGGCGCGATACCGCGTGGGCGAGATAGACGTAATGGTAGTGGCCATACCCGTCGCGCAACTCGTGGACCCGAATTCAGCGCCGCTGGCCTTGCTTCGTGCAAGCCTTGAAGCCGCCGGAGCAGGGAGCAGCAGTTCGGATCTCGCGCAGGCGATTATCGCTTGGCGCGAGCGGCCCCGGGGTCAGCAGCGGGGCCGTGGCCTGACGGAGTTCGTCGTAGCGGAGGCGCTTCTGGAAGTACCGGGCCTCGGGCGTCGGGTCTGGGATCGCCTCCGTGATTACATTGCCGTGGGTTCGAGCGTTGGCGGCGGCCTGTACGGTGGCAATGGAAACGCCGGCGCGGGCACGCAGGGCATTGCGCTGCTGCGGTCCCTGACGCCTCAGGCGCGGGCCATTCGCGGTTCCCTTGATCCGGGGCCCGTGGCCGTGGGACCGAATTGGCGCGCGGGCAGTGGACTGCGCATCGACGCCATGTTCGAGAACGGCGGTCGCAGTTGGCTGCGCCGACGTTGGGAGCGGGTCGGAAGCACCGGATCGACCGGCCTGCCCTGGACGACCGAGCGCGTGGAAGGCACGCGCATCGTCAACGGCGACTCCGAAACGGCAGGCCTGAGCGGCTGAGCGAGTTTCGGCCGGCGAACTCCGGCTTCGCCAAGGTTGCGCCAGGCAGAGCGCGGGCGCAGGCGTCGGCCAGAGCGTCGGGAAATGCGCCGATAGAGCGTATACATTACACAGCAAACGACTACGGGACGTGAGTAACATACAAGCCAATAACCAGTGGAGCATTCTGGGCTACGACCCGCGCCTGTTCTTCCGACAGTGGAAGGAGGCGTGGTCATCACTGCTTTTTGATCGGGCATCGCCTCTGCGCGCCCGTCTGGATGTACCTCTGTGTCTGCATCGTCCGCAGGAAAACGTGCTGGTTCTGGGGGACCGTCACCTCGACGGGTCGCCCGATAGCGCGAGTTTCCATGCCTGGCTTCTGCCCGACGACATCGTTCTGGCCCAGACCCTGCGTGTTCCCCTGTCCGTGGATGCCGAGGTTGAGGGTGTCGTGGACTTTGAACTGGCCGCGCGCAATCCCTTCCCCCCGGACGATACGGTAAGTGGCTGGCGCGAGGTGTCGCGCGATGATGGATTCATCACGATTGCGGTGGCTATCGCATCACGAGCGGCGCTCGCCTCGTGGATCGCATCGCGTCAGCATAAAGAGACCGACGGTGAGCTGTGGGCCGCGGTCGGCGAGCACTATGTGGCCCTGCGCGGCTACGGGGGAACAGCGTATGCGGAAGCCTATAAGGCAACGCTGCGTCGGGTTGGCCTGAAGGCCTTTGCCGCGGTGGCTCTTTTACTTGTCTGCGCCCTGCTCTTCGTGGCCTATCGACATAATGAGGCCAGCGCGCTTCGAGATTCTCTCACTGCCGTGGAGACGCGCGCCCAGCGTGCCATGACGCTGCGCAACGAGCTGGCGGAAGCGAATGGTGTTATCGACGCCGCAACGTCAAGCTTTAGCCAATATCGAAATCCCCACATCGAACTCGAGCGCCTGACACGAAGTCTGGACGATGCGGCTTTTCTTACGCACTTCTCCATGCGCGAGGACAAGGTGCGTGTGCGCGGGCGGGCCGACGACGCGGCGCAGGTGATGCAGACCCTCGCCGAGCACCCGGCCTATGCCTCCGTGTCCGCGCCGCAGGCAATTGCCACCGTCGGGAGAACTGAAATTGAGCAGTTCTATCTCGATCTCGAGCTTCGCCCCGCTGGTTCTGCGGAACAAGGGAGCGGGCAGTGAGCTGGCTATTGCAGCGCCGCCGCACCGCCGTTTTTGCCGGGGCCACGCTTGCCCTCGTTGTGGTGCTGCTTCTCGTTGTGCTTGTGCGGCTTGTGGCTGCCGCCGGAGCCTATGGTGATGAAGTCGACCGCCTGCGTCCGCGGATCGCACGCCTCGCCGGGCTCGAAGCCATTGAAAGCAGCCTCGAGGAGCAGATGGAGAGCGCGTCGCGTCAGCTGAGCGAGCTTGTTTATCCTGCATCCGAGGACTCGTCGGCGCTCGCAGCGACCTTGCAGGCAGATATCCGGCGGGTGTTTGAAGAGGCGGGCATGGACGTAACCAACAGTCAAACGTCCGTGCGCCGCGACGAGGATTTCGAGCGCATTTCCGTCAAGGTCACCCTGCGCGGCGGCATCGATGCCCTGGACGCCAGTCTCCGCGGCTTGTCGGCGCTGCGCCCCCGCGTGCTTGTCGAATCGATGGATGCTTACCCATCGCGTGGAGATCGGAGAGCCACCGGCCAGTCCGTAGGCGCCGTCATCCAGATCGCCGTTCTGCGAGGGCTGAGCTGATGCTCGCGGCCCTGGCGAGTCGCTATCGCGACGTTCCATCCCACCTGCGGCTGGAACGGCAAATCGAAGTCGCTGGCCTCGCGCTCGGGGCCCTGGCGCTCCTGCTTCTCGGTCTCGTGGTGTTGTCGTCGCTGCGATCCACGCAGGTTGAACGGATCACACCCTCAGCCGACGCCATCGCTGTGGCGTCAGCCTTCCGGGATGAGAGCGTTGATGCCCGGGGTAGCTTTGAGATCCGATCGAGACCGATTTTCTGGCGCTCGCGGCGCCCGGAGCGGCCTCTGTCCGCGGAGGAGCTGGCCGCCGCCGCTCAGGATTCAGCCGCCGACCTCAAGCCCTTGAAGTTCAAGGTGGCGGGTGTATTTGGTGCCGGCAGCAACGATGCTGGATTCATCGCAGTGATGAAAAATGAAGTGCGCCGCATCCGCCTTGGCGAGTCAATCGAGGGCTGGACTGTGGAGCGCATCGAGCCCACGACGATCGAATTGGCGGGCGGTGGTGAAACGCGCCTCGTGTCGATGGAGCGCCGGCCGGTGGTTGCCCCGGATCGTGTTCGCGGCGCCGGCACCCAGCGGGCGGCGGCCAGCGCCGCAAGCAGTACGTCCCGGAATGAAGGAGCCACGACCGGAGCGCCAGCGCCTGCGGGCGGCGCTCCGGCTGAACCGCGGTCGACCGAACCCCCTCGTCTGTCCCTTGGCGGCGCTCCGCCGGGCCGCGCGCTCCAACAAAACCGCGACCGTAATCAGTCGCGTTAAGGCCAGTAAATGAAGCAACACTATTCCGATCTGCGACCTTGGCCATTGCTGAGCTGTATAGCAGCGGCCCTGGCCCTGACAGGCTGCGCCGATTTGCAGCAGATCGCCCGAACGGAGACGGTCCTGCTCAAGCACGGCGCCGCCATCGGCGAAGTGCCGGAGCAAGAGGTAAGCGCAGAGGCCGATGTGGAAGTTCCCGAAGAAGCCCTCGCTACATCCGTGGAAGAGATGGAATCGCGCCGACGCGAGGAGCGCGCCGTGGAGGTGGTCTATCGGGGCACGGACGCGCAGGTATCCCTGCCCGAACCACAGGCGCCGGTTCGTTTTGTGGGCGACGACGTCAGCCTTAACTTTGAGCAGGCGCCGCTCGATGAGGTGACGCACGCTGTCCTGAGTGACACGCTGGGTGTGGACTACATCATCGACCGTCCCCTGCAGGGCAATGTGACTCTGCGCACGCGAACGCCGATCCCGCGCGATGAACTGCTTATTGTTCTCGAGTCGTTGCTCAAGGCCCACGGTGCGCTTCTGATCCGTGGAAGCGACGGTCGCTATCTCGTGTCCGGTTCGGCCGAGGCCGCGACGATACGCCCGGGGCTGAGCAATGCATCGGACGAATCCGCGGGTTACTCGACGATAGTCATACCCTTGCGTTTCATAAGCGCCACCGCGATGGCTGAAATCCTCGCGCCGCTCGCCGAAAAGCAGGCGTTCGTTCGGGTCGACAACTCGCGAAATATCCTCATGCTCGCAGGCACGCGAGCGCAGCTCTCCGGCTGGCTCGACATCATCAATACCTTCGATGTGGACATGCTAGCGGGGATGTCCGTGGGACTCTTCCCTCTGGAGA
The DNA here is from genome assembly GCA_039818725.1 of Pseudomonadota bacterium. Taxonomy (GTDB): domain Bacteria; phylum Pseudomonadota; class Gammaproteobacteria; order Pseudomonadales; family Halieaceae; genus Congregibacter. The sequence goes on from JBCBTK010000007.1 coordinate 145,302, forward strand.
ATGCGGATGTAGAGGAAGCAGTTGCCTCAATCACGGGACTTCTGGACGCCGCCGGCGGCGAAGCCGGAGATCTCACCGGTATTGTCCGTGTCCTGCCCATGGATCGCCTCAACAGCATCCTCGTGGTTACACCGCGGGCCCACTATCTGGACCGCGTTGGGACGTGGATCGAACGCCTGGATGTGGATCCCGACGCTCGTTTCGAAAAGCGACTCTTCGTCTATCCCGTTCAGAACACAACCGCCACGCGCCTCGCACAACTTCTGAATAGCATTTATGCGGGGGGCGCAGGCGGCGGGGCTGCCGTGGGAGGTGGCCAGGCGGGCCTGGCTGCCGGTACGGGCCGCAACGCGGGCGTGGCGCCGGGATTGAGCCCCGAGTCCATCGGCGGGGGCGGCGCTAGCAGCTCCATCGGCGGCGCGGCGCGCGGTGGGGCAGCTGGGGGTCGCGGGAACTCCGGCCAGGGTGCCCGGGCTGCCGCGGCGGCGATGACCGCTTCCAATTTAGGCGGAGGGGGAGGTGCTGCCGGGGAGAACGAAGAGCTCGCAGATGTGCGCGTGGTCGCCGATGAAGAAAACAACGCGCTCATGATCTATGCGACCGGCAAGCAGTACGACATCGTCAAGGAGGCGCTGGAGCAGCTGGACGTGGTCCCAACGCAGGTCATCATCGAGGCCAGCATCATGGAAGTGCAGCTTACAGATGACCTGCGCTACGGTCTGGAGTGGTCCTTCGAGAATGGCTTTGGCAGCAATTACAGCGGTGGCGGTCAGCTCACTTCGAGCGATACCCCTTTTGCGGCACTAACGGGCTTTTCCTACTCCGTGACCAATTCCGCCGGTGATATCCGCGCGGTGCTGAACGCGCTCAGCGAAGAGTCCTTGATCAACGTAATCTCCACGCCTTCGGTCATGGTCCTCGACAATCATACGGCGTTTATATCGGTCGGTGATCAGATCCCCATCCGCCAGGGCCGGACGGTCGGGGTTGGGGGCAACGCGGTAGAGAACATCACCTATCGGGATACGGGCGTACAGCTGTCCGTTCGACCGTCAGTGAATGCCGGCGGGCTAATCACGATGGATATCGAGCAGTCGGTTATTGACGTAGGAGCTATAGATTCAGCCACGGGTCAGCGCGCCTTCCTGGATCGCACTATCAACAGCCGTGTCGCCGTACGTACCAGCGAATCCGTGGTCCTGGGTGGCCTGATTCGCGAAAACGCGAGTGTCGACGACTCAGGCGTGCCGATTCTGCACAAGGTCCCGGTCGTCGGCGCACTTTTCGGTAGCACCAACACCGAAAACCGGCGAACGGAACTGCTGGTAATTATCACGCCGCGGGCACTCTACAGCGAGAGTGAGCTTCGTGAAGTGAGCGCGGAACTGCGGGAACAAGTGCGCTTCATGGAGCTTATCGAGCGGCCACCGGCCACGGGTGTGCGGGCGGGTGGGACGCCCAGCAAATGATGGTAGTTTTACGCACCGAATTCGTGGGAATACATCTCGGTCTTGTGCGTCTGAAGCGGTAAAATCGGAAAAAAATCAGGCGCTTGGATCTATCCGGCGCGTGGTGTGGGCCATGAGTTCGGTCAATGCGCAGCTACCCCGCCGCTGCATGCCGATTGACGCTCAAATAGCGTTTGGACGCCAAGTTCCAGTTTAAAGGGGCCTGATCGCGATGCTGCCAGCGTGCACAGGTTTCGCTTTGTAGAAAATATTTTCTAGGTATTTCAATATGTTAAAGCTATTCAAGGGGCTGCGAGGCTGTGCGTTCGTGGTTTTGGCTTCCACCGTGGGCTCTAGCGCTTCGGCTGACAGCGACATTCCTCGCAAGCAGGAGGCTCAACTTGTTGATCGTGTGGAAGCCCGGTGGGAGGCCCTCGGCAATTCGGATTACGTCGCAACCTACGATTTTCAGTCGCCCTCCTATCGCGCTGTTTTCACGCAGGAAATGTACGCCAGCCAGTTCTCTTCCACCCTTGAGCGACGGTTGACTTCCGTCGAAATACTTAACTATGATGCCGCCGCAGCTGTAGCGAGTGTGGCGGTGGGGGTCATGTCCCGACCTGTCAAACAAACTTCAGCGGCCTCAGCTGCTATCCAAGCGAAACCCGTAATCGTTGTCGAGCAGTGGATACTGCGGAATAACGAGTGGTGGTTTAGCGTCGTTAAGTAGATGAGGCAGCGTCCTCGGTCACCGGGCCTGGATTTACCAGCCAGCCCCGAACTGCGGAATGCGAGTTGAAAGCTGGCTGCAGCTAGCAGAAAAGGTGCTAGCAAAAACCTTGACCTGTAATTGAAGACATTAGGAGTCTCCTGTTATGAAAAAAGCATTTAAGCCCCTGGGCATCGCGGCGGCCGTCGCTGCTGCCTCCGCCGGGCAAGTGCAAGCACAGCCGACGGTTGCCAGTAATTTTCTGGGTGACCTTGCGCTGGTTCCTTACTACACCGTTAATGATGGCTGGGTCACTGCGATCCACATCGTCAACACGAGCGACTCGACTCAGGTCGTCAAGTTCCGTTTCCGCCGTGCTACGGACTCTATGGACGCGCTCGACTTCAACATCGTTATGTCCCCGCAGGACGTGTACGCCGGTTTCCTGAGCGATAACGACGGCACGATCTCATGGCAGGCTGACGACACCACCTGTACGGTTCCCGAGACGACCGACGGCCTTCTCACGATGCCTTCGATCTACCGTCCGGACGCCGAAACGGGCTACGTCGAGATCATCTCCATGGGCCAGCCGGTCGACGAAGACGAGCCGATTGCCGAAGCAGCTGAGCACATCACCGTTGATGGTGAGTTCGTACCGCGCAGCTGTGAAGCCGTTCGCTCCAACTTCTTCGCCGACGGTAGCACGAGCGACCCGGGCGTTGCAGACTACAATACGACGTTCCAGCGTGACCTCCTCGACAACGACGACGACGACAGCACCAGCGACATCGTCGAAAACGCGTATGTCGATTCGGACAACGTCCTGAAGGTTTCGTACTCAATCACAGACGTCGCGTCAGGCATCGAATTCGGTGACAATGCCGTACATCTTGAGGATTTCATCACCGTCGCGACGATGACCAACCAGCAGTTTGGTTACTTTTCTGGCGACCTCAACGGCTTTGATTTCCCTGACCTGAATGGTCCAGAGCCGGTCAGCATGGTCACTGCAGCAGAGCGTGGTGTGTTCGAAGATCTCCGCAGCACGGACGTACTCGGCGTTCTGGCTCTGGTCAACGAATGGTCCTCAAACCCTGCAAACCAGGTCGCGACCGACTGGGTGGTAACGCTTCCGGGCCAGTACACCATGTTCAAGCTACTCGACTACGTTGCGTCGCTTGATGGTTCTGTTGCCGCTGGCTTCCCCTGGTTCCCGACACTTGAGAACGGTTCTCCGACCGACAACCCCGAGTGCCCGCGCCTCAATGGCCCGGACGAAGATGGTGACCCCGTAACCGATCCCGCAGAAGTATGTGACTGGCGTGACATGCCCGTCGAACTCAACTTCGCCGCGTGGAACCGCGAAGAGTTTGCCGGTACGGCACCTGACGAAGACCTGACGGTATCTCCGGCACCTCCCGGTGAAATCCTGACGGCGTTCCTGCCCAAGGAAGCTAACGTTATCACTTTCGGTGATACGGGCGGCATCCTGGATATGGAAGACACCAACGTCAGCGCGAATCTCGGTCAGCCCTTCGGTTGGCTGTCTGTGTCGGTTGATTCCGTAGACGACAACATCGGTCTGTGTGACTGGGTCGGCTCAGAAGATAACGGTGCGGGCTTCCCCAGCAACACCGCTGGTTCTAACCTGACCAACGTTTGCTCTGCCTTCACCGATCCGGGCGGTGTGCCGGTCATCGGCTTCGCAGCCTGGGGCCGCAGCATCGCAGCAAACCCTGATGCGTCCTACGGCCGCATCATCGCGCACAGCGCGGTGGTCAGCTAAGCATCGCTTAGATAGACCGCGACCGCGCTGGTACAGGCGGTCCATGCATGACATACCGGCGCCCAAGGGCGCCGGTTTTTTTTGGCCTTTTCGAGAAAGATGACACGTGAAACTAGCCAAGCATTCCTTCAACCTCACACTTTTCATTGCATCGCTCTTCGTCGTGCCTGGCGCGTCTTTAGCCGCCGATAGCGACGGAATGCGCACGGTGGTCTCCGATGGTGGCGTATCGATCTCCCGCGCTGAGTTCGAACAGATACTGAGCAGCTCCGCTCCGAAGGTCGTTGAGCGCTCCGGGGTCGACATGGGCGACCGCCTTGAATTCATAAATGCGCTGTTATCGACGCGGCGAATAGCGGCTGAGGCGGATACGCTGACCGTCGAAGATGACGGATACTGGGATCTCTACTTTGCCCTGATCGCGGCCAAGCGCGACTTCGTACTGAAAAGGTATATGGATTCGCTCGAAATACCCCAGATGGAACCCTTGGCGGTGGAGTTATACGCCACGCAGAAAGACAAGCTGGCTCTGGTTTCGGAAAAACGCGCGTCAAGCCATATTCTCCTCGCATCAAAGCCTGGTCTCGACCGTGAGGGTGTTCGTGCCGAAGCGGCGGAGATTCTGGCTGATTTGAAAGCCGGCGCCGATTGGAATGCCATGGTTGCCGAGCATTCTCAGGACAGGGGCAGCCGGGAGCGCAATGGAGCACTGAATCGCATGGTGAGCTATGGCGATCCTGGGATTACTCCGCCGTACACGGAAGCACTCTTCGGTATCGAGGAAATCGGTGGCTTCTCGGACGTGACCGACTCTCAGTTCGGCGTGCACATCATACGCCTCGATGGCATCGAGGAAGCCTACTACCGCAGCTACGAAGAAGTGCGCGAGGCTATTCTCGCCAACATCGAGCAGGAGTATCGGCAGCGCTCGGCTCGGGTGAATCGAGCGCGGTACAACTTCACCGACGATATCTTCATTGATGGCGACGCCATGGACGAACTGTTCGCTCCCTACACGGCGAAGTAAGCGCCCATGAAGGCGCTCGTGGTGCTGGGTATGCACCGCTCAGGCACGTCGCTGGTTGCTAGGGCCTGCCATGATGCCGGCATTACCGCCGGGCCTGCCGTTGACCTGCTCGCTGCGCAGACTGACAACCCCCTGGGCTTCTACGAGCATCGGGATTTAGTACGGCTCAACGACGCGGCCCTGGAGCAGGCAGGCGGCAGCTGGTACCAGCCCCCGGCGAGGGACACGCTCACCGCGTCGGCTTTGCCCGAGGTCGAACCGGGAAAACTCCTCGAGCGCCTCACGGAGTCCGGTGACGGACAGTTTCTTCTCAAGGACCCCAGGCTCTGTCTAACTTGGCCTCTGTGGTCAACCCTGCTCGAATTCCGCACCCTCCTGTTCGTCTATCGTGCACCCCTGGCCGTGGCCCGTTCGCTGGCCCGGCGCCACGGTTTTCCCCTTCAGCACGGGATCCTGCTTTGGGAGCTATACAATCGCCGCGCGCTGGCCGCGATCAGCAGTGAGCCGGCCCTGGCCATTTCCTACGACGCGATAACCGCGAGCCCCGAGGCGCTGCCGGTGATACTCGAGTCCCTGGGAGCGCAGGGCTTTACCTGTGAACCGGGGTCTACGGCCGGTGCTTTCGACGGTGAGCTCCACCACTTTTCCCAGGACGAAAACGACACAGATCTGTTTCTTTTGTCCGACGAGCAGCGAGCGCTGCACAGCTACTGCCTTGCACGTTGCGAGGGGCGGGAAACTGCGATGCCGACCCTGTCGGATGAGGAGCAACTCCTGGGCCGGCTACGGGATCTCTCGGCAGCCTTCGCCCCGCTCGCTACAGCCGTAGAGACGGCTCGCGAGCGAGATGACGCCCAGGCACTGGTTCAGGAACGAACCGGCGAGCGGGATCACGCCCTATCTACCCTGGCGGACCTCGAGCGCGACCATCGTGCCCTGGCCGATGTACATGAAAAGGACCATGCGGAGCACAAGCGTCTCGGCGCCGCGCACGCGCACCTTCACAACGAGCACAACAAACTTCGTGCGGAGTTCTCAGCCCTGGCCGCTGCCCACGAGGCGGAAGTGACTGCGCACGAGGCACTTTCGGCTGAGCATGCCGAGCTACGAGAAGCCCACCACGTCGCGAAGAGTAAGGCCGATTACCTGTTCATGACCATGAGTCGCGCTTACCAGTCGCTAGTCGCGTTCGAAAGGTCTCCTATCGGCGTAGTGCAGCGGCAGCTTCGGCGCACCTATCGGCTTGTCACGCTGCGCCGGGGTCAACGTACGGCCTACGAGGACGTACTGCAGGATGCTCACTCGCATCTCAATGAATTCGACCTGGTACCGCTTCCGCAGGCTCCCAACAAACTCCGGCTCTTGCTCGCCGTTCTGGCCTACATGCGCCGCAATCCATCGTCTTCGCGGCGCAGCGTAAGCTGGCATCGCCTGCGCAGGATTGCCGGCGCTTTCCTGCGCATGCCCACCGCGGACCTTGCGGTGTGGGTGGAAGCTCGCTTTCCGACGGCGCTTGATCATGGCATGGCCGCCTTTGACCCGGCTTCTTTGTCACCGGAGCTCGACGAGCTGGAGCTGGATTTCCCCGAGGCGAGCAAGCCGCGGGTGTCCATCATCATCCCCGTCTACAACGACTACCGGGTCACGGTGAATTGCCTGCAAACGATTCATGAGCACAGCGGCACCACGGACTACGAGATCATCCTTGCCGACGACTGCTCGACAGACCTGACCCAGACCGTCGGCGAACGTATACGAGGCATCCGCGTTGAGCGCACGCCCGAGAATCTCCGCTTCGTACGCAACTGCAACCACGCCGCCAAAGCCGCCCGCGGCGACGCTCTTATATTCCTGAACAACGATACCGCCGTAACGGAGGGATGGCTGGAGCACCTGCTCAAGCCCCTCGAGGATGAAACGGTTGGTGTGGTCGGCCCCAAACTTCTGTTTGCCGACGGAAAGCTGCAGGAGGCAGGCGGGATTGTCTGGGACGACGCGTCCGCGTGGAACTTCGGCCGTGGCGATGACCCGCAGGCGCCGGCCTACAGCTACGTGCGTGAAGTCGACTACGTCTCCGGAGCCTGCTTGTTGGTGCGACGCTCTTTGTGGGAAACGCTGGGGGGGTTTGACGACCGCTACGCCCCCGCGTACTACGAAGATACGGATTTATGCTTCGCGGCGCGAGACCAGGGCTTTCGGGTGCTCTACCAGCCCGAGAGCGTGGTCCTGCATTTTGAAGGCGTGAGCCATGGATCCGACGTAAGCTCCGGCCTCAAGCAGTACCAGGTAACGAACGCAGCCAAGTTCCTCGAAAAATGGCGCGAGGTGCTGTCGGCGCAGCATTTCCCCAACGGGGAAAAGGTTCCGCTGGCCCGGGACGGCTCACGGTCGAAGCCCTGTATCCTCGTGATCGATCACTATGTGCCGCATTTCGATAAGGATGCGGGCGGCCGCTCGACCTATCAGTACATTCAGCTCCTGCTGCGCCTGGGCTGCCGTGTGCAGTTCATCGGTGCCAATTTCTTTCCCCATCAGCCCTACACGTTGGCGCTTCAGCGGCTCGGCGTGGAGGTGCTGACCGGGGAGCGCATGGCGCGGGACCTGGGCAACTGGCTACGAGAGAACGCAGCGTACATAGATGAGGTGTTCCTGCATCGGCCGGATATCGCCGAGCAGTTCCTGCCACATCTCAAACGCATGCAACCCTGCCCAACCATCAGCTTTGTCGGCCACGATCTGCATCACCTGCGTCTGGAGCGCGAAGCCGAGCTGAATGATGACGATGCTATTCGCCGAAAGGCCGAGGAATGGAAACAGCGCGAGTTCAAAGTCTTTGAACAGGTCGATCGCGTCTATTACTTCTCCGACCTGGAAATCAGTACTCTTCAGGGACAGGTGGCGGAGGAAAAGCTTCGACGTTTGCCGCTCTACGCTATGCCTATTGAAGAGCTGCCGCGGTACCAGCCGGTGGCCCGGCACGAGATCCTGTTTGTCGGGGGCTACAATCATCCGCCAAATGTGGATGCCGCGCAGTGGTTAGTGCATGACATTCTGCCCGCGCTTCGTGAGCACTGTGCACAGGCGCGCGTTCATCTCGTCGGCTCCAACCCCACGGGCACGGTGCAGGCGTTGGCGGGCGATAGCGTTGAAGTACACGGTTACCTGAGCGACGAAGAGCTTGCGGCGCTGTACCGCAGGATCGGCGTGGCTGTCGTACCGCTGCGTTTCGGCGCCGGAGTGAAAGGTAAGGTTATCGAAGCCATCAATCACAACGTTCCTCTGGTGACCACTCCCGTCGGTGCGGAGGGAATTCCCGAAGCCGAAACGGTGATGTGGGTCGAGGAGTCCGCGGACGCGCTGGCGAATCGTCTTGCAAAGGTGATCGACGGCGCATGCGACGAGCTTGGTAACCGAGACGAGCGTTCCGCGTGGCTCAGCCGGCATTTTTCCGTCGAGACGGCGACCGAGTTCATCAAGGCGGATCGCGAGGCCATGTTCGCGTCCCGGGCATGACGTCCGACGAAGAGTTTCTCGCCTTCGCCTACCGGCGTGTGCTCGGGCGGAGCCCGAGGGATGATGAGGTCGAGGTATCGCTCAATCGTCTGAGGTCGAAGCTTGCCTCGCGCGATGCGCTACTGATGGAGCTGTTGACGAGCCACGAACGGGATGCCCAGCTAGACAATGCCGAGTTCGTGCCGGCGGGACATTTTTATTCGGCAGTACCCTCACGCCGCGAGCGCGATGTTTATCTGGAAAGTTCGTCGAGCATTCCGCAGGAAATGCCGGGCATCGATCTGCGCGTAGAGCAGCAGTTAAACCTGCTGGAAGAACTCGCCGACTTCGGCGCCCATTGCCCTTTCCCGGAATCGGAGTCAGCGGACTGGCTCTATCACCTCGATAATCCAGCCTACGCCTACGCCGATGGTGTGACTCTGTATGCGATGCTTCGGCGCTTCAGGCCGCGCCGCGTGATCGAGATTGGGTCGGGATACTCGTCCTGCGCCATACTCGATACAACCCGCCATTTCCTAGACAAAGGCACCGCTCTGACGTTTATCGAGCCGCACCCCGAACTGCTTCAGTCACGGCTCAAAGACTCTACCGCGGACTATCGCCTTGTTGCGGATCGGGCGCAGGACGTTGAGCTCTCACACTTCGAAGCGCTTGAAGACGGGGATTTTCTGGTTATTGACTCTACCCACGTGGCCAAGCTGTCCAGCGACGTGCTGCGCCTCGTCTTCGACGTGCTTCCCGCGCTGCGGCCTGGCGTTTTCGTACACTTCCACGATATTTTCTGGCCCTTTGAATATCCGAAGCGCTGGGTCGGTGAGGGCAGGGCGTGGAACGAGGCCTATCTGCTGCGCGCCTTTCTGCAGAACAACAGCGCCTTCGATATCGTGTATTTTTACTCCTACCTCGAAAGCCTGCATCGTGAGCGCATCGCCGCGTCGATGCCGCTGTGCCTCAAGAGATCGGGCGCCAATCTTTGGCTCCGCACGCGTGGAGACGGAGGAGACAGCTGAGCAATTGGCCCAGGGATCGAATATGGGTCGGGCCAATGTGTACTGCCCTGTCGATATAGCTAAAGACCCGGCGATGTGGAGCCGCGCCTAACTATCGGCGCTTTGTGGCTACAAAACTGCTCAGGAACGCGGTTTGCGTACCGAAGACCCCATAGCGTTGGGAAAGACTGAGTCTGATTTGTGCTGATGCGAAACCCGCATCGCGCATTCGATCCAGCAGGTCCCAGCCGGGAATCTGAAACACCAGGGATCCTTCACCGGGCCTCGTGGGGTTTCCGTGAAACTCCGGTTCACCGTCGTATTCAATTCGGCCGCGCTCCAGGCGCGCCTTGATGATGGTGTCGTAGCGACCCGCCGCAAAGGGCACCGTCCCGATGAAGGCGCCGCCGGGCTTCAGGATGCGCGCGGCTTCGCGCAGCGTGGCGTCGAGATCGGGCACGTGCTCCAGCACATCACAGCTGATGTAAGCATCGTGGCTTGCGTCGGCAAAGCTCAGGGCGAGCACGTTCTGGTGGATGACCTCCGGATGGGCTTGACGATCTTCTTCCGTGGGAAGGTATTCGGATCCGACGAATCCCGGCACGTGTTCCATGAGGCGCATAGCGAGGGGCGACACGGCTTCCGAGGCATAGATAGCGAAGCCTCCATCGTGGTAGTCCAAAGCGTCCTGCAGGCTAAGCAGTACGGCGCGCTGACGTGCATTGATCCCATGCGCAACGACGGTCTCCCGATAGTTGTCTCCATCGATCCTTACCTCTGAACCTGCAACGGGTCCGGAGAGAGGGTCGAGAAGACCGTTCCTTTCGACATGCCCGCGAAGGGCGTCACCGATCTCACGGCCGAACAGCGAAGGTATCTGACGGTGCAGTGCTCTCCAGTCGTCCTGGGCGTCGAGGCAGATGTCGAATTCAGTAATCATCGGAGAAGTGTTCGTAGAGCAGAAAGTCGATCGGTGAAGTCATCCTCAGAAAGTCCGCGACCAGGGTACGATCCAGATCATCCAGTCCTCGCCGCTCGCTCTTGTTCTCATGAGGTACCGGTGTGTCGATGTTCGCCCCCAGGTTCTTACCCAGTTTCTCGATCGTCGCGGCCATCCGCGCGGGCTTCTCCAGAATCTCCACGCTGATGTTCCAGTCGCGTACCTCTTCGAGAATAATCCGCAGTACTTCCTCGGATTCCATGCTCTCTATCCGGTCATAGATCCCCGCATTGCACAGAAAACGCGTCTGCGCGTTGGTCAGGGCTCGCCGCACGTAGGGATGACCGGAGAAGAGGAAGGACCCGAAATCGTTTGCTTTCGCCACCAGAGGGCCCGCGAATTCATTGGGATAGAGTTTCGGGATCGCGCTCTCGGGAATGGTGTTTTCCTCGTCACCCTCAGGCTCGGTTTGTTCGGGAAGCCGGAAGTCACGCCAGTATGCGTACAGGGAGTAGGCGCGTTCCACGGGATCGCGCAATACCGTGAACTTGGGCACCGATCGTGAGAAAAAACGCTGGACCACGTACAACGGCAGGTGCCCCGTAAAGAATCGGTAGCGCTCTAACTGCTCGTCATCGAAGTGCTCGATATAGTCCTGACCTTCCCGGTAGGGGCAGCGGTGCTCCGGCTCAAACCAGTCCGAAAGCATGGTTCGGAGCGATGTGCCGCCGTTCTTCGGGATGTGCATGAACACAAGCTTGTCTGTCACGAAATGCCTCGCCTCATATCGACAGCAATGAGCGTAGACAACGCACCAAGGGTCGGGCGATGGGGCCCGAAGTAAAGGCTCAACATGGGATGGTCTGCTTTACCCTGCGGGATTAGCTACGAGCGCGGCGCCGAGGAAGCGCGCCGCTGGGCACTGCGTGGGACCCTGGCACTCGGCATAGTCAAACCGCCATTGTATCTCATGCAGGCCGAAGGGAGCCTCGGTCGGCAACGGCACTACAAGGCGATGGGGTTCGCGGCCAACGAGCGGGGCTTCCGTCGTAACGTTTTCGCCACTCTGCGAAGGCACGATGATGGTGATTTTCTGCACCTGGCCCCTGGGGGGTGTTGAGGCCTGCAGGTCGAGCTGCAGATATCGCGGTTCGGAATCCGTTGCCCGCAACACGAAGGCGCCATTCTGTTCCATCACGTCGCCGCTTATGCCGTAGAGCACGGCCGCCTCACTGCGTTCCTGGGGGCCGAAGCGCTCGGGCACTGGCCGAGCCGCGCCTTCGTAGAAGCGGGCGCGCTCGTCGGGCTCTGTTCGGTGTTCCCTCGCTTCTGCAAAAGTGTCGATTATTGCAACTTCCTCGGCTGCCCACGGGATCTCGGGGAGTACGCCGAGGTCGGCCAGATGCTGGGCGAGGGCGACGGCAATACGTTCATTGGCCCAGCGCGTGGGGTGGCAGTCCGGCGGTGCGACGCACCAATTGGCTTCGTCATAGCGGTAGCGGCCGGGGATGTACAACACCGGTCCGGTAAAGCCGGTGTCCTCCACAAGATCGTCGACGACAGCACGCTGCTTCTCGCGCCACCACAGTACGCTTGTTTCGATGTTGTGCTCAGCTGCAAATCGTTGGATTCGCTTCAGATTTTCCTGCCAGCGCAAGAGCAGGGTGGGGAGCGGCAGGTCCAAATGACGTTCCGGCGAGCGGAGCTGAAAGGGCACCTGCACCTGTGCCTGGGGTGAATTCCAGGATGCCAACACCCCGGGCGGAACCACACCGGGGGTGTCAAAGAGATCGTTTCGGATGAGGCTCCACACGACGTAATCCGGGTTGAGCCGACCGAGGTGGTAGCGAAGGAACGTGTCCTGGTCCACGGTATTCCAGCCGGGTAGTGCCACCGTCACGATTTCCAGCTGGCGCGAGGCCTCGGGGAGATGGCGGTCGAGAATCTCACTCAGCACGGAAGCGAGCCGGTCCTCCTCGGTGAGCTTCCAGCCGAAGAATAGAGAATCGCCGACCAGAACAAGCCGCTCCACTCCCGCGGCTTTGGGCGGGATTGGTCCTCCGCGCAGTCCCAGCCGGTTCACGGGATAGGACGAGTCTGCGGCGGCCATGTAGGTCGCGTCTCCGAGCGCCGGGTTCAGGACAAAACTCAGCGCCGGCACGCTATGCGGGAAGGGCGCACGGTCACTCGCCTGTTCAAACAGCAGCTGCTCCCGCGCGTCAGTGAGGGCGGCAACTTCTCCCCTGGCTAAAGCCAGTTCTTGTCGCTGCGTCAGGAAAAAGAAGCCGAAGACCACGGCGGCCGCGAGAAAAACAGCGGCCAGAATGAGAAGCAATGCCGCGATTCGCTGCAGCGCCGCGTTTCCGAGACCACTGTCAGCCGGGTCGTTCTGCGCCATGGGCGTTCAGAACAGCGTGTAGATAAAGGGGGCGATGACCGACCCCTGCGTGAACACCAGCAGCCCACCCAGTAGCACCATCACCAGGATTATGGGGGCCATCCACAGCTTCTTGCGCTCGCGCATGAATCGCCACAGGTCACGAAGGAGATCGAGCATCAGAAGGGGTTGTCCATGTGCGAAACGTCGCGCGGCTCGCTGGTATCCAGGTAGCTTTCGAGTTCGGGATCGAAGCGCCGGCGCAGCGGATCGCGTCCGAGAAGACGCATGACCAGGCCGGCGGGCAGGAAGATAACAAAAAACATTGTGGTCAGGATAACGCGAGAGCTGATTGCTCCCAGCGCGTGACCCAGGCGGAGCCAGCCGCGATAAAGCGGCGCGAGAGTCTGGGGCCGCGCCACGCTCCACAACGCCAGGGCCGCGGCGCAGCCCAGGAGCCACACCCGGGGCGGTGCTGGGGTGAGCAGAGGCCACAGGCCAATGGCCGCAGCAACGGCCGCAAGAAGGAGCCCGAACTGAAGCAGCTGGCGACGCGACGGCGGACCCATGTATTCGCCTTTCGCGGACCGCCGGGGTTCAATCACGTGCAAATCTCGACACCCAGTCCCGATCCCGAAGTTCCTGGGGCTGATCCTCACGCTTGAGGAGGAAGTTTTCGATCACGAGGTAGTCCATCTCTGTATTGACGAAACAGCGGAAGGCATCTTCCGGAGTGCGCACAATGGGCTCGCCGCGCACATTGAAGGAAGTGTTCACCAGCATGCCGTGCCCGGTCAGCTCCTTGAAACGATTGAGCAGGGCATGAAAGCTCGGATTCTGATCGATGCTCACCGTTTGGACCCGCGCCGAGTAATCAACGTGAGTGATCGCGGGAAACTCGGAGCGCAAGGTCTTCAGGCGATCGAGACCCTGTCGATTCTGATCCAGTGCCGCGACATCGCGGCGAAACTCCTCGCGTACGTTCGCTACCTGAAGCATGTAGGGGCTGGATCCGACCAGCTCAAAGTACTTCTCGGCATCCTCAGCCAGAACCGCCGGCGCAAAGGGTCGAAAGGATTCGCGAAACTTGATCTTCAGGTTCATCACCGATTGCATGCGTGGTGAGCGGGCGTCGCCGAGAATGGAGCGCGCGCCAAGGGCCCGGGGCCCAAACTCCATGGGCCCCTGCATCCAGCCCACAACGTTTTCGCTGGCCAGCAGCGACGCGACCCGGGAGAGTAAGTCGTCTCTGTCCAGGCGCTCAAAGCTTGCGCCCACACGGGCGAGCCGCGCCTCGACCTCCTCTTCCGTGTATCCCGGACCGAGAAGGGCTCCCGCCATGGAATCCGGAGTCTGGGGCTTGCGGGCCTTGCCGGCGTATTGATGCCATACGGCCAGCGCGGCGCCGAGAGCGCCGCCCGAATCGCCGGCCGCAGGTTGAATCCACACGTCATCAAAAGGACCCTCCCGCGCCAGTCGACCATTGGCCACACAGTTGAGAGCCACGCCCCCCGCAAGGCACAGCCGCGGCTCGCCGGTCTCGGAGTGCGCCGTTGTCGCCAGGCGGAGGACGATCTCTTCGGTGACTTCCTGAACTGAGCGTGCGAGATCGATCTCGCGTTGACCGATGGGGGCTTCGGGTTCGCGGGGAGCCCCATCAAAGAGTTCGTCAAAGGCCTTGCTGGTCATACGCAGGCCCGTCGTGAATTCAAAGTAATCCAGGTTGAGGCGGAAGCTGCCGTCCGCTTTCAGGTCGAGAAGCTGATCGAGAATCTTCTCGCGGTATACCGGGGATCCGTAGGGCGCAAGACCCATGAGTTTGTACTCCCCCGAGTTGACCTTGAAGCCCGCATGGTAGGTGAACGCCGAGTAGAGCAGGCCCAGGGAGTGAGGGAAGTCGAGCTGCCGGCAGGGACGGAGAGTATTCGCCTCGCCGTGGTGGATACTTGTGGTCGCCCATTCGCCCACACCATCCATACAGAGAACGGCGGCGCTTTCGAATGGACTTGGGAAAAAAGCCGAGGCGGCGTGAGACTGGTGGTGTTCCGTAAAAAGAAGAGGAGGAAGGTTGCGCACCGGTGCGCCGCTCAGGGCTGCCAGTTCGTCCCGGAGGACCTTCTTCAGATACAGTTTTTCCTTGAGCCACACGGGCATCGCCTGGAGGAAGGAACGCAATCCGCGGGGGGCACTGGCCAGGTAGGTTTCGAGAAGACGTTCAAACTTGAGTAGCGGCTTGTCGTAAAACACGACATAGTCGAGGTCCCTAAACGTCAGACCCGCTTGTTCGAGGCAGAAATGTACCGCATGGCGCGGAAAGCCGGCATCGTGTTTTCTTCGAGTGAACCGCTCCTCCTGCGCTGCGGCGCCGATCCGGCCCTCGCAAAGTATCGCCGCGGCGCTGTCGTGGTAGTACGCCGAAATGCCCAGTATGTTCACGACCAGCCCTGATTCCGAGAAGTCCTTCGTTGCGGGGGATGCACTATACGCGAACGCCGCATCGAGCCGCGGCCCGGACGGCGGTCTGTCCTGAGTGGTCTCAGAAGCTGACAGCACAGCACCACTGGCGTGGCGCGACGCGCTGCTGATCTATACGCGCAAGCCTGTGCTGGTGATAACACTGTTGGGGTTCTCCGCAGGATTACCCTTCATGCTGGTGTTTACGACGTTGACGGCGTGGCTTCGGGATAGCGGCGTAGAGCGGACGGCTATCGGCTTTTTCGCCTGGGTTGGTCTTACCTACTCGCTGAAAGTGTTTTGGGCACCGGTCGTGGACCGCCTCCGTCTGCCCCTGCTGACCCATGCGCTGGGCCAGCGCCGAGGGTGGATTGCGCTGGGGCAGCTGGGTATTGCCAGCGGTCTTGTGCTCATGAGTGGCCTGGATCCAAACACCCAGCTGATCGGGATAGCCCTCGCGGCGCTGCTGGTCGCGTTCTCCTCGTCAACGCAGGACGTAGCACTTGATGCCTTCCGCATAGAGTCGGCGCAGGATGAAGTTCAGGGCGCCATGTCAGCGGGCTACATCTTCGGTTATAGAAGCGCGCTCCTGGTCTCCGGTGCGGGAGCGCTGTATATCGCCGAACTTGAAAGCTGGACCATGGCGTACCTGTCGATGGGTGGGACTGTGCTCGTGACCATCCTCGCGACGCTCTGGGCTGACGAGCCGGAGCATCGCAGCGGCGAGGAACAGCGACGCATGGACGCGGTGATGGTGGACCGGGTCATGGGGCGCCCCATGCATATGGACCAGAGGCCCGCCTGGCAGAGACACCTGCTCGGAGCGATTGTGTGTCCGCTCCTGGAGTTCTTCCAGCGCTACGGTCGTTACGCCCTGATCGTGCTTGTTTTTGTCGGTGTGTTCAGACTCAGCGATATCGCCATGGGCGCGATGGCGGCGCCTTTTTACCTGGATCTGGGCTACAGCAAAGCCGAAATCGCAAGCGTGGCGAAACTGTTCGGTTTCTTTATGACCATCAGCGGCGCGGCGCTGTGCGGCGTTATGGTGCTCCGGGTGGGAATCGCTACGCCCCTGTTGATGGGCGCCGTGCTCGTCGCGATAACCAATCTCTTATTCGCGGTCCTGGCACAGCACGGCGCAGCACAGGCGCCGCCTCTGTGGTGGCTCGCGGTGGTGATCAGCGCGGACAACCTGAGCGGCGGCATCGCCATCACCGCGCTTATCGCCTACCTGTCCAGCCTCACGCATCGCAACTACACGGCAACGCAGTACGCGTTGTTCAGCTCCCTGATGACCCTGCCCGGTAAGTTTATCTCCGGGTTCAGCGGCTGGGTGGTGGATGTATCGAGCTATGCCCTGTTTTTTGTGGTGGCTGCTGGCCTCGGTGTGCCTGCCATCCTGATCGCCATGTTCCTCATCAATCGCGGCCTCGTAAAGGCTAACGCCAGCGAAGACCAAGGCTAGCGAACGGTGGCGTCCCGCCGTGGTCCGCTCAACGCCATCGGTAACGCTCAAGAGTGGCACGCCCACCGGAGCCCAGAAGTACCCCCTCATCCGCCAGGCGTGCGAGCTGGCGGTCAGCTCCCCCCTTGCCTGGGGGGAGCGAACTTCTCCCCTGAGCATTGACCACGCGGTGCCAGGGTACTTCACTACCTTGCGGCAGCTTGCGCAGGGCCGCTCCGACACGTCGGGCAGCGCCGGGCAGGCCGGCCCGCTCGGCCACGTCGCCATAGGTAGCTATGCTGCCTGCTGGAATCGCGCAAACGGTCAACCATATCGCCTGATCGATGGATGCCCCCGACTCTTCTGCGGGGGCCCCCGATGCCGGCGTCGCGCCAGACTTACCTTTGGCGCGTCTCACTCAGCAGCAGCCTTGAGATCAGGCATATCGACCGCGACTATGCCTGTACGGCGCTGGCCTTGCCGTGAGCCGTGCTTGCAATGCACGAAATGCTCCCAATATCCTCTGTTATGCGCTGGATTCTACTCCTTCTGCCCTGGGCCGAGCTTTACGGGCTGATTCAGCTCGGCGGACGTATCGGCGGCTTTGCCACGCTGGTCTATGTTTTCCTAACCCTGGTGCTCGGCATGAGCATCGTGCGCGCCCAGGGCATGGAAATCGTCGCGCGGCTTCGCGAGGCTCAGGAAAGCAGCATTCTTACGGGCCGTCTGCTGGCGGATGATCTGGCGGTGGGTCTGGGCGGCGTACTGTTGGCCATCCCGGGGCTGATCACCGACCTGCTGGCGGTCGCCGTGCTGCTGGGACCGCTCTGGCGTCGCCTGATCGGCCAGACCCGGTCGGCGTCTCCTTACATGGCCCAGCGCGGTCCGAATGCTCCGCACCGTTCAACTGAAGGCCAGCCCCGGCGCCATGACACCATCGAAGGTGAGTTTCGCCGGATCGACGACGATCCAAGCTAAACCACTGATTTAAAAACATAAAACTGAAACTTGAGGCTCTGGCGATGGGTCGCCGGCGCGCTTTTTGGCACTCAAATGAAAAGAGTGCCAAAAAATCCCTTGAATTCTTTCGAACACACCCCATGAAGGTGGCAGTCCCCGGCGCCGGGGTATCGCAACGTTGTTTGATTGGAGATTTAACACCATGAGCATTCGTCCTCTGTATGACCGTGTGGTCATTCGTCGCCAGGCAGAAGAAGAAACCACGGCCGGTGGCATCGTCCTTCCGGGTTCCGCCAAGGAAAAGCCCAACCAGGGTGAAGTCGTCGCCGTCGGCGAAGGCAAGGCGCTCGACAATGGCGAGACCCGTCCCCTCGCCGTCAAGGTGGGCGACACGGTCGTTTTCGGCCAGTACGCCGGCAGCAACACCATCGAGATCGACGGTGAAGAGCTCATCATCATGGGTGAGAGCGAAATCTATGCCGTGATCGAAGGTTCGGACGCCGCAAAAGCCGCGGCTTGATTCCGCAATTCGCAGCTCCCTGATTTAACTCAGTAATTAAGGAACAGAAAATGCCCGCAAAAGACGTATTTTTTGCAGATGACGCTCGTCAGCGCATGCTCGCCGGCGTAAACGTCCTCGCCGATGCCGTTAAGGCTACTCTCGGACCGAAGGGTCGCAACGTAATTCTCGATAAGGCCTTTGGTGCCCCTACGGTTACCAAGGACGGCGTTTCCGTCGCCAAGGAAATCGAGCTGAAGGACAAGTTCGAGAACATGGGCGCGCAGATGGTCAAGGAAGTGGCTTCCCAGGCGTCCGACGCCGCTGGTGACGGCACCACGACGGCCACCGTTCTGGCTCAGTCCATCGTCAACGAAGGTCTGAAGTCCGTTGCGGCTGGTATGAACCCCATGGACCTCAAGCGCGGCATCGACAAGGCTGTCGCCGCGGCGGTCGAGAAGGTCCAGGAAGCGTCTATCCCCTGTGAAGACAGCACGGCCATCGCCCAGGTGGGTACGATCTCCGCCAACTCCGACACCGCCGTCGGCGAAATCATCGCCCAGGCCATGGAGAAGGTCGGCAAGGAAGGTGTTATTACCGTTGAGGAAGGTTCCGGCCTCGAGAACGAGCTGGACGTGGTTGAAGGTATGCAGTTCGACCGCGGCTACCTTTCCCCGTACTTCATCACCAACCAGGACAGCATGAGCGTGGACGTGGAAGCGCCGTTCCTGCTGCTGGTCGACAAGAAGATCTCCAACATCCGCGAGCTGCTGCCGCTCCTCGAGCAGGTAGCCAAGGCTTCCAAGCCCCTCGTTATCGTTGCCGAAGACGTTGAAGGCGAGGCGCTTGCCACGCTGGTTGTTAACAACATGCGCGGCATCGTCAAGGTAGCGGCCTGTAAGGCACCGGGCTTCGGTGACCGTCGCAAGGCCATGCTCCAGGACATCGCGATCCTGACCGGCGGCACGGTGATCTCCGAGGAAGTCGGCCTGGACCTCGAGTCTGCGACCCTCGAGCACCTGGGCAGCGCCAAGCGCGTAACCATGGACAAGGACAACAGCACCATCATCGACGGTGCCGGCGACGCCGAGACGATCCAGGCTCGCGTCAAGGAAATCCGCGTCCAGATCGAGAACACCTCCTCCGACTACGACCGCGAGAAGCTCCAGGAGCGCGTCGCAAAGCTGGCCGGCGGTGTTGCGGTGATCAAGGTTGGCGCCGCCACCGAGATCGAAATGAAAGAGAAGAAGGCCCGCGTTGAAGACGCGCTGCACGCTACCCGTGCCGCCGTTGAAGAAGGCGTGGTGGCCGGTGGCGGTGTTGCGCTGGTACGCGCGATCGCGGGTATCTCAGGCCTTGAGGGCGACAACGAAGACCAGAACCACGGCATCGCCGCTGCCCTGCGCGCCATGGAAGGTCCGCTGCGTCAGATCGTCGACAACGCCGGTGACGAAGCCTCCGTTGTCCTCGATAAGGTTCGCCAGAGCGAAGGCAACCAGGGCTACAACGCGGCTACGGGCGAGTACGGTGACATGATCGAGATGGGTATCCTCGATCCCGCCAAGGTAACCCGCACGGCTCTGCAGGCCGCGGGTTCCGTCGCTGGCCTGATGATCACCACGGAAGTGATGATTGCCGAGCAGCCAGAAGATAAGGCCGCTCCGGCCGGTGGCGGCATGCCCGACATGGGCGGCATGGGCGGCATGATGTAAGCCGACCGGCTAACTGCTGATCAGAAGCCCGGCCCTTGCGCCGGGCTTTTTTTGCTGCTGGTCCCAGAATCCCGCCCGCGGATCCTGCGCGCGGCCGGGTCCGGCTTCGGTGTCGCGAAGTATCAGCTCAGGTTTCCGGGCCTGCGAATAGGCCGTGTCGGTCGCCGTACGAATACGAATCGGAAACAAACCAATCGGGTATCAGCCTCTTCCTGGGTCGGGGCTTGGGACCTTCACGGGCAGCAGTGTGTAGGTCAGCAAAAATCGCCGTATTGATTCCCATTTTCATTATCGAAACGAAGACCTTCGATAACGCTGTAAACGTAGGCAATTTGTTCATCCGACGCTGCCCTGATCCGATGTCGCGGCGCTTCAGCGCGTGTATGATAGCGCCGCTCTCTCACCAGAGGATTTCCCAGCAATGACCACAACGTTCATCTTTTACTACTTCCACGTCCTGGCCGGCATCGTCTGGATTGGAATGCTCTATTACTTCAATTTCGTGCAGACGGAATACTTCAAGGAAGCTGAGGCCGCCGCTAAAGCCGACGCGATGCAGAAGCTGGCGCCTCGTGCGCTTGCATGGTTCCGCTATGGCGCACTAGCAACCTTTCTGACGGGCGCGGGGCTCCTGCACTTCACGGGAGCCATGGCTAATGTTGTCGCCAGCTCGCTTATCTGGATGGGCGCGCTTACCGGTACGTTCATGTTCCTGAACGTATGGCTGATCATCTGGCCGAACCAGAAAATCGTTATCGGCCGGGTAGAAGGCGATAAGGCGGCGGCCGCAGCCAAGGCCGGTCTCGCCTCCCGCACCAACACGCTCTTTTCCGGACCCATGCTCCTGGGCATGGTAGGTTCGAAGAACCTTTACATCTCGGATCTGTCGACAACCGGTCTTGGCGCTGCCTGTGCATTGATTATCATTCTCGAATTGAATGCTATCTTTGGCAGAATGGGCCCCATGGCCAGTGTGGTCGGTGTCGTTCATCTCGCGATCGCACTTGCTGCCGTTGTCTGGGCCCTGCTGGCGTTCCTCTGAACGGAACGCCTGTTTTCAGGCAGTTCCTCTGGGGACTGCCAGACAGGGCGGCTGTCCGCGTAACGGGCAGCTAGAGCCAGAGCAGGCAAGTTTCCGCGGAGGTCGTACCGAAGCTAATGCCGAAAGACGAAGACGTCGATCCCATACCCTCCATTAGCGCACGCCGCGACGCGGCGGGCTCCGGCGCGGCCGTTCCTCGTCCGCGCGGTGGCTCGCGTGGCGGTGGGCGTGGGAATGGGGGATCGCGGAGTGATGCACCGGCCCCGGCGCGGCCCGGGCTTCTCTCGGGGTTTGGCCTCGTCCTTAGCCTGGGCATCGCCGTCGGTGCCTGCGTTTGGGCCTGGCAGCTGCAGGAGCGCCTGACTCAGGCCGGTCACACGATGGAGCGCTACGAGCGCCGCATTGGTGATCTCGAAGATCGTCTCGCCGACACCGACGAGGGTATGAACCAGAACGCCACCGTTCAGGCCGCAAAGATCCGCGAACTTGACTCCGAAGTGCGTAAGCTCTGGGACAACGTCTGGAAACGCTCCAAGGAGCGCCTGGATAAGCTTGAAGTCAGCGAAAAGCGCTTCAACGGTGCGATCGCCGCGAACGAGCAGGCTGTCGAGAGCACCCAGGCCGATCTCGGCAAAGCCATGACCGATATCGCCCAGCTCACACGGGTGGCGGGGGACATGGAACGCCTCATGACCAGCTCACGCAATAGCCAGGCGGAAATCGAGCGCGTGGCCGACGCTCTCAATTCCATCAACCTGGAACTTGCCCGCTACAGCAAGCGAGTACAGGGCAACGAAGAGGCGATCCGTGCCATCGACGCCTTCCGCCGCAGCACCAGTGCCAACATCGATCAGCTACGCGCCGGGCTTCGCAGCCTGCAGGGCGGCAGCGCCGGGCCTAAGTAGCCGTCCGCGGCATCGCACCGCGCGGCCGACACAGCGCGTCGCAAACAGTTGTTGCAGTTGTATGTTGTAAGGAGCCCAGGCTCAGGCCTGAACGCTATCCGAGGGACCCAATGACCATAATCCGACAGGACGATTTCATCGACAGCGTCGCCGACGCGCTGCAGTTCATTTCCTACTATCACCCGGTGGATTTTGTGCAGGCGGTGCACAAGGCCTGGTCCATGGAGCCGAATCCGGCAGCCAAAGACGCCATGGCGCAGATCCTCATAAATTCGCGCATGTGCGCCCAGGGCAAACGGCCCATCTGCCAGGACACGGGCATAGTGACCGTGTTCCTGCGCGTAGGCATGGACCTGCGCTGGGATTCAACAATGTCCGTCACCGACATGGTCAACGAGGGCGTGCGCCGCGCCTACACGCATCCCGACAACGTGCTGCGGGCATCGATCCTTGACGATCCGGCCGGGAAGCGCAAGAACACCGGCGACAACACTCCGGCCGTGATCCACATGGAACTGGTGCCCGGGAATACGCTGGACGTGCGCGTAGCCGCGAAGGGTGGGGGATCTGAGAACAAGTCCAAGCTGGTGATGCTCAATCCCTCGGACTCTATCGTCGACTGGGTGGTGAAGACTGTCCCGACGATGGGCGCGGGCTGGTGCCCGCCGGGTATGCTTGGCCTCGGCGTGGGCGGCACCGCGGAAAAGGCCACGGTGCTGGCCAAGGAATCGCTCATGGATCCTATCGATATCCACGAACTGCGCGAGCGCGGTCCCTCGAATCGCACAGAGGAACTGCGCTTGGAGATCATGGACGCCGTAAATCGGCTCGGCATCGGAGCCCAGGGTCTTGGTGGCCTGACAACCGTCCTGGACGTGAAGATTAAGGATTACCCGACCCACGCGGCCTCGTTGCCCGTCGCCATGATTCCCAACTGCGCGGCAACGCGCCACGCGCATTTCGTCCTCGATGGCAGCGGGCCCGCGCTGCAGAGCGCGCCCAATCTCGAGGACTGGCCCGACATCACCTGGGAGGTCGGGGAGGAAGTCCGCCGGGTAAACCTCGATACGGTTACGCGCGAAGAAGTCGCGAACTGGAAACCGGGTGACACGCTGCTGCTGTCGGGCAAGATGCTCACGGGCCGCGACGCGGCGCACAAGAAGATCCAGGAACTGATCCGCAGCGGCGAGGGTTTGCCCGAAGGCGTCGATCTGCGCGGTCGGTTTATCTACTACGTGGGTCCCGTCGATCCAGTGCGCGATGAAGTGGTGGGACCGGCCGGGCCGACCACGTCGACGCGCATGGACAAGTTTACGGACTTCATCCTCAGTGAAACCGGCCTTCTCGGCATGATTGGTAAGGCCGAGCGCGGCCCCGCGGGTGTCGAAGCGATCCGTAAGCACGGTGCTGTGTACCTCATGGCGGTGGGCGGCGCGGCCTACCTGGTGTCGCGGGCCATTACCGGGGCGAAAGTCCTGGCTTTCCCGGAGCTTGGCATGGAGGCGATCTACGAGTTTGAGGTGAAGGACATGCCGGTGAGTGTCGCCGTGGACACGCAGGGCATATCCGTTCACAAAACAGGACCGGAGCACTGGCGCGCTGTGATCGAAGAGCAGGCGCTTGAGCTCATCTGAGTCCTTCTACTGGCACGACTACGAGACTTTTGGGGCGCGACCGGCGATTGACCGCCCGGTGCAGTTTGCCGGGCTGCGCACCGACCTTGACCTGAATCCCCTGGGCGAGCCGCTATGCATCTACGCGCGCCCCCCTCGCGATTATCTGCCGGCCGTTGAAGCCTGCCTGATTACCGGCATCGTTCCCCAACTCGCGGAGGAACAGGGTATAGCCGAAGCCGACTTTATCGATCGCATCCTTAGCGAACTCGCTCATCCCGGCACCTGCGCTCTCGGCTACAACTCCCTGCGTTTCGATGACGAAGTCACACGCTATACCTTGTGGCGCAATCTACGTGATCCCTATGCACGGGAGTACGGCGACGGCCGGTCTCGCTGGGACTTGATTGACGCCATGCGCACGGCCTTTGCGCTCAGGCCCGAGGGGATTGAGTGGCCGCGACGGGAAGACGGTCGCCCAAGTTTTCGCCTGGAGGATCTGACCCGGGCGAATGGCATAGAGCACGGCTCGGCTCACGACGCGCTGGGTGACGTCAGGGCGACGCTGGCCCTCGCGAGATTGCTCAAAGACCGTCAACCCAAGCTCTTTGACTGGCTGTTTCGGCAAAGAAGCAAACACGCGGTGAAGGAATTCCTGGCCTCCCATGACACGAAGCCGCTACTCCATGTCTCCGGCCGCTTCGGTGCGGCCCGGGCGCACCTGGGCCTCGTGCTACCCCTCGCGTGGCATCCCGTGAATGGCAATGAGCTGATCTGCGCCAACCTGAGCGTGGACACACAAATGCTCATCGATCTTCCGGCGCAGGAGCTGCGGCGCCTTCTGTACCTGCCGGAAGCAGAGTTCGGACCGGGAGAGCAGCGCCCGGGTATCAAGTCCGTGCACATCAATCGCTGTCCCGTGCTGCTTCCCGCGCAGATGGCGACGCGGGATATCGCGGAGCGAGCCACTCTGGATCTAAAGCTCTGCGCGAGCAACCGCCGACTGCTCGCAGACCACGAAAGCCGTCATCCGGGCGCGCTGCGCGACAAACTTCGCGAGCTGGTGCAGCTTGCCCCACCTCGTGAGCCCGGCGATGTCGATGAGGCGCTTTACGGAGGAGGCTTCCTGCCCCGGGAAGATCGACAAAAGCTCGATCGACTGGTCAGCCTTGGTCCGGACGAGCTTGCTGAAGAGAGCCCCGTTTTCGAAGATCAGCGGCTTGAAGAGATGCTGTTCCGCTATCGGGCACGCAACTATCCCCAAACGCTGAACGCGGATGATCGCGAGCGCTGGGAAGCTTTTCGCTTCGCGCGCCTGAGCGGGGACGAGGGCCGCGGACCAGGGCTCGAGGCGTTTCAGTCCGAGATCGAAGCTCGCCTGGCGGGGCCGGAACTCTCGCCCCGGGACCGGGATATCCTTACGCAACTGCAGTCCTGGGGAGACGAGCTGCTGGTCTGAGCGACCCCTGGCGCCGGTCCGTATAATGGCGCCCACCAGCCACGGAGGGACATCATGCAGTTTGCCGGCCGCCACATACTCTCCGTGAGCGACTTCGAGCGTGCCGACGTGGAGTCCGTGTTTGCCGTTGCAGACCGCATGGAGCCCTACGCTCGACGGCGGCGTGTAACGCGTGTCCTCGAAGGCGCGATCCTTGGTTCCATGTTCTTTGAGCCCAGTACGCGGACCCGCGTCAGCTTTGGCAGCGCGTTCAATCTGCTCGGCGGCGAAGTCCGCGAGACCACGGGTTTCGAGAATTCAGCCATCGCCAAGGGTGAGTCCCTCTATGACACGGCGCGCGTCCTGTCCGGGTATTCGGACGTCATCGCCATGCGTCACCCGGCCGAGGGCAGCGTTGCGGAGTTCGCCGCCGCCAGCCGCGTACCGGTGATCAATGGAGGGGACGGCAGCAACGAACACCCCACCCAGGCGCTTCTGGATCTGTACACAATCCGCAGCGAACTCGCGGCGCAGAATCGCGGTATCGACAGCCTGCGCATCGCCATGGTGGGCGACCTTCGCTTTGGTCGCACGGTACACAGCCTGTGCAAACTCCTGGGCCTGTTCGATGGAGTGAACGTGGCCCTCGTGTCCCCGGCTGAGCTTGCGATGCCCGAAGCTATTGCGGAATCGCTGCGCGAGGCTGGGCACGATGTGATCGAAAGCGAGTCGATGGAGGAGGGCATCGCCCACGTCGATATCGTATACAGCACGCGTCTGCAGGAAGAGCGCTTTGCATCCAAAGAAGAAGCGGCCCTGTACCGGGGCCGCTTCCGTCTGAATCAGCAGGTATACACGCGTCACTGCGATCCCAACACGGTGATCATGCACCCGTTGCCGCGCGATTCCCGCGAGCCGGCCCGGGAACTGGACGACGACCTGAATGACAACCCCAACCTCGCGATCTTTCGCCAGACCGACAATGGCGTGGTCGTGCGCATGGCACTCTTTGCCATGATTCTGGACGTCGTCGATCTTGTCGACCGCCACTCCCGGGACGTGCACTGGTATACCGGAGGGCGATTCCAGTGAGCTTCAGTTTGCGCTTTGGCCCCGCTGATGTGCGCGTACTCGAGGAGGAGCGCGTTTTCGATGGCTATTTCGCCGTCGATCGACGCACCCTGCAGCACCGCGCCTTTGCCGGTGGCTGGGCCGAGCCCGTGACACGCGAGATCTTTGAGCGCGGGGACGCCGTGGGTGTGCTGCCCTATGAGCCGGAAAGCGACTCGCTCATCCTCATCGAACAGTTTCGCGCCGGTTCACTGCGCGACGCCGCCAGCCCCTGGATGCTCGAGTTGGTCGCCGGCATCGTGGAGCCCGGGGAAAGTGACATCGATGTGGTGCATCGCGAAGCCGAGGAAGAGGCCGGCTGTCGTCTGGCGCAGCTGGAACCGATCGCTTCCTACTACCCCAGTTCCGGCGCCTGCTCGGAGCACGTGCGCTTGTTCTGCGGGCGCGTACTGGAAGCAGGAGTCGGCGACGTGCGTGGCCTCGACAGCGAAGGCGAAGACATCCTCGTGCACCGGCTTACGGTGGATGAGGTGCTCGAACTCCTGCGCGAAAACCGAATCAACAATGGTCACACGCTGGTCGCGCTGCAGTGGCTTGCACTGCATCACGCGCGGCTCCGCGAGGAATGGACCGGGGAAGAAGCGACGGACTCATGAGCAGCGCGCAGGCTGCGACCGGGCTGTTGCGTTCCAGCGCCGTGGTCGGGTCCATGACCATGCTCTCAAGGGTGCTCGGGCTGGCGCGGGACGTTGTACTGGCCGCCGTTCTCGGCGCCAGTGCTAACGCGGATGCCTTCTTTATTGCCTTCAAGATCCCCAATTTCCTGCGCCGCCTGTTCGCCGAAGGGGCGTTTTCCCAGGCCTTTGTCCCCGTGCTTGCCGAGCAGCGCGAACTGGGTGGCGAGGCGGCCGTGCGCAATCTCATCGATCGAGTTGCCGGCGCCCTTGGAGGTGCGCTGCTTTCCCTGACTCTGCTAACGCTGGCGGCAGCGCCGCTGGTCGTTGCCCTGTTCGCGCCAGGCTATGTCGTTCAGCCCGAAAAGTACGAACTGACGACTGGCCTTATACGCATCACCTTTCCCTATCTGATGCTCATCTCCCTGACGGGTATGTGCGGTGCGGTGCTCAACAGCTACCGGCGCTTCGCCGTCCCCGCTTTCACACCCGTACTTCTCAATATCAGTCTTATCAGCGCGGCACTGCTCGCGGCACCGCACTTCAGCGAGCCCGCCTACGCCCTGGCCTGGGGTGTGCTGACGGCGGGCCTCGTACAGCTTCTCTTCCAGCTGCCCTTCCTCTACAGACTCGATCTGGTGCCCAGGCCCCGCTGGGACCTCGCGGATCCTGGAGTGCGGCAGGTGATGACGCTCATGGTTCCGGCGCTGTTCGGCGTTTCCGTAGCCCAGCTCAACCTGCTTCTTGACACCATTCTCGCTACTTTTCTGCCCACCGGCAGCGTCTCCTGGCTCTACTACTCGGACCGCCTTACGGAGCTGCCGCTGGGAGTGTTTGCCATAGCCGTGGCCACGGTCATCATGCCGACTCTGTCGGCGCAGAGCGCGGCGGCCCGCGGCAAGGCCTACGGCGCTACGCTGGACTGGGCGGTGCGCAGTGTGCTGCTGGTCGGGGTACCGGCCTGCGTCGCGCTGATCTATCTCGCCAAGCCCATTCTCGTCACGCTGTTCTTTTACGGTGAGCTCACAGAGCGCGACGTTGCTATGGCGAGCCTCAGCCTTCGCGCCTACAGTCTGGGCCTCTGTGCGTTCATGTTGATCAAGGTGCTTGCGCCGGGCTACTACGCGCGCCAGGACATGCGTACGCCGGTGCGAATCGGTATTCAGGCGATGGTGGCGAATATGATGCTGAACCTGGTGTTCGTCGGTGCGCTGGTCGCCACCGGGGGCGCGGGGCACATGGGCCTGGCGCTGGCGACCAGCGCCAGCGCGGCCCTAAACGCGGCTCTGCTATGGCGCGGCCTGCTTCGGGAAGATATATACCGCTTCAGCGAGCACTGGAGCGGCTTCCTGGCCCGTCTGGGGGGCGCGTGCATCGTTATGCTAGCCCTGCTTGTGACGATTACCCCCGGGCTGGCTGACTGGATTGCCATGGACGCGCCCGGTCGGGGGATGCGTATCCTCTTTATTTGCTCAGCCGGCATTGCTACCTATCTGGCCGCGCTGTGGCTGTTTGGCCTGCGTTTCAGCGATATTCGCCCTCCCGGCGAGGACTGAATCAGCAACTGGAGCGGGCACCCGACGCGTAGGAGCGGGCCGGGTTCTCCGATATACTTGTGCGCTTTATTGCATAAGCGCAACGACATAATGGAGCTCCTACGCGGTCTGGGCGGCCTGCGAGATCGACACCGACCCTGCGTCGCAACCATTGGAGCGTTTGATGGGGTGCACCTGGGTCATCGCGCCGTTGTCCGCCAGGCCTCGGAACTGGCCGAGGGTCTCGCAGTCCCCGTAACCGTGGTCACCTTCGAGCCCCTGCCCCGCGAATACCTCTCGGGCGCCGCGGCGCCGCCGCGGCTGCAGAGCTTTCGCGAAAAGTACGAGGCTTTCCGGGATCTGGGCGTGGACAGGCTCCTCTGCCTTCGCTTCAACGAGACGTTGAGGAGTATGTCGGCGGAAGAGTTCGCTTCCGAACTGTTTGTGAAGGGCCTTGGCGTGCAAGCGCTGGTGCTGGGAGACGACTTCCGCTTCGGACGTGACCGCGAGGGGGACGCCGCGTTTATGCGCCGCCTTGGCAAACGACAGGGTTTCGAAACCCAGGGCATGCCTACGGTGCTGCTGGACGACGAGCGCGTCAGCAGCACGCGGCTGCGCGAGGCGCTTTCGGTCGGCGACTTTGGCCTCGCCGAGCGTCTCCTCGGGCGGCCTTACAGCATTGGGGGGCAGGTAATGTATGGGCGACAGCTCGGGCGTGAGCTCGGTGCGCCCACGGCAAACATTGGCCTGCGCAGACAGCGTCTGCCGTTCAGCGGCGTATTCGCTGTGCGGGTTTCGGGAGGTGGTCTCGCAGGCGCGCCGGCCATTGCCAACGTGGGCACACGGCCGACCATCGAGTCAGGCCAGCGAGCCAATCTCGAGGTGCATGTGCTGGATGGCAACCCCGATCTCTATGGAGAGCGTCTCAACACCGAGTTTTCCTACAAACTGCGCGATGAAATGCGCTTCGCTTCCGTCGATGAGCTTCGCGAGCGGATTCACCAGGACATCGCCGAAGCGCGCGCGTTCTTCAATACACACAGCAATCGAACATGAGTCAGTACAAAGACACCCTTAATCTGCCGAGTACCGCCTTTCCCATGAAGGCGAACCTTGCCCAGCGCGAGCCCGAAAGACTGAAAAAATGGCAGGCGATGGGGATTTTCGAGCGGGTACGCGAGACTCGCGCCGGGCGACCGCGTTTTGTTCTTCACGATGGACCGCCGTACGCCAACGGTGAACTGCATGTCGGTCACGCGGTGAACAAGGTACTCAAGGACATCATCGTCAAGTACAAGACCCTTGACGGCTTTGATGCGCCCTATGTTCCGGGCTGGGACTGTCACGGTCTGCCCATCGAACTGAACGTGGAAAAGAAAGTGGGCAAGCCCGGCGTCAAGGTAAGCGCGGCGGAGTTTCGCCAAAAATGCCGCGCCTATGCGCAGACGCAGATCGATCAGCAGAGCAGCGATTTCCAGCGCATGGGGATCATCGGCGATTGGGACAACCCGTACCGCACCATGGACTACCGCTTCGAAGCGGACATCGTCCGGACCCTCGGGCGCATCGCCGAGCGCGGTCATTTGATCAAGGGCTTCAAGCCCGTGCACTGGTGCCTGGACTGTGGCTCGGCCCTCGCCGAGGCCGAAGTCGAGTACGCGGACAAGCAGTCTTCGGCCATCGATGTCGCCTTTGCCGCCGTTGATGCCCAGGCCATCAATGCGGTTTTTGGCTTCGAGGATGCCGCCGCGGTCGCGATCCCTATCTGGACCACCACGTCCTGGACACTGCCGGCCAACCAGGCTGTTAGCCTGCATCCCGATCTCGAGTACGTGCTCATGGAAGGCAAGGGGCAGCGCCTTGTGGTGGCCGAGGCCTTGGCTCAGGACTGCGCTCGCCGTTTCGGACTGGATGAACTCCGGCTTCTGGGCACCTGTCCGGGCAGGGCCCTCGAGGGGCAGCTCCTGCAGCACCCGTTTATCGACCGACAGGTGCCAGTCGTGCTCGGCGAGCACGTTACGGTGGATGCCGGTACGGGAGCCGTCCACACGGCGCCGGCGCATGGCCTGGAAGACTTTGACGTGGGACTGCGTTACGAGCTTCCCGTCGACAATCCCGTTGCCGGCAATGGCGTTTTTTGTCCGGGCACGCCGCTTTTCGAGGGGCAGCACATATTTCGCGCCAACGACGCCATTATCGAGGCTCTCGACGAACGCGGCGTGCTTTTGCACCACGAGAACTACGTCCACTCTTACCCCCACTGCTGGCGTCACAAAACGCCCGTGATCTTCCGTGCGACACCACAGTGGTTTATTAGCATGACACAGCGGGATCTCCTTGAGACCGCACGCGACGCTGTGAAGAACGTGCAGTGGGTGCCCGAGTGGGGTCAGGTGCGTATCGAGTCGATGCTCGCCGATCGTCCCGACTGGTGCATATCGAGGCAGCGTACCTGGGGCGTCCCGATCGCGCTTTTCGTTCATCGCGACACCGCGGAATTACACCCGAATACCCCGGAGCTCATTGAGCGCGCGGCCCAGCTCATCGAGCAGGACGGCATCGAAGGCTGGTTCGCGCTCGATCCCCGGGACTTTCTCGGCGATGACGCGAAGATCTACGAAAAGGTCACGGACACGCTCGATGTCTGGTTCGACTCCGGGGTTACGCATGCCTGCGTACTTCGCCAGCGCGACGAACTGACCGTTCCCGCGGATCTTTACCTTGAGGGTTCGGACCAGCATCGCGGCTGGTTCCAGTCGTCCCTGCTGACGGGTATCGGCGCTTATGGCCAGGCGCCCTACAAGGCGGTGCTGACCCACGGCTTCACGGTCGACGGTGAGGGACGCAAGATGTCCAAGTCCCTCGGCAATATCATCCCGGCCCGCAAAGCCATGAACGACCTTGGCGCCGACGTGCTTCGGCTGTGGCTGGCTTCGACGGACTACCGCAATGAAGTGGCCGTTTCCGAGGAGATTCTCAAGCGGACCGGTGACAGCTATCGACGCATCCGCAATACGGCGCGCTTTATGCTCGGCAACCTCTCGGGCTTCGATCCCGCGGAACATACGGTGCCCGACGATGAGCTGCTGCCCCTGGACCGCTGGGCCGTCGACTGCGCCGCGCGTGTCCAGGAGAGCCTGCGTCAGTCCTACGACGCCTACCAATTCCACCAGGTGTGCCAGCGTCTGCACAATTTCTGCGCGACGGAGATGGGCGGCTTTTACCTGGATATCATCAAGGACCGCCAATACACGACTCAGTCCGACAGTCTGCCGCGGCGCTCGGCGCAGACGGCTATGTACCGCATTGTTGACGCCCTGGCGCGCTGGATGGCACCCATCCTGTCCTTCACGGCGGACGAGATCTGGGAAAACCTTCCCGGGGAGCGCGAAGACACTGTTTTCCTGGCCGGCTGGGGTGAGCCTCTATTGCGCCTGGGCAGCAACGACGAGCTCGACGCGGAGTTTTGGGAACGGGTAATCGCAGTGCGCGGAGCCGTGAATCGCGAGTTGGAGGCCCTGCGGGCCGCGGGAAACCTCCGTGGTTCGCTGGACGCAGAGGTCACGCTCTACTGCGACGAGTCACTCCTTGCTGATCTGGCGCGCCTCGGCGACGAACTCCGCTTCGTGCTCATCACCTCGGAAGCGCGACTGGCGGCGCTTTCGGATGCGCCAGCGAAGGCGAGTGCCACAGAGATCGACGCGCTCAAGATCCTGGCAGCTGCGTCCGAGGCTCCTAAGTGCGAGCGCTGCTGGCATCGTCGTTTCGACGTGGGCGCAAACCTGGCGCACCCGACGCTGTGTTCGCGATGCGTGAGCAATGTCGAAGGTCCCGGAGAGATTCGTTACTTTGCCTGACACCGGCCATCGAAGTCCTGTTCCCTGGGCTTGGTACACGCTGGCCCTGGTCATTGTTGTCGCAGACCAGGGCAGTAAATGGCTGGCCTCGGCCAGCCTGAGCTACTCCTCACCCGTGCCGGTGTTTTTCTGGTTCAACCTCACGCTGCACCACAACGAAGGAGCCGCCTTCAGCTTCCTGAGCGGTGCTGGGGGCTGGCAGCGCTGGTTTTTCTCGATTCTAGCCCTTGGCGTCAGCGCTGCGATTGCCTGGTGGCTCAGCCGGCCCGACGCCCGTCAGCGGGTTTTGGCGTTGGGGCTGAGTCTGGTTCTCGGCGGCGCCCTGGGAAACCTGGTGGACCGCATTCGCCTGGGCTATGTGGTCGATTTCATCAGCGTGCACTACCGTGACTGGTACTTCCCGACGTTCAATGTGGCGGACGCGGCGATCTCCGTCGGTGCCGCGTTCATCATTCTCGACAGCTTCCTTGGCGGCCCGGATCGCGGCGCATCAGGTCAGGGTGATATCGGGAGCGGGGCGCGTCTGGGCACCGCCCCAAACAGTGCAAAGCGGGATGACGCCGGCCGCAGCGACTCGGCCTAGGTCCGCCAGGCTCGCGCACCGTCTTGGAGTACGACATGGACAACAACGTCAGCGAGGGCACCCGCGTGTACCTCAATTTTTCTCTTGCCCTGGAAGATGGTGAAGAAGTGGATTCGAACTTCGGCGGCGAGGCCGTCAGTTTCGAGGTCGGTGATGGCAGCCTGTTGCCCGGCTTCGAGCAGCGCATTCTGGGGATGCGACCCGGTGAGCGTCGCATGTTCCAGGTGCCGCCGGAAGACGCCTTCGGGCAGCCGAACGACAACAATGTACAGCGCATTGACCGTGACAGCTTCGACAACGGCATCGATCTGGAACTCGGTCTGGTCTGTTCCTTCGCCGATGCCAGCGGAGGAGAACTTCCCGGCATGGTCGTCGCCGTGGATGACGAAGAAGTTACCGTGGATTTCAACCATCCCCTCGCAGGACGTACTATCCTATTTGACGTACAGATACACCGCATCGAGGCGGCGGAGTTGCACTGATGGACATACAGCTGGCGAATCCACGCGGCTTCTGCGCCGGCGTCGACCGGGCCATAGATATTGTCAATCGCGCTCTGGAAGTTTTCGGCGCCCCGATCTATGTGCGCCACGAGGTGGTCCACAACCGCTTTGTCGTTGACGACCTCCGCGAGCGCGGCGCGATCTTCGTGGAGGAACTGGACGAGGTTCCGGACGACCGCATAGTCATCTTCTCTGCCCACGGGGTGTCTCAGGCCGTGCGCCGCGAGGCCGATGGCCGCGGTCTGAAGGTCTTCGACGCCACTTGCCCATTGGTTACTAAGGTGCATATCGAGGTTTCCCGCTATAGCTCTCAGGGGCGGGAGTGCGTGCTGATCGGACACGCGGGACACCCCGAAGTTGAGGGCACCATGGGCCAGTACGACACCAGCGCTGGCGGGCGGATCTACCTGGTGGAAGACGAGGAGCAGGCCCGCAACCTGGAGGTGGACGATCCTGGGAGCCTTTCCTACGTCACCCAGACTACTCTCTCCATGGACGACACAGCGAGGGTAATCGACACCCTGCGCGAGCGTTTTCCCCAGATCACCGGCCCGCGGAAAGACGACATCTGCTACGCCACCCAGAACCGTCAGGATGCCGTGCGCCAGCTGGCCGCGGATAGCGATCTCGTGCTCGTGGTCGGTTCAGTCAACAGCTCCAATTCCAACCGGCTCCGCGAGCTTGCCGAGCGCATGGGTGCCAGGGCACATCTCCTGGACCGCGCCGCCCAGATCGATCCTGAATGGCTCGCGGGCGTGGAATCGGTGGGCGTCACCGCCGGTGCTTCGGCTCCGGAGGTGCTGGTTCAGGAAGTTGTCGATCGACTGCACGACCTCGGTGCAACGTCGGTTCGTGAGGTCGATGGGCGTCCGGAAAACGTCACTTTCAGCATGCCGCGGGAGCTGCGTCTGGCGCCGGTCGACTGATCAGAACCCAATCCAGACCGATTGTGTGAGCGTTTGCGCGAGCGCTCGGTACCTGAGCCGAAGACCGTCTCGCTGACGCCCGGACTCCGATTTCGCGTCAGGCGAAACGGACTTCGGTCACACTCCCACATCTCCCGAGAACCGTTCGTCGGCGAAATCCGCCGATGGTCGGGCGCTTTGATCTCTTGCCGTTTCAACGCCCTATGCTTGGGGCATGGAAAACTCTCTGCTTCAGCACCTGGTTGATTCCGGCCCGTCGGCCGGCGCTCTGCTGTCGCCCAATGGTGAAAGTGTCCCCGGAAAAAGACGGACTGGCCCGCGCACAAACGCCCAAGCAAACGCGCATGAGCGCGCGCAGGGCACCGCTGCGCAGCGAATCGAATCCATCGCCGTCCGTGAAGCCGGCTTTACCCTCATTGAGTTGATGATGGTGCTGGTGCTCGTGGCCGTCCTGCTGGGCATTGGCGGACCTTCCTTTCAGAACAGTCTGCAGCGCAATCGCATGCAGAGCACGCTGAATGAGATGGCAGGGGCGCTTTCCTTCGCGCGCAGCGAGGCCGTGATTCGGAACCATCCCATAGGCATGTGTCCTACTACCACACCGGGAGGGAACTGCACGGGCAGTAACTGGGAAACGGGTTATCTGATCTTTGCCGATGACGGCGAGGGTGGTGGTACTGCCGCCGACGGAGTCTGGAATGGCGGCGAGGAGCCGCTTCGAGTTGGCGACGAAGCAGCGGGTGGAATCACGGTGCGCACGGTGGGATTTCAGGCTGCCGGTCAGGTCGTCTTCGCCGCCGATGGGCGCGTTCTGCAGGGGCTGAATGGCACCGTCGTGATTTGCGATGACCGGGGTGCGGAGGAGGCCAGGGGGCTTGTGGTAACGGTCGCAGGCCAGCCGCGTTTTTCCGTTGACACCGATGACAATGGCATCGTCGAAGACCATTCACCGGCAGTAAACGATGTCGCCTGCCCGTAGTCTTATGAGTTCATCCCATATGCGGACGTGCACCGGCTTTACGCCCAGGCTTGGTCGAACTTCACGCGCTCGCTCTGCGGCAGCGCGAAAGCTTCCGTCAAACTGGCGGCAGCGATTTCCCCGCCCAGGCCGTGCGGCGGGATTCACGCTCATCGAGGTCATGGTGAGCGTTCTGATCCTCCTCGTTGGTCTCCTCGGCGTTGTGGGCATGCAGATGCTCAGCCTTCAGGCCAACCAGGGCGCCTACTTCCGCTCTCAGGCGGTGTATATCGGCTCGGAGATTCTCGACGCCATCCGCGCCAATCCCCGGGCGGCGGCAAGCTACGTGGGAGACTATCCCGCGGACATTCCCGCCGATCCCGGCTGTCAGGGCGTCGCCGGCTGTACCCCGGCCATGGCGGCGCAGCAGGACCTCCACTTCTGGGGGCGTCATTTTATGGATGCCGGAAATCTGGTCGCGAACAACGGCGGAAACTTTCGCTCGGCCATCCCAGACGGACAGGCCTCGATCACTCGCGACGCGGCGACCAATGAAGTCACCGTGCGTGTCACCTGGACGGAGCGACAGTTTGATAACACCGACGCTGCAGATGGCTCGGCGACGCGCTCTTCGGTGGAGCAGGCCGTGAACCTCACATCAGTGATCACACCATGAACGATCTTCCGAAAATGCCCGAATCCGGAACGGTTCTCTCAATGCGCATGCCACAGACTTCTTCCAGGTGTCAGCGCGCAGCTAGTCAGCGCGGCCTTTCCCTGATCGAGCTGATGGTCGCCCTGACCATCGGGGCGTTCCTTGTCCTGGGTGTTACAACCGTTTTTCTTGCCAACAAGGATTCGGCGAACCTCGAGAACTCGCTTGCTCGCCTGCAGGAGAACGCACGCTTTGCGCTCGACATGATGCGCGACGACCTCTACGGGACGCAGTTCCTCGGCTGCAACACCGGCGACGTGAATTTCGTGAATATGATCGACGATCCCAATGATCCGACGTTTACCCGGAGTCTGGAGGGTGTGCGCGGCTACGAGCGCCTGAACGGTGGCGCGTGGGGCGCGGCGCCGGATGCTGCCAACGAACTGCTTTGGTCTGCCGTGCTGAATGCCGAGGATGCCCGCGGCGCTCGCAATAACAGCGATGTACTCTCCCTTCGCACCATGCAGCGCATGAATGACCCGGTGATGGAGCTGGATAGCGGAGACCCGTTTCTACTTACCGCGTCGATTCCGGTAAACACCGCGGGCCCTATCGCGCTTTCAGACAACCCGGATTGCGCTATCCAACAGAACAGTTGGGTCGTCATCACCGGATGCCAGGACTTCGCTCACATGTTCGAAGTCACCAACGCGCAGGTCTGCGACACGGCGTTGGCGGCTAATCCGACCAACCTCGAATTTACGGCGCCAAACAACTTCACCACCAGCATAAACGTTCCCTACGACCAGGATGCCGATGTGCTCACCGTGGAAGACGTGGTCTGGTTCGTCGCGGATACCGATCGCGATCGCAATGGCCAGGACGTCTGGGCTTTGTACCGGGATGTGCGTGGCGACGGGCAGCCGCCCCAGGAAATGATCGAGGGCGTCGAACACATGCAGGTGAAGTTTGGTCAGCGAGTGCTTGGCCAGGAAACGATTCGTTATGTAGATCCGTCGGATGCTGAGCTGAACACCGGCAACAATTACGACGGCCTGATCTCCGCTCGCATAGCTTTGCTCATGCAGGGCTATGAACTGATCCGCGCAGCCGACGATACCGGCGTCTATGCCCTCATCGACGAAGTCGTGGTGCCGCCGGCGGGTACTCCCGCGGGCCAGGGCGCCGTACACGGCGGTGGACCGGTGCAGCGCGATGTGTTCTCCACAACGGTCAACTTGCGCAACGCGCCAGCGTTCTGAGGTTTTGTAGTGGGCGTTACCAAATCGGCATTCAAGGTCAGAGATCGAATGAGGAAACAACCGGGCTATCGCAAATTCAACCAGCGGTATCGGCCTCGCGCATTGAAGTATCAGAACGGCGCCGTGCTTCTGGTTGTCCTGCTGCTCTTGTTGCTTACAACCATTGTCGGCTACCAGGCTATGGAAACCAGCTCGCTGGAAACGCGCATGGCCGTAGCCCGGGAAGGGAAGGAGCTGAGTTTCCAGGCCGTCGAGTCCATGATCGCCGAGCTGAAAAACGATGGTGATCTCCTGTCACAGGCATACATCAACGCGCTTGTGGGCGGCGGCGCGGCCTCGCTGGCGGCGCCCATGGATTTACCCGGCGGTATGGAAGGCGATGCGGATGTCCATTTCCGCGACGCGATGCTCCCGAAAGGCTATGCCGCGACCATCGGCGCCAACACGCTGCGCAGCATTCGCTTTGAACTGAGGGCGCGGGTCGGTCTCCGCGACGACGAAGATCGCTTCGATAGTGAGCACATACAGGGGATCAAGCGACTGACTCCCTTCGTTCAGCAATAGCCAGCGACAACACGGGTCCAGGGCTGCGACAAGAAAGCATTTGATTTGAAGTAGGGCACGGCGATCTCTAACGCAGGCGCCCGCAAGGATACTGATATGAAGACTTACATTGAGAGCTTTAGAAGCATTGGCGTCGCCTTTGTCGCCGCTCTGTGGTGCTCATCACCCGTCTGGGCTGACGATACGGAGATATTCTTCGGAGACGTGGCTGGAAACAGCATACGCCCCAACGTGCTCTTTATCATCGATACCTCAGGCTCAATGAGCAACACGGTCGATGGCACGGGCAAAGATCGTCTGGACAACGTTAAGGATGCCTTCAATCAATTGCTCGATGAGCTGAACAACGTCAACGTTGGTTTGATGCGCTTCACGAATCCAGGCGGCCCTATACTTTATCCCGTTAAGAACCTCGACGAGGTCATTCCCACGTCCACCATCATTACCGTGGAATCGACGATCGACGAAGGCACCGATGACGCTCAGGAGCTGAATGATGGAACCAGCCAGATGTTTGTCGACTTGGAGCGTCTGCAACTGACCGAGCTTGAGGGCAGCACGCTCATGCTCGTAGAAGATCAGGTGAAAGATTTCGACGACGATGCCGAAGAGAGAATTGCGGAAGGCAACAGCTGGAACAACAACGGTATCCTCGACCTTGATTTCAACCGTCGTATCGGTGTGCGCTTTTCCGGTCTGGATATACCCCCCGGTGCGACCGTCACCAACGCCTATCTGCGCTTCACCGGCGCCAACGACGGCGATGGCGACCCGCTTAGTCTGCGCATATCAGGCCAGCAAAAGGACAGTGGTGGATTCCTGCTTAATAGTGGTGATGGAACCAACGTGCTTAACGCTCGCGCGAACACGGTCGCGGAAGTGGACTGGACCATTACGCAGACCGTCGTCGCTGATCAAACCATCGACACGCCAAACATTGCCCCGATCCTCAACGAGATCATCTCTCACCCCGATTGGGATCCGATCGGCGGCGGCGAAGACGATGTCGTTTTTATCGTCCAGTCGGCCAGCACTACCAACAATTTCGGGGAACGCGATTTTGTAGCCGTGGACAATTCCACCACCCGTGCGGCCAGGTTGTTTGTGGAGTACTACGTCGGCGCACTCATACCGCCGACAAACACCCTCGTTGGGCTTCGTTTCGATGCAACGGACATTCCCCGAGGTGTCACCGTCACCAGCGCGCGGATCGAGTTCACGGCCGAGCGCGACTTTGATATGCCGGTCGATCTGCAAATAGCGGTCGAGGAAAGCGGCAATTCGCTGCCTTTCACCAGCACAGCTGGGAATATCAGCGCGCGAACGCTGGGTACGGCGCTGCCCTGGACCGGGACAGAGACCCACACATCCGGCGACGAGTTTCAGTCGCCCGAACTGAGTTCAATCGTACAGACCGCGGTTGCCCGCAATGATTGGTGCGGAGGCAATGCGTTATCCTTCGTCATTTCAGGTGCTACCGGTGCCATGCCGGTGTTCTCTTTCGAAGGCAACGCGTCCCTGTCTCCCCGGTTGCGGGTTCAGTATGAGTTCGACTCGATACCGGCGGGCTCATCCTGCATCAAGCGTACGCAGTCGCGCACAATAACCGCGTCTTCTGACGACGTGGAGGAAGGCCAGAATATAACCACGGGTGTGTCTCTCGACCTGGTTCAGTCGAATCCAGTCGGTCTTCGCTTCGCGGACATCGACGTTCCTCAGGGCGCGACGATCAACGAGGCCTATCTCGAGTTCACTGCTGTCGCCGACGATACCGGCAGCACCACGCTCGCCATCAGCTCTGAGGCCTCATCGAACGCCGCCACCTATACCAGCGCCGATGGAAGCGTTACGGGCCGCAGCTACTTTTCGCCCGCGGTGAACTGGGGTATCAGCGACGCCTGGGTAACCGATGGAACCTATCGAAGCCCGGATATTTCGTCGCTGATCAGCAGTGTCGTAGCGCAGGGAGGCTGGTCCCTGGGAAATGCCCTGGGTATCCAGGTCGATACCACGGGCGCAAACGATCGCCGGGCGCGCACCTTCGACAACAGCCCCGGCCAGGCTCCCCGGCTCGTCCTTGCCTACGAAGACGATGGCTCTGGTCTGCAGTTCCGCCGCGCTCGCGATGAGCTGAAGGAGCTCGTCGCGGAGCTGAACCACAACGGTTGGACGCCAATCCAGGACACGCTCTACGAGGCTGCGCGGTACTACACCGATATGGACGTGTTGTGGGGCGCCACACGGGGTGACTCTGACATCGACGGTGGACCATTCAGCTATGCACGCGTTTCCGCGGCTGAATCCATGGTCCCCGGTACGTTTACCATAAATCGACCAAGCGGTTGCACAGCGGATAACCTCGACAGCGCTAGCTGCAGTGGAGAGGAAATCCTGGGTGTCGGCGGTGGCGCGCCTCGCTACGACAGCCCCATCGACGACTTCTGCCAGGAGCAGAGCCATATCATCATGCTGACCGATGGGGACGCCAATCGACCGCATTCCACTGATCTGATCCCCGGTTTCATCGGCGGTGCCTGCACCAACGATCCTACCGTGAATGGCGATACCACGACGGCGCTGTTGGATGGCGAACTGTGCGTTAAGGACCTCGTGAGCTACATGAACGAGAATGATCTGCGCCCTACGCTCAACGGAAACCAGCGTGTCACTACGCACACCATTGGGTTCAACTTCTCCAGTAAGTGGCTTGAAGATGTTGCGGCTGCCGGTGGCGGTGCCTATCGGACCGCGGACAACGCGACGGAACTCGTCGAGCAGATCAGGTCGATCATTGGCGAAGTGCTAAAAACTGACTCGACGTTCGTTGCACCGGTGGCGGCCGTGAACCAGTTCAACCAGCTCAGCCACCTGTCGCAGGTTTATTTTGCCGTGTTCCGCCCCGATGAGGTGCCCCGCTGGCGCGGCAATCTGAAGCGCTATCGTTTACAGGGAAGCTCCGCCGAAATTGTCGACGCGGACGGAAACCCGGCACTCGATGACACGACGGGCTTCTTCGCCCCCGGGAGCCGCAGTTTCTGGAGCACATTTGCTGATGGTCCCGCGGTTGACGTTGGTGGAGCCGCAGAGAATCTTCCGGTCAATACCACGCGGAACGTTTACACCTACCTTCCGGGGTCCAGCAGCAACAATCTTGCAAGCGCCGAAAACGCGATGGTTACCACCAATACAGATCTCGATCCGGCGGCCTTCAACGCTACAGATCTGAACACGTCGGAGTTCGAGGATCTGATTCAGTGGATTCGCGGGCGCGATGTCGATGACGAAAACGATAACGGCAATGTGACCGAGGATCGCTATGTCTACGGTGATCCCCTGCACTCACGTCCCGTGGCGATCACCTATGGGGGAGATAGCGAAAATCCGGATGTCGAGGTATTCGTGGGCACCAACGCCGGGGCTCTGCATTCCGTCGACGCCAGTACGGGCGCAGAAACCTTCGCGTTTTTCCCCGCGGCCACGCTGCCGATGCAGCGAGATCTGCGAGCGAACCTCCCTACGACACCCCATCCTTACGGTATCGACGGAACGCCCACCGCCTGGTTCCGCGACAACGGCCGCAATGGTATCGATCCGTCAGATGAGGAAGACTGGGTCCGCCTGTATACGGGTATGCGCCGCGGGGGCCGCAACTACTACGGCCTGGACGTCACCAACCGCGATACACCGACCTTGATGTGGCAGATCGAGGGCGGCACGAGCAGTGCTCAGGGTGATTTCAGCGAGCTGGGACAAAGTTGGTCTCAACCTGTGAAAACGCAGATCGAACTTGACGGCGACACCGCACCGCGGGACGTGCTTATCTTCACGGCGGGATACGACGAAGATCAGGATAACGCGCAGCTTCGCGAGACCGACGCTATGGGTCGTGGGATGTACATCGTCGACGCGCTTACCGGTGAACTCATCTGGTCCGGTGGCAAAGCGGGTGCTCAGACCTGGAACAAGGAATTCGCGGGAATGGACTACTCCTTCCCCAGCACGGTTGGTGCCCTCGACATCAATCAGGACGGCCTTGTTGACATGTGGTTTGCGGCAGATACGGGTGGTCAGCTTTGGCGCTTTGACGTCAACAATGGGGCGATCGCTGATGACCTCATCACCGGCGGCGTGATTGCCGATCTTGGCGTCGCCGGCGGTAACAACGAGATCGCCCGCAACCGACGCTTTTTCGTATCACCCAGCGTCGCCCTGGTTAACGGCCCCCAAGGTCCTGAACTTGCGATTTCCATTGGTTCGGGCTTCCGTCCGTCACCGCTGTCGACCCTTGCGCAGAATCGCCTGTACATGATCCGGCAACAGGCCGTCTACGGTCCCCCGTCGACCTACGAGACGATACTCGAGGCGGACCTCTACGACGCCACGGGCAACCTCCTCGCTGAGAACTCGGGCATCACTGCCGAGGAGCGAATCATCGAGGAGGACACGCTATTCGCCGCCCAGGGCTGGTTCATCGACTTTACGGACACCGCTGAGAAGGCGCTTTCGGCACCGTTGATCGCGAACGATCAGGTCATTGTCAGTACCTACATTCCGGGCGCGGTAACGTCCGCATGCACGCCTGCTGCTGGACAGTCTCGAGCGTACTCGGTGGATCTCGAGAACGGTTCGCTGGAGCGCACACCGCTGTTCCTACTAACCTCCAGTATCGTTGATCAGGGCAACCTGTTTGTGGGGGACTTCTGCGAAGACGGCTCCTGCGGCTATGACTCATCCGGGGGCGAAGACCCGCCGCCAGATCCTCAAGGCGACCCGAACGATCCCACTAATGCATGCGTGAGTGGCAGCGCCATTAATATCAAACTCAATGCAGAGAGTGGGGGACTTGCGCCCTGGTGTAACGATTCGGAGACCACATACTGGTTCCGGGAGCGATGACCATGACGATACGAAGGCAAGCGGGTTTCACGCTTATGGAGTTGATGATTGTACTGACGATCCTCGGCATTCTCCTCGCCGTCGGCCTGCCGAACTATCAGAACTCGGTTCGCCGCTCCACGCGAGCTGACGCGCAGGCAACGCTCATGGAGCTTGGTCAGGCCATGGAGCGACGTTACTCGTTGAATTACAACTACGACGGCGCCGCGGACGGCGACGGTGCGCCGCTTCCGGAAGTGTTCGTGAGCCAGGCACCAACGGAAGGCCAGCCGTTTTACAACCTGACGATCGATGTACCCGAAGGCGGACAGGCCTACACCTTGCGTGCAACACCCATTGCCGGATCAAGGCAGGACGGTGACGGCTTAATTGAGCTGACTTCGCTCGGCACTCGAAGGTGGGATAGGGATAACGACGGTGCGTTCAGCGCTGCAGAACAGACTTGGGAGCGGTGACCTGTGCGCCTACGGAGAGCGAGCATGATGAAAACACTGAAACGAGCTGCCGCCGCATTTCTTGTTTGTGTGGCGGTTCCCGCGTTTGCTCAAGACCCCGACAATGTGAGCCTGAGCTTTCCTGATGAAGAACAGCGCACGCTAACGATGGACGACGTGCCGCCGGTGGTTATGGCCACCGCGCGTAAGGTCGCGCCGGATGTGTTTTTTACAAGTGCCGAAAGTTACTGGCGGGACGACATGCGCGAGTACCACCTGAGTGGCCGGCTGTTTCGAGAAGTCTGGGACGTGTTTATCCGCGAAGACGGAAAGCTTGTTCGCAAAGAGGCAGACAACCAGGATTTCTGACATCGGGATTGGGTAGGGCCTTACTCAATTACATCGCCCGTCTCATAGGCGACCCAGTAAGCGATTTAGCAGACGATCTAGCAGGCGAGATTGCGACCCCGGCGATCCTCGCGAAGGCCGTCGCCGTTGCTGTCCGATGTCAAATACGCCCTGCCGCTGTGGCTGAGCACAAGAGCCCGTGCCTGGCGTGGGTCGCGGCTTTCCGGACAGTAGTAGAGCGTCCCGTTCTGCCAGGTTCCCCCGTGATCTTCAAAGCTGATGTAGGGGCGGGCCAGCGACGCTCGCCAGGATAGCTCTCCCCCCTCCATGGGCCAGCGCACGGTGCGAAGCCGTCGCTCCTGCGCATCCGGCTGGTGATTTCCGTTGCTATCAACAAACACCTGAATTTCATGCTCCTTACCCCACACCCGGCTGCAGCGACCACTGGCATTGACGGCGCACACGGTGACGCGCCGCTTGCCCTGCAGGGCTTCCTGTCGGGCCATGGCGAAGAGACGACCTAGCTGCTCCATTGCCGCCGCGCTGCGCAGGTCCGCAATCCGCTCGCTGAATGACGGAAGAGCCGTCTGGAAGGCGATGCCCAGCA
Source organism: Pseudomonadota bacterium (assembly GCA_039818725.1). GTDB lineage: Bacteria > Pseudomonadota > Gammaproteobacteria > Pseudomonadales > Halieaceae > Congregibacter. Next base: position 189,034 of record JBCBTK010000007.1, read on the forward strand.
TCAGCAGAACAAGCAGCAGCTCAATAAGGGTAAGCCCCCGAACTCGATACCACGGGTCGACCATGGCGATTCCTCCTGATCCCCGGAGATGTCATCGTGGACATCTGAACAGGAATAGCCGAGGTCTCAGGCGGCCGTGTTCAATCATCGAGCCCCAGTTTTTTCATGCGATAACGCAGGCTGCGGAAGCTGACGCCGAGAAGGCGTGCCGTTTCTGTGCGATTCCAGCGCTGTGCCTCAAGGGCTTCACTGAGTACCTCCCGTTCGATGTCGGCGAGGTAGCTATCCAGATCGCCGGCGACATCGCTCAGGCGTGAATCCTGTCGTGCGTCGCTGCTGGAACGCTTGCTCATGGGCAGGGGCGTACTGCCAAGCTGCAGGTCTTCAGCGCGGATGTAGTCGCCCTCGGAGAGTGCAAAGGCGCGCTCCAGCATGTTCTCAAGTTCCCTGACATTGCCCGGGAAACGATAATCGAGCATTCCCTTCATGGCGCCCGGCTCCAGCTTTGGGGCCTCGATCCCGAGGCCGGTGGCAATGCGGCCCAGGAGTAGCTCCGCGAGTACCGGTATGTCGTCGCGACGCTCACGCAGGCTCGGTACGCGGAGTTCGATTACGTTGATCCGAAAGAACAGGTCCTCGCGGAAACGACCGGCTTCTACTTCCTGCGCGAGAGACTTGTGGGTGGCGGAGAGCAGGCGTACGTCGGTACTCATCTCCTCGTTCGCGCCTACGGGCCGGATACGCTTTTCCTGGATCGCACGGAGCAGCTTCACCTGCATGGGCAGGGGCAGGTCGGCGACCTCATCCAGAAACAGCGTGCCGCCCTCGGCAGCCTGAAACAGCCCGAGCTTGTCGCGGCTTGCCCCGGTGAAGCTGCCCTTCAAATGGCCAAACAGTTCGCTCTCGATAAGCTCGGCGGGAACGGCGCCACAATTGACGGCCACAAAGGGCCCCGCGGCACGGGGACCGCGGCCGTGGATACTTCGGGCGACGAGTTCCTTGCCACTGCCCGACTCGCCGTGGATATGCACCGGCGCCTGGCTGCGTGCCAGCTTGGTAATCTGCTGACGCAGCTTCTGCATCGCCGGTGTTTCGCCGATCAGTTCGTCCTCATGACCCTCCTCAACCGGTGCCTCCAGCTCAAGCGCGGCGGCTACAAGGCTGCGCAGCTTCTCCAGCGCAACGGGCTTGCTGATGAAGTCGAAGGCGCCGGCCTTGAGAGCCCGGATGGCGCTGTCGACATTGCCATGGGCCGTGATCATGGCTACCGGTAGCTGCGGGTGCTCGCGCTGAATATGCTCAACGAGCTCGATGCCATTGCCGTCGGGTAGACGCATATCGGTCAGGCATAGCCGCAGGTCGCTGTGTTCTTGAAGACACTGGTAGGCGCCGGCCAGATCCTCCGCGCTCACCGTATCGAGGTCCATGCGCGCGAGGGTGATCTCGAGCAGCTCGCGTATATCGGGTTCGTCGTCTACAACGAGAACGCGAATGGCGTCTCCCGCTGTCATAGGCATTACTCCTGCTGCTGCACGCTGATCTGAAATCGGCTGCGTCCGTCGCTCGTCGGTGCGTAGGCGATGCGAGACTGGTTCAGTTCGCACAGCTCGCGACAAAGATACAGTCCAAGGCCGCTGCCGCTATGGCTACGGGTAAAGAACGGTTCGAAAAGCCGCGACACGTCTTTCTGCGCGACGCCCGCGCCGTCGTCGTAGATATCAATCACGCACTCACCGTTGCCGCGGTCCACGCGGATACGCAGTTCAGCGGCGTGTTTTTCCGTGGCCTCAAAGTTGTGGCGGATCGCGTTGTCGACAAGGTTGTCGAGGACGCGATCCAGGTGTTGTGGATCGAAGTCAATGCGCGCCTTGGGGTCGACGTATTCGATGGTCAATTCCACGTCCGTCTCACGAGACAGCTGGTAACGATCCCGGTAATCGATGATCCAGTCCAGCAAGTCAATGGTCTCGGTCTGGGGCGGCTCTCGCCGGGAAATCTGCAGCACGCTCTCCACGATCTCATTCACGCGGTGACTGTTCGCGAGAATCATCTTCACCAGGTGCCGGTCGTCGTCTCCCAGCGACGCCGACTCCTGCAGAAGCTGTGTGGCATGGCTGATCGCACCGAGAGGGTTACGGACTTCATGAGCGATACTCGCGGCGAGGCGGCCCAGGGACGTAAGCTTCAGGGACTGGGCGTAGGCGGCGACGGGTCGATAGTCCTCCAGAAAGACCAGCGTCTGCATGCGACTCTCGCCGGCCAGGCGCTGAAACCTGGCGACGAGTTCGGCTCCGTCTTCGCGAGTCTGGAAGGGGGCTCCTCGCTGCACACCAGTGTGCAGGAAGTTGTCGAGGCGCTGTGCCAGCTCCGAGCTGTAATCGCTGAGTTCACGGCCCTGCTCCACCGCGAGCGGGCGGGTGGGGTCGAGGAGGCGGCCAGCGGCGGCGTTCAGGACCCGCGCCCGGGCTTCGTCGTCGACCAGGAGGATGCCGGTCTGCATGTTCTGTACGATTTGTTCATTGAGGCGCTGCAACCGGTAAAGATCATCGGCGCGCTCCACGGCGATGGCTTCCGCGCGACCGAGACGTAGGGCGACAATCTGGACGATCCCCGATACAACGAAAAACAGCAGGCCAAGGAGCCCGGCGGGAAACAGCGAGCCGAAATTCGCCGCGCCCGTGGATACAAGCCTGAGCGTGTCGGTAAGGATGGCCAGAACGGCAAGGGCAGCGACGAGCGTCGCTATGGAGCGCTTGCTGATGAGCACGGCACTTGAGGCGATGGTCACCGTGAGCAGGAGCGGCAGGCCGCTGGTCATACCTCCGGACGCGTCGCTGACCAGAGTCAGACAGATGATGTCGATGGAGAACATGGTCACCAGGCCCAGGTTCGATTGCTGAACCCGCTCACCGGCTCCCCCAATGAGAAGAAGATTGCTCAGAAGGAAACACAGGCTGGTAACGGCATAGAGCGTCATATCCTGGGAACCGACCAGCTGACGCGTTGGGGGTAAAGCCAGCAGTAGCAGGAACACGACGCCGAGCACGGCGCGGTAGAGCACGTAAACTCGAAATAGGAGCTGGTTCTGGCCCGGTGTCAGCGCCGTTGGCACTGGCAGGACGGCGGTATCAATCACGCTGCCAGCTCTCGCAGTCCTGCCTGGTATGCCCCGGTTTCATCGCGCCATTTTAGTATGGGCGCGAGCGGCGGGTCACGGGCCGCAACGGCTCGCCCCGCAAAAGTACAGTCCCGCCGCGGGCCGATCTGCAACCGCAGCCTGAAGTTCGCGAGCCTGGTCATTACTTCGCGTCTGCTGGCGTGCCGCGCGGTGATCGCTGACAATGGCGCGCTTTTCTCCATGAGCACAGGTCCAAACCATGCAGCTGTTGATGGCGCAGATAAACACCGTCGTGGGAGACTTCCGCGGGAACACGGAGCAGGTGCTTGCCACGGCCCGGACGGCTACGGGTGAAAGGTCCGAAGCCGTAATTGTCTTCCCGGAGCTGACGCTGTCGGGATATCCGCCGGAAGACCTTCTTCTGCGCCCTTCCATCGGCCCCCGCATCGAGGAATGCCTCGCCAGACTGTGTACGGAACTGCCCCACGACGCCTGGGTGATACTCGGCTATCCCCGGCGCCACGACGGCCTTCTCTACAACTGCGCCGGCGTCATTCACGGGGGCGAGGTCTGCGCGGAGTACCGCAAACAGGAGCTGCCGAACTATGAAGTGTTCGACGAGAAGCGTTACTTCACGGCCGGCCATGAACCCTGCGTGCTCAACATTGACGGCGTGCCCTTCGGCCTGACCATCTGTGAAGACATATGGAGCGATGGGCCCGCGACCGCCGCCCGCGCCGCCGGGGCTGAAGTGCTGATGAACATCAACGCCTCGCCGTACCATCGCGGCAAGCAGGCCGAGCGCCTGTCCCTGGTATGCGATCGCGCCCGCGCCCTGGAGATGGATATCGTCTACGTGAATCAGGTCGGAGGCCAGGACGAACTGGTTTTCGACGGGGGTTCCTTCGCGGTGGATGCGCGGGGCGAGGTGGTTGTGGAGGCGGTTCGTTTTGAACCGGCCTTGATCTGGACCTCGCTGCGGGAGAGCAGCAAGGCGCCGAGGCTCGCCCCCGGAGATCGTGTGCCCGCACCCGCTGAGACCGAGGCCGTGTGGAAGGCCTTGACGCTGGGGGTGAAGGACTACGTCGACAAGAACGGCTTTCCCGGTGTCGTACTCGGTCTGTCCGGCGGTGTTGATTCGGCCCTGACCCTGGCGGTGGCGGTCGAGGCCCTGGGCGCCGAGCGTGTCGAGGCCGTGATGATGCCCTTTCGCTACACGTCGCAGATCAGCGTCGATGACGCTGCCCAGCAGAGTGCGACCCTTGGCGTTCGCCACAGTGTCATCCCCATTGAAGGCATCTATGCGTCTTTCATGGCGGCGCTTGAGGTCGAGTTCGAGGGACTGGCACCGGATACAACGGAGGAGAACCTGCAGGCGCGCTGCCGCGGCGTGCTGCTCATGTCGATATCCAACAAGAAGGGTTCGTTGGTGCTGACCACGGGCAATAAGAGCGAACTCGCCGTGGGCTACTCCACCCTGTACGGCGACATGGCCGGGGGCTTCGATGTGCTGAAGGACGTCCCCAAGACGCTCGTCTATGAGCTGTGTCGTTACCGGAATTCCCTGGGGCCCTGTATACCCGAACGGGTGATCGAGCGCCCGCCATCGGCCGAGCTGGCCCCGGACCAGAAGGACCAGGACAGTCTGCCTCCCTACGATGTCCTCGACCGGATCCTTGAGCTCTACGTGGAAGAGGACAGGAGCCAGGAGCAGATCATCGCCGAAGGCATCGCACGCGAGTATGTCGAGCGTGCCGTTCGGCTGGTTGACCTGAACGAGTACAAGCGTCGTCAGGCGCCGGTAGGTGTGCGGATCAGTCGTCGCGGCTTCGGTCGGGATCGGCGCTATCCGATCACCTGGGCCTGGCGCCGCGGTAGCTGAGCGGCGTCAGCGTTTACGGCTGTCGAACTGCGGCGGCTTGGGCGGATTGAACAAGCCGAAGCTGGCGCGGTTTATGAAGGAACGCTGCAGGCCATCCTGCGTGTATACAGTGTCGAACTCCCCATCGTTGTTCAGTGCGGGATGGTCGGGAAAGTTGAGTGCGAGGGTGTCGATAGCGTCCTGGGCGAGATCATCCATGCCGAGCAGCAGGTAACCCTGTGCCATCACCGCCAGCCCGTCGGCCACCGCCGGGGTGCGCTGAAAGTTCTCCACCACGTAACGGCCCCGGTTGGCGGCGGCGAGGTAGGCGCCGCGGCGAAAATAGTAGTTAGCTACATGGATCTCGTGCCGGGCGAGGACATTGCGCAGGGCGACCATGCGCGACTGCGCGTCGGCCGCGTAGGGGCTGTCCGGGAATCGCGACACGAGCTGGGCAAACTCCGCGAAGGCCTCCTGGGCATAGCTGATATCCCGCTTTGTGTCGTCGGTGGGTGCGAAGCGGTCGAGGAAGTCCTGGTTCGACGTAGCGACGGCGAGGCCTTTCATGTAGTAGGCGTAGTCAACGTTGGGGTGCTGCGGGTGCAGGCGTATGAAGCGGTCTGCGGCCTCGATGGCGGCTTCCGGTTCGAAGGCTCCGTAGTGAGCAAAAATCAGCTCCAGCTGAGCCTGTTCGGCGTACTTGCCGAAGGGGTACCGCGACTCCAGAGCCTGCAGCGCACGGATCGCCAGATCGTAGTTGCGCGCATTCAGGAAGCGCTGAGCCTGTTGGTAGATCTGCTGCTCGCCGCTGTCGGCATCAAAGTCCGATTGGTCGTCGTTGCCCGCGCAGCCCACCAACAGCACGGCGAGGAACAAACCGGACAGAAGTCGGCGCAGCGCGCCAAGCGACCCAGCCACGGCGCCGGGTACCGGAGCCGGTTGCCGGGGATCATGTCGCGCTTGAAGTTGAACCGGGAGCTGAATAGGTTGCCGGAAAGGCATTGTGTACGCCGTGCTACCATGCGGGGCAATCGAGGGGGCGCTATTTAAGCACAGCCGTGGTGGTGCAGAAACCGGGAGATGACGCGAAAGATTTCGCGAAAAAGGACCGCTCGCAGCCACCGTTGATCGAGCGATCCGTGGCGGTGACGGCGGATCTCGACGGTTTGCGCCTCGATGCCGCCGCCGCGCAGCTCTTCGATGAATTCTCCCGCTCCCGTTTGCAGGCCTGGATTGGCAGCGGTGCTCTGCGCCTTGATGGGGCCTCAGCCCGGCAGCGCGATCGTGTCCGCGAGGGTATGCGAATCACCATCGAGGCCTACGCCGAACCCGAAGTGAGCTGGGAACGGGAGTCTCTGCCCCTCGATCTCCGCTTTGAGGACGACCACCTGCTGGTGCTTAACAAGCCCGCGGGCACCGTTGTCCACCCAGGTGCGGGAAACCCTTCGGGCACGCTCGTGAACGCACTCCTGGATCACCGACCCGGGCTCGCAAACCTGCCGCGGGCGGGTATTGTCCATCGCCTCGATAAAGACACCTCGGGACTTCTTGTGGTCGCCGGGTCGGAGCTCGCGCACCGAAGCCTCGTGGCGCAGCTTCAGAGCAAAACCGTGCACCGCGAGTACTTCGCGATTGCGCGGGGCTACCTGAGCGGCGGCGGACGTATTGATGCGCCTATCGGGCGTCATCCCAGACAGCGTACGCGTATGGCCGTGCTCACCAAGGGGGGGAAAGAAGCGGTAACGCACTACCGGATCGCCGAGCGCTTTGCTCACTTCACGGCCCTTACGGTACGGCTGGAAACCGGCCGTACGCACCAGATTCGCGTTCACCTCGCCCATCGTGGCTACCCTCTGGTCGGCGATCCGGTTTACGGCGGGCGCTTCCGCCGACCTCCCGGCGCGTGCGAGGCCTTCGTGGCAACCCTCCAGCGCTTCCGACGCCAGGCGCTCCACGCCCGACGGCTGGAGTTTGTGCACCCGGCCAGGGATGAAACGCTGGCGTTTGAGACCGATCTGCCGGATGACATCAAGGCGCTGCTGGCCGAACTGCGACGCTACGACGCGCCGGAGCATGAGGCTCGCTGAGCGGTGAGTGTCGAGGTGTTCACCCCCAGGGGCTGGCCGCGGAGCGTGCGTATCGTTCAAACGGATCGTCGCGATGGAGCCAGTGAGGCACCTTACGACGGTCTCAATCTCGGCGCGCATGTCGGCGACGCCGAGGCCAGCGTCCGCGTAAATCGAGCGGCGCTTTGCGCCGAGATCCCGCGGGTGGACGTCGCCTGGCTTGCCCAGGAGCACGGCACGCAGGTTGTGAACGCGAGGCGCGACGCCGACAAGCCTCCCATCGCGGATGCCTGCTGGACCGGCGAAGCGGCACTGGCCTGCGCCGTTCTTACCGCCGATTGCCTTCCGGTACTGTTCGCGGATCGCGACGGGACCCGCGTGGCGGCGGCCCACGCCGGATGGCGAGGCCTCGCGGCAGGTGTCCTGGAAGAAGCTGTGCAGGCCATGGGCACGCCACCGTCGCAGTTGCTCGCCTGGCTGGGTCCGTCGATCGGGCCGGGAGCGTTCGAAGTCGGTCCGGAGGTGCGGAAGCACTTTCTTGCGACGAGGCCCGATGCGGCGAACCTCGCTGATTTCAGCGCCTGCTTTATAGCCCGCAAGAGCAGTGATCGCTATCTGGCGGATCTTCCGCGCCTGGCCCGCCTGCGCCTGGAAGCCCTGGGTGTCAGCGCTGTGGACGGTGCCCGAGTCTGCACCTTCGAGAACGCCGAATCCTTCTTTTCCTACCGCCGCGACGGTCGCACGGGTCGAATGGCGTCCCTGATCTTCAGGCTCGATGCCTGACGGCGGCTGCGCCTTGATATTCAGGGCAAAACCCCCATCTATGAGGGGACTTTGAATCCCGGGCCCATCGCCCGGCCGGTATGCCTCGTGCGTTAACAAGAGGACTGACCCATGCGGATGGACAAACTGACCAACCCCCTGCAGAACGCCCTGGCCGACGCCCAGTCGATCGCCCTGGGCATGGATCACAATCAGATAGATTCGGCGCATCTGCTACAGGCGCTGCTCAACCAGCAGGGCGGCGTCGCGCGCCCGCTGCTGCAGCGAGCGGGGGCGAACCTCGATCTGTTGCAGCAGTCTGTGCGCGGTGCGATCAACGAACTTCCCGTGGTGCGGGAAGTCACTGGAGAGCTGCACGTCTCGACCGATCTCGGCAAGGTGCTGAATCTCAGCGACCGCCGCGCCCAGCAGGCCGGCGACAGCTTCATCTCGAGTGAGACCGTGCTGCAGGCGTTTCTTGAAGCCGGTGGCGCCGTCGCCCGAGCGCTGGGCGAAAGCGGCGTGACCCAGGCCGCCCTGGACAGCGCCATCAAGGACCTTCGCGGCGGAGAAGCAGTCGACAGCGCTGACGCCGAGGATCGGCGTCAGGCGCTGGAGCGCTACACCATCGATCTCACGGAGCGGGCCCGGGACGGCAAGCTTGACCCCGTGATCGGCCGCGATGACGAAATCCGTCGCACTATCCAGGTGCTGCAGCGACGCACGAAGAACAATCCGGTATTGATCGGCGAACCCGGCGTGGGGAAGACCGCCATCGTGGAGGGTCTCGCCCAGCGTGTCATCAATGGAGAAGTGCCCGAAGGCCTCAAAGACAAACGCATCCTCTCGCTGGATCTCGGGGCACTGCTTGCGGGCGCCAAGTTCCGCGGCGACTTCGAAGAACGGCTCAAAGCGGTACTTGGCGAGCTTTCGCGCGAGGAAGGGCGGGTCATCCTCTTCATCGACGAAATCCATACCATGGTGGGAGCGGGAAAAGCCGAAGGCTCCATGGACGCAGGCAACATGCTCAAGCCCGCCCTGGCCCGCGGTGAACTCCATTGCGTCGGTGCTACGACCCTCGACGAGTATCGCCAGCACGTCGAAAAGGACGCTGCGCTTGAGCGACGCTTCCAAAAAGTGCTTGTCGACGAACCGAGCGAGGAAGACACCATAGCGATACTGCGCGGCTTGAAGGAACGCTACGAGGTCCACCACGGGGTCGATATCACGGATTCCGCGATCATCGCCGCGGCGCGGCTGTCGCAGCGCTACATCACGGATCGCCAGCTCCCCGACAAGGCGATCGATCTTATAGACGAGGCGGCTAGCCGAATCCGTATGGAAATCGACTCCAAGCCCGAGTCCATGGATCGCTTGGAACGACGCCTTATCCAACTCAAGATCGAACGCGAAGCGGTGAAGAAAGAAGACAGCGAGGCCGCGGCGAAGCAGCTGGAGATGCTCAACGAGCAGATCGCGAAGGTGGAGCTTGAGTTCGCCGATCTCGAAGAGATCTGGAAGGCTGAAAAGGCATCGCTACAGGGTGCGGCCGCCGTCAAGGGCGACATGGAAAAGCTCAAGCTGGAACTGGAGACGGCACGCCGTGCGGGTGACCTGACGCGCATGTCGGAGCTGCAGTACGGTCGGCTTCCCGAGCTTGAGAAACAGCTCGAACAGGCCCAGGCCGCCGAAAGCGCGGAGCTCTCACTGCTGCGGAACAAGGTCAGCGAAGAGGAGGTGGCCGAGGTGGTCAGTCGCTGGACCGGTATTCCCATCGCGAAGATGCTCGAGGGCGACCGCGAGAAGCTGCTGCGCATGGAAGATGCGCTGCACGAACGCGTGGTGGGGCAGGGCGAGGCCGTGGTTGCCGTTTCCAACGCGGTGCGGCGCTCCCGCGCGGGGCTCGCCGACCCTAACCGGCCGAATGGTTCCTTCCTGTTCCTTGGACCGACCGGGGTGGGCAAGACCGAGCTGTGTAAAGCGCTGGCGGAGTTTCTCTTCGACAGCGAGCAGGCGATGGTCCGCATCGACATGTCGGAGTTCATGGAGAAGCACTCCGTGGCGAGACTGATTGGTGCGCCTCCCGGCTATGTAGGCTACGAGGAGGGCGGCTACCTGACGGAGGCCGTGCGTCGTCGTCCCTACTCGCTGCTGCTTCTCGATGAAGTCGAGAAGGCGCATCCGGATGTGTTCAACGTGCTGCTTCAGGTACTTGAGGACGGCCGACTTACGGATGGCCAGGGCCGCACCGTGGACTTCCGCAATACGGTCATCGTGATGACGTCAAACCTGGGTTCGGACCTGATTCAGGAACTGGCCGGCGAAGATCAATACGAGGCGATGAAGAGTGCGGTGATGAGCGTCGTGGGTGCTCATTTCCGGCCCGAGTTCATCAACCGTATCGACGAGACGGTGGTGTTCCATCCCCTGGCCCAGGAGCAGCTACGCGGTATCGCCGATATTCAGCTCGCTGGACTGCGCGCGAGGCTTGCGGAGCGTGAGATAGGACTCGTGGTCAGCGCCGCGTTCCTCGATCAACTCGTCGAGGCAGGCTTCGATCCCGTCTATGGTGCGAGGCCGCTCAAGCGGGCCATTCAGCAGCAGCTTGAGAATCCCCTCGCTCAGCGGCTCCTCGCCGGTGATTTTGGTCCGGGGCATAGCGTGACGGCGGACTGGGTAAACGGAGAAGCCGTGTTTGTGCCCGAGGTAAACGACGCGGCGGCCTGATGGTTCGCCGCGGGCTTCGGGCGCGGCGCGAGCTGCCGCGCCTGAATCAGACGCAATCCGAGCACCAGGGTGTAGAGCCGGCGCGAGCGCCTGGGCGGTGATTGCGCGAGTTCCGATCTACTCGCAGTGCACGCGTATGGTGTCGCGTGCTTTTTGACGCTGTGTCTCTTTCTCGTCTTCAGAGAGAAAGCGCAGTTCGCCGTTGTCTGGATCGCGGATGCGGATGCGCGCGGCGCTGGCCAGAGTTTCGAGGTTTGCTTTCGCCCGGGAGCAGCTTTCGGGGTTTTTGGCAATGACTTCAAGCTGTTCGCGGGTCACGTCAACCTGCTCGAACTCATTGCCGGGACTGGGATTTACTTCCGCCGGCACCGCGCCCTGGCCGGGCGATACCCGGCGGACAAAGTTGGACCGAGGCGAAATGACCTCGTACTCCACAAGAGGGTCCTGGGGAGGTCGGTCGCTCACGACCAGCTTGCCGCTCTCATCCAACCAGCGGTAGTAAGTGCCTTCAGCACTCTGGGCGCTGCCCGCGAACGGTGGCGCCAGCATCATCGCGGTAGTCATGGCCGTGTATAGCGTCAGAGTCAGGGCGATAGAAAGAGCACGCACCATTCCCATGCGCAGCCCGTCTGGACCCCCGGGCAGCGCCGCTCGGTCAGCAGTCTTTGTACAGGCACCGGGCTGTTGCCTCGCAGCGGCGTCTGTCCTGGTGACTTCAGTCGCTCGGTCGTGGCAGCGTCGTGTTGGCGTTCCCGCGCGAGACTTCACCGCGTGATTCTTCATCCTAGTCTCATCCTTATCCCCGTCCTCTCGCCGTCTCTACCCGGGTACCCCAGCACCCCGGAACCCTGATCCCGTCTCCCCGTACTATCGATGGATCTGGTCGCGGCGGTGCTCGACGGTGGATTCAAGCAAAAAAGATACCCAAGCTGCCTCGACAGCGCAATCAGACTTGTCGCATGCGATGAAACGTTTACCCGCGGCAGAATCCTGCGCCCAGGGGCAACTCTTCACGTTGACAAGCGCGTCCACACTGACCACACTCCGCGCGTCGAAGTAATGGCAACGGTCATGCGGAGTACCCTTCGCCTCTGGCCTACCGCTCTGGTGCGATGATCCTTGGCGGCTGTTTCTTTGTCCCGTCGGTGAGGTTGTACCCCGGATGCCCTAGAAGCTCCGCTCGCTCCCTCACGGTCCACACTGCGTTACCGCGCAGGAGACAGCGACGAGGAGTCCTGCCTGACTGCCTCTCTGCCTTGTTCTCTGTTTGCCGCGGTCCGCGTGGATGCGCTGGCGGAATGTGCCCGATCGCGTACTGCTGATTGGGGTGACTGTTTGACGCCTGCGAGGGTAAGCGCGGCGCGAGCGGGAGTTGTGCAGGTGAATGCGGAAGTAGAGCTGGAAGTCGGCGCCGAAATGTTATCCGGCGGCGAAATGATCGCCCGGGCCCTCGAGGACGAGGGTGTTGAGTTTATCTTTGGCTACCCCGGCGGTGCGGTGCTGCATGTCTACGACGCCTTGTTCAAGGCGGCGAAGGTTCCTCATATTCTGGTGCGCCACGAGCAGGCCGCAACCCATGCCGCGGACGGATATGCGCGCGCCACGGGTCGGCCCGGAGTCGTGCTCGTGACGTCGGGCCCCGGCGCCACGAATGCAATCACGGGCATTGCCACGGCGTACATGGATTCCATTCCCATGGTCGTGCTCTCGGGTCAGGTGCAGAGCCACCTGATCGGCGAAGACGCGTTCCAGGAAACGGACATGATCGGCATCTCGCGGCCGATCGTGAAGCACAGCTTTCAGGCCCGTCACGCGACACAGCTGCCCGGCATGATCAAAAAGGCGTTCCACATCGCCACCAGCGGGCGCCCAGGCCCCGTGGTCATCGATATACCCAAGGACATCACCCGTCCCGACGAGACCTTTCCCTACGTCTACCCGGATTCCGTGAAGCTGCGGTCCTACTCGCCCGCGGTGCGAGGGCATAGCGGTCAGATTCGCAAGGCGGCAAAACTGCTGCTGACCGCCAAACGTCCCGTGATCTACTCCGGTGGCGGCGTCATTCTTGGCGACGGCTGCGAGCTCCTGCGCGAGCTTGCCCGGCACCTCGGCTATCCGGTGACCAATACGCTCATGGGGCTGGGTGCCTTCCCGGGTTCCGACGAGCAGTTCCTTGGCATGTTGGGAATGCACGGCCTGTTTGAAGCCAATATGGCGATGCACCACTCCGACGTGATCCTCGCCGTCGGCGCGCGTTTTGACGATCGGGTTACCAATACCGTCAGCAAGTTCTGTCCCGGGGCGAAGATCATCCACATCGATGTGGATCCCGCCGCTATCTCAAAGACCGTAACCGCCGACATTCCCATTGTCGGTCCCGTGCAGGCGGTGCTGAAAGATCTTATCGCCGCCCTTCGTACTCTGCAGGAGTCCAGCGAAGACACCCTGCCCGATGCGGCGGCCCTCGAGCGCTGGTGGAAGCAGATCAATGAATGGCGCAGCGAGCATGGGCTGTGGACGGCGCGGCGCTACGCTGAAAGCGACTACATAATGCCCCAGGAAGTTATCGAGAGCCTTTATCGAGCGACCAACGGCGATGCTTTCGTGACCTCCGATGTCGGCCAGCACCAGATGTTCGCGGCCCAGTACTACCGGTTCAACAAGCCGCGGCGCTGGATCAACTCCGGCGGCCTCGGCACCATGGGATTTGGTCTCCCCGCGGCGATGGGGGTCCAGCTGGCTTTCCCTGACGAGGACGTGGCCTGCGTGACCGGCGAGGGCTCGATCCAGATGAACATTCAGGAGCTCTCCACCTGCCTGCAGTACAACACGCCAGTAAAGATCGTGAACCTGCGCAACAACTACCTGGGCATGGTCAAGCAGTGGCAGGACATGCAGTACGAAGGGCGCCACGCCATGAGCACCTACGAGGATTCGCTACCGGACTTCATCAAACTCGTGGAGGCCTACGGCCACGTCGGCATTGAGATACGTGATCGGGCAGAGCTTGACGAGCGCATGGCCGAGGCGTTTGCCATGAAAGATCGCCTGGTGTTTCTCGATGTCTTTATCGACCCGATGGAGCACGTGTACCCCATGCACGTGGCGCCTAACGGGTCCATGAAGGACATGTGGCTAAGCAAGAACGAGAGGGTTTGAAGTGAGACGCATTATTTCAATCCTTATGGAGAACGAGCCCGGCGCCCTCTCGCGCGTGGTAGGCCTGTTCTCGCAGCGGGGTTACAACATCGACACGCTCAACGTGGCCGCGACCGAAGACCCGACGCTGTCGCGGCTGACGCTCACCACCTTTGGCGATGATAAACATATCGAGCAGATCACGAAGCACCTGAATCGGCTGGTAGACGTGGTGAAGCTGGTGGACCTCACCGAGGGTGCCCACGTAGAGCGGGATCTTATGCTGATCAAGGTGAGGGCAGACGCCGGTCAGCGCGAGGAAATCAAGCGCACCACGGATATCTTCCGCGGCCAGATTGTGGATGTCGGGCCCAAGGTGTACACCATCCAGCTTGCCGGCACTACGGAAAAGCTGGATTCCTTTGTGGCCGCTATTCCCGAGACCGATGTTCTGGAGGTTGTACGCTCCGGGGTGGCGGGCATCTCAAGAGGTGAAAAGGTGCTTCGACCTTGAGTCGGCAGACCTGGCAAATGATCGACAATTGCGATCCCTAAATCCTAACTTATTCGTTTTATGAATTGACGACAGGTGGGTAGGCTGGTCGGGTCTTCGAAAATCACCGACGAAACGCCGCTATGAAAAAGTCCCAGCGACGCCCCGGGGTTCAGGCCTACCCCCTTCACACGCTCATTATGACCTCGGTATTTGCCGCCTGCGTGGTCAGCGGTTTGCCTTACTTTTCGGCATTCTGATACCCGAAGCTTGAGCAATGCCCGAATACGCCGGGAGCATGAGCGTCGAGCAGTTGATCGATGTGGTGGTCTTTCTTCATCGCAGTTACAAAAAACGGCCGACTTACGGGGGCAAGTATTACTACTACCCCTGACGTCACGTTTGAGACGGACTCCTCCTCGCGCCTTACTCAAGATCCGTACGGATAAGAGTCAGTTGCCCAGGCGTTCCCCCGCCTTCCGAGTCCGAAAAGAAAATCTCCAGGATATCTCCGTCCTCGAGCGTCACCGGTATGGGGCCAAGTATCTGCGCGTCGTTTGAACTCTGCACAAGCGTGATCTGGAAGTCGCCCTCCTGCTGTTCAAAGTCGAAGCTCAGGAATGGCGCCAATGCCGAAATCACGGGCGTTGCGTCATCGACCGGCTGGCCCGGCAGCAGTAGATACACATCGACGGCTTCATTAGCCGGTGAAGCATGCACAAAGCTCACCTGGGCTCCAGCATCTATCGGTCGGACGGTATCGGCTATCACATTGCCGTTTATCTCGGGATCACCGTCCTCGCCCTGCACTACACCAGCGACGACCAGCGTTGAGTAACCACCGGAAACGACGGCCAGTTCCGCTTCATAGAAGAACGTATCCAGCACGCCCGTTGGCGTAATGTTGACGTTGTAGCTGCCCGCATCTACATCCACGTAATCCGTCATGGAGCGAAAACCCACCATCTCGAAGACCGGGGTGCCGGAAGTATCGCCAAAGAAAACATCCACGGTCGGGTAGTCGGCTATCGCATTGAAAAACCTCAAGCGTGCGGGCGTGTCATCATCGACCAGCTGACGCGTCGTTCCATCACCCTGCACTTCGAGAACCAGAATCGAGTCGCTGCCACTCGCGAAGTCCATAGCCAGGTAAAAGTGATTGGTATCTTCATCGATGTCGACGTCACCAGCGTCGAAGACGATTTCCTTCTCGCCAATGCGCGTGAATTGCAGCTCGTAGTCCCCTTCCTCGATATCAACCATGCCGCTGAAGACAGTCGTCTCCGAAAAAACCAGCGGATTTGCAGCAAACACTCCTTCATCAGCATCGGTGAGGTAAAGATCCAGCGACGGGTACGCGGATGTCAGGTTGATGAAGCCTAAGCGCCCAAAATCCTCATCGACATCGAACCCTTCTTCTTCGATAACCTGCACCTGGATGGCATCCAGAGTCCCGTAGAGAAGGATCAACACGTCAAAATCGCCGTCTAACTCATAGTCAAAGGCGAGATCGTCCAGAAACTCCAGATCCCCGTCGGCCTGAACCAGGTAGAACGTCAGCGGCTTTGTGCCGTCGATGATCGCCTGGGCCGCGCTGGCTCGACCGAACGCTACTGTGCCCTGGTCTGACTCGTCGATCTCCCAACCGAGAGAAACTGACCCACTGACCGCATTTACCATGCGAAGGCTACGGCTCGGATTTTCCTCGTCGTCATCGCCTCCGCCGGAGTCGCTATCGCAGCCGGACAGTCCGGGAAGAATGACAACGGCACATACGAGAAAAAGAGCAAATATCCTGGGAACCATCTTTGTGCGGCTCAGCCTCTTGTTTGTTGCGCGGGTCTGGGTGTATTTCGCGTGCACCTCGGCATGGGTATCGCGGAGTGCGCCATGCGCAGCGGCATGGAGTTTCACGCCCAACAGAAGTCTCGACCTGAGAGGAGCCGCCTTGAGTCGTCAACATCAATTGTCGACTTCGCGCATCGAGTCCCCTCGAGAGATCCTTGGACAATTCGACCACGGTGCGAAGCAGCGAGTTTGTCGCCCATGCATCAATGTGTCGCAATTTGTAACAGTTCTGTAGCCGCCGCCCTAAACGGATCCGGGCTGTGCTTGAATGCGGATCAGAAGGACGGTCTGGGACAAGATTTGGGAGGTGAGCGCCAGGCCGACTCGATCTCTCTCCTCTAACGCAGCCACCCGCTGGGATCCCGATATCGCATGCAGCAACACGTTCTAGTCGTTGACGATCACGAGGGTATCCGCGAATCGCTCACAGGCTATCTGCGCCAACATGACTTCCGCGTCACCGCCGTGGATGGGGGAGATTCCATGTGGCAAGCCCTGGCCGCCCAAGACGTCGACCTGATCATTCTCGACGTGATGCTTCCGGGAGAGGATGGCCTCTCTCTGCTAAAGAGAATACGTACACTGAGTGGCCCGCCGGTGATCATGCTCACGGCCCTCGCTGAAGAGACGGACAGCATCGTGGGACTCGAGCTCGGGGCCGACGACTATGTCGGCAAACCGTTCACTCCGCGTGTTCTGCTGGCGCGGGTGAAGTCTGTTTTACGCCGCGGACGAAACGACGCCATCGTTCCTGTACCCGGTGGAAATTCCGGCGAGTGTGCTTTCGGTCCCTGGACCTTCGAGCCGCAGCGACGACGGCTGAAACGCGATGATGGCGTTGTAGTGCCTCTCAGCCAGTCTGAGTACGTGCTCCTGCAGGTGTTTGTCACCCATCAGCGCCAGGTTCTCGACCGGGACCATTTGCTGACCTTGACGAAGGGACGCAGCGCGCTTCCCTTTGATCGCAGCATCGATAACCTGATCAGTCGACTACGCAAGAAGATTGAGCCTGACCCTGCAAATCCGGAGTTTATCCAGACAGTTTGGGGCAGCGGCTATCTCTTCATTGGAACCGCAAATTAATGAGGCAATCCAGCGCATGGCGTCCATGGCCACGACGATTGCTCGCGCAAACCGTCGTGCTGGCGTTCCTGGCACTGGCCGCGGCTCAGGGCGCGACCCTGTGGCTTAGTTCCCGGCAAAGCGATAGGGCTCTCAAAGAGTTGATGGAGGCTTCGCAGGTACGACAGGTCGCGACGATCGTTAACCTCATGAACAGCTCTCCCATTGATTTGCGCGAGCGTCTGTTGGCTATCTGGATACGGCCGGGTTTACGGCTATATCTCGCCAGTGAACCCAGTATCCAGGCGTCCGATACACAAGACGAAGTGGACTTCGCCAACGACTTGCAACTGTCGCTTGATGATGAAGACGCAGTAGTGCGAATGCAGCGCTCGCGCAGCATGTCGGCGTCTCGCGTATCGGCTCTACTTCGAGACGATAGAACAGCGGACCAATTGCGAGTGATGGCACGCCTTCGGGTCGAAACGATCTTCGTCTCCGTCGAACTCGAGGATGGAAGTTGGCTTGAGCTGGCGGGCGTGTTTCCTACGCTTCCTTTCGATCCGCAGGGGCAGTCCACACGGTTTTCGATCGTGGCGTTTCTGGCCGTTATGACCGTGCTGATCTGGCGTCTTCGACGCATCACAAAACCGTTGGAGGAACTGGAAAAAGCAGCGAACAGCGTTGGTCGTGGTACCAAGGTGGAAGCCATCAGCGAATCCGGGCCAGAGGACCTGCGCACGGCCATTCGTGCTTTCAATGCGATGAACACGCGAGTCGAACAGTTCGTTGCGGAAAGAACGCGCATGCTCGCCGCTCTGTCGCACGATATACGCACACCGTTGACCAGCATGCGGCTGCGTTTGGAGATGATGCGGGACTCGGATGAAAAGCGGCAACTGGTGTCCGGCCTGGACGAAATGGAGCAGATGGCGGAAGCGACACTGGCCTACATTCGCGAAGATCGCGATGCGGAGCAGATCGAAACCGTGGACGTGACTGCGCTCTTGGCCAGCGTTTGCGACGACTACATCGACATGGGACAAGCCGTCGAGTTTGACTACGGTACGCCGATCCTTCTCACCGCCCGGCCACTCAGTTTGCGCCGAGCGGTCAGGAACGTAATCGACAACGCGGTGCGCTACGGCAATTGCGCCCAGGTGACTGTCGAAGAGCGGCGCGGCACAGTCACCATAGCCGTTCAGGATCACGGCCCGGGTATCGATCCGGCGATGGAGCAGGCGGTCTTTGAGCCCTTCGAGCGAGGCGAAAGCTCGCGAAGTCGAGCAACCGGCGGAAACGGCCTGGGCCTGGCGATCGCTCAGCAGATTGTTGTCCAGCACGGTGGAACGATCGAACTGCGGAACAACGAACGCGGGCTCCGCGTGGCCCTTGAGCTTCCGATGGCCGGTGCCGGCGGGCCAGGACTAGCTGAAGCCGGTTGAGGTCGCGTCGCTTGCCTGTCGCGGGTTCACGATGAAGGTCGCTTTTTCACCGCGACCCACGCGTGCGACGCCCGCCGCTCCAGAGGTCAGGCGATGCTCTTCATCGCGGTCATGTAGCCGCGCAGAGTCGTTCCGATCTTCTCAACGGGGTGAGAGCGAATGGCCTCGTTGACCCGGATGAGTTCCTGGTTGTCCACGGTCGTGTCGCTGCCGAGGCCAACGCCGATCACGTCCGTCTCGATATCCGCCATGAAGTCCGCCAGCAGCGGTCGGCAGGCGTGATCGAACAGATAGCAGCCGTATTCCGCCGTATCCGAGATCACGACATTCATCTCGTAGAGTTTCTTGCGCGCAATGGTGTTGGCGATCAGCGGCGTTTCGTGGAGTGATTCGTAGTACGCGGACTCTTCCTTTATGCCGGCGGAAACCATGACTTCAAAGGCCAGCTCGACGCCTGCCTTGCACATGGCGATCAGAAGAACGCCGCGATCGAAGTAGTCCTGTTCGGGAATCTCTTCGTCGGTGCTCGGCGTTTTCTCAAAGGCCGTGTCCTGCGTGGCGGCTCGCCAGGCCAGCAGGTTTGCATCTCCGGCGGCCCAGTCTTCCATCATGGTGCGCGAGAACTCTCCGCTCATGATGTCGTCCTGATGCTTCTCGTACAGCGGGCGCATGAGGGTTTTGAGTTCCTCAGCCAGGTAGTACGCGCGCAGCTTCGCCGGATTGCTCAGCCGGTCCATCATGTTCGTGATGCCGCCGTGCTTGAGCGCCTCGGTCACCGTTTCCCAGCCATACTGGATCAACTTTGACGCATAGCCCGGATCGACACCTTTTTCGACCATCTTGTCGAAAGACAGGATCGCGCCGGTCTGAAGCATGCCGCAGAGGATGGTCTGCTCTCCCATCAGGTCGGACTTCACCTCGGCGATGGGAGACGATTCGAGAACACCGGCACGATCGCCGCCCGTGCCCACCGCCAGGGCCTTCGCAATTTCGAGACCGTCGCCGTTCGGATCGTTTTCCGTATGTACGGCGATCAGCGTCGGTACACCAAAGCCGCGCTTGTATTCCTCCCGGACCTCCGTGCCCGGGCATTTCGGACACATCATGACCACGGTGATGTCTTCGCGGATCTGCATGCCTTCTTCCACCAGATTGAATCCGTGCGCGTAATCGAGGCAGGCACCCTGTTTCATGAGGGGCATCACGGCGGCGACGACGCTTGAGTGCTGCTTGTCGGGCGTCAGGTTCATCACGACATCCGCCTGGGGAATGAGCTCTTCATAGGTGCCGACCGCGAAGCCGTTCTCGGTCGCGTTCTTCCAAGACTGGCGCTGTTCCTCGATCGCGGCGGCGCGAAGCGCGTAGGACACGTCCAGGCCGCTGTCGCGCAGGTTCAGGCCCTGGTTCAGGCCCTGAGAACCGCAGCCGACGATGACGATTTTCTGGCCCTGGAGCCGGGCAACGCCATCGGCGAACTCATGGCTCTCCATAAAACGGCACTTGCCGAGTTGATCTAGCTGAAGTCGCAGGGGAAGAGTATTGAAGTAGTTCTGGCCCATGGGTCTGTCTCCGAAACACCGTTGCAGGCGCGGATTGTAGGATGGTGTAACTATTGCGTAAAACGCGAAATAAACAATACTGTTTTGCGATTAACGCGAACATGGTGGGCGTCGCATGGACCAGAAATCGCTGCAGGTCTTTCTCGTTGTTGCCCGGACGCTGAGCTTTTCACGAACCGCGGTGGAGATGCACATGAGCGTATCCGCCGTGAGCCGCTCCATCGCCCGACTGGAAGATGAGCTGGGCCAGCGTCTCTTTGACCGGGACCGGCGCGGCATGCGCCCGACCACCGCCGCGCGGCGTCTCCGTCCCTATGCCGAGCGGGTGACAGCCGAGTGGCGGGCCCTGCGGCACAGTCTCCAGGAAAGCGGCTCCCTGGCGGGGGAGCTGCGGATCTACTGCTCCGTTACCGCGAGTTACCAGCTCCTCAGCCCCCTGCTGCGCAGCTATCGGGAAGCGTTTCCGGCGGTGGACGTGCGCCTACAGACTGGCGATCCGGCCGATGGTCTCGAGCGGGTGCGCCAGGGTGACGCTGACGTTGCCATGATCGTGCGACCCGCGGCACTTCCCGATTCTGTTCTGTTTCGAGCTGTCGCCCGTACCAGCCTGGAAATCTGTCTGCCGCAACAGGCAGCGGGCGGCCTCGAGGAACTGGCCTCCCTCGGAGACTCCGAGCTGATCGAAAGACTGAGCGCCGAGGCCTGGGTTCTGCCTGAACGCGGTGAAACAAGGCTTCTCACCGACGCCTGGCTCGGGGACACCTTTGCTGCCGAGCCGATCGTTTACGCGCGAGTGGCCGGTCATGAGGCGATCGCCGCCATGGCTTCCCTGGGACTCGGCGTTGGCATCGTGCCGCGCCTCGTGGTTGAGGCTGGCGCCCTGAGTTCGTCCCTGGCCCTGCGTCAGCTGCCCGGCCTGCCCGGACTCGAGATCGGGTTGTGCGCGCGATCGGGTCGTATCGACGACCCGGTCGTGGCAGGCTTTACGGAACGTGTGGCAGTGAGACACGAGATCGGTTAACACTGGTGTCCGGTTTCGGGCACGGTTCTTGAGATCACGGCGGCAATCACGGCTAAATTGATCTGGGTTGGGTGGTGATGCCCGGTTTTAGGGCATGTTGCCCGGCCCCGATCACTGGATTGGCGCGAAGCCGACGCTACCGGGAACGGTCTTTGAAGTGGACACAAGGAAGCGGTCCCGGTCGCTCGTGTTCGCAGAGCGCTTTACGGCGGGCCGCTTGAGGCAATGACTGCGGGCCGCTGGATAAGTCGACCAATACGCACAAGCAAAAATGATGACAAGGCAGAGGGGAAGGGAAGTGGCGAAGCAAAGGAAATCACCGGTGGCGCTGCCTGTGCGCACCCGGTATTCATCGGCGCGTTGCGGGGAGCTGACACTGTGAGCAAGCTATCCCGACGCCAGTTTCTTCTTCGCATGTCCGCCGCCGGTGGCTCGGCGGCGGTCTACAACGGTCTGCTGGGCATGGGTCTCATGCCGCAAACGGCGAGTGCCGCCGACTGGCAGCTGGGCGACGCTCCGCGACCGCTCAAGGTTCTTGTTCTCGGGGGTGGCCTTTCCGGTCTTGTCGCGGCCTACGAGCTACGTCGCCGGGGCTTTGTGGTCGAAGTCCTTGAGGCATCGCACCGTGTCGGCGGAAGGAACTTCACTGTTCGGAGCGGGACGCTGATCGATGAAATCGGCAATCGTCAGGTTTGTGATTTCGACTCGAGTCCGGACTTGTATTTCAACGCCGGCCCTGCCCGCATCCCGACTCAGCACCAGCGCATCCTTGGCTATTGCCGGGAGCTCGGCGTGCCGTTGGAAGTATTCGTCAATTACAACGGCCAGGCTTGGGTGCACGATCCGGCCCTGCCCGCGGACCGACGCGTACGTATGCGTGAGTACGTGACCGACGCGCGCGGATTCATGGCCGAGATGATGACCAAGAATCTTCGCCCCCAGGATCTCGACCAACCCATGACCGACGGCGATGCGGAACGCCTGCGCGACTTCCTGCGCCGCTTTGGTGATCTCGATGCCGCTGACAGCTACAAGGGATCCTCCCGTGCCGGCTACGCCAGCGGTGGTGTCATGGCGCCGGGCATCAAAAAGGAGACGCTCGATTTCCCCGAGATGCTTTCGGGTAACATCTGGCGCATCGCCATGAACTTTTCCGAGGCAGAAACGATGATGGCGCCGCTCATGCAGATGGTCGGCGGCAACGATGCCATTATCCGCGCCCTCGAAGGCCGACTCGAAGGGCGCATTCGTTACCGCGCCCAGGTGACGGGTATCAACGTCGGTACCGATGCGGTCACCGTGCGCTATGCCCACGGTGGCGTGGAACACACCGCGACAGCGGACTACTGCCTGAACTGTATTCCCGGACCGATCCTGACGGGAATAGAGAACAACTTCCCCCAGAGCTATGTCGATGCCCTCGAGGAACTGCCCCGAGGTCACTTAATCAAGGTGGCTTTCCAGGCTCGGGAGCGATTCTGGGAGCGCGACCTGATCTACGGCGGAATTTCCTGGACGACCGATCCGATCCAGCAACTGCTGTACCCGTCGGGGAGTCTGCACGGTCAGAAGGGCGTAGTGGTCGGCGCCTACGTTTTCGGTCGCGATCACGCCCTGCGTTTCACCCACATGACCCACGAAGAACGTACCCGCGAGGCCATTGAGCAAGGTGAGAAGCTTCACCCCGGCTACGGCGAGTACCTTGAGAAGAGCGCCAGCGTGGCGTGGTGGAATATGAACCACATGCTTGGCTGTGCGTCCCACGTGGCCGGGCAGGAGAGCGAAGAAACGCTGACGACGCTGAAAACCCCCTTTGGCCGCCACATCATGATGGGCGACCAGACCAGTCACCACTCGGGCTGGCAGGAAGGTGCCGTCGGCTCGGCGCATGCCGCTCTCAATACGCTCAATACCCTGGTGCGCGCCAATGCTTAAGCCGCTCCTTTCAATCCCCCGTACCGTGCGTCGCGGGCTGATCCCCGGTCTGCTGATGCTGCTGGGTGTGGTCCAGGTTCAGGCCGCGCCCGACACGGAACAGTTCGGCTATTGCCTGGTCTGTCACGGCACTGACTTCGGAGGCAACAAGGTCATTGGCGGTCCCAATCTCACTGGCCTGTCGGGCTGGTACCTCAAAGCCCAGCTGAGCGCATTCCACGACGGCCTGCGCGGTGCTGCCGTCGGCATGGGCGCGGTTGACGGCGATCATCTGGGAAGCTCCATGGCCAGCGCGGCCCGCAGGCTTCCTAATGAAGATGCGATCGACGCCGCGGTCGACTTCGTGGAGTCCTATGCGCTTGTGGAAAACGACGCGACGGTCGATGGCGACACAGCGCGTGGAGCCGGACTTTACCAATCCTGTGCCGCTTGTCACGGCGCCGACGGCTTGGGTAATGAAGCCCTGGCCGCGCCGGCCCTCGCAGGGCAGAGCGACTGGTATCTGGTCAAGGCGCTTGGAGACTACCGGCGCGGCGCGCGCGGTAGCGGTCCGGGCCTCGGCGCCGCCATGCGCTCCGCCGCAATGCAACTCCCGGACGATCAGGCGGTGTACGATGTGGTGGCTTATATGCAGCAATCCGCGACGGCAAGACCCGTCGTCGCGTCAACAAGCAAAGCCGAGGAGTCTGATCCAATGCAAAGAAAAGCCAACGCCGCAGGCGTTCTGCCCGCCCTGGCCCTTGCCGCCGCGTCGACGTCGGTGCTCGCCCACGACGTCACACGCTATCCGTTACCCGGCGGATCAACGTTCCCTATTGCGCAGGCGGTCACGGTACCGGCCGGGACCGAGCTGACCTTCCACAGCGGACTGCTGCCGAGACCGGCGGATCCCGATGCGGATCCCGGCACGCGGGCGTTCCTTGGCGACACCTACACCCAGACCATGAGCGTGCTGCAGCAGTTCGAAGCGTCGCTGAAGGCCAAGGGCATGGGCCTTGGCAACATCATCAAGATGAACGTGTATCTCGTGGGTGACCCGGAGATGGACGGCAAGATGGATTTCGCCGGTTTCATGCGTGCGTATTCGCAGTTCTTCGGCACCGAGGAGCAGCCGCATCTACCCGCCCGCGCTGCCATCCAGATCGCCGGTCTGGCCCGCGGAGCCTTCATCGAAATTGAGGTTATCGCCGCCCGCTGAGCGTCGCTCAGAACATGCATCGCCGTGGTGCGGAGCTCTCGTAGAGCGAAGCGCGGTGGTGCAGCTTGCCCGTCCTGAGACCACCTCGGCCTCCGTGCCGCAGGTGGTTTTTCTTTGTTTACGGGTTGGCGCCCTCCCTCGGCGGGCCCAGTATCTGCGCAGTTTTGTGACAAATTCACATTTTAGCCGCGATACCAATCGCGCTATGTATATAACCCTACTGGCTGTGCGCTTCATCAGCGCACCTGTATGCGCTAGCTGTGCTTTATCGTGGTGCATTCTTGTGCTCTGACACCGCGACTGCCGTTGCAGCGCTCGGTCGTTGTGCTTGCAAGGCCCATGGTTGTAGGGGTTTTCGACCAGCGGCATGAGACTTGCAACCGTGAGCGCCGTGACACCAGGAGTGGAGCAGCCGGTAGAAACCGGTCGGTGCGACCCCGTCACCCGGCACGACGTCAGGTGCGGAATCACAAGAGCTTGGCGGCCCCGGCCGCGAGCTCTGATTCCAGGGCGCAACAACAGGGGAACAAAGCAACAGTGGCTGGCCAAGGTCGTCAGCTCAAGCAACTCTAGGGAGTAACTCACTATGCAGACTCGATTCAAGCGCTTGCCTCTGGCCGCGGCGATTCTCGCCGCGGGCGCGGCGGCCACAACGGCTCCGGTCGTTATGGCGCAAGGCGCAGGGGAACTTGAAGAAGTCGTAATTACGGGCCTTCGCGGCAAGCCGCGTTCCGCCGTCGATTCACCCGTGGCTGTGGATGTATTCAACGCCGAGCAGATAGAAGCCTCCTCGTTCCAGGACACGACGGACGTTCTGCAGTCTCTCATTCCGTCTTATGGCGTCAGCCGTGTACCGGTTGCGGACGGTTTGACGTTTATCCGTCCGGCTACGCTGCGCGGTCTGCCCACGCACCACACTCTGGTCCTCGTAAACGGTAAGCGCCGCCACCGCACCTCGCTCGTGCAGCTCGGTGGTGACGGTACGCAGGGTCCTGACGTCGCAACCATTCCGTCCATCGCCATCGGAAGTGTGGAAGTACTTCGCGACGGTGCGTCCTCGCAGTACGGTTCCGACGCCATCGCCGGCGTAATCAACTTCAACCTTAAAGACGCGGCGGAAGGCGGAAGCATCTCGGTCGACACCGGACAGCAGTATGAAGGTGACGGTTTCCAGACCACGGTGCAGGGTAACCTTGGTCTGCCCCTCGGTGAGAACGGCTTCCTGAATATCTCCGGTGAGTACAACGATATTGAGTTTACAGAGCGCGCCCGTCAGTACTGCACGGGCAGCTTCTGTATTCCGGACCCGGATACGAGCCCCGGTAACCCGAACAACATTGGCAGCGGGCCCTATACCGGCCCGAACGCTGGCCCGTCCGATGCCACGATCGTCAACTCTCCCGAGTACCAGGCCGCGCTGCCGAACGCTTCGGTAGAGGGTGACAACGTGATCCCCTGGGGTCAGCCGAACCTCGAAGCGCTGCGTTTCTTCTACAACGCGGGCATCGATCTCGGCAACGACATGGAACTGTACTCCTTCGGTAACTACTCCCAATCCGAAGGTGACGGCAGCTTCTTCTATCGCTTCCCGGGCAACTCGGTCCTGAGCGATCGCCGTCTGCAGGACGGCAGCCGCTGGAACGCGGCCACAAACTTCGACGGTCCCGGACCCTCTTTCCCCGCGGGCTTCACGCCGCGCTTTGAGGGCGAAGTGACGGATTACTCGGCTCTGCTCGGCCTGCGTGGCGTGGCCGGTGATTGGAACTGGGACGTGAGCGGGCGCTATGGCTACAGTGAGATCGACTACACGTTGTTCAACACCTACAACCCGTCCCTCGGACCGGAGTCCCCCACTAGCTTCAATCCCGGTCTGCTCTCCAATGAGGAGATCCAGTTCCAGGTTGATGTGAGCAAGGAATACGACCTGGGCTTCTCCTCGCCGCTGGTCCTCGCCCTCGGTGCGTCCTACATGGATGAGGAGTACATCGTGGAGGAAAGCTCCGATGTCGCGTCCTACGACGTGGGCCCCTGGGCTGTCAGCGATCCCTTCGGTTTCTGTACTGAGCCTGGCGGCATGCCGACTGATGCAGGCGCCGCCGTCATCGCAAATGGCTCTGACCTCGATTGCAGCAATTCCAGCGATCCGGCGTTCCGCGCCTTCCCGGTAGGCTCCAACGGCTTCCCGGGCTACAGCCCCGACTTCGCGGGCGACTTCACGCGTGATTCCTACGCGTTCTATGCGGATGTCAGTGCGGACGTGACCGATAGCCTGTTCCTGCAGGGTGCGGTGCGCTTCGAGGACTACTCTGACTTCGGCAACGAGCTGGTGTGGAAAGTCGCCGGTCTGTACCGTCTGAACGATACCTATGCCGTCCGCGGCTCTGTGGGCACGGGCTTCCGCGCTCCGACGCCGGGTCAGCAGGGTACGATCAACGTGGCAACGATTCTGCCCTTCGGCGTCCCGATTGCCTCCGGTACGTTCCCGCCTGGCGGTCCCGTGGCGCAGGCCCTCGGCGCCGAGGAACTGGACGCCGAGACGTCAACGAGCTTTACGCTGGGTCTGACGGCGTCGTTCGACAATCTCACGTTGACCATCGACGGCTATCTGATCGACATCGATGATCGTACGCGCTTCGTATCCGGTCGCGATGTATCGACGGATCCGACGGCCGGCGACGCCTACGATAACTTCCTGGCGCTCCAGGCCGCTGGCGTACCCGGCGCTGAAACGATCGGTCAGGTCCGCTGGATCACCAATGCCCTCGATACGCGCAACGTTGGCCTCGATATCGTTGCCACCTACGCACTTGAGTGGAGCAACGGCCAGACGTCGAATCTGCAGCTTGCGTACAACTACAACGACGTGAGCATCGAGTCGGATCCGACCGGATTCCTCGATAACGAAGACCAGTTCGACTTCGAGAACGGCATTCCCAACCATCGCTTCATCGCGACGGGCACGCATCAGGTCGGAGATTTCTCCATGCTGGCGCGCGTGAGCTTCTTCGGTGAGTGGGAGAACTCGCAGGAAGACGGCAACGGCGGTCCGCTGCTGGGTTCTCAGACGTTCGGTTCCACGTGGTTTGTCGATCTCGAAGGTTCCTACCAGATCACGGACGCGCTGCGTTTGACGGTCGGTGGTCGGAACATCTTTGACGAGTTCCCCGATGAGCTGAACGAAGAGATCGGCCAGCGCGACCAGTGCTGTGGTCGCCTCTACGACTCCGGCACGATCGTTCCCTGGCAGGGCGGTTACTACTACGGTCGTCTGCAGTACAGCTTCTGAAGTCACTCGAGGCCCGCTCGTCGGGTCGCGAAACGATTGGAGGGCGCCGTCAGGCGCCCTTTTTTTAGGTCCCCTGAAGTCGCTTTCAAGGAAGCGCTATCGAGACCTTCCGCGAGCCACATAGTCCAAAGTCAAAGGACTGAAAGCGCAAAATCCAGCTCGATAAGAGTACAATCGGCGGCCTCGCCCGGCTCGTCCCGGGCTCCATCTGAATGACATTCGAGGTAACGCGGCGTGCAACGGCTGTTCCCTTTGGTTCTGCTTGGTAGCCTGGCTTCGACTCTCGTGGCCTGTGGCAGCGAAGACGCAGCAGAGGTGAGCGCTCGAGGCGCGCCGGGGCCGGTGCTCGTGGAGACGATCGAAGCGCGCATACAGCCCGTGACCCGACGCGTCGAATCCGTGGGCACGCTCTACGGCGATGAGTCGGTAACGCTGACTGCGAAGGTAACGGAACAGGTCAGTGCGGTGCACTTCGAAGGCGGCGAGCTCGTTGAGTCGGGACAGGTGCTGGCCGAACTCATGGATGCCGAACAGCTCGCCCTACTGAGCGAGGCCGAGGCTAACCTGCGCGAGGCTGAGCTGCAGCTTGAGCGTCTCGTTACCCTGGGACAGGAAATCGCAACGGCCGCGGAAATCGACGTGGCTTCCGCGCGAGTTGATGCCAGCGCCGCCCAGCTCGACGCGATTCGCAGCCGCCTGGCGGATCGCCGTATCGTGGCACCGTTCTCCGGCGTTCTCGGCTTTCGCCGGATCAGCGTGGGGGCGCTCCTCACGCCCGGCACCATCATCGCCGAGCTGGATGCAATCGACCCCCTGAAACTCGACTTCAGCCTCCCGGAGCTGTTTCTCGCCGAGGTGTCCATCGGCGATACGATCCGCGGCAGCAGCGTCGCCTGGCCCGGACTGGAGTTTGCCGGGAAGGTGACTCGCATCAGCAGCCGCGTCGATCCGGTGAGTCGCGCATTCCAGGTGCGTGCGCTATTGGGCAACGACGACAATCGCCTGCGCCCGGGCATGCTCATCAACGTTGCCCTCGCGCTTGAGGAGGAGCCGGGTATCGTGGTGCCTGAGCGGGCGCTGATTCAGGTCGGCGATCGCAGCGCTGTTTTCGTGATTGACGATGGTGCGATCGCACGCCGCACCGAGGTAACCCTGGGTCGCCGCATGCCGGGTCAGATTGTTTTACGCAGCGGCGTCGAACCCGGGGAACGGGTCGTCGTGAACGGCCAGATGCTGCTGCGTCCCGGCGCGTCCGTCCGGGAAGTCGATAGTTCCGAATCCACAGTGGGAGACTAGACACCATGCTGCTTCCAGATCTCTCTGTGCGTAGACCCGTTTTTGCGTCCGTGATGGCGCTGCTGCTGATCAGCTTTGGGCTTATGGCCTTTGTGCAGCTGTCCACCCGCGAATATCCCGATATCTCTCCGCCGCAGGTATCGGTTGAAACGCTCTATGACGGCGCCGCGGCCGACGTGGTGGAGAAGCGCATCACTCAACCCCTGGAAGACGAGATCGGGGGCATCGAGGGCATCCGTACGATTCGTTCAAGCAGCAGCGACGGGCGCTCGTCGATCACTATCGAATTCGAGCTGGACCGCGATATCGATGCCGCGGCGAACGATATCCGGGACCGGGTCTCCCGTGCGTCCCGGAGACTGCCAGACGAGGCGGAGCGCCCGCAGGTCACCAAGGCGGATGCCGAGGCCGAGGCCCTGATCTACATCAGTCTCGAGGCGAGCAACCTGAGCTCGATGGAGATCAACGACTACGCCGAGCGCTACCTGGTCGACCGTCTCGCTGTCCTGCCCGGCGTCGCATCCGTTTCCATGTTCGGGGGTGCCGAGCGCTCCATGCGTATTTGGATCGATCGCGACAAGCTCAGTGCACGGCAGCTGGCCGTTAGCGATATAACGGATGCCTTACGCAGTGAAAATCTCGAGCTGCCGGCCGGCCGCCTCGAGTCCACCGAATTCGAGTTCCCGGTACGGGTGGCCCGCTCCTATCGCACGGCGCAGGAGTTCAGCGAGCTCGTGATCGGGCGTGGGCCCGATGGTCACCTGCTGCGTCTGGGTGAGGTCGCCCGGGTTGAAGAGGCGGCGGCCTCGAACCGCAGGATCTTTGTGACCAACGGCCGCGACAGCATGTCCATGGGTGTCATCAAGCAGTCCAACGCCAACACCGTGGAAGTTCTCGACGCCGTTAAGAAGGAGCTCGATTCCATCCGGCGCGACCTTCCGGAGGGCATGGGGATCGCCGCTTCCGGTGATGCCTCCGCGTTCATTCGGTCGGCAATCAACGGTGTGTACGCGGCAATTACGATGACAATCGCGCTTGTGTCCTTTGTAATTCTGCTGTTCCTGGGCACGCTGCGCGCGACCCTGATCCCGGTGGTCTGTATTCCGATTTCTCTGTTTGGCGGAATCATCGCGCTGCAGGTGTTTGGCTTCTCGATCAATCTCATCACGCTGCTGGCGATGGTGCTGGCGATCGGTCTCGTCGTCGACGACGCCATTGTTGTCCTTGAGAATATTTATCGCCGTATCGAAGATGGAGAGCCTCCGCTCCTCGCCGCTTCGCGCGGTGCTCAGCAGGTGGGGTTCGCCGTGATCGCCACCACGGCGGTGCTGCTGGCGGTGTTCAGTCCCGTTTTGTTTCTGCAGGACGCGACGGCCAGGCTGTTCATTGAGCTGGCGACGACGATCTCCTTCTCGGTTGTCATATCTTCAGTGATGGCGCTGTCGCTTGTGCCCATGATGTGCAGCAAGCTGCTGCACAAGACTGAGCGGCGTAGCCTGTTGATGCGGACCATGGATGCGTTGCTTGCCGGGCTCCGCAGCGGCTACGAGCGCAGCCTTCGCTGGATGCTGCCGCATGCCTGGGTTGCACTTCCCTTCGTGGCCCTGGCTATAGCGTCGCTGGTGCCATTGCTGAACGGACTGCAGCGTGAGTACGTGCCGCAGGAAGATCAGGACACGGTCATGGCGATGGCCACGGCGCCCGAGGGCACGAACGTACGCAGCATGCGCCAGCTTATCGAGATCCTTCAGCCGCCGCTGCTGAAGCTCGAGCAGGAGGGTACGCTCGACCGCGTGCTTTTCGTATCGCCTTTCCGGAATTCCACGTCAACGACCCAGGCCTTCACCAAAGTGTCCATGGTCCCCTACGACCAGCGAGACTACAGCGCCTTCGATCTGCGCGACATGCTGCTTCGGGAATGGCGTGATATCCCCGGCGTTCGCATCATGGCCTTCCTTCCCCGGGGACTTGGGCAGCGCGGTCCCAACACACCTGTCGAGTTTGTGCTCCAGGGTCCGGATTACGATCGCCTGGCGGCGTGGCGCGATGTGGTAATGAACGAGGCGCGCAAGAGTGGACTTTTCGGCATGCTGATTTCCGATCTCAAGGAAACGCAGCAGCAGGTCCACGTCACCATAGACACCACGCGCGCTGCCGCGCTTGGCGTGTCGACGCGAGAGGTGGCCGAGGCGCTGCAGGCGCTGATGACTGAGCAGGAGGTAACGACCTACACGGCCGATGGCGAGGAATACAGCGTGATCGTGCAGCTTGAGGAGGATCAGCGCGTCACACCCACGGATATCGAGAACGTTCAGGTGCGCGGCACCAACGGGCAGCTCGTGCAACTTTCCAATCTGCTGCGAACGGAAAACCGTGCCGGCATTGCCAATCTCAACCGCTTCAATCGCCTCCGTTCGGTGAAGATCAGCGCAAGCATGGCCGACGGCGTTTCGCTCGGTGACGCGCTGGCTTTCCTCGAGTCCGTGGTCGAACGCGAGCTGCCCGTGACTGCGAAGGTGGCCTACAGCGGCGAATCGCTGGATTACAAGGAGTCGTCGAATACCATCGCCTTTGCCTTTGTTCTGGCGCTGTTGGTGCTGTTTCTCGTCATGGCGGCGCAGTTCGAAAGCTTTGTGCATCCCCTGGTCATCATGGTGACGGTGCCCATGGCCCTGGTCGGCGGCTTGCTCGGGCTGACCGTCATGGGGCAGACCTTCAACCTGTTCAGCCAGATCGGTTTGCTCATGTTGATCGGCATCGCGACGAAGAACGGGATTCTGCTCGTGGAGTTCATCAACCAGGTGCGCGACGAGGGTGAAAGTTTTGATGAGGCGATCGTAAAGGCCTCGGTGCTGCGTCTGCGTCCCGTGCTTATGACAACGATTTCAACCCTGGTAGGGGCGACCCCGCTCGTGATGATGAGTGGCCCGGGAGCCGCCAGCCGCAATGTGCTGGGTATCGTAGTGCTCTCGGGCGTCAGCATAGCGACCCTATTCACCCTCTATCTGGTTCCTGCGGTGTATCGCGTGCTCGCGCGTCGCACCGGCTCTCCCGAAGCTATCTCCCGGGAGATGAAGCGTCTGAGCGATGATGAATCCGGGGTACCGGCAGGGCTGGAAAGCAGTACGTGATCCCGTGTTTACAGCTCCCCGTCGTCGATGGCGACGACGGGAGAGTGCAGTATTTTGGTGCTGTCGTGCACCAAGTCTGTGCTGATGTGGCGCTTCGAACAACCGTTGAGCCGCCCAGGGACGCGGTCGTTCTGGCCGTCGGCCACTCCATCAATTGCGTCTGCACCTGGGTTCATCGTGGTGCAAAGGCTGTGTCGTTGTTCACGATTATAGCCCGCACCGTATTGGCTGGATTCTTGCACACACGGCGGGCGAAGCCCGTGGTACCTGCGCGCCGTGCTCATGCTGCCCTGGCAGTTCAAACCCCGGTCGCGCGCGGACTGGCCGGAGGCGGAATTCCGTCTTCACCGCGCCTGGGCCATTGGCTTTTTTGACGAGGACTCTGCGAGGTGGCGCTCCACGACATGCTGCTTTTTCTGGGACTACTGAGCGGTGCGGGAGTCATCGCGGGAATCACCTCCGGACTCTTCGGGGTCGGCGGCGGTTTTGTGGTGGTGCCAGCTTTGTTGGCCGTCTTTCCTTTCCTCACCGACCAGACCGAAGACCTCATGATGGTCGCCGTCGGTACGTCCCTGGCAACCATCGTTATCTCCTCGGCACGCTCCGTTCATGCGCACAGTAAGCGCGGAGCGGTCGATTTCACACTCCTTCGGGACTGGTCTGTGTGGGTGATTCTTGGCGTCGGGGTCGGCATCTGGGTCGCCTCCATGACGGATAGCGAACGCCTCATTCTGGTCTTTGCCGTAGGCGTGCTCGTCTACTCCGTGTACTTCCTCTTTCCGCACATGTTTGATCGCTACAAAGGCAAACTGTCTATGCCGACCGGTCCGGGCAAGGCGGCCCTCGCCAGTGGGCTGGGTGGGTTCTCGGCGCTGCTCGGTATCGGCGGCGGCACGGTGATGGTGCTGACCATGGTGCTGTGTAACCGGCCAATTCATCAGGCTGTCGCGACAGCCTCCGGTATCGGTTTCCTGATTGGCGTGCCCGGTATGATCGGCTTCCTGGTAATGGGACTCGGCGCCGAAAATCTCCCCGTGGGGTCCGTGGGCTACATCAATCTACCGGCGCTCGCGGCCATTGCCCTGTTTTCAGTATTCACGGCACCGATCGGGGCCCGGCTCGCGCACAGCCTCGACGGTGATCAGCTCAAGCAGATATTCGGAATTTACCTCGTGATCGTGTCGATCTCGATGTTTATAAAGGCATGACATACGTCGTGGTTTGTCTATAGTAGGACGCAGTTTCAGTCATTCGGGCGGCTCGCGGTGTGGCTCTCCGAAACTTTGCATACACAGCAGCGAATCGCAGCATAAGGAGGCGAGTCAGTATGACCATAGATCTAAACCGTAGGGGATTCTTGTTCGGCGCTGCGGGTGTAGCGGCGGCCACATCCGCGCTGCGCTCTGGTGTGAGCTGGGCCGAGCAGCAGATGAAGATGACCCGCCTCAAGCCCATGTACGGTCCGGCACCGGGTATCGCAAAGCTCAACGCGAACGAAAACCCCTATGGCCCGAGCGAGGCCGCTCTTGCCGCTATTCAGGAAGCGAGCGCCAGCGGGGCTTACTACGCGGGTGAAACGGCCCGGGCGCTCCGCGCGATGATTGCGGAACGCAACGGCGTTGAGCCTGAGTCAGTGCTCCTCAGCAGCGGTTCCAGTGGCGCGCTGGCCGCTGCGGCCGTCGATGCGGGGCAGGAAGGCAACATCCTCGGACCGGATCTGTTCTGGGACACGACCTCCAAGTCCGTCGAACGCCAGGGCATCGCCGAGATTGTTCGCCTTCCAAAGCACCCGACACTCGATATCGATCTCGACGCCATGTATGCGGCGATCGACGACTCCATCTCCATGGTTCAGGTGGTCAACCCGAACAACCCGACTGGCGTGCTCATCGACCCTGTTGCGCTGAAGGCTTTCTGCGTAAAAGCTTCGAAGAAGGCGACGGTGCTTGTCGATGAGGCTTACAACGAGGTCACTGACGCGCCGGAAGCCAACACGATGGTGGGACTCGTTCGCGAAGGCCACGACGTCATCATTGCCCGGACCTTCTCCAAGATCTACGGCCTTGCCGGAATGCGCATCGGCTACATCATCGCGGCTCCGGAGAAGATCGAAAGCATGGGCAAGTACGGTATCGGCGGTTATGGCCTGAACCAGGCCGGTCTCGCTGCGGCGATTGCCAGCTACGAAGACGAGGAATTCATGAACATGTCGCGCTCCAAGATCCGCGAGGGCCGCGAGATGGTGTACTCGGCACTCAAGGAAAACGGCCTCACGGGTCTGCCTTCGCAGACCAACTTCATCTTCGCTGACCTCGGCGATATCAACGCGCAGGAGTTCCGCGAGGCGATGGAGAAGGAAAAGGTGCTGATTCGTGGAATCTATCGCGACTATACCCACTGGTCTCGCGTGAGCATGGGTAAGCTCGAGCACGTACAAATGTACGTCGACGCGCTTCCCAAAGTGATGTCGCAGTTCGCCTGAGGTATGAACTCGCGGCGCCGAGCCGCGAACGGTGAACGTTGAAACGGCGTGTCGGGCTACCGGCACGCCGTTTTTCTTTCCACCTCGATTACGCTCTCGCTAACGTCCCTTGCCGCTGAGGCTGCGAATGCCGTCGATACCGTGACGATCCAATCGCCGTAGCCGCTATATGCATTCGATCGCCCGTCGAGGGATAATCGCGCTACCGAGCGGGCCCCGGTGGGCTTGCATGGATTGGTTGCGGGAGCATGTGCATGTGCCCCGAAGAGTGCAGTCATCGGACACAGCGAATGGGTAAAGACGAGGACATCAGTAGCCGGGGAGGCGACGATCAGGGCGATCTAACGCCTCATCTCGCCTCCGAAGCCCCTGCCAAGGGTGACGCTCTCAAGACCCCGGCGGCGGGCGTTGATACCGTGGACCGTGTCGATGGCGCTGCGCCGGAGCAAAGCTCAGCGAAGCCTACAACAGACGATGCCAGCCTAGGGCAGCGCACGCTGTCGAACATCACAGAGGCCGCGAGCAACATCGACAGCCTCATCGACGATCATGAAGAAGAGGTGTCGGAGGGCGGACGAACGGTCAAGCGCCGCGGCGTATACCTGCTTCCCAATCTCTTTACGACCGGCGCGTTGTTCTGCGGCTTCTATGCCGTCGTCGCCGCCATGCACGGCGACTACTCCACGGCGCCGATCGCTATTCTCTTCGCTCTTGTCTTTGACGGGCTCGACGGCAGGGTCGCACGCCTGACCAACACGTCCAGCAAGTTTGGGGCGGAGTACGACAGCCTCGCTGATATGGTGTCCTTTGGCGTGGCTCCCGCGCTGGTGATGTTCAGCTGGGCCCTGGGTGACCTGGGCCAGGTGGGCTGGAGCGCCGCATTCGTGTATGTGGCCTGTACCGCGCTGCGCCTAGCGCGCTTCAACACCCAGGTCGGCGTGGGGGACCCCAACTACTTTATGGGCCTGGCTAGTCCCGCGGCCGCATGCATCCTCGCCTGCATGATTTGGGTTTGTCAGGAGCAGGGCTGGGTTGGCGCAGCTCTGCCTGCCGAAGTTGCTATCGCATCTGCGGCGCTGACCGCCATCGTAGCGGTGCTTATGGTGGCGCGGGTGCCGTACCACAGTTTCAAAGGACTCGATCTCCACGGCCGGGTTCCCTTCGTGGCCATTTTCCTGGTCGTACTTGCCTTTGCGCTGGTGACAGTAGACCCGCCCAAGGTCCTGCTGATGGCGTCTCTGGCCTATGCGGCGTCCGGGCCAATTGCGCTTTTGCTCAGGGGTTCTGACGTCTCCTGAAGACCGTTTGTCGGTCGTCTCTACGCGGCTGAAATTATTTTTCACAAAGTGCTTGTGCGCACTCGGCGCATGCGTATAATGCGCGCCTCGTCCGCCGGGCACACCCCGCGGATTTGGCTCCAGCCAAGCGTTTGGAGCAGCTTTTTAACAGTTTGATGAAGACAGATGTGTGGGCACTCGTGTGGTGGATAGTCGACCTATTCAGACACGTAGTGACTCATTGATTCTTTGGAACTTTGATTTCGAATTGTGTCTGAG